>CAVRUD010000035.1:0-108271 GCA_963724285.1 uncultured Chloroflexia bacterium | reverse complement strand
TTGACACGACTCATATATTGACAAGGTGATTCATAACATCAATGCCAAGAGCGCTGGCAACTCTGGCGCCCGCGGACGCAAGCGGACCTATGCGAGCCAGCTCCGCGTCGAGCAGGCCGAGGCGACGCGCGAGCGCATCCTCGAGGCCCTGGTCCGAGCCATGGCCGACGGGCTGGCGACGCTCTCGGTCCCGGCGGTCGCGCGCGAGGCTGGTGTCTCCATCCCGACGGTCTATCGCCACTTCGGATCCAAGGCAGGGCTATTCGATGCGCTCGGTCCGTACGTGACGGCCAAGGCCGGTTTGGTTCCCGACACACTGCCGGAGACGCTGGAGGACTACGCCGAGCTCACCCGAACCGTCTTTCGGAACTTCGATTCGATGGACGCAACCCTCCGCGCCGCCTTGGCCAGCCAGCTCGGCCGGGAAATCCGCCAGGCGGAGATGCCGTGGCGCCGCGGCCTCCATCGCGATGCTATCCGGCGGAGTGCCCCGGAGCTGCCGGATGAGGAGATCGAGCGACTCACCGACCTGAGCGTCGCGCTCACGTCGTCGGGCACCTTCCGCGTCTACCGCGACAACCTGGGTCTCGACGTGGACGAGGCGGCCGATCGGGCATCGTGGGCGTTACGGACGCTCATCCGGGGAGCCAGAAGCGCGGCGGCAGGATCGACAACCACCGAAGGGAGCTCCGAATGATCAGCGTCCCCGACCCGATCACCCCCGCGGCGACGGTGACCGAGCCGTCTGCCGCGGTCCTTCGCCTGGCCGAGGCGACGGATCCGGCGATCGCCGGCCGCAAGGCCGCCGGCCTGGCGCGTCTGCTGGGCCGTGGACTGCGAGTGCCTGATGGTTTCGTCGTTACGGGCACGGCGGACCTCTCATCGCGCGACGTCATCGATGCGATCGCTGCGCTGCTCGCCGGTCTCGAGGGAGCGGTGTCAGTCCGGTCGTCCTCTGCCCTCGAGGACCTCAAGGACGCGTCGTTCGCCGGAATGTACGAGACCGTCCTCAACGTGGACGGGATCGATGCCGTCGCCTCCGCCATCGAGCTGGTCCGCGCGAGCGGCAGGAGCGATCGGGTCTCGGCCTATCGTCATGACGAGGCCGCGACACCGTCGCCCGAGATGGCCGTCCTCGTCCAGCGCATGGTCCCGGCCGAAGCGGCCGGCGTCGCCTTCGGCGCCGATCCCCTGACGGGCGACCGGACCGCGACGATCGTGAGCGCGATCGCCGGTCTCGGAGACCGGCTCGTGTCGGGCGAAGCAGCGTCAGAGGAGTGGGCGGTCGGACCGTCCGGAGCCAGGCTCCGACGCGCGGCGGTCGGAGCGATCGACGCGGTCGCCGCCGGGCGGGTGTCGGACCTCGTCCGGCAGATCGAGGCCATCGATGGCGCGCCGGTCGACATCGAATGGGCGATCGCTGACGGCACGGTCTTCCTGCTCCAGGCCCGCCCGATGACGGCCCTGCCCGACGTCGTGTCGTGGGATCCCGGACTGCCCGGCGCCTGGTTGCGCGACTTCCGGTTGGGCGAATGGCTCGGCGGCCCCGTCACGCCCCTGTTCGAGTCGTGGGGCCTGACCCGAATCGAGCGCGCGATGGACCGGACCATCGGGGGCCTGATCGGCATGGACCCGCCGCAGCCGGGCCACGTCGTCGTCAACGGCTGGTACTACTACGGCGGCCTCAACATGGTCCCGACCTCGGCCGTCGCGGGGCTCGGCCAGCTCGTGCGCCACATTATCCCGAGCTTCATCCGCCGACCGCGCAAGGCGGTCATGGCGTTCCCGCGGCTTGCCGGGCTCGGCGTCCGGCAGGCCGAGCGCGAGTGGCGGACCGAGATCCTGCCGGTTTACCGGGCCCTGGTCGAGCGTTCGCGGGTCGAGGTCGAGACTGCCGGACCGTCGGACCTCGCCGCACTCGTCGATCGGCTGGCCGATGCCGCAGGGCGGTACTTCGGGTCCGTGACGCAGGTCGGGGGCTACTCATCGAAAGCCGAGGTGCCACTGGCCAGGTTCTACGGCGCCAACCTCCGCTCGCGGATCGGTGGCTCACACCTCGACCTGTTGGTGGCTCTGGGTCAGGGACCACAGGGGATCGCGCCGCACGCCCTTCGCAGCCTCGACTGGAGCGAGCCCACCCTCGGCGAATCCGGATCCGCCTTCGACGAGGGCGCCGCGCGGCGCCGTCACGAACAGGCAGCGGACAGGCGTCGAGCCGCCGAGGCCGCCGCACGGGACGCGCTCGCCATCGATGCCAAGCTGCGCACCCGCTTCGACCGGCTGCTCGCGACGGCCCAGCACTACGCGCTGGTTCGCGAGGAGCAGATCGGCGACTTCAGCCTCGCCTGGCCGGTCATGCAGCGCGCGATCGCAAGGCTTGCCGAGGATCTCGTCGAGCGCGGCGTGCTCAGCGATCCCGACCAAATTCACTTCCTCGAGCGAGAAGAGGTCGATGCCGCCGTGGGGCCCGACGCCCGCCCCCTCGACGCGAGGTGCGAGGCGCGGCGTGCTACCTGGCGGCGTCAGTCCCGCCTGGCGGCACCGCTTACGCTCGGCCGCATCCCTCGAATGATCGCGCGCGTGATCGATGATGCGACGGAGGCGATCAGGGGCTCGCTCGGCGACACCGGCGACGCGATCGTCGGGATCCCCGCCAGCCCCGGACGAGCGACGGGGCCGGCCCGGATCGTCCGTGACGTCGCCGAATTCGATCGTGTCCAGCCGGGCGACATCCTCATCTGCCCGGTCACGGCACCGGCATGGACCGCCCTGTTCGGCATGGTCGCCGCCGTGGTCACCGACACCGGCGGGGTGGCAGCCCATGCTTCGATCGTGGCCCGCGAGTACGGGCTACCGGCGGTCGTCGGGACCGGCGATGCAACGTGGCGCCTCCGCGACGGCGATCTCGTCGAGGTCGACGGATCGACAGGGGTCGTTCGCTCGGCCCGCGCATGACCGCTCCCTGGCGGCGTCGAACTGAAACTGTCCCGGCGATCACCAGGCTTGAGAGCGAACCTGGCAACTGATTGTGTCCCGCGTCAAGAATCTTGGACACTCTGAGCAACGGATAGGTGTGACCCGACCAGCCAGAGGGCTGGGAGCGAAGCCGCGGTGGGACTACTGCGCCCCATGGCCGACTGCTGCCCTGGGCCAAACGGGCCTAGGGGTGCTTTTTCGGCTCATCGCCGGGTTCTGGAAGAAGGGACAACGAGGAATCTGCCGTGCGGGTACCGACAACCAGCAGTCGGATGCGCACGAAGGGGCCGGTAGAGATCGGGCGGTGGCTGACCTGTGACCACATATTCGACCCCAGCGCCCTCTCGGCAGATGAGTGCGTCCCGCAAAGCGGTGGTGTGGACTGCGCCCGTTCCGGCAAGGTGCTACATCTGCTAGATGTACCGCACGCTCGCTGTCCGCGGCCACGGACGCTTCCAACGAGCCGGCCGTCGGCGGAACCTCCGACCTGTTTGAGGCGCGGGATCGCGACCGGCTCGCCCGCGCTATCGGTCGACGCCGCCGTGCGGGAGCGGCGGGAACAACCTCGGGAACGCGAGACCGAGCCATGGCTTAGGACCGCCGGCACGCAGCTTGCCGGTCATGGCCGCCCGCAGTTGTGACACGACTCCGATGCCGACCAGAAGGAAGGTCTGCGGGTCGGCGGTCATGGTGCATTCCACTCGTCCGTCGGAGTCCAGGTCCAGCCGCCCGTTGTTGACCGTGTAGGTCAGCGGCGCGACGCCGCGAAGGCGCAAGCTGAACGAGCCGTGGAAGTTCTGTGCGGCCTTCGGATCGAACGCATACGGCACGACCGCACGCAGCGGCGAGTGCATGTCGGCGACCCTTCCGTGCCATACAGACCTCGCCGTCTGGCTGAACTGGCCTCCATGCAGGTGGTGGTCGAGCGCGAGTAGTCCCACCATCGTGGACACACTCGCCCGTGGAAGACTGATTGTTTCGTGCCCAGTGTGTGTGCGCGCGGCGGCAACAAACGATGCGGTGCCTTCGTCGACCAGGCCGGCCAGGACCGTGGTGTCCCGCTCGGGAATCCCGGCGATCATCTGCTCATCGAGCTCGGCCGACAGCTCCACGCCGTCATAGAGGGATGGCTCGCCGCGGACCGCCTTCCCGGCCTCGGTCACAGATGCGTACATGTGTGCCGCGATCTCGGCGTTGGTCCAGCGCATCTTCCTCGCCCGGACCGACCCGGGGGCGCGTCGGATCGCTTCAATGAGGAGTGGCGCGCTCCGTTCGAGCGCCTCACACGCCCGTTGATGATGGTCAACACTCGCCGGCGTCATCGTCACCGCGGCCTCCAGGAGGAGTCGGATACCAGCCCAGGCATTTCAACCCTCATGCCGGCCCAGGCTGCCATCATCACTCGATCGGGCGATCCGCGCCAGGTCATTGCCTTCGGTTCACACCGCGGACCTCCAGACCGTGCTGACGGCGCTGGGCGATCAGCAATTCGACAGCACTCCGCCGACCGAAGCGCGTACGAGCTTCATGTCCCGCGGCGAAGGGACGCGCCTGCGAGGAGCGACCGGTGAGGCCCGGCAACGTCGGCCGCGCGCTCTCGAAGATCAGATCGCCGTCACGGGCGTCATCGGAGGTGGCGGCGTGGCGTCTCTCCACTTCCGCGGTGGTCTGTCCGGGAGCCAACCTGGTCTGAAAGATCAACGGCACCGATGGTGATCTCGTCAGCACCCGCGACCTCAGCTTAGGTGTCTGTGGGACGGGTCCGCTGCACGGTGCGCGCGGCGATGAAAAGGCGCTTACGGAATTGGCCGTCCCAGAACGCTACGAGTTGGTGCCACAGTTGTCGGGGCAGGCAGGTCGCCCCGCCTACAACGTCGCGCTCGCGTACGCACGGCTGCTCAAGGAGATCACCCTGGGCACCGAGAACATCACCACGTTCGCGACCGCTCTCGAGATCCATCGGCTGCTCGACGAGATCGAGCGCTCGCCGACGACGCAGCGACCCAACACGAACGCAGGGGACGCCGGATAGCCGGATAGCCGGATAGCCGGATAGCCGGATAGCCGGATAGCCGGACAATTGTCGAGCGGCTGCTGCCTTCCGGGTTGCACCACAGGAGCGTCCATCGCCGATGCCGCGAAAGGACCTCGACGCGGCGCTGTAGGGTTCCTAGCCCGACTTGGCGGATTCGGCTCCTGACCTGGGCAATTCCGTCGTCGACTACGGCGGGTTTGCGGCCCGCTGTCGGTGTTTTCCAGTCACGGGCATGGCATCAGGCATGGCACTGCCTTCCGCCGAGACTGGCTCCCAGCTGCGTGACGGTGGTGGATCGGCGTCGCACCGTCAGTGAGGTGCCCGATGCACCCCGTGGGGCGAGGCGGACGCGTCGCGCCCAGTTCGATGTTGTTGAGGATCAACAGGAAGGACGAGGACATGCCGAAGGGTGACGTTGAGACGTACCACCAGGGCGGGACGTGGAAGAACAAGGTCGAGGGCGACGACTCGGCCGAGAGCACCCACGACACCAAGGACGAGGCCATCCACGCGGGACGGGACATGGCTCGCTCACGCAAGGTCGAGCACATCATCAAGAACATGGACGGAACGATCGCCGAGCGCAACAGCTACGGCCAGACTTCGGCTCCGAGGTGCCGTCCACGGCGCTCGTCGTCTCCGTCATCGAGACCACGTCGCCGATGACGGACGTGACGACATGCGACACGCGGACCCGCTCCCCCCACGGCGCGTCTACCTCCGTCGGGTTCTCCGGGTTCCACCGTTCCCAGGCCCGCACCAGCGGATTGCGCGTCTCGAACACGAAGCGGCCGCCAGGGGAGAGCGCCCGCCGGATCGCGGCCAGCGAAGCACGAACGTCGTCGTCGCTGGTCAGGACCTGGAACGCGTGGCCCATCATGATCGCCAGGTCGAACTCGCCGTCCCAGGTCATCGACGCTGCCGTTCCCTCTACCCATTCGATACCGGGGTAGCGCCGCGCCACGCGGAGCATCGAGGGATCCGGATCGATCCCGACCAGCCGTCCGGTGTGCCCGGCCTCCCGTGCCCGGTGCAGGAGCATCCCCGTCCCGCACCCGACATCGAGCACCGACCGAGCACCCATCGCCACGTCGAGATAGAAGTCGTCGCTTTTGGCCCAGGGACCAAGCACGTCGTAGAGGTCTGCTATCTGGTCGTCTGTGTACATGGCGGAAGCATATCAGGGGCGGCGAGGCATGCCGGTCTGACCAAGTTCGCCGGTGGTTCCTATGTTCGACGTCGCCGAGTGAGATGGGCGGTTACCGATCGACTCTTCTCCTTCCATCCTTGACATGGAGTTACACTTGTAGTTACGTAGTGGTCATGCAGGTTGAATGGGACGAGGCGAAACGCCAGCAGAACATCGCCAAGCACGGCCTCGACTTTCTCCATGCCAGCCTGCTCTTCGACTGCCGTTCCGTGGTCACCTTTCGCAGCACCTACGCCGATGAGGAACGCTGGCTTACCACGGGCATCATCGACGGCCGCTTCTTTACGGTCGTCTGGACGTGGCGCGGGTCGGCGATCCGTCTGATTTCGGCAAGGAGATCTCGCCGTGCGGAAGAACGAGCGTACCGAACGCTTCACACAGCAGGACTTGAATAGCATGCGCGACCGCGGTGACGATCGAACCGACTGGACGCGGTTAGACACGCTCACCGACGAGGAAGTAGCAGCGTCGATCGATCGCGAGGAAGAGGGTGAAATCGACTGGAGCACGGTTCAGATCGGTCTGCCCAGTCCCAAGCAGCAGCTGACCGTCCGATTCGACCAGGACGTCATCGAGTGGTTCAAGGCGCAGGGTGCCGGCTATCAGACACGCATGAATGCCGTCTTGAGAAGCTTTGTTGATGCCCAGAAGGGCAAAACGTCTCAAGAATTGCCTCGTCGCAAATGAGCCCACCGCCCGATTCGGGACAAGGCCAAGGACGGGTTGCTCGGATCGGTTGAGCTGAACAGCACGGCCGCCATGGCTCGATAGACGCCGTAGGCTGTAGGCCCCACACCTCTCTCTAGAACTCCGCATCGAACAGCGCCCAGCGGAGGAAGTAGAGCAGGAACGCGCCCGCCACCACGTATAGGAACGGGTGAACCGCGCGAGCATGCCCACGGGCGACCTTGATCAGGACGTAGGAGACGAAGCCCGCCCCGATCCCGTTGGTGATGTTGTAGGTGAACGGCATGACCACCATCGTCAGGACCATCGGGATCCCGACCTCCGGGTCGCCGAAGTCCACCACCCGGTGCCGGCGCTCTTGATCGCCCGAGCCGTACTCGCTCAGCACGCCCACCATCAGGCAGCCAACCACGATCAGGGCCGGGGCGGTCGCCACGGTCGGGACCGCGGTGATCACGTTGACGAAGGGGAGGGCCAGCAGGAAGAGCGCCCCGGTCACCACCGAGACCAATCCGGTCCTGCCCCCCGCCTCCACCCCCGCGATCGACTCGATGTAGGAGGTCGCCGACGACGAGCTGGCCGCGCCGCCTCCGATTGCCGCCAGGGAATCGACCAGGAGGGGCTTCTGCGCGTCCGGCAGGTTGCCCTCCGCGTCCAAGTACCCGGCCCGTGCCCCCACCCCGACCAGCGTGCCCATCGTGTCGAAGAAGTCCGACAACATCAGGCTGAGGACGACCAGGAGGGCTGTCAGGAACCCAAGCTCGCCGATGAACCCGAAGCTGAACTCGCCCACCAGGTCGAAATCCGGGCCGCGCAACGGGTCGTCCGGCCAGGCCGCCACGTCGCCGGGGACGATGAAGGCGACGATCGTGGCGACGACGATCCCGACCAGGATGCCGGCGTGGATGCCCCGGGCCACCAGCACCAAGGTCACCGCCAGGCCGACGACGGCGACGAAGATCGGCCACGTGTTCAGGGGCAGCATGGCAGGCAAGCCCGTCTCGAACCCGACGATGCCCGCGTTCGTCAGGCCGATGTAGAGGATGAAGAAGCCGATACCGACCGAGATCGCCTGCTTGAGCGAGGTGGGGACGACCTCCAGCACGACCTGGCGCAGGCCGAGCAGGACCAGGGCCGTAATGATGATCCCCTCGGCCACGACGACGCCCATCGCCTCGGGAAAGGTGAGGCCCATCGAGCCGACCAGGGTGAAGGCGACGACGGCGTTCAGCCCCAGCCCGGGGGCGATCGCGATCGCCCGGTTGGCGTACAGCCCCATCGCGAGCGAGAAGATCCCGGCGACGAGGCAGGTGCTGGTCGCCACCGCCCGGACCGGCAGGCCATCGCCCCCGAGCGAGAGGATGCCCGGGTTGACGGCAATGATGTAGGACATGACCATGAAGGTGGTCACGCCGCCGATGAACTCGCTGCGCACGGTGGTGCCGTGCTCACTCAGCCGGAAGAGCCGCTCCAGCATGTCGCCCCTGCCGCTGGGTAAGCCGCCAGCCCCGCCGATCGCCCGTCGTCCCGCCTCGGCCATCTGGTCCCCCTCGCCTGGCGCAGACCGTCCGTATGTGTACGTTCACTGTACGGAACTAACCGTTCAAGGGCAAGGGACATGTACGTACAGTGGCAGCCGCGCGAACAGCCCTCACCCCCCAATCCCCTCTCCCAGGATTGGGAGGGGAGTGGCCCGTCAGGGCCGGGGTGAGGGCCTTTTTTTAGGGCGCGGCCATGGTCGCGACCGTCCGTACCGCCGAGTACATCCCGACCTGACTCCCCGCCGGGATGAACAGGGTAACCGCCAGGGACTGCGCGTGCATGCCCGTCCCATACTCCATTCTCCATTTCGGCGACGAGACCGGTGGCCGGCGCGTCGAGGGACCGTAGACCTGGAGGACGGCACCGCCGGCCCGCTGGCTGCGGCGACCGGCAGGAAGATCACATGACCCGGAGGAGAGACACCCAACCCTTCGCCCTAACCGACGCCGAGTTCCAACCGGTGGCACGGACCGTGATGGATGTTGGGTTGGCTTCAGCAACGGTGGCGCTGCTCTGATAGGATGGCGCATCATCGGGAGGACCCAGGAGTAACCAGCACGACAAGCGCCGCCGCCGTATCCGGCTCCGACCCCTTCCCCAACCTGGGCACGGCGAAGGTCGCCATCCTGACAACCTTCAAACGCGACGGCAGCGCCGTCCCTACCCCCGTCTGGTACGTCCGCCGCGGCGACCACCTGATCGTGGCCACCCATAGAGCGACCGGCAAGCACAAGCGGATCCGCACCGGCGTGAAGGACGCCCAGGATGCCCCTGGGGCCCGCGTGCTCATTGGGCCCGGCACCTTCCGGGGCAAGGCGACCGGGGACGCCCAGGAGGGCCATGCCCGGTTGGTCGGACTCTGGGAGGCGAGCGCCGCCCTGGCCGAGGTCCGCGCACGCTACGGCTTCCTGGGCAGGTTTTTCTTCGGCCTGAACAACCTGCTCCGCAAGCCGCTGGACACCGCGATCGAGATCGTGCCGGCGTAACCCCGCTCGATCGGAGACTGCGCCCGCCACATCCAACCTGCCCAGACGCGCGAGCCACGGACAGGTACAGGTAACGGCACCTCACTCGGTTCAGGGATCCGTGAGCCGGTCATCCAGCCGGTAGCCGACCCTGCGTCACGGCCTGACTGTCGCGCTAGACAGTCCTATACTTCCCCGGTCAACGATGCACAGCGGCACGCTTTCCTCGTCATCCACTCCAGCTGCCCAGTTAACCCGCTGACGTCACCGGCGTTCGCGGCAACGTCTCGCTCCACGGATCTCAGGATCGTTCCCCGGAGTTCCCCGCAATGGCCACCTCCCTCCCCGATGCCCAGTCCTCCCAGGGCGGCCACGACGCCGCGACCCTGGCGGCGATGGAGCACGAGGCCGCGCGGGACCGGCAGGAGAGCACGTCCGCCTGGGCCTTCCTGTGGATCCTGCTCGCCTTCAAGCTGGCGACCGTGGCCATGATCTTCTGGGCCGATATCTCCGCCGAGACCGGCGTCCTCCTCAGCGCCACCACCTGGTACTGGTCGATCATCCCGATCTTTGCCACCGCCGGCCCGATCGTCTACCGCCTCCGCCTCCGCCGCCTCCGCCGCCGCCGCGCCCAGCTCCAACGCTCCGAGTGGCTGCTGGAGCACTAGGCGGAAAGCCGGTCTTCCGGGCTTTTGCGGTGTGCGATCGTGGGACCATCGCAGGATGGCGTTGCGTCGGGGTCTGCCACAGGGCGCATGCCATGCGCCCCTACGGATTCGCGGCGACCATGAGCGTTTGTGATGGGCACGTGGTGGACTACGCACTGCCGCCGTCCCCGATGAGTCAGACGTCGAATTCATCCGTTACTGAGCTGTCCGGATTGTCGGGATCGAGATCCCATCGCAACGGATTGGTCAGGATGTAGTTAGCGATGCTGGCCATCGCGAAATCTGTTCGGACCAGATGCTCGTGATATCCACGCTGCCACACCGATAACTCGGGATCGCCGGAGACCGCCCGGATCTTGCTCGTACATGCCGACTTGAATCCACCGACGAAGGCGCCAAGAGAACGTGGCAATCGCCGGACCGGGCATGCCGTGGCCGCCGTCCGCAAGCCTTCGGGTTCAGGTACACCGGCCACGTCGGTGTCCGGGTTCAGCACCACCAAGCCATGCAGGTGGTTGGGCATCAGCGCAACCGCGACGTGATCGAGTTCTCGACGAAGCGACGCCGTGCGATGCCATTCATCGAGAACGATCGAGCCAAGCTCGTTCGGGACCATCCGGCCGGCATCCACGCGGCCAAAGATGCACCGACGCTGGTATGTGCAGATCGTGACGAAGAACGTTCCGGCATCGTAGCGATTGCCCTGCAATCGGACGCTGCGGCGATGGTGACGTTCAGGATCGAAAGTCACGTTGACACCACCTCCGTAGCACTACCGCACTGCCAACGCCACCGAGAACCGGAACACTTGAGGTCCGACGCATAGGTGCGTGTCTTTGCCGCGATCCTGTAGGGGCGCATGGCATGCGCCCTTACTCCAACCCCGATGCACCCGTTCTCCAACCCCGACGCGACCTTATCCCCTCGACGCTGCTCGATGTTCGATCAACGGCCAACCACCGACGAGCCCTCCTTCATCACCCACCCTGCCGCCGCAACGCTCCGTACCGCGCCGGCGTCATCCCGTAGGCGGCCATGAAGGCCCGAGTGAGATGGGCCTGATCCGCGAAACCCGTCTCCAGGGAGACATCGACCAGGGAGTCGCCCCGGCCGATCTGCGCCCGGGCCGCATCCAGCCGGCGCATCCGTGAATAGCGATACGGACTGGTGCCTACCGCCGCCCGGAACTGGCGGGCGAGATCGTACCGCGTCAGCCCGGTGACCTCCTCCAATTCCCAGGACCGGACAACCCGGTCCGTCGCGGCATCGAGGAACGCCCGGGCCCGCTCGATCGCGCGGAGATCCAGGCGGCCCGGTAGCGCTACCTCCGTCGTTGGCGCTTCGGCCGCCAGCAGTCCCTCCGCCAGCCGCGCGACAAGTTCGTCGAGCGCCAGCTCGTCGTGGTCGCCGCGGAACGCCGCCCGGACCGCGGCACCCAACCTCGGGTCGGAGACGACCGGGTTGCGCACGAAGGGCAGCGGCCGGGCCCGGCCCACAGCCGCCTTGACCGCCGCGAAGATCTGGCGCGGCTCGACGTAGATCAAGCGATACCCGAACCCCGCCTCGCTGCCCGCGTAGCCATCGTGCACCTCGTCCGGGTGAAGCACCACCGTCTCGCCCGGGGTGGCGAAATGGACGGCGCCCCGGTAGGTGAAGGCCTGCACGCCCCGGTCGGTGACGCAGATGCCGTAGGTGTCGTGACGGTGCTTGTTGTAGGCCGGTCCGTGGAACCAGGCCTCCAGCAGCTCCACCCCTCCACCCGTCACCGTCTGCCGCATCCAATCCGACCCCGCCTTTTCCCCTTGGCCGGGCCACCCGGCCCGCCCGGCCTTCCCGGGCAGCGCCACGCACGATCGTTCAAGACCAACACCGCTCGATCCGCTAGGTTTGATTCCCATAGAAGGACCTCACCCCCTACCCCCTCTCCACTGCGGTGGAGAGGGGTGGCTGGTGGCGCCGTCTCCGGTGTCGGAGAGAGCCCCCTACCCCCCCTGCACTAAGGAAGGGTAGGGGAGAAACGCGCCCATTCCGGAGACAGCGCTCCGCAACGGCCCCTCTCCACCGCAGTGGAGAGGGGGTAGGGGGTGAGGTCCTTTTTCCCTGACCCAGCACCAGGCCCTTGGATTCCTCGCCTTCGCGGTCGTCGCCGCGATCACCCCCGGACCCAGCAACATCATACTGGCCTCGACCGGGGCCAACGCCGGCATCCGCCGGGGCCTGCCCTGCCTGCTCGGGGTCACCCTCGGGATGGGCCTGATGATGTTCGCGGTCGCCTTCGGCCTCGGCAGCGTGGTGCTGGACCGGCCCGCCTTCCTCACCGCGATGAAGTGGGCCGGCGCGGCCCTGCTCCTCTGGCTGGCCTGGAAGATCGCCACCTCCGGCCGGAGCGGCGCCAAGACCTCCTCGGACCTCATCGGGTTCCGGCGGGCCGCCGCGCTGCAATGGGTCAACCCCAAGTCGTGGCTCGTCTGCGCCAGCGCGGCCGGGACCTACCTGGAGACCGGCTCGCAGGGGGGAGGGGACGCCCTCGGCCAGTCCGCCTTGCTTGGCGCGCTCTTCATCCTCGCCGCCGTCCCCGGTTGCTTCGTCTGGCTGGCGTTCGGGGCCACGATCCAGCGGTTCTTGCGCTCGGACCGCTCACTCCGCGCCTTCAACGTCGCGATGGGCGCGACGCTCATCGCCTCGATCGCCTTCATCGTTGTCTAGGGTCGCCGCCGGCGCCGGGATACAATCGAACGGCTGCGTCCCGTCCGCATGCCCGCTCGGAGGAGGAGACCGACATGGCCGAACGAAGCGCCAAGCCGCGCGTGCCGCCGCGCTGGTTCATCCGCCTCGCCTGGATCGTGCACCGCGCCATCTACCGGTTGTCGGGCGGCCGGCTCGGCCTGCGGCTGCCGAAGCCGGGCCAGTACGGGATGATGCGCCTGACGACGGTCGGGCGCCGCTCCGGCAAGGAGCGCGCGGTGATCCTCGGCTACTACGAGGACGGCCCCAACCTGATCACGCTGGCGATGAACGGCTGGGGGGCGCCCGAGCCGGCCTGGTGGCTGAACCTCCAGGCCCGACCGGAGGCCCACGTGACCCTGAAGGACGGCGTCCAGGCGGTGCGCGCCCGCGCCGCCCAGGGCGAGGAGCGGCAGCGCCTCTGGGACGGGTTCCAGGCGTACGAGGACTCGGGCACCGACCTCGACGCGCTGGCCCGGCTGCGGCCGACCGAGACGGCGGTGGTCGTCCTGGAACCGCGCCCGTCGTCGTAGGGGAGGGTCCTGCGCCCTCCCATCGTCCGCAGGTCGATACCCGTGTCGCCGCCTGCCATGTCTCGGTATGCCCTCCTGCGTCGGGCATTGGGAGGGCACAGGACCCTCCCCTACGGACGTACCGGCCCTTCACCCCGCGGTCACACTCCGCCATGCGCCGCTGTCTAACTCGATGAGCGCCCCAAGAATGGTGGCGCACCACGAGCCAGTTCGGCGATCGCACACGGAGGACGCAATGGACACGATGCGCAGCGATACGAAGAGCGTTACGATCCCAGCCAGCCAGGAGGCAGTTTTCGCCTTCCTGGCCGAGCCGGAGAACCTGCCACGCTGGGCGGTCGGCTTCGCCCGCGCCATCCGGCGGGACGGCGAAACCTGGCTGGTGACGACCGGGCAGGGCGAGGTTCCGCTCCACTACGAGGTCGACCAGCGCCGCGGCGTGATCGACTACCACCTGCACCCCGCCCCTGGGGTCGAGGCGGTCGCCTACTCCCGGTTGATCCCAAACGGCGACGGCGTCGAGTACGTCTTCACCCAGTTCCAGACGCCCGGCATGCCGGACGAGGTGTTCGAGGGGCAGGTGCGGGCTCTGGCCGAAGAGCTGGCGATCCTGCCGGCGATCTTCCGCGCCCGGGGCGACTGCCGGAGCTAGCGCGACGCGGGCGCCGCGGGCCTGAGATCTCAGGCCCGCGGCGCCCGGTTCCGCCACCATCGAGGGCCACAGCATGACCACCGCGACAACCGCCCCCGATCCGCCGTTGGAGACGTTGGTCGAGCGGGCCAAGACGGGCGACCGCGCGGCGCTGGAGGCGGTCGTGGGCGCCATCCAGGATCGGGTCTACAACCTGGCGATCCGGATGCTCTGGCACCCGACCGACGCCGAGGACGCCACCCAGGAGATCCTGATCCGGGTGATCACCAGCCTTGGCTCGTTCCAGGGAGAGAGCGCCTTCACGACCTGGGTCTACCGCGTCGCCGCCAACCACCTGTTGACGACGCGCAAGCGGCGGGCCGAACGGGAGGAGCTGACCTTCGCGCGCTTCGGCGAGCAACTGGCGGAGGGGCTGGGCGGAACGGGACCCGATCCGGCCGAGGAGGTGGAACGACGGCTCTTGGTTGAGGAGGTGAAGATCGGCTGCACCCAGGGCATGCTGCTCTGCCTGGACCGCGACCATCGCCTGGCCTACGTCCTCGGCGAGGTCTTCCGCCTGACCAGCCAGGAGAGCGCCGAGATCATGGGGATCACGCCGGTCGCCGCCCGCCAGCGCCTCTCTCGCGCCCGCCGGCGGCTGCACGGCTTCATGGAAGGCCACTGCGGCATCGTCAACCCGGCCAATCCCTGCCGCTGCGCCCGCCGCGTCGACCACGCGATCCGGATTGGTCGGGTCGATCCGGACCGGCTCCACTTCGCGACCCACCCGGCCCACCCAGCGACCCCACCGGACGAGCGCACCCTGGCGGCAACGCGGGAGATGGAGCGACTCCACAGCGCCGCCGAGCTCATGCGGGGCCATCCGCGCTACGCCGCGCCCGAGACGATGATGGCAACGATCCGCGAGCTGCTGGACGCATCGCGATCGCCAGCGATCGCCGCCCCGACGCCAGACCGCTAGCTCCAGCCCCCCGGGGCCTTACCTGCACGGCACCGGTCGCAACGGCGGTTGACAATCGGGGAGGCGGGGGTCGCGCGTCCGCGGCCCGGGCGCGATCGGCTGCCCGCCTCAGCCGACGAGGAACGCCAGCAGCGCCTCAGCCCCGGCCTCCGGGTATTCCCAGAGCGCGGAATGGCCGCCCCGCTCCAGCACCTGCAACCGCGCACCGGGGATGGCCGCGGCCAACTCCCGCGCATAGTACGCCGGCGTGAAGATGTCCTCAGCCCCCACCAGGACCAGCGTCGGCGCGGCGATCCGGGGCACCCGGTCCAGCGCGTCGTGGGTGCGCGCGGCCACTGCCTGGGCGGCGATGCCGTGTGAGGGGGCCGGGTACGGGTCCTTCCAGGCCAGCGCCTCCTCCACCCGGTCGGGTTGCGCCAGGTACGCCGGCGAGTACCACCAGCCCAGCCCTAAGGCCATCACGCCGGCAGAGTCGAGCCCTCGATCCATCGCCTGCTCGACGAAGGACAGCCACGAGCCGATGATCGCATGCCGCGGTCGGGCGAGGGTCGCGAACAAGACCAGGCGATCGACGAGGGCCGGGTACGCCAGCGCCAGCTCCTGCGTGATCATGCCGCCCAGCGAGGAGCCGACGACATGGGCGCGCGCCACGCCGAGATGCGCCAGCAGCGCGGCCGCGTCGTCGGCCATCTGGCGCGTCGTGTACGGGCCGGGCGGGGCCGCTGACCTCCCAACGCCGCGGTTGTCTGAGGTAATGACACGGAAGCGCGCCGCCAGGGCCGGCAGCAGCGGCTCCCAGCTCAGGGAGGTGCCGCCGAGGCCATTGATGAGCAGCAGCGCGTCACCGCTGCCCGTCTCCTGGTAGAAGCGGTCGATCCCGTTGACCTGGACGAGCGGCATGGCGACAGACTCCTTTGCCGGGCAGGGAGCGCGACGGGAAGGCGGTTATCCGATGGAGCTGTACTCTACCGCTCATCCGGCCTGCGCGCAGGGCTCGGGCACCGGCAGCCGCATTCCTCCGCATGAAGTGGTTGCCGTCGGTGGATGATGCCTGTGGCCGCGCCCAAATGCTCGGGCGCTGTCTTCCACAGGAGGCCAGTCAGCGCAGGACCCA
Organism: uncultured Chloroflexia bacterium; assembly: GCA_963724285.1. Taxonomy (GTDB): domain Bacteria; phylum Chloroflexota; class Chloroflexia; order Thermomicrobiales; family UBA6265; genus CAVRUD01. The sequence continues at coordinate 92,204 of CAVRUD010000035.1, read as the reverse complement.
CAGCGTGGCCGCGTCCACGGTCCGGAAGCCGAGCTGTTCGTAGAGCGGGCGTCCTTCGGAGGAGGCGATCAAGAAGGCGGCCGTCGCGCCCGTCGCGGCGTGCTCGGTCAGGGCATGGGTCAGGACCGCCCGGCCGGCGCCGCGCCGCTGGTGGGCGGGCGATGTTGCCATCGACGCGACGTAGGCCAGCGGCCCGTCGCGCCAGATCCAGCAGGTGCTGAGCGCGTCCTCCTCGGCCCGGGCCAGGTAGAGCGAGCAGGCAGGCGCCGCGAGCAGGCTGGGGCCGCTGCAGCGGGCAAACGATTCGGCCGGTTCCTCGAAGGCGGCGGCGCAGAGGTCGGTCGAGAACCGCAACCCGATCTCGTCCCGCACCCGCTCGATGACGAGCCCGGGCGGGGTGGGTCGCGTCGCCGGGCGGTTGGGCCGCAGCAGCATGAGCGGCACTTCGTGGGGGGACTCAAGCCCAAGTTCCTCGGCAACCGGCGCCAGACCGGTGGCCAGCGCCTCGGCGAACATGACCAGAGCGGATACCCGCCGAGCACGGAACGCGGCGACGCCGGCGCGCAGCCGCGCTTCGTTGTCCGGGTGCGCCGTGTGGACGGCGAGCCAGTTGAAAAGCGCTCCCGGCTCGCCGCCGATCACGAGCCAGTGCTCCGGTGAACTGGTCGCCTCGAAGCCGGGACCATCCCGGAGCATCGCCGCCAGCCCCTCGCCGGTGACCCGCCAAAGGTGAGACAAAGGGACGGCTGCCTCCGGGTGCGATGCCATACATCTCCTCCAGCGACGACGGGAGGCCGCGGGCTGCCCATTGCTGTGGCGCTCGTGACCGCTAGGTGCTTGCAGCGTACCCCTGCTGCGCGCCAGATCGCAAAAGTGAGCGTCCTTGGTTTCTGTGGACGTGGTCCCATCGACGGCGTTATCGGGCCGGGCACCAAGGCTGCCTACCTGCGTCAACCACGATGCGCACCCGTCCACTGACGAAACGCGGGGGCAGATATCCACCGTCCACCGCCGTTGTCCACATCCCGTGACCACCGTCACAAACCAGGGCCGGAATAGCACGTACGAACAGGTGTTTTCATGCCAGATTGTCACAGTTTTGGGGGCGCCTGTGGATAACTCGGCGCTTGTTGGGGATAACTCCCCCTATCGGTGGATAACCCTGCGGACAATCGCCCCTTCATCCCTGGACAACCGGTGTCTATCCGGTGCATGACTGGGGCCTGTGTGTGGACTGGCACACCCCCGCTCCGGCCCGGCACGACTCGTCCCCAGGATTCGGGGGAAATGTGGAGAACTGGGCCCAGGTTGTCCCGAGGTTATCCCGGTCGTTCTGCCCGCCGTTCCGGGCATTTCCGACCTTATCCCCACTATCCACACCCCCTACTACAACGACGATACGTTCTTACTCTTAAAGGGAAAAAGATACGTAGAGAGTAGTGGCGAGCGTTCCGGTAGGCACGAGCAAGCGCGGTAGGCCCGGCCTTTGCGCCATCAAACCCTGAACGGCACGGGGGGAACGGCCAGATTCGGCAGGCACGGTGCACACGCGGTGCACCGTGCTACGCTGCCGCCATGACCGACTGCACCCCCGCCGACGGTCATTGATCTGATCTTCCAGGAGGTTGAAGATCTCGCCGGCCTGGTCCGCCACGTTCTATGCCGTCGGCGTCGTTCTAGAGTGCCACCGGGACGGTCTGATCGAAGAAGACGTGGCCGCACCCGCCGGCGGCTTGGCTGATAGCAGCGGGGTTGATGACCTGCGACGCGCCCGTGCTCGGGCAGTACAGGGTGATCCTGTCCAAGAATTCGCCGCCGACGGTACACCACTGCGGCAACGTCGAGTTCGACGCCACCACGCGCACGGTATCCCCGTTGGCCAGGGGGCCGAGCGCGATCGGCGGGATGAAGTTGGCGAGCTCGTCATTGTCGACGAAGAACGACACCCCGTTGACCAGGACCTCCAGGTCGTCGTCGACTAAGAACGAGCTGTCCGGACCACCCGCGCCGGCGAGCACGGCGCCCGCGCAGCGCTCCACGGGGACGCACCCGAGGATCGGGTCGACCTCCTCGCCGGCCGGGCAGACGGCCGAGCCGGGGCTGCACTGTCCCGGTGGGCGGCAGCGGGAGTTGCCGTTGGAGTAGACGCAGCAGACGCAGCCGTCGTTGCACTTCCCGGGGTTGGTCTTGCAGATCACGTTGCCGCACTGGGCCTGGGTGACCTGGGCCTCCGTCGCCCGGGTGCCGAGGAGGCCGGCGCCGAGGGCAGCGAGCGACCCGAGGAGGCCGCGCCGGGTCTTGGCCGCGGCGAGTGACTGGGTCAGGGCATCAAACCGTCGAGAGTCCACCCGCGTCTCCCTTCGCTCTTTGGTTGTGCGACCGCTGCGCCGCGTGGATGGGGTCACTTTAGGGCACCGAAGGAGCGTGGTTAACGGCCCCGGCAATCCGGCAATCCGAGGGCTGGGGAATGGTACGGTGTGGGTCACCGGCTGGCCGCTGGATCCAGGAGAGCGGGTGGGCTGCGGAGCACCCGGTTGACGAGCGCGTCGCCGTCGAACACGACGACGACGACGGCGACCAGGAAGGCGGCCGTCACCGTCAGGAGGATCGCCGCGACGACCGGGTACGCTCTCCAGACGTCGTCGCGAAACCGGACCTCCCGCGCGGGGCCCTGTCATACTCCGCGAGCACCTGGCGCACCCTCTCCGCGATCCACGCCAACTCGCGCGCGTCGTCGTCGGTCCACCCGGCGCCGCGGAACCAGGCGCGGACCTCGTCCCGGTCCGGCGCCTCGCCGGCCTCGTGCAGGCGCATGAACACCCCGACGGCCTCGGGGACGTGGAGAGGCCGCCGCCCAGGGGGTTTGCACGCGTCGACCCAGATGGTGTTGAAGGCTCGGAACGCTTGCTCTTGCGCGGGCGTGACCACCGCTGCCCCTTCCCTGGTCTCCGACCACCGGCACCCGGGCCGGGCCGGCGTGCGCCAGCCAAGCCGGCGGATCCGGCTTTCCTGCCCGGGCAGGCCCGTACCCGTACCTACCCACCCCAGATATCCCAACCCGTGGCCGACAGTTGGGACAGCGGTGAGACGCGATATGCCGCCCGGCCTGCCGCCGCGACGCCGCGCGGAGGTCGAGCGACTGATGGACGAGGACCGTCGTGCGGCCCAGGCACCGGTCGGCGTCGGAGCGCACCCAGTCCAGGCGGCGGAGGATTTGCGCCATCGCTGGGTCGGCCATCAGCGCCGGTCCGTGGTGGGGACGGAGGGTCGCGTCGTCTCAGCGGACGCTGGACCGGTGCTCGGGTCGCGACGCGTTGGGTTGAGCGAAGGCGGACGGCGCCGCGCCGGCGCCACGGAGCGCGTCGGCGGCGTGCCCGCCCGAGCGATCGTCCACGACCGACGGGGGCGATGACGTCTGGGCCAGCGCCTGGGCCAGCGCCTGGGCGAGCGCCTCGGGTTCCGACCGGCCCGTGCTGTGCGCAACCAGGTCGGTCGAGCCGCGGCAGCCTGGGGCCGCCCACGGCGCGAAGATCAACGCGATCCATGCCCCCGGACGTCCCGGGCGCGCGGCCGTCGGCGCGGTCGTCCACGTCCAGCCACGTATCTGAGCAAAGCGCTCCAGTGTCCCAAGGTCGAATCCGTCCGGGCCCGGGAGCAGGCCCGCGCCCGCGAGCACATCTGTGAAGGCCAATTGATCGATCGCCACGGCAGCCCCTCCGATTCGGGCGGGACGCAGGCCACGGTCCCCCACTAGCCGAGAGCGTACCGCCGCTGGGCGGAGGCGATCCATCCGGATTCCTACGCAATTGGAAAGGAGAATCCCCGTAGTCGGCATTGCGGAGGTGGTGCGGCGCCTGTGGGGCGGGCTCGTCCGACTCACAGCGTCGGCTTCGGGTCCTTCCCGGTGATCGCCTTGTGGGCCTGGTCGACCCTGACCTCGGCCTTCTCGACTGGCGGCGACCTCTGTCGGGCGACCCAGGAGCCGACGCCGAGCACGATCGCGGCGATCACCAGCGAGGTCTCGGTGTCGATCGCCAGCCCGAACCGAGCGCCAGTGAGTCGTGCGTAGACGTGAAACCCCAGAACATAAATTGGGGAGCCAGGGTGGGCAACGCGTTGAACTTGTTGGTGCGCCGGCCAGCGCGACCCAGACAATCGACCGCCGACTCACGTCTCACGTCTCAACCGGCAGGTCCGGATGGCTGCTCCATTCCGCCCAGGAGCCGGTGTAGAGGCGGACATCGGGGTAGCCAAGCAGGCGGAGGGTGAAGTAGGTGACCGCGGAGCGGACGCCGCTGGTGCAGTAGGGAATCACGTGCTTGTCGGGCGTCACCCCCAGGGCCTCGTACATCGCCCGGAGATCCGTCTCGCTCTTCCACACCTTCGGGTCCGTCGCGGCCGCGTTCTCCGCGAAGGGCAGGTTGACCGCACCAGGGATGTGGCCCGCGCCGTACTCATCCGCCGAGCGGGCATCGACCAGCACCGTCTCGGGATCGTCGAGTGCCGCCTGGACCTGGGCCAGGTTGGCCAGGGCGGCGGTGTTCGGCGTGCCTTTGTACGGTGTGGCGGCGGCGGCGGCGTGCTGGCGCCCGTTTCGATCGGGGCGCCGGCCTCGCTCCAGGCCGGGAAGCCGCCGTTGAGGATGCGCTTGTCGGCGTGGCCGAGTTGCTCCAGCACCCACCAGAGGCGGGCGGCGTAGAGGGTGCCGCCGTCGTAGATCACGATCGTCTGATCGGTGGCAAGACCGAGGCGGGTGAGGATGCCTTCGATCTCCCCCTGCCAGGCGGCGATGGACGGATCGGAGGTGTCGGTCACGTCCAGCTCCGGCCAGTCGACCTGGGCCGCGCCCGGGATATGCCCCGCAGCGAACTCGTCGGCGGGCGTCAGGGCGACGGTTCGCACCTCTGGGTCATCAAGGTGCTCGTTGACCCATTCTGGATCCACCAGCCACTCGGGGTGGGCGTATCCCTCGTCACCGCTCGTCGGCGTGGCCTGCTGGGCGGCGCGGACCGTACCGGCGAGCCCAAGGCCCTGGGCCGCGACAAGGGCCGCGAGGATCGTCACGGAGAGAAGCGAGCGGATCAGGCGGCGTGGCTTGGGCATCGGGATCGTGCTCCTTGGTCGCGGCGGTGGACGGTTGAGCAGGTGATTATCCCGGATTGGCGCTCGCCCACCATGCCTGTCCGCAACGAACACGCTCCCCCGCCACCGGTGGACATCCAGGAACCAATCGCCCACGCCTAGGAGTCCTTGGCGCCAACCTCCTTGCGCTGCCCACGCATCCCCCAGGAGTTTGGAACCACGGTGCCATCACGGACCAGCCGGACGCACAACCCGGCGTGGCAACCGGCCGCCCGGCAGGTTGGCATGCAGTAGTGGGCAGGACCGCACTCAGCGCAGAACGCCGCCCGGCAGTTCTCGCACCAGCCGTACGGCTCCCGCAGATCCTGGGCACAGACGGCGCACGTGGGAGCATCGGGTAGGGAGGCAAGCGGCAACGGTGCGTGTGCCCCGTCCGCCGGAACCGATTCCGTTGACTCGGAAGGGCCGTCGGAACGTGCGCAGGCAACCGTGCTCATCGGGATCGTTCGTGGTCGCGACGTCTGTCCATCACCCATTGGATTCTGGTTCGCTTCTCCATGCGGAGCTATCGCTGGTAAGCAATGAGCGGTCAATGTCCGCGTAGGGTACACCGGCCAAACTCGCCCGCCGAATCAGCCCGTGGTCGCTCGCGCGGGCGTCACGACTATGCCCGGGTGGTCGCCACCGGGATGCGCTCGGCAGACATGCCCTAACCCCGGCCATAAGTCACCCCCCACGGTCCTGGTCCGGATCGAGCGGCGCTGCCTCCGGTTGTGGCTCTGGACCGCTGGCTATCGCGGCGAACACCGCGGCCGCCTCGGCGACGGCCTCGTCCCAGGGGAGCATCCGCCCCGCCGCCCAGGCCGCGGCGAAGGCGTCCTCGCCCAGTCCGGTCCGGGCGCGGGCCATGTTCCGCTCGTGGTCCGGGCGGTTGAACGACTCCAGGGCTCTGCCCGTCCGCTCCCGGAGCGCGTCCACAGCGCCGCCCAGCCGCGCCGCGCTCTCGTGGTCGCCGATCTGCCCGGCCAGGAAGGCGGCGCTTAGCGTGCCGAGTCCTCCTGGGTCGCGCAACTCCTGCCCCAGGGCGATCGCTTCCAGGGAGAGTTGGGCCGCCCGGCGCAGGTCGCCCCGCTCGACAGCCAGCCAGGACAGGTTGTCGAGGAGCAGGGCCTCGTCCGACTGCCAACCCTCCCGGCGCGCGATGCGCAGGGACTCGTCGTACGGGGCCTCCGCCCGCGCGTGGTCGTCCTGGAGCGCCGCAACGACGCCGAGGTTGTTGAGGAACACGGAGCCCTCGTTCGGGTCGCCGCCCGCCCGCGCCACCGCCCGCGCCTCCTCGAACAGATCCGTGGCCAGGTCGTACTCCCAACGCTCGGTCGCCACCATGCCGAGGACCATCAGGGCGCCCGACGTGCCGAACGCCTCGCCGAGCGACCGGAAGAGTGTCAGGCTCTCCGCGGCCGCCGCCTCGGCCACCGCGGCGTCCCCCTGATCCATCGCGCACCAGCCCGCCACCACCAGCGCCCAGGCGCGGGTGGCGGCCGGCACGTCGCCGCCCAGCGCCAGGGCGCGTTCCAACCAGGCGCGCCCCTCCCCGACGTGGCCGCGTCGCAGCCACAACGCAAGGGGTGCCGTCGCCAGCCGCAGGGCGGAGGCGGCGTCCCGTCGCGCCAGGAACCAGCCGAGGGCCGCCCGCAGATTGCCGATCTCTCGCTCCAGCCGGTCCAGCGATACTGGCGGGGTTGGGGTCCACATCGGTGGCCGTGACTTCTCGGCCGCCGCCAGGCACCACGCCGCGTGCCGGTCCCGGACCTCATCCTCCTCATCGCTCGCGGCCAGCCGCTCCGCCGCGAACTCACGGACGGTCTCCAGCATCCCGAAGCGCGGCTCGTCCCCGCCGCCGAGCCGGACGAGGCTCTTGTCGACGAGCGACGCCAGCCCGTCGAGCCCCCGCCTGTCCCGTCGGGTCGCCGACCGCCTCCGCGGCCTCCAGGGTCCAGCCGCCGGCGAAGACGCCCAGGCGGCGGAAGAGCGCCGCTCCTCGTGGGCGAGCAGGTCGTGACTCCAGGCTATCGCGTCGCGCAGCGTCCGCTGCCGGGTGGGGAGGTCGCGCGCCCCGCCGGTGAGCGTGGGCAGGGCCCGGTCCAGGTCCCGCAGCAACCGGTCGAGCGGGAGCAGCTTGACGCGGGAGGCGGCCAACTCGAGCGCGAGGGGCAGCCCGTCGAGCCGGGCGCAGATCGCCCGCACCACGTCGGCGTTCTGGTCGGTCACCGCAAACCCGGGTCTGGCCTCGGCCGCCCGTTCGGCGAAGAGGGCCACCGCCGGGGCCGCGACGAGGTCGGCAAGGTTCGTCGCGGTGGCCTCATCCGGCACGGTCAGCGGCTCGACCGGGACGCCGTGCTCCCCCCGGACCGCGAGCGGCGCCCGGCTCGTGGCCAGGACCGCGAGCCGGGGGCAGCGCGACAGCAGCGCCGCGATGTCCGGGGCGGCGTCCAGGATCTGCTCCAGGTTGTCGAGCACGAGCAGGGCGCGGCGGTCCCCGATCGCCGTGGCAAGGGCATCGGCGGGGGGAATGGACCCTGTCTCCCGGATGCCGAGGGCCTGCGCGACCGTGGGCAGGACGAGCTCGGGGTCGCGCACCGGCGACAGGTCGACGAACGTCACGCCGTCGGCAAAGGCCGCCGCGGCTGCTCGGGCCGCTTCGATCGCCAGGCGCGTCTTACCCACCCCGCCCGGGCCGGTCAGGGTCACCAGCCGGTTGGACCCAAGGAGAGCGACGACCGCGTGCATCTCCGCTTTGCGGCCGAGGAGCGCGGTCAGCGGTGAGGGGAGTCTCGTCGCACCCTGGCCGTCCCCGTCCGGTTTGGCTGCGTGGGGAGGACTGGCCGCAACCCCGAGCCGCTCCAGGCTCCGTAGTACCTTGGGCAGCCAGTCCCCTTCCTCTCGATCATAAATCTCGATCCATTGGTCCGCTTCCAACCAGTAGGCGAGATCGTCGGGCACCAAGGCCGGCTCAAGCAGAAGCGGCAGGATCGGGCGCTCGAGCTTCCAGGCGAGCGCGACCTCCTGGCGGACGTTGCGCGAGCCGAACGCGGCGGCCGAGCAGCACAGGACGAAGGCGCGGCTGCCCCGGATCGCGCCGACGATCTCCGGCCCATAGTTGGCGCCGCCCAGGATGCCATCGCGGTCGAACCATACGACCACGCCCGTCCGCTCAAGGGCGGCCACGATCCCCCGCACGCGGTCGAGGTCGGTGCTGGCGTAGCTGACGAAGACCTGGGGTTTGGTAGGACCTGGGGGAATGACATCGACCATGGTTAGGTCCTGTTCCGGAGACGGAATGGTCCCCCATGATGGTGGCCCCCGGTGGTCTCGTCAACGGACTGGTGCCAGTCTCTCAGGATGAGGCCGGCGCGAGCGCATCTGAGATCGTCGATCAGCGTGGCGGCTCGCGCGATTGCGTCCCGACCACGCTCGGATGGTCGCCGCCGAAGCGCCGGATTAGCGCACGCTTGGGCGTCTCAGCACGCGGCCGGACAGCGGGAACACCCTCGCCGCCTAACGGGCGAGCGCCGCTAAACCTCCAGCCCGCAGCCCTCGGCGATGGCGTTGACCACCCCGACGACCTCCTCGTTCTGGGCCCCGGCCGCCTCGATCTCGGCGTTGACGCTCTGGATGGCGGTCATGTCGAAGGAGGCGAGACCGGTGGCCAGGTTGTCCAACGCTATGGCGAACGACTCGAACATCTTGACGGCCGCGTCGTTCAGGTCCTCGAAGCCGGGCGGCACATCGGCATCGGCCTGCTCCTCGGCCAGGAGCGCGACGTCGGCCGCCGCGGTGGCGATTGTCTCGCCTGCGCCCAGCGGATCGGTCGTGACGGTGGAGACCAGATCGTTGATGCTGTCGACCGCCTCGTTCAGGGCCTCTAGGCGCTCGTTGAGCTCATCGTAATAGGGCGCGAAGGCCGCGCAGTCGATGTCGTCCGGGACGGCGATCTCGACGGCGGCTCCGGACGTGCTGTCGCCCCCGTCACCGCCGTCACCGCCATCTCCCCCGTTGACCCCATCCTGGCCGTCCTGGCCATCTTGACCGGGCTGGCCGTTCGTGCCATCGGCTCCGTCCGCCCCGTCCGCTCCATCCTGGGGCTCGTCATCAACGGTGGTGGAGTCGCCGTCGGCTGAGACGCCCAGGATCGCCAGCAGGATGAGGCGGTCGGGCGCGGGATCGTGGTAGACGGCGGCCAGGGTCGCGGCCTCCGGCACGGCGAAGACCGCGCCGCCCGTGACCTCACCGCCGGGCTCGACGGTGTCGCCGGTCGGGGTTGCCTCGTCGTTGCTGTCGTCCTGGTCCTGGCCCGTGGCGGCGAAGTGGTCGGAGGGGCGGTAGATGAATCCTTCCCCGTCACTCACGAACAGTCTCGCCGGATCGATCACCAGGGGCACGTCCGTCCCGTTGGCGATCAGGATGCCCAGGTAGACGAAGCGTGAGCCCTCCGGCGGCGGACCGCTGCCGAAGGCGACGAACGGATCGACCAGCTCGGTGACCGTCACCGTGATCTCGCCGGAATCCGTGTCGCTCGCCGGGAAGCTGACCGGATCGCCGATGCCCGGCAACGCGGCCGGGGAGCCCTCGGAACCTTCGGAACTCTCGCCTCCCGACTGCGCCGACACCGCTCCCGCCCGTCCCGCCATCAGGGCCAGGATGCAGCCCCAGGACGAGGAGACGACCTGTCCGCCGCATGGAACGACCGCGAGCCGCTCGACCGCGACCTCGCACGACAGGGCCGGTCCGTGGTTCCGCAGGGTTGGCAGGGTTGGCGGGGTTGTTCGGTCGGTCGACCATCGGGCAGTCTCCCTGTGACGCCAGGACGGCCGGTCGGCGGGCGACCGGCTACGCCTCCGCGAAGATGTCCGCAACCAGGAGACGGAAACCGGGGAGGACGTCCCCACCGTCGAGCTCGTCGCCCTCGCGCAACTCCGCCACCTGCTGGCCCGCACGAAAGACGATGACGGCGCGGCGCTCGGGGTAGATCCACCAGACGAGCGGCACGCCCGCCCGGCGGTAGCGTTCCATCTTGCCGGCGACGTCACCCGGCGTGTCCGACGGCGACACGACCTCGACCGCCAGATCCGGCGGGACGGTGATGTATCCCTTCGGTCTCGTCCGACCGGGCACGTGGTCCCAACCGACGAATCCGACATCGGGCACGACGATCGTGTCTGGGCGGCGAGCCAAGTAGTACGTTCCATCCGTTGTGGTCACCACGCCGAGCCTGCGGGGCCGCACGAAGGCCAGGATGGAGGCGCCAATGATCAAGGCGATCTCGCTCGCCTCTCCGCCCGCACCAGGCACCTTTCGCAGCACTCCTTCCCACAGCTCCCAGGGCTCGTCGCCCGGCATCGCCGCCAGATCCTCACCCGTGTAGAGCTTTACCGTCATCGCCATCGCTCACCATCCCGTACCGCCCGGATCAGCCCGGACGGATCACTGGCTGACTCAGGGCATCGTGACATGGTGGGAATCCTACGCGAGCACGCCCTGGGGCATCCATCACCCCGCCGCCCCACCGCTCTGCCCCGATATGTAGGCATCACTCACTCACCCAGAGAACGCCGGGATGCCATTGGGTTATCCCTTTGGGTGAGGGCACGGATTCCAGCCGCGGTGCGCACGGGCATCTTATGGGTGTAGCTCGCGCTTGTGGATGCGCGCGCCGGGCGGCACGCTCGCCGCCGTTTTAGGGGAGACGAGACCCATGTTCACCGACACCTACCAACGGCCCGTCGTCCACGCCCCGTCGCGCGTCCCGACGACACCCGTCCTTGCCGACTTGCACCTTCAGCCCGTCCAGCCCCTCTCGCAACCGGAGCTTGCTAGCATGAACCACCACACCCGATACGATCTGCCGCGGCGGACCCGGGCATCCAGGCCCGATCCAACCCCGGCCCGCGTGTCCGGCGGCATCGGCGTGATCCTGCTCTCGCTCATGGCCCTGGTGCTGACCGGGTGCGGTGGAGGAGCCGGCGCGGCCGACAAGGAGCCGGACCCGCCCGAATCCGCCACGACGGTCGTCGCTCAGGAATCGACCGCGCCCGAGGATGAGCCCGAGTCCGACGACGAGGACGCCCGCGACGAGGGGGAATCCGACGACGATGAGGATGCGGACCTGGCGGCCGATGCGTCGGAGATCTGCGAAGACGACGAATTCCGTATTGGCGAGCGTGTTGCCTTCGACGAGGCCTGGAAAACAAACCTGGAAGCCGCGTCCGGACCCGCCCAGGCCTGGCAGCCGGACGCGGGGTTCAAGCAGATGTCGGCGATGTGCTGGTTCGGCGGCGAGCTCTCCTGGACCATCTTCCACTACTCGCCGGAGATCGATGAGTGGTTCGCCTACCCGGAGAACGAGGTGCATCCGCCCTACTCCCTTGAGTACTCCGTGATCGATCTGGACGCCGTCTCCTTCGCCGATCTGCGCGATTGGCTGCACGAGGCTGGCTACGAGGACGACGACGTGCTCACGATGGGCGTTGCCGTGTCCCCGATCGCTTCCGATCTTGGCGATACCGACCTAGCCTTCGCCTACGAGGTCATCTTCGGCATCACCGAACAGACGACCGTGCGGGTCGACGGCGCCACCGGCGAAGTTGTGGGGATCGACTTCATGAAAGGCGAAGTCCTGTCCGAGGAGTAAGGCGTGGGTCGTGCCCCCTAACCCCCGGCCCCCTTTCTCCCCGTTGCGGCAGGGGGAAGGGGGCCGGGGTTAGGCGTGTCCGTAAACCCGTCGTAGGGCCGCTCCCGTCCTCCCCGGAGTCCGCTGTACAATGCGCGCCGCGGCCGCCACGGCGGCGGCCGGTTGGCCAGAGGAGGGAACCGCGATGCGCCGGATACCCGTCCTGCTCCCGGTCGTCGCCGTCGTGCTGCTCGGAGCGTTCGCCCTCGGCCGCCTTCCCCCGGCACCGTCGCCCAGGACGGCACCCCCGGGGCCGCCACCCCGGAGCCACCCCGGGCCACCCCGGCGCATCACGGCGGGGCCGACGGTGGCGCGGACGCGTCGGCGCCGCTGGAACTGTGGCCCGCGCCGGACGACCCCCTTGAGCGTGCGCGGCTGGCCGGGCTGGAGCCGGAGCGGCAGGAACACCTCGACTACCACGTCCACGCCCACCTCGATCTCTTCCTCGACGGCCGGCCGGTGGTGGTCCCCGCCGGGATCGGCATCAACGTCGACGATCCGGGGGTCCGCCGTTTTGATGACCCCGGCGGCACCGGGTACGGCGGCATCGAGCTTTGCGACGAGCCCTGCATCTCGCCGCTGCACACGCACGACACCACGGGCATCCTCCACACCGAGTCACCGAGCGCGGAGCCCAACACGCTCGGCCAGTTCTTCGTCGAGTGGGGCGTGGGGCTCGATGCCTCGTGCGTCGGCGAGTTCTGCCGGCCGGAGACCCCGATCGCCGTCTACGTCGACGGTGAGCCGTACGCCGGGAACCCGGCGGACATCGTGCTCACCGACCGCAAGCAGATCGCGATCGTGATCGGCACGCCGCCGACGGAGATCCCGGCCACCGCCGACTTCTCGGGCGCATGAAGCGGTCGGTCGGCAGGAGCCGTCGCGTTTGCAGACACGCCATTGGGGGCAACACCCACGTCTCACCTCTCAGGCAGCCCCCAACCCGCTCGCCTGGAGGAGCATCAGGGCGAGGGGACGGCTCTCGCTCCAGCGGTCGCCCCGCAGCTCGACCCACTCGCCCCGCACCGGCAAGTGCAGCGCCCAGCGGCCGTCCTCCCAGGCGACCACCCGGCCGTGCGCGGCCGAGGGCGCTCCCTGTCCGGTCGGGGCGGGCGTGACCAGAACAACTTCGAGATCGTGACGAACCCGGCGCGGTACAAACATGGGCAGTTCCCGTCGCTGGCGATGTATGGCGTTCCTGGCGCGTCTCGACCGAAGTGCCGGCCTTCCGGCGCGATAATCGCAGTATAGAACACCAGTTCTGATTGCGCATCCTCTCGTGGCAGGGAATCTGCACGTATCCCGGCGAGGTTCTCACAGCCGGGGCGTCCCAGCGTTCAACCGCCTATGGAGACCATTAGCTCGCCCGATATCCGCGTCCCGATCAAGACCTGGCTGCCGGCTCCGGAGATCGAAGCCGGGGCGATGGATCAGTTGCGCGCCGCCGCTAACCACCCGGAGGCGGGCAGCCACATCGCCGTGATGCCCGATTGCCACGTCGGATACGGCATCACCATCGGGGCCGTCTTTCCCACCGCCGGGGCGGTCATCCCCAACGCGGTCGGGGTCGATATCGGCTGCGGCGTCGCCGCCCTGCCTACGGGCGTCACCCTCGACCCGGAGAAGATGGACAAGGAGTTCTGGCGGGGGTGGAGCGGCAAGGTCGGCCGGGCCGTCCCGACGGGGTTCAACACGCATAAGAGCCCCCAGCCGCTGGGTCCGCTGGACCGCGCCTTCCAGGCGACCGGGTTGCAGCCATTGCTGAAGACGAAGGCGGCGCTCCAGCTCGGCACCCTGGGCGGAGGCAACCACTTCCTCGAGGCCCAGGCCGACGAGGACGGCCAGATCTGGCTGATGGTCCACTCCGGCAGCCGCCACACGGGCCTGCGGATCGCCGGCCACTACAACGACCTCGCCATCCGCAGCATCCACAAGCGCGGCCTGGCCGCGGGCAAGGATCTGGCCTCCCTGCCCCTCGACGATCAGACCGGCCAGGACTACCTGGCCGACATGGCCTGGGCGACCGATTTTGCCCGGGAGAGCCGCCGCCGGATGATCCTGGCGATGGCTGCGGCGTTTGCGGAGCAGCTCGCCGCCAGCGGCGAGATCCCGCCCGAGGACCTCGCGATCCCGCAGGGTGGGGACATCCTCGATGTCCACCACAACTACGCCCGCCTGGAGGAGCACGAGGGTCAGGCAGAGCCCGCGGTGATGGTCCACCGCAAGGGGGCGACCAGCGCCGCCGCCGGAGAGCTGGGCATCATCCCCGGCTCGATGGGCTCGCTGTCGTACATCGTCCGCGGGAAGGGCAATCCGGAGAGCTTCAACTCCTGCTCCCACGGCGCCGGCCGCCGCATGGGCCGCAACGCCGCCAAGAAGACGATCTCCGAGGCCGATTTTGCCGCCTCACTGGAAGGTACCTTCTCCCGCGCCTCCCGCACCTACCTGGACGAGGCCCCCGGCGGCGTACAAGGACATCGAAACCGTCATCGGCCGCCAGCGCGACCTGGTCGATATTGTCCACACCCTCCGCCCGCTGATCACCCTCAAGGGCGACAGCCGGGCGAAGGAGGATTGACGGAGGCGGAGGGGCAAGCGGCAGGCGGAGGAATGCCCGGGCATTCCTCCGCCATGGCGCTCCGTTGGCGGTTTCCAGCACCATCGACGACGTGAAGAGACCGGAGGCGCCCGACGGCGGACCAAGACCACGCGGTATTATTCACATCACATGCCAAATCACGGAGGTGCCGTGGCCGTGTCCTCGCCCTTCTTTCCTACCCCGGCTCGGTCCTTACTGCCGTCCGGCCTGGTCGGGCGTGAGCGGGAGGAGCAGAGACTCGGCGCGCTCTTGGCCGCCTCCGTGGCCGGCCAAGGCTGTCTGGTGCTGGTCGGTGGCGAAGCCGGTATCGGCAAGACGGCCCTCGTCCGCGCGGTTGCCGCCGAGGCGGCCGCGTACGGCGCCGCCGTCCTGATCGGCGGTTGCTACGACCTGAGCGTCACCCCGCCCTATGGTCCCTGGCGCGAGGCGCTGGCTTGCCTGCCATCCGGCGATGAGCTTCCCCCGCTCCCCGCCGCCCTCACCGACGTGGACGGCCCGGCGCCTGGCGGGGAGACGGCCCTCTTCCGCCAGGTCCACGACTTCCTGGCCGCCGTCACCGCGACCCGCCCCGCGGTTGCGGTGCTGGAGGATCTGCACTGGGCCGATCTGGCCAGCCTCGACATGCTTCGCTATCTCGCCCGGCACGTGGCCTCCCTCCCGCTGCTGCTGGTCGCCACCTACCGCGCCGACGAGGTGACCCGGCGCCACCCCCTCGCCCAACTGCTGCCGACGCTCGTGCGAGAAGCGCCGACCGAGCGGATCGACCTGCACCGCCTCGACGAGGCAGCGCTGCACGCGCTGGTCGCGAGCCGGTACCCGCTGCCCGCGGAGGCGGAGGCGCGTCTTGTCGCCCACCTGCAATACGTCGCCGAGGGCAACCCGTTCTACGCCCAGGAGCTGCTGCGCAGCCTGGAGGAGGAGCGCGTGCTCTGTCCGGGGGACCCGCGTTGGACGCTGGGCAACCTGGCGCGGGTCCGCGTGCCTGCCCTGCTGCAGCAGGTCGTCGAGGGGCGGCTGGCCCGGCTGGGAGAGGCGGCTCGGGGCCACCTGGCGGTGGCGGCGGTGGTCGGGCAACGGGTGCCGCTCGCCGTGTGGCAGGCGGCCGGTGGGCTGGGCGAGGACGACGTCCTGCTGACGGTCGAGCGGGCGGTCGAGGCGCGGTTGCTCGAGGCCGGCGAGGATGGATCGGAGGTTGCCTTCGCCCACGCCCTGGTGCGGGAGGTGCTCTACGCGGGGATCCTGCCGCCTCGCCGGCGGGTCTGGCACCGGCGCGTGGCCGAGGTGACCGCCGGGCTGCCCACGCCCGATCCGGACGCGGTCGCCTACCACTTTGCCCAAGCCGGGGATGCGCGGGCGGCCGACTGGTTGGTGCGGGCGGGCGATCGGGCATTCCGCGCCTACGCCTGGCTGACGGCGCGGGACCGCTTCCTCGCGGCGCTCGCGCTGCTGGAGGGCGACCCGGCGCGGGCGGGCGAACGGGGGTGGCTGCTCTACCGCCTGGGCCGGCTGTTGCGCCTAAGCGATCCCGGCCAAGGCATCGGATACCTCGAAGAGGCCGAGCGGGTCGCGCACGCGGTCGACGACCCGCTGCTGGCCGCCTACGCGCTGGCCGACCGCGGGCTCCTCCTGTGTATCCTGGCGCAGGTGGAGCGCGGAGTCGAATCGCTCGCGGCTGGGGTCGCCGCCCTCGAGGCCCTGCCGGC
This sequence comes from uncultured Chloroflexia bacterium, assembly GCA_963724285.1. Taxonomy (GTDB): domain Bacteria; phylum Chloroflexota; class Chloroflexia; order Thermomicrobiales; family UBA6265; genus CAVRUD01. The sequence continues at coordinate 76,090 of CAVRUD010000035.1, read as the reverse complement.
GGACCAGGCCCGCCCCGATCCGGCGGTCCGGGAGTGGATCGCGGACGCGCTGCGCGCGTCCGTCGTCCCGACCCCGGCGGGCGATACGCCGCCGGCGACGGGACCGCTGGCCGCGCGGCGGGGCACGCTGGCCTCGTGGCTGGGGCACACCGGGCGCTTCGCCGAGGCGCGGGCAATGGGGGAGGCCTACCTGGCCCAAGTGGTAGGCGCAGGGCAGCCCGACGCGCTGGTGCTGGGCGGGATCGGCGACGCGGAGTTCGCCGTGGCGGTGGCCGAGGCGGCCATGGGCCGGCCAGCGGCGGCGCGGGCGGCGTGGCGGCGGGGGCAGGAAGCATTTCGCGCCATCGACCACCACTTCCTGGTCGGGCTCGCCCTCGGCCTCGAGCTGACGGAGGTCATGCTGCCCTACTACACCACGGACGTCGGGGCGCGGCGAGCCCTCGTCGCGGAGGCCACGGCCGCCTGGGCGCGGGCCGGCGGAGCATTCCGGTCCACGTCGGACGGACACCTGCTCCAACTGGATGTCCTCCTGCTGGAGGGCGCGTGGACCGAGGCGGACCCGCTGGCGCGCGCCGCCCTGGGGGAAGTCGATCCCCTCGTCGTGCAGCAGGCGGTGCTCGTCCTGGCGGGCCTCGCCCGGTGGCGGGGCGAGCCGGTAGAGGCGTGGGGCCACCTTGGGGCCGGGTTGCCCCAGGGGCCCGCCACCGAACCCGGGAGTCACCGGTTCTGGTACGCGACCGGCGTGCAGCGCCTGGCCGCCGACCTCGCCCTGGACGCCGGGGACCTCCCGACGGCCGCGGCCTGGCTGGCGGCGCACGATGCCTGGCTGGGCTGGGGCGGCGGCGTTCGGGGCCAGTCCGAGGGGCGACGGCTCTGGGCCCGTTACCACCGCGTGGCCGGCGACCCCGACCGCGCCCGGGAGCACGCGACCGAGGCCGTGGCACTGGCGACCGCGCCGCGCCAGCCGCTGGCCCTCCTGGCGGCCCACCGGCTGCTCGGCGAACTCGCGACCGAGGCCGGACGCTTCGCCGAAGCCAGAGCTGCACCTGGGCGACGCCCTAGCGCTGGCGGACGCCTGCGCCGCGCCCTTCGAGCGGGCGCTGACGCTCCTGGCGTTGGCCGAGCTCCGCGGCACCGAGGGCAAGCTCCCGGAGGCGACCCGGCTGCTGGCGGAGGTCCGCGCCGTCGGCGAGCCGCTGGGCGCGGCGCCGCTGCTCGCCCGCGCCGACGCCCTCGCCGCCCGGCTGGCCGCGCGGCCAGCCGCGGTCGACGCCGGGCCCCGGCTCTCGGCGCGGGAGGTCGAGGTGCTGCGGCTGGTGGCGGCGGGGCGGTCGAACCCCGAGATCGCCGGGGCCCTCTTCGTCAGCCCGCGTACCGTCACCACCCACCTGACCCATATCTTCGCCAAGCTCGGGGTGGAGGGACGGGCGGAGGCGGTCGCCTTGGCCGTCCGGCGCGGCCTGATCTGACCCGCCGGTCCCTCCCGCGTCCCCGCTTCGATACGCATCGCGTCCGGACCATACGTATGGCGCCGCGGGCCTGGGCCCGGCGCCATACGACCCCTCCCTGCCAACGATGTGCGGGGAAATACGACCTCGCGATGCGTACACCGTCCGATGTCCGCCGGGATCTGGTCCGCCATGATGATCCCGTTCCAGTCGAGTCGGACACTCGGGCAAACGACGAGAGGAGACGGCCATGATCGACCTGACGGAGATGGACAATCGGCTGGCGAAGCACCTGACGCGGATCAAGCGCGTCGACCAGGAGACGTGGATGCGGGAGGGGACGTCGGTGCCCGCCAGGGGCAACCGCGTGCGGGGAGGGATGGCCGCTGTCGGGTCGTTTCGGTTCTCGATCGGGCGGGTCGTTGTCCGCGTCGGGGAGCCCATCATCCGCGTCGTGCCGGCCGGATTCCACCGTTGATGCCCGGCTCCAGGGAGCCGTCGCCCATCCTGCCGACGGCGCATAGCGCACCGCATGCACCCAACCGAAGGTAAGGCAGAAGCGCACAGGAGGACACCATGACCGCAGAACATCAGCACGACGTCCCCCCGCCCGCCGCGATGATGGGCCTGATCACCGGCTACTGGACCAGCCAGGCCGTCGGCGCCGTCGCGCTGCTCGGGGTGGCTGACCAGCTTGGCGAGGGGCCGCGCCCCACCGCCGAGCTCGCCCGCGCCGTCGGCGCGGACCCGCAGGCCTTGTACCGGGTGCTGCGCCTGCTGGCCAGCCTCGGCGTCTTCGCGGAGGTCGCCCCGGGCGCCTTCGGGCTGACCCCGCTCGGCGAGACGCTGCGCACCGACGCGCCCGGCTCGGTCCGCAACTTCGCGATCACCGAGACCGCGCCCGGGCACTGGCTGCCCTGGGGGCGGCTGCCCGAGAGCGTCCGCTCCGGCCGGCCGATGGCGCGCGAGGCGCTCGGGATGGAGCTGTTCGACTGGTATTCCCAGAACCCGGAGGAGGCAGGGTGGTTCAACGCGGCGATGGGCGACCTGTCGGCCCTGGCCGCGAGCGAGCTCGTGCGGGTCTACGACGTCTCCGCGGTGCGGACGGTGGCGGACGTCGGGGGGGCGCACGGGGTCCTGCTGGCCGCCGTCCTGCGGGCCAACCCGGCCGCGCGGGGGATCCTCTTCGACCTGCCCCACGTCATCGCGACGGCGGAGGAGGTCGATCGCCGCGCAAGGACTCGCGGACCGCTGCGAACTGGTGAGCGGCGACTTCTTCGAGGCGGTGCCGGCGGGGGCCGACCTGCACCTGCTCAAGCAGATCGTCCACGACTGGGACGACGAGCGGGCGATCCGGCTGCTGGAAAACTGCCATCGTGCCCTCGCCCCAGGGGGGAAGGTGCTGCTGGTCGAGATGGTCGTCCCGGCGGACAACCGGCCGAGCCCCGCGCAGGCGATGGACCTGAACATGCTGGTCCTGCTCGGCGGCCGGGAGCGCACGGAAGAGGAGTATCGGCGCCTGCTCGGTGCGGCGGGCTTCCGGCTGGAGCGGGTCATCCCGACGCACTCGCCGTTCGGCGTGATCGAGGCGACGCGGGTCTGAGGGGAGACCAGGGGCGCGGACGGATTGTTCCGGCGCCACGAGATGCGGGGCGCCGCGCAGCCGACCCCCGCGGAGTCCCAGAACAGGGGATCGTGAGATCTGCCGCGCCCCCAGCGCCCGGAACACGGCGTCCCTCGGCGCGTGATCGCCGTTATCGAGCCAAGGTTGAATGCCGGCAATCTTGGCAGATTCCACCCCCGCCGGCGACATACGCTCCCTCCGTGTCCCCATGCTCAGGAATTACGACCCCGAAATGCGTACACCGTCCGATGTGTGTCGCGATGCGGTCCGCCATGCTGTCCTCGTTCCGATCGGATGCGGTCGGCCTAGCAGAGCGACGAGCGGGGAAACAGATGGTCAACCTGACGGACATAGAGAACAGGCGGGCGGAGTTTGCGGCGCGGATTGAGCTGGTCAATCGCGAGGGGTGGATGTATGACGCGTCGGCGCCTACCGGAACCAGCCGCAAGCTCCCGATGGCGGCGGCCGTCGGGCTGATGCTGCAGCACATTGGCGGGACCTTGGTCCGCTTCGGAACACGACTCCAGGCAAGGCGCGCCGACCAGGTCGCCAGGAATATGGCGTCTCGATACATCCTCGACGCTAGTCGGTAGTGCGGTGCGTGTCACGCGCGAGCAACCGCCTCGTCCCGCATGGCGGCACGCCCGTCTATCGCGAAGGTCGGAGAGTCGGGATCGCTCGGCATCGCCGAGGCTGCCCGCATCATCGGCGTTATCGAGGCTACTGGACATGCCGGGCGGTGCTTCTTCGCCATGACCCTCTTCACGGCCAGTGGGCTGAAGCCGCTGGAATGCTGAGGGATGGGGCCAATGCCTCCGGTCGCGCCGAAACCATTGATCGCCTGCGCGGGTGACCGAGAAGCAGTTTCCCGGCTTGGCTTTTGAGCAGGACCGCACACCGGAGCCAAGGCGAGGGAGCGGAATCGGCGTCAGTCGGGCAGATGCACCACGGCGGCCAGCACGTCCTTGTCGCCCACCACCCGGGCGCGATGGCCCTTGCCGGTCGTGTCCTCGAGCAGGACCACGCTTCCCGGGCCGTGGCTGCGGCGGTCTCCGTCGCTCGTCTCGCCCTCGAACGCGCCCGTGAGGAAGATGAAGTACTGCCGCCGCGGGGTCGGGTGCCAGTCGCCGTCCCAGCCGGCCGGGAACCGGGCGAAGGCGACGCCGGTGGCCGTCGACGGCGAGGAGAGGAAAAACGGTGGAGCAGGCGGGGCATAGTCCCGGACGGTCAGCTCGTCCTCCAGGTCCTGGTAGTGTGACTCCCCGGCATCGTCGGCGTACACGCGGGTGTATTTCATGGCCTGACCCTCCCGTGTGAAGATCGCAACTCGTATGGAGCGGTAGGGTCCAGCGTATCTTGCCCGTCAACGCCGCCGATAGCAGGGAGCCGATGGCATACCCAGGGAGCTTCCGCAGAGATTGGGACGTCTGCTCGCTTCGTCGCTCGGAGCGCTGGCCAGGCGCCCGGCGCGGTTGGCGGCTGGTCGTGCCTCGGTCGACCGATCGGATACGGGTGATGATCGTGATGCCCTCTCCTTACTCCACCGGATTCAGGTACACCCGCCGCGAGACCTCCAACAGCCCCAGCTTGGCCGCGATCCGGCGGGAGGCGATGTTTTCCGTGCTGGTGCTCCAGATGACGGTCAGGCCGGCCCGGTGCAGGTCGGCGGCGACCAGGGCGGCGACCGCCGCCGCGTATCCTCGGCCCCGGAAAGGCGCCAGGGTGCGGATCCCGACCTCGCCGTACTGGGAGCTGCGCGAGGCGGTGAACGCCACCGCCACCAACCGCCCGGCGACGACCGCCCCGGCCGCGTACCCGTCCGCGATCTGGGCGGCGGCGCTACCAAAGCGCCAGCTGGCCATTCCCATCGCGTCGGTCGCCGCTTCCATCAGCGGGATGTCCTCGACGCCTAGCCGGCGCACGTGCGGCAGCGCCAGGTGGGCAGGATCTGTGAGGGTGCCCAGGTCGTCATCCCCTGACTGGCCCTGGGCGCGTTCCGCCGGCCGATCCTGGAAGTAGATCTCCTCTTCGAGGCGGTAGGAGCGGCCCGTCTCGGCCTCGATCAGGACGGCGAGGGGCGCCCCGACCGGCACCGCGACGTGGGGGTTGGCCCAGCCGTCAAACGCCCGCAGGAGTCGCCAGACCAGGGCGGGGTCATCCCCGAAGACGGCTGGCTCGCTCATCAGGGAATGGGCCTGGACGATCGCCGCCTCTGGCCGTTCGGTCGGGCCGATCACCGCTGCCCGGGCAAGGTTCCACCGCAGCCGGTGGGTGCTCATCGACGTTTGCGGTGTGTCCGGCAACGCCTCCGCTAGCACCAACCGTCCCGCCTGATCGAGCCACCGGACCTCGCCCATCTCCCACGTCTACCGCATCCCGACCCGCTAGCGCGCTCGTCGAATAGGTTGGCGCCATCCAGGCCATGTCCGGGGTCGATTCGGGGCGCCGTGCGGGCGTCGCCCGAAGCAAGGGTTGGCGCCGTGTTGGCGTCGCCCGGGGCTCAAGACCCCGGGCTACCTCCACATAACCCGGCTGAAGCCGGCTGCCACCCGCGCCGAAGGCGGAGAACCCCGAACACCGCCCCGACGTTCCAGCCCCCTTTAGGGGGGTTATGATGGTCAGCCCGGGGTCTTTAGCCCCGGCGCGGGCGGCTAACGGCTTGCCCCGGGCGACGCCCAGATGGCGTCCCGGATATGCCCCGGGCGACGCCGGAACGGCGCAACCTCTTGCCCCGGACGTGGCCCGGCCGGCGCCATGTCGCTCTTGACCACCGGGCGACACCCGGACGGCGCGCAAGGAGTCCCCAAGGTGCCTTAGCCTAGCACCGATCCACAGGAAGGCCAGCGGCACCAACCCCTGGGGTGTGCCCCATCGTTTTGCATGGGGACGAGGTCGGTCGCCCGTCGTCGCAGGGGAGGGTCCCGTGCCTCCAACGTCTCGCGCTGCCCGACGCGGGAGGGCATACCCGTTTGGCGCGGCCCCGGTATCGTCCTGCGGACGATGGGAGGGCACGGGACCCTCCCCTACGACGACCGGCGCAAACCGTGATGCACACCCCAACCCCTGGCTCCCCTATCCCTTCGTTCCTTCTCGCCCTCCCACCTACCCGTCTTTCTCCTGCCGTTCAGACGCCAGCCAGTTCCGGATATCCGCTTCGTGCTCGTCGTGGAGGTGTTCGGCCGATCCGATCACGACGTCACTGAGTGGGCGACCGTCTAGCCAAGGGTAGCGGCCGGGTGTGAGCAGGTCCGGTTCGGAGATGGATTCCACCGCCGCCCGCATTCGCCGGAACTGGTCGCTGGCCTCGGCGAGGATCTCCGCAACTGGGCGGTCACGGCTGTGTTCGAAGAACCAGCGGTTGACCTCGTCAACATCGTCCGTCTCTTCGTTTTCCAGGCGCATGGATGCTGGCCAGGGCGGTGGCGGCGGGTCGGTATTTCTTGGCGGCCGCCTCCAGCCGGTCGACCGTTCGCGTGCGCCAGCCGTTGAGGTGGACGGTCGCGTCGACGAAACTCCCTTCTCCGATCGCGCCCGGTCGGTGCATGTCCGACCGCTGCGCCGCCGCCGCCAGCTCCTCCCACGTCGCCTGGGCCTGCTCGATCTGGCCGAGCAGTTCCGCCTTGCTCGTCATCTGTTTACTCCTCCCCGTCTTCTCGTATCCCAACTACCCGTCTCTCGCCGTTAGCCAATTCCGCAGATCCGCCTCGTGCTCGTCGTGGAAATGCTCTGCCTCCCCGACGATCACCTCGCTCAGGGGGTAGCCGCCCAGCCAGGGGTAGTGCCCGGGGGTGAGGAGATCCGGCTCGGAGACGGTCTCCGCCGCGGCTCTGATGTGTTGCCACTGGTCCTGGGCCTCGGCCAGAATCTCGGCGACGGGGCAGTCGCGGTTCTGCTGGTGGAACCACTGGTTGATCTCTTCGATCCCCTCGTCGGTCCTATTGGTCATGCCCTCTGGCCAGGGCGGAGGCGGCGGCTCGGTGCCGTTGGCGGCGGCTTCCATCCGGCCGACTGCACGCACCCGCCAGGCATTCAGGTGCGCGGCGGCGTCGACGAAGGTCCAATTGCCCATGGCTCCGGACCGGGCCGGGTCCGTCTCCTGCGCCGCCGCGGCAAGCTCATCCCAGGTCCTCGCGGCCTTGTCGAGTTGCTCGAGCAGGCCCGCCTTGGTCGTCATTGAGATCCCTCCCTCCCTTTAATAGATAGGGGACCTAAATAGGGGACCGTCCGGTATCCCGGCGACTGACTCGTCCCGTTCGTTATCCGTTGCAACCCGTCGGGCCACCCGCTGTGACACACCGTGATGGCGGCCGCCAGCGGTCGGGGCGGATCTGCCAGCAATGCGGATGCCATCGGGGGCCGGGCTACGGAGTCCCGACGGCGTACACGGCGCCCTCGCCGCCGAACTCCAACCGGCTGCCGACGTAGATGACACCCCCCACAACGACCGGGGCGCCCAGCCCTTCGTCGGCGACGTGGACCCGCCAGCCCTCGTCGCCGGTTTCGGCATCGAGGGCGACGAGGTCGCCCGGAACGTTCTCTTCGGAGGGCACCGCCTCCTCGCCGGTGCTGGCGTAGACCGTCCCGTCCACCACCGATGGCGCGGAGGCGACGCCGCCGATCTCGACGCTCCAGCGCTCGTCGCCGCTCGCCGCGTCGAGGGCGGAGACCGTCGCGCCGTGCCCGGCATAGACCGTCTCTCCGGCCACCGTGGGCGGACCGCCCAGGAATCCGCCCACGAACCGCCACCGCTCCTGGCCCGTCTCCGCATCCAGCGCAATAACGGTCCCCTCGAGCGTCTCGAAATCGTTCTCGCCGGCGAAGACCGTCCCCTGGCTCACCGCGAGCCCGACGAGGAGCCCCTCGCCGATCTCGACGCTCCATATCTCGGCCCCGGTGGCCAGATCGAGCGCATGGAGATAGTCGTCGCCGTCGCCGATGTAGACGATGTCCCCCGCCACGACCGGGCTCGTGATGTCCAGGGTGAAGGTCTCGAACCGCCATCGCTCCTCCCCGGTCTCCGCGTCGACCGCGTACAGGAACCCATCCTGGCTGCCGGCGTAGACCACCCCGTCGACAACGGCGGGGGTGGACCGGATGCCGTCACCGGTCGTGAGCTGCCATCGCTCGTCGCCGGTGGCCGCGTCGAGCGCGTAGAGGATCCCGTCCTCCCCACCGACGTAGACGACGCCGCCGCGACCGCCGCGGAGCCGTAGCCGCTGCCGTTCTCCGCCCGCCAGCGCTCGTCACCGGTCGCGGCGTCCACCGCGAAGAAGCCGTCCTCGCCACCCACGTAGAGCATCCCGTCCGCGACCGTCGGGATCACTTCGGCCTGGCCAAAGCTCCCGACCGGGGTAATCGGGGTGCTCCACAGCTCGACTGGCTCCCCGTCTGGATCGGGGCCCGGCTGCTCGCCGGTCCGGGTGGGGCCGCGCGGCGCGGCTCCCGCCTCGGCCGGGGCGCCGGCGGCATCGGGCGAACCGTCGTCACTCCCGTCCGTGTCCGTGCCGGAGACGTTGCCGATGGCGTAGAGATAGTCGTCGCCGCCGATGTAGACGACGCCGTCGACCACGGCCGGGGAGGAGGAGACGATCCCCTCGAAGCCCGAGTTGCTCCAGAGCACGTCCCCGGTTGCCGCGTCGATGGCGTACAGGGTGCCGAACAGCTCGGCGACGTAGACCGCCCCGTCGACCACCGCCGGGGACGACTCGACGTTGGAGCCGGTCTCGAGGGTCCACCGAAGCTCTCCGGTGGTCGCGTCGAGCGCGTAGACCCGGCCCGGGGAGCTGCCCACGGAGACCCCGGCCCCGAGGTAGACCGCGCCGTCGCTGACGGCCACGGAGGAGGTCACCTGGAGGTCGTCGTCGAGCTCGAACCGCCATTCCTCGGCGCCATCGTCCGTGGCGAAGGCGGTCACGGCCTCGCCGCCACCGATGTACACCAGGTCTCCGGCGACCGCCGGCGTTCCGTCCTGAATATCGGTGGCCTCGGCGCTCCAGAGGATGTCGCCCGTCGCCGCGTCCACCGCGTACAGGGCGCTCTCGACGAGATCGACGCTCCCGGCGACGTAGACGACGCCCTCGTGCACCGCCGGCGACGACCGCCCGCTGCCGATCTCCGCCACGCGCCAGAGCTCGTCGCCGGTGGCCGCGTCCAGGGCGACCAGCCCATCGCCCAGCACGTAGACGATCCCGTCCACGACCACCGGCGATGATCCCATCGCAAAGAACGCCACGTTGGCGCTCCAGAGCTCGTCGCCGTCCGCTGCGTCGACGGCGTACAGAAAGCCGTCGTCGCCGAGGACGTAGACGACGTCGCCGGCTACCGCCGGGGAGGAATCTCCGCCCAGATCCATCGCGAAGCGCCAGATCTCCGTCCCGCTGGCGGCGTCCACCGCGTACAGGTGGTTGTCCTGGCTCGCCACGTAGACGACGCCGTCGACGACCGCCGGGGAGGAGTTCACCCGATCGCCGGCCTCGAACTGCCAGAGCAGCTCGTGGGTGCGTGGGTTGGGGCCGGGCTGCTCCCCGGTGCGGGCCGGGTCGCCCCGGAACACCGGTATGTCGGCGCCATCGCTGGCGGTCGCCTCATCCGGCGTCGCATCGGGCTCCAGGTCGTCCGCGGTGGGCGAGGTGATTTTGGAGATCCCATCGGTCAGGGCGACGATATCGCGCTCGCCCAGGCCGGAGTAGATCACCCCATCGACCACCACCGGGTCGGTCGTGAATGCCTCCTCGGAGGCGAGGGACCAGCGCTCGGCGCCGTCTTCGGCGTCCAGGGCGACCATCCCGGTGTCGGTCGCGAGGTAGATCGCCCCATCGGCGGCGGTGGGCGCGGAGGGGCTGAAGCTGGCCGTGGCCCGCCAGCGTTCCTCCCCATTCTCCTCGTCGACCGCAATGACCTCGCCGTCGTTGGTCCGGATGTAGACGGACCCGTCGTGCGCGGTGGGCTCGACGGTGCTGGATGACCCGGCATCGTACCGCCACCGCTCGGCGCCGGTAGCAGTGTCCAGCGCGTAGAGGATGTTGTACCCAACGACGTAGACATCCTCGCCGACGACGGCCGCCGAGTCGTGGATCTCGTGGTCCATGTCGACCCGCCAGAGCTCGTCGCCGGTGGCGGCATCGAACGCGGCGAAGGTCCCCACGCCGCCGGTGCCGAAGTAGCTGCCGACGTAGACGACCCCATCGGCCACCGTCAGGGCCGCGTCGATCGAGCCGTCCTCCTCCTCCGTCTCGACCCGCCAGATCTCATCCCCGGTCTCCGCGTCGATCGCGGAGAGCACCTCGGGGTAGCCGCCGGTGACGTAGAGCGTGCCCTCGGCCAGCGTCGGTGGGCTGTCCGCCCTGGCCCCGCTGCTCCGCCAGCGCTCCTCGCCCGTCGCCCGGTCCAGGGCGTAGACGAAGCCGCCGGAGACCGCGTAGACGAAGGACTCAGCGACCGTCGGGGAGGTATAGACGGCGTTCTCGGTGCGGAAGCGCCAGACCTCCTGCCCGCTCGCCGCGTCCAGGGCATAGACGAACCCGTCGCCGCTCCCCGCGTAGACGACGCCATCGACCACCGCCGGCGCGGCGAAGACCTCGTCGCCCGTGCGGAACACGCCAGAGGATTCCCGGCTCATCCTCCGGCCCGGGGCCGGGGTTCGTTCCCGTGTGCGCCGGATCGCCCCGGAAGGTCGGCACACCGCCGGAATCGCCGCCTTGCGTGGTATCGGAAGACCCCTGGAACGCCGCCGGCATGGCCGCAACCGGCGCCGGGAGCGAGGAGATCGAGCTGGTGAAAACGAGGAGAGCCGTGAGGACGGCCCCAATCCAGACCGGTACGATGCGCGGCATGCCCCACCCGATAGCTCATCTAAACACGCCAGACACGGCCGGCAGTTCGGCCGCGACCGCCGCCGGGCCTCGGCCCGCGGCGACAGGTCATCATCCGGTCCGGGACGGCGGCCCGTCAATGGAGGAACCGGCCGGGCAGCACAAAGGGCCTGGCCACAGGACGCCCTCCCCGTGGCCAGGCCCCTCGTTCTCACTCCGGCTGATAGTGCGAATTGCGCGGGCCGATCAGTCGAACCCGTGCTGCTTCGCCGCCCGCTTGATCCGGTTCTTGGTCGTCTCGACCTCGTCCTTGTCGTACTTGGCCGCGTTGCCCTTGTGGTTCAAGTATACAACCCAAAACCATCATCCGGCTTCGGTTTACGGACGCCGATACGGCGCCAGTGGCAGCCCGTTAGCGAACTACCCGTCCATGTAGAAGCCGCCGCTGGCCTTTTGGCTAGCGGCTTCGTCTATGAGTCGTTCTATCCGAGCACTTAAGGCCATCGCGCGGGTACGGGACTGTTTGGCATCGCGCAAGGTTTCGTATGCCACGGCGATGGTTTCCCTAGACCGTTCCTGGGTTGCTATCGCTCTTTCCAGCAGTTCTGCAAGTCGCTGGCAGTGATGGCCAATCGGGATACTTATGTCATCAGCATTGCCTAAGGGTGAGTGCGAACAATTACAGGGGGCATGCAGGCTTCGTGCCGTGGTCCGGCATGATGATGTTCTAAGAGTGGTTCGGCAGCGGAAGGGAAATCAGATGTCCCTAATTGCAATTGGCCCCCACTCGTCAAGCATTTCGGAAGCCGCACGGCTGATAGATTCCGCTTGTTTCCCCGTTAGCGTCCGTGGTTGATCCGGAAATACCCATGGATCGTGAAGCCTTCCGGGATGCCGTTTTAGATGCGGCTTTCGGCTACGAAGGCGGGTCCGTGGCTGGCACCGTCCTGGCTTCCCGCTTGTCCGGGTGGGGGCGGGGTAATGCTTACCTTACCGGCTGACCTATCGGCCGCGTGTCCGGTCGAATCGGCGGTCAAGCAAGGGTTAGAGGGGTAAGGAAATCGGCCCCCGCGCTCGACTGAGCCGGGGATTTTCCTATGCTCTAAGAACAGTTAGCAGCTAGATTCGGCTCACCAGCCATATCGATAAGGCAACCATTTAATCCGCCGACTACCGTTGCCATCATCGCATTATCGAAGTAGCCACGTCGGCTTCCTTAGGTTCCTTCGAAATTCGAAGACAACCACATCCCTTCGCATCCAGTAGACCGCTGTGAGTACCATGGATGCCAGAGATAGCAACATATACCAGCCAGCTATCGAGTCTGATCGTCGCTACTTCTCAGTGGCGTCTGCCGTGAGTCCCAACCCCATAAAGCCCACACTTAGGCCATAGAACGCCGAAGCCGGTAAATAGCAATTTCGAGTACCGCACTCTCTCGCTTTTTATCCGTCCCTGGATTTCCTGGAATGCATCGATAGCGAGCTCATTGTCTTCAGTAACCGTTACTAGATAAGAGGCGGCGACACATCAGAAGAAGGTCCGTACTGACGTTCATCGTGAACTCGCTTACGCCCCCCTCGAGGTTCGAGAAACGCCAATTCTTCCAATGTCGTGAGGAATACGATCATCTGACTCCCATTCGTGACCCCTGAATTTAGCGAGGAGATAAGGGCTGATATTTCTGGATCAGGCGGTCGTTCCGATTTTCTCTTAAATCCCCGAAGCCTCATCAGCGTCTTGTAGTGGGAACTGTGAGGGGGTACTTCTTTGATTACCTCGAATATGAACTTGATGTCGTCTAAGTACAGCCGGGGGTCCCAGACGTCTGCGGTTTTTATCCCGATTGACCTTTAGGGGCTTGCGCCGTACGCGAATGTCTTCAGTCACTTTGGCTCCCTAGCTTTGACTAGGGTTCGTAGTTACAGGCAGTCTCGGGTGCTCCTACTGTGTCCGTACACTCGAACTCTATCTTACCATAAGGGTTAGTGATAGGATCAGGAAACTACTCGACTGGCATAGGGTCGCACTCTGAGGCACATCGTAAAGGGGTACCTGTTATGCCCTTCTGGAAGAAGAAGACTGAGGCCGCGCACCCCCGGAATGACCGGATGGTTTCCAGGGATGAACCTATGCCCGACTGGCCCCCGGCCACTTATGAACCCGGAATTCATTACGGGGGTTCAATTCCTTGACAACGGGGACATTCGCCTAAACGTGTCTACGGTGCCTGATGCCAAACTGGCGATAAAGCAGCTACGTCTTCGGAAGAAGAAACTAGGGCTAGAGAAGAAGGAAATAGCGGCGGAAATGGCCGCGATCAGGGCCGAGCGGCCAACCAGAAGGTCGCCAGTCAGGGGCCGGTTATGCTGGGGTGGGGCCAGTTAGGGAAGTCGGTTAGAACCTTTAGAGTGCCAGTAGGGGCATCGTACCGGGCAGGCCACGCAAGACGCCTAGCCCCGTACGAAGACGCTAAAGGCCGGGGTAGAGCGGCGAATTATGGCCGTGGATAGTGTGATCCATCAGCCAGAGGCATACATTCTTCGACAGGACGAATAACCCCGCTCGATCTAACTGGGACTGTGCCGTTGGAACGCGCTAAGAACTACGAAGGCCCCGCGCTAGACTCAGCCGATGGCCTTCTTAGCCATTCGATTTGAGCTAGGGGAATGCCTAAAGGGGCGTCAGCCGCCGGTTCGTACTGTACCCCGTGATCCCCCGGAAGCGGTTCGTAGTGGGCAAGGTCGCCCCGCTGGGGATCGGGGTACGGGATGCCTTCCGGGAAGGCCGCGCATTCGGCTGAGGGTGGCCCGGTGTGCATGGGCGCAGTTTAGGCACTCGGGATTCGGACGTAGCGAAGCTGGATCGTAGAGGGGCGGAATCGGGTTTTCGTTCGCTTTCCATGCTTGCCCCCGCTTCGCGCCAGCCGATGGCCCGTGCGGATGGTGCACGGGGCGAAGGTACCGTTAGGCATTCCGTATACTGGACTCCCGCCTTACCACTACTGAAGCCCTGGGGATGCCTCTATGGAATCCACGAAGCCTAAGCCATTCGTGTTCGGCTGATGCCGTTCGCTGATGAGTTTGAAGACGTTTCAACAAGGCAGGGATCAAGCCCGCTGTTCAGGATGCCGGGGGTATTACGAACGGCTCGATGAACAAATATTCGAAACCAGCATGCTAGAGCGCATCTACAACCAGATCAAACAGGCGGATTCGATCGCCGCCGATACGACCGGAAAATACCAACGTCTTCTACGAAGTTCGGGTACGCGCTTGCCCTATTGAGGCTCCGGTTGAGAACTTGCAGGCGAGTGATGCAAACCGGTCGACCCAGCGCAGTGCGGTGGTCGCCGGCTCCTAGCTGGCCGACAATCGATTAGTTTGAATGGCATGCTTGGCAAGTGTCTGCGTGGAGGGCACATGGACGCCGCAGTTGCCGCCATCGTTGGCGCGGCCGTCGGAGCCGTCGCCTCCATCGTCGGCCAGGTCCTGGCGGGCCGCCACCAACAGCAACTGGAGAGGACTGAAAGCGGAGCGGGCGCGACAAGACGAGCTCGTCAAGGACGTGCGCGCTCAGGCGGCCGAGGCTTCGGCGGGTTCATCCTCTCGCTCCTCCACTCCGCGGATTGGCTCACCTGGCACGCCCGGTACGATCCTGCGGCGGTGACCAAGGAGTTGCTCGGGCAATACCAGAAGGAAGCGCACGAGAGCATGCCGAGGCTGATGGCGGCCATCACCATCCTGGGCTCGTTGGACCCTGATCTACAGGATCGTCTGCTTCCTCAGGCAAGCAGGGTGAGTGTCCTCGACGGGAGGATCGGAGGGGCAGCCGCTGGGTTCGACAGCGACCCGGATGCAGTCCGTGCGGCCTTATCGGCGCTGATCCCGGATGTCGAGGCCTTACGGCGGAGCTGCCGTCTGCTCTGGGCGCCGCCATGCCAGGTCCGGCCTACAGGGGTCCCCAGTAACGGGAAGGGGTTTGCAACACGCACTAAGATCACGTTGCCTCGAAGCATTGGTAATCACAATCTGTCTTCCCATGAGGAAAAGCCTGTAGGTTGGTAGAGCCTAGCGATATTCGGCGAATATCCCGGACCATCGAACTATTGACGGATCATCGTGACAGACATAAGATCGCGGCACGAGTCAACCGATACGTCCGGACCGGAAAGCGACGCCAGGGAAATCTGTGCGTCGCGACGGCATCACCACGGGGTGCCGCGCACGATTCCCTTGTGAGCCCACGCGCATGTGCGGAGAGCGGAGAGCAGAGGGCCGCGATGCCGCGTTGCCGTACCTGGGCACCGCCCGCTTCACCCCCGGACCCGTCGTTGCCGCCCCTGAGCCCGGGTTGATCGCAGGGAGCCGCGGATGGATACATCGCTGACCGCACGCAAGCTCGTCGAGCTGCGCGGGAAATTGGACAGCCTGAAGACAGAGTTCGGCCATTGGCGCGACGAGAGCGAGGCCAAAAAGCCGCTCGAGAAGCACCACACCCAGATCCGCCGCGTCACGGCCCAGCTCGCCGGGCTGCAGGGGCAACTCCAGGCCTCGCTCGACGCCGACGGCGCCGCCCAGGGCATCCTCGCGGACGGCAAGCGCCTCGAAGAGCAGATCCTGTCGGTCCACACCATCTGGGAGTTCTTCCGCAGCAAGCTGATCCAGCGCCGCGAGGAGTGGTTCGCCCCGTACTTGCGAGCCTGCGACGAGTTCGCCTGGGCCTGCTACCGACCGGCGCAGGAGCGCTTCGAGATGGCCCTGGGCGCGCTGCCCGCCGGAACGGCGGATTCCCGCAAGGAGCCGCCGCTGGTCTTCCTGAACAGCGGATGGAGCCCGTTCGTCGTTTCCCGCGATCAGGCATTCCAACCCGATCGCGCCGATGGCGGCTGGCTGGCCACCGAGTCCTTTCAGGAGGTTATCCAGCGGTTGCCGATCCCGGTGATTGGGCTGCCCTGGTACCAGGTGGCGCACCTGCCCGATGTGCTCGTCGTCGGCCATGAGGTCGGCCATGCCGTGGAGCGCGACTTCGGCTTGATGGATTCCCTGGAGGCCGCCCTGGCGGCGGTCGACCTGCCGGAGCCGCGGGACGCGGCCTGGCGGGAGTGGCTGCGGGAGGTCTTCGCCGACGTCTACGGCTGCCTCGCCGGCGGGCCGGCGTTCGCCGGCGCGCTGCTCGATTTCCTGGCCGAGGACACAACGAAGATTGCGCACGAGAAGCGGAGCGCGACCAAATGGACCCGCTACCCGACGGCCACCCTGCGCATCCAGCTCTGCGCTCGGGTCCTCGAACAGACCGGGTTCTCTCCCCAGGCTCAGGAGCTCACCGACCAGTGGACGGCTGCCTACGGGACCGAGCACGCGATGGCCGAGTTCGAGCCGGACGTCGGGAAGGTTGCCGCGGCGATCCTGACGGCGACCTTCCCGCCGTTGGATGGGGCCGCGCTGACGGACGTCCTTTCCTTCACCGCCGATCAGGAGGAGCGGGCCCAGGTGGTGGCGAAGCAGGCGCAGGGTCAGCAAGCGGTCTCCAGCCGTGACCCGCGGGTCTTGATTGCCGCTGCCCGCTGGCTCTACGAGCAGGACCCGGCCGCCTACGTTGACGGCGAATACGACGGCGTGCTCCGTCAAGCGATCGTCGCCGGGACGTCGGGAGGTACGCGGGGGCCGCGCGGGCAACGGAACGAACTCGACCAAACCGCACTCAAATCCCAGGACGCGCGCGACGAGGCAGCAGGCGTCAAGCTGTTCCAGGATCTGTTTCGGGCGTCGTGAGCGCGTCCGACTTGGGCATGTCTTCGACCCGCAGGCGCACGGCCGGGTCGCCCATGATGACGTAGTTGCGGGCGTCGTCCCTGGCGATCCAGCGGTTGGCCAACTTGGCGCGCTCCAGGTTCGAGAGGGCGGCGTACGATTGGCCGAGCAACGCCTCGGAGAGGTCGGTCGAGAGCGCGGCCCAGCGGATGTTGAACTGGTCCGTCGCCTGCCCCACCCGCTCGCCGCGCAGGATCCTCCCCATCACGTCGCGGAATCCCTGCAATTGCGGCGTGGCCCGGGCCGACTGAAAGGAGAAGTTCCAGGCCCGATCCACATGCCCCAGGGTCGCCAGCGCCCCGCCCCCGGTGTGGCTGAGGAGGGCCTGCGGCAGCCGCGCGACGATGTCGCGCGGGGCGATCTGCTTGGGCGAGGAGCCGAAGCGGTCGAAGGTGTCGAGGCTGGGGCAGCCCGCGCTGTAGCAGGCGAAGAAGAAGTGGATCAAACCGTGGACCTTCGCCGCCTCCGGAACGTCCCGGGCCTCGAACCAGTGATCCCGTTCGATGGCGCCGTAGCGGTCCCATTCTTGGCAGACCAGGGCCCCCTGGGCATCCGGTAACCGCTCGTCGCCGTGGTCGAACGCCATCCCATGAGAACCGGTCAGCAGGAGCGCGGGCGGACCACCGGGCAACTCGCCGCGGAGGAGCCGGGCGAGGCCGTCCCTGGTCGCCTCCTCTCCGATCTGGGCCGAGAGCGCGAAGCCCTCCTTCTGCCCGAGCGCCGCTGAAGACTGGCCGCCGTTCATGAGCGGCTCGGCCACCTGGCTGGCGAAGAGCTGGGTGGACTTGTCGAATTCGTGCTTGGTCGCGAAGATCGCCGCCTGGCGGGCGTGGGGCACCTCGGCCGCCGTTTCGTAGGCGACGACGCTCTCGGCGTAGCGGCGGTAGCCGTCCGGATCGTCGAAGTGCAGGCGCCCGACCGCCCAATAGATGTCCAACGTGTACTGGAACTCGAACGGAATCTGCTGCGGCGAGCCGACCAGGAGCAGGTAAAAGGGCACGCCCATGTATGGATCGACAACCGAGAGGCCCACGCCGTGGCGTTCGAGCCAATTGACCGCGGTGTCCCCGGGGCGGTAGCCATCGCCGCCCTCGAACACCTTGAACAGGGGCTCACCTGCCTGCTCTCGGCGGCGGTCGAGGAGCGGCTTCAGGGCATCCTTGAGCGTCGCGTCGGCGTCGGCGGCAAAGATGACGCCCCAGCCCGCCTGGCTGAGGTCGTTCGGGTCCAGATCCCCGAGGATGGCGCGGTCGACTCCGTCTTGCTCGGCTTTGGCGAGGTCGTCGCCGCGGACCTGACTCAGTCGATCCGCCTCCGAGGGGGTTGCTTCTTGCTCCGCGAGCGCGTCGATGTCGGCGGGCTCGAACCCGGAGAGCGGGAGACCGGAATCGGCGAAGATCCCGTTCGGGATGGGCATCTCCACCCCGGCGGGCGTCGCGGCTGGATCGGACATGTGGGGCGCTCCTCTGAGTCTGACTACCCCTGCGGGGTCGGAGTAACCGTTGCGGTGGCAGCAGGAGTCGGGGCCGGCGATCCAAGCCCTGCCTTGATCATCGCATCGAGCGACTCGAATCGATCGGTGTGCTTCACCTCGACAGACGTCCCGTCCTTGGAAACCACGAGCGCCACGCCACCGGGCACGTTGTCGTCTTCTCCGATTTTTCAACCGGACTCTTCGTCAGGTCGATCACCAGGCCTTTGTTGGTCCACGTTCGAATGAAGTCGTAGACCGCTATGGTGAGCTTGACGACAACGACAGCACCGAAGATGAGCGGTATGAGCGGAACGGCATAGCCACGGCCGGGCTCTGGAAGGTTCTCAATCTGTGGACGTCGGTCTCCATCCGTCAGGTTGTCGGCGATCTCCCGAGCTTGCGTCTACTTCTCAGCGAATATCAACCACCCCAGAAGGGTGGCTAGGCAATAGGACCTCCAGGTCGTCGGCGACGGAAGGCAGAATTCGAGCGATGGTAGCAGCGACTATATCAGCGAATACATTCGAATGGTACGGCTGCAAAATGGTAACGAGCCACTTGCGCTCCGAATAGTGTCCATTCCTCCTTTTCCCTATGACAGCATGAATGGGTCGGCCACGGTAGGGCTCTTCCTAAGAGCGCCTGTCACAACCGTCAGGGTAGGCGACGCCGTTCTCAGCCCTGGAGGGCTTCGTCGGGCTCAGCCCGCTGGGTAGGGGGCTCAACCCCGGGGTCTTGCGGCCGAGCGATCAGGTTTGATAGGCGCACTACGTGCGCCGATCACAACCGTCGGGCGCCGCGCCGTTCGGCCCAGTCCCGGAGGGATGTCGTCGGTTGAGCGCCAGGTTTATGGAGGATGCGGAATGGATCGCGGGTTTCTTGGAGCGCCGCCCCCCTGGTCGCCCGGGCCGTGAGCCCCGGGCGGCAGGGGAGACGCCATCTCCCGTCCCAGCACCGCTCCCGCAAACACCCTATCAATTCCGCAACCTCCATCAACCTGGCGTCCGCCGCCAACTCGGGGTCCATCGTGTCGACTCACTTGTGCGGTAACATTGAGCACCTGAGATTCTCTATAACAGGATCAAGAACATGACAATTTACGTCCTCCACGAAAACCCGGACTGGTATCCGCCCTTCGCCAGGGCCTTCGACGCGATCGGGGCCGATGCCCGCGAATGGCTGGTGATTGAGGGAACGATCGACCTCGATGTCCCGCCGCCGGAGGGCGTCTACTACAACCGCCTTTCCGCCTCATCGCACACGCGGGGACACACCTACTCCAAGGATTACACCCGCGCGTTGCTCGATTGGCTGGAATCCTACGGTCGCCGTGTCGTCAACGGGCGGTCGGTGGTCGAGATGGAAGTCAGCAAGGTTCGGCAGCTCAGCCGTCTGCGAGCGTTCGGGATCGACACCCCTCGCACCATCGCCGTCATCGGCCATGAGAACCTGCTCGAGGCGGCCCGGAGCATGTCGACGCCGTTCATCACCAAGCACAACCAGGGCGGCAAAGGGCTTGGCGTGCGCCGATTCGACGATCTCGACCTGTTCCGGGAATACGCCGAGTCGCGGGAGTTCGAGGAGCCGGTCGACGGCATCACGCTCCTGCAGGAATACGTCGAGCCGAAGGAGCCGTTTATCACTCGGGTCGAGACCGTGGGATTCGAATACGTCTACTCGATCACGGCCGATACGCAGCGAGGCGGCTTCCAGTTGTGCCCGGCCGATGCCTGCGAACTGGACGAGTCCGGCAATCCGAAACAGGCGGAGAGCTTGTTTGGGCTTCGCGAGGGATTCCACGGTCCGATCGTCGACCAGGTCGTGGCATTCGCCCGGGAATACAACCTGGAGATCGCCGGCTTCGAGTTCATCGAATCGGTCGATGGCCGGACGGTGGTCTACGACGTGAACACCAACACCAACTACAACCCGGACGTCGAGCAGGTCGCTCCGAGATCTGGCCCGGGCGCGGTGGCAGCCTACCTCCAGCGACTGGCGGCCGAGGCACGCGAGCTCGTGCCCGCCTAGCAAACCGAACCGAACGCAATGCCGATCAGCGCCATGCGGGTCGGCAGTTCTGTCTTCTCGACGCGACCCGGTCGCTTGACTGGTCGCGGTCAACGCTCGCTGGCGGAGCGGTTTTTCGGGTTTGCCAGCGAGGTAACGGCTGAAAATCACATAGCGAACGCTTGAACCGACATGACGGGCAACGCTTCTTGCGGCAATGTTGGGCAACTCGACGCATTGCGCCCGAACGAGCACCTGTTCGGCTGCCAACCAGCGAGTAATGCTGCGCATGCTGCGTCACTTGTCGTTCAAGCGCCCTCGCTTGTAACCCGCGTCCGCCGGGCCGCCTGGTACCGCAAGCCCTGCCCCTCATTCGCAGACGCGCTCGCCGTCATCCGGCGCCAACTGTGGGGGCACGCGGCTTCTCGCACATCGGCCCGCGGCGGCGACGTCGTAAACGTGCCACGCGCCGAGATCGAGTGCTTGACCGAGGCGCTGCTACGCCGCCTGAACGGCCAGAGTGGCCCAATCGGCGTTTGGCCCCCTACCGCCCGCGCCGCGCCCGCGTGGCCGAAGGACGGCAGGCGACGCTGTTCTCCGACGAATCCGGGGCATCCGTGGCCTGGGGCCGGCGATACACGCGTGGGCCGGTCATCGGCCGCCGATGGTGCTGCCCAGCGTGCCGGATGCCGCGGATGTGGGTAAGAATCAGGACTCGAAGTCCCGGGTGGGCGGGGAGCCGCTGTAACGAATCGCTCTGAAGCAACGCCCAGGGGTAGGCCCGGGGAGATCGGCGAGACGCGCGGGAAAACGCCGGAGGCCGGGGCGGTTTCCCGCGCCCGGCCTCCGGTTGGTTGCTGTGCCTTGCTGGTGGTTGCCGCTCTAGGAGGCGACCACCTGGGCGGCGTTGGTCTGGGCGCGGAAGGCCGGGCCGTCGCCGCGGACCGAGTTGGCCCCGACCACCGCCCCGGCCGGGATGGTGACGGGCACATTGGCGCTGCCGGTGTTGCTGGCGTTCGCCGTCCCCACCTGGACCCAGGAGCCGTTGATCAGCCAGCGGATCCGGATGCCCTGCTCCTGCCGGCCGAAGCCGCGGAGGGAGACGTCAACCGAGTCGCCGACCGAGCCGGTCGCGACCTTGATCCGCGGCGCGACCTCGTAGGTGGCCGTCTTGGAGACGCTGCCGGAGGTGAAGGTGATCACCTGGCCGGCGCCGCCCGGGGTGGCCGGGACCGGGAACGAGCCGGTCGCCGCGCCGGAGGCGTTGGTCTGGACCGTGTCGATGGTGATGATGCTGCCGCTCGTCCGCCGCCAGGTGATGGTGACGGTGGAGTTCGCCGGGAAGTTGGAGATCGTGTAATCGACGTCGGTGTTGACCGTGCCCCGGGTCGGCTGGATGGTGACGGCCGGCGGCTGCGGGATCGCGACGGTGACCGCGTTGGTCTGGGCGGCGAAGGCGGTGCCGTCGGCGCGGACGGAGTTGGCGCCGGCGGGCGCGTTCGTCGGCACGGGCACGTTGACCGTGCCGCTGCCGTTGACGCCCGTGGTCAGTTGGCCGACCTGGACGTAGGAGCCGTTGACGAGCCAGCGGATGCGGACGAACTCGGCCGGGCCGAAGCCGGTGACGCCGAGCGGCGACCGTTTGACCGCGCTGGACGCTCTCCGGGGTGACGCGGACGCGCGGCGCGACCTCGAACGGGGTGGTTTCGGACCTCGCTGCCGGGAGAAGGCCCGGACCTCCTTCGGGCCGCCGGGAACGGTCGGGACGGTGAAGGAACCGGTGGCCCGGCCGGTCGCGTCTGTCCTGGCCGTGCCGAGGCTGACGTTGACCCCGCTGTTCCCGATGAAGAGGAGCGTGACATCCGCGTTCGGCGGGAAGCCGACGATCGTGTAGTCGACGCTCGACCCGACCGTGCCGCGGACCGGGTCCACGGTGATGCCCGGGGGCGGCGCGGTGGTTGTGGTCGTGGTCGTCGGCCCGGGCGTGGTGGTCGATGTCGTGGTGCTGGTGGTCGAGGTCGTGGTGCTCGTGGTTGTGGTTGACGTCGGCGTCGGCGTGGTCGAGGTCGTGGTCGTGGTGCTGGTCGTAGTTGACGTCGGCGTCGGCGTGGTCGTCGAGGTACTCGTTGTACTGGTCGTCGTCGAGGTGGTCGAGGTCGTGGTGCTCGTCGTGGTGGTGATCGCCGGAGCCGATGGGCAGCGCGTGGTGCAGATGCCCGTGAAGCCGTCCGGAACGTCACACACTCGGGGCAGTTATCAGCGTCGATGCAGTACTTGTCCGGCCCGGTGCAATCAGCGTTGGTGTTGCAGCCAACCGGCGCGGCACAATCGCTCACCGTGGTCCGGCAAACGCCACCGCCATTGACCAGCGTGGCGCACGAGCAGCCGTCAGGTCTCGGGCAGGGGGTTGAGCCCGTGCAGGCGTCGCCGCCGACGCAAGTCGGATCTGGATTGGCGACGGTCTGCGCGGCCACCTGGGCCGGTGTGAAGCCTCGGCCGGCGAGCACGCCGCCGGCGAGCGCCGCGCCGATGCCCGCCTTGAGCACGTCGCGGCGGGAGCGGAGGCGCGCGAGTTTACGCGCCAGGTTATCGAAGTCGCGTCCGTCCAAACGATTGCCCCTCCCTATCCCACGGTCCGGATGCCCTCGGTGACATCCTTCGCGCGGGACACGTGTTGCACCATCGGCACCTGTGTATCAGGACGTTCGCAGCACGGCTGGAACGCAACCGTTCCCGTTCCCAGTCGTACCGGCCAACGTTGGCACGGCGGAAAGGACTGTTTGTGGGAGCGACATTCGACCCGTAACACATGTACCAGAGCGCGACAAGCCTACCCGTTCAGTACCGGTGAGTCAAGACGCTATCGAGCCGCTTTCGGGGACCAATCGGATCTCGAAGCCGAACCCGGCCCCGCCGCCGCCCGAGGGCGGCAGCGGGCATAGCCGCCGGGGGGCCATCTTGGACCACCGCGACGACCGAAAACCGCCGTTCTGGCGGCATCGGAGAGCGATCGTTTGACGCTGGGCGGACGTCAGACCATAGTTGCCGCGGTAAACGCGGTCCGGGCGCTCAGCGGGCGCCACGGACCGCCGGGCCAGGGCCCGCTGAGCGCCCGGCTGGTAAGAACCGTTGCCGCTCGGCCGGCACCGGAGAACGCCGGCCGGAACGTTCCAGGACATCGGGGTGCGGCGATCCGACGCATCCGACGCTTTTCGAGACAGGTTGCCAGGGAGTGACGCGATGGTGGCGCTGACGATCGGGATGGCGACCTACAAGGACTTCGACGGCGTCTATTTCACGATCCAGGCGCTGCGGCTGTACCAGGACCTGACCGACACCGAGCTGGTGGTGGTCGACAACTTTGGCGACGACCACACGCGAGACTTCGTCGAGGGCTGGGCGAAGGGGCGCTACATCCTGGCGAAGGACGCGGTCGGGACGGCGGCGCCGCGAAGAACGTGGTCTTCCAGGAGGCGCCGGGGCGACGCGGTGCTGTGCTGCGACTCCCACGTCCTCTTCGTGCCCGGGGCGATCGCGCGGCTGCAAGGCCTACTACCGGGACCATCCCGGACATCGATCGATCTGCTGCAGGGGCCGCTGGTCTACGACGACCTGACGAGCATCTCCACCCACTTCGCGCCGGAGTGGCGGGGGCAGATGTGGGGCACGTGGGCGACGGACCCGCGCGGGCAGGACCCGGAGGGGGAGCCGTTCGACATCCCGATGCAGGGGATGGGGCGTTTCCTGCCGGCGGACGCCTGGCCGGGGTTCAACCCCGCAGTTTCGCGGCTTCGGCGGGGAAGAGGGGTATATCCACGAGAAGGTGCGGCAGCGCGGCGGGCGGACGCTGTGCCTGCCCTGGCTGCGCTGGGTCCACCGCTTCGGCCGGCCGGCGGGGGTGCCGTACCCGCTCTTCATCGAGGACAAGCTGCGCAACTACGTCATCGGGTTCACCGAGCTGGGGCTGGATCTGGCGCCGGTGACGCAGCCACTTCGAGGAGTCGCTGTCGGCGGAGACGGTCGAGCGGATCGTGGCGGAGGTGCGTTCTGCCGGGACGGCGGTGATCACGCCGGGGTTCACGCCGGTCGATGTCTTCACCGACGCGGCGCAGGGCAACTCGGGCAACCCGGCCGATCCCGCAGGTCCTCGGCACGCGAGCAGGCGGGCGGCGTGATGAACGCCGCTGCACCGGTCCCGGCGGCGAGGGAGCGGCTGGCGGTCTCGGCAGTGCGGGACCGGGGCATCACCGGGCGATCGTCTGCTTCGTCGACGACAACAAGCATCTTGATCCAGCAGTTGCTGGCGCTGCGCGAGTCGTGGCTGCACGTCGAGAGACCGGACACCGATCTGGTGGTGATGGGCCCGGGCGAGGTGTTGAGCTACCTGCCGGACGACCTGGTCAAGATCGAGCAGCGGCCGGCGGCCGACGATCCGGTGTGGCGGGAATACCGGTACGTCAATTCATTCGCCTGCCTGAACGGGGCGGGGGCGGAGCGGCTAGAAGGCTACAGCCACCTGCTGCGCTCCGACGTCGATTGCTTCATCACGCCGGCCTGGCATGCCTTTTACCCGGAGGCATTCACGGTCGGCAGAGGCGGCTACGCCAACGACGACGATACCCGGCAGCGGATCCGGGCGATCGCCGCCGGCTACGGCTTGGAGTACCGGGGGATCGACGAACGTCGGCTCGACGTGGTACGGGCAGACGGCGGTGGTCCGGCGGGCAGCCGCGTTCTCGGAGCTGCTGACCAAGCACATCCTCACCCACCACTTCGCCGACGACGCAGGCGCCTGGCCGGGGTGGTACCGCGGGGTCGCGGCGAAGTACGCGGGCGAGATCGCGGTGAACCACTGCGCTCCGGATGTGCAACGCTCTGAGATGCTCGATGCCGCCAGTACCTCGAGCGAGTCGACGGCGCGCTATGCCCACATTCACTGCTGGCACACCGACGAGATGTTCTCCAAGCACCGGTTCATGGCGGGGCGGTATGCCCGGGAGGACCACCAGGACCTCGACATCGGCACGATCAAAGACTACGCCCTGGAGATGTCGTTCCGGTCGGTGGAGACCATGAAGGACGCGGGCCCTGTCCTGTTCGGAGGGGCCGCGACCAGGTCGATGTTCACCCAGATCCACGACGGCAATCTTTGGCAGGCAGAATCGGTTTCGGGGCCCGGCTCGACGCTCGGGCAAACGGAGCTTCTCCGGGAGGGGCTCGCGGCGCTGTTCCGTGATCTGGACATCCGGGTCCTCGTCGATGCCGCCTGCGGCGACGCGAACTGGATCAGCCTGATCACGGAAGACCTGGACCTGTATCTCGGGTTCGACATCGTCGAAGGGCTGATCGTTCAGAACCTCGCACGCCACGCCCGGACCAACCACTTCTTTCGGGTTGCCGATATGGTCCGAGACGTGCTGCCCCGGGGCGATGCCATCCTGTGCCGCGACGCCCTGGTGCATCTCCCGTATGAGATGGGCCTCACGGCCATCGAGAACTTCAAGCGGAGCGGCTCGACGTACTTGATCGCCACCACGTTTCCTCCGGAGGCCGAGAACACCGACCCCGGACTTGGCGGCTGGTGGCCACTCAACCTGACCATCGCCCCGTACAACTTCCCGCCGCCGGTGCGCTACCTGCCGGAGGCGCAGGCAAACCCCGAAGACCGGTTTAGCCACAAGTCGCTGGGGGTCTGGCGGCTGGCGGACCTCTGAGGCATCCGGAGACGCGGTACATGAGCAATTGGAGGTTTCGTCCGTGCGGGATCGGGGGCATTACCGGGCGATCGTCTGTTTCGTCGAGGAAAACAGAACGCTGATCCAGCAGTTGCTGGCGCTGCGCGAGTCGTGGCTCTACATCGAGTCGCCAGACACCGACCTGGTGGTGATGGGACCGGGCGAGGTGCTGAGTCAATTGCCGGACGATTTGGTCAAGATCGAGCAGCGCCCGGCGGTGGATGATCCGGTCTGGCGGGGATACCGCTTCATCAACTCGATCGCCTGCCTGAACGGGGAGGGGGCCGAGCGGCTGAACCGCTACACTCACCTGCTGCGCTGCGACGTCGATTGCTTCATTACCCCGGCGTGGAATGGCTTCTACCCGGAGGAGTTTCACTTACGGGACTGGCAGGTACGTCAACGATGACGACACCCGGCAACGGATCAGGGCGATCGCGGCAGACTATGGATTGATTTACCGCGGGATCGAGAATATCTCACTCGACGTGGTACGGGAAGACCGACGTGATCCGGCGGGCGTGCGCGTACTCGGAGATGCTGACGAAGCATATCGTGACGCATCACTTCGCCGAGAACGAAGGGTCGTGGCCGGGCTGGTTCCGCGGAGTGGCGACGATGTATGCCGGCGAGCTCGCGGTGAACCACTGCGCTCTGGACGCAACGCGCACCGACGAACTCGATGTTGGCAGCACCTCTGACGCGTCGACCGCGCGCTACCCGCACGTTCATTGCTGGCACACCGACAATAAGTTCTCGAAGTTTTGGTTCGCGGACGGCCGATACGGGCCGGAAGATTTCGAGAATCTGGACATTGGCATCATCCGTGACTACTGCCTGGAGATGGCACGGCGGTCGAATCAGGTTATGGCAGGGATAAAGTAGGACCTCACCCCCGACCCCAATCCCGTGCGCGGGAGAGAGGCTGTTGCGCCGTTCTCGGGTTCGG
The DNA here is from genome assembly GCA_963724285.1 of uncultured Chloroflexia bacterium. Taxonomy (GTDB): domain Bacteria; phylum Chloroflexota; class Chloroflexia; order Thermomicrobiales; family UBA6265; genus CAVRUD01. The sequence goes on along the minus strand of CAVRUD010000035.1, from coordinate 49,229 downwards.
ACAGTCGATGGCCTAGAGGGGTGCGGTTCTCGACGCGTTTTCGCTGCGACCCCATCCTGTCCGTTGGGGACGGATCGGGGAGCGGGGAGTGTCCTGGGCGGGCTCGGACCCGGGGAACTCCCGGGGAGCAGGTGGCCTGGGGCCTGGATGACGGCTGGAAACCCGAGCCGGGCGAGGTTAGGCGCTGCCCAGGCCCGCACCCGCGCCGGGTGTGCCGCTTACCCCGCATCATACCAGAACATATGTTCGTGTCAATACTTTGGTTGCTTGAAAAATGCGTAGTAACGGGTCAAGCGGCGGTCAGGATGCGGGCGAACTGAGGAGGGCGAGATCCTTCGGCAGATGGTCCCGCTTGTAGGCGTCGAACGAAACGGCATCGCCGTAGAGGTTGTCGTTGGAGTTTGCTTCCAAGTAGACGGTGTCGGGTTCGGCTTTGCCAACGGTGTAATGCAGGTGCTCGACGACGACCTGGTCAAGGTAACGGATGCTGTTCAGCCCCCTGCCGAGTTCGAGCCAAAAGTTATCGGCGTACAGGTGGGTAAAGGTCGGTGGAACGGCGTAGCCAAGGATGCGCACGATGCTGGAGTTCATGAGCACTGCGGTCGGGAGAACTCCACCCTGGTTGAGATCGTTGCCATAGGCGATGCCGTGGGGAAGATCGGCGATCGCCTCCACGAGTTGCCGGTCCCAACCCGGCGTCCGAGGGCGATTATCGTCTCCCCAGAATGCTAGGTAGGCGTACCGGTCCTTGTACTTGTTTGCCAGCAGGTTCAGAGTCCCCACAAAGCCAAGCCGAGGATTGACGTCGTAGAGCACGCCGGGGATACGTGGATACGACTCGTGGTCATCGTCGTCCAAGCCGAAGACCAGGTCGGACCGGTGTCGAATTTGGCTGGAACGCTTCGACAAACTCGAATGCTCTTCTCTGGCCGGGACCGCGTCGGCACGATCACCAGGACGTCGTTTGCCGTGGGGGTGAGGGTTTGGCGAGCGGACGGTCCTGGTGAAGTGATTCGGCGGTGCCGGGGAGCAGCCAGCCTGGGATTGAAGGACGGAGCATGTTGGAGGCGAGCGCGCTCCGAACCCGACCGACATCCTGGTTCAGCCGGACCCGCGCGTATCGCTCATATGCTGCCTGATCCCGAGTATGGCCCTCAGACGTGGTCGCCTCTACGGAGTGTGTGGTGGTATCGCCCTCAACCTCGACCGTGCGGAGCGAACCGAGCGCATGTCCGAGGGCTCGCCATACGTCATTCCGGTAGTGCTGGATCAGTTCAGGCGGGACAACGTATCCAAGCGTCCGCGCAATCCTCCGAGCGCATGAGGACGGCGGAGGGCGGCGCATCCCCTTGCCCTGGGCGGGTAGCGAAGGCGATGCCGGCGGGGACATGCTCGATGGCGTCGGCCAGGAGGTGGTCCCAGTCGAGCGTACTGATGCGATGGTCATCGTCCAGGAAAGCGAGGTACTCGTAGTCATCGCGGTACCTGGCGGCCAGCAGGTTGAGGGTACCGGCAAGGCGGAGGTGAGGGTTGACCTCATAGAGGACGCCATCAATACGTGGGTATGGGATAGGATCGTCGTCATCGAGGGCAAAGAGCAGGTTCGCGCGGCCCGATGAGTAGGCGAAGAAGGCGTCGGCCAGGGCGACACTGTTCTCCGGCCGGAATCGGGTGGGCACGATCACCAGAATGTCTTTGCGGAAGCCCACACCGTCTTCCATAGCTGCCACCGGGACAGGGTCATCTAACTGGTCGTCCTGGTCCCCCCCGACGGTGAAGTCCGTGATCTTCCAGGTGGCGATGATTGGTTTCGCGTGGTCGAGGTAGTAGGCCTCTTCGGCGGAGAGCCGGGCCGGATTGCTGTACCAGGGAATGTGCTTGACGAGATAAGGGTAATCGGTGCGGATCGCGGGGCCATAGGCGAATGGCAGCCCCGGCCGGTAGAGGGCGAAGGTCGTATCGATGGTGGTGTCAAAGAGCCCTGGGGCAAGCAGGGTAGACCAGTGCTGGCGTTCCCAAATGATGACTTCGGATTTACGAGGGAAATGGTCGGGAAGGTCATCGATTCTGATGCCAAACCCGGCCTTGATGTGATCTGGGTAGCGATCAAGTGCGGCGCTGAGGATATCGATGGCGTCATCCGGGCACTTGGCGATGGGGACGACATCCGGATCGGTGAGAATGAACCGCCCGGTGATACCGAGGTTCGCGCGGATGTCGGACATCCAGATGGCGTGTGGCCCGAGGTTCTCACCCAGGTAGACCACCTGGTAGTTGGTCCGCTGGTAGTAGTCGAGCAGGGGAGGGTAGGTGGAGTCGTTGTCGAGCAAGTAGATCTCGGTTTGGCCGACCCGCTCCAGCCAGGTGATCAGTTCGAGGAGCGGCGTCAGGCGGTCACGGCACGGAATTAAGACGGGATACCGAACCATGGTGGCCCCTTCTCCACAGACATATCTTCTGGGACCAGTAAATCATGCACCAGCATCGAGAAAGGAATCAACGAGTTCGCGCTATGCACTGCGCCGGCGTCAGCACCAGTGCTGACGCCGGCGCATGTGAGGAACGATTGACGCGATCGCGAACGGCGAACCGCTCCAGGCGTCAAGGTGGGACGGTTAGGCGACCACCATGGCGGCGTTGGTCTGGGCGCGGAAGGCCGGGCCGTCGCCGCGGACCGAGTTGGCCCCGACCACCGCCCCGGTCGGGATGGTGACGGGCTCGTTGGCGCTGCCGGTGTTGCTGGTCGTGACCTGATCGACCTGGACCCAGGAGCCGTTGATCAGCCAGCGGATGCGGACCGACTCCTGGCGGCCAAAGCCGCGCAGGGAGACATCGACCATGTCGCCGACCGCGCCGGTGGCGACCTTGATCCGCGGCGCGACCTCGAATTGGGACTGCGCCGACACCGACCCAGCGGTGAAGGTGACGACCTGGCCCGGGCCGCCCGGGGTGGCCGGAACCGGGAAGGATCCCGCCGCCGCGCCGGTGGCGTCGGTCTGGACCGTGTCGATATCGATGATGCTGCCGCTGGTGCGCCGCCAGGTGATGGCCACCGTGGAGCTGGCCGGGAAGTTGGCGACGGTGTAATCGACGGTGCTGTTGACCGTCCCGCGCTGCGGCGACAGGGTCACGGCCGGCGGCGGCGGGACCGCGACGGTGACGGCGTTGGTCTGGGCCGCAAACTCTGTCCCGTCGGCGCGGACGGTGTTGGCCCCGAGGGCGGCGTTCCCCGGCACCGTCACGTTGACCGTGCCGCCGCCGGTGGCATCGGTGGTCAGGGTACCGACCTGGACGTAGGAGGTGCCGACGCGCCAGCGGATGAGGACGGACTCGGCCGGACCGAAGCCGGTGACCGAGGCGGCAACCGACTGGCCCCGCGCGACCGTCGCGGGTGTCACCCGGACGCGCGGGGCGACCTCGAAGTCGGCGGTATGGGTCACGCTGCCGGCCACGACCCGGATTTCGCCCTCGCCGCCGGGGACGGCCGGGACGGTGCGGGTGGCGGTGGCGCCGCCGGTGGCGTTGGTCTGGACGGTGCCGAGGTTGGCCGCAGGGCCGCTCGCCGGGACGAAGGAGATTGTGGCCTGGGTGTTGGCCGGGAAGCCGACAACCGTGATGTTGAAGGTCGACCCGACCGTGCCACGGACCGGGTCCACGGTGACGCCCGGTGGCGGCGCGGTGGTCGTGGTCGTGGTCGTCGGCCCGGGCGTGGTGGTGGTGGTGGTCGTCGGCGCTGCCGTAGTGGTAGGCGCCGCCGTGGTCGTCGTCGGCGCGGTGGTGGTCGTCGGCGCCGCGGTCGTGGTGGTCGGCGCGGCCGTCGTGGTCGTGGTAGGTGCCACCGTCGTGGTGGTCGTCGTGGTTGCCGGGACGAAGCACGGCAACACGCAGATGCCGGCGAACCCGGTCGGGGCGCAATCGAGACTGGCGTCGTTGGTGGCGCAGATAAAGAGGGACGGGCAGTCCGCGTCGCTGTTGCACCCGCCGGGGTTACCGCACCAATCCGCGGTTTGGTAGCAGGCGCCGCCGCCGCCCACATAGTCCGCGCACTGACAGCCGGTACCGCAGGCGGTGTCGGCGGCCGCGCCGTCGCAGAACGGGGATGGCCCGGCCTGGGCGAGCGTGCGGCCGGGAGCGGCGACGCGGCCAGCGAGGGCGCCGCCGAGGGCCGTAGCGCCGAGGCCCTTGAGGACATCTCGGCGGGAGCGGAGGCGCGCGAGTTTACGCGCCCAGTTGTCGAATTCGCGTCCGTCCAAGTGCTTACCCCTCCCTATCCAGTTCTCCGGTCGCCCCGAGCGGCAGCCTCCGCCCGGAACACGTATCGACCGCCGGCACCCGAGTCACAACGCTCGCGGCGCGGCTGAACCGTGATCTCATGCGCTCACCGAACACCTTGGCCGCCGTCGCCGCAAGAGCGCTCGACATAAAGATTGGCCGTGAGCCCCGGGCGGCAGGGACCAGGGCGTCACGGATCCCGCACGGCGCTCTATCCGCAGTCCCAGCCGTACCAGCCAATGCCGGCCTCCCGGCTTCCCGGCGCGGACCATTAGTGGGGACGACATTCGACCCAGTATCCCTGTACCAGGGCGGAACCAGCCCACACGCTCGGTACCTGCGAGTCGTCGTTGCATCGCGGGATCGCGTCGTCGGGCACGAACCAGCCCTCCGGGCTACTCCGGCGCGACGGGAGCCGAGACGACGGCGAAATCGGTCTGGGCGGCGAACTGGGGGCCATCGGCACGGACCGAGTTATTGCCCGCGGCGGCGTTCGCCGGGATGGTCACGGTGAAGTTGGCGCTGCCGGTGCTCGACATCGTGGCGCTACCCACCGGCACCCAGGTGTCGCCGACCCGCCAGCGGATCGCGACCTGTTCGCCGGCGGCGAAGCCGCGCAGGGAGATGCTGGACGTGCCGCCGGCCTGGCCGCCCCCGGCGAGGATGCGCGGGACGACCTCGAAGTCGACGCCGACCACGCCGATGCCGCCGGGCGGCACGCCCGTGCCGCGTTCGGGGATAAACATGATCTCCTGGCCGGACCCGCCCGGGGTGGCCGGGAGAACGAATGTGCCGGATGCCGCGCCATCGGCGTCGGTCTGGACGCTGCCGAGCGGGAGCGGTATGCCGGATGGCCTTTGAAGGGCCACGCGGACGGTCGTCGTGGCCGGGTGGTTCTCGATGCTGTAGGAGATCACGGTGCCGACGATCGCCCGATTTGGACTGACGCTGGCCTTGGCCTCATCGGCGGGCGGGGCAGCGGTAACGGAGGCGAAGTTGGTTTGTGCCCGGAACAGGGGGCCATCGCCGCGGACCGAGTTGTTGCCGGGGGCGGCGTCGGCCGGGATGGGGACGTTGAGGTTGGCGCTGCCGGAATTGGACATCGTCGCGGTGCCGACGGTCCGGTAGGTGCCGCCGACGAGCCAGCGGATCTGGACGACCTCGCCCTTACCGAACCCGCGCAGAGAGACGCCGGTGGGCTGGCCGGCCGTTCCGGCGGAGACCAGGATCCGGGGGGCGACCTCGAAGGTGGCCTCGTCGATGACGAGGCCGGAGGTGAACCGGACCGCCTGGCCGGCGCCGCCCGGGGTGGCCGGAAGGACGAAGGTGCCGGACGCCGCGCCGTTGGCGTTGGTCTGGACACTGCCCAGGGGCAGCGGGGTGCCGGCGAGCTTCCGGAAGGTGATATCGACCGTGGACGAAGCCGGGTAGTTCTCGATGGAGTAGGAGATGGTGGTGCCGACGATGGCCCGGTTCGGGCTCACCGAGACCTGCGGTTCCGGTGCCGGCGGGATGCCCGGGGAGACCGCGGCGGCATTCGTCTGGGCGCTAAACGTCTGGCCTTCGGCCCGAACGGAGTTGTTGCCGATGGCGGCGTTGGACGGGATGGGGACGTTGAGGTTGGCGCTGCCGGTGTTGGACATCGTGGCGGTGCCGACCGTCCGGTAGGTGCCGCCGACGAGCCAGCGGATGTTGACGACCTCGCCTTTGCCGAACCCGCGCAGGGAGACCCCGGTCTGGCCGCCGGCGTTGCCGGGCGAGACCCTGATCCGCGGCACGACCTCGAACGAGGCCTCGGCGACAGCGGTGCCGCTGGAGAAGCGGATGGTCTGGCCGGCGCCGCCGGGGGTGGCCGGGACGACGAAGCTGCCGCTGCCGGCGCCGCTGGAGTTGGTAGCGACGCTGCCCAGGACGACCGAGCCGCCGGCGGGCTTGTGGAGGGCGATGTTGACCGTCGCCAGGGGCGGGAAGTTGACGACGGAGTAGGCGACCTCGGTGTTGACGATGCCGCGGTCGGGGGAGATGGTCGCGGCGGGTTTCGCCGGGGCGACGACCGAAATGCCGCTGGTCTGGGCGGAGCTGACCGTGCCGTCGACCCGGACCGTGTTGACGCCGAGGTTCGCCCCGGCCGGAACGGGGATCACGCCGGAGGCGGTACCGCTGGCGTTGGTGGAGCCGGAGCCGACCTGTTGGAAGATGCCGTCGATCCGCCAGCGGATCCGGATGGGCTCGTTGGCCCGGAAGCCGGTGACGCTCATGGTGACGGCGCCGCCGCGCTCGACGGTGGCCGGGGTGAGCCGGAACCTCGGCGTGATCGTGAAACCGCTGAGGGAGACGATGCTGCCGGCAACGACGAACCGGACCTCCTTGGCGCCGCCGACCATGGTGGGCACCACGAGGGAGCCGCTGCCGACGCCGGAGGCGTTGGAGTTGATCTGGGTGGCCTGGATCGAAGCCCCACCGCCGACGAAGAAGATGTTGACCTGGGTGTTGGACGGGAAGCCGATGAACGAGTAGTTGAGGACGGTACCGACCGGTCCCTGGCTGGCGCTGACAGAGGAGCTGGGCAGCGGCTTCTGGACGGTGATGGAGACCGTGTCGATCCTGGTCGCGCCGCTGGCGCTGGTGGTCGTCAGGGTGATGCTGAAGGAGCCGATCGGGAGGGTGACGAGCGGCTTCTGGCCGGTGGCGTCCGGGAGGGCGCCGGGCAGGTTCCACGCGTAGGAGACGGCGCCGTTGGAGCCGGAGCCGTCGAGCTGGACCTGGGCGTTGGTGCCGTTTGTGGCGACGACGGTCTGGTCCGGGCCGGCATCGGCGGAGAGCGGCGGCTCCGGCAGGACGGTAATGACGGCATCGTCGGTGTCGGTGGCGCCGTCGATGCCGGTGATGGTCAGGCGGATGGTGTGGACGCCCTGGGTCAGGAGGAACGTCGGGGTTGCCCCGGTGAAGACGGGAGCAACGGAGCCGACCACCTGCCAGGAGTAGGAGACGGCGCCGGTGGAGTTGGTGCCGTCCATGGGAACGGTGGCGGTGGTGCCGTTGGTCATGTAGGCGGTGCGGTCCGGGCCGGCGTCGGCGTTGAGCGGCGGCGGCGGGCCGGTGACGTTGACCCCGACGGTGTCGGAGTCGGTGTTGCCGCTGACGCTAGTGACGGTCAGGGTGATGGTGTGGTTGCCGACCGGGAGGTTGACGGTGGGGGAGACGCCGGTGGCGTTCGGCAGGGCGCCGGGGAGATCCCAGGTGTAGGAGGCGGCATTGACCGATCCGCTACCGTCGAGGGTGACGGCGACGGGGTTGCCGTTCGGGGAGGCGACGGTCTGGTCGTCGCCCGCGTCGGAATCGGGCAGGGAGGGGGCGACGGTGATGTTGACGTCGTCGGTGGCGAAGAGGCCGGCGACGCTGGCGACGGTCAGGGTGACCTTGGTGGTGGCGATCGGGAGGGTGACGGTCGGGGTCGCACCGGTGGCGATCTCGACGCCGTTGGCCGACCAGGAGTAGGAAGCGGCGCCGATGGAGCCGGAGCCGTTGAGGGCGACGCTGGCACCCTGGGGACTGGTCGCGGCGTACGAGTTATCGGGACCGGCGTTGGCGACCGGCGGCGTGGCATTGACGACGACGGTGATGAGCGGAGCCTGCGCCCACTGGTTGTCGGGGCCGGCGGCCCAGAGGGTGATTGGGCTGAGTCCAATAGGCAGCGTGACCTGCAGGACCTCGGTGGTGCCCAGGAGCGTGCCGCTTGCGCAGGGCGGCGTGGTGGTGCAGGCGATCCACCATTGGAACTGGGTGGCATCGTCGGAGGTGGCGGTGCCGTCGAGGGTAACCGATGCCCCTTGCGGAGAGGTGGCCTCCCAACCGAGCTGGGTGTTGGCGGCACTGACCGTCGGCGCGGCAGCGACGGGCTGGACCAGGAGCGGATTCCCCGCAATGAGGCCCAGCACCATCAGGGCTGCGAAGACCGCGCAGCACCATTTGGCGAGCCGATGTTTCAAGCCCAAGGCATTCGTATTCACGACGCACACTCCTCCCAGTCCCCAGTGGCCGGTTTGCCTGCCGGCCGGTTCATCACTGAGCCGGCCAACGATCCACACGGCCCCGCGCCCCGTGTGATGTCCCAGCGTTCCCCGCACCAGGCACCGAGTACTGAGGTGCGATAAGGTGAGTCGGGGTTACCGTTCGCCTCGGCTCGTATTCCGCGCCGCCACGCGACGCAACCCGCTCTCGGCCAAGGGAGTGCCCTGCGGCGCGGTGCGGGTCAGCACGAGAGCTTGGCGAACAGCACGCTTCGCTAAAACGATCCGCATTTGTCCCATGATCCTACCATGGTTAATTGGCGATTGGTAGCCGATTTCTCATATTTTATCGGGGTCTAGGGCGTACGATTCTCGGAGATTTCGGCGCTATTGTCCGCAAAAGATATCCGGCGCTATCTCCCCGGTGACGGCCCTCACCCCCGGCGCTTCGCGCCACCCTCACTCCCAATACTGGGAGAGGGGATCGGGGGGACCCGCGGTTCCCCTCCGGAGACGGCGCCGAAAGCCCCCTCTCCCAACCTTGGGAGAGGGGGTTGGGGGGTGAGGGCCGGTGCACGTCAGCCCCCGCTGGTCTTGCCGCCGCTGATGTAGACGATGATGTCGCCGACCTGGAGTTGCAGGTCGGCGCAGCGGTTGAAGGGGAAGCGTTGGCGGCCGCGGGCGACCCCGACGATCAGGCACCCGGAGAGGGCCGGCACAGCGTGCGGAAACAGGCCGGCCTCCTCCGGGGTGACGACGTGCTCGGCCATGCTGAGGCTGCCGCCGAAGGAGAGCATGTCCTCCATGAAGAGGGGGACGGCCTCCTGGCGGACGGCGGCGGCCATCAGGCGGCCACCGGAGACGGAGGGGGCGACGACCAGGTCGGCCCCGGCGCCGTAGAGGAGCTTGATGTTCTCCTCCTCCCGGGCGGCGGCAACCAGCTCGACCTTGGGCGCGAGGGAGCGGACGGTGAGGCAGATAAGGACGCAGATGTCGTCCCGGTGCGGGGCGACGAGGACGTGGGCGGCTTTTTCGATGGCGGCGGTACGGAGCATGGCCTCGGCGGACGCGTCGCCGCGCAGGGCGACCAGGCCGCGTTTGGCGGCGGCGGCGACGTTGCCCTCGTCCATGTCGATGGCGACGATGTCCTCCTCCTGGTGGCCGTGGGCGATGAGCTCGGCGACGATGGCGCGGCCTTTGACGCCGTAGCCGCAGACGATGACGTGGTTCTGGAGGCGTTCTTGCAGGTCGCGCAAGCGGCGTTCTCCTTGAAAGCGAAGGCGGAGCACGGTGACTTCGTAGGCGGTGCCGAGGAAGAGGGCCCAGAGGAAGATCCGGATTGGGGTGAGGAGGATGGCGTTGATGAGGCGGCCGCCACCGGAGACCGGGATGATGTCGCCGTAGCCGACGGTGGTGAGGGAGACGACGGTGAAATAGAAGACGTCGATCAGGCGGATGGCGCGTTCGGGGTGGGAGTTGTCGCGCAACCCATCGCGATCGAACCACATGACGACGGTAACGGCGAGGATGAGCCCGATCGCCAGGCCGATGCGGCGCAGGAGGGAGGAGACGACGGAGCCTTCCGGCAGCCGCAAGGGCCCCAGATGCGGCAGGTTATCGGCTGGAGACGGGGGTCTGAGCACGGAGCGCGGCATTCCGGATGGCGAGCGGACGGAGGCGGGTGCTGGCGGGACGATAGCACAGGGAGACGGCGAAAAACGGACTCACCCCCGGCGGCGGACACGATCCGCCGCCGGGGGTGAGTCCTGATCCCTACGATCCGCGTGCCAGCCAGCCAGCAGGCGAGCGAACCGTCCGGATCGGAATCCGGGGAGCGCGCGGCTCGCCCCTAGTCGTTGGACTGGGGCAGGCGACTGCGCTCGATGAAGGAGAGAACATCTTCGCGGCGGAGGCGGTAGATGCCGCGCTCACCGTACTGGAAGGCAGGGATACGTCCCTGGCGCAGCCAGTTGGCGACGGTGGCCCGGTTGACGCCGAGCATCCTGGAGACTTCGGACAAGCCGATGAGCTGGTTGCCCCGGCTCATGTCGTTCGGTGTGGCGACCATATGGTTCCCCCCTTGTGGCGCCATAACGAGTGTTGGCCTGTGTTTCACCGAGCTACGTGGCCGGTGAGCGGCAGGCCATAGCAAAAGTCCGCGCCCAGGGCCCATCCACCCCTGGGCAGGACGAAATATCGGACAGCAACAAACGTGCCACCGTAGTCCGATCGGGCTACTTCTACCAAATCCCGGACGGTCACGCCGGGGGAACACACGGACGCCGGGATCGGCCAGGTGACCGGTCCCGGCGTCCGCGCCCGCTCGTTGGGCCGTGGCTGGCCCGCAAGACAGGAGCGGACTCGGAGGGAACTTCCCGGCCACGTTGGCTGGACGTGACCGGTACAGCTCATTACGCAGAGTGTGTGCCACGAACGCGGGGTAGGAGGAATCTGGCCCGCTGACCCCAAAAACCCCCGTTCCCTGGGCGGGAACGGGGGTCATGGACAGGGCGCCGGGGTGGCGCGTTGGGAGGGTGTGGCCATGGGGTTTCGCTCCCTCGGCCGGGCTGGCCCGGTTGGCCATCGTGGCCAGTAGCGGCTGGCGCCAGCGCGGCCGCTTGGGCTGCCTAGCCCAGTGGCTGGGGAGCAGCCTGGTTGGGCCGAGTGCGACGGCCGAGGAGCGCCAGGGCGGAGGCGAAGAGGCCGCGGCCACCGCCGCCGGGCCGGTCGGAGCCGGACGGGATCTCGTCGCCAACGGTGTGGTTGAACCCCCGAACGGGCTTGCGGTTGAGATCGACCTCATGGTTCACCGTGCGAATAATGTCATACGCGGTGTAGGGAAGCATTTACGTCTCCTGATCTGATTTTCGGAAGCGGATTGCCGGGTTTCGGCTTCGACGATCGAACTCTTTTCCGCTTTCCGCCTCTATGACGCCCGACCACCATCATCGTAAGACGATTCGGTAGCCCCGGCGTCTATCCCTGGATAGATTTGACGGTTGACCCCTGGGGTCTACCGGCGGGGATGACTGGACACTCCTGGCCCAGTCGAACGCGGTTGAAACGGTCGATCAGGCGACGCACCTGGCGACGGAGCCAGCCCGATTGCATATCCCGGTCCGTGAATGGCACCGGCTCCTCTGGGTAGGGCAAGGCGCCCCTGACGGCCTCGTTTGCGATACTGCGTAGCAGCGTCGAGCCGGCCTGTTGGTGGATAGGGTCAAACATCATCATCCCCTGACATGGTTTTCGAAAGCGAATTGCCGGATTTCGGCTTCGACAAGCGTGAATCTATCCGCTTCCGCCTTTAGAACGCTCGATCATCATCATCGTAAGACGATCCGCTCGACCCGTCGTCTACCGGGGGGTAGATTTGGGGGTTGACCGGCCTGGCCTACCGTTTGCCGGACCCGGAAGCGGCCCATCGGCTACACTCGGAACCGTTCGCCCGGGGGCGACGTCCTTTGTTCTGACGCGTAGGGCGCGGTGCCGTGTCCCACCGCCAATCGCCGGTCCGTGCGGTCCGGCGCCGCATTCCCCGGAACCCGGTGATCTGGCTTCAGCTGGCTTTAGAGAGACGCGCTACGCTCTCGGGATTCGCGCGCCGGCATCCCCACCCCCGGCACGCCAACGATGGAGGTTCTTCCTATGACGGCGCCCGTGACCCGATCCCCCCTGGCGGAACCGCCCCATCGCCAGGCCGCACTGGCAGGACGCGGGGGCAGGATCGCCCTGGTGCTCGCCCTGCTGGCCGCCCTGGTACCGGCCGTGATCGCCGGCCGCCACACGACGGCGCAGGATGCTTCCGGCACGCCGGAGGCCACACCGGCCACACCGGCCTCGCCGGCCGCCCAGACGGTGGCCGGCCTGCAGACGGCGTCGGTCGTCCCGGCCGATGTGCTCCTGTTCGCCGCCATGACGATCGACCCGACCTCCGGCCAGATCATCCAGAGCCAGGAGCTGCTGGATCGGGCCGGACTGGGCGAGCTGGTTGACAGCCTGTTCGCCGAGGCGGTACCCGAGACGATCGGGATCTCCAATGACCCGTCGATGGACACCTCCACCGGCGCGAGCACGGACGCCACCGCCGACGCCACCCCGGTGACCGGGGAAGACGCGCCCGACCTGGGCGTGATCCTGGACGGCGAGGTGGCGGTGGCCGTGGGCGATCAGGTGATCGAGGCGTTCGGCGAGTCCCTGGACGAGGGCGCGGACGCGGTCGCCGACGTTGTGGAAGACTCGCCCGCCGCCGCGGAGCCCACCGAGGCGGTCGCGGAGCCGGCCGAGCCGGAGGAGGTGATCGAGGAGGTCGCCGAGAACTCCGCCGAGGCGGTCGAAGAGGCGGTCGAGGGGTCCTCCGATGAGGAGTCCGACGACCCGCTGGATAACATCGACACCTCGAACGTCGAGGATGACGAGGAGGACACGGGGGCCGCGAGCGACTCCCCGGCGTCGTCGGTCGAGCCGTCACAGCCGTCTGTTGAGGCGGAGCCGTCCGGTGTCGTGGCGGTGGTCCGCCCGAGTGACCCGGATGCCGCCGCCACTGAGATCGACGCCCTGCTGCTGGAGTCGTCGCGCGCCTCCGACACGGCGATCGAGGAGACCGAGGCCTCCGGAGTGACGATCTCCTCGCTGCCGCCGGACCACTTCGGCAGTGACGGGATCGCGGTCGCCCGGCTGGGCGATGTCTTCGTGGTGTCGGGCACGCCGGCCGATCTGGAGCCGTACGCGGCGGTCTACGCGGGCGAGGCGCTGGCCCTGGACGCCGATCCCGCCTTCGTCAAGGCGCGGACGGAGCTGCCGGACGACTTTTTGTCCTTCGGGTTCGTCAACGGCCCGAGCATCGTGTCGGCGCTGGAGCTGGTGCTGGCCGAGGTCGAGCGAGGAGCTGGCCGCCGCCGGTCTGCCGGTGACCGGGGTCACGCCGGAGCAACTGGACCCGTTGCGGGCGTACAACGCCTTCATCGTCCGGGCGGATACCCCGGGTTTCCGCGTCGAGACGGCGATGTTCGCGGCTGAGGGCGAAACGCTGCCGGCGCTGCCGGAAGGCGGCGAGGTGACGCTCGATTCGGAGGTCCCGGGCGATAGCCTCCTGTTCATGGACGGCTTCGAGCTGGGCGCGACGGTGGCGCCTTCGCTTGATGCGGCCGCCCTGTCGATCGCCCAGGCGGCGATGCAGGACCCGGACGCCTCCCTGCTGATACCAGAGGGCGCGACCGACGACGAGAAGATCGCGGCGGTCTATGAATTCATCGGCCGGATCATCTCGTTCAACCCGCGCACGCAGTTCATCGACCAGATGACCGGCGAGTGGGCCTTCGCCCTGACGGTCCGTTCCCTGACCGATCCGAGCGGCGTGGGCGCGGTCTTCACCTCCGGGGTCAACGACCCAACCCAGGTGATCGACGCGACGACCAAGCTGGCCGCCTACATCAACGTGGTGGCCGTGGGCCTGACGTTCGCGTCCGACAACCCGGTCCAGATTCTGGCGACGACCGAGGCGGGCGCGCAGACGGAGATGGTTGGGGACGACCTGACCCAGGTGATCACGATCCCGATCCCGCCGAGCACGACGGGGCTGGAGTTCGATACGCCAGTCGACCAGACGGAGGCCGATGAGCCGGTGCCGACGATCCGCCTGCAGTGGGGCGTCGTCGATGGCCGGTTCGTCTACGGGATCAACGAGGGCTTTACCGACTACGTCGAGGGCACGGCGGGCGGTAGCCTGGCCGATAACCCGCGTTACCAGGCGATCATGGCCGAGCTGCCGGAGCCGTCGAACGGCGTCTACTACCTCGACCTGGGCCAGTTGATCACGCTGCTGGAGCCGGTGCTGTTCGGCATCCCGGGGGCGGTGCCGGCATGCGACACGACGGTCGATGACAACTGCCTGGCGACCCCGATCCCGAGCACGACCGGGGCGCCAGATCTCTCCGGCATCGAGGCCCTCGCGGCGGTGGTCTACACCCGCGGCGATGTCCGCGGGGTGAGCGCCCTCCTCATGATCGGGGAGTAACCGGGGTCTCAATATTTTGAACGTGAGCGACGGCCCGCCCCTCAATCCGGGGGCGGGCCGTCGGCGTTCGTGCCCCCTTCGCCCGCTCCTCTCTCAAGCGGTGCGGAGACCTTTGCGCAGAATCCGCGTTGCCCGGGACACAAGGCGGCGACCAACGGAACGCCGCGTCCGTGTCGCCCGGGACCGATGCGGGGCGCCGCGCCGCGGCTCCGCCCGGTGGCGGACGCCGCGGCGATAGCCGGCCGCCGCGCTGCCGTCGCCCGGGGCTAAAGACCCCGGGCTGACCCCCATAACCCCCCTAAAGGGGGCTGGAACACCGGGACTTGGATCGGACCTCTCCGCCCTTCGAGACGGATCACAGCCGGCTTCAGCCGGGTTATCTGGGTCAGCCCGAGGTCTTTAGCCCCGGGCGTCGCCAAAACGTCGCCAACCTTCCCTGCTCCTCCCAAGAACGGCAAAGGGACCGCTACAGCGGGTGGAGCCGAGTGAACGGTCTACGTAACGCCACGCACGCCATCTACGTGAAGGACGCTTAAATCCTTTGTAGTTTCCCGGATGTGCGGGCCGGCGCGGAAGGGCAGCCTAGGAGCATGCCCGCAGGAGGACCAGCGGGCACCGGCGGGCGCCATTCGCCCGCGGCCAACCACCCGGAGGGCTCCGATGCACGCTCCAGCGCCGACCTCCAGCCCCCTTCCATTGCACGCCCCGAGAAGATTGCGGGCGTTCTCTCTCCGGCAGGTCCGGTACGACCGGTCCTGCCGGCGGGCGTGGCTCCTTGCGCGATTGGCCGCGCCGCTGATCGTGGCGCTGGCCCTGGTTGCGGTTTACGGTCTGGCGGGCGTCTCCGCCGAGGAAGAACCCGTCACCATGGTTGTGGCGCCCGCGCCGACGGCCACCCCGCCCGCACCGGACGACGACGGCGATTTGGACATGCTGACGCTGGTCGAGGCGGACGCCACCGCCGAACCCGATGATCCGGTCCTGCCACCGGTCGAGGACGAGCCGCTGGTCGAGGAAACCGTCGCGGTCGAGGAGGTGGCGCCCGGCCCCGGCGGCGACGACATCTCGGTGGAAATCCGGGAGCGGGTCTGCCCGGCGGACGTGACGGCCATCGCGGACGATATCGCCGCGCTGACCGCTGCCTGTCCCGCGCCCGCGACCGGCCTCACCGCGCTCTTGAACCAGGAGGGCGTGACAACCCCGGCCTTTACGGACGCCGGTGGTGGAGCCTCGTGGGGCGATCTGGTTCTCGGTCCGGTCTACCTGGCCCTGAACCTGCCACCCGAATCGGGCATGCCGATCGTATTCTGCCGGGACGACCTGCCGGGGAGCGATTGGGTCCGGTACACGGTCTCGGGCAGTCTGGATCAGGCGGCGTCGCGGCGGAACTGACGGTGCCCGGGGCCTGGTTCCTATGCTCCTGGTATATCCCGCCCGCGCCCCGATCAATGACGGTCCAGGCGTGGTCCTGCCCGGTCGAGATGCTGGCCACGAACGAGGATGTCGCCGAGTTCCTCGATGCCTGCACCGCCCCCATCGACGGCCTGGGCTTCCGGCTCGACACGGGGAGCGACGTCCTGGAACGGCAGACCACCGGCGGAACAGCTATCTGGGAGGATCTGCCCCTGGCTCCGGTCCAGATCGAGGCGGCCGACGCGGAGGGGTTTGGCCAGCCGGCAGTGTTCTGCGCCTCGGATGGGAGCGTGGCGTTTACACCCTATTCCGCCCCCGTCAATACGATGGCGTACGACTTCACCGCCGTGCCCGGCCCCAACGCCCTGTGCCACTGGTTCATGATTCCCGATCAGGGCAGCGTGACCATCTATAAACGGGTCTGCACCCTCGGCGTCGACGCGTCCAGTGAAGACCCCGACTACTTCGGCGACAAGTGCAAGGAGAACCTTGGCGGCGAGGTCGTGTTCCATTTCATGATGGGCGGGCTGGATCTGCAACAGGTTTATGACACAGGGGTAGGCTGGATCTCCTGGGACGGAATCGGGAGCGGGACGGCCACGATCTGGGAGGAGATCCCCGCTGGATTCGTGCAGCCGGTCGTCTTCTGCGCCAGCGCCACGGAACCGATTCCAGGTCCGCCTTCGTGGGAACTGTTTCCGACCAAAGATGGCGAGATCGAGCTTGCGTTTGGGGAGACCTACCTCCACTACTCCTGCAACTGGTTCAACATTCCCGGTGATCCCGAGGACAACGACGGCTGGCTCGATCTGACGACCTACGCCTGCCCGGCGGGGGCGATCGAGGACGCGGCCGCGGCCGACGCGGCGACCTTCGCCGCCGCCTGCCCAGCCACCGAGGACGGAATCCCGGTCACGCTGGACCTGGGAGACGGTCACGCACCGTTCGGGGCGACGACCGGCGAGGCAGGACCGGGCAGGGTCTTCTTTCCGCTTCCCGATGGCACCTACTCGGAAGTTGCCCTGAGCGAGGACCTGCCGCCGGAGGTGGTGGACAGCGCCCTCTTCTGCCGATACAGCGGCCCCGCCTCCGCGCCCGTGCCCGAAACCGAGTGGGCCGACTCCGCCAACTGGCTCGACCTCGAACCCGGAACCACCGTGATGTGCGACTGGTACAACATCCTGGCTCCTAACGGCGGCGGCGACGGGGGAGGTGACGATGGCGGCAACGATGGAGGAGACGGCGGATCCGACGACGGCGCGGACGGGTCTGACGCCGGCACCGATAGCAGCACGGGAACGCCGGTCGACACGGAGCAGCCGCTCGTCGTCACGCTCCCGGATACAGGCGCCGGGCCGGCGACCGAGGCGCGGCCCGCGCCGATGACCTGGGGTTGGCCCCTGGTGGCGCTCGCCGGCGCGCTGGCATTGGCATTCCGGCCCGTGCGGATGATGCGGGCGCGTTCCTGATCGCACCATCGGGGTTGGCTAGCTGAGCGGGGTAGGCATCTGGACATGGGGCGCCGCCCGGTGGCGGACGCCGCGGCGATAGCCGGCCGCCGTGCAGGCGTCGCCCGGTGGCGAGGGCCATGCGAACAATGGAGCGCGGTGTTGGCGTCGCCCGGTGGCGGACGCCGCGGCGATAGCCGGCCGCCGTGCAGGCGTCGCCCGGGGCTAAGACCCCGGGCTGAACCGAATAACCCCCCTAAAGGGGGCTGCAACTCCGGGGCTGTGGTCGGATCCATCCGCCGTTCGAGACAGGGCGGCAGCCGGCTTCAGCCGGGTTATTTCACTCAGCCCGGGGTCTTTAGCCCCGGGCGGGGCCTGCACGGCGCTCCGTTCACGGACGCCGAACTCCCCCTTCCCGCCCTTCCTTAGTGCAGCGGGGGGAAGGGGGTTGGGGGGTTAGGGGGCCGTCCCCGGACCAGCAATTACGGCTCGGCGGGCATCTTCGGATTCGGGGCACCGGATTCGGCGGCGAGGAAATCGGCCAGGAACGAGCGGACCATGCCGGGGTCGTGGCGATGGGCGTCCAGCCAGAGGGCGACGCGGAGGGAGGCGCGGGCGGCCCACCACTCGATGGTCCAGGGTTCGATCGGATGCGGTCTGCCGTGGTAGGTGGCCAAAGCGGCGGGCCATTCCGCCGGGGGCAAGTACCACCAGAGGAAGAGGGAGAGATCGCGCAGGGGGTCGGAGAGGGTGACGGCGTCCCAATCGACCAGGTAGACCCGGCCGGGGCGATCAGGAAATTGGTCAAGTTCGGGTCTCCGTGGGTCGCAACCAGCGGACCGGGGGATAGCGTCCGGGCGCGGGCAACGAGCCGTTCGATCGCGTGTTGGACAGGCGGTTCGCGGAACTCGGGGGCGTCGGTCGCGCGCAGATCGGCCTCGATCCCGCGGAGTTCGCGCGTCAGGTGAGCGGCGAAGGACTCCGGGCAGGTGGGAAGCAGGGCATCGCGGAGGGAACGGTCGGCGTGGTAGGTGCGCATCAGGCGGACGACCTCCGGGGCGTGGGAGCGCAGCCAGGCGCGGTCCGGTGATTCCCCCTCTATCCACTCCTGGATCAGAAACGGTGTGCCCTGCCACTCGCCGGAGGCGACAAGGGGCGGAACGACGCCGATCTGGGCCAGCCGGGGGATGACGCGGGTATCGGCGGGCCATTTCACGAAGAGGCGTCGTTCCCCGTTCGTGGCCAGAAACGACGATCCCATCGCGCCGAGCTGGGTGGGAACCGCCGTCCAATCGCCGCCGAGGGCGTCTCGCAGGAGGTCCTGGTGTGCGGAGGCGTCCATCTGTGTCCTCATTAGTAGGGAAGATCGCCGGCCAAGGGAGCTACGTAGCCATCCGCGCCCAGGCCCGTCCCCCAATTTACGTGATCCCGTACGTAGTTCTCTCAATGGCCGCGGGGTGGTGCTCCGATAGGCTGAGAGGCAGATGGGGAGCGGGAGTCCTCCCCTCCCCCAGAGCAGGAACCAGGTGTTCCGGTACGCCCGGAGCCGACCGCGACGAGAGGAGATCCCCATGCGCCGATCCACCCAGTCGTCCCTCCTGTCCGCCTTCGCTTCGCTATCCCTGGTCGATCGACACCGGCTCAGCCAACGCCTGATGTGGCTGACGCTGGCCCTCGCCCTGGGGTTGGGCGTCTTGTCGGGTACCGTTGGCTCGGCGGTGGCGTCCGGCTCCGGGGACGTGCAACCGGGTCCGGCGCTGGCGCAGGGTGACGGCTACGAGATGCGCACCTACGTGGCGAACTGCCAGATCGTCCCGCCCCTGCCGCCGACGCTGAACGAGGCCGGCTGCGCCCCAGCCGTGGGCGCCTACGTGGAGTTCGTCGCGGACGATGGCGCCTCCTGGGGGTGCACGCGAACGAGGTGCTCCCAGACGGGACGGCGGCCGGCTGCTCGGTGATCGTCCCCTACAACACGAACGGTCAGGCGTACCTGGATCTGAGTACCATCGCCCCCGGCTTTGCCCCGCGGTACAACCCGATCGGGTTCAGCTCGCCCGGCCCCGGCCCGATCGACGGCATCGTCGGCTTCCCGATCTTCGTCAACCTGCCCGACGGGACCGGTCAGACCGACCAATCCGAGCAGACCCAGCCGGTCGAGCAGGTCCAGCCGGCGGCTCCGGCCGATCGCTACGCGACGGTGATCACCGGGACCTGCGCCGAGCCTGGCGACCAAGTCGACGAATCGATCGGGGTCTACACGCCGCGGGGCGATCGGTTGGGGCTGCCGACCGCGTTGATCGCCGAGAGCGGTGGAGGATCGATCGGCGTGGCCCTGGACGATCTGTTCGCCTCGCCCCACGCGATCATCGTGGTGACCCCGGCGGACGGTCAGGGGGATCAGGTGGCCTGCGGCGACCTGGGGACAGTGGCGGACTTCGATGGAGTGGCCGTGATCGGTCTCCACCCGGCGCAAGGCTCCGAGATGGCCGGGATCGCCTATCTCGCGACCGATCAGAACACGGGCCGGACGCTGGTGTCGATCTTCTTGTCGGAGGGGTTGGGGTAGAGACGGTCTTCCCCACCAACCGCCCCGCGTCATCGTCCGCGCCGAGCCCTCTCCCGGTTTGGGAGGGGGCTCGGCGTTGGTGTCAGGGCCTGCGCGGGATGGGGCCGGGCAAACGTTGGAAACGGCGCCCACCCGTTGTAGGGGCAGACCGATCTACCCAGCGTGTCTGCCCTCTTGGCTCGCCAACCCGGTTCGCGGTCCTGTGGCCTGTCCCGATACCGAACCGCCGCGTATGCGTGGCCGGGCAGACACGCTGGGTAGACCGGTCTGCCCCTACAACGGGTGCGCGTCTCGAAAGCGGACGAGGAGGAGAACGATCTCTGTCCGCGGGCAGCTTGGGGCCGGGATGCACCGCGCAGGAACGCATGACTGCGGTTGGCAGGGCGGGGCCGTGGCAGCCATCATGCCGGTGTTGCGGGGGATACCTCCCGCCGGCACTACCGACCATACCCGAAAGACATCCAATGGCCCAGCCCTTCTCCGCACCTCCACGCGATCGCCCATGTGCGCTGGTTCACGCCGGAGGGGCCGTACTGGGAGCCGGATTGGGACCTGTTGGTTTCCGTGCCGGTGCTCCTCGCCGTGCTGGCGATCGCGGGGACGGTCGGGGCGCTGGCCTGGGGGCAGCGGGCGCTGGGGGATCCGCTGTGGCCCCGGCCTCCCATGTTCCAGCGGCTGGAGCCGGCCGCGCCGGCGATCCTGGGAGTGCAGGCCGCCATCGCCCTGATCTATGCCGCGACCCAGCTCGAGCTGTTTGTGCCCAACATCGACCTGCCGGAGAACGTGCTGGGCTGGGCGATCGCGGCGGTCGCGATCGTGGCGGGGTTCACGTTCATCACCGGCGTCCTGACCCGGGTCGGCGCCCTGATGATCATCGGGCTGTTCTTGCTGGCGTTCGGGTACGCCGCCTGGTACGAGGCCCTGGAGCAGATCATCTTCGTCGGGATCGCGCTCTATCTGGTCGCGGTCGGGCGGGGCGTGGTGCGGTACGAGGATGGGGCGGAGGAAGACAGGACGGCCCTCTCCGACAAGCTGCTGCCCTATGCCCTGCCGATCCTGCGCTGGAGCGCGGGGATCTCGATCATCATCCTGGGGTTCACCGAGAAGCTGCTTGCGCCGGACCTGGGGGTGGCCTTCCTTCAGGAATATCCCAACTTCAACGTGCCCCGGGAGCTGGGTTGGGACTGGTGGACGGACAGGAGGTTCGTCTACGCGGCGGGGATCACGGAGGCGACGGCCGGGGCGGCGCTGCTGTGCGGCTACCTGCCCCGGGTGGTGATTCTGGTGCTGTGGATCCCGTTCAACCTGGGGATCCCGTTCTTGCCGCCGACCGAGCTGATCGGCCACCTGCCGATCCTGGCGACGATGTACGTCCTCCTGGTGCGGGGCACGGAGGGCATCCCCCCGCGCTACGCCCTGGGCACCAGGAATCTGCCCACGGAGCAACCAGACAACGCCCCGCAGCGGCTAGCATCGGCCCCGGACCCGGCTCCAATCCGCAGGGGAGGGAGGGAGCGGCTGGTCGTGGGGCAGAAGCCGGAGGTGAAGCGGCGACCGGTCAGGCCCGAGCGGAGCGCCGCATCGAGCTAGCCTTGTTCAGGCCCTGATGTGCGAAGGCAACAGCCCGGCGCCGGCCGGAGCGGGCAACGTTCCCGTCGGCGTCAAGGTCGGGCGGTGCGCCGGGCTTTAACCGGGCGAGACCCACCCGGGGTGCCTATTGACCCTGCCCGCTCGTGCCCTACAGTGGCCCCATCCTAGCGGCGCAGTCGGCCGCACCAACCAAAGAGCGAAGGGAAACGCGGGTGGACCCACGACGGTTTGATGCCCTCACCCAGTCACTCGCCGCGGCCAAGACCCGCCGCGGCCTCCTCGGGTCGCTCGCCGCCCTCGGCGCGGGCCTCCTCGGCGCCCGGGCGGCCGAGGCCCAGGTCACCCAGGCCCAGTGCGGCAACGTCCTCTGCAAGACCGACCCGGGGATCTGCAACGACGGCTGCGTCTGCTGCGTCTACGGCAACGGCAACAGCCGGTGCCGACCGCCGGGACAGTGCGGCCCTGGCACGGCTGTCTGCCCGCCGGGCGAGGTCGTCGACCCGGTCGCCGGCTGCGTCACGACCACGACCACGACCACGCACGACGACGGCCTGCCGCCGAAGCTGCACGAACCGGGGGCAATCTGCAGTAACTACGCCCGTGCGGCGCGAGCGGCACGGGCTGCAACTGCTGCTTCACGGCCGAGGGACCCCGCGCCTGGTCGCGGAGTTCGTGACTTGCACGGGCCAGACCTGCACCAGCAGCGCCGGCTGCCCCTGCCGGCGAGGTCTGCCTGCCCAGTTGCTGTACCGGGCACCGGATTGCCGACCGCTCTGCGGCGGGCACGACCCTGGCGATCCAGGCGCGGTCGGACGGTGCGATCCGGCGGAGTCGCCGAGCCTCCCGTAGGCCGACGAGTCGGCTGACGCAGCTCGGGTACGCAAGCGAACTCGATGCCGAGGGCGGCGCCATTTGAGCGCCCCCCACCTAGCCGCGTAAGCTGCGGTAAGTCGGCCGCGTCCTCGCCCGATGCCCATGCCGGCCGCAGCCCGGTGGGGATACCCGTCTCGGGTCCCGACGGGGTAATGCCACATGGAGGGCGGTGCCGTATCAGGCTGCTTTCTTCCTTAGAGAGCGCCGGGCCAGCACCACCGTGAGCGCGGCGCTACATGCAGCCGTGCGGGCAGGGGTTCATGGCGGCAACGGAGGGTGCCTCCGCAAGCGTCATCGGCGGCAAGATGTAAGACCGCGCGGGCAAGCAGCGCCTTCCCTTATCCGTACATGAGCACGTACGGAACGGAACGCCTACATTCGTTTCACTCGGGAAATGCGCCCCCAAATGCAAGCCACCATTGACGGCTTCCCTGACTAGCGATGCAGGTTCTATATAGAATCGGGTGCGCTATCGATACGTCGGCGGCGCGATCCCCGACGGTCGTTCTCGGTTCCCAGCCCTGGAGGAGAAGCGATGGCGGATCAGCCCTACACCCTCGCCCGCTGGCGCGTCGCGGCGGGCAACGAGGACGCCTTCGTCGCGGCCTGGCGCGAGCTGGCCGCCGTCTTCCTGGCCCTGAAGGCCCCGCCGCGCTGGGGCACCCTGCTGCGGAGCGTCGACGACCCGCGCCTGTTCTACTCCTTCGGGCCGTGGCCCAGCATGGAGACGATCGCGGCGATGCGGGCGCACCCCGCGGCGGCGGGGGCGATCGGCCGGCTGGAGGCGCTGTGCGAGGAGGCCGAGCTGGGCACCTACCTGGTGGCGGCGACGGCGGGCGAGGAGCCCCGGCTCACGTAGAGGCCCCCGGGCCCAGCCCCCGCCCGCCATCTGCCCTCGTCACCGCGGCGGCGCCAGCGCCGTGTTCTGGAAGGCCGCGATCCGCCAGTCGTCCCCGTGCCGCGCCAAGACCAGCGTCGCCGTGGCGCTGCTCTCGCCGGCCAGCGGCCCGGTCGGGGCCGTCAGGTCACCCCGGCCGTGGACGAGCACGACCTCGGGGGTGAGCGCCCGGGCCTGCACGAGCGCGTACGCGATGCGGCTCCCCCGGTAGACCGTGTCCAAGATGGCCTGGTGCCCCCGGGCGATCGCCTCCCGGCCGCGGTGGCGGTCCCCGCGGATGTCGACGAAGTCGGCGTCCTCCGCGAACGGGGCGGCGAACGCCCGCCCGTCCGCGGCGTTCCAGGCGGCCTCCAGCTGCGCCAGGGCGCGGCGGCCGATCTGCTCGGGGGTGGGGTCGCTCATGCCGTCCTCCTCCGGGGGGTGTGCCGTGGGCCGCGGCCGCGTGGGGTGGTGCGCACCGGCGCGTCCCTCCCGTCGACGCCGGGGCCGCCGACCGGCGAGGTCGTCGGGCCCGCCGGCGAGGTTGCCGATCAGCGGCCTTCGGGGTCGTCGCCCCCGGTGATCAGGTCCTTGATCGTGTCGATGATGCCGCCGCCCTCGTCCGCCGCCCCGTCGCCGGCTTGTTCCAGCGACCCGCCGACCCCGCCGAGGAGGTCGTCCCCGCCGGCCCCGACCGCGTCGCCCGCGCCCCCGAGGGCGTCCCGCCCGGTATCGACCAGGTCGGTCCCCTGCTCCGCGGCGTCGTCGATCCCGCCGCCGATGCGATCCCGCGCGTTGTCGACCATGATGGTGCGCTCCTCTGCTCAGCCGTCCGCGGCGCGAAGCCGCGCCGCCGGTGGAGGGAGCGCACGCCGGGTGCCACGCCGGCGCGCCGGGCCCTATCCAAGATATTGCCGCCGCTTAGCTCCTGGCGTTTCGACCATTTTGGTACCGTGGATCTCTAAGGAAGAACACCGGCTACGATCCGATCCCCGTCAGCCTCTTCGTCTACACCTCCGAGCCTCTGGTCACAGTCTCTTACCTCTTTCTTCCACTAAATCAGCTTTCGTGGAGCAAACCCCGAGCCTAAGGACGCTCAGTCCCGAGATCGCCAGCATCAGCGAGCCGAACTCGCGCGTCGCCAGCAGGACGACCGACCGGATCACGTTCGGCAGGAGGTGGCGCGGGATGCGGGCGAGAATCGGCAAGGGACGGCCCCAGGCGACGGCCCTCGGTTGACCGGCCCCCTCGCAGGAGACGGAGGATTCGGCCCGTCCCACCCGACCTCGCGGGCCGCAAAGCCGATCGCTGGGCACATTCTTCGACACACTGGAGGGCTTTCGGGACGCTGGCGCCCAGCCCGGCTACGTCGGCGCCCAGAGGGTGGCGTGGCTCCCGCCGTCCGGCGTCGTCGAGGCGCCGACGATCCAGCCGGCGTCGTCGATCGCCCACGCCACCCCGGTCGTCCCGCCCAGCGTGTCCAGCTCCGTCAGCCGCCCACTCTGCCACAGCACCGGGCCCGCGTCGCCGCCGGGCGGCCCCGCCCGGCCGACGACCACCCCCGCCGCATTGATGCCCATCGCGCCGCTGCTGCGGCCCGGGCCGCCGAGGTCGATCAGCTCCGAGCCCTGCCACAGCACCGCGTGCGCCTCGCCCTCCGCCGTTTGCGCCCCGCCGACCACCTGCCCGGCGTCGTTGGCCGCCTGGGCAAAGGCGGGGCCGCCCAGCGTGCCGAGCTCCGTCATCTGCCCGTCGTGCCACAGCACGGCGCGGCTCTGCATGCCTGACGTCTGGGCCCAACCCGCGACGTGCCCCGCCTCGTTGACGGCCTCGGCCTGGCTATCCGGGCCGCCCAGCGTCCCGAGGTCGACGACCTGCCCGCCTTGCCACAGGACGGCGCGGCGCATGCCCTCGGCCGTCGGCGCGAGGCCGACGATCTGGCCGGCCTCGTTCACGTCGAGGGCCACGCTGGTGCCGCCCGGCGGGCCGAGGTCCGTCATCGCCCCGTCCTGCCACAGGACGGCGTGCACCTCCCCGTCGGCCCGCTCCGACCAGCCCACGATCTGGCCGGCGTCGTTGATCCCAAGCGCCTCGCTGACCTGGCCCCCGAGCGTGCCGAGGTCGTGGATCTCGCCGTCCTCCCACAGGACGGCGCGGCTCGTGCCGTCGGCCGTGGTCGCCGCGCCGACCGCCTGGCCCGCCGCGTTGACGTCCTTGGCGATGCTGGTCGGACCGCCGAGCGTGCCGAGGTCGGTGGCGGCGTAGCCCGTCGCCACCGGCGCGGGCGTCGCGGCCGAGCGGGCGGCGCCCCCGGCGGGGTGGCCGGCGAGCACGGCGAGGAGGAGGCAGGCCAGCAGGCGGCGCGCGGGAAGCGAGACGGGCATCGGAGCCTCCGTTCGGCGGCGGGGCGGTTGGCGGGTGCCGGCATTCTACCAACGGGGCCCGCGTCCTTCCCGCAGGGTCCCGCCCGCGGCGGCGTCCCGTCCTACGCACCCAGCGACCTCGGCGAAGAGGACGACGACATCGTCAGCAGGTTATGCCCGCCGGCGGCCGCGACCTCCAGGCCGCGCTTGACGTGGTCCTGGCCCTTGATCTCGGCGAAGTCGGTGCCCACGTAGGGCGATGCGTCTTGAAGCGGATCGTCTCCGCGGAACGGGCACAGCGGGACCTCGCCGGTGAGGTGGTTGACGAGATCCGCCAGGGTGCGGGTTCCGGAGTCGATCGGGCGGTGTCGCCACGCCGACGCCGGCGAACTCGCCTAACCGATATCGCGGATATCGAGGCGGATGGTCAGGGCGCCGGCGAGCACGAGGACACTCATGAGCGCGAAAGATGCCGCGACCGAGATGTCGGCGATGGGGCCCAGCAGGGGGCCCATCACGACGAGGTAGACCGAGACGAGCAGACTGATCAGGGAGAGGGCGGTGGCGCGGTAGCCGTCCGGGATGTGGGTGTTGGTATAGCCGGAGAGCAGGGGAGGCGCGACCAGGATAGCGCCCCACTGGAGACAAAAGAGCGCAACTGCTACGGTGGGATAGGTCGTGACGGCCATGAGCAGGTAGAGCGGTCAGGGGCAACCGTCGCGAGCAGCAGCCCGCGTCTTGCCCCGAGCTTCTTCGGGAGGAGGTACGCGTAGCGCTGTCCGGCGATGCCCAGGCCGGAGCCGATCGCGAGGGCCAAGCCGAACCAGACTCCGGGCACGTTCAGGTCGAGAAAGTAGGCCTGGTAGAGGAAAATCAGATAGGCGCCGAATGGATTCGCCAGGAGGATGAGGAGGACGATCCGGCGCAGATCGGCACGGTGGCGGAACAGGCCCATGCCGTCACGAAGCATCCGCGCCATCGGGCGGCTGGTCCGGATGCCGCCCGATGAGGCAGGCTCGCGGACGGTGACCGTCACCGC
This sequence comes from uncultured Chloroflexia bacterium, assembly GCA_963724285.1. Classification (GTDB taxonomy): domain Bacteria; phylum Chloroflexota; class Chloroflexia; order Thermomicrobiales; family UBA6265; genus CAVRUD01. The sequence continues at coordinate 22,762 of CAVRUD010000035.1, read as the reverse complement.
GAGGGCGACTATCAGCATCAGGATCGTGAGCACGCTCGCGGCCGAGATCCGCCCGGCCGTCAGGTTGGCGACGAGGATGCCGCCGGCGGCGAAGGCGAGGAGGTTGCCGGTCTGGGTGGCCGCGCCGATGCGGCCGTGCGCCCGGTGCATGCGCTCCGTCCGGCTAACGGGCGGCAACGACTCGAAGACGAGGGCGTCGCGGCTGCCGGAGGCGAGCGCGAAGCTGGCCCCGGCGACGACCTGAACCAGGACGAAGGTCGGATAGTCGCGGGCGAGGATGAAGCCGGTCTCCGCGACGATGAGCGTGGCCGCTGCCAGGATCAGGCTCCAGCGGCGGCCGAACCGGTCGGCGACCACTCCAGTCGGGACTTCGAGCAGCAACTGGCTGACGATGAGGACCGTCTGGAGCCCGTTGATCTGGGCCAGCGTCAGGTCGCGGTCCAGGAGATACGGGGTAACCGCGGGGAGGTAGAAGTAGAGCTGACCGAAGAAGGCGGCGAGCGCCACGCGATCGGTTGTCGTCCAGCCCTGGGATCGGTGACGAGCAAACATCCACGGTCCTTCTGGTCGCGCATCGCGCGATGAGCACGCGACATCGAACGTCCACGGGGGGACGCTCGCGGCGACTCATTGAAGGGTGGTGGATGGTTGTTGATGCCGGGATGAGACGGGCGCGACGGCCCGTCACCACGCACGTCCGCGCGAGCGCCTAGAACTCCGTGGTGTGGACACCTGCCATACGTCTAACGCCTCTCGATTGCGGACATCACGTGCAAGGAACATGCTCTTGAGCAGGCCACGGAACGCCTGCCACATGGCCCCATCATGGCGCCGGTTGTCCTGGGTGGAATGGCCCGACCCGACACGGTTGACCCGCCGGGATGTCGTCGCTGGGATGTCGCCCCGGAGCATCTGGCGTGGCGGAGAGGCCCGTCCTGGCAGCGGCTCGGGCCCGTTTACGCGGAGGTGGATGATCTAGCGCCAAGCGCGCCGCCGCGCCCCATAGGCACGGATTGACACCGGGGCAAACGGTTGTAGTCTGGGTCTCACCGGTAATCCGCCCCATTCCTCTGCTAACCGTGGCTCTGGACGGCGGACACGCCGGGCATGGAGGAGGTCAGACATGGCCAGGTTCATCGCGCTCATGGACTGGACCGATCAGGGAATCCGCAGCGCCAAGGACAGCGTGCAGCGCAGCCGGCAGGCCCGCGAGGCGTTCCAGCAGATGGGCGTCACCATCGAGGCGATCTACTGGACGCTGGGCTCCCACGACATCGTCGCCATCGCGAGCGCCCCCGACGGGGAGACCTTCGCCGCCGCGATGCTGCGCCTCGCCGGGGCGGGCAACCTGCGGAGCACGACGCTGCGCGCCTTCGACGAGGACGAATTCGGCGCGATCCTCGGCAAGCTCGGTTAGGTGTCGCCGGCCCCGGCGGGTCTGGTGACTCTCCGGGGCCACCCCCACATCGCAGCCATCGGACGGTCCCCGGCAGCGGCTGAACCGCCCACCCCCTGCCCGCCGACCTGACCGGGGCGAGCGCCCTCGCCAGCGTTCCCTCAACGCCTCGACCCTTCCGTGCACGACGGTACCGCCGTCGGGCGCCGCGGGGAACGTCCCCCGGCCCGCCGTGTCAGGCGCTAAAGCCGTTCGCGGCCACAACGGCAACGGACAGCAGGCAGTCGAACACCCGGACGTTGGTCCAGGCCATTCCGCCATGGCACCGTCCCTGCATCAGGGCATGCGATACGTGCCGGACTGCCCTCACGGACCGCCGCCAATGTCTCCCCCCTACCAGCGCCTGCTCCGTGTGCTCGATCGCGTCTGCCTGGACGGGCTCGATCGCTTAGAGCGGTCGATGCTCTTGATCCAGCAATCGAAGGAACTCCTCGACAGGACGGCAACGCATCGCCTCAAGACCGGCGACGATCCGGGCCGACGGGTGTGCCCCATCGTTTTGCATGGGGACGAGGTCGGTCGCCCGGTCGTCGTAGGGGAGGGTCCCGTGCCCTCCCACGGCCGCCAGGCCGTAATCTCGTTCCCATCGACGGCGTTATCGTCCTATGGACGATGGGAGGGCACGGGACCCTCCCCTACGACGACGAACGACGGGCGCAAAACCGTGGGGCACACCCCGGGCCGACCACGGCCAACGCTGCCAGAGGACGATCCGCTCCGGCGGCGTTGATCGTCCATCGATCGTGCGGCCATCGTCGTACGGGCCTGCCCGAACTGGGTCCTCGTGCGGATGGACCATGCGTTGGCTGGTCGCCGTTGCGGTTCCCCGCCTGTCCCCCTACCTTTCATCTCCATGACCACCCCCAGCGACCGCCCCCCGATCTCCTCATCTTCCCGTCCGCCCCAGCTGGATCCTCCCTCCCCGCCTCCTCCTGGCTTGCACCGGCCCTCCTGCTCCTGGGACTGGTCGGTGTCTGGGAAGGGTGGGTGCGGCTGGAGGGGACAGCGGCGTATCTGTTGCCGGCGCCTTCCCGGATCGGGCGGACGCTGTGGGAGGATCGGGAGATCCTGGCGGAAGGCGACGCCCTGGACTGTTGGATAGTACGCTTCCCGGACCGACGTCGATCCCCCCATCCATCCTGGAGGTCCCCGCAGATGACCGGATACGTGTTCGATAACGCCGCCGAAGGACCGACGAGCCAGCGCTTCGCGGGCCTTGAGGCGCTCTACGACCCGCGCACGCGGGGGATCCTGGCGGCGGCCGGCGTGGGACCCGGCTGGCGCTGCCTGGAGGTGGGCGCGGGCGGCGGCTCGGTGGCGGGATGGCTGGCCGAGCAGGTCGGGACCACGGGGCATGTGTTGGCCACCGATCTCGACCCACGATTTCTCGGCGGGCTGGCTGCGTTGGGCCGGCCCCAACTCGAGGTTCGCCGCCACGACGTCGCGGTCGATCCGCTTCCGGAGGGGGCGTTCGATCTGGTCCATGCTCGTCTGGTGCTGGTGCACATTCCGGCCGCGGCGGCGGTTCTGGCCAAGCTGGTGGCGGCGCTGCGGCCGGGTGGCTGGCTGGTGATCGAAGATTTCGATCCCACCTTCGTCGACCGCGCCTTCCCTGTCGCCGATCCCGCGGATGCCGCGGTGGCGCGCCGAACATTCGGGGCCATGGGCGACCTGCTGGAGGCTCGCGGGGCCGGCACAGGCTGGGCGCGGGGTCATCACGGGCGATTCGTCGCGGCGGGCCTGATCGACACCGGCGCGGAGGCGTTCTTCGATGTTCGCTTGGGCGGTTCGGCGGGAGCGCGGGTGGATGCCGCGAACCTGGAGCAGGCCGGCGAGGGGCTGATCGCGGCGGGAGTGCTGGCGGCGGCGGACCGCGACCGGGTTCTTCGCCTGTTGGAGACTCCCGGCTTCTCGTATTCCTCACCGGCGATGTTCTCCACCTGGGGACGCCGCCCGTAAGGAGGACCAACCAGCCACCCCGATCGATGACGACCCGGCTTGCCTTCGCGGCGTTCGCGACGGCAGAGACGGCCGCGAGGGATGGAGCGATCGGTCGCCGGGCGGGCACGGGCTGGTTCGGGAGCTCGCTGCCACCGGCCTCGTTGCGGTCGATGGCCTGTCCCCCTACCCTTCGCATCCATGACTACCCCAGACGGTCCTCCGTTCCTCTCCACGCCCTTCCCGTCTTCCCGTCTCCCTGTCTCCTCCTGGCTAGCTCCGTCCCTTGTGCTCCTGGGGCTGATCGGGGTCTGGGAGGTGTGGGTGCGGCTGGAAGGGACGGCGACCTGGCTGCTGCCGGCGCCCTCGCGGATCGGGCGGACGCTGTGGCAGGACCGCGCGATCCTGGCCGACAACGCCTGGGTGACGCTGACTGGAAGTCCTCCTTGGGTTCGGGGTGGCGCTGGGGGCGGGGGTGTTGCTGGGGACCCTGATCGACGCTTCGCCGCCGCTGCGGCGGGCGCTCTATCCCCTGATCGTGGGCAGCCAGACGGTGCCGATCCCGGCGATCGCGCCGTTGCTGCTGATCTGGTTCGGCTACGGATTGCTGCCGAAGGTGCTGGTGACGGCCCTGATCGGCTTTTTCCCGTTGGTGGTGACGACGGTCGATGGCCTGGGCAGCACCGATCGGGAGGTGCTGGACCTGCTCCGGGGGCTGGGCGCCGGGCGGTGGGCGCGGTTCCGCTTCGGCAAGCTGCCGTGGGCGCTGCCGGCGGTCTTTTCGGGGGCGAAGGTGGCGGTGTCGGTCTGCGTGATCGGGGCGGTCTTTGGCGAGTTCGTGGGGTCGAGCGCGGGGTTGGGCTACCTGATCAACCGCTCAAAGGCGCAGTTCCTGACGGACCGGGTTTTTGCCTGCCTGGTGCTGCTGGCGCTGATGGGGATCGGGCTGTTTGCCCTGGTGGCGCTGCTGGAGCGGATGCTGCTGCCGTGGAGACGGGTGGTGGTGGAGGGGGAGAGACGATAGAGGGACCTAAGTAAGGGATGGGCTATGGGAGGTCCGGCGTGGTTCAGGTGCGATCCGGAAGCGGGTGGCGCGCGAAGAAGGCGGCGAGTCCCTCGGCCATGGCGCTCGGCTGCTCTACCTGGAGAAGATGGGTGGCGTTGGGAAGGACGAAGCCCGTGGCCTGCGGGAGCCACGCCAACAAGAGGCGGTGCGTTTCGCCGAAGCGAGGCCAGAGCTCCTCGCTCTTGCCACCGAGCACGCTGAGCACCGGCTGAGCGATGCCGCGAGCCTCTGCGTCGGTGAACTGCCAATCCAGGAGGTGACGGTGGTCGATCCCGAAGGCGGTCCCCGCGTCGGCCACCGCCTGGGCGAAGGCCCCGGGAAGAACCCGGTCGAGGTGCTCCCGGTACCCGGGACATCGTGCCTGCAGCGCTTCGTCCACTGCTACCGCCGCGCCCGCCCCCTCGTAGCGCTGTCCGCCCTGCACCAACGCTGCCCGATACGACTGCGCGCTTGCCCCGATCATCAAAGCAGGCTCCAGCAGGGCAAGGGAATGGACGATGGACGGGGAGTTCAGGGCAAGTTGGAGGGCGACGCAGCCGCCGAACGAATGGCCGACGACGTGCGCCCGCTCGATGCCCAGGTAGAGCATTAACGCCCGGCAGTCTGCGGCCTGCTCTCCGATGCTGCCTGGGGCAGGGATCTGGGTGCTGCCGGCGTAGCCACGGCGGCGGTAGGCGATGAGCCGGTATCGGTCGGTCAGGACCGGATCGGCCAGCAGCGGCCAAAACGCATCGGCGATGAACGAGCCGTGGATGGTCACCACGGGCTCACCCGCGCCTGCAACCCTGTATTCGAGCGTGATGCCGTCGACGATCGCGCGCTCCATGCATCCTCCCGGCCCGGGAGAACCACCCGGCGCCCACGCCGCCCGGCTTCGGTCGGCGACGCACACCCAGTCTACTCCCATGGATCGTCATGTGAATCTCAGCTCGGTGAGGCTTGTCAAGGCGCACACGTGGGTGATCACGGTTGCCTGGCGACGTTGCGGTCCCGGCGTGGGCGGTCGGACCGTAGCGCTCGTCGGGCACTTGTTCCGGGGCGGCAAGGCGTTTGGGGCGATGGTGCGTTGCGGGTGAGCGAGCGGTTGCCTATACTCGGGTCGCTCGATCAACCAGCGGAAAGGGCCCGTCCACGGAACGCCGAGGCGATGCCGTGCCGTTGCGCGAGCGCCGGACGTGAGAGACGCGGGAGAGCGGAACGTGGGGATGAGACGGATGCGCCACAGTGGACGATTTGTAGGCGTGCTTTTCTTGCTGGCTGCCTTGATGGTGCCGTTGCTCGGCGGGCGAGCGGGCGTGGCCGCGGCCCAGGACGATGAGGAGACCTACGAGAGCGAGCAATACGGGTACACCCTGACCTACGACACGGGCGAGTGGGAGGTTGTCCAGGAGGACGAGGACGAGGACGATCCCTACGACACCCTCTACCTGGGGAACGGGATCAGCAACGTTGCCCTGATCGGCGATCCGGATTACGACGAAAACGACCTCGACGACTGCGTCGACGACTACCTGGCGGGGATGGAAGACAACGACGCCTTCTCCGCTATCGAGCCCTACGACGAGCCCGACGCCGACGGGGAAGAAGACGATCTCGTCTGGGCCAGCTTCTCCTACACCTTCGAGTTCGAGGACGGCGAAGAGGGCGACTACATCCGCTACCTGGAATGCCGCGCCCTCGGCGACGGCGTGACGCTGGTGATCATCCACGACGCACCGGTCGACGACTACGAGGACGAGATCTCTGAGCGGGATGATCTGCTCGAGGGGTTGGACGCGCCGAGCGCGACGATGATGACGAAGCCGACGAGGATGCAACCGCGACGGCCGATCCGGACGAGCAGGACGAGCAGGACGACCCGGATCAGACCGACGCGGGGAACGACGCGGACGGCGACGCCGAGATTGCCGACGGCACGTGGGAAGGGGAGTCGGAGGACGGCGAGCCCTTCAGCTTGACGATCCAGGACGGCGGCATCTCATCGGTCTCCTACGCCTACGAGTGCAATGGGGAACCGGTGTTTGCCTCGTCGGCCGTCTCCGACCCGGCGCCGATCGAGGACGGCGAGTTCGTGTTCGAGACCGAATTCTCCGACGAGTCCACGGTGGTGACGGGGACCTTCGCGGACGGGGAAGCGGCGGGCACGCTGACCCACGAGACGGAGGACGAGGACGAGTGCAGCGTGGAGTTTGACTGGACGGTGGAGGAGCCGTAGGGGAGAACGGCCCTCACCCCCCAACCCCCCTCTCCCAATGCTGGGAGGGGGGGCTTTTTTCGTCCCCTCTCCCAGGATTGGGAGCAGGGCGGCGATCGATTCGCCCGCGATCAGTTCGGGGGTTTTTCCCGTCCACTCTCCCAGGATTGGGAGAGGGGTGGCTTGGTGCAGCGCTAGCGCGCCGGTGGGGGGAACTGGTCCCAGTAACCGTCCGCCGGTTCGCGCTGTTCGACAATGTCGACGAGGACGCCGGCGGGGTCCGTGGTCATGAAGCGGCGCTGGCCCCAGGGTTCGTCGGTCAGGGGATGGACGATGGGGGCGTCGCTGGCGGCCAGGGCGGCGTAGGCGGCTTCGGCGTCGGCGACCTCGATGGTGAGGATCATGCCGCGGCCGTCGAAGGGCTCCGGGCCGGGCGGGCGCGAGGGGTGATCGGGGTGCATGAAGGCCACGACAGCGCCGCGTCCGTTGCCGTCGGGTTCGCCGGAGAGGTAGACGAACCAGGAGGCTTCGAAGACGACGGTGAAGCCGAAGTGGGTAACGTAGAAGTCGCGGGTGGCGTCGAGCGCCGGGGTGGTGATGAGGGGATAGAGATCGCGGACGCGCATGGGAGCTCCTGTTTCTCGTGCGGTGCCGGCGGCCGCCTCGGAACGGCTGGCGTCGTCCTGTAGAACCCGAATACCGGCGATTCGTCAGCCCAGCAGCCACGCTATCATTGCGAACGCGGGCCGGACGGTTGTCCGGGAAAGGTGACCTGAGATGAGTGAGAGCGAAACGCGAACCCGTGAAGCCGGCGTTGACCCGATCGAATGGGAAGATTTCATCGAGGCGTAGCGCGAGGTGCTCGCCGGGAAGCCCGTCGTGGTGGGAACCCGAATTGCCGTCGAGCACGTGCTGGGATTGCTAGCCTCGGGGTGGACGGAGGAGGAGGTGCTGGACGCATACCCAGGGCTGAGCCGAGACGCGCTGCTGGCGATTTACGCGTTCGCGGCCGAAGTCGTGAGCGAGCAGCGCCTCTTTAGCGTTCCCCTCCCTGCGCGAAAGGCGGGGGTGCGTGCCGCGCTTCCTCGCCGATGAGAACGTTCCCGGTCCCAGCGTTCGCCTCATTCGCGATGCCGGCCACGCAAGGAGGATGTCACCTGGGTCAAAGAGGTTGCACCGCGCTCGGCCGACCCCGATGTTCTCCGATGGGCGGCACGCGACCAGCGCATTCTGCTCACGCTCGACGCAGACTATGGTGATCTGGTCTTCCGGCAAGGGCTCCCGGCGCCATGGGGCGTCGTTTTCTGTCACCTCGATCCAGATTTAAACGAAGAACCTGCGCTCCGCATCCTGGCCCTGATGCAGGATTACGACGCGAAACTAGAAGGAATGTTCACGACCATCAAACCGCGAAGTGTCCGGCAGCGCCCGTTGGCATAGGTTGGTGCAGTCCGTTCCCGCGTTACCCTGTAGGAGAGGTCTTGTGACGAGTGGCGCGACCCGTCAGCCCCAACGTGTCAGCGCCCACCTGTACGCCCTGGCCGCGCCGATCTGGGCGGCGCAGCGGAACCATCCGCTGGTGCGCGGGATCGGGGTGGGGACGCTCGACCCCGAGATCTTCGGGTTCTGGCTGCGCCAGGATTACCGCTTTCTGATCGACTACTGCCGGGTGTTTGCCCTGGCGGCGGCACGGGCGCCGGACCTGGCGACGATGGCCCGGTTCGCGACGCTGCTCGGCGAGACGATCGGCGGGGAGATGGCGCTGCACCGCTCGTACGTGGCGGAGTTTGGAATTACCGAGGCGGATCTGGAGGCGGAGGAGCCTGCCCCGACGACGCGCGGCTACTGCGACTTTCTGTTGCGCACGGCATCGCTGGGGGAGTACGCGGAACTGCTGGGCGCGATCCTGCCGTGCATGTGGGGATACAGCGATCTGGGGCAAGAGTTGAAAGCGCGAGGCTTGCCGGACGAGCCCCGCTACGCCCGCTGGATCGAGACGTACGCCGACCCGGGGTTTGCCGACCTGGCCGCTTGGTGCCGGGAACTGCTCGATATGGCCTGTGATGGGTTGCCGGCGGCGGCGCTGGCCCGGGTCGAGACCGCTTTTCTCACCTCGGCGCGGTATGAGCTGGCGTTCTGGGAGATGGCGTGGCGGCGGGAAGGGTGGCCGGAGTAGGTGCCAAGGCTAGGTAGCTGCTCCTGATATGCCGAGACGCCCGCCGTCTTGTCCGTCGCTCGGGGAAGAAAACCCGGCGGCGATGCGGGCAGCGAGGGCGTCGAGCGCGGCGCGATCGGGGAGGGTTGGCTTGCCCGGGTAGACGCGGAGGAGGCCGTCTCCAAGGTCGCGGGTCAGCAGGTGGAGGTGGACGTGCGGCACCTCCTGGCCCGCGGCCTCGCCGTTTGACTGCGAGAGGCTCAGTCCCGCCGGCTGGAGCGTCTGGCGCACGGCCCGCGCGGTGAGCACTACTCCCCGCATGAGGCGGCCGGCGAGGTCAAGCGGCAGGGCATCGATGGTCTCGACGTGCATCCGGGGCACGACGAGGACGTGGGCCTCGGTCGGCTGCCGGAGATCCATGAACGCGACCACCGCGTCGTCTGCCCAGACGATACTGGCCGGCGCTCGCCCCGCCACGATCTCGCAGAAGACGCAGTCGTCCATCAGAGCCTCCCGTTCATCTTGGCACCCAGGGTCATCTTAACGCGGTCTTGGGCAGGGAACGCGTACGCTCTATCAACCGCCAGGTCGCCGCCGTGGGTGGTCCATGCTCAGCCATGGAGTCGGCCGCGACGCTTAGGAGAACATCCGACGGCGTTCTTGGGGTGAAGCGGGCCGAATCCACAGGAAAACCCGGGAGAGATGCACGGTCCAGATTAAGCGGAGGACGGACGCGGGGCGGGACGTAGGCAAGTTCACCTATGCGGGCATCACCACGGTGATTTTTGCGAATGGGCAGTCGTGCGGATGAACGGGATTCGCGATTCCGGCAATCTACATACATCGGATCGACCGGCCCCATCTTGTGAGGCCCCACCACGCAGGGGCCGGCCGATCCACCTTCATCACAGCCGCCGGACGCCCTGCGCGCCGGCCATTCTTTGGTCCAGTTGTCCGATCGTCCGTTTGTCTCGTTCGACACGCTCATGGAGGAGTACCGGATGAAGACCAGTCTGGTGGACGGCTATCTCAATGTCCGGCGGGGGGCGATTGCCCTTGCGCTGGGCGCGACGGTGAGTTTGGGCGGCATTCTCGGCGCGTTCGCGGCCGATGGCACCTTCGAAGGGGGCGGCCAGGTCAAGGGCGGCGGCTACGAGGACTACGAGTACGCGGCCAGCCCCTACGAGATCACCTACGACGATACCGCCTACATCTACGGGACCGGCAAGGACGGCACGGGCTCCTACGTCACCTACGACGGCACCGAGTGGAGCGACTACTACACCTGGGAAGACCAGGAGGCCGAGTACAAGTGGGACCCGGCGGCGGTCGTCTACAACGACGCCAACTACGTCTTCTACGGCAGCGAGGACGGCGGCATCTACCACAACGGCTACGACGGCTCCGAGTGGAGCGGCTGGGAAAACCTGGCCGGCGAGTACACCTTCGCCGCCGCCCCCTACACCTACGTCTACGAGGACACCCTCTACCTGTACGGCGTCGCCGACGACAGCTACCTCTACCAGAAGACCTACGACGGGGCCGAGTGGTCCGACTGGACCCCGGTGAACGACGACTACCTGGCCGCCTGGTACCAGCCGTACGCGGTCGAATGGGGCGGCTACAACAACGTCTTCTGGACCGGCACCGACGGCAAGGTCTACTGGAACCGCTACAACGAGGACGGCTGGACGGGAGCCAAGGAGCTGCCCTACGAGGCCGACGTCTACGAGTACGCCGACTCCCCGTACGCGATCGGCTACTCCGAGGACGACACGCTCTACGCCTACGCGATCACGACCGACGGCGCCCCGAACTGGAACACCTTCGACGGCGAAAGCTGGAGCGGCTGGAAGGCCTACGAGGCCGAGGTCCCGGCGAAGGCCAAGGGCCAGCCGCACGCCTACGAGTACGACGGCGTCCAGCACCTGATCGTCACCGCTGAGGACGGCCACGCCTACTACACGACCTACGACGGCGAATACGGCGAATGGGCCGACCTGGGCGACAACTACGCCTACGACCCGTACACCTACGAGTACGACGACGCCTACTACCTGACCTACACCGGCGAGAACGGCTACCTGTACTACAAGGAGTACAAGGCCGGCGAAGAAGAGGGCGGCTACTAACCCTTCACCGCAACCCACCGCTCTTCGACTCGGCTCGTTGCCCAACCAGCGCGCGACTCCAGCCACCACCCTCCCCCGCGCGCTGGCATTCCATCCCTCCCCACCGGCTCGCACACCCCTCCCCTCCCACCTTCCCGTGCGAGCCGGTCACCCTCTCCCATCTCTCCCCCATCTCCGACCGCGGGGCGGGCGCCAGGTTTGGCGCTCGCCCCGTGGTGTTTGCGCCAACCGGCATCGCGCTGAGGGTGCATCCGCTCGCTTCGACGCACTACACTATTGAAATGAGGTAGTACGTGGATCGAGTCCAGTAGTACGCTGCGATGGCGGGAAGAAAAGTGATGCTAACCACCATCACCCGCAAGGGCCAGGTGACTATTCCGGCTGAGATCCGGCGAGAGCTGGATCTGAAGGAAGGAGAACGAATCTCCGTCGAACGCCACGGCGATGCGGTCGTGCTCCGCCGTGCCCGCAGCGTCACCGAGCAAACCGCTGGCGTGCTGGCGAGCTACCGGAGAACCCCGCCTTTGACGGCGGAAGAAGAACGGGCCGCCTTCGAAGAAGCCGTTGCTGCTGAGGTCGCAGGGGACGAAGGCCCGTGACGCCGGATGCGCTGCTCGACACGAACGTGCTTCTGCGCCATGTTCTGGGCGATCGCCCCGATCGCTCGCCACGGTCCAGCGCATTGTTCGACGCAATCGAGCGAGGCGAACGGGCCGTCCGCCTGGCCGACACCGTCGTGTTCGAGGCGATCTTCACGCTCGAAAAACTCTACAAGGTGCCGCGCCCGGCCATCCGAGACGCGTTACGTCCGATTCTGGACCTACCAGGGATCGTCCTGCCCGGTAAGAGGGTCCATCGGGATGCGTTCGCACGCTGGGTCGCAGAGTCCGGTGTCTCCTACGCGGACTCCTATCACCTATCTCTGGCCAAGCACCTCAAACTGAACACGATCATCTCCTTCGACCGGCATCTGGGGCGTGATCCTGAGGTCACACGCATCGAACCATAGTCATCATGAGGTACCCCAGCATGGGAGCGGAGCCGGGATCACTCACCGGTCTCTGGTGTGGCCGGTGATCCAGCGAGATCTTCGGCGATGAAGATCGTGACCAGGATCTGCCCGCCGTCCGGCGGTACCTCCGCACAGACGTGGTTCCGAAAGGCTTTGCCAACCGGCGGAAGACGGCCGTTTTAGCACGGCTGCGTCAAAGCTGGACGTGCTAGATTGCGGGCCGAACGCGGTCACCGCGGATGAGCGATCGAGACGTTGAGGTAACCGAATAGAGCGGCGACCGCCGCGGCCAGAGGAATGAGAAACAGACGATGAAAGCAATGGAGGACCGGGGGCGGCTGCTGGTCACCTGCCCGGACCGGCCGGGGATCGTGGCGGCGGTGTCGCGCTTTCTGTTCGAGGCCGGGGCGAACGTGGTCCACTCCGATCAGCACTCGGCCGATCCGGAGGGCGGGCAGTTTTTCCTGCGGGTGGAGTTCGATCTGCCCGATCTGCCCGGCCGGCTGGGAGATCTGGAAGCGGGGTTCGCGCCGATCGCCGACGGCTACCGGATGGGCTGGCGGTTTGCGCGGGCTGAGGTGCCGAAGCGGCTGGCGATCTTCGTCTCGAAGGAGGACCACTGCCTGCTGGAGCTGCTCTGGCACCTGCGGGCCGACGACGTCCAGGCCGAGATCGCGGTCGTGATCGGCAACCACGCCGATCTGGCCCCCCTGGTGGCGCCGTGGGGCATCCCCTTCCACCACGTGCCGGTGACGCCGGAGACCAAGGTCGAGGCGGAGCGCCGTCAGCTTGCCCTACTGGAGGGGTCGGGGGCGGATGTGGTCGTGCTCGCCCGCTACATGCAGATCCTCTCGGCCGATTTCATCGCCGGCTGGCGGGAGCGGATCATCAACATCCATCACTCGTTCCTGCCGGCTTTCGCCGGGGCGCGGCCCTACAAGCAGGCGAGCGAGCGCGGGGTGAAGCTGATCGGCGCGACGGCCCACTACGTGACGGCGGATCTGGACGCGGGGCCGATCATCGAGCAGGACGTGGAGCGGGTCGACCACCGCCACGACGAAGGCGACCTACGCCGAATCGGGCGCAGGATCGAGCGGACGGTCCTCTCGCGGGCAGTTGCCTGGCACGTCGAAGACCGCATCCTGGTCCACGGCAACAAGACGGTTGTGTTCGCCTGACCTGAGGGGGACGTCTCGGGCGAGATGTGAGACGTCGTTTTGGCGGCGTTCCGGGGCAAGAGGTTGCGTCACCCAGGCGCCGCCCGGGGCTAAAAGACCCCGAGCTACCTCCACGAAGCCGGCTAAAGACCGGATACTAGCCGCGGTGGTCTCGGATTGGCCCGACACAACGCATCGTAGGGGCGGACCGATGTGTCCGCCCGGCCCGGCCGCCCCGGCGGGACGGTTCTTGCCAAGACGCCTCGGTGGAACGGTCCGATCGGCACGGGCGACGACTCTGCAGGCGGGCCGGGCGGACACATCGGTCCGCCCCTACAACCGTGACGCCGGGGCTATTTCGGAACGCCGCGATTCTTAGTTAGGCAGCTCCACGCACTGGAAGATCCCCGCTTCGGCGAGGTAGTCCCGGGCATCGAGGTAGGGCGTATTGGCGGCGCGGCGCAGTCCAGGCGGCCGCCGAGGGCGTTGGCGAGGACGGAGACGAGTTCCGGGCTGGCGTTGCGGTTCACCTGCGCGTTGGTGGCAACGGTGTTGCCGATCACGCCGATCGCGAAGGTGGCATTGTCCTCGAACGTGAGGGAGCCGCGGATGTCGTTCCAGAGCAGGTCGACCCACGCCTCATCCAGGGTGTTGCCGGAGACCACGACGTTGCCCCGGATGACGTTGTCAATGATCCCGACCTCGCGGCCGGTGCCGTCGACGGCGGTAAGGCTTCCCCGGACCTCGGACGCACAGACGAAGAAGGAGACCGCGCTGGTGGATGTGATGCCACTGCGGACGGCGGACTCGAAAACCTCCAGGGAACCACCCGGCTGGACGGTGATGTCGCCCCGGACGGTCGATCCGGTGATGACGCAGTCGACGCCTGCCGGCACGATCAGGAAGTCCTTGATCGTCGTGTCACCGTAGGTCGCACCGCAGACCGTCGCGGCCAGGTCCGGGGATGGGATGGCGACACGCATTCCTATCATGTCATGGCGATCAGCAGCACGGGTACGACCGGTGCTCGGCAAACCTTCGCCGACCGGATGGTAGAGAGGAACGGCACCGGTCAACCTCCTCGACAGCGGAGCAAGCCAGACCAAGCGCGATCGCCTGGCCCCGGATTCTGCCGATTGTGCGGCCTCTCCGGATATCGGCGGGTTTATGGCTTGGTACATCCCCCGAACCGGACTCGCGGCGAGGCGCCCGCAGATGTGTCCATGACCCGCGTCAGCGCGCAGCCGCCCGGGTCAATTCCCCGGGCGGCTGCGCGCGAATCTAGCGGGATGTCTCGAGGTCAGTCCGCGAACGTTCGGCGTGGGATCGATCAGTCGGCGAAGCGCCAGCGGGTGGCGCCGTGGGGTTCGGCGGAGGCGACGCCGAAGGCGGTGTGGAAGCGGAAGCGGTAGAGGTGCCAGGGCGGTGGCCCGGCGCTGGGAGCGCTGTACGGTGCGGTGAAGGCGTCGCCCTCCACCGTCGTGGGCCAGCCGGCCGCGTTGTAGCGGGCGGCGAGGGCCTCGAGGGTGGCGGTGTCGGTCACGCGGGCGGCGGTCCCTTCGAGCATGAGGTCGAGCCCGGGCAGATGCATCGCCAGGGTGCAGTTCGGGTTCTGGGCAAGGTTCTTGGATTTCCGGGTACCCGGGCCGCTGACGATGTACATGTCGCCGTCGTACCACATGGCGCCGACGCCGGCGGAATGGGGGCGGCCATCGGGGCGGACGGTGCTCAGGTAACTCAATTGGTAGTCGGGGTTTTCCAGGACGACGGGATCGACCGCGAGGAGACCACGCGCTCGGCTCCAGGGCAGCTCGGCGTTGCCGTAGATGTCGAGGTTGGTCGTTTCGATCGGGTTGCGCTCGGGCATGAGGGACTCCTTTCATAGGCCCTACTCCGATGAGCAACGGTTACAGGGATAGAACCCGGATCTCCGCGCTCTGCTAGATGGTCGACCGGGGGAGGGAAAGATCGACGGCTCCATACCGGCTTGTGCAGGAGGATGCGCGGACGTCGCGTGGGCGGCAGCCAGGCCAATCACTGACTGATTCAGGAAGGAGATGGTCCATGCCACACCGCCACCGTCAACGGCGTCCGTCTCTTCCACGCGGTGACCAGCGACGTCGGGCCGTCGCTGGTGCTCTTCCACGGCTCGTGGAGCGCCCACACCGCAACGCCGTGCCGGTTCGTGGGCGATGCGTGGGGGCTGCGCGTGGTGCCGTCGGGGCGGCGCAGGCGTACCTTTGAGACCACAGTCGAGGGCGGCCGCACGGATCGTCCTACGGATCGGAAAGAGACAGGCACCATGGTCCCCGGATTCAGTGAACGCGACCTCCGCGCGGCCGATCTGCGCCGACACGAACTGCTCGCAGCGGTCGCGCGCGATCGTCTTGCCGCCCCACGCCGCCCACCGCCCGCCGCCCGGTCCTTTCCACCACCCGGCACCAGATGTCCGTGATGGCGTGGGCGGTGCGGGACCTCCTGGACCGCCGCCGGGACGCCCCGGCGGTGTCGTTAGCCTCCCGGCGTCCGCCAGGTGCTCATTCGGTCGATAATGCGTTGCTCGACGGGAGCTGGAGCGGCGACGTGCGGTGTGGAGTCGGCCCCCGACGCTTCTCGCCGCTGGAGGAGCGCCCATGCGACCGTCCGACGCGCAGCGGCTCTACCCAGAGTCGATGCGGCACGCGACGCCGGCGGCTTTGTTCGCGTCCTCGACACCCTGACCGCGCTCGACTTCGTCCGCGCCTGCGAGCGCCGCAGCTTCGAGTCGCTCGGCGCAGGCGCGGGCGCCCACGTCCTCGACCGGGGTCTGCGGCCCGGCGACGATGGTGTCGGCTGGCCGACTCCGTCGCGCCGGGTGGCACCGTCGTCCGCATCGACCGCGGCGAAACGATATCGCCACTCAGGCGCGCCGGCGGGCGGCCGGGACGAACTGGCGATCGACTCTCCGGATCGCCGACGCCGCTGACCTGCCCTTCCCCGCTGGAGTTCGACTTCGTTCGGCCGACCGGGTCTTCCACCACCTCGAGCAGCCGCGCCGGGCGATGAGCGAGCTGGTGCGCGTTACCCGGCCCGGCGGCCGTGTCGTCGTCTTCGAACCCGACTTCGAGACGGCCATCGTCGACGCGCCGGACCGCGCGCTGACCCGGCGCCTGCTGAACGCCTTCTGCGACGGGTACCGGGACGGCTGGATGGGGCGGAAGCTCCCGGCCCTGTTCCGCGAGGCAGCACTGGCGGACGTGGTCGTCGAGCCGGTGACCGTGATGCTGGGCGACCTCGCCCAGGCCAACGCCGTGCTCGCGCTCGAAGACACCGTCTCGCGGGCGGAGGCGGCCGGCGTCGTCCCCGGAGGTGCCGGGACGGCCTGGCTCGACGGGCTTCGCGCGGCATCTCGCGGCAGGCGGTTCTTCGCGGCGGTCTCTGGCTTCATCGTCGGCGGCGCAAGCCGTAGCCGCGCCGATCCCGTCGGCACGCCAACAAGGTGATGAGAACGCACGGCCCCGTGTCAACGGCCGTCATCGGCGGCGGCTGGCCCCTCGACGCCCAGCGCCTGGGCGACAGCCTGCTCGAGCCGCGACGCCCGAGCCACTGCTCCCAGGCGGCGGCGAACGACATCGACCCGAGGGCTTCCGCGAGCGACCTGTGCCTCCTCCTCGTGGGCGGAGCAGTGCGCCGCGATTTCCGAAAGGCCATGCGAGACCGCGATGTGGTCAACGAACCCGAGCAGGCGGGCCAGCCTGCTTCCGCTTCTCCGATGCGCGCGCGAACGATCGCAGCTCGACGAGTCCGTGGATGATGCCTGGAAAGTCCGCGTGCTCCATCGGATGGCGAGGCTTGCGACCCAGCGATGCCGCACGCGCGAAGTCGCCGACGGATTCGCGCAGCGAAGCCGAGCGACCGAGCGTCATGCCCTGCCCCACCCAGACCCGATTCTACGTGAAGGGCGTGCGATTTCTGGGGGTGCGGATGTGCTCGTTTGGATCGCCGCTCAAGATCTCCACCTGGCCGAGAAACATCAGCGCGCGGGCTCTCCGACGTCGCGTCGCCGACTTCACGAAGGGTCGGCACGCAGGCCGTCACATGTTGCTTTCGGCGATCGGCGGTGGATGCGCCCGCGACCTCCGGCAGCCTGACCGAGCCGGTTGGCGGGAACGCCCCGAGCCTTCGCCAAGAAAAACCGCTTCTCCATCCCGTATTTTGGGATCTCCGGGTCCGGCCCAGGGGTGCCTGCCTGCGTAAGGATGCACCCGGGGCCGAAAGCGCGCCGAACTCCTCCAGCGCGCCTCTGCCCCGTGATGGTTGCGAATGGCGAGGGCCCCGCGGGGAGCCGCCCGCTCCGATCAGTACGACTCGCCAGGTAGGCCGGGGGATGGCCACAAGCCGCCGTCGTCGGTCGGGACCGGCACGACGAACGGCTCTCCGGCGGCGATCAGCCCCGAGATGAGCAGCACGGTCGGGGTTGCGCCCGGGTTGCGACCGCGGTGGACGCTGCATGGTCTACCGCCGCGTCACCGGCGTGGAGGACCACCTCGCGACCGATGGCAGCCGCTTCGACCGCTCCGCTCCCACCGCGGGTGATGTCGAACTCCCGGCGATCACGGTGACCACGAACGAGCCGGAGGCGACATAGGCCGCGACGGTGCCGGGGTGGCGGAGCGGCGGCCAGGCGGCGCCCGGCGCGAGCGTGACGCGGACGAGCGACAAGACGTAGCCGGTGGCCTGCGCCGGTGGTCCACCCGCCAGCGGCTCGACCGTGGCGCCGGGGAAGCCCGTCGAGGCGCTAGCCCGACCCGTGAAGTTGCCGTCGGGAGGCGGACCAGCTACCGCCGTGGGGATCACACCCCCATACCAACCGAGAGCAGCAGCAGTCCCGATGAACGAAAGCGATGCGTCGCATCTGACATGCTCCTTTCAACATCATCGATAAGGTTTCAACCGGCCGGTCCGGACCGCGGCCGCCGGTCCGGTGGACCGAGCGCACGTGCCCGCTTCGTCGAGGATCTCACCGAGACGATCGCTCGCTCATCGCCCGGCGCATGGGAAAAGCTCGCAATTCGCCAAACGGGATGGTAGCCAGGGACGTACGAATACGTCGTAGGTCGCGCGGAGCCGAGACTCGGCGGGGTCTAGACGAGTCCGCGTTCCCGCGCTGCGGCGACGGCGGATGTGCGCGACTCCACGCCGAGCTTGGCGAAGATGCCGGTCGTGTGCGTCGCCACGGTGCGCGGGCTGATGAACAACTCCTCGGCGATGGCGCGGTTGGAGCGGCCGGCGGCGATGAGGTGCAGGACCTCCAGCTCGCGCGGGGTGAGGCCGGTGCCGTGGGCAGGGTCGGACGGCGGCGCGGCGGGTTCGGCGGGCGGCCCTGTCACCCGGAGGCCCTCAGCCACCGCCTCGTCGAGCCCCAACGCCCGGCCGGCGGCCCAGGCCGCGATGAAGAGGTCGTCCCCCAGCGCGGCGCGAACGCCGGCGACGAGCGGATCGTACCAGCGCCGATGCTCAGGCCAAACCGGCGGCAGGCCGAGCGCCGCGCGCATCGCCTCGCGGACCCCGAGCAGGCGCGCCGCCCGCTCCGGCTGGTCCCACCGCGCGGCCAGCGTGGTGAGCCCGGACAGGGCGGAGACGACCCCCCAGCGGTCGTCGAGCCCGTGGTGGAGAACCCGGCTCTCCCGGTAGGCCAGGGCAGCGAGCCGGTGATCGCCCCCATCCGCCGCGCATGGGCCAGGAAGCGGAGCACGCTCGCGATGCCCCAGATGTCCCCCGATCCCCCGGACCATCTCCAGCGCCTCGCCCAGCAGGGCCGCCGCCCGGCCGAGCTCGCCCTTGTCGCGCCACACGTCGGCCAAGCCGACGAGGGCGTAGACGACCGCGGCCTCGTCGTCCAGGTCGCGGAAGCCTGCCAGGGCGCCCTCGAAGAACGCGACCGCCTCGTCAAAGCGCTCCTCGTGGTGCTTCGCATTCCCGAGGACGAGGGACGCCCTGGCCACCCATCGGCTGTCGCCAATGGCGCGGGCGAGCGCCAGTCCCTCCTCGGCCAGCGCGATGGACTGCCCCTCGTCGCCCTGATACCCGGCAAGGTCGGCGGCCAGGGCAAGGGCCTCGGCTTTCAGCGGCGGCGGGACGCCCGCCCGGCGGTCCAGCAGACGCGCCAGCCAGTCCCGCGCCTCGGGCACCCGGCCCGGACCATCCAGAATCTCCACAACCCGCTGGCGATCCGTATCCCCGTCTCGGCCTCGGCGTGCTCCAGCGACCAGGCGACCGCCGCCCGCAGGTTGGCGAACTCGGCCTCCAGCCGGTCCGCCATCTCCCCTGCTCCGGTCCGCGCAGCGCCGGCTCGGCGCGATCGACGAGCGCCAGGAAGTACCTCGCGTGACGGCGTCGGATCGGCTCCTCCTCGTCGATCGCCGCCAACTGCTCCAGGCCGTATTCGCGGATGGTCTCGAGCATCCCGAAGCGTGGCACTCCGTCCAGGCTCTCGTCCTGGCTGAGCAGGCTCTTGCTCAGCAGCGTCGCGACCCCATCCAGCACGTCCTCGTTCGGCGCGCTTCCCCCGGCGACGCTCTCCGCCGCTTCCACCGTAAAGCCGCCCACGAACACCGAGAGGCGACGGAAGAGGGCCTGCTCGTCCGGGGAGAGGAGATCGAAGGACCAGGATGGCGTCGCGCATCGTCCGCTGGCGAGTCGGGGCGTCGCGGGGGCCGCCGCTCAGGAGCGGAAGACGGCGCTCCAGCCGGGCCAGCAGGGCCGTCGGAGCGAGGAGGGGGACGCGGGCGGCGGCCAGCTCGATGGCGAGTGGCAGGCCCTCCAGCCGGGCGCAGACCTCCGCCACGGCCGGGGCGTTCGCCAGGCTCAAGGCGAAGTCGGCCCGGGCCGCTTGGGCACGCCCGACGAAGAGTCGCACCGCCGCACTCGCGGCGAGATCCTCGAAGCTCGGGGCCGACGTCGGGTCCAGCAGCGCCAGCGGGGGGACGACAAAGACGTGTTCGCTGGAGAGGCGCAACACCTCGCGGCTGGTGGCGAGGATCTTCAGGTCCGGAGCAACGGCCAGGAGGTCGGCGAGGAGCGGGGCCGCCTCGACCACCTGCTCGACGTTGTCGAGCAGCAACAGGACGTTGCGTGGGCGCAGGTAGGCGGACAGGACCTCGGCAGGGGAAGGAGCCCCTCCGGATGCGCCCACCTGCTGCAGGCCCAACGCCCGCGCGATCGTCGGGAGGACGAGGGCGGGGTCGGCGATCGGGGCCAGGCCGACGAAGACGACCCCGTCCGAGAACTCCGCGGCAAGATCGGCGGCGACGTGCAGGGCCAGCCGCGTCTTGCCGACGCCGCCCGGCCCCGTCAGGGTGACGAGGCGGACCTCGTGGCGGCCCAGCAATGCGGCGATGTCGGCGGCCTGGCGCTCGCGGCCGATCAACGGCGTCCGCGCCCCAGGCAGGTTCGGCGGTGTTAGCTCCCCCGGCGCTGTCGTCTCGCCGACGTCGCCCGATGCCGCGCCGCGGGCGGCAAGCAGCGCCGAGCGTTGCTCCGGGTCGAGGCCGAGGGCGTCGGCCAGGAGGCGGACGGTCTCCAGGCGCGGGGCGCGGCGTGCCCCGCGCTCCAGGTCGCTGACCCCGCGCGGGCTCAGGCCGGCCCGCGCGGCCAGCTCCTCCTGGGAGAGGGCCGCCGTCACCCGGTGGCGGCGCAGGAGCGCGCCGAATGCCGATGTCCCCTCGGTCGCCATGCCCGGTCCCGCGTCATGCGCCCGTGCCCGCGGCGGCCCCGCCGGGCCCGCGGCGCGTGCCCCGATCCTCAGCACGCGTCGGCCATGGTCCGGATGCCACCGCCGGGCCGGTTGCGTGGGCGATGCGTGGGGGCTGCACGTGGGGCAGGCACCGGCGCGGCGGATAGTGGTGGCGGATCGGCGGCGGGCCGGTTCGGGCGCACCGAACGCGGGAACCAGGCGATGGGCACGCTGACCGAAAATCCCCACGCCAATGGGTCCCGTTCGCCGCGCGGAATGGGGAATCCCTCCGATGCGTTCGACTGCGCGTCGGGCGGAAAGTGGCCCCGGGGCTCAGCACCAGTCTCCGCGATCGGATGGACTTTGACGCCCCGATGGGAGCGTCGGCGCCAGTCGGGCGGTTCGCAAGCCGCCCGTCCGCGGTCGGCCTGATGGATGGATTGGGCGGGTAGGCTTCTTCAACGCCTGGATTTCGGAGGGCAGAGACCATGTCGTTGCACGCCTCGGAACGGTTGCCCGCACGGGAGCTCCCGTCGGCGAACGGCCGGATCGTACCGGCGCGACCGGCCGCGCGACCGGCGACGCCGGCTCCGCCGCCGGCGATAGACGGCGAGGCGGTCGTCCGGCTGCTGGCCGCCGCCGGGGTTCAGCGGGTGCGGCTGGAGTTCGCCGACCTACACGGGATTGCCCGCTCCAAGCTGATCCCACTGGAGCGGTTCGGCAAGGTCGTCGCGGCCGGCACCGCCTTCTACGGCGGCATGCTCCACTCGGACGCCCGCGGCGACGACCTCGCCCCCGCCGCCTATGCGGACGGCCCTCCGGCGTTGACCGACTACCTGCTGATCCCGGCCCTGACCACGCTCGCCGTCCTGCATCATGGCCACGCGCCCGGCACGGCGCGCGTCGTCTGCGACCTGTACCGGCCCGACGGCACGCCGTCGCCGTTCGCGCCACGTTCGGCCGTGCGCGACCTCGTTTGCGCCTACGAAGCGGACGGTCTCCGCCCGAACCTCGGCTTCGAGTACGAGTTCTCGGTCCTCGATGCCGAACGACGCCCGGCCTTCCCCGGCCGCCAGTACTCGGCCACCCTGCGCAACGGATTTGCCCCGGCCTACGCCGAGGCGCTCTTCGACGCTCTGGAGCGCCTAGGGATCGGCAGCGAGGGGTGGTTCGTCGAGGCCGCGCCCGGCCAGGTTGAGCTGCCGCTCCACTACGCCGACGCGCTCCGCGCCGCCGACCATGCCTTCGCCTTCAAGACGACGGTCAAGGAGCTCGGCGTTCGCCACGGTTTTCACGCCAGCTTCATGACCAAGCCGGCGATCGACGAAGCCAACAACGCCCTCCACGTGCACCAGAGCCTCCTCGATCTGCGCACGGGAGCAAACGCCTTCGCCGCAGGCACCGGCGAAGGCGGTCTGTCGCCGCTCGCACGGGCGTTCCTGGCGGGGCAGCTGGCCCACGCCCGGGCTTTGACCGCGTTCTTGGACCCCACGGTCAACTGCTACAAAAGCTTCAAGCCGCACGTCTTCGCTCCCAGCAACGTCTCCTGGGGCACCGACAACCGCTACGTCGCCGTCCGCGTCCCAGCCGGTCCAGCGGCCGCGACCCGCGTCGAGAACCGGATCGGAGGCGCGGCGGCCGATCCGTACCTGGCGGCGGCGGCCCTGCTCGCCGCCGGGCTGGACGGCATCCGGCGCGAGCTGCCGCTGCCGCCGCCCGCCGTCAGCGACGTGACGACCGACCCGGTTCTCGAGCCATTGCCGCGCACGCTCGACGATGCGCTCGATGCCCTGGAGGCGGACGCCGCGCTGCGAGCCCTCCTGCCGGCGCCGCTAGTCGGGCTCTTCCTTACCGTCAAGCGGGACGAAGTCGCCCGCTGCCGCGCCGCCGTGCCCGACTACGACAAGCCGGGCTTTTTCCAGCGCATCGATCCTTGGG
>CAVRUD010000034.1:0-105533 GCA_963724285.1 uncultured Chloroflexia bacterium | reverse complement strand
ATCAGGGCGGCGATCTCCTTGTCCAGCGCCGTGATCCGCGCCGCCAACCACGCCAGGTGCTCCTCGATGCCGGTCCGGATGGCCCCGGCGGCGCGGCCGCGGCGCTGCTTCTCGGCCGCCTGCATCGCCACCAGATCGGCCCGCCGGGCCACCAGGTCCTTCAGGTGCTGGGTCGCCGCGTCCGGCAGCGCCTGGGGGGCGGGCCGGAGCGCCTCGCCGTAGTGGGCCAGCAGCGCCGCGTCCAGGCGGTCGGTCTTGGCCAGTTGGCCGATCGCCTTGGCGAAGGCGCGCGCCTGGCGCGGGTTGACGATGGCCAAGGGCACGCCGGCGGCCGCCACCTCGGCGGCGACCGGCCGCTCGTAGCCCCCGGTGGCCTCCAGCACCACCAGGGCCACGCCCAGCTCGGCCAGACGCGCGGCGGCGGCGCGCTGCCCGGCCGGATCGTTGCTGACGGTCCAGGCCAGCCCAGCGGGACGCACGTGGAGATCCAGATGATCGGCGGCGACATCGACGCCGGCGAACCGTGGGGACGCCTCTGGGGTATCCATCCCTATCCTCCCAACCGTACGGGCGGCTCTGGCTGGCCCCGCGCTGGTCCGGCCTTGTCTGAGACGGGCTCGGCGGCCCCGGCAATCGTACGGACTCGGGCGGGGGAGCGGGAGGACGCGCCGCGGGCTCCGAGACGGCCTCGGGCGGCCACGGGACGTACGGGCTGCGCCTCCCGCCCATCGACCCGCCGGCCGCGTCGGCGGGCGGGCACTACCATACAAGGGACTTCCGTCACTCAGCCCGGGACTTCGAGTCCTGGGCGAAGCCGAAGTGGCGCCACAGGCTGTACACCCCGCTCGGGATTTATCGTGACAGAAAGGTGGCCGCGTCTCCGTTGCCCGAGACTCGAAGTCTCGGGCTGAGTGACGGAAGCCGGCTCAAGCCGGCTGAGAACGCGGCGGCAGGATGCTCGCGACACGAAGTGGACTGCTCACTTGTCCCGCTCTCCTGAGTCGATAGGCCAGGACTGCACCCTGAGGAGACTCTTCCATACGATCGGTCAGCCCTTCACCGCCCCCAGTGTAAATCCGGCGATGAGGCGATCGAGGAAGTGGTTGTAGAGGAGGGCGACGGGGATGGCGACCACCACGGCTGCGGCCATCAAGGATTGCCAGTAATAGATGTCGCCGGTGATCAATTCGGTGGTAACGCCGGTGCTGATCGTCTTGCTGCCGGTCGAGGTCACGAAGGCCAGCGAGTAGACAAACTCGTGCATCGTCAATGTGAATGAAAAAACGATCACGGTCAGGATGCCCGGCAGAGACAGAGGAAGCACGGCGCGCACGATCGCGCCGAGTCGGCTGTAGCCGTCGATCATCGCCTGTTCTTCGATGTCCCAAGGTATCGACTTGAAAAAGCCCATCATGAGCCAGGTGCAGAACGGGATCGTAAACGTCGGATAGACCAGAACCAGCGACCAGACGGAGTTTTTCAGGCCGACATCGGCCACGATCCTGGTCATTGGGATGAAGAGAAGGGTTGGGGGCACCAGGTAGACCAGGAAGATGCCAATGCCCAGACCCTCTCCCCAGGCACCCGACAACCTGGTCAGGCTGTATGCGGCGGGGGTGGCGAACAGGATCGTAATCACGACCGTGGCCAGGGCGACGACGACGCTATTCCGGACGAATATCAGAAAATCGGTGTCATTGATGAGGCGATCGAGGTTAGCCATCGTCGGCGGGTCGTTGTACAGGAATGGGTTGTTGTTGGCCTTGTAGAAGTCGGTGTCGGCTTTGAAAATCGTCAGGATCATCCAGGCGAACGGCAGCGCGGCAAACAGCGTAAAGAACGTGGCTACGCCGTAGAGCACACCGCGCGCTCCGGCCTTCTTCGCTCGCTCGCGGCCGGTTCGGTGATCCACCGGCGTGGTGCTGATGGCCGGCGCCGGAACACGTGCTCCTTGGGTCGTCATCTAGGTCGTCTCCGCGCGGCGCGCGACGCGCAGCATCAAGGCCGCCACGCCGGCGAGGACCGGGAAGAGGAAGAGCGCGACCGCGGCGCCCTGAGCAAGATCACCTCCCTGGACGCCCTTGGTAAACGCCCAATGTGCCAGAACCTGCGTGTTGTCGTTCGGGCCGCCGCGGGTGAGGACGTAGACGACGGTCATGTCGGTGAAGGTGAAGACGGTGCCGAACAGCACCGCGACCAGCATGATGGGCGCAAGCAGAGGCAGACGAATCCAGAAGAGTTGCCGCCAGAATCCGGCGCCATCGACGTTCGCCGCGTCGCGGACGTCCTGGGGAATGCTCGTCAACCCGGCCAGAAGAATCACGGTCGAGAGCGGCAGGATGCGCCAGACGTGGACCAGCAACACCGAGAAGCGGGCTTTGTCAGGCTCGGCCAGCCAGTACATGTTCCGCATCGGCCCCCAGGGTGTGCCCTCACCGAGCAGACCGACCTCGCGGAGGACGAAGTCGATCGGGCTGTAAAGGCCATCCAGGAGCAGCCACCAGCCGACGGTAACCAGGGCCACCGGCGTCGTCCAAGGCAGCAGGATGAGGAATCGAACCAGCCGCTTGCCATTGAAGTCCATCGAGAGAACCAGTGCCAGGATGTTCGCCATCACCAGGACGACCACCTGGGCGACGAAGGTGAACAGCAGCGTGTTCTTCAGGGCGGTCCGGAAGACCTTGTCGTCCCACGCTTCCCGGAAGTTTCGCAGGCCAACCCAGTCGATGCTCTGGTTACCGACCGTCACGTCGCTGAATGCATAGGCGATCGCGAGCCCAAGCGGGAACCCGACGAGCAGGACGATATAGGCGATCGTGGGGAGAAGCATCAACGGGCCGAGGAATCGCTCATTGTCGAGGAGGTAGCGGCCCTCCTTTGGGGCTGGAAGCGACACAGCCGATGTCCGCGGAGCGGGCGCTACCGGTGCGGCCATTGGGCTGTCCCTCCGAACAGGTAGTGAACCACCATCTCACGCCTCCCCCCGCGTTGCCTGCGAGGAGGCGGAGCGCCATCCTGGCGTCGCCCGGGGCTAAAGACCCCGGGCTGACCCAAATAAGCCGGCTAAAGACCGGCTGAGTACGCGGTATCGTGCTGGGGAGCATCGTGCCCAGCCCCCTTCAGGGGGGTTATCGGGTTCAGCCCGGGGTCTTTAGCCCCGGGCGATGCACGTCGCGGCGTCGCGATGTGGCAACCCCAGTCGACCGTCATGCTGGTGTTCACTCTCGCACCCGCAGACCCGACTCCCGGTCGAAAATCTTGAGTGCTGGCGCGGAACCACGAACTCGTGCGTTCGCCCGGGCCGAGCCGATACGTCGGCGGTGGACGGAAACCGAGCCACGGTCTTGGCGCCATCGACCTCCCCGTAGAGCAGTCGCTCCGCGCCGAGGTACTCTTCGCGGGTGGCATTGAAGGTGAACGAGACCACCGAGTCGGTTTGCCCGACCGCTTCTCGAGGCAGGAAGTACTCCGGCCGGAAGCCGTGCAACCGGCCGTTGCGGCCGACGAGGTTCATCGGCGGCGAGCCGAGGAACGTCGCGACGAAGGTGTCGGCGGGATCGTCGTAGATCTCGGTCGGGGTGCCGATCTGGCGGATGCGGCCACTGTCGATGACGGCGATCCTGTCCCCCATTCCCATCGCCTCGACCTGGTCGTGGGTCACGTAGATGGTCGTCGTGCCGACCCGGCGCTGAAAGCCCAGCAACTCGTCGCGGGCGGAAGCCCGTCGCTGGGCATCCAGGTTGGAGAGTGGCTCATCGAGCAGGAAAACGTTCGGGTCGCGGACAAGTGCCCGGGCCAGTGCCACACGCTGACGCTGTCCACCGGAGAGTTGACGCGGTTTGCGCTTGAGCAGCCCGTCGATCCCCAGGATTCCG
Source organism: uncultured Chloroflexia bacterium (assembly GCA_963724285.1). Lineage (GTDB taxonomy): Bacteria > Chloroflexota > Chloroflexia > Thermomicrobiales > UBA6265 > CAVRUD01. Next base: position 101,658 of record CAVRUD010000034.1, on the reverse strand, counting down.
GCCGCCCAATCGACTTTGTGCTTCTGGTCGTCTTTGGAGACGCCCTGGGCCTTTAGTGGGAAGGCAATGTTGTTGTAGACGCTAAGGTGAGGGTAGAGGGCGTACGATTTGAAAACCATCGCGATCTTACGAGCGCGCGGGGGCAAGCCATTGACCACCCGGCCACCGATGAGAATGTCTCCGGAGGTCGGATGCTCCAGGCCGCCAATCATACGCAGGAGGGTGGTCTTGCCACAGCCCGATGGGCCGAGTAACACCATGAACTCGCCGTCAGCGCAAGCCAGGTCGATCCCGTCAACCGCGTGGACGCCCTCGCCCCCATGTCCGGAAAAGGTCTTCGTCAGTTGTCGCGTCTCAACCGTCGCCATAGTGCCCCAGTGACGGCGGTCGGCGTTCGGCGCTCGGCGTTCGGGATGGGAAACGAACCGACCGCCGACCGCCGACCGCCGACCGTTACCGTCCGCCGCCGACCAGCCCTTCGGCCGCCCAGGTCTCATAAAAGCCCTTGATCGCCACTTCCGCCTCCGCGACGGATTCGGCCGCGGTCTGTTCGCCGCGGGCTACCCGGGCGAGCATGTTCGGCAACACGAACTCACCGAAGACCGAGCCCATGACGGCGTTCGCCGGTCCAGGGTGGCCGATGTTGGTAGTCCAGTCGTTTGCGCCCTTGAGGACCGCGAGCTTGTCCGGGGGATTGGACCCGTATGGATCGGCATCGAGCCAACCGCCTTCGGAGAACAACTCCGGAACGAGATCGGGAAAGGCCGGGAAGTCGTACAGCTTGCTTGCCTCGGTCTTGGCATTGTAATTCGCGGCCAGGTGAAGCAGGAATTCCTTGGCGGTGTCCTGGTTCTGGGAGTAGGTCGGGATCATGGCGTTGTAGACGGCGTGGCCGTTTGCGAGCGCGGTCCCGTTCGGTCCCTGAAGCGGTCCAGTGAAGAAGATGTCGTCCGCGACGTCCGACCCTTGGTCCTGAGCGGCTCGGTAGGCGGAAATCGAGTTGAGAATATAGGAGGCCTGGCCAGATCCAAGGAGCTGGTTGTTGCTCGCGGCGTTCCAGCCGAAGACCTCCGGCGTCATAGCGCCTTCGTAGAGTTGCTTCATGTACTCGACAGCGGCGATGGACTCGGGGGAGTTGATGATGACGTTCTCGTTTTCGTCCTGGACTGCGGCGTCGAACGCCCACAGCAGCGCCTGGGCGGCCATGTTGCTGTCGATTTCGTTCGACATGCCGATACCGAGCTGGATGTCTTGCTCGCTCCGGATGCGCGTCCCTCCGTCGAGCAGCTCCTGCCACGTGGTGGGGCCGTTGGGCAGGTCGACCGCTTCCCACAGGCTCTTGCGGTAATCTCCCGGGTCCGGGGCATAGCCGTGGACAAACGAGAAGTACTTGTTGGTGGTCGGATTGAATCCCGACCGCTGGGTGACCCCGGACATCTCGCCGTGGCGGTTCATCGCTTCTTCGACCACATCTGTCAGGTCGAGCACCGAGGCTTCGAACTGTCCGAGGGAGGCGATGTGCTCAACGATGTCGTGGCCTTCGCCTGCCGAAATCTCTGCGGCAAACGTGGTGGGAACTTCGGCCGTGTTGATCCGGTCCAGCGTCACTTCGACGCCGTTAGCCTCGCCCCACTCCTGGACGAAGCCCTCGAACCACTCGTCGTGGGCGGGGACAAAGTGCTCCCATTGCAGAATCTTGAGCGATGTTCCCTGGATGTTGCGGGTTGTGGGCGTCTGAACCTTGGCGTAGCCGTCCTTGAATCGATTGCCGAGCGCGAGTCCGGCGGCGGTAGCGCCCGCTCCCCGGAGTACGGCGCGGCGCGAAAGACCACGGGAGTCAAAGCGAGCAATACGGTCGCGTTGCATCGAGGTTCCCCTTTTCGCTCCGGTGACAGGTCGTTGTCGCCAGGGAGGGATGCCGCGGGCCGGTGTGGGCCCGGGGCCATCTTCTCCGTTGAAGTGACTGGGTTTACACCATATTTCCGGTTGGTCTGTCAAACTCGCGTCACGTAGGGGGTGCGCGCAGGAATCGTCGGGGGTGGGTGATACCCTCCCGTCCTCGACTCGAGGAGGAGGTGCGGCGGTTGGATCCCGCCGCGGGAGGGTATCGCCGTGGACGATAGCACGCGCCCCGCCGTGCTGGCGGAGGCCTTGGCCGCGCTGACGGGCTTGCTCAACCGGGTGGCTGGGGGCGACGGCGCGGAGTGGATCTGGAACCTGGCCGCCGAGCACTACCCGGGGGCGACCCAGATCGTGGACTGGTACCACGCCAGCGAGCGGGTCTGGGAGCTGGGGCGGGCGCTCCACGGCGGGGGGACGGCCAAGACCCGCCGTTGGGTCGCACGCCAACTGGAGCGGCTGGCCGCGGGGCGGGCGGTTGCCCTCGTCGCGGCCTGGCGCCGGCTCGCGTGTCCGGCCGCCGCCGCGGCCGTCCGCGACGAGCAGGTCGGCTACTTCGCCAACCAGGCGAGCCGGATGGCCTACGGCCGCTACCGCGAGCGGGGCCTGGACATCGGCAGCGGGATGGTCGAGGGCGCCTGCAAGCACGTGATCGGCGCGCGCGAGAAGGGGCCGGGGATGCGCTGGGGCGTCCCCGGGGCCCAGGCCGTCGCCACCGTGCGGGTCCTGCTGTTCAACGGCCAATGGAACGCCTACCCCCTCGCCGCCTGATCCCGACGATTCCTGCGCGCACCCTCACGTAGGGGGATGGCTGCACCGGAATACGCCCTGGCGGACCATACCCCGAATGGAGGTCATGTGATGACTCACCAATCTGCCGCGGTCGATGAACGGGACGAACACTGGCTGCGCGAGTCGTTCGCCACAGCCAGAGCCGCACTCGAAAGCGGCAACGCGCAGTTCGGCGCGGTACTGGTCGACGCTGGCGGAATCGAACTGCTCCGGGCCGGAAACACCGTCATCGAGACCGGCGATGTTACCGGCCACGCCGAACTCAACGCGGTGCGCCAAGCAACTCCTCGCTTCGATCCGGGAGTTCTGGCCGGTGCGACGCTCTACGCCAGCACCGAACCCTGCGCGATGTGCGCAGCGTCGATTTTCTGGGCAGGCATCGGCCGGGTAGTGTTTGGGATCAGTTCAGCCAGATTGCGGTCGTTTCTCGATTTGCCTGAGGGTTCGCCGTGGCTGAATCTCGACTGCCACGATGTCGCGAAATACGGAGGAAACCAGTTCATCGTGATTGGCCCAGTGCTGGAGGATGAGGCGGAGTTGGTGCACGCCGAGGCCCGGGATCGGAATACCCCGTAGGGGCGGACCGGTGTGTCCGCCCGACGGCAATCCGCGTCGAGGTGATGTCGAAACACGCCTCCCAAAGGGATCTTTGACGGTGGGTGACAGGGCGGACACGGAGGTCCGCCCCTACGCCAATGGGCAGATCCGGCGCCATTATTTGTTCCGAACGCCGAGCGCCGAGCGCCGAACGATGCGCCTACAGCATGATCACGCTGCGTAAGGTCTCGCCGCGCTCCATGGCGTGGAAGGCCTCTTCGGTTTCGTCGAGGGAGATCTTGCGAGAGACCACGCGGTCGAGGTCCAGGCGGCCCTGGCGGTAGTACTCGGCCAGCAGGGGGAAATCACGGGTCGGGAGGCAATCGCCGTACCAGGAAACCTTAAAAGCGCCGCCCAGGTCGAAGAAGCGCCCGACCGGCAGCTCCATCTTCGACGAGGGGCCCGCCACGCCGATGATGACGCAGGTCCCCGCCAGGTCACGGCAAAAGAGGGCGGTCTCCAACGTCTGGGTCTTGCCGACCGCCTCGAACGAGCAGTTGACCCCGTTCCCGCCGGTGAGCGCCTTGATCTGTTCGATCGCGATCGCCGTCGTTCGGGTTGACGGTGTGCGTCGCTCCGAACTCCTTGGCCCACTCAAGTTTGCGGGGATCGATATCGACCGCGATGATCGTGGTCGCACCCGCGATCCTGGCCCCCATGATGACCGAGTCGCCGACTCCACCGCAGCCGATCACCGCAACCGAGTCGCCCGGCTGAACGTGGGCGGTGTAGAGGGCTGCGCCGACCCCGGTGGTGATGCCGCAACCAAGCAGGCTCATCTGGGCCGCCGGCAGCTCGGCAGGGTAAGGAATGCACTGGTGCGCGTGGACCAACGTGTGTGTGCAGAAGGTGCCGATGCCAAGAACCGGCAGGAGCAACGTACCGTCCATGGCGCGCATTCGCTGCTGCGCGTTCAGCGACGCGGAGCACAGGTTTGGCTTCCCGCGGAGGCAGAAGCGGCAGGCACCGCATGGCGCCCTCCAGGCCAGGATGACGCTGTCCCCCGGCTTGACGTTCGTGACGCCCTCGCCGACCTGCTCGACAATACCGGCCCCCTCATGCCCGAGCAGGAACGGAAAATGCTCCGTCCCAAACACGCCGTTCTTGGCGGAGAGGTCGGTGTGACAGACGCCGGAGGCGACGATCCGGACCAGCGCTTCGTTTGGGCCCGGCGGATCGATGGTGAACTCTTCGACCTGACCCGGCTGTCCCGCCTCCCAGGCGATCACGCCCCTGGCGGTGATCGCGTCCGGAGCGGGGCTCGACTTCGTCGCCATGGAACTCCTCCTTCGTTGTTCGTCATCGAACGATTGCCACCATTGCGGCTCTCATCGTCCGGGAGCGGCCACGGGGTGTCAAGCAACACCGGAGCCCGGCGGGTGGAGCAATCTGAACCGGGTGCCATTGGAGGAATCGCCGTCAAAACCCGCATGCACGCCACGAGGGCCCGGGCCGGTTGTCCGACCGGGCCCCTCGTGATGAGGTTCGAATGCGTTTGCGCGAGAGGAAGGAGGCGAAGACGGGTTAGCTGTCTACCGTCAGGTAGGAGTCGGTGTCCAGCGGGTCGGTCACGTAGAAGACTTCCTCGCCGTCGGTGTAGCCGTCGTCGGTGTCGTACTCGTCGGGATCGGTGCCATAGATGTCGGTCTCGTCGTCGTAGAGGCCGTCGATGTCTCGGTCGGGTCGGTCTTCGTCGCCATCGCCGTCGCTATCTCCGTTTCCGTTACCTTCGCCGTTGCCCAGGCCATTGCCGTTGTCCATGCCGCCGTTGCTGTTGTTGTCGCCGCCATGAGGATCGTCTTCGCACGCTTTGGCTGCCTCGACCGCAATGCCGCCGAAGACCGTCGTCCAGTAATGGTCGAAGTCGGAGTTGTGATTGAAGGCGCGGTCGATGCCGATGGCAACGAAGTTTGGCCTCAGCATGTTCGCGTTGTGGCCCGGGCTGGCCTTCCGGGCGTCTAACGCCTCTTGGGCAGTCATTCGGCCGGAGTTGATGTTCTCGCCCGAGTAGGTGTCGAAGGTGTAACCGATCCGGTCCTTCGGGGTAGAGCCATCCTTCCCCGTATAGGCGAAGTAGTTCTGGTCCGCCATATCGTCGCGATGATGTTCGGCTGCCGCGCCGAGGTCGTGCGATGCGACTAGTGGCTGCTGTGGTTCGACGTGTTTGGCGCTAATTGAATTGTGGGATCACCCCGTCGGCGAAGCGGTGCATCTGCTCGTGGTCGTACGCCAAACGAGACAGGTAGGTGATGAGGTAGGTGATCCCGGCATCCTGGAGCTGACCGATGCGTTCCTGGATCACGGCCGGTTCTCCGACGAGGCACCCCTTCGCGTACTCGGCGAACGGCATAGAGCCACGAGCGGCCGCCGTCGCCTTTTCCGGGTCTTCACCTGGAGCCAGGACGAAGCAGACCAGGTTCGTTGAGCGGATGATCTCGTCGTAGTTCCGCCCGACGGCGTCGCAATGTTCCTTGAGGATTGCGAGTTTCTGCCGCACGACCTCTGTGTTGCCGCCGCCGACGTTGCAGGCGTCACCGTATCGTGCGACCAGACGGAGCGTGACCTTCTCGCCGCCACCCCCGATCCAGAGCGGGATATGCGGCTTCTGCACGCCCTTTGGCTCGTTGATCGGGCCATCGATCGAGTGGTACTCGCCGGAAAAGGTCGGTCCGTCTTCGGTCCACATCTTGTGAATGATCTGAACCCCCTCGCGGAAGGCACGCATTCGGTCCCGCCTCTCCGGGAAGCCGTAGCCGTACGCCCGCCACTCGTGCTCATACCATCCCGCGCCGATCCCCGCATCGAGGCGGCCGTTGCTGGCGACATCGACGGTACTGGCGATCTTGGCGTAGAGGGCAGGGCTGCGATAGCCATTGCACCCGACCATCTGGCCGATGCGAACCCGCTTGGTATCACGGGCCAGGGTCGCGGTGATGGTCCAGCATTCGAAGGTCGTCTCCATCGTCGGCTGGGGAGTGGTGTGGAAGTGATCGTAGACCCAGATCGATTCCCATGGACCGGCGTCGGCCGCCCTGGCCGCGGCGGTCATTGCCTCGTACTGCGCGACCGGATCGTCGATCCCGACCAAGTCCATCCGCCAGCCCTGGGGAACAAAGACGCCAAACTTCATGCTTGCCATTCGGTTCCACTCCTCGTACTTGCCGCCGCCACCCAACCGCTGCGTCCGCGGCTGGGTGAATAGAAACGCTGAAACAAACCAAGACTATCGGACAGCAAGACCAGGGCCGCGACTGCTACTGCCGGAAATCATTGACTGAACGAAACGCTGGTGAATGGTTCATTCCACAACCGATGAACCAGGGAACGTCAGAGCGATGATGTTCGACGATCGCACCCCGATCTACAGACAGATAGCCGAGCGGATCAAGTCGGATGTCCTGAGTAGGGTGTTGTCCGAGGATGAGCAGGTGACGTCGACGAACCAGTACGCGGCGTCTTACCGGATCAACCCCGCGACGGCCGCGAAGGCCTTCGCCCAACTGGTGGCCGAAGAAATTCTCTACAAGCGACGTGGCCTGGGCATGTTCGTCAGCCCAACCGCCCGGGAGCAATTGCGGTCCCAGCACCGGGCCCGGTTCTTCGCGGATGTCGTCGACCCGATCGTAGTCGAGGCCCGCCAGATCGACGTACCGCTGCGGAAGATCATCGAGCGGCTGGAAGCCATGGACCGGGGAGAGGACCATTGATGGAGCGCCTGCCCGCAATTCAGGTTGACAGTCTCACCATGGCATTCGGCGATGTTGTCGCTATCGACAATCTTTCGACGACCTTCGACAGCTGGGTTCGCGCCCGTTCGCCGGACTAGATGCCTGCGTGGGCGCGTTGTTGCCAGACAGACATCACGGCCATCGACCCTTCACCGACGGCAGCGGAAACCCGCTTGCCCGAGCCATGGCGGACATCACCGGCGGCAAAAATGCCGGGAATGTTTGTCTCGAGCAGGAACGGAACTCGATCGAGCGTCCAGCTTGTCCGCCGGACATCCGCCGGGACGTCCGGACCGGTTAAGACGAAGCCGTGCGCGTCGCGCGCCACGGTGCCTTCCAGCCAGTCGGTGCGTGGCTGGGCGCCGATGAAGACGAAGAGCCCATCGGCGGAGACCGTGTCCACCTCGCCGCTCGCCGTGTCCCGTATAACAATCGCTTCTAGGCGGTCGGTGCCGATCGCTTGCTCAACCGCCGAGTTGAAGCGCAGGCGGATGTTTGGCGTGTGCTCGATTCGGTCGACCAGGTAGTGGGACATCGTGGCCGAAAGCGACGAGCCGCGGATGAGCATGGTGACGCTCTTCGCCCGGTCGGCAAAGAAGATCGCGGCTTGCCCGGCGGAGTTGGCCCCGCCAACGAGGTAAACCTCGTCACCGGCGAGCGAGGCGATATCGACCGCGGCCGCCCCGTAGTACACGCCCCGGCCGGTGAGTTCCTCGACTCCCGGGACATCGAGTCGCCGGTACGATACACCGGTCGCAATAATCAGCGAGGTCGCGCCGATTTCCGTCCCGTCGCTGGTGACGACCGCGAGTGACCCTGCCAGGGCCTTCAGCCCCACGACATCCTGGGTCAGGAGCAGCTCCGCGCCAAACCGCTGCGCCTGGGTGAGCGCCCGGCGAGCGAGATCCCCGCCGGACAAGCCATTTGGGAATCCAAGGTAGTTCTCGATCCGGGAGCTTGTGCCGGCCTGTCCGCCCGGGGAGTGGCGTTCGATCACGGCCGTCCTCAGCCCCTCCGACGCGCCGTACACAGCTGCGGCGAGGCCGGCCGGCCCGGCGCCGACGACAAGCAGGTCATAGATGGCGACTTCGGCGTTATGCCGCAGCCCCAGCTTCTCGGCCAGTGCCTGCGTGGTCGGATCTTGAATGACGGTGCCATCCGGGAAGATGACGATCGGCAGAACGGCGTCGGGCGGGGCTGCAAGTGACAGCAGTTCTTGAGCCTTTGGGTCGGAGGCGGCGTCGAACCAACAAAATGGGATTTGGTTGCGAGCCAGGAAATCCCGGGTATCGTGCGATTGTGACGACCACTTGTGGCCAACGACCCTGATGCCTTCGAAGGCAGGCCGGTAGTCCGCCAGCCAATCATCGAGCAGGTCGTCGAGGATCGGATAGAGCCTGTCCTCCGGCGGGTCCCAGGGCTTCATCAAGTAGTAGTCGAGGTGGACTTCGTTGATTGCCTTGACGGCCGCGTCGGTGTCCGCATAGGCGGTCAAGAGAGCGCCTTTCGCGGTCGGGTAGAGCGAGCGGGCCTGGCAGAGGAAGTCGACACCGCTGAGGCCGGGCATCCGCTGGTCGACCAGCATTAGCGCGACCGGGTCGTCGGTCAATTTAACCTTCTTGAGGACTTCGAGGGCTCGGTCACCGGAATCGACGCGCAAGATTCGGAACCGGTCGCCGTACGCCTTGCGAAGGTCCTGAGAGATCGCCTGAAGTACCTCGGGATCATCGTCGACCGTCAGAATCACGGGTTTCCGCATGATTGTTCCTTCGACGGGCCGGCCCGATGGCGGGGACGCGCGTTTGCTACACTCCCGCCACAAGATGTGCCCGTGTCGATATTCTTGAATATGCCGATTCCGATGATAGCATCGGAGCCCGGGTACCGTGCTATCGAATGGGCTGGAGAAGACGATGACGCAGTCCCAGGCAGCTTCACAATCCGAGCACGACATCGCAGCACGGCTCGATGAAAGCGAGCGGCGTTATCGCGACTACATCGAGAACGCCTCGGACATGATTCAGAGCGTCCGGGCGGATGGCCGGTTTGAGTTCGTCAATCCGGCGTGGCGACGGAAACTCGGGTACACGGAAGAAGAAGTTCCGGCGTTGACGATCTGGGACATCATCCACGACTCATCGGTGGAACACTGTCAGGCGTTCTTAGTGCTTGTGATGGGAGGGCAGAAGCTCGAGGAGGTCTCCGCGGTCTTCAAGACGAAGGACGGGGAACCGGTCCCGGTCGAGGGGGACGCCACGCCCCGCATCGTCGACGGGAAGGTCGTCGCCACCCATTCGTTCTTCCGCGATATCCGCGAGCGACTCCGGACGCAGGAACTCGAGGAACGAAACGCCAAGCTCGAACGGGACCGCATAGCCCGCAGCCTGGAGAAGATGGCCGCGCTCGGCAAGCTCTCCGCCGGACTCTCCCACGAGTTGAACAATCCAGCCGCGGCCGCGCAGCGGGCGAGCGACCAACTCGCGGAATGCCTCAAAAAGCGGGATGAGTCGGCCCGTTCTCTGGTCGGGCATTTGTCGGACGTAGGGTGGGACACTCTTGACGGCCACCCTCGAAAGAGTGCGCGCCGCTCCCGCCGATGAAGTTGATGCTCTGGCACTCAGCGACCAGGAGATCGAGCTTGAGGAATGGCTCGAGGGCCATGGCGTCGATCGAGCCTGGGAGATGTCGGGAAGGTTGGTGAAAGCTGGGATTACCCCCCAGGTCTTGTCGGAGCTTGCCTCCTCGATACCGGCAAGGGCGTTGGTCCCGGCAATTGGGTGGTTAGGCGAATCGGTTGCGGCCCGGGACTTGACCGACGTGGTCGCGCGGAGTGTCTCCCGGATCTCTCAGCTTGTCGGCGCCGTCAAGTCATACTCGCACATGGACCGCGCGACCGAGCTAATTGTCGATGTCCACGAGGGCATCGAGGATACGCTCATTATCATGGGACACCGGTTCAAGGATGTCTCCGTCCGGCGCTCCTACGACCGCAGCCTGCCGCCTATCCGGGCGTTGGGCAACAGCCTCAATCAGGTTTGGACCAACATCATCGATAACGCCATCGACGCCTCCGAAGGGCGGGGCACCGTGGAGATCAGCACTCGGCGCGAAGGCGACGGCGTGGTCGTTGCCTTCGAAGACAACGGCTGCGGTATATCGGAAGAGAATCTGGAGCGCATCTTCGAGCCCTTCTTCAGCACGAAGGCCCAGGGCTACGGCACCGGACTCGGCCTTGATACAGTCTGGCGGATCGTCACCGAAGAGCACGGCGGCAAGGTCTCGGTCGAGTCTCGCCCAGGGCGGACGGTCTTCTCTGTCTGGCTGCCTCTGGCGGAAGGCAATCGCAGCTAAGTGCTCAACCAGCAGTTGCGCGAGCACAACTGATAGTCGGAGATGTCGGTGGCTGGAAGGATAGTGGATAACGACATCCCGTTCATGTCCGCCACATCACTGCTCCAGGGCTATCGACAACGCACTATTTCCCCGCGCGAAGTCACCCGGGCGATCTTGGACCGCATCGATGCCGTCAATTCGCCCCTCAATGCCATCGTGACCGTTTCCGCCGAGCTCGCAATGGAACAGGCCACCGCGGCGGAGCGGGCCTACGCCGCCAATGGCACCCCCGGTCCACTGGCCGGCATCCCCTACACGATCAAGGACCTGACCCCGACCAAAGGCGTGCGTACCGCCCGCGGATCGTTGCTCGACCCGGATTGGATTCCGGATTACGACGCCCCCGTGGTCTCCCGGATGGCGGAGGCCGGCGGCGTGCTGCTGGGCAAGACCAATACGCCGGAACTCGGCTGGAAAGGCGACTCGGGCAACCGGGTCTTTGGCCCGACCCACAACCCGTGGCGGCAAGGGCTGACCGCCGGTGGTTCGAGCGGCGGTGCCGGAGCCGCCGTGGCGGCCGGACTCGGCCCGCTAGCCCAGGGAAGTGACGGGGCGGGATCGATCCGGATTCCCGCTGCTTTCTGCGGGGTATTTGGGATCAAGCCGTCGTTCGGGCTGGTCCCGCAGTATCCGCCCAGCGCCGTCGGAGATCTCTCTCATCTTGGGCCGATCACGCGCACCGTGCGGGATGCCGCACTCATGCTCGATGTGATCGCCGGTGAGGACACCCGCGATCGCTTTTCCCGATCGGGACCCGGGGGATACCTCGCCGCCTGCGACGGTGGCATCGCCGGGCTCCGCGTTGCGTGGTCACCCGACCTCGGCTATGCCGCGATCGAGCCGGGCGTGCTGGCCGTTGTCGAGGCGGCCGCCCGGCTGTTCGCAACGGACCTTGGCTGCACAGTGGAGGAGCGTCATCCTGACCTGGCCGATCCGTGGCCGGTGGTCGATCCCATGTGGGCCGGGGCCCTGGCGGCGGTCTTTGCCGACAACCTGGACGAGGTGCGTGACCGGCTCGATCCGGGGCTGGTTGCCGAGGTGGAGCGGGCCGGCCAGTTTCGCGGCGTCGATATCGCCGCGGCGCATCGTGCCCGTAACCTGTACTACGGCGCCTGGCACGAATTCATGGCGGACGTTGACCTCTTTCTGACGCCAACCCTGCCCTGCGTGGCATTCTCTGCGGGCAACGACCATCCCGGGGTCGTTGCCGGACGAACGACCAGCTATCTCAGTTGGACGCCGTTCACCTACCCGTTCAACCTGACCGGTCAACCGGCTGCGACGGTCCCGTGCGGATTCGTCGACGGACTGCCGGTTGGTCTTCAGATCGTCGGCCGGCCGCGTGACGATGCCACCGTCCTCCAGGCAGCCGCCGCATTCGAAGCGCTGGCTCCCTGGGAGCAGCATCGTCCACCACTCGCGTGAGCGTCCGCCAAGACCTTTCTTCTTGACTCTACGCCGAGGAGCGTCCATGACCCGCACGTCGCGACTCCAGGTTCGGCCCATGTCTGCCCTGGTGGTCGTCCTGCTGCTGATCTCTGCCTTCGGATCGATCCAGCTGTCAGGTCGGGCTGCTCCCCCGGTGCTTGTGCAGGACGACGCAGCCACGCCGGCCGCAAACGACCCAGATCGGGTTGACCTGGCGGCGATCGTCGTTGATGCGGCCGATCTGCCGGACGGCGCCCGGCTCATGTCCGAGAGGTACATCCCTGTCGACGAGCTCATCCAGATCGTCACCGGCGGTGATCCAGCCGCGACACGTGAGCTCGAGGAGACTGGTCTAGTCGGTTTCTACGAAACCACCTACAGCCTCCCTGACAGCCAACTCACCGTTCGCAGCTACGCCGAGGAATACGAGAACGCGCAGGGAGCGGCGATGCGGGTTCGGAATCCTGGAGGACGAAACCGGGATTTACCCAGCGGGCGCATCCGAAGACAGCGATGTCCCCGGTGTCGACGGCGATGACGAAGAGATCACCACGGTCGACTTCGACGCCGGCGGGGGATTTCGATTACAGAGTATCGACGCGACCGTTCGATCGGGCCGGATCGTGGCCGGCGCGGCGGTCGAAAACGCCGGCGGGACCGACGAGCCGGATCCCGACATGGCGTCCGACCTCGTTGCCGTCGTCGCCGATCGGATCGACGCTGTAGTCGATGGCGACAGCGTCGACGGCCGGGATCTGGCGTTGCCCGCGGCTCTTCTCCTGCCAACAGATGATGAACCCGTCGTCATCGAAGGGCATCTCGCTCCCTCCGAGGTCCTTCCAGACGAACTCGACGATGTCCGCGAAAGCGTCGAGGGGGTCTTCGCCCGCACGGTCGGCCTCCGTTTCAGGGACGCGCCCACGGCTCCGGCGGTGCTGTTCGTCAACGTCTTTCAGGCGACTTTTGCCAGTGCGGAATCGGCTGAGCAGGCGCTCTACGCCCTCGATGATCTGACGTTGCCATCGCTCCTGCCACCGCCGGCCGATTCGTTCCGGCAGCAGGCCACGACGCCGGCGATTTCCGACGTTGACGCGTTTGCCGAATCCTGGCGTGCGTTCTTGCCCGGCGGCCCGATCGACAGTACCCGGCTTGGGTTCGTGCTCGGCAGCCGCCTCGTGATTGTCGAAGTCGCCGGGGGTGCAAACCTGAATGCGGCCCACGAAGCGGCGGTCCTGATCGCCGAGTTGCAGCGCGACTGCCTTGAAGACGGGGATCGCTGCACCGAACCGTTGCCGGTAGACGAGATCCAGGATCTTGCCCTGATCGGGGCCGAGCCGATCGCCGTCTTCGAGGATGCCGACCCGGACCGTCAAGCCACCTTCGACGCCGTGTGGAACGAGATCAATAACGATTACTTCTACCGTACCGGCAGGCAGAACCAGCTCTTCCCCAACTTCCATGAACTTGACTGGGGAGCCGTCCGCGAGGAGTACGAGCGGATCGCGCTCGAAGCCGATTCCGACGAAGAGTTTTATCAGACAGTCGCCGCGATGGTCAGCGAACTCGGCGATCAGCACACCGGCTTCCTATCGCCGGAGGACACCGAAATCAATTCGGCATTGTTCGAGGGGGAGTTGTACTACGCCGGAATCGGCGTCGATCTCGCCGGTGCCGATCTCATCCTCCAGGTCTTTCCGGGTAGCCCCGCCGAGGAGGCCGGACTCCAGCGCCGGGATCGGATCGAAGCGGTCAACGGTCAGCCCCTACCCTTCGATGATCTCGTCGCGTTGCAAGAGGTCGTGGAAAGCGTGAATCGGCTCCTCGCCCGCGATCAACTCCCCGATGATCCAGGAGGTCCGATCACCCTGACGGTGCGCTCGCCCGGGGAGGAGCCCCGCGAGGTTGACGTCGAGCGGGACACCGGAGAGGCGCCGATCGTGCCTTCTGGCATGCGCCTGCCGCAGGATGCTGGGATCGGGTACTTGCTCGTCCCCGATTTCGTCACGCCCGATCTTCAGGAGCGCGTCATCGAGATCCTTGAGGAGATGCTGGACGAAGGCGATCTCGATGGCCTGATCCTCGATCTTCGCGCCAATCCGGGCGGATCGGTCGGCCTGCTCCAGACCTTTCTCGGGCTCTTCGTCGAAGGTGAGGTCGGCACAATCTACCATCGCGACGGCACGCTACCCGAACCAATCCGGGTGGATCGCCAGGAGTTTGCCGGGCAACTGGATGACGTGCCGTTGGTCGTGCTTACCGACGATCGGATGTACAGCGCTTCCGAGGTCGGAACGGCCGTCCTGCAGAGCCAGGGTCGCGCCACGGTTGTCGGCGTGACATCCCCTGGTGACGTCGAGGTGCTGCTCCAGTCGTTCTACGACGACGGGTCGAGTCTCTTCCTCGTCCGGGGCGTCTTTGTCCTGCCCGGCGCGCTGGTCGAAGGCGTTGGCAACATTCCCGACGTGCCGGTGCTGCTCGACTGGACGGAATACAGCTTCGAGGATGATCCTCAGATCCTCGCCGGAATCGAGACAATCCGGTCCGGCGATGCCGAGATCTAACGGCGTTTACTCAATGATGTAGCAGTCCTGGACGAACGGGTTGAAGCCTTCGGTCGCTTCGTACCCGTCCCAGCAGCCGTCAGCGTCGGTGTCGGGGTTGTACGGCAGCGTGCCGTAGACGTAGACCTCGTCTCCATCACTGAGCAGATCGCCGTCCGTGTCGGGAATTCTCGGGCTGGTGTTGTACTGCGGTTCGTCCTGATCCGCGAGGCCATCCTGGTCGGAGTCCAACACCGGCTCGGGTGTCCACGTCGGCTCGAGCGTCGGCTCAGGGGGCAACGTTGGAGTCGGCTCGACGGTCGGCTCGGGCGTCGGGATTTCCGGGATTGGCGTCTCAGTCGGCGGGATGATGACCGGCGTCTCGGTCGGCGGGATCACCTCGACCACGGGCTGCTGCGGTTGCACCGCGGGCGGAATCTCCGGACCGACGACGGCGGCCACGAACGTGGCGCCGCCGTTGGGGGCGGACTGCGAGGCGATCAACTGCTTGGCATTGCCAGCGAGAGCCGCCTTCAGCGGGTTGGATTTCGATCTCGCCGGTGAAGACGTCGCCTTCGCCGACTTGCAGGGTCCGGCGACGGCCGCCCGACGGGATGACGTCGATCGCCCCGTCCGTCGCCAGGATCGCGACCGACTGGCCGGTATCGGGAATGACGGTGGAATCCGAGTCGGACAGGACCGCGCTGACGAGGTCGAGGTCGAATTCCAGATCGGGGGTCGTTCCCCCGGAGACGAACGGATTGCTGATGAACAGCACTTGACCGTCCACAACATTGTCCGCCTGGGCCACTTCGACGAGTTCCATCGCGATGTACTCGGTACTGGCATCCGTGACGCTGGCGCGCTGTTGCTGGGTGCCGGAGCGAACCATCATTGCCTCGCCCGGGGCAAGGCGGGCCTCGGCGATGAGGTCTTCCTCGACGGTCGCGGGATCGTCATTGGAGAGCAACAGCGGCTCATCGCTGGCGATCAAGAAGCTCAGCGGAGAAACGGCCGCGAGGGCAGTCGATCGCGGCTGCGCCTGATAGCGTACCGCCCGCCAGACGACCTGTTCCCCGATCAACGGAGCGATCCCCTGAGCGATGACGCGGGCACTCCCCGTGGCAGGCGAGGGGTCCGTCATCGAGTAGATTCGAACGGCGACGCCGGCGGCGCCCGAGCCGATCAGGACCAACCCGGCGAACAACGCGGCGGCGGTATGGCGGGTGATCCGTTTCTGGACGCGAGGCGCGGCCGCGCTGTCTGCATCGGGGATTGGCTCGACTGGGTCATGACTGAAGTCCTCCGGCCACGGCCCGGCTGGGCCAGCGGCATGGTCGGCGTGATCGGTGTGTCCGGTACCGCGCGCCGCGTCCAGTTGGTGCCAGAAGGCGCCGGAACGCGAACAACAAGCGTAACGCGGATCTTGAACGGTCCCCGGAATAGGCGATCCAGCCGGATTCGACACCCGACAGTTCCGCGGGCCTCCGCCGAAAAGGCCAACGGCGTGCTGCGCGGGTACTCGCCGAATCGGTTCGCCGTCACCGATCGATGAATGGTTATGCAGATTCGCGACGGCATCCCGGCCGCTGAGCCGGGACGTCACGACCAAGGTCGCATTCTACACGCGCGCCCGGGTCGGACTGGTCCGGCTTCCCCCTCCGGACCGCGTCGATACCTCTTATACGCCTTGAGAGCGATTTTGGTGTCGTCGCGCAATCCGCATCGACGGCGACTCCCGTATCACCTCCAGGTTGGTCAAAGCATTTTTGCACCCTAGGACCTTTGGTTGGGCAGAATCCCAACCGGTTTTGGTTGCATGCGTGGCCATAGTCGTGCCGATAATGCGGACGGCCAAACCGCGACCCGGAATCCGGTTTGCGACGCCGGGCGACGCATCGAACGCGAAGGGAGCCAACATCATGCGACGACGTGCGCCCAGAGTGCGCATTCGGATCGCCATCATGGTGCTCGTCATCTTCGGAGGCAGCCTCCCGGTGATGGGTTTCGTGGGGACAGCCCAGGAGGAGGACCCCGCGGTCTCGGTGGTCGCCACCGACCTGGCAAACCCGCGGGGGTTTACGTGGGGCAGCGACGACGAGTTGCTGGTCGCGCTGGCGGGATCGGGGGGTGATGAGCCGGCCCGAGGTCAGACCCAGCCCCCGCCAAACGGGCCCTGGACCGGTGGTTTGACCGCGGGACTGGTCCAGATCGAGAGCGATTGCTCGGCGACCCCAGTGATCGAGGGCTTGCCTTCGGCGGTCGATGCCACCGGTGGGGTCATCGGCGCGGCTGATGTCGCCAGACTGGACGACACGACCTATATCCTCGTGGCCGGCGGCGGCGAGGGCCACGGGAACCAGGGCGTGGCCAACGGAATCTACGAAGTAATGGACGACGGCAGCTCCGGACTCGTCGTCGACCTGAGTGCCTGGTTCGCCGCCAATTCGGTCGAGAACCTCCCGGAGGCCGATTTTGATCCCGAAGGCAACTTCTACAACATGATCGCGGGCGAAGATGGTCGCCTCTGGGTCTCCGAGAGCAACAGCGAGCAGATTCTCGCCATTTCCACTTCTGGCGAGATCGAACGCGTCGCCGACCTCTCTGCCGAGAACATGGTCCCGACCGGGCTTGCGCCCGCTCCGGACGGCGGCGTATACGTGGGCTATCTCTCCAGCGCCCCCTTCACAGATGGTGCCGCCAAGGTCATCCAGGTGACCTCAGAGGGTGCCATCTCCGACGTCTGGACCGGCCTGACGATGGTGACCTCGATCGCGGTCGACGCCGATGGCACCCTCTACGCGGCGGAGATGTCGACCGAGAATACGGCCGAGCCGCCGTTCGTCCGCCCGAATTCGGGTCGGATCGTGCGCCAGACCGGACCAGACACCAGTGAGGAGATCGCGGTCGGGCTGCAGTACCCCGTATCGATCGACTTTGGCCCGGACGATGCCCTCTACGTCTCCTTCCCAGGACTGGGCGGAGAGACGACTGGCGGGATCGTCCGGATCCAGCCCGGCGATGAGGCGATCGATCTCGGCGCGGCCGGTGTGCTGCTCGCAATCTGCGGTGATCTCCAACTCGGTTCTGACGGCGACCGCAGAGGCCGAGGACGCGACCGAGGAAGCATCCGGTGACGGGACCGAGCAGGTCGCCGGCGTTCCCGATGAGTTTGGGAATGTCCGCATCGACATCGTCGACTTTGCGTTCGAACCGGAGACCGTCGAAGTTCCGGTCGGAGCCAGGGTGACGTGGGTCAATGTTGGCCCGACCGACCACACCGCTGTGGCGTTCGACGGGGATGGTCAAAAAGTCTGGGACTCGAACATCATGCAAGAGGGCGACGTCTACAGCATTTCGCTGTCGCGCGCCGGGCGATACGAATACATCTGCGGGCTGCACCCTTCGATGAAGGCTGTCCTGATCGTCACCGAATAGAACCGGCGACCAACCCGAGCAGGCATGCGAGAATCGCGCGGTCAAACTCGACCGCGCGATTCTTCGCGTTCACGAAGGAGTACCCGTCTCGTGCAGATCGACGTTCAGGCCGGTGACCCTACCGCCGTTGCCGCCGATGCTTTGATTCTTCCGGTATTCAGTTCGAACGGCGACGTGGGTCCGGACCTCGGATTGGCCTCATCGGTGGACGTTACCCTGGGCGGCGAACTGGCTCGTCTGGCCAAAGAAGCCCGGTTCACCGGCGGCCAGGGGCGGGTGTTTGCCCTGGCCACTCTGGGCGCTGCGCCGGCTCGGCGAGTAGTTCTCGCAGGGCTTGGCGCCCGTGACGGCCTGTCCCCGGAAGCGATCCGGCAGGCGTGGGGCGCCGCCGCCACGGCGGCGCGCGATTCCGGCGCGACCAAGGTGATCTCGGCGCTGCCGCCATCCGGCGAAGGAGTCGACGCCGCTGGGGCGCTCTCCGCCGCCGTCGAAGGGGCTCTGCTGGCGACCTACCGGTTCACCAAGTACTACGGGACCGGGCGGGAGTCCTCTGATTCCACCGCGATCGAATCGCTCACCTTCGTTGGTGATGGCGGCGATGCCGCCGCCGTGGCCCGCGGCGGGGCAATCGCCGATGCCGTCTCCCTGGCGCGCGACCTGGTGTCGGAACCTGCCAGCGTATTGAACCCGGAAGAGATGGCGAACCGGGCCCAGGCGGTCGCCGCCGCGCACGGTCTGGAGATCACCGTGCTCGGGCCAGACGAGCTGGCGACGATGGGCGCCGGGGCGATCACGGCCGTCGGCAAGGGCAGCGCCATCGGTCCTCGCCTGATCCATCTCGTCTACCGGCCGGAGGGCGGCACCGCCAGCGACCGCCAGGTTCGGCCTTGTCGGAAAGTGCATCACCTTCGATACCGGCGGGTACTCGATCAAGACCTACGAAGGCATGCTCCAGATGAAGACCGACATGGCCGGTGGCGCGGCGGTCCTGGGGGCGATGTCCGCACTCAAGGCGCTCGGTGCACGCGAGACGGTCCACGGGGTGATCTGCGCGGCGGAGAACATGATCTCCGGAGAGGCGTTCCGCCCCGGCGACATCCTGACCGCGCTCAATGGCGTGACGATCGAGGTGCTCTCGACCGACGCCGAAGGCCGCCTCGTCCTCGCCGATGGCCTGGTCTACACGGCCCGCCAGGGGGCGACCGAACTCATCGACCTTGCCACCCTGACCGGTGCCGCCGTCGTCGCCCTCGGGGACGCGACCACAGCGCTCTTCGCCAACGACGACGACCTCGCCGATACGATCCTGAACGCGTCGGATGTCGCCGGCGAGCACACCTGGCGCATGCCGCTGACCGCCGCCCTGAACGAGAAGATCCGGGGCGAGGTTGGCGACATCAAGAACACCGGCGGCCGGGGCGGAGGGGCGATCACCGCGGCGCTCTTCCTGGAGCGCTTCCGCGAGGGATTGCCCTGGGCCCACATGGACATCGCCGGCTCTGCCCGCGCTGAGCGTTCGACCGCCTACACGCCCAAGGGTGCGTCTGGCACCGGCGTGCGCACCCTGCTGGCCTACCTCGACCAGGCCTAGCTGACAGACCTGATAGCACCGAACGAGAGTCGGGACCGGGAATCAGATCCCCGGCCCCGCCACTTGCTGTTCGTCGACGCTATCTGACGACGACCGTGCCGTACATCTCCAGGTGGAGGTCACAGCCGTACCGATACACGCCCGGAATGTCGAAGGTTGCTGTGTGGCTAAAGGGGGACTACTGGTCTGGATTAGAAAGGATTGCTCGGATCTCGGCGGCGATGTCGGCGCCGGTTGAAGATGCCGGGGTGTCCTGACGGCGTGGCCGTGGGATGTCGACCGCGATCGAGCGAACGATTTGCCCTGGCCGGGGCGACATAACATGAATCGTGTCTCCCAACGTGATTGCTTCCTCGATCGAGTGGGTCACGAAGAGCATCGTGCGGCGGCGCTCTTCCCATAAGTCGAGGAATAGGGCGGCAATCTCTGCCCGGGTCAGCGCGTCCAGCGATGCGAACGGCTCGTCCATCAGGAGGATGCTGGGGTCCTGGCTCAGGCCGCGGGCAAGCGCAACCCTGGCCTGCATTCCGCCGGACAGCTCGGCCGGGTAGGCGTCGCCAAACCCGGCCAGGCCGACCCGAGTGAGCAGGATATCGGCCTGTTGGGCGGATTCGGCCGAGGGTGATCGCTTGATGGCTGCCGGGAGGGCGACGTTTGCCCGCGCCGTCCGCCACGGCAACAGGACCGGTCGTTGAAAGACCAGACCGATTTCGGGTCGCGTCCCGGTCACCGGCGAGCCGCCGACACGAACCTGGCCGGATGTCGGCAGTTCCAGGCCCGCCACCAGGCGCAGCAGCGTGCTCTTCCCACAACCGCTGGGGCCGATCAGGACCGCGACCTTGCCGGGTTCAACCCAGAGATCGATATCAAGGACGGCGAGGACGTCCGTCCCGCGAACGCCGAGGTATCGCTTCGTCACTGACTGAAACTCGATCGCGGGTGGCGTCATCCGGAAGATAATAGGTGACGGTCGATCCAGTGTGTGGTTCGGTCATGTGGGGACGTGTGCGATCCCAGGACGCCGGACGCGGGATATACTGCGGCGCGGCTCGCGATAGTGTTATACGCCGGAAATCTCGTGGGTCATCAACGGTCGGATGGGGCAAGGAGGGGACGTGGTCGGTAACGCCCAGGCGCAGCGCGCGCGGCTGGCGGTTGGTTCTGCTCGCGGTGCGCTGGAGACGCCGCTCGGACGCGGATTTGCGCTGGTCACGATCGCGGCCGCCGCGACGGGGTTCGCAATGGCAGCCCAGCAGAACATCGTCTCCAACTACTTCGAAACTGAGCTTGGACTCGAGGGTCCGCAGTTCGGCTACATCACCGCCATCCGCGAGATTCCCGGCTTCCTCCTGATCTTCCTGACTGCGCTGTTCTACCGATTGCCCCTGCCGAAACTGACGGCCGGAGCGCTGGTCCTCCTCGCAATCGGCTACGCGTTCTTTGGCGTGTCGAACAGCTTTTGGACGGTCGCGCCCTGGGTTGTGATCAGCTCGATGGGCTATCACACCTGGCTGCAGACCCAGCCCGCGTTGACGATGAGCCTGACGACAGAGGGGCGCTCCGGTCACCTGCTGGGGCGAATCGCCGCCGTCGGCCAGGGAGGCGCGCTGGTCGCGATGGCGTTCGTTCTGATTACGTTCCATTACGACTGGGTCGGCTACCGCCAGATGTTCGTGATCTGTGGCGCCATGGCCCTGGTCGCCGCGATCGCCATCTTTGGCTTTCCGAACTTTCACAACGGAGAGGTCCAGGCCCGAGCTGCCCGACGCGAACCGATCGTTTTGCGCCGGGATTACAAGCTCTACTATTTGCTGAGTTTGCTCGACGGCGGTCGCCAGCAGATCTTTTTCTCGTTCGGACTATGGGTATTGGTGGATCACTTCGGACTGGACGTGCCGGCGATCTCGACGGTCCTGATCGCGGTCTCTGCCCTGAGCATGTTTGCCGGAGCCTGGATCGGGCGGCAGCTCGACCGCCACGGCGAGCGCCAGATGCTAGCGATTGTGAACGTAGCCTACATCGTGGCCCTGCTCGGGTACGCCCTCATCGACAACGTGGGCGTCGCCCTCGGATGTTACGTGATCTACTCGTTCATCTTCCCGTTCTCGGCGATGGGCGCAACGACCTACCTGCGCAAAATCGCCCCGGCGGCCGATATTGCCCCGTCGCTGGCGATGGGTTTGACCATGCAGCACGCCGCCGCGGTCGCGGTGCCGATCGCCACCGGGTTTGTCCTCAACTTTGTTGGCTACCAGATTCCGTTCCTGGTGGCGGCCGGGTTCGCGGCGCTGACCTACTTCGTTACCCGCCGCCTCGATCCCGCCAACCAGAAATCGGCTCGCCGTCTGCAAGAAGAGGCGGCGCTAGCGAACCCTTAGGGATCGCACCGCGTGGAGCGGCGACGATCTACGCCGCTCCAGGAGTTCCGTCGCCGGGCGTTTCCGCCGTCAGGGGGTCGGAGCCGAGCTGGACTTCGGCGCCGTCGTTGACGCCGTCACCATCGGTGTCGGGATTGGCTGGATCGGTCCCGTTGGTCTCTTCCTGGGAGTCATTCAGACCGTCGCCATCGCCATCGGCGTTCGGGTCGGGACCCGGATCCGAATCGGGCGGCGCCGATCCGCCACCGACTGGCACGAGGTAGACCTCGACGAGCACGTTGGGCCGTGTTGGGTTGATGCTGACCGCATATCCCGCTTCCACTGATCCCGCGCCTCCTTCGATCCGGAGAATCTCATAGCCATCCGGCGGGACCAGCGATCCTGAGGTGATGTAGTAGGTGTCCTGGGGCAGATCCGACCAAACGTAGGTGTTGCCATCCTGGGCGGCATCGCCCAGGCTCCTGGCCTCGCCGGTGTCATCGGCCTGAAGGGTTGCCCCCGCGATGGCGACCGACGAGGCAATACAGAGCTCGGCCGGGCTGTCCGCCGCCGGGCAGGGCCGCCCGACAATCGAAACCGAACCGGCCTCGCTGGTGTCGCCACCGTCGGTGCCTTCATCGCCGGTCGACTGGAAGAGGTAGAGCGTGAGGTCCGCCCTGGGCGCGTCCGCCGTGAGGCGGAGGTGGAAGGTCGCGTCGCCCGGGTTTCCGTCCGGGTCGGGGCCATCGAGGGTGGCGTCGTCGAAGCCCTCCGGCAGCTCGTCCACGATCACGACGTAGGTGTAGAAGTCTTCCGGAGAGTACGCTCCGCCGGGCGCGACCGCGACGTCGTCCCACCGATATGACCGGCCGTCGTATTCCGCGTCCGCGGTCGACTTGACGTCGGTACCGTTGTCACCCCCCAAAAGCCGCACCGCGAACCCGCCGTCAAATGGCCCGCAGAGATCGGGTTCGAGCGTGTCGGCGGTCATGCCCTCTGGGCAGACGCGTCCTTGGATCGTTACTACGCCAGCGCCGGTGCGCAGGAGGTAGAGATCGACCCGGGCGTCCGGCTCCTCCGCGGTGAGCGTTATGGCTCCGCCATCCACCTCAGTGCCATCGAAGAAGGCAATGCCTTCGCTGTAGAAGGCGGGCAACTCGGTTGGCTCGTTCAATTGGTAGTCGCCGAGTTCGAGGTCGACCCACTGATAGACGCCCTCTTCCGACGATTCGGCGTCTTCGAGCGCCAACTCGTCGTCGTCTGGGCCGGTGATCGTCGCCTCGAATCCGCCGGCGACTGCTTCGCATGCGCTCAGGACGCTCGCATCATCGGCTTCGATTGCCGTCCCAAGGTCGTCCGCGGAGACGTCTTCGGGGCAGGCCCTGACCGCCAGGGTCAGTTCTCCCACACCGCCTTCGAGCGGAGGGACTGCGGGCCCGATCACCGCCGCGACGAACGTGGCCCCTCCCGTGCCGGTGTTCTCGATCGTGACGTTTCCGGAGGCAGCCAGTGCCGATCCTTCGTCGAGTTGCGCATCGTCGTTCGCTGCGGTGGAAACCGTGATGGCGCCTGATGTCGCGAGAACGAGGGCGGGCGTCTCGCCCGCCGCGACCGTGGTTGATTCGCCCGGTTCCAGGACGTCGCGGACCAGGTCGATGTCGTGGCCGAGCTCGGTGTCTGGCGCCGCGAAGGAATCGCTGCCGAAGATCAATGTGTCGTCGTCCGTCTCCTCCGCCTGCGCTTCCGGCACGAGCGCAATCCGGATGTAGGGGACGGCTTCGGCCCCGAGGCTCGCCCGCTGCTGCTGGGCGCCTTCCGCAACAAAGGCCGCTTCCCCGGCGGCGAGGCGCGACTGGGTGCCGGCGCTGACGTCATTGACGAGGATCGCGCCGTCGTCGGCCAGGGTGAAGCCGACGGCACGCTCCCGTGGCTCGGCATCGCTCAGCGGCTCGGCGATGTCGCGAATAACCCGCCAGGCGATGTTCTCGGACGGCATCGCGGCGACGCCGTGGGCGATGACTTCGGCGTGCCCGGTTGCGGGCGAAGGCCCGTCCGCGGCGCCCTGAATCGCCTGGAGGATTGCTCCCCTGACGGGCGTGGCCAACACCACCAGCAGCCCGACGACGGCGATGACGGAGGCAACGCGCGGCGCGGTTCGGATTTCTGACCCCGGCTTGCGACGACCAAACGACACGCGGCACTCCTCTGATCGTTGATTCGGATCGTGCGCGGCACACGGGGAGATGCGGACGCGGCAAGAAGGCGATGGTCACCGATGCCGTGCCGTGACCGACGGATGAAAGTACCACGCATCCGGCGGCATGCCCACCAGATTCGGGCAGGCCGGGTTCTTGCAGGGATTAGCGCTTGTCGTTGCGCAGCACCCAGGCGGCGGCGGCGGTGCGAGATGGCAGAGCCAGCTTCCCCAGAATGTTTGTGACATGGGTTGATGCGGTCCGCGTGGTGATAAACAGCTCTTCGCCGATCTCGCGGTCGGACCGGCCCTCGGAGACCAGACGGATTACCTCGCGCTCGCGCGGGGTTAACTCCTTCATTGGGTCGGGAACGACGGCCAGTCCTGGGTCCGCCAGGGCCACCGGGCGGTCCGAGGTCAGGAGCCTGATCAGTTGGTCGATGAGTTCGTCCGGGTTGGCCGGACGCGGATCCGGCGGCCGATCGTCCGATCTTACCGTGGATTGGAACCTGGCCGCGAGGTCGTGCTCGCCTGCGCTTTCGGCAAGTTGGGACAGCGTCATCACCGTGTCGATAATGCCCTGTCGTTCCTGGATCTCAACCCGCAACCTATAGGCTGACGCGAGAGCGATCACGCCCTTGGGCAAGTCCCGTTGCCGGAGGGCGGTCAAGCCCAGATTATGAAGGACAAGGGATTCGCCGCTGCGATCGCCGACGCGATGTAGATGCTCCTGAGCCGCGCGGAAGAGTTCACCAGCCCGAGAAAGGTCCCCTTTGCCCAGGGCGGTTTCCCCGAGATTGTTGAGGGAATAGCCAATCGCCCGAGGCTCGCCCAACTGGCGCCGGATGTCGAGCGCCTCCTGATGCAGGCTCTGGGCCGTGTCGTAGTCGTGGTCGGCGTTAGCGACATCCCCCAGGTTGCTTAGTGAGAGGGCGATTCCCCAAGGGTCGCCAAGTGCTCGCCGGATGGACAGGCTCTCCTCGTGCCGGGCCCGAGCGGCGGCGATGTCTGACTGGCCCAGAGAAACCAGCCCGAGGTTGTTGAGCGTGTCTGCCATGCCTTCCTGGTCATCCAGCGTGCGGCGCATCTCGAGGCTGGCTTCGTACCGGATGGCCGCCGCGCCTGGTTCGCCCATGTCGAGGTAGACGTTCCCGAGGTTGTTGAGCGCCTTGGCCCGGGCGGCCATCGGCTCGTCGATCGCCCGGGCGAGGGCTGCCTCCAGGCGGGCCTGCGCTTCGCGAAGCCGGCCCCGAATCTCCCAGTAACGCCAGAGCACCGTCGTAAGCTGCAAGGCGTCACCGGGTTCGCCGCTTGTCTCCAGCCAATCGAGCGCCGCGCGCAGGTTGTCCCATTCCAGATCCAACCGCTCCAACCAGGCATACTGCTCCGGGCCGTAGAGGCGCAGTCCGGCCGCGCTGGCGAGGGCGAGGCACCAGGCGGCGTGGCGGTCGCGGGTCGCCCCTTCATCACCGGATTCCGCCAACCGTTCCCGGGCGAATTCCCGGATCGTTTCCAGCATGACGAGGCGCGGCTCGTCGTCCTGGGCATCCTGGCGCAACAGGCTATGGTCGATGAGCGAGGTCAGAAGGCCCAACACGTCGCCCGATTCGCCGGCCGCGACGGATTCGGCCGCGCCGATGGAGGCCCCGCCCGCAAAGACGGACATCCGGGCGAAAAGCCCTTGTTCTTCGGGAGTGAGGAGCTGATAGCTCCAGGCAATGGTGTCGCGGAGCGTCTGTTGGCGGTCCGGGAGATCCCGCGGTCCACCGGTGAGGACGCTCAACCGGTTGGCCAACCGGGCGAGCAAGGCGGAAACGGAGAGGACCTTCATTCTGGCCGCGGCCAGCTCGATCGCGAGCGGTAGACCGTCCAATCGCTGACAAACCTCGGCGACCGTAGCGGCATTCGCTTCGGTCAGGGCGAACTCGGGGCGAACCCGCTGGGCGGTCTCGACAAACAGCCGCACCGCATGGCTCTGGGAGATGCTGTCGAGTGATTGCGTTGCCGCCGAGGGGAGTCGCAGCGGCTCGACCGGGAACTCCCGTTCGCCCCGGATATGGAGCGGCAAGCGGCTGGTGACGATCACGGTCAGACTCGGGCAGGCGCTCAGCAGGTTGGCGACGTCGGCCCCGGCGGCAACGACCTGCTCCATGTTGTCGAGCACAATCAGCGTGGGGATGCCGCCAAGTTTGGCGGCAAGCCGCTGGGCGGCGTTCCCGGGCGCCCCGGGCGTGTCCCGGACATCCATTGCCCTGGCGATTGCCGGCAGGACCTGATCGGGATCGGCGATCACCGCCAGGGGGATGAACATGGTTCGGAGCTGGCCCGGCCCGGTCGTTCGGCTGTCGACGTGTAGCGCGGCGGCAATTGCCAGCCTGGTCTTGCCCACGCCTCCCGGGCCGGTGAGGGTGATCAGCCGGGTTTCGCCCGTGTCGAGCAGCTGGTAGAGCTGGCCAAGCTCGGCATCCCGGCCCATGAGCGGAGTCGGTGGCGCCGGTAGCGTGGCGATGCCTGCTGGTTGGCTGTCGAATGCAGTCGGCAAGCTCGCCATCGGCCGGGTCCTTCGTCCTGGTTCGCCGTCGGGGAATCAACGGGAATCGAGTTTGTCCCGACGTCATGATGGCGACAGGTGACGAGACCGTCAAATCGAGGGTGGTTGAGCATGCGACGTTTGGGTTGATGTTCGACGACGCAAGAGCGGCAGACTCGTACGCAGACGCTTATCGGTCCCGGCGTTGCGCCAGTCCACCCTGAATTGACCACCCTGCGATGACAAGGAGCAAGAATGCGGTCACGACCAGGCTGCCGGGCAGATCACTCTGGACGAGCTGATCGAACGCGTTGCCGGGATTGATGGTGCTCAGAACTGAGAGAAGTACAACTGCGTCCATGTCGGTGGTCTCCAGGGTGCCTTGCTCGCTCGACTGCCGGTTCAGTCCGGCTATGTATCTATGCTGCCGGGAGACCGAGGAGGCCACATCAGTAAGATCATGGATTTCTGCACGCAAGAATTACCTACTCCACGTAGAGGCGTGAGCATTCGCTACGCCGCCACGCCTCTATTTGGACGGTCAGGCCTGCTGGGTTGCCTCTGGCTCTAAATACGTCGATGCCGCATTACGTCTACGAGTATTCAGAAACCTGATTCTTCCCTTTGCTGGATTTTCCAGACTCAAGGGGCAGGCCTGGCTGTGGGCTGGTATCATTTGTAAAGCTTTGGGCTGGACCGGCCACTCTATACGTCCAGGCGAGCCACCAGGGCCCAGCAACTGGGCGGGGAGATGACAATTGGCTGGGATCAAGATCGGGTTGCAGCTCAACAGGTTCCTCTATGCCGGTGGCGACGCCGCCATCGCGTCCACGGTCGCGAAGGCAGCTCGCCAGGCGGAAGAAGCTGGTCTGGCGTCGTTGTGGGTCATGGACCACTTCTTCCAGATCCCACCGAACGGGGCTGCCGAACAGCCTTTGCTGGAGGGCTATTCCACCCTGACGTTCATCGCCGGCCAGACGGAGCGGATTAAGCTCGGCACGATGGTCACCGGCGTGACCTATCGCAACCCCGGCGTGCTGGTGAAGACCGCGACGACGCTCGATGTCCTCTCCGGCGGCCGGGCCTATTTCGGGATCGGAGCCGGCTGGTTCGAGCGGGAGCACCTGGGTCTGGGCGTTCCGTTCCCGCCCGTGAAAGAGCGGTTCGAGCGCCTGGAAGAGACGCTCCAGATTGCCAAGCAGATGTGGTCGGGCGAGGTGAAGCCGTTTGAGGGCCAGCACTATCAACTTGCCGAAACGCTTTGCCAGCCGATGCCGCTGAGCAAGCCGCACCCGCCGATCCTGATCGGGGGTGGCGGGGAGCAGAAGACGCTGCGATTTGTGGCCCGATACGGCGATGCGTGCAATCTCTTTAGTCGCGATCTCGACGCGGTTCGCGCCAAACTCGACGTACTCCGCGGCCACTGCGAGTCCGAAGGAAGACCATACGACGCCATCGAGAAGACGACCCTCGGCGCTATCCCCGGTGTTACAGTCACGGATGGATCGGTGTCATACGATCGGGTACAGGCCGCCGAGTATCTTGCTCAACTCGGAGAACTCGGGATCGAACACAATTTGATCAGCTTCGCCGATCCGTCGCTGCCCGCATTGGGCGAAGTTCTTGCCGACTTGGTCGAACTGGCAGGCGGCATTCCAGTGGCGGGCCGCTAACATCGCGACGTGTGGTGCGATTGTCGGACGTCGGCGATGATGCCGCGCGGTCCGGACGATCTATCACCGATGCCCGGCGTCTACTCAGCCAGGGCATTAAGATCAAACCGATAGACAGGGAGAAGGAGTGGGCGTGACGCTCAGTGACAAAGCGCGGGCATTTCTGGAAGAGCCCCGATTCGCCACCTTGGCGACGATCAACCCCGACGGTTCGGTGCAGCAGACGGTGATGTGGTACCTCGTGCGCGACGATCACATCGTGATGAACACCCGCCGCGGCCGCAAGAAGGACCGCAATATGCTCCGCGACCCGCGCGTATCGATCTGCATCGAGGATGGGTTTCGATACGTCGCGCTGCTCGGTGAGATCACCCTGGTAGAGGAGCAGCCGCAGGCTCAGGCAGACATCCTGGAGATGGCGATCCGTTATCACAGCAAAGAGCACGGTGAAGAGATGGGTCGCGACGTTTTCGGGAAGCAAGAGCGGATTTCGATCCACCTGCCGATCACCAACGTCGACGAGCACGGCTTTGACGACTAACCCGGGCACTTCCGGCTCTTCGCTCGTCACTGCCCTAGCCGGCGGAGTCGGTGGGGCGAAGTTTGCACAGGGATTGCAGCGGGCGGTTGCGCCCGGCGACCTGACGGTTGTCGTCAACACCGCTGACGACTTCGAGCACTACGGGCTTCGGATTAGTCCGGATCTCGACACGGTCCTCTATACCCTGGGTGGGCTCGCGAACCCCGTCACCGGCTGGGGCATCGAAGGGGATACCTTCCACACGCTCGACGCCATCGCGGCCTATGGACGCGACCCCTGGTTCAAGCTCGGGGACCGGGACTTTGCTACCCACATTCTCCGCACGGAACGGCTACGCACCGGGGCCACGCTGACGGAGGTCATGACCGAACTTGCGACGGCCCTCGAGATTCCGAGCCGCATCCTGCCCATGACCGATGACCCGGTTGCGACCCTGGTCGAGACTCCGGCCGGGTTGCTCGAGTTTCAGGACTACTTCGTCGGGAGGCAGCACGCGGACGATGTCACCGGCGTGGTCTTCACCGGGATCGACACTGCCAGGCTTCCGCGGGGCGTCGTCGACGCGTTGTCCTCGGCCGGCGTGATCGTTTTCTGCCCGTCCAACCCGATCGTCAGCATTGGCCCGCTCCTGGCGGTCGCCGGGCTCCGGGATGCGCTCGAACACAGCGCCGCCCCAATCGTTGCTGTTAGCCCGCTCGTTGGCGGCAAGGCGCTCAAGGGTCCGGCGGATCGGATGCTCGCGACGCTGGGCCATGAAGTCTCCGCGGTCGGTGTGGCCCGGATCTACGCCGGGCTCATCGACGGCCTGGTGATCGACGACGTCGATCGAGACCTTGCTCCCAGAATTCAGGATCTGGGTATCGAGGTCCTGGTGACCGGCACGATCATGGGTGGCCCTGAGGATCGGGAGCGTCTGGCGGCTGAAACGCTCAGGTTTGCCCAGGGGCTAACGCCCCGGCTCGCGGTCGGCGCCGAGGCAGCCCAATGAGCGGCGGCACGGTCGTTCTCGTTCCAGTCCGGTCGATCACCGGCGGCAAGACCCGCCTTGCCGGCGCGCTGACGCCCGAAGCTCGGGCTTCGTTGACCCGGAGCATGCTCACTCGCGTTGTGCAGGCGGCGGCCGAGTCTGGCGTGGTGGAAACCGTGCTCGTGATTAGTCCCGATCCCGCCGTGCTCCACCTGGCATCCGAATTGGACGGGCGGGTTGTGGCAATGGAGCAGGACCTCGGCGCATCGGGCCTAAATGGAGCAATCGAGCAGGGTCGGGCATGGGCGGTGGCTCACCGGGCTGGGGCGTTTCTGGTCCTGTTCGCCGATCTGCCGCTCCTCGATGCCGACGACGTGCGGCATCTGGTGCGGCGCGATGCCCCGGTGGTCATCGCTCCGGACCGGCACGGCGCCGGCACGAACGCGCTGCTTCTCCGCTTTGGGGCCATCGATCGAGATCACGAGCCGTTTCGATTCGGGTTTGGTATCGGGTCGTACGCGCTTCACGTCGATGAGGCTCACCGCCTTGGCCTGGACGTTGCGGTTTCGCTGACGCCGGGAACCGCCCTCGATCTCGACACGCCCGATGATCTTGCGGCGATCTTCGGCGAAGCATTTGGACAGACCGAGGAGGACATGATCGGTACTCGTCATGTTGCGCGCGTGAGCGGGAATGATTCCGCCGACCGTCATGACCTGGAGGCCGGGTCATGAGCGCTCCCGCAGCGACGGCCGAAATCCGCCTGATTGGGCTCGACGATATCCCCGAAGTCGTCCCTGGGGACGATCTCGCCGGGATGATCGGCGACGCCATCGAGCGCTCGGGGCACGGCCTTTCCGCCGATGACATCCTCGTCGTCACGCACAAGATCGTCTCCAAAGCGGAGGGTCGGCTCGTCGATCTGCGCACCGTGTCCCCGTCTGCGCTCGCAATCTCGATCGCCGAGCGATTCGGCAAAGACGCCCGTCAGGTCGAGGTCGTGCTGCGCGAGAGCAGCCGGATCGTGCGCATGGACCGGGGCGTGATCATTGCCGAAACGGCCCACGGCCTGATCTGCGCGAACGCCGGCGTCGATGCCTCCAACGTCGCCGCCGACACGGTCTGCCTGCTACCGGTCGATCCGGATGCCTCGGCGGCGGCGCTGCGATCGCGTCTTGAGGCTCGGTTTGGAGTGGCGCCCGGGATCATCGTTTCGGATTCGTTTGGCCGGCCATGGCGAGTCGGGATCGTCAACGTCGCGGTCGGGGTTGCCGGGCTGGCTCCGCTGGCCGACTACCGCGGCTACACCGACGCGGCGGGCTACGAGTTGCACGTCTCGGTGTTGGCCGTCGCGGACGAACTGGCGGCAGCGGCGGAGCTGGTGATGAACAAGCTCGATGCCCGACCGGTCGTGCTGATTCGCGGATACGTCAGTCCGGTTGGCGCTGAACCGGGGACTGGGCGCGACCTGATCCTCGATCCGACGCGGGATCTCTTCCGATAGACGTGAGAAAGGCTCGTCATCCTGAGCGTGCGAAGGATCTTGGCCGTTTACGGCCTTTGCCGCCGACCCCGAGGCTCCGCGTTTGCGAACGAGCACGAAGGCGCTAAAGCGCCAAGATCCTTCGCTCCGCTCAGGATGACAGTCCTTACGACTCACGATAGAAAGGACGCATCATGGGACTGGGGTACGCGGCATCGTTCGAGCAGTTTCACCCGACCGATCTCCTGACCTACAGCCAGCAGGCGGAGGCGGCCGGCTTCACTGCCGTGATGGCGTCCGATCACTTTCACCCCTGGGTGCCGAGTCAGGGTCATTCCGCCTTCGTCTGGTCGTGGATGGGCGCCCTCGGCTATGCCACCAAGCTCCGGTTTGGCACCGGAGTCACCCCGCCCGGTTACCGATACCACCCAGCCGTGATCGCCCAGGCTGCCGCGACGCTCGAGGCCATGTTCCCGGGACGGTTCTACCTCGGTCTGGGGGCAGGCGAGGCGCTCAACGAGCACATCACCGGCGAGTACTGGCCGGAGGCGCCGACCCGACTTGCGCGCCTGTGGGAGTCGGTCGAGATCATCAACAAGCTCTTCACCGGCAAGGTGATCAAGCACCAGGGCACGCATTTTCGGGTCGAGAGCGCCCGGCTCTACACCCTTCCCGACTCGCCTCCTCCGATCTACATCGCCACATCGGGCCCGATCGGCGCCCAGAACACCGGCCGGTACACCGACGGCATCATTACCGTTGGCGCTGCCGACGAGAAGCTCAAGATGCTGGTCGAACGGTTCGAGCAGGGCGCGAAGGCGGGCGGCAAAGACCCCGCCATCATGCCGCGGATGCTCCAGGTGAAGGTCTCTTACGACGAGACGGTCGAAGCCGCCACCGACGCCGCCGTCAAGGAATGGCCCAACGGGGGCATGAATTTCCCCAAGGGAGACATCCGTAACCCTGAAGACTTCGAGGCGATGGCGAAGCTCGTCCGCCCGGAGAACTACAAGAACCGGGTCCTCATCACGCCGGACCTCGACGAGCACGCCGCCTACATCCAGCACTTTATCGACCTTGGCTTCGGCGAGGTGTACGTCCACAACGTCGGCCGCAACCAGGGGGCCTTCATCAAGGCCTACGAGACCGGGGTCGTCCCGAAACTGCGCTGGCCATCATCGTAGAGCCGCAATCCCGGAACCCGCGCAAAATGCCGCTGGTTCCGGGTAAACAACGTCAGGTCGTGGACGATCGCGGTCGAGGCGATGAGTAGATCGAGGTCGGGGATCAAATTTCCGGCGCGCCGGAGGCCTGCTCGTCTCTCGGCAAATACCTCCGCGACCTGATCGGTAACCGGCAATATTCCGTATCCACGGAGAAATTCCCGGGCGTTTGCGGCGGCCCCGGCCGGATCTGGTGAACGGTGGGAGCCGTCGAGTACTTCGGCGAGAGTGACAACACTAATGGCGACACCCTGGGTCGCCAATCGATCCAGCTCATTTAGGACTCGATCAATTCCATTGAGGGCGTCGATGATCATGTCGGTGTCGACCAGTACGCTCACTGCGCACTCGGCTCGCGGCTACCCTCTTCCCGCCACCGGCGAATATCTGCCTTCAGCGCCTCTGCGTCGATATCCTTCCAACTTCCCGCGGCGGCTCGCATGCCGTCGATGGCCTTCTGTGGGTCGTACCCAGACCAGATGTCGTCCACGGCGGGGTTCACTTGCTCGCGGACGACGCGATAGCGGGCTTCACCGACGACGAACACAATCGGCGCCTTGTCCGCTTCACGGAGACGGTCGGCGGTCTCGCTTTCGGCGGAAATGTCGATTGACCGTGCGGTTAGGGCCATAGTGGATGACTCCAGAACGATGAGTTCCAGCGTGGTCAGCAGATCCGCGCTTAACCGACGAAGCGCGGATGGCGTGACAGACGACATGATACCTGCTAGCATATGGGAAGCGAAGCCTTCGGGGTTGGGTGAGGCGGGCGAATGAGGCCCGCCAATTCCCGACCGGCGGTTACAGCCCGCGAGCGCACCTGGGTTCAGGTGAGCACGAACCGGTGAAATTCCGGTGCCGACGGTAAAGTCCGGATGGGAGAAGGCGCGCGGATTGCCAGGGGCCTATCCAGGTTCCGGCGGCTGCCGTGCATTGCCTTTGCCCTAACACGATCCTCGAGCCCGGAGCGCATCGCTCTCGGGTTTTTTGTTGTCCCGTCGAGCAGACGGGGCGTTCGGGACGGGCGGGGACGCTCCCGCCGCCGTCCAGCGTCACCGACAGACGCCCGAACGAAGCGAAACGAACGGTTTGGCGCATCGCGATGCGGTGCAGTCCAGCGTAAGCCTTGCCGCGAGCACCCGGTCCGGGGCTCATGTTTTCGAAAGGAGCGTTACTCGTCCAATGCTCCGGTTCCTGGCACTTCGTCTCGTCCACGCCCTCGCGGTCATGCTCGGCGTCGCAAGCCTCGTGTTCGGGCTCATGCACCTCTCCGGCGACCCCCTCTCCGGGCTCGTACCCCCGGGAAGTTCGCCGGAGCAGCAGGAGATCCTGCGGCGTCATTACGGCCTCGATGCCTCGGTCGCCGAGCAGTACCTGCGCTTCATCGGCCGCGCCGTGACCGGCGACTTCGGCGAGTCCTGGGCGGAGCGTCGCCCGGCGCTCAGCGCCGTACTTGATCGGCTTCCGGCTACGCTGTCGCTGGCGGGGATGGCGCTTGCGCTGGCGATCGCGGTCGGCGTTCCCCTAGGAATGGCGGCCGGAGCGCGTCCGGGCGGATTGGTCGATCTGTTCGCGACCGGGTTTGCCCTGCTCGGACAATCGATCCCGGGGTTCTGGCTTGGCACGCTCCTGATTGTCGCGTTTGCCGTGCATCTGCGCTGGTTGCCATCGTCCGGAGGCGACGGGATCAATTCGCTGATCCTCCCCGCTGTCACATTGGCCGCTTACCCGGCTGCGACCATTGCCAGGTTGCTTCGCGCTTCCCTGATCGAGACGCTGCACCGGGACTACATCCGCACGGCGGAGGGGAAAGGGCTCTCTCGCGGCGCGGTGGTTCGCCGGCACGCGTTCAAGAACGCTGCCCTCCCAACGCTCGCATTCGTCGGGCTGCAGGCAGGCTTTCTCCTCGGTGGCGCGGTCGTGGTTGAAGCCGTCTTTGCCTACCCGGGCGTGGGCCGCCTCGCCATCGAGGCGGCGAACGACCGCGACATTCCCCTGGTGCAGGCCTTCGTCGTTGTCCTGGCCGGATTGATCGTCGGCGTGAACCTGGTGATCGACCTGCTGGCCCGATGGTTCGATCCCCGAATTCGCTTCGAGACCGGGCCCGCCGGCTCCTCGGGGCGAGGATAGGGGCGCGCCATGGCGAGCGAACAAACGCTCGTGGCCGGCGCCGCTCTTCCGGCTGCCGCCTCCGAGCGAAGCACCAAACGGCCCACGCTCGTTCCGTCAGTCCGGTCTCGGGGTCGGCGTCTGACGCCAGGCGGCGTCATCGGCCTCTCGACCGTCGTCATCATCGCGACGTTGGCGGTTCTGGGCCCATGGATCCTGGATCTGAGCGGACTCGATCCCGACAAGCAGAACCTCTCCGGGCGGCTGGCGCCGCCGGTCTGGGCGGGCGGTTCCTGGGAGCACACGCTGGGCACCAATGCCCTCGGCCAGGACCTCCTCGCCAGGATCATCGCCGGGGCGCGAGTGTCCCTCTTGATCGGCGTCTCGGCAACCATCCTGGCGGGGACGATCGGGACGGTCCTCGGCGCGGTAGCCGGATCAACCGGCGGCTGGCTCGACCGGATCGTCACCTACCTGACTGACGTTCAGCTTGCGGTGCCGTTCGTCGTCGTTGCGGTGGCGGTGACCGCCGCTCTGGGGCACAGCCTGCGCAACGTGATCGTCGTGCTGGTGCTGACTGGCTGGGTGGGTTATGCCCGCATCGTACGTTTGCAGACGCTCTCCTTGCGGGAAGCCGCATTTGTGGACTCGGCCCGTGTCAGCGGTGCCGGGCCGATCCGGATTCTCCTGCGCCATTTCCTGCCGAATCTCACCGGGCCGGTGATCGTCATCGCCAGCCAGCAGGTGGCGGCGCTCATCCTGTACGAGGCGGCCCTCTCCTATCTCGGTCTCGGCGTGCCGGGCGACACGGTCACCTGGGGCGGCATGGTCGCCGCTGGACGCGATCAACTCCTGACCAATCCATGGGTCGCGACCGTTCCCGGCGTCGCAATTGCGCTCTCTGTCCTCGGATTCAACCTGCTTGGTGATTGGTTGCATGACGTACTGGATCCGGCGCGGTAGGCGCGGCCGGACGTAGCGGCGGGCTCCGGTCCGCCTCATCAAGGAGCGAGTTAATGGCCACGAGCTCGTATGATCCGACGTCACCGCTCTGGCGGCCGACCAGCCGCCGCTCACTCCTCGGCATGGGCGCGGCAGCCGGTGCTTTAGCCGGACTGGCTGGAGCCCGTGTCGGGTCGGCCGCAAACCTTGCGCTCCGTCAGGACGGGACGCCCGTTGCGTTGGCGGAGCGACTGACGATCGACCTGGTCGAAGAGCCCGACACACTCGATCCGGCCCTCTCCTATGACGAGAATGCCTGGTCGGTGGTCCACTCGATCTACGATTCTCTGGTGCAGTTCAACCCCGCCGGGGAATTGGAGTTCATCCTCGCCGAGTCTTACGAGGCGATTGATCCTCTGACCGTCGAGATCAAGCTCAGGCAAGGCGTGACCTTCCACGACGGCACGCCGTTCGACGCGGCGTCGGTCGTGGCCTCGGTTGCGCATATCCTGGATGAGGACGTTGCCTCGCAGGTGGCTGGTAATTTCTCGGTGATTCAGGAGGTCCAGACGGTCGATGACTATACCGTTCACTTGATTCTGTCGCAGCCTGCACTGTGGTTGCCGGCCCAGATCGCGGCCTGGCTGGTGATGATCCCGCCAACCGCCACCGCCGAACAACTGACGGCCAATCCGATCGGGACCGGTCCGTACCGCTTCGTCGGCTGGGAGCGAGGTCAGCAGATCTCACTGGAGGTGAACCCGGACTACTTCGCGGGCAGTCCTAAGGGCCAGCCTGTCGCCTCCGCGGTCGACTATCGTTTCGTGCCGGAAGGGGCGACACGAGTCGCCGACCTGCTGTCGGGGACGGCCGATCTCATTCGGGCGGTGCCAATCGATCAGGTCGAGGCGGTCGAGGATGGCGACGCGGTCATCAACGCAACTCCGATCTCGGCGTCGGCCTGGATTCGCATTCCGACGGACATCGAACCGTTCGGTGATCCCAGGGTCCGGCAAGCGCTCAACCTCGCGGTCGATGTCGAGGCGATCATCGACGCGTTGCGGGGCGGCTACGGCCGGCGGCTGGCCAACTTCTTCGTCGAAGGTGGGCTTGGGTACGATCCAAACCTGGCGTCATATTCCCACGATCCTGATCAGGCGAAGGCTCTCCTGGCCGAGGCGGGACTGGAGGGTGGGTTCGAAACGACGATGGACTACGCTACGGTCGATCAGCAGGTCATCGCTGAGGCTGTCGCCGGGATGCTGGACGAAGTCGGGATCACGGTGAAGCTGCAGGCCGTGGACCTCGCCGTCTTCAATGCTGGCTGGAAGGATCCCGAACTCGGCGCTCTCCGCCTCGTCACCTGGGGACCCATGTTCGATCCCTTCAACCTCCTCAATCTGGTTGTGTCCAACCAGGGGTTCTTGTCTCGCCACGACAATCCCAATGCCCAGACGCTGATCGATGCCGCTGCTGCCGAGCCAGATCCCGCAACCCGCGCCGATCTCTACATCCAGCTCGGACAGGTTTTGCACGAAGAGCCAGCCGCGATCTACCTCTACGATCTCACCGCCATCTACGGGCAAGCCGCTGACCTCCCCGCCTGGACGCCGCGGGCCGACCAGTATGTAATCGCCGCTGTCCGCTAGGTCACGGATCGTCTGGAAACCGCTTCGACCCTGAAGGAATCGCCAGTGACCCGCCGCCCAACCGAGGCCGAACTTGCTTTCGTCGAAGGGCGCCGAGTCGCTCACCTCGCGACCAGCAGCGCGGTCGGCGCCAGCACGATCCATCCGTTCTGCTTCGCCCTCGTTCGGGGCAACGACGGACCGGAGATCGTGACTGCCCTCGACGAGAAGCCGAAGTCGGTCGGTGATCGGCAGCTTGGCCGGGTCCGCGACATCCTGGAGCGGCCAGAGGTCGCGATCGTTGCGGATGAGTATCAGGAGGATTGGACTCGTCTCGGGTGGGTTCATTTGCGTGGCTCTGCTTCGCTGTTGGAGCCGAGGGACCAGGGCCATTCGGCGGCGGTTGCGGCCCTGCGGGCCAAATATCATCAGTACGAGCGGATGAATCTGGAAGAACGGCTGGTGATCCGGATTGCGATCCACTCAGGTTCGTCATGGTCTGGGCTGGGCCCCGAGGGGCCGCTGCCCAGACCCGGCGATCTTGCCGAGGTGGTGCGGGGCAGACGCTCGGTTCGGGCCTTCAGTTCTACGCCCGTGCCGCGGGCGGTCATCGAAGAGGCGATAGCGGCGGCGGGCTGGGCGCCGTCGCCACATGGACGGCAACCGTGGCGGTTTGCGGTGGTCGAGACGCCGGAACGGCGTCTTGCGCTTGCGGATGCGATGGCGGCGACCTGGCGAGTTCAGTTGAACTTGGATAGGCAGCCGGCGGAGGTCGTTCAATATCGTCTGGAGCGTTCCCGGGAGCGGCTGATCACCGCTCCGGTGCTGGTCATTGCATGTCTCTACCTGGCGGACCTTGATGCCTATCCCGATGCCGACCGCCAGGCCGCTGAGACGACGATGGCGATCCAGAGTTTGGGGGCCGCGGTCCAGAACTTCTTGCTGACCATCTTCGCCGCCGGCTTGGATAGTGGTTGGATGTGCGCCCCGCTTTTCTGCCCGGACATCGTCCGCGACGTGTTGGGACTGGCGGAGAATCTGATTCCGCATGCGCTCCTGCCGGTGGGGTTTGCCGCGAAGGACCCAGTCCGGCGGCCGCGACGAACCGTTGATGAACTGATCGTCTCGTGGCAGTAGCGCGTGCGGGCATAGCGGCGACCTAAACGTCGATGGAGTCGGTCACATCGGCCATGTCGAAAGTCGCGTCATCGAAGTTGGATGCCTTGGTAATGAGGGTGATGACCAGAACGGACTCACCTTCGTCGATGGGACGGCACTCGACGTATGCGGTGAGATTGGTGTCCTCCATGGTGAGGGTGATCACCTTGAACGCGCCGTCGGCTGTTTCACCCTCTATCGGGTCGCCGTTCTCATCTGCACGGACGTCGAGATTGCTGATTTCGCTTCTCTGCTCCAGCGCATCGATATCGTGATCGACACAGGCCTCCATGTCGCCGTCGTCGAAGTCGATCCGCCCTTCGATGTAGAGAGTGGCGGTCTCGGTGTCCAGAACCAGGCGGTCGAGCGCCATGTCGGCCGGGAGCTCGTTGATCAATTCCTCATCGGGATCGACAGCCCAGACCTCGTTGTCCCACTCGACGCTGAAATCGTAGGTCGGGCTGACGTACTGGTTGCCGTCGATGCCGGTCTCGACGGTGTCTTCGTCGCGATCATCGGCAGACTCGTCGTCCCGGTCAGCGTCGTCGCGGTCGTCTTGCTGATCGACTTCGTCATCGTCGCCGCGGGACGAGTCGTCGTCATCTCGGGTGTTTTCGTCGTCTTCCTCCTCTTCGCGGTCGCGGTCGTTGGCGTCGTCATCATCGGACTGATGGGTGTCATCGCGAGTGTCGGAGGAATCATCGGAACCGCTGGCGGACTTTGAGGTTTCTAGGGTCTTCAGGATGTCCTCAACGCGGGCAAACGTCTTCTCCCTCGGCCGCAGATCAGTCAGAACACTGACGCGGAACACGACGTCATCCATCATGGGAAAACACTGGACATACGAGGCGGTCGAGATCATTGATCCCTGGGTCACGACGTCGTAGCGGAAGACCGCGGCGGCGCCGCCAGGCCGAGTTTCGATCGCGTCCGTGTGTTCAAGCTGCTCATAGTCCTCGCTTCCGCTGACGCCGAGGATCATCTCCGCCCAGGAGTTGACGCACTCCTCCAGATCGGGCAAGCCCTCAATGGCGAGGAACATCGCGGTGCTCGAGTTGTAGTCCCGAGAGATGAGCGAGAAGAAGTCGGAACCTTCGGAATTGTCCTCGTCCTCGAAGCTCCAGACGTCGCCGTCCCATTCGATCGACCATTCGAAGTTTTCGCCGGTGTAGGTGTTGTCCCGAACTTTGGCGTCTGCCTGGGAAGTCGTGACGATCGTCGCGGTCATGGCGATCAGGACCGCGAGCGTTCCGAGGGAGCGTAGTTTCGAGAGCAAGGGGTGGACGGGCAGTCGTTTTCGGGCGCCCATAGGAACTCCTCTGCCAGGAACTTGTCGTTTGCCCGGTTTCGCCAAGTTGGAGCGGCGAGTCCTGTCCGGGCTGAGCGATGCCTTATCGCTATGGGTAGATCATGGTCGCGAGCCCTTCCCGGTTTCTTCCCAACGGGTATCCTGCTGGAGCCACGCAGCGATTAATGACTCACCGCGGAACAGGGGATGAACATGGGCGGAAACGAGCACCTATCTGGCCGCGATGGGTTCGCTACACGAGCCGTCCACGCCGGAGAGGCCCCGGATCCAACGACCGGAGCGCACGGGACGCCGCTCTATCAGAACGCGACCTACGCCTTCCACTCGTTTGACCAACTGACTCGCTGGCGCGAAGGGCGGGAGCCGCACTTCGTCTACTCGCGGGACAGCAACCCCACCGTGCGGGTGCTGGAAGTGAAGCTCGCCAACCTCGAAGGGGCGCAGACCGCCGTTGCGGCCGCCAATGGCATGGCCGCGATCGCCGCAACGCTGCTCCATCTGACTCGTGACGGTGGCCACCTGATCGTGTCCGACGAGCTATACAACGGCACACAGGATCTTCTGGCCCACGACCTCCCAGCGGCGGGGGCGCGGGTGACGAGCGTCAACGTCCGAGATCTCGACGCCCTCGCCGCCTCGATCGAATCCGATACCCGCGCGATCCTGATCGAGGTCATCTCCAATCCTTCGCTGCGGGTGGCGGATCTCGACGCCGTGGCGGCGCTGGCCCAGGCCCGGGGCGTGACGCTGGTGGTGGACAACACCTTCCTCTCGCCCGTACTCCTGCGGCCGCTGGAGCACGGCGCGAACGTGGTGATCCACAGCGCCACGAAATACCTCTCCGGTCATGGTCAGGTACTGGGCGGTATCGTGAGCGGGCCAGTCGAGTTGGTCGGGCCGGTGCGGGACCGGTTGGTGCGCACCGGCGGCACGATGACCCCGTTTGCGGCCTGGACGCTCCTGGCGGGCGTCAAGACCCTGTCGCTGCGGGTCGCGCGACATTCGGAAAATGCCCTGCGACTAGCCCGGCTGTTGCACGACCATCACGTCGTCGCCGAGGTGAACTACCCAGGGCTACCCGATTCACCAGGGCATCACACGATCCGGGCACTTGTCGGGGATCAGTTTGGTGGGATGCTGTCGTTCCGGCTCCGTGATGGGGTTTCGCGGCACCGCACCTTCTTTACGGCCCTGCGCATCCCGGCACTAGCCGTGAGCCTGGGCGACTGCGGCTCGCTCATCTGGCCGTACTCCCACTCTGACCTGATTCGGTTCTCGGTTGGGATCGAGGATCCCGAGGATCTCGAAGTGGACCTTCGCCAGGCGCTCGACGCTGCGGCCGTATAGATGAGCGATACGCGGCCCGCGTTAATCTGGCGTTCAATGTCATGACAATACAGACGGGGGCGGGCACATCGCGCCCGCCCCCGTTTTCTGAGGTTCGGTGATGTGTGCTGACTGCTAGCCAGCGAACCCGATCATCATCGGCGCCCGGGCCGTGTCCTCTTCATCCGTCGGCTCTTCGGTCGGTTCCTCATCGTCAGCGGGCTCGTCATCGGCGGGCTCGTCGTCCGCCGCGTCGGCGTCTTCAGTGGGCTCCTCGTCGGTGGCGTCTTCGTCATCGGCGGACGGAGTGCTCGTGTCCTCGTCCTCGACAGAGTCGTCCGAGGCGCTGCCGCCGTCCAGCTCCAGCGAGTCGATCACGTCCTGGGCCGCGCCAGCTCGTCCTCGTAGTTCGCCTCGCTGGTGAACAGGGTAAGATCGCCGACCGACTCGTCCGCTTCCAGGGTCTGGCACTCGATGTACCAGACGATCTCGTACCTCTTCGCCGTCGTCGTCCTCGTAGGTGGTCATGAACGCGGCGTACTCGCCGCCGCGTCGGACTCGCCATCGACCGGATCGCCCTGGTCGTCCTCGAACGGCACGAGGTCGATCAACGCCTCATCGTTGCCGAGCAGGTTTCCTCGCCCTCGATGCAATCGGCGACATCACCATCGTAGTCGGCCTTGCCTTCGATGTAGAAGCCGCGAACAGGTCGCCGTCTTCGAGGTGCTCGATGTAAAGGCGGTCGAGGCCAACGGGGCCGTCGTCGACGAGTCTCGGCATCGGGGTTAGCGATCCAAACGTCGTCGTCCCACGCGACCGTATACCCGTAGGTCGGGCTGGTGTAGGTGGCGCCGTCGATGCCGGACTCGGCCTGGGGCTCGTCGTCATCGGCGGCCGGAGTCTCCTCGTCGTCTTCTCCGAGCAGGACATTGCGGGTGGGTTCGGCGTCCTCTTCGTCGCCCTCTGGAGTCTCTTCTTCGTCAGCTTCCGGTGTTTCCTCGTCATCGGCCGCGGGCGTTTCCTCGTCGTCGGCCTCCGGGGTCTCCTCCTCGTCTGCCTCCGGGGTTTCTTCGTCGTCGGCGTCCGGAGTCACGTCCTCGTCCTCGTCGGCGTCGGGCGTGACATCTTCGTCGTCCTGGTTAGAGCTGCCCGCGCTCAGGCAGGGTGATCTCCGCCGCGAGGTCGTCGATGACCGGAATCAGGTCTTCAAACACGTTCGGGGTTGTGGTGACACTGAAGACCAGGACGGCTTCGTCTTCGACGACCGTCTGGCAGGAGACGTACTCGACGAGATCAAAGTCACCGCTGTCGAGCGCAGCGACATAGGAGTAGATTGCCGCTGCGCCGTCGTCCGGCGTCTCCGGCAGTTCGAATTCATCGGCTTCTGCCACGTCGCTGTTGGATTCACGCCCGGCGAGGGAGTCTTCATATCCGGCAACACAGTCGTCCGGATCGCCGTCAAAGCCTGGTCCAGCAAAGAACTGTGCCAGGGCGAACGGCTCTTCGACGGTCGAGAGCTGGAGGAAGTCGCTTCCTCCGGAATTGTCCTCCGTCTCAAAGGTCCAATCGTCTTCGTCCCACTCGACCGACCAACCGAAGTTCGGGCCGGTGAAGGTGTTTCCATCCAGTCCGGACTCGTCGTCCTGAGCCGCGATGGTCCTGGTCCCGGCGGCCAGAAAGCCCGCCACCATCAAGAATGCGGCCAGCGCGCGGACGCCATACATCCCACGCGGCAAGAAGAACGTCTTCAACGGAAGATCCTTTCTCTGCTCCAACAGGAGCCTATCCCTGGATCGTCGCCGCCGGTCACCGCTTAGGCGATTTCCAGGTCGGCGACGAGATCCTCGAACACAGGAATCACGTCCTCGAACGTGTCTTCGGGCGCCTGGAGAATCACCTCCAGCACGGCCTCGCCTTCGACCAGCTCGTAGCACTGGATGTACTCGACGATATCGAGGGTATCCCCATCTTCGAGTTCAACGGAGTAGGTGTAGA
Source organism: uncultured Chloroflexia bacterium (assembly GCA_963724285.1). Classification (GTDB taxonomy): domain Bacteria; phylum Chloroflexota; class Chloroflexia; order Thermomicrobiales; family UBA6265; genus CAVRUD01. The sequence goes on along the minus strand of CAVRUD010000034.1, from coordinate 58,818 downwards.
CGGCACCGGTCGCTCCGCTCGGCTCATCAGGCACATCTAGTTCTGGCGCTTCTTCAACATCCTCGGCGTCGCCACGGTCTTCGATCAGGTCGCCCCAAGCCTCAGCGCATTCGTCCGGATCGCCCGCGAACGCCTCGATGCCCTGGATCAGGACGAACGCGGATGGATCCTCGGACACCAGGCTGATGAAGTCGGAGCCGCCACTGTTGTCCTCGGCATCGACGGTCCAGATGTCTTCGTCCCAGGACAGTTCCCAGCCGAAGTTGGGACCGACGTACTCGTTGCCATCCACGCCCGACTCGTCGTCATCTGCCTCAGGCGTTTCCTCGTCATCAGCCTCCGGAGTCTCCTCGTCATCAGCCTCGGGGGTTACTTCATCGTCGGCTTCAGGGGTTTCTTCGGCGGCCTCAGGCGTCTCTTCGTCTTCTGCTTCGGGCGTAATGTCTTCGTCGTCGGCGTCTGGCGTAACATCCTCGTCTTCGTCATCGCGACCGCCGCTGTCATCAGGGAGGACGATCTCAGCGGCCAGGTCGTCGATGAGCGGAGTAAAGTCTTCAAACACGTCCGGGGTGGTAATGACGGTGTGGATCAGCACGGCCTCGTCCTCGACGAGCGGCTGGCAGGCCACGTATTCGATCAGGTCGAATTCGGTCCCGTCGTCCGTCTCCGAGACGTAGGTGTAGGCGGTACTGGCGCCGTCGACGGGAGTCTCGGGCAGGTCGGTCGTGTCGTCTTCCTCGACATCGCTGACGGCGTCTCGGTCGGCGATAAAGTCTTCCCATCCGGCCACGCAGTCGTCCGGATCGCCGCCGAATCCCTCGGCCCCAAAGAACTGGACCAGGGCGAACGGATCATCCTCGACGGTGGCAAGGGAGAAATAGTCGTTGCCGCCCGAGTTGTCTTCGGCTTCGAACGCCCAGGCGTCTTCATCCCACTCGACGGACCAGCCAAAGTTCGGTCCCGTGAAGGTGTTGCCGTCGTGTCCAGACTCATCGTCTTGAGCAGAAACGACCCGTGGCCCGGCCGCGACCAACCCTGCCGACATCACCAGCGCGACGGCCAGGAGCCTGAGCCAGATCGCGCCGGGATGCGCGAATCGCGTGTTCAAGGCCTTTCCCTCCCGTGCCCCGCAGGGGCATCGTCGTGCCACGGCACATCACGGCCAAATATGACGGGGCGCGGCGGACGCGCCGCGGACAGGTTCAGCGGATTGTACCCGCCTGCCGGAGTTGGTGATATAACGCCAGGCTTTCGCGGCCGGTTCCCGCGCCACGTCCAGTGGCCCCGGGCCCGCGCCGATCTCAATCCGCCGTTCGGCCGCCGTCGACGTAGAGCGTCTGCCCCGTCACAAACCTGGCCGGCTCAGAGCAAAGGAACACCGCCGCTGCCACCAGGTCCTCCGGACGACCTAGACGTCCCATGGGGATGCGAGAAACGATGCCATCGCGCACGCCGGGTTGGGCGAGTTCCGGCGCGTTCAACGCGGTTTCGATGTAGGTCGGACCGATGGCGTTGACGGTTACGCCATGGGGTGCCCACTCCGTTGCAAGGACCTTGGTAAGCAGAGCTACACCGCCCTTCGAGGCGGCATATGGGGCGTGGTTCGGGTGACCGAGCAAGCTGGAGACAGAAGCGATTGTCAGGACGCGGCCGTAGCCGCGGGCGACCATCCCCGCGCCGACGGCCTGGGTGATGTAGAAGACGCCCGAGAGATTGATGTCGAGGATCTGGCGCCACTCGGGTGGGGTGTATTCGAGGGCAGGCTTGCCGATCTGGATCCCAGCCGCATTGACGAGGATGTCGATCTTGCTGGCGGTCTGCTCGACGGCCTGAACCGCCGCCCGCGCCTGGGCGGGGTTGGTGATGTCCAGTACCAGGGCGATCGGGCCCGGTCGACCGGGCCGCAAGCATGATTGGGCCAGGCGCTTTGCGGCCTCGATATCGCGGTCGGCAATCGCGAGGCGTGCGCCGTGATCGGCCAGCGCGCAGGCGATTGCGCTGCCCAGTCCCCCGGCACCGACGACGACCGCCACCTGATCGGTCAGGTCGAACAGGCGCCCAAACGCGCCCGGTGGATAGAGCGCGGTGGATACCTGTGCGCTCGATGGGGATTCGGGCTGCTCCGGTTCTTGGCCACCTGGGGCGCCCTGACCATCCCGCACGATGCGAAGGTGGGGCCTGCCCTCGCCGGGATCTTCACCATCACTCATGGGGTTTCCTCAGCGTCCGCCCCGGGAGCGCGAACACGCCGAGGGCTCAAGGTATTCAGCGTCTCGACCGATTCGTTCCCGGCGACCGTAGCGCCGTGGGGGACCCCACCGGGAATGGTGGCGACCTCTCCTGGTCCCAGCGTGACGGTCTGGTCCCCGACCGTAAAGGTGATCCTGCCGGAGAGCACCACGGTCATCTGCTCTTCTGGATGGGCATGGCTCGGAAAGATCGCCCCGGGAGCGTACCAGTATCGGACCAGCGTTTGCCGGTCGCCGTGGATGGTCTGGCGCTCGATGCCTTCGCCGACGCGCTCGGTAGCGACATCCTTCCAGGAGACGACCGCGACGGTATCGGACACAATCAGCCTCCGGGGCATGGGCATTCCTGGCCGGACGGTCATGCTGGCCGGGGCAGATGAATCAATGCGGTGTTACCGGTCAGCGGTCAAAAGACCAGCCACCCGGCGATCAAGGAAAGGGCAAGGATGAAGAAGATCGGACTTGCCGGTCCCATCCCAAACAGGAAGTAGAGCAGGACGGCGACGACCAGCAGGCCGAACAGGACGATCAGGTAGGTGCGCTGGGTTGAATCGACCAGCCCTTCCGGCGCGCCGAAATCGAGCGGGTTTTCCAGGTGCGCGCAGATCGTTGCCGGCAAAGACCTGCCTGGCCCGCTGAGCCTGGGCGGCTTGTTGCGCCTGCTGGGTCCGCAGCGATTGCTGCGAGATGGGCGGCCTCGTTCCAGTCCCAGCCCGCGATTGCCCGCTCTGAACGGGCTGGCCACCTTGCGAGCGCGTGGAGCGGTCGTTTTCCTGGGTGGGTGTTCACGTCGTGCCTCCGCTGGTCGCCTGCATCCTGAGCCGAGCCGAGCCGGTGCGTGTTCTGGTCTCCTCGTGGGAAGTACCAGTCGTGCGTTCCGGTTGCCATCACATTGCCTGCAACGGCGATCGTCGGCCAAGAACTCCGGCGTAGTTACGCGGGTCTCCTTCCGGCTGCTCCGGGCGGGCATGCCCAACATGATACGGGATGACGCGCGGCCGTGAGAGCGGTTGGTCTGGGGTATTGGTACTGGCCTTTCGGATCACCACCAACCATTTCCGCAGCGTAGAGATCTTAGCCTTTGTGCACCGTGCCCTCAACGTGCTCGATCTGGATCACGTTGCGCCATAGATAGACGACAACGACTTTGACGGCCCCTGCGATCGCCAGCAAGAGCCCGCTGAGCGTCCAGAGGGCCGAAAGGGATAAGGTAATCGCGGCGATGGTGAGGAGGACACCGCCGAGAAAGAGCGCTAGTGAAAGGTGATGCAGATGACGCACGGTGACAGGACTCCCACCGCCTGCGTTGGGCGGATCACATGGGAAGAATCGAGCGTTACACTGGTCGCCTGCGGGATTGGCCCCGGATACGTCAAGGAGAAACCCGCCGTCGGTCTGGGCATTGGCGGAGACGACATACGTTGCCTTGGCAGGCAGCACAGGCCATGCTAGCGCGCCGGACGCACCGTCGCAACGTCAGCCCATCAACGAGGGAGCATCGTGGAGCCCCTTCTGCACATCCTCCATCGGAACTGGCCGGATGTCCGTCCAGGCGAACCGTTGGGCGGGGGAAACCGCAACACCGTGCTGATGGCGACCCTGAACGGCGAGCGCGTTGTCGCCCGACGCACCCGCCGCGCGAACGATGCGCTCGCCTGGGAGATCGATCTGCTGACCGCCCTCACTGAAAACGGTTTTCATGTGCCCCGTCCGATCCCTGCCAACGACGGGCGACTATTTTGCGACGGGGTTTGCGTGCTGACCTGGCTGGATGGAGAGCCGCCGGCGTCGGACAACGACTGGCGAATGGTGGCCTCCACCCTGCAACGCCTCCACGCAATGACCGTATCTTGGCCCCAACGGCCGGGCTTTGCCGGAACCCGCGAACTGCTCGCAGAGGCCAGGGGCGGCGACGTCGATCTGACCCTCATGCCCGAGGACGGTGTGGCCCGATGCCGTGCCGCCTGGCGCGCGATCGCCAGCGAGCCGCGCAGTGTTGTCCACGGCGACCCGGGCGCCCAGAATCTCCGCCTGACCCGAGCCGGGGCCGGCCTCCTCGACTGGGATGAGGCGAGGGTCGATGCATCGGTTCTGGATCTGGCCGAAAATCCCCTGGCGGATCGAGTTGGTCCAGCCCCAAGCCAGGTTGGCGGCGATCAAGACCGCAGCGACGGCCTGGGAAGCCGCCAACGGCTGGCTGATCGAACCCGACTACGCGCGCCGAAAACTGGCCGAGCTTGGCGATGTCGAGGAATCCTGATCATGGCACACGAGGGAATCCGGTTCGTTCCGGCGTCATCTGTACCTTCGACGCTTGTCTGGAAGGCATTTCTGGAAGGATTTCGGGACTATGTCGTCCCGGTTCAGATCGAGGAAGCTCCGTTCAAAAGGATGATCGAGGCGGAGCACGTCGATCTGACGGCGTCGGTGATCGCCCTCGAAAATGAGGGCGATCCGCTCGGCGTCTGCCTGCTCGCCATTCGAGAGGCCGTCGGCTGGTGTGGCGGTCTCGGGGTGGTGCCCGCGATGCGGCGCAAGGGGCTTGGGCGGGAGCTCATGGTCCGCTCGATCGAGGAGGCCCGCGCGCGAGGGCTCGTGCGGTATTTGCTCGAATGCATCGACAGCAACGAGGCGGCCCGCCGCCTGTATCTCGATCTTGGATTTCAGGTCACGCGGCGGCTCGATCTATTCGATGGAATCCCGGCCGCGGTTCCCGAACGGGACGACCGGAGTTCTCACATATGGGTGATGGACCGCCCGACGTCAATCTGGGCCGACTTCGGCGAGTATCACCGGATGCAGCGGCCCTGGCAGCAGGACGCGCCGTCCTTGAGGCTGACGACGCCCGCCGAGTCGACCGCGGGCCTGGCCTCCGGCAATCCCGACCGGCCCGAGGCTTACCTCATCTATCGCATTCCCGCGCAGGTCGGCGCTCGCGTGTCCATCATCGACACCGGCTGCCGTTCCATGGGTCGCGACGAACGGGCAGCGTTGACGAGCCTCCTCGCCAGATTGATTGCTATGTACCCGGGTGATCGGCTGTATGCGGCGAACGTCCCCGAAGACGACCCGTTCAACCAGGTCCTCCGCGCCGCTGGCGTTCCGGTGTCGCTTGTCACAATCGGAGATGGAACTGATCCTCAACTGAGCTAAGCGGGCTAGCGGGTATAGCGGGCGACCTGCTCGGCGACGGCCTCGCAGAGCAGGTCGACGTCGTGTGCCTGGGTCGCCCAGTTGTCGAAGGCCGACCGGATGGCGGCCTGGCCGTTCCAGACCGTCGGGGAGACAAACGCCAACCCACCGGACTGAAGGGCGAGGTTGGCCCCGCGGTTGATCTCGTCCAAGGATTCGGGATCGGCTTCGGCGGGCCTGATCCGGTAGCAGACGACGTTGAGGTGGACCGGGGCGAGCAACTCCAGCCCGGGTGTCCGCTCGATCCAGTCGCCGAACATGCGGGCGTTGTCCACGCAGCGTTCGACAATCGCGCGATAGCCGTTCCGGCCGTCGGCCCGGAGGGCGCACCAGAACGACAGCGCCCTGAACCGGCGCGACATCTCTGGAACGTGGCTCGATGGGTTCCAACCGGCGCCGGGCGGGGGGGCAAGGTATGAGCCGGTCGCGTCAAAGGCGGCGCGGAGGGCATCTCCGTCACGTACGAAGGCGAACCCCCCGTCGTACGGCACGTTGAGCCACTTGTGGGCGTCCGCCCCAACCGAGTCTGCCTGCTCGATCCCGCGGGTAAGATGGGCAAAGCGCGGCGAGGCCGCGGCGAAGAGCCCGAAGGCCGCGTCGATGTGGAGCCAGGCGCCGCCGGGATGGGCGGCGCACCGCTCTGCCAGCCCCGCAAGGTCGTCGAAGGCCCCGGTGTTGACCTCACCGGCATTCCCGACCACGATGACCGGCCCGGGTATCCCCTCCAGTTCCCGCTGAAAGGCGTCCAGATCGATGGCGCCGTTGTGCGCATCCACCCTGCGCACTTGACCGCGGCCCAGTCCGAGCGTGCCCAACGCCTTGATGGCGCTCACATGGATCTCGGTGCTGCTGACGACGGGAATAGGAGGCTGCCCGCCGAGGCCATCCTGGGCGGGATCGAATCCGAGACGGTTGCCGGCCCACTGGCGGGCGGCCGCCAGGCCAACGAGGTTGGACATGGTGGCGCCGCTCGTGATCGCACCAGCCCACTGGCCGGGAAGGCCAAACAACTCCTTGAGCCAGCGGAGGACGACAAGTTCGGTCTGGGCCGCCGCCGGGCTCATGGCCCACATGGCCGCGTTCTGGTCGATCGCCGAGGCGAGCCAATCGCCGGCCAGGGCAGCCGGGGTTGTCCCGCCCTGGACGAAGCCGAAAAAGCGCGGGCCCGATCCCGCCACGATGCCCGGCTCGGCCCGTCTGAACCACTCGCTAACCGCCTCAGAGGGCGGACACCCAGACTCCGGCAAAGGTTCGTCGAGGATCGCGGCCATGGTGGCGGCGTCGGCCGCCCGGCTTACCGGCCGGGAGTGCAATCCATCGAGGTAGTCGCGCGCGATGTCGAAGGCAGTTGTCAGCGCTTCGAGCGAGTGGGTCATTCATGTCTCCTGACGCCGGTCGGCGTTGGCGTGCCCGGCCCCTTGACCGACGATCAGCATCCGGCGGCGATCCACGGAACGCCGCTTGCGGCATCGTTCCTACCGCGGCCGAACGCCGCGGTCATCCAAAGGAGTTGACGACGTTGCGCGGTGTGGTTGATCGCGTCGATTCGACCGGAAAGTTTGGCTTCATTATCGGGCCGAATGGCGAGGAGTATTTCTTTCATCAATCGGGGCTGAATGGCGCCGAGTTTGGAGACCTGGGGCCGGGCGTACCGGTGGAGTTCAATTCCGAGGAGCAGAGCCCCGGAGACCTGCCCAACGAGCACATCCGGGCCGTCAATGTCCGGCTCGCCGATGATGCGGTGCCCGCAGACGAGAACGAGCCGCTGCCGCCGGAGAAGGCAGTCGGCCCGGCCGGCTAGTCTTCGGTAATCTCTGCAATCCACAGGTCGGCTAATCGTCCTGCGTCGCCGGTGCCACCGAAGATGTACAGGGTATCGCCAAGCACGGTCGCATCCAGGCTGCCTCGCGGGGTGGGACTATCCCCGCCTGGTGGCTGTTCTGTCCAGTTCAGGACATCCTCGGCGAGGTCGAGGGTCCAGGTGTCGAATCGGAACCCGGCCTCGGTGCTGCCTGCCAGGAGGATTGCGCGTTGGCTCTCGCTGTCGAGCACCAGAGCCGGGTTGGTGCGCGGCGCCGGACCGATTGCCGGCGTCTCATCAGTCCATTCGCGCGTCTCCGGGTCGAATGACCACAGATCGCCGAGCGGGCAGGGACCGTAGCCCGACGCGCAGCCGCCGAAGAGGAGCATGCGCTTGCCTTCGGCGTCCCAGACCGCTTCATGTAAGCAACGCGGCAGCGGCCTTGTTGCCCCTGTTTCCGGTGAGATATCGGTCCAGGTTCCGGTTTCGGGATCGAGCGACCAAGTATCGTCGAATCGGCCGTTGAACGTAAAGCCGTGCGATATGACCACTTGACCATCGCCGGTCAGAATGGCTGAGTGTCCGTACCGGGCTGCGGGGGCGGGTGTGGTATCGATCTGGGACCAGGAATCGGTTGCGTACTCGTACCGCCAGGTGTCGTCGAAGAAGGTGGACCCAGCCTGCCCGCCAATCAGGTAGAAGACGCCCGCGGCATCGTCGACCGCTACTGCATGGCCAAAGCGTGGCGCCGGACCTGTGCCAGGAATGGCGTCCCAGGTTCCTGTGTCGGCGTCAAACCGCCAGGTGTCGCCCAGCGCGGTCCCGGTTCCGTCCCGCCCCCCAAACAGCACAAGTCCGTAGCCCTCCACATCGGCCGCGAGCGTGTGTTCCGAGCGCGCCGCTGGGCCATCGCCGTCGCCGACAAGTTCCCACGCGAATTGCGCCGCGGCGGCCGCTGAGGGCGGTCTCGATGCCGCCAGAAGCGTTGGTACGGCCCAGATGAGCACGAGAGCTACCAGGGCGGAGCCATAACGGCGTACGGAACGGGCTCTTGGCATCACGTCATCCTGCTGGTGCTAGGGCGAATCGATGTCTGACCTTGACGAATGTATGACCCGGCGATGACCAGCTTTCGACGGATCTGACGAAAGCATTACCCCAACCCGGTGATACGCTAGATTCGTCGGCGTTGGCCCACCCGGTGCCATTGGCCTGCCCATTCGTGGAGTTGTTCGCCGGCGGATCCTCACGTATCAATAAACGGTTTAGTGAACCAATCAACCTGCGTTGTCTTGCAGTTCAAGGAATTGAAGCAATCGTTGATGTCTGACCCCTCCCGAGGCCGTGGAGCCAACGGCTATCACCCCGGCCGTTCCGACCGCTCCGCCGATCTCAACGGCGCAACGCCATTCCCATCTGCCGCCGCCGGTCCGAGCGGCGGCGCACCAGGCGGACCGACAGGCAGTCCTGGTCCCGCCACCCGGTTTCGCATTCGCCTGGATGCCCGAGCTGTCGGGCGGGGCGTCCGCGAGACCTGGCGCGGCATTGTGCGGGTCATGCAACTGGTCTGGTCGACCAACCGCCTCCTCACCTCCGCCCTGGCGGTGACCAATCTGCTGCAGAGTATTGTGCCCGTTCTGCAGGTTTGGCTGGCCGGCCTCCTGATCGACGAGGTCGTCGAGGGGTTCAACGCCGGCGGCGGCGGCGAGCATGTTCGTGACGTTGTCGTCCTGGCCGCGATCCAGTTGGGAATCTTTGTCGGCTCCAGTCTCGTGCAGACGCTGGCCAATATCAGCCAGCAGCTGCTCCAGGAGCAGCTCGCCATTCACGTGCAACTGCAAATCATGGGGCACGCCAATACGCTCGATCTGGCCGACTTCGAGAACGCGACCTACTACGACCAGCTCCAGCAGGCGCAGCGCGAGTCGGCCCGGCGGCCGGTGGACATGGTCTCGCAGGTCTTCGGGCTCGTCCGCTCGACGATCACATTCGGGACAATGATCGTCCTGTTGATCAGCCTGTCACCGTGGATCGCCGCCGCCGCGCTGCTGTCGCCGATCCCCGCGTTCATCTCCGGGTCCCGGTACGGCTGGTGGGGCTTCCAGATGATGCGCCGCCAGTCCCCAGTCCGGCGGTCGATGTCCTACCTGACGACCCTGATGACCACCGACGAGTACGCCAAAGAGGTGAAGCTGCTCACCGCCGGCGACCACTTCATTGAGCGCTACCGGCGCATCTCGACGGAGTATTACCGCGAGACCAAGGCACTCCTCGTCAAGCGCTACTTTGCCGGGTTCGGGTGGGGTTCGCTGACGACCCTCGCTTCGTCGGGAACCTTCCTCTACGTCGCGATCCTGGCGATTCGGGGGCAGGTCACCCTGGGTGCATTGACCGTCTATACCCAGGCCGCCAATCAGGTCCAGAGCGCCTTCCAGGGCATCCTGGGAGGTGTGCAGGGCATCTACGAGAACGGCCTGTACCTCTCGACCCTCCACGAACTACTCGAGCGCGAGCCACGTATCGCGGCGCCGGAGCACCCTGCTCCGGTTCGGCGTCCCTTCCAGCAGGGAATCGAGTTCCTCCATGTCTCCTATGGGTATCCTGGCCGTGAGGCGCTTGCGCTCGATGATGTCTCGTTCACGATCGAGCCAGGAGAGACGGTCGCGCTTGTCGGGCGGAACGGCGCCGGCAAGTCGACCATCGTTAAACTGCTCGGCCGGCTCTACGACCCGATCTCCGGCCAGATTCTGATCGACGGCCGCGACATCCGTGACTACGACCCTGCCGAGCTCCGCCGCCAGATCGGTGTCATGTTTCAGGACTATGCCACGTACCAGTTCTCGGCGGCGGACAATATCGGAGTTGGCAACGTGGACCGACTCCATGACCTCGACGCGATCAGGGACGCGGCCAACCGAGCTGGAGCCGACGCGGTCATCGCCAAGTTGCCGCAGGGGTTTCAGACGACGCTGGGCAAGTGGTTCGAAGGGGGGCACCAGCTCTCGGGAGGCGAGTGGCAGAAAGTGGCCCTGGCACGGGCGTTCATGCGCGACGCCCAGGTGCTGATTCTGGACGAACCAACCGCCGCCCTCGATGCCCAGGCCGAGCACGAACTCTTCAGCCGGATCAAGGAACTAACCGCGGGGCGGATGGCACTGTTTATCTCGCACCGCTTCTCGACGGCCAGAATGGCAGACCGCATCCTCGTTCTCGAAAACGGGCGCCTGGTCGAGTACGGCACCCACGCGGATCTAATGAATCTCAACGGACAGTACGCCGGGCTGTTCGAGCTACAGGCCGCAAGTTACCGCTAGGCTGGGCAGGCCGTCCGGCCCGTTATCGGCACTCACAAACAAACAGGCCCGCCACGCGGCGCAATGTCGCGTGGCGGGGACAGTTCTCGATTGGGCAACAGGTGATCGGCTCCGGCCTATTTGGACCCTGAGAAGAGCGATTTCGCCTTGTCGACCCATCGCTTGAGTGTCTCCTGCACTTTTGCAAGCATCGGGTTCTCCTCCTGGTCACGGTAGCGTCCCGGATCGCAACCGGCTGGCGATCCCGAGTGTGCTTTCTACCGATGTTCGCAGGTTACGGTGTAACTGCGGAAAGTGCAACGATTCCGGGGACATTGCTCTCCGGAAAGCAGTCCAGAGCCTGCAAACCGCCTCGCTACGCCGGACGTTGATGCTGTGCTGCCGGCAAGATGTAGTCCATGGCGTCTTCCAGGCGGAGCGGTGGCCGCCCGATCAGGTCCCCAGTCGCGCTGTTGTCCGTGCAGTTGTCGAGGGCGAGCATTTTCAGCTGCTCCTCCGTTACGGGCGGACGCAAGGACTTGGGAAGGGGCTTTGAGAGGACCACGACCGGCATCATCAGCCCGACCGGGACGTGCGCTTTGCGCTTAGGTTTGCCGAGCTTGGCGGAGATGGCGTCCAGCAGTTCCTCATAGGTGTAGACCTTGCCGCCGCCGAGTTCGTAGGTCTGGTTGATCATGGACGGGTCGGTGACGGCCCGAGCGAACACTTCCGCGACTTCCTCGACAGCGACCGGCTGGAACTTGCTTTCGCCCGACCCCACGACGGGGATGATCGGGAAGGAGCGGACGAGCCCGGCGAGGACGTTGATGAACCCGTCGCCGGGGCCAAAGATGATCGACGGGCGGAAGATGGTCCAGGGGATACCGCTGTTCTTGACCGCCTGCTCCGCCTGCCATTTGGCGTTCATGTAGCCGTAACGCGGGTTGTTGTCGGCGCCGAGTGCGCTCATCTGGATGAAGTGATCCACGCTGCCGGCCTGCTTCGCCTCATTTAGCAGATTCTCGGTGCCTTGGCGGTTGACGAGGTCGAAGGTGCGCTTGCCTGACTCTTCGATAATGGCAACCAGGTTGATGACTGTCGAACAGCCGTCGGCCGCGCCCCGGATCGAGGCCGTGTCCGTGATGTCCCCTTCCACCAGTTCGATCGTGTCGCCGGCCAGCGACTGGTACTTTGCCAGATCACGAACCAGGAGCCTAATCCGGTGTCCTGCCAGTGCCCGGCGGAGATTGTTGCCGACAAAGCCGGTGCCGCCGGCGAGGAGAATCCGGCCAGATTGCGGATCGACTTGCACAGGTTCTGTCATACTTTTTCTCCTCATTTACTCGGCGTTGATGGTCTCTTACCGATTCTATGTCCTTGGTCCTTCCGACTGGCCCGACAGCCAAACGCCCGGCGAGTTGGCCCGCCGGGCGTTTGGCGCCGTACTTTGGTGAAGTCTGGTTGCGGGTTTGCCGGTGGTTAGTCGAGTTCGAGCCGGGTGGTCTGGGCAAAGGCGCGGAGTCCGTCCGGAGCAACCGCCAGAGCGTTGCGCCCCAACGAGCGCACCAGCCCCTTCTCCTGCAATTCCAGCAATTTTCTCGTGACCGTCACGCGGTTGGAGCCGATCATGTTGGCGAGCGACTGGTGGGTCAGGGGCAGCGCGATCGCCGCCATCCCGTCGGCGGTTGGATTGCCAAACCGGGCCGAGAGTGCCAGCAGGGTCGTGGCGAGGCGAACGGCGGTGTCGCGTACAAGAAGGTGCTCAACTAGGGTCTGGAGGTCAGTAAGTCGTCGGGTCATGCCGGCGATGACGGCGGACGCGAGTTCGGGCGAATCGGCGATCAGTTCGGCCAAGTCGTCGGCCTCGACGATTGAGAGGGTAGAATCGACCAGGGCCTCCGCCGTGGCTCCGGAGGCCAGTCCGTCGCTGCGGTCCTCTTGGGTAAAGATCGTGTTCGGGCCAAGCAGGGCGAGGTTAATCGTGCGACCATCCGGCAACGTCTTGTAGAGGCGAACACAGCCGCCGCGCACGATGTAGATCAGGCCCTCTCCGTTGCCCGGAGAAAAGATCAGATTGCCGCGGCTGAAGGTGACGGTCGTCGGCCTTTGCTGGCGCTTGCGCGAGTTCGACGGCGGCACCGGAGACGATGCGCCGGAGCCGGGCCGAAGCTGGGTGGGCGGTACGCCGTAGGGGTTCATGCCGTCCGGCTGGCTGCTTGACCGCACCGACGACGTCGCGCTGGCCGATCGCGCGACGATGCGTGAAGCAGGCTTGGTGGCGATGGCGAGAGACCGAGCCGTGGATCCATCACGAGCAGTGAACTTCATCGCGCACCTCCCTGAAACCGATTCATCTTGGTGCCCATTAGGGAAATCCGTCATCGCCGTGCCGGCCCGGTGCTCGGTGCCGATCTGAGCGGTTCATCCGGAGTATAACGGGCTACAAACGGATTTGTCAACCGTTTGCACAGGATACCTGTGCAAGGATGTTTCACGCGGTCGTACCGCCGCATCTCCCGGATTTGGTACGGAGCGGCGGCGCGCCCGGATCACCGTTGGCATGATCAATGCGCCTAGCAGACGCAGGTGGGTTCTATGTTGGACCCATGATCCCCAGAGGACGAAGGAGATCAATCCATGAGCGAGGTAAGCAAGGATCGTGCCGAAGGAAAAGTCGACGAGTTAACCGGGCGCGTGAAGGCCGGAGTCGGTGAGGCGACCGACAACCAACAGCTCCATGACGAGGGCAAGGCACAGGAGGGGGAAGGCCAGATCAAGCAGGGCATCGCCAACGTCAAGGACAAGGTCGACGATGTCGTCAAGAAGGTGACTGGCGGCTCATAGGGGGCATCCCGCTCTCCGGAAGCACACAAGTCATCCAAGTCAGCAAGGGGGCCGCGACTTTCGCGGCCCCCTTGCTTGTTGGCGAACACACGTTTGAGTGCGCTTACCCCTCGGCGGGAGCGTTCAGGGGCACGATATAGGACTCAACTCGGTTTACCAGTTCCCCGCTAAATGTGAACACGTCACAATATGCAAATGTGAATCGCGTCCCGTCCTTCTGGGTTCCCTCGCCGGTCCCGACGGCGATGATCGAATCGCCCGCTTCGAGCAGCCGGTCGATGATCAACGTAGGGCTCCCGACAAAGTTCTCGTTCTCGATTTCCCCGTCGAACGCTTCTTTGCCGGTGAGACGCGTATAGCCGATCAAATCCCAGACCACGTCGTCGGTAAGGCACGCCAGGATTTCGGCGTGGTCGCTCTTCCGAAAGCCGTCGAAGTATCGCTCGACCACCTGAGTTCGTAGAGACATTCCGCTCGTATCTCCCCGATAATGCCGCGTTTTCGCGGCGTGTTTGCCGTCGCCCCCAAACGTAAAACCCGCTGCCACGCGGCGCGTGACAGCGGGTGATCCGTGACAATGCTTAGTACTTGCAGGGATTGCGCACTTACTGGCCGACCGCCGTGGCGAGCACGGCCGGACGGGCCTGGGATCGTTGCTCGGCCGGCGGGAGGGAGACGACGTAGGCAGTCTGGACGCCCGGCGTGGCGGTGATTTCGGCCAGGGCAGCCTCCGGGATCGCGTCGTCGACATTGAGGACCATCAGCGCCTCGCCGCCTCGATTGTGGCGACCGACCTGCATGCCGGCGATATTGACGTTGTAGCGGCCCAGGATCGTCCCCAGCCTGCCGACCACACCCGGCTGGTCCCGGTGGTGGGTGATGAGGACATCGCCCGCCAGCGCCCGCTCCAGCGAAAACCGGTCGACCTCGACGATGCCGGCGGTGACTCGGTCCCAGGAAATCGCAACGCGGTGCGTATCCTCTTCCCCAACCTCGAAGGAGAACGAAACCTGCATCGAGGGATCGGTGTTGGCAACGATCGTTTTCACGCCGACGCCCAGCTCCTGGGCGATGAGGCGGGCGTTGACCGGGGTGACGCGCCGGTCAGTCCAGCGCTGCAGGGCATCGGAGAGGGATGCGCCGACGACATGGGAGATGACATCGTTCGGCACCAGTCCGCGCACCGTGACATTGACCGTCCGGGGGAGCCGCGGTTCAAGGACGGCAAGGAGATGCCCCGCCGCCCCGGCGACCGTGGTCAGGCGCTGCAGTTCCGGCCCATCGACCGATACCATGGGCAGGTTGACGGCATTGGGGACCGCTTCTCCCCGGAGCGCGGCCAGGGTCGTGGTGCTGATCACCTCGCCGACCGCGGCCAGTGCCTCGGCGCTCGATCCGCCCGTGTGTGGCGTCAGGACGATGTTGGGCAGCCCAAACAGGGGAGATTCAGTGCAGGGCTCGTGCGGGAAGACATCGACGCCGGCACCCGCGATCCGTTCTTCGCGCAGGGCGTTCGCGAGCGCAACCGGGTCGACGATCTCGCCTCTGGCGACGTTGAGCACGATCGCCGTCGGTTTCAACTTGGTCAGCGTGTTCTCGTCGAGCATATGGTTCGTATCTGCCGTCGCCGGAACATGGAACGAGACCACGTCCGAGATCGACAAAAGCGTGTCGTAGTCGACCGGGCGGACGCCAAGCTCGCGAAACCGTTCCGGCGTGATGTAGGGATCGTAGGCGACCACTTCCATCTCGAACGCGCGCAACCGCTGGGCGACGACCGAGCCGACCCGGCCCAACCCGACGATCCCGACCGTTCGGCCGCGAAGATCGATCGGCTTGATCTTCTTCCGTTCCCACCGGCCCGCATGGGTCGACGCGTTGGCGGAAGGAAGCTGCCGGGTGACGGCAAGGAGAAGAGCGATGGTGTGCTCGCCGGCGGAGACGGCATTCGCGCCCGGAGCGTTCAGCACCACGACGCCAGCCCGCGTCGCCGCCTGAAGATCGATATTGTCGACGCCCACCCCAGCCCGGGCGACTACCCGCAGCTTCGGCGCCGCCGCGAAGACTTCGCGGGTGACTTGCGTCTCAGACCGTACGACCAGGGCGTCGGCGTCCGCGACGGCGACCAGCAGGGCAGGTTCATCGGTGCCGTCGACATCGACGATCTCGGCGGATGCCTCTAGCCGGGCCCGGGCGGCAGGATGGATCGCGTCGCTGACGACGATTCGTGGCCGCCCCAGCAATTCGGCCAGGGCCGGGGCCAGGCCGTCGAGCGCCGCCACTGCACTCAGTTGAGCGCCGTTAGCGAAGTGGCGAGCGATCGCGGCCAGGTCGTCGACCCGATGGATACCTTCTTCCAAGGCGACCGGCACGGTCTCGCCGCCGGTCAGGAGAAAGCATGTGACGCCCGCCGCGGCATACCGGCGCGCGTGGCGGACGCTGTCCTCGATCGCGAAGACGCACCCCTGGTTCGCGGCGACGGTCACCTTGTCGTCGGCGAAAAAAATGTCGCACTCGGGAAAGCCGTTGCGGGCCAACCAAGACCGAGTCATCTCGGCCGACTCGAGCGGGCGGGCGGTGATGATGATGACATTCCGGCGCCCGAACAGCTCGAGGAGGTGGGCGAGGAACATCTGTGCGCCCGGCGCCGGCGCCAGGTCGGCAGCGGGGCCACTGGCGCTATACACCCAATCTCGGACCGCATCGGGCACGTTCAGCCCCGCGGAGTCGACGAAGGCGATCTCGGGAAGTTCGATGCCGAAGCGCGCGGACGCGGCATGGGCTAGCGGGCGAGGATGCTCGGTCAGAACGCCGTCGAGGTCGATCGCCAGCCGCTGTTCCGCCGGCGCCGTGGAATCGGTTCGCGCTGCCAACGCCTGTTCTCCATCGTCGTACCGGGATGCGCGTACGCGGCCCCGTCGAATTGCTTTTCCGGCACCTGCACGCTGGGAGGCCGGGTGTCGGAGCCCGCACTTTGGGCGAGTCCGGGCGCGTCGCGCAACGGTGAGCAACGTGCAGTGCGGATTGGTGAGCGTAGCATCCAGATCGCGACATGGGCAATGTCACGCCCTGTTAAGCGCCTAGGCCGGTCAATTTCAGCCCGTCGCGCCGGACTGGCGGTCGTAATTGCGAACAACCATGCCGGTGGCCCTTCGCATCCCGAGCCGCTCATAGTACGGCTGCATCTCCTCGTCGCAGAGCAGGTCAATCGAATAGAGGTGGCTCAACTGCGTCAGCATTCTCCGCATCAACTCCGTGCCGATGCCAAGGTTCTGGTAGGCGGGATCGACCTCAAGATTCGGGATGAAGGCGGCGAGGACGCCATCCGAGATCGCCGAAACGAACCCAACGACCATCCCCGTCGAATCGTCGACCGCGACCACGACGTGATCACTCCCCCGCAGAATGCGGAGATGGATGGCAGGAGAGGGCGGATTGGGCCAGCCGACGAAAAGGACCCGTGAAGGTGCTCCTCAGTCAGTTCATCCGCCGATTCCCAGAAGCTGATGGTTGATGTTTCAGACGACGAATCTGTGCTCTCCATGTCATCCCTTCGGTCGTCATCGCCACCACTGCGCTTCGGGGACTGCCTCGGCCGGGATGCCGGCGTGTTCCTCGAAGAATGGAACCAATTCCCGCATGACGGCAAACTCGGAGGCCGCGTGCGACAAGCCAATTGCGATAAGGTTCGTGGTTGGCAAATACTGCTCGATCTCAGCCTGGCGCTGTCTCCCAAGGTCGTTGTCGATCTTGGAGGTCACCTCGCCAGCGATCAGGCAATCGGCCTGGACGCGGTCTGCCTCCTGGTAGAACGCCACGTTCCCTGCGCCGCCCGCAATCACCGCGACACGAGTGATTTTCAGCTTGCGCGCCCGACCCTGGAGGTCAACGTACGGTAGTCCAAGCGCCGCCTGGCACGTGCGCACTACGTCGTCGAGGCTTTGGGCGTGGATCTCGCACACGCGCCCCGCGTAGCCGGTTCCCATTGGGAGGATCGTCCCGGTCGCGGCTCCCCCGAGGATGTGCACGATGGCGTCGGAAGTGCTGAGTCCCAGGTTGATGTCGAGTGGGATGTGGCAGGAGAAGAAGGTCAGTCGTCGGTCCTTAATGGCTTGAAGGAGCCTCTCGGGAGTCGGGATGAACCCTCGTCCTTTTGCCCCCTTAGGGTCGCCGCATTCCATGTCTATCGGGTGGTGGCAGAAGATGACGTCACCGGGCTGTGCGCGGGCGAGGATCCAATCGAGGACAGCTTCCCGTGGAAATGAGATGCACCAGACCTTCGACACAGCACTGTCGCCGCGGATCATCACGCCGTTGAAGCGCTCGGTGAACTCAGGTTCGAAGAAGCTGCGCCAGTCGAAACCGATCGGGTCGTAGACCATCGGGATGAAGCGGCGGAACGCCGGATCGACGCCAAACCTCGTGATGGCGAAGGTGTCGTCGAGCAACTCCTCGACGCGGGATAGCGATACTGACGGGCTCGCCATCGTCCCTCCCTTGGCTGGACTCGACCATGAGCACTGCGCAGCCGAAACGACGGTCGAGCTTAGGCATTGGACGCTAATACAGCCGTTTCTTGTCCAGCACCGGCGACATCTGGTCGTACTCCCCAGCCAGGAAGTGGCCCAGGTTGTGGATGAAGATGTCGGTGATCTTGGCATTCTCTGTGCTTGCTGTCGAAGCGGAATGTGGGTTGATCAGGACGTTCGGCAGATCCCACAGGGGCGAATCGGCCGGGAGCGGTTCGGTGCGGAAGACGTCGAGGGCCGCGAGGCCGATCTTGTCCGCTCGCAAGGCCTCGATCATCGCGTCTTCGTCGATCACCAATCCCCGCGAGATATTGACCAGGACCACGCCGGGCTTCATCGCCGCGATCTCCTCGGGACCGATCATGCCCTCGGTGTCCGGGGTGTGCGGGCAGCAGAGGACGACACAATCCGCCCCGGAGAGCATCTGCCGCAGTTGGTCTCGGCCAAAGAGTTGGTCAACGCCAAGGGTCGCGGCCCGCTCGGGCGAGTTATCGTTCGCCATGGCCCAGACGGTCATCCCAAATGCCTTGCCCAGCCGCGCCGTCTCCCGCCCGATACGGCCCGGCCCCACAATCGCGATCGTTTGTCCGTGAAGCTCGGTCGCGCAATAGCGGGCCCAGTGGTGGGCCCTCTGCTCGGCCTGGAGGTGGGCGATCTTCTTGTTATGGAACAGGAGCGCGGCGAAAACCCACTCGGTTAGCGGCCGGGCATGGACTCCGCTGGAGGTTGTGACGATGACGTCGCTGTCCTGCAGTCCCAGCCGCCGGACGTACTGGCCGACACCGGCGGAAGTGGTTTGTACCCAGCGCAGGTTTGGCGACAGTTCTAGCGGGCTCTGCTTCTCGCCGTAGGCAAAGTCCCAGAGGACATGCGCCCGGCGCAGCAACGCATACCACTCTTCGGCCTTTTCCGGGGTTCGTTTCCAGTCCGGCGAGCCCGTGTGATCGGCGACGTAGCGCGCGGGAGTGAGCAGGTCGGGACGGTAGATCAGCTCGAACTGGCCGGGATAGGAGGCTGCGATGCGATCGACATGCTCTTGCTCGAGCGGCGAGGTGATCATCGCCACGACGTTTGATTGAGATGCCTCGGACGACTCCGTTACCACCCACGCCTCCTTGAAGCTGACCGGCCAATTCCTGGACCAAGTTGTTCGAACCGCCCACCCCTCGATGTCCGGATGGAACGTCTCACGCCGGCCGCCTGCGGTCAAGCGGATGGCAACCGGCCGGGGAGTCTGCCAACCGATGCTAGAATCGGCGCCCTGACGGCAGGACGCGCCGATGGGACGTGCCGGGGCCCTCAGCCCGGCGTTCCGGGAGCCGAATCGAGGAGAGGATACGTGGCTTCAGCAACCGGCCTTGCGCTGTACCAAGATCGCCTGGCCCGCGCCCAGGCCGAACTCGATCGCCAGGGTGTCGATTTCCTGACGGTCGGCATCTCGTCCGATCTCTACTACCTGTACGGCTACGAGGGGCACGCAAGCGAGCGCCTGACGATGCTGATTTTGCCGCGGTCCGGCAAGGCCGCTGTCGTGGTGCCAAAGCTGGAATCGCCCCTTCTGGCTGAGCGGCGCGAGTTGGCCGATCTCCTGATCTGGGAGGAGACTGAGGCCCCGACTGAACTGGCGGCCTCCTTCGCGGGGGACGCAACCGGCAAGACCGTTGCGGTCAACGATCACCTGTTCAGCAGTTTCCTTCTGAAGCTGCAGGCATCGATGCCGGGAGCGACCTGGGTATCGGCCAACGACACCCTGAAGGCTCTGCGGATGATCAAGGACGCCCGTGAGGTCGAGTTGCTCCACGAGGCCGGTCGGCGCACCGACGTTGCATGGGAGGAGTTCATCAGATCTCCTCTCTCTGGCCAGACTGAGACCGCAGCGATGCAGCGTCTGGTCGAATTGACCAAAGCCCAGGGCCTGAAAGTCGAGTTTGGCATCTGCGCCAGCGGCCCCCATGCTGCCTCGCCGCATCACCACACCGGCGAACGGGTCATCCAGCAGGGCGACAGCGTCGTCTTCGACTGGGGTGGAACGCTCGAAGGCTACACCTCGGACGTGACGAGAACGGTCCACGTCGGCGAGCCGAGCGAGGAGTTCCGACAGGTCTACCAGATCGTCCTCGAGGCGAATCAGGCCGCTCTGGACGCGGTCAAGCCCGGCGCGCCCTGTCAGGATGTGGACAGGGCGGCGCGTAAGGTCATCACCGACGCCGGTTACGGTGACGCCTTCCTGCACCGGACCGGGCACGGTCTCGGCCTCGATGTCCACGAAGAACCGTATCTGGTCGAGGGCAATACCATGCCACTCGCGGCGGGCATGGTCTTCAGCGACGAGCCCGGCATCTACCTCGCCGGTCGGTTCGGGGTGCGGATTGAGGACGCCGTGGTTTGCACGGAATCCGGCGGGATGCGCCTCAATGAGGCGACGCGCGAACTGGTCGTGGTCGGCTAGGGTGACTATTCACATCAATGCATCTCGCCTGCATGAACGCCTGCGCGAGCTTGCGCGGGTCGGCGCTACTGACGGAGGCGGAGTCACCCGCCTGGCCCTCACCGACGAGGACCGTGCGGGGCGGGACCTGCTCGTCTCCTGGTTGCGAGCGGCCGGACTGGCGGTCCGCGTCGACGACTTCGGCAATATCGTCGGACGACGGGAAGGGACCATAGGCGACGGCAATCCGGTGCTGATTGGTTCCCACATCGATACCGTCCGGCGCGGCGGCCGCTACGACGGAGCCTTGGGCGTGCTTGGGGCGCTGGAAGTCATCGAAACCCTCAACGATGGCGGCATTGCCAACCAGCGGCCGATCGAAGTCGTCAACTGGACCAACGAAGAGGGCGTTCGGTTCGAGCCGGCGATGACTTGCTCCGGCGCTGTCTTCGGTCGGTTCGAGCGCGATTACGTCTACGATCGCCGGGATCGTGATGGTCTGCGATTCGAGGATGAACTGCGCCGGATCGGCTACCTCGGCGACGCCTCCAATCGCCCGGCCACAGCGGCGGCCTACCTTGAGCTGCACATCGAGCAGGGGCCCGTGCTCGAGGCGGCCGGAGTTCCGGTCGGGGTCGTCGAGGGCATCGTCGGCATCACCTGGTCGGAGGTCACCTGGACGGGGCAGGCGGACCACGCTGGTCCTAGCCCAATGCGGCTGCGCCGGGATGCACTCGGCGCGGCGGCCCGCCTGGTGACGGCCGTCGAAGCCATTGCCCTGCGGGATGAAGATCCCGCCGTTGCGACCGTTGGCCGGATCGTGGCCGAGCCGAACGTCATCAACACGATCCCTGGCAAGGTTGTGATGAGCGTCGACTTCCGCAATCTCGATGGGGCGAAGCTCGACGCCATGATCGCTGACCTGGAAACGGCCGTTCGCGACATATCCGCGCACACCGGGGTCGACGGACACGTCCACCGGTTCTGGACGTCGGAGCCGACGCCGTTTGCCCCGGAGATCGTGGCAGAGATCGAGCAGGCCTGCGCGAGTCTCGGTCTTCCGATTCTCCGGCTCTGGTCCGGTGCGGGGCACGACGCAAAATACGTCGCGGACGGCACCGCCGCCGGCATGATCTTCGTCCGATCCCAGGGTGGTCTGAGCCACTGTGAAGCCGAGTTCAGCGATCCCGCCGACATCGAAGCCGGCGCCAACGTGCTGCTGAACGCTACGTGTGCACTCGCTGGAATCGAAGGACCGGCATAGATTATTCGCGTGCTTCGTCCACCCATAACTAGGAGATTCGCACCGAATGCTCGATTTCACACCCGTCTTTACCAGGCAGAAGTCCGTCAGTGATGTGATCGCGGGCATTACCGCGGCCGATCTGCCGGCGCTCACCACCGAGATCTACGATGCGTTTGACAGCCGCCTCGAAGGCCTGACCGATACCGAGGCGACCTTCGTTGCCCAGGATCCAACCGAAGACGACCCTGAAGCGGAGGGCTGGAACGTCGCTCATGTCATTGTCCACCTCACGGCGGGTCTGGAAGAGTGGGCGGCGGTCGCGGCCACGCTGGCCCGTGGCGTCGAGGTCACAGGACGCTCCCGGTATGAGACGCCATGGGAAACGATCACGACGGCGGCGCAGATCCACCAGCGGATGGAGGAGAGCCGTCGGATCTCGTTTGGATATCTCAATGCTTGGCCGGACGAGCCGCATCTGGACACCCTGCAGAGCTTGGTGAATTTCTTTGGCTCACAGGACGCTGTCGCCTCGCACTTGAACGGATATATGCACGCAACCATGCACCTGAATCACATCGGCGAGATCCGGCGGCAGGCGGCTGAGGCGCTTGGAACGGTCGCGGCTGGTTGATCAGCGCGGCGCGGGACGATACTTGCTGGAGGTAGTACGGCCTGGATGAGTATCGAGAGGAATGCAGAGCGGTGCGCGAAACGGCGGACGCGGTCATCATCGGCGCAGGCATCATGGGGTGCGCAATCGCTCACGAATTGGCCGCGAGGGGACTGACCGATCTCGTCGTCCTGGAGCGTGATGCCATCGGCCGCGGGGCGACCGCCGACGCGGCCGGCGGCATCCGCCAGCAGTTCTCCACAGAGACGAACATCCGGCTCGCGACCTACAGCGTCCGGGTTTGGGAGACGTTTCAGGAGCAATTCGGACTCGACATCGGTCTGCGTCAGCAGGGATACCTGTTTCTGCTGACCGACTCCGCCCAGGAGCCGGTCTTTCGCCAGAATCTAGCCCTGCAACAGAGCCTCGGGGTGCCCGCCCGCTGGCTGACGCCGGCCGAGGTGACCGAGATCAATCCCCACGTCGTCACCGACGACGTGATCGGCGCGACCTTCTGTCCGGAAGATGGCTGGGTCGACACCTACACCGCAACGATGGGCTATGCCCGGGCCGCGAAGCGGTTGGGCGTCGAGATCCGAGAGGAGACCTCCGCCATCGGGTTTCGCCTCCAGGGCGGCAGGGTCGCCGCTGTCGAAACGGCGACCGGCTGCATCTGGACGAACCTGGCAATCATCTGCGCCGGGCCGTACTCGGGCCGCGTCGGTGCATTCGCTGGGGTCGATCTGCCAATCTCGCCGTACCGGCGAATGAGCTTCATCACCGAACCGTTCACCGCTCTTCCACCGACGCTGCCGATGACGATTGAGTTCGCCTCAGGGCTGTACTTCCACCCGGAGAGCGGCGGATTCCTCTTTGGCATGGCCAACCCGGACGAGCCTAGCTCCTTCGAGAAGACCGTCGACGACGATTGGATGGCGACGACCGTCGCGGCCCTGATGGAACGCGCACCGGCCTTCGCCGACGCCAATATCATGCGCGGCTGGGCTGGGTTCTACGAAGTGACCCCGGACGACAATCCCCTCCTGGGCTGGATTCCAGGGATGGAGGGCCTGGCGGTCGCCGCGGGCTTCAGCGGCCACGGCTTCATGCAAGGGCCAGCGATCGGAGCCTGCCTGTCGGAGCTGATCCTGGAGGGCGCGGCGAAGACGGTAGATATCACTCCATTCCGGCCGTCCCGCTTCGCCGAGGGCGAACTCGCGCAGGAACACAACGTTATCTAGGGATTTTCGCTGACGGATATTCCGTCGCGTGCGTATTGGATGACCGATGGCCGACGCAGACAACACCGTCGAATCGAACGGTATCGACGGATTTTCGCCGATCTATTCAGACTATGGTGGTGACGAGTTGTTAGAGCAGGCGCAGGGCAACGCCCAAGCGGCGCTGGTCGCGACTGTCGCGTTCCTTCTCGAGCGCGGGATTCCGGTATCGGACTGGACCTCCGCCCTCGGCCGATCGTTCGCAACCGAGTGGGGCGATCCTGAGCCGTGGGGCCCGGACGAGTTTCTCGACGCGATGTTGACCAATTACCGCTCCCTCGGGGCAGCGGTCCAGCGTGCCGAGTTCGGCCCCGATCGGGCCGAAGCCGATATCAGTGGTTTCCCGGATCCCGAGCAATGCGCACGGTTTGGCGTCTCCGTTACTGATGTCGCCGCGTTCCATGACACTGCTGTCGCGATTGCCGCCGACCGCGGCCTGCACTGGACCTGGTCGGTGGAAGACGCCGGCACAGCCAGAACCAGAATCCTGGTTGTCCCGGCGGCGTCGTAGGGTGCGTGCATGGCGATGACGGTCGGCGTTGCCCGTCTTGGCTTCTACCTCGAAGGGACGACCTCGCTCAAGGACAAGCGCGCCATCGTGCGGCCGGTCGTTGACCGCGTGCGCGACCGCTTCAACGTCGGGATCGCCGAAGTCGAAGACCTCGACGACATCCGGGTGGCGACGCTGGCGGTTGTCTGCGTCAGCAATAGCGCCCCCCACGCCGACGAGATGCTCGCCACCGTCATCTCGTTCATCGAGTCCCGGATCGACTCTGGCGAGTTGCGCGAGATCGAGACAGAACTGGTGCCGTTCGGCGACTGAGACCGCGAAGCGGATATCGTTTTGCCGTTCGGGTCGGCCCAGGCGCATTGTCTGAGGCGCACTGCTGTGCGCCCTGCACCCCGTCCAACGTGTTTCGATGTCGCCAACGCCGTCTCCGACCGCGAACGCGGTTGGTCTTCGACCGGGCGGACCGCTGTCCGCCCTTACAACGCTTGCTATCCGCCGGTCACGGGCGGTGCCGCCACTACCACCGCCGAAGTAGGGACCGGCGCCGCGCCGCCGTCGTCGGTGACAGGAAGCGGGTCGGACGGTGCCGACTCCTCGCTCGTCGTCGGGCTACTGCCGATGGCGCACGGGATGGTGCCCTTGGCGCCGGCTCGAACGGTAACGAGGTTCCGTGTGCACCGGGCGGCGCAAGATGACGACGGGTGTAATACTTTCCAGATTGCAGTAACTACTTGAAAGTAAGTTTGGTGAGTCGGGCGCTCATGAAGCGCCCGGCCTTGCGGATCTTCGCTGCGAAAGGAGCCGTTCATGTCGTTGCAAGACAGGCTTGACGCCCTCAAGACGCGAGCCGCTGCCGATCCCAACAGGAACCCGGAAGCGACCGTCGTGCTGAACCGCGTCACGGACGACCTTATCCGCTCCGGCATCGCTGGACGCGCGCTGAGGGTCGGCGACCAGATACCCGCCTTCGTCCTCCAGGATGTGGCCGGTCGGTCAGTGTGCTCGCGCGAGTTCCTTGCGAAGGGGCCGCTCGTCGTCAGCTTCTACCGTGGGGCTTGGTGCCCCTACTGCCTGTTGGAGCTGGAGGCGTTGCAGGCGGCCGTCCCTGACTTCGCGGCGCTCGACGCCGGGCTGATCGCGATCTCGCCGAACCTGGAGCCGCACGCGCGGCGGACCGTGCGAGAGCTGGGTCTGACGTTCCCGGTCCTGATCGACCGCGGCAACGTCGTCGCCCGGCAGTTTGGTCTGGTCTGGCAGTTCCCTTACGGCCTGCGCACCGTCTATCGCGGGTGGGGAGTCGATCTCGCGCGGTTCAACGGCGACGACTCCTGGACGCTTCCGATGTCTGCCCGGTTCGTCATCGCGCCGGACGGCACGGTCGCCCACGCGGAGGTCAACCCGGACTACACCCGCCGCCCCGATCCGAGCGAGACCATCGAGGTGGTGCGGACGCTGACGGCCCCGCGGCAGATCCGGGCGTGAGAGCGGGGCCATTGTGCCCACCCCCACAGCACCGTAGACGAACCCAGCGGTCGAACGACCTCGGATAAATCGGTTGGGATCCCCCAACCTTACCAAAGGAGTTACCACCATGTCCCTCTGGCGAACCCGCGTTGCTACGACCAGACCGGTGCTGCTGCTCAGCGCCGTCCTGACGCTCGCCGTGCTCTTTGGCGGCAGCTTCTCGGCCGTTGCCCAGGACGACGACGTCCAGCCGGCCCCGGCCTCGATTGGCGCCGACGTCCCCCTGACCTACTTCGGACCGGCGCCGTCCAGCGTCAAGGATGAGCTCGTCGGCCCGCTCCAGCTCCTCCGGTCCGGCACCGTCAACGAGGAGGCCGGGACTATCACCCTTCCCCTCTATCGCGGCGAGACGAAGGACGGCGCGGCCGTCTGGTACATCCTGACCGACACGGACGACCAGGGGAACGCCGCCGCCCTCGGTCTCAACTACTCGGCCAAACTGACCTACGCCGCCGTCTCCGGCGGTACCCGCGTCGCGACCCTGCAGCCGGACGGGACGCTGCTCTTCGAACAAGGGACGGTGGATTTCGGCCCCGAACGGGCGATCGTCCCGGGGGAGGGCGACCATCCATTCCCGCCGCAATCGGCCCAGCCGGGCTCGGTGGGGGACGATGACTACAGCCCGTTGGTGCGCATCCCCAACGCCGGCAACCACATCTACAACGCGCCGGTCGTCGCCTTCGGCGTCGAGGCCGACCAGATCTCATTCGAGGCCGGCAGCGTCGATTACACACTCGTTCACGACAAGGTGGTCAGCATTAGTCCTGAGGAGCAGACAGTCACCCTCACGCTGACGTCTGGCTTCAGCTTCGCCAAGCCGGTCCTCTACCTGAGCACCGAGGCCTCCGACCCGACCGTGGCGACCGCCGAGGGAGCCACTTTCACGCCCGAGTTGGGGTCGATCCCCGTCGGCCGCGACGACAGCGCCTTCAGCGCCGTCGAGCGCATCTTCGTCACCGCCAACGGCCCGACCGGGGCCGGCAACCCGCAGCGCCAGGGCCTCGACAGCGCCCTGCTCGGCGAGGGTTCGCCCCTCAATGTGCTCGGCGGCATCCCGACGGTGGCGACCGACTACAGCCCGCTCTGGGACTTCAACCTCGGGGTCTGGACGGAGGAGGCGATTGAGAGCGGGTACCGCTCGCGCGTCATCGAGGAGTTCCAGATCCTCGGCCTGGTCGAGCATGGCTGGATCACCGGCCCCGAGGGCGGGGAGTACGGCTCGATCGGCGTCATCGTAAACTGCCCGATCGTGATGCGCCTCCTGTAGGCCCGATCGGCCGGCGGCGTCACCGCTCTGTTGTCGGAGGGTCGGGTCCGGAGAAGGCTCCCCGGACCCGGCCGCCGGCTGGAAGGAAGGCGTCCGGGCGAACGCGCGGCGGCCAGGAGCGGATGGCGACCATCGCCATCTGTCGGACGACCGAACGGGAGGGAGGCACCTCGATGATCCTCGGCCTATTCGAGACGCACATCGACGTTGCGGATCTGGATCGGGCCAGACGCTTCTACAGCGAGACCCTCGGACTGGAGCTCGGCTTGCTCGACCAGGAGCGCCGCGTCGCCTTCTACTGGGTCGGTCCCCGCGGGGAGTCCATGCTCGGCCTCTGGGAGAAGCCCGCCGGCCAGATCCGGCCGCAGCACTTCGCCTTCCGCGCCACCGTCGAGGACGTCCTGACCCGCGCCCTCCTCTACCTCAAGCAGCGCGGCCTGGAACCGCGCAACTTCCTGGACGACGGCGGCGAGCGGCCAATGGTCTTCGGCTGGATGCCGGCTCTGGCCATCTACTTCCGCGACCCGGACGGCCACTCCCTCGAATTCATCGCGATGCTGCCGGACGATCCGCGCCCGGGGGTCGGTGTCGTGTCGTGGGAGGAGTGGCTGCGGTTGCACGACCGTGAGGCATCGGCCGCCTCATCGACACAGTGGGTCGGGGCGGACCCGGCGTCGCTGCCGTCTGGCCGTGAACACGACGCCGAGCCTGCGGCAGAGGACGTCGCCCGATGACCGCGTTCCCCGACGCCGAGCTTTACCGCCGCGGCGCCGAGACCCTGCTCGCCTCCTGGGAGGCGTACGCCCGCGGCGCGGCCGGTGCCACGGCGAAGCGCACCTCGGGCGTTTCCGCCGCCGTCTTCCCAATCGAGCCCGAGCGCGGCGTCTACAACAACGCGCTCCTGGAGCGCCACCTTTCGGCCGCCGCGCGCCGCGCTGCCCTGGATGCGATGGAAGCCGCGTACGCGGTCGCCGGAGTCACCCGCTTCGCCGCCTGGGTGCACGAGGGCAACGCGGCGATGCGCGGCGATCTCGAAGGGCGTGGCTACACGGTCGATTCCTCGACGCGCGCGATGAGCATGGCGCTCGCCGACCTCCGCCTGCCCCGACCGCAGATCGAGATCGGTTCGCTGGATTGGCCCGGGTACCTGCGCCTGTTCGGGTTGCCACCGGGTCTCCTCGGCAGAGCCGACCACGCCGCCTTCCACCTTGTGGTCGCGCGCTCTGGTGGCGAAGACGCGGCAGCGGCGCTGGCGTTCGACCTCAACGGCGACTGCGGTATCTACAACGTCACGACACTGGAGCACGCCCGGCGGCGGGGACTGGGCACCGCGCTGACGGCCCTGCAACTGCATGACGCGCGCGAGCGCGGCTGCCGAACGGCGAGCCTGCAGTCGACCCCGATGGCCGAGCGCGTCTACGCTTCCCTGGGCTTCCGCGACCTCGGCCGGATCCTCGAGTTCGTGCCGTAGCACGCCTCACCAAGAGATCTCAAACAGCACGCCGGCCCCCGCCAGCCCGCGTAGCAAGGAGGAGCGAGGGCTAGAGCGCTCGTCGGAAACCTCGTCCGCCCGCCCCAATGAGCCTCGGAGAGGCTGTCATGTTGAGCCCGGGCCAACCCTGGGCCGTCAGCCCCGGGCGTCGGGGAGACGCCGCCAGCCATCTCCACGAGCGCGCACTACGTGTCGGTTACGGGCGGTGGCGGTGGCGGCGCCGCCGAGGTTGGGGCCGCGCCGCCGTCGTCGCTTGCGGGGTCGCCTTCGTCGGGGTTTGTGATCTGGCCGTCCGGGGCTTCCTGGACGACCTGCTCCGCCTGGCCGGTCTGTCCCTCGATTCCGGTGCCGTCGCCGTCTCCGGTGATGAGGCCAGGGGTGGCCTGGCCTGGGATGTCCTCTACGCCCGATTCGTCGAGGACGACCTCTGCCGGGACGTAGCGAAAGACTGCCGACCGTTCGGCATCGGTGATCAGGAGCGAACCATCCTCCGCGGCGGCGATGCCAATCGGCTGCTGGAGCGCGTTCCCACCGATTTCCCGCAAGGAATCGACGGGGGTGCCGTCTGGCTGGAAGACCTCGACACTGCTCGTGATCCTGGACGTCGCGTAAATCAGCCCATCCTTGCCGATTGCCAGGTAAGGCTCGACGTACGAGCCGCCGACCCAAGCCGGAACCGGGAACTGGCGGACGGGAAGTCCGGCGGTGGTGAAAACGCTGATCCGGGCGTTGTCGGAGTCAGCGATATACACCTCACCGTCATCGGAGATCGCAATTCCAACCGGTTCGCGCAGCTTCCCAGGTTCCTCACCCCAGCCGCCTAAGGCGCGGACGAACTCGCCACCGAGACCATAGACCAGGACACGCTCATTGCCGGTGTCGACGACGTAGATCTCGTCGTTGTAGATCGCGACCGCCCGCGGGCCAAAGAAGCTGTTCGGCTCTTGGTCGATGGCGCTCGGCTCGTTCTGCAGATCCACCTGTTCGCCGGACCCGATCTCGCGCACGATCCGGCCGGAGCTGTCGATGGCGACTACCCGGTGATTCCAGGTATCGGCCACATAGACCAGCCCATCCGGCCCGACCGCGATCCCGGTCGGGCCCATGCCGTTGACCGAGCCAAATTCGACCGCGCCGCCCTCTTCTCCGGAACCCCACAGGCCGATGAAGTTGCCATCGGCGTCGAACCGCTGCACACGCAGGTTGCCCATGTCGACGACGTAGACGTCGCCGGTGTTGGGGTCGATCGCGATACCGCGTGGCTGGTTGAACTTGCCGCGTTGGCTGCCCGGTCCGGCCCGGTCGAAGAGGTTGAAAGGACCGCTGTTGGGCGCGATCCGGCCGGCAAGCTCAGCGTTGAACGCAACGGTAATGGTCTCCGCCACCGCTGGGTTGGCAAGGTCGCGGTAGAGCAGAAACTTGGTCCCATCGATCCAATGCGTCGGTAGGACGATGCCGGAGACAATCTCGCCCGCGTCGGGCGCACTATAGGCGGCTGGTACCCGGTTGAGGTATGGGTACGTCCGTGGGGTATAGCCGGCCTCCGCCATCCCTTCTTCGGTCGGCGCGATCACGACTTCGGCATTGGCCGATGCCGCCGTGCCGCTCGCGTGTGTCTCCAGATTCGGGAAGTCGCGGAAGTACCAGCGGAAGGGCCATTCGAGTTGTTCATCGAGGGCGATGGTGAGGCTACGTCCGCCGGTGGTGTCCCGCACCGACTCCCGCGTCAGGGTGGCATCGCGCGAGAGACGGTACAGACGGTCCACCAGATGGGCGGACCGCACCGGTTGCCGTCCGCTGCGCCAGTAGCTCTGTCCCATCATCTCCGTTGTAGTAGTTGAGGAGGATGGTGGATCGCAGGCTATACGCGCCGAGCACGACACCGACGACGAGGATGGCGAGCATTCCTGCCTGCGCCCCGGCGCCATTACGCTTCTCGGTCCGAATGAGGCTATAGGCGGCGACGACCAACGGAATCAGCACGAGCACTGCGACGAAGAGCGTCTGGCTGATGGCCTGAGCGCGAGAGTCGGCCGAATCGATCCGGGATCCGAGAATGCCGACAGCCGCAAGGGTGATCAGCAACCCGAGGTAGGTCAAGGCAAGCAGACCTCCCGTTCCGCGGAGGGCCTCCCGCCAATCGATGCGTTCCAGCACCCGGCCCAAGCCCATGCCGCCAAGCAGAACCAGCGGCAGCGCGACGTGGGCTGCTTGCTCGGGGGTGCGGCCTGAACTAAAGGCGAAGAGGAGAAAGACAGTCGCGAACCAGCCGCCGAAGAGCGGCCAGTGGGCGGCAGCGCCGGACGCGCCCTCGTCGGCCGTGGCGGTTGACGTCGGTGAGAGATAGACCGCCGTCACCGCGAACAGGATCGCGAGCGGTTCATAGAGCAGCGAGGCGAGAAGGAAGAATTGGGTCGGAGCCGTCCCGGGATCGGTTGTCACCAACCGGCCCCAATCGGCGAAGGTGTAGCCGAGCCCGGCGATTGCCCCGATGTCGCTGAACATCCGGGTGAAAAGGACCAGCAAGGTCGCGATCAGTCCCGAAATGATCGACGCCAGCGTACCCGGGACCGATGCGATCGCGCGTGCTGTCGAGCGGACCGCGCCCGTCTGCGACTTGTCGATCGCCACCTCGATGACGGTTCCGACCACCAGGCCGAGGAGCACGGTGATGGCCGCGGGACCGCCTGCTATCAGGCAGCCGAGGGCAATCCCCGTCAGGACGCACCAACGCCGGACCGACGCCGGGCTGTGGCCGGGCCGGCCGATACGTAGCATCGCGGCGACCGATGCCAGGGCGCTAGCGGCAACGATGATGTCAGGCTCGCCAGTCCTGGACGCGTAGACCAGCGTCGGCGAGAGTGCCACAAGGATGCACATCCCCAGGGCGGCGTAGCGGCCGACGAACGGGCGCAGGCTCCACGCCAGCGGCACCATCGCCACCCCGACCAGGGCAGGCATCACCCGCGCAATCGCGTCCGTTGTCCCGAACAGGAAGAATCCGAATGCCTGGAGGATGAGCAGGAGGGGAGCCGTCTCCGGCAGTTCGGCGCCCGGCTCGAGTGAGCGGCCCTGATACAGCGCGAAGGCTTCATACGCGCGCTTGGCTTCGTCGGGGGAGAGCGCCCAGACGTCGAGATCGGTCAGGCGGAGGGCCACGGCCCCGACCCCGGCGATCAGTGCCAGGATGGAAACCCAGCTAATGGCTCCGAGGTTGATGGTGCGATCCAGGAATGTGCCCCGGTCGCCGGCGAAACCGGCATCTGGCTGCGCGTGACCTGGCATCGGATCGCGCGCTTCGAGCGCCGGATTCTCCACCCTCACGTCTCCCTGACTTGGCATCGTCATCGAGTCAACAGTCCAGTATCAATAGCGAATCGTATTGAGCAGCGGGACAAGGTCGTTGCGGACGTAGACGGTATAGCCGTAGCCGCTGATCGGAACCGGCAGATCCCGGTACATGACCAACCGGTAGACCCGTTGCTGCCCTTCCGGTGTGAGCTGCGTCTCCAGGCTGTCCACAACCGAGCCGACGATCTCGCCGGGGCCGTGGGGTTCCTCGGCGTCGTCCCAGGCCGATCGCCCGGGGTTTAATTCCGGCGCGATCGCGAAACCTCGGTAGGTGTCCTCGGGGTAATGCCAGCGAAGCACATACGCCTGAGGCGTGTAGCCTGCCATCTGGTCTTCGACGTTTTCGATGTTGTCGTTCGCAACAAGCAGGACTTCCGCCTGCACGTCCTCCCGAGTTGGTGGAGCATCGAGCGGACGGTTATAAAACACGCGATTCGGGAAGTCGCGCAGGTACCACTGCATCGGCCAGGCCGTGCCGCTGTCGTACCAGACGACCAGACCGTTCCCGCCGTAGACCTCGTCCGATAGCGTGTTGAGTTCGGCCATCATCCGGGTGACATCCGGCGAGGTCTGGTTGTACATCAGCATGTCGACCGGGGTATCACCCTGGAGGTAGCTGAGTCGCCACGAGGCGTGAACCTGGAGGAGCGCCAGAATGGCCACCACGGCGATCAACGCGTCCCGGCCCGTCATCCGAAATCCACGCCAGAAGACCGACGCCGCCAGAACAAGGATGCCTGCGAGCGCCGGAAGGGTGAGCAGCCACCAGCGGTCGAGCGAGTTCGTGGAGACGACCCGCTGCATCGGCCCGTCGTTGATGCGTTCGAAGTCGCCGTACGTCAGGCGACCTGCCAGGAAGAACCAGGCCGCTGCGCACGAAAGAAGCCCAATGACGACCAGGGCGGCAGCCCACGACGGAACGGTCCAGCCAAACCGCACGGACGGCTGACGCCTCAGTACCCGCCAGCGGTTCGCGGCGTCATCGACCACGATTCCACTCAGGAGCACCGCCGGCACGGTGATGTGCATCAGGAGCCAGGGCATCTTTTCTCCGGCGTAAGACAGGCCCGCTAAGATCAGCACCAGCCAGGCCGCCAGGAACAGCCGGATAAATAGGCGGGCCGGCGGCGGGCCGTTGCCGAGCAATGCCCTGACCGCATGCACTCCGGCAACTGCCACCCCCAACAGCCCAAGCACGATCACCAGAGACTCGTACTGGGGTGCGAGCATCAGGTAGAAGAACCAGGGTTGGTCGCCGCGTTGCTCTCCCTGCTGGCCAAGCCAGTAGAGCAGGGTCCCATCGGTGGAGATCGTTCCGGAGGCAAAGCCCCGGAGATTCGTGAAGAAGGTCGTGAACATCGCGGCAGAGAGACCAAGGAAGATCATCGCCGCGATCGATATTCCGGTGAGGTCGTGGCGTGCCGCCAGGACCGCCGCCTCGGTCGAGCCGGGCTCACTTTCGTCGAGCATGCCGATGCCGCCGCGTTGACGGCGCTCATCGGAGACCATCCAGGCACAGGAGGCGACGAACGCGACCAGAATGATGACGAAAGAGATCGTCAGGGGATGCGTCAACAGATCGACATAATAGCTGCGCTCCATCTCGGCGGTCGGGTTATCCCATGGGATCTCGGGTAGGGGCTCGTCCACGATCCGGCGCACGACGAAGACGGTTGCACCGAGGAGTGCCGCCGCGGCGATGTGAACGGGGAGCAGCGGGCGCAGCTTGCCCCACAGCAATGCTCCCCAAATGAAGCCGCCAAAGATGGCAACCAGGGCAAAGACGATCTCATGGTTGGCGCACAGCACCGCCAGCGTGATCGCGCCGGTAATGAGCCATTTCCGTTCGGGCCGCTGGCGGTAGCGGACGATGCTGGTAAACAGGAGGATCGACCCCAGCGCGGTGTAGGGATCGTGCCGGATATAGCGGGTGTAGTACAGGAACGTCGGCGAGATCAGAAAGAACAGGGAAGCGGTGAGCGCTCCGATTCGCCCGAGCAGATCTGGCGCCCGCAGAAGCCAAGGCGACGCGACGATCAGCACCCCGGCCAGTGCGGGGAGGTAGCGCGAGGTCGCGTCGGAGTCGCCGAAAAGCAGGTAGACCAGGGCGTTGGTCTCGAACAGAAACGGACCATGCATCAGAGGGTCGTGCGTGTAGCCGTTACCTTGCGACAGAATCCAGGAGTAGTAGGCGTGCAGCGATTCGTCATGGTGGAGCGCCCGCTTCCCCAAATCCCAGAAGCGTGTCAGCGCCGCCGCCGCGATCAAGACGACATAGAGGGAGGATTCGACCGAAAGCGAAAAGCCGATCGGCCCTGCCTTCGCCTCGGACCGGGCCACGGTGGCCGCAGACGAACCGCTTTGGTCCAGATTCCGTGCATGCCGTTGCCCGGACCAAGTCGGACCGGCCGGCCGGGTGAGGGTGGCCGAGCCACCGCCGGCGACCGACGTGACCAGCGGAGGTGTGGTTTTGGCTTGAATGGTGCGATCGCGACGCCGCTGACGTTGCGTCATCGCCGGTGGGTCTCCACGCTTTGCCCTCGCGGCGTTGTAGAGCGCCGTATGCTCATTCGTTCGCGGGTTCGGTGGGAACTGCCAAACCCGTCGAGTATACGACGGCAGGCTGCGCCGGCCCGGATCAATACCGGATGTCGTTGAGCATCGGCAGATGATCGTTGCGAACGTAGACGGTGTAATTGAAGTGCATCGTCTCGGTCGGAAGCTCGCGGTACATCACGATCCGGTAGAGGCGCTGCTGACCGTCGGGGTCGGTCTGCGTTTGCAGGCTGTCCAGTACCGAGCGCACGATGTCGATTGGACCATGGGGATCTTCGGCGTTTTTCCAGGCTGATTTACCGGGGTCTAACTCCGGCGCGATCGCGAAATTGCGGTAGATGTAGTACTCCGGCTCGTGCCAGCGGAGGACGTATTCCTGGGCGGTGAAGGCGCTGAGCTGGCTCTGGGTCGAGCCGAGGTGGGTATTGGCGACGATGACGATATCGGCGTCTTCGGGCGGCTCGGTCAGGGAGCCGTTGAAGGTGTGCATGTTGGGGAAATTGCGGAAATACCAGCGCAGGGGCCACTCCACGCCGCCGCTGCCCGTGTCTACCCAGATGTTGAGGTCGTTGCCGCCGGTGAGCTCGTTGGAGAGGGTGCCGAGTTCGGAGACCATTCTGGTCACATCGGGCGAAGTCGTGTTGTAGATCAGGGAGTCGTATGGAACATCACCCTGAAGGTAAGCCAGCCGCCAGCCCGCATGGATCTCGTAGCCGACGAACACGAGTAGGGCCGCGATGAGGGTTGCCTGGATCGTCCGGGACGCGCCCACGCCGAACCAGCCCACCAACACGAGCAGGATCACCGCGATCGCCGGCAGCGCCATCAGCCACCAATCGTCGCGCGCGGCGTCGGTCACCGTCCGGCCGACCGCCCCGGTGCCAAACTCGCCGTAGGTCAGATCGGCCGCCAGGAAGAACCAGCTCACCGCCGCCACGGTCATGGCCACGGCGATTGCCGGCACCGCCCAGTTCAGCCAACCGGCGGGCAGAACCGATGCCTCGGCGGTGCCACGTGACCGGCGCGACTGCCACCAATGACCGAGATCGTCGACAACGGTCGCTCCCAGCAGGATCGCGGGCAAGGTGATGTGGATCACGAGCCAGGGCATTTTTTCGCCGGCGTATGAGAGACCGAGGAAGATCATCGCCAACCATACGGTGAGGAAGAGCCGGCAGAAGAGCTTCGGTGAGGCGGGGGTTCGCGTCAGCAGCGACCGTCCGGCCTGCCAGATGGTCATCACCGAGCCGACCAAACCCAGGATGACCGCAATGATGTCGTATTGCGGCATCAGCAGCAAAAAGTAGAACCACGGCTGGTCGCCGCGTTGCACGCCCTGCTGACCGAGCCAGTAGAGCAGGGTTCCGTCGGTGGCAATGGTTCCCGATGCAAGGCCCTCGAGGTTGGTGAAAAAGGTCGTAAACAGAGTCGCGAAGATGCCGACCGCGATGAGGAGGGCGATGGCAATCCCGGTCGCGTCTCGTCCCATCGCCAGAACCATGGCTTCGGTTGAGCCGGGCGTGGCACCGTCGAGGATGCCCTCTCCGCGGCGCCGGCGCTCGTCGGCGACCGTCCACCAGCAGACTGCGACGAAGACCACCAACAGACCCGCCATCGTCAGGATCATTGGGTGGGTCAGGAGGTCACGGTAATACTGTGTCTCCGCGCCGCGGGTGGGGTTGCTCCATGGAATTTCGGGGAGCGGCTCTGACACGAACCGGCGCACCAGGATGACCGCCGCTCCTGCCAGAGCGATCGCCGCCAACTGGATTGCCAGCAGCGGGCGAAGGCGCCCCCAAAGCAGCGTGGCCCAGATGAATCCGGCGAAGACCGCCACCAAGGCGAAGACGATCTCGTGATTGGTAAAGAGGAACGCGAGCGTGGCGGCTCCGCCCAGCAGCCAGCGGCGGTCAGGGGACTCTTTGTACCGGACGATGCAGGTAAACAGGAGAAGCGCGCCGAGGGCGGTGTAGGGGTCGTGGCGGATGTAGCGGGTGTAATAGAGGAAGGTCGGAGACACGAGCAGCATGAACGAGGCGGCCAGCGCCCCGTATCGCCCCAGCAGTTGGGGCGAGCGCAGCAGCCACGGCGCGGCGACCAGCAGCACCCCGGCCAGGGCAGGCAAGTACCGGGCCGTTGCGTCCGAGTCACCAAGGAGCGAGTAGACCAGGGCATTGGCTTCGAAGAGAAACGGCCCGTGCATCAGCGGGTGATGTCGGTAGCCCTCCCCGGTTGCGAGTAGCCAGGAGTAGTAGGCGTGGAGGGATTCGTCGTGGTGGAGCGCCCGCGACCCGAGATCCCAGAAGCGCGTCAGCGCGGCAAGGACGATGAAGGTCGCGTACAGGGCATGCTCGACGCTTATGCGGACGGTGCGTTTGGCCTCGCAACCCGTCTCACGGACCGAGGCACTCGACACGATTGCTTGACTCCTATGACGCGTGATAGTTCCCAATATCATCGACCTCGCTACCATCAACAGGACGCGTGAGCCGGCGGAGAGGTTACACCACGAACCTGAAGGCCGGGCCAGTTCGCCCAATTCCCGTAACCGTCCAACAGTATGATTTGCGCCGGTAATCCGTCGCGGACGCGGGAGACAAGTCTGAGGAAGGCGTGAGTCACCACCACCGACGAGAACAACGGCGCGCGCGCGTCATCGCCGCGGTAGCCGCGATTGTCCTGCTGGCGATCGCCATCCCACTCTTTGCGATGCCTCGGCTTCGGCTGGACATCGCCGAAACGCTCGGTATGGTCCCAAATCATTCTCGTGAGAAGCTTTTCTCGGGTGCCGCCGGACTCGAGCTGGTCGTCCTGGTCGAAAAGATTCCGGTCGAGTTTACGCTGCCGATCGAGAAGTACACGGCTGTCTACGTCGCCGAGCGAACGTCGGATGGCGTAGTCCTGCACGACCTAGCTATCGATCGCAGGATCACCGTGCCGCTGCAGCGGTACGACCGCATCAGCGCGGCCGCGGACCGTTCCGCGATTCTGCTGGTCGATGAACAGTCGCGCCCGGCGCAGGCGGTACTGGTGACGATCGCCAGCGGCGAGGTGCGGGAGTTGCCCCCAGGGGAGACCGATCCCGGAATCCCGGGTGATTGGACCGCCGATATCTTTGAAGGGGCCGCCGGGTGCAATGCGGTCTCGCCAGATGGAAACTGGGTCGCCTGCGCAACAGGCGCCCCGAGGGTATTCGGAGACTGGGATCTCTACGTCCACCCCGCCGGCCAATCCAGAGACAAAACCTACCTGATGAACGGACTGGGAACCGTCCCAATCCTGGGCTGGTCGGCGGACAGCAGCGCGCTCTACCTTCAGAACGAAGAGGGAGTTATCAAGGTCCCGCTGGATCTCGATTCGGATGACTGAGCCCTCTGGCCGTGTCAACGGTCCGCCAGCAGCTCACGGTCTCTATCCAGCGTGGCGGAAGCCGGCGGCGCGCATCGTGAGCGGGTCGCCTTCGTTGAGGATCCTGGCCTCGACGAGCTCACCGATGAGTACGACCGAGTCTCCGGCGGGGGTCTCCGACACGAGGGCGCATTCCACGAAGCCCAGTGCAACCGCCAGGGCGGGCGTCCCGCGTTGGGTCGAGACCGTTTCCAGGTCATAGGCCGCAAACTTGTCGCCAGCGCGTGCCTTTGGACGGCCCAGGTTCCCCGCTACCTCCCGCTGTCCGTCGGCGAGCGGGCAGACCGTGAAGTGGCCGTCGGCGCGAATCAGTTCGAGCGTGGCGCTATCGTTTTCGATCGACAGCGCCACCAGTGGAGGATCGAACGAGACCTGCGAGAGCCAGTTCGCGGTGAAGACGCCGCGATCGTCGCCGTGTGCGGCCGTGACCGCGTAGAGCCCGTAGGTAAATTGCCGCAGTACGACCTTCTTTGCGCCCAAATCGAGGTCAACCACCCTTGCTCCCTCCCGTGGTGCTGGGCCTGATCAGGCGAGGCCGACGTTGTCTAGATCCGGTAGCAAGACGACGCTCTCCTGCTCGTTTGGATCGGTCCGGGCGAGCACGGCCGTGCACGGCTCGGTCTGGCTGGCGTTGGCGGGGAGGTGCGGCGTTCCCGCCGGGATGTACAGGAACTCGCCGGCCTCGACCGTCAGATGCTCGCGCAGGCCGTCTCCGAACCACATCTCGCCGTGACCAGACAGGACATAAATGGCGGTCTCGTGGGATTCGTGCAAGTGCGCCTTGGCCCGGCCGCCGGGCGGGATAGTCAGAAGATGCATGCAGATACCGGTTGATCCGACCGTCTCTGCCGCGATGCCGGCGAAGTAGGTCAACCCCTGCTTGCCCGCATACGGCTGATTGGATCGAACAACGCGACACGTTTGCCTGTTTCGTGTTACGGGCTCAGTCACCATGGACCCCCAGCGTTTTTCTCGGGCGATATGCGGTCGCCTCCCCGACGGTGCTTCCACATACTCTACGCGGGCAACAAGGTATGTGGTTGCTATAGCGACACTACTGACCGACTTGTACGCCGAGCCATATCCCTGCCGACCAAGTGCAAACTGAGCGAAAAAAGGGGTTGATCACGCCTCGATTCGGCGGAAACGTGCTTGCTCCAGCGGCATCACCGCCCCCGAGAGGGCGAACACGCCATGCATCGGGCTGCAATCGACCGGGCTCGCTTGTGCTTAGAGTCCAACGACGCTGGTCCAATTCACCCGTAATGACTCCATCATCACAGCCTAGTGCAATTTGCACAATTAATCCTGGTTGATTCGTCAAGCTGGCACGTTCCTGTGTGCGGCCGCACTTTTTAGACTCTGGTTACCCACAACGGAGAGGGCAGTGTTTTCGTTGGGTCGGGTGTGGAGAGAGCAAACCATGGATACGGGCGATACAGCATGGGTACTCATGAGCACGGCGATGGTCATGCTCATGACTCCGGCGTTGGGGTTCTTCTACGGCGGTCTGGTCCGCCAGAAGAATGTGTTGGCGACCCTGATGCACAGTTTCGGCATTCTGGCGATGATCAGTGTCGTCTGGGTGCTCTGGGGTTACTCCCTTGCCTTCGGCCCGGATGCGGGTGGCGGCTTCGTCGGTAACCTCGATTGGATCGGTCTCACCGACGTCGAGCAGACGCCGAGCGACTTGTACGCAACGACTATTCCGCATCTCCTGTTCATGATGTTCCAGGGGATGTTCGCGATCATCACCGTGGCGCTGATCACCGGCGCGTTTGCCGAGCGATTCCGCCTCAAGGCGCTGGTCGTCTTCGCGATCGCCTGGTCGACGCTGGTGTACTCCCCGGTCGCCCACTGGGTGTGGTCGAGCGAGGGATGGCTCTTCGATCTTGGTTCGCTTGACTTCGCCGGCGGCACGGTCGTCCACATCTCCTCAGGCGTGGCGGCCCTGGTCGCGGCACTGGTCGTCGGCCGCCGGGTCGGTTTCAAGACCGAGAAGATGGACCCGCACAACCTGACCTACACGATCCTGGGCGCCGGACTCCTTTGGTTCGGCTGGTTCGGCTTCAACGCCGGTAGCGCCCTTGGCGCGAACGGCTTGGCCGCCAACGCCTTCGTCGTCACCAACACCGCCGCCGCGATGGGCGCGATGACGTGGTTGACCGCGACCTGGATCCGCGACGGCCGCCCGAGCGTGCTCGGTGCCGCCGCCGGAGCGGTTGCGGGCCTCGTGGCCATCACCCCGGCGGCCGGCTTCGTCGATGCCTCCTCCGCGGTCGTGATCGGCTTCGGCGCCGGCATCCTCTGCTACGCCGCTGTCGGCTTCCTCAAGGAGCGGCTCGGCGTCGATGACGCCCTCGACGTCTTCGCCGTCCACGGTGTCGGTGGCATCTGGGGTGCCCTGGCGACCGGTCTCTTCGCCGACAAGTCGATCAACTCCGCCGGCGACGACGGTCTCTTCTTCGGCAATGCCGCCCAGCTCTGGGAGCAGGCGGTTGCCGTTGTCGTCGTCGCCGCCTTCTCGGGAGTCGTTACGTTCGCGATCCTCAAGGTTATCGAGTACACGATCGGCCTGCGCGTCCCCGAGGACGAAGAGGTCGCCGGCCTGGACCCGACCACACACGGGGAATTCGGTTACCAGCTCTAGCGTTCAACGATCGGTGCCGGCGGTTCTCAGGAGCCGTCGGCGCCGAGATCCCTCAAACAGCAGTCGATGGTTCGGTTGTTTTGTGAATCTCAAGGAGGCTCAGCCATGTTGCTCGTCGCATTCATCGTCTTCCTCGCCGTCATCGTCGCCGCCGTCATGGCCCCAACCGGCAAGGTCACGGAGCACGCTCCGGCCAAGGCCCCGTCCTTCCCCCTCCTCGAGGGTGCGGCGGACTAACCAGGCGGTCACGCCCAGTTTGGGTGAGTTCGACAAGGTAGATCGCGAAAAACGGGGACGGGCCGATCGGCATACCCCCGTTTTTGCGTTGATGCCCGAAACGTTAACATCGGAACACTATCTCAAGTGAAGTTTTTCACTATAATGGTACTTACGGGGGAGTTCGGACAGCTGTGCCTGCCGATCCTCCGGGCGAAGATGCCCTCCGAATGATTCCCCAATCCGCCGATGCTGGCACCAAAAGGCGAAGACGCTGGTTCCCGAGTTGGGCGGCGCTCAAATCGTGCCTTCCTGCGTGCGTGCCAACCGAGACGGATGTTTATGATCGAGTTACTGCTGACTTTTACAAAGACGACGGCGGCCATTGCCCTGGTGTTCCTAGCCGTGTCTCAAATCCATCGCCCCTCGACTTCTGTGCCGACCGGGGATGTGCTCCGCCAGTTCCGCCTTCCTCTGTGGGCGCGGCTGCGCCTGCACAGCCTTTGGCTGCTTGGCGCCGCGATCTTGGTTGGGCTGGCGGCATTGCCTCAAGTGGAGATCGGCGTTCTGCCGCTGGTGATCGTTGGTGTCGGCACTGTCGCGATCGCGGCGTTGCCGGTGCGATACACGATCACGTCCCAGGGGATTCATGTGGGACGGACACCCGTGCGCCGCTGGACCCAGTTCGCCGGGCTTTCGGCCCGCAACGGCTGGATCTTCTTGCAGCCGGTCGCCGGCAGCTCAGGCCTGCTGGTGCGCTCGCCCGGTGGCGAGGACGGGGAGGCGCTGCTGGCCGAACTTCGTGGACTCGTCCGCAGCTCGTACAAGGGCGAGTCGTCTCGGACTTCCCATGTCGACGTGGTAGTGGGAACGGATGGTGCTCCGGAAGGTTCGGTCGCGTAGGGCCGGTCTATAGCGGTGGCCGCGTCGTCGGCATTCCGATTTGGCCCCGGCTCAATGCTAGTAGGGGCGGACCTGTGTGTCCGCCCGGCCGCCCACCGCCCCGTCACCGGTTTGGAACGCTGTTTTCGAACCGCGACAGCGCGGTAGGTCGCCGGGCGGACACGCAGGTCCGCCCCTACAAGACGGGGCAATGCTCCAAAAGAAAAGCCACGGCGTACCGCGTTCACATACCAACTCATTAGCCTCGGAGAGGCTGTTTGTTCAGCCCGAAGCCGTAAGCCCCGGGCGATGCCAAGAAGAGCCAAGCCTCTCGAGAACCGCAACAATCCCAAACAGCCAAACGCCCGGCACGGTTGAGACCGTGCCGGGCGTCTCTGCGTGTCGCTAACCGTACCTACCCCTCGGCCAGTTCCAGGGCCAGCATGGCCGCGTTGACGATCTGGTCGGCGTCGATGCCGGTCTTGTGGTAGAGGTCGGCGCGGGATCCGGATTGACCGAACTCGTCGACGCCCAGCGGCACTACCGGCACGCCGTAGATGCTTCCCAGGAAGGAGAGGGAGTGGGAGGCGCCGTCCTGGACTGTGACGATCGGGGCGCGGCGCTCGTCCGCCGGGAGGAGCGTTTCGACGTGGCCGAGGTTGAGCGTCGTGCGCGCATCCTTCAGTTGTGCGCGCCGCGCCGCGCGCAGCTCCGCAAAGAGCCGGCTAGCGCTGGTCACATTGATCACGTTGGCGGCCAATCCTTCGGCGTGCAACCGCTGCGCGGCGCCGATCGCCTCAGGGACCATGATTCCCGCGGCCGCGATCTGAACGGTGTCGGCTGCCGCCAGATCGGGGGCATGCACCCGGCGGTCGATGATCCGGTAGCCACCGTCCAGCATCTGCCGCCGGAGTTCGTCCTCGCCGAACCGCTCCAGTGGCTCCTTCATAAGCGTCTGGTCGATCGGCTTCGTGCTCAGGCGCAAGTAGGTGGACAGACCGTGCTCACGGTCGCAGCAAAGCCGGAGTCCTTCTAGCAGCGCCCACTCGACTTCGCGCGCGAAGGTCGGCTCATAAAACCGCAGGCTGGGGAGTTCGATGCCCAGTGATGGCGTCACGGTGCTCTGGTGGGCACCGCCTTCGGGTGATAGGGAGACACCGGCGGGGGTGCCCGCGAACACCATCTTTGAGCCCACGTACAGGCTGTAGATCAGCGCATCCAGACCCCGGCAGACGAAGGGATCGTAGACGGTGCCAACCGGCAGGAGGTGCTGCCCGGTCAGTTCGTAGGAGAGCCCGAACTGGCCGAGGGCCATGAACAGGTTCATCTCCGAGATGCCCAGCTCGATGTGGCGTCCGGCGGGCCCTGGCTGCCAACGGACCAGGCGAGGTCCTGCGTTCTCGTAGTCGTGGGCATCGGTGGGCGCAAAGACTCCCACCTTGTTGATCCAGCCCGCGAGGTGGGTCGAGGTGGCCACGTCGGGGGACAGGGTCACCAGCCGCTCGCCTACGCCTGGGACATCGGCCAATCGGACCATCGCTCGGCCCAGCGCCTCCTGCGTCGAGGTCACGTTTGGATGGCGGGCGTCGATCCCCGCCGGGATCGCGGTCGAGAGCAGGGGCGGGCCGGGTTCGTCGTCGGGGCCGGGTTCCAGGCGAGCGGCCGCCGCCGCACAGTAATGCCCGGCCAGTGAATCTGGTGGGAAAGCGTTCCACTCCTCCCCTTCGGCAATCCCGAATTTCTCCCGCAGAGCGTCCATCTGGCTCTGGGTGAGCAACTGTGAGTGGTTGAGCGGGTCGCCGGCGAAAGGGAGTCCCCATCCCTTGACGGTATAGGCAAACACGACCACCGGGGTGTTCTCGACCGCGTCAGCCTCTGCCAGGACATCGATCAGGCGAGGGAGGTCATGCCCGCCCAGGTTGGCGATCAAGGACTGGATCTCGTCGTCGCTGACACCGCGAACCACGTCAAGGATGAG
Source organism: uncultured Chloroflexia bacterium (assembly GCA_963724285.1). Lineage (GTDB taxonomy): Bacteria > Chloroflexota > Chloroflexia > Thermomicrobiales > UBA6265 > CAVRUD01. Next base: position 15,511 of record CAVRUD010000034.1, on the reverse strand, counting down.
CGTTCGCTCTTCTTGGTCGGCTACATCGCTCAGCCGACCACGCAACGCGGCTCCATCCGCTATTCGGATGAGCGCCTGGTATTCCTCGTTGCTCATGTCGTCGATGCGGCGGCGCAACGCCGCGCCGCTCGGTCCGTTCGACATCGCGGCCTCGAGGCGGTTGCCGTATTTCGCCTCCAGGACCTTCCAGCCGGCGCCCGCGAATAGGGCCTTGAGCTGGTTGGCGCGGACGCCGGGGATGACGCGGTCCAGGCTCTGGCGGTTCAGGTCGATGATCCAGATCGAGTTGCCGAGGCCCTTGATAGCCTCTTCCGCAACCGTCTCCCAGACGTTGCCTTCGTCCAGCTCGGCATCGCCGATCAGGGCAACGAACCGATCGGAGGTAACGTGGCCGAAGTGGATCTGGCCGTAGCGGTGGGCAAGCGCGGCAAACACCGGCGCGACCGCGCCGAGGCCAACTGAACCGGTCGAGAAGTCGACCGGATCGGGATCCTTGGTCCGGCTCGGGTAGGCCTGCAAGCCGCCAAACTCCCGCAGGGTGGTCAGGTACTTTTCGTCGAGTCGCCCGAGCAGGTACTGGCAAGCGTGGAATGCGGGCGAGGCGTGTGGCTTAATCGACACCCGGTCACCGGCCCGCAAGAAATGGAAGTAAAGTGCGGTGAGGATCGTCACCACCGAGGCGGAGGAGGCCTGGTGACCGCCAACCTTCGTCTTTTCGGACGACGGCCGCACGTTGTTGGCGTGGTGAACCATCATCGTCGAGAGCCAGAGGACCCGGCGTTCGATCTCCTCCAGGATTTCGATGTCGGCGGGATTGAGGCCGGTCCCAGAAATACCGGTGCCGGGAATGGCTGGCGCCTGGATCGTCGCCATTTTGGTGGAGCTCCTTCGACGGTTGGTGAAGAGCGGTCGGGGTCGGCCGAAATGGTAGCGAACCGATGCGATTGGCGAAAGGGACGGTATCAGGCTTCAGGCGTTTCCGCGTCCGCATCGATCGGGAACGATGCCTCGATCAACCAGCGCGTCTCGCCCTCGACGAAGACGACGTAGTCATGATAGGCCCCGTCATTGTTCCTGCTCGTAACGACCGCGCCGATGGTCCCATCCGGATAGGACGTGACGCTTTCGATCGCAACCACCGTGAGGAAGTCGGCCGGTTCAGGCGTCGGTTCGGGCCGCTCCAGGAGGGCACCGCTCTCGGTAACGTCGGCGGCACCTTCGCCCACGAACTGGCGAGCCAGGAAGTCATCGGTCACCAGGGCAAGGACGCGTAGCGGCTGGCCCGCGTTCGCGCAGGCGGTGGACTCGACGATCGTGCTGGTGATACCCCGAATCGTGGCGTCGTCTGCCGAATCGCCCTGGGCGGGATCGGGTTGAGAGACGTTCTGGACGGCAGCCGGCGTGCCGTCCCAGAGAGGCAGGTCGCGCGGCTCAACGGTACAGGTGGCCGGGTCGGGGGTGACCGGGAACTCCTCCTGGGCGCTCAGGCTCCCTGGTGTGACGACGGCGGTCGAGATGAGTAGCAGCCCGCCCGCTACTGCCGCCACCATGAACCCCGTATTGGGGGATTTCCGGCCGAACAGTTGTGCGCACGACAACGACACAGTTGTGCCTCCTGACCCGTTCGAATGTTCGATGTCTGAAGTACACTCGGAGCAATCGGAGACTCGATTTCTACGGCGCCAGTGTGGCCCGGATTCGGCAAGCGACGCAAGCGGTCGCCAGAGAATCCGGCACGTCGTTCACATCGCGCAACGGGAGTTGGACGATGCCGCGGTTGGCCGGCGAGGACCCATTGGGATGACCGACGAGCGGGGATCTGCTGGATACGATGTCGTGCTCGATGCCGCCGCCGAAGCGGAGATCCGACTTGTGCGCTTTCTCTATTGTGACCTCGGCGGCATGGTCCGGGGCAAGGCCACCCATGCCCTCCACCTCGCGTCGCGGATTCGCGACGGCATCGCCCTGACGTGTGCCCAGATGGCCATGAACGCGCTCGACCAGCTGCAAGAAATCCCAGGCATGACAGCAGTCGGCGAAGTGCGGATCGTGCCCGATCCCGACTCGTTCGTCATCTTGCCCTATGCCCCCAGAACCGGGGCGATGTTCTCGTCGCTGATCAATCTCGATAAGAGCCCGTCCGCGACGTGCCCGCGGACGTTCCTGCGGCGAGTGATCGTCGAGGCGGCGGCCCAGGGTCTGCGGGCTGAAGCGGCGTTCGAGCTGGAGTTCTTCCTTGCCAAGGAACAGGATGGATCGCTCGTCCCGGTCGATCGGTCGCTGTGCTTTAGCAGTGCCGGCATGAATTCGACTGCCGCATTCACCGACGATCTGATCGCCGCGCTGGAAGCGCAGAACATCGCGATCGAGCAGGCGATGCCGGAGTATGGGCCCGGTCAGCAGGAGATCTCGATCCGGCACGCCGAACTCCTCAAGGCCGCTGACCGGCACCTCTGGACAAAAGAGTCAGTCAAAGCGATCGCAACCAAGCACAACCTTGTGGCTTCGTTTGCCCCGAAGCCGTTTCCTGACCAGATCGGCTCGGGCGGGCACCTCCACCTTTCGCTCTGGGATACGGCGGGCGTGAACGTCCTGCACGATCCTGCCGCACCCCGCGGCTTCAGCCGCGTCGGCGAACACTTCGTGGCCGGTGTCTTGAAGCACCTGCCTGCCCTAAGCGCAATCACCTGCCCGAGCGTGAACTCCTACAAGCGGTTGCAGCCGCATGCCTGGGCGTCGGCCTTCGTGTGCTACGGCTACGACAATCGCGAGGCCGCGGTGCGTATCCCTTCGACCTTCTGGGGCGACCCGGCGGCGTCGACGAACCTCGAACTGAAGACGGTCGACAACAGCTCCAACCCGTATCTGGCGCTGGGCGCGGTCTTGGCGGCCGGGCTCGAGGGCATCAAACAGGGGCTCGACCCCGGCCCGCCGCTTGACGTCGACCCTGGACTTCTCGACGACGCCGAACGCGAGCGGCGGGGGTACCAGCGCTTGCCGCCCTCGCTGGACATGGCGCTGGATGCCCTAGAGGGGGATGCCGTCATCACCGGTGTCCTTGGCCCTGAACTGACCGAGGCGTTCGTCAAGATTCGCCGGTCCGAGGCGGCCGCCTATCGCGAGATGTCCGAGGAAACGCAGTTTGCGGACCACTTCGCCCGGTACTAGCAGGTTCATCAATCGGCGCCCGTGCTCGAGATGCCATGGAGGTCGCCACCCCGCGGTTGTGGAAGCCGGTCGTTGTGACGGCCGAGCATGACATCCCTGGCGATGAGGTAGCAGAAGGACGACTTGATGCCGCTCGATCTCACCCATATCCCCGTCGTCGACCATCACTGTCATCCTTGGCTCCACCCGGGCGCCGCCTACGAGCCGGAGACCTACCGGAGGCTCTTTACCGAAGGAGTTCATCCGGGCGTCCACGCCCAAGTGCCGCACACGATCTACTACCGCTGGACGATCCGGGAGCTTGCCCGGCTGCTGGAGTGCGCACCGACCGAAGACGATGTTCTGGCAACCCGGGCCGGCATGGGCCACGACGCGTTCGCGGCGCGCCTGATGGCCGTCGCCAACGTCGAGTCGGCTATTCTCGATCACCTGTTCAGTGGTCGTGGTGCCGATAACTTCTCGGTGGCGCAGATGGGGCCGCAACTCGGCGGGTCCAGGACGTATGTCGCGGTCCGTCTGGAGTCGGTCCTGGCCGAGCTCGTCGCGGAATCCGACGATGCTGAGGAGGCCGAAGCCAGGTTCCGGCATCGATTGAACCGGGACGCCTTTGCCGCCGAGGGGACGGTCAGCCTGAAGAGCATCGCCGCCTATCGGACGGGATTGGCGATCGAAGATCCGTCCCGGGGCGATGCCTACGCCCGCTTTGCGGCGTTGAAGACGGAAGCGCGAGCCAATGGCTCGGTGCGGATCGCCGATAAGGTCTACCTCGACTATCACCTGATGATCGCGCTGCGCTGGTGCGCGGCCGAAAAGTTCCCGATCCAGTTCCACTCCGGCTACGGCGATCCCGATGTCGATCTGCGGACTGGCAATCCGATCCAGATGCGCCAGGTGTTGCAGAACGAGGAATTGCGCGATGCGCCGATCGTCTTTCTCCACGCCGGCTACCCGTTCGTGCGGGAGCTGAGCCTCCTCGCCGGCGTCTACCCGAATGTCTACCTCGATCTGGGGTTGGCGATTCCGTTCGCCGCCACCGACTTCGACGAGATCGTGCGCCAGTCGCTCGTGCTGGCGCCGGCGTCCCGGGTGATGTGGTCGTCGGACGGGTTCGCGGTGCCCGAGCACTGCTGGTTCGCGGCGGTCCAGGGGCGAGCGTCGCTCGGGCGTGAGCTCGATCGTTTGATCGCCGCCGGGTCGATCGGGGAGTCGGATGCGCTCGACATTGCCGATCGGATCCTGCGGCGCAACGCCGTCGAACTCTATCGACTCGCCACGCCCGGGGAGCGGCCATGACGGATGCCGCGCCGGCGGAAGGAGCGACGAGCGAGGTCGTTCTCCGGGCGGAGGGCGTCGGCCGCACATTCCGCGGCCTCCAGGCGCTCGCCGACTATGGGGTCGATCTGCGCCGGGGCGAGATCCTCGGGGTGATCGGGCCAAACGGCGCCGGCAAATCGACCTTGTTCAACGTCATCACCGGATTTCTGCCGCAGACCTCGGGCAGTATTACCTTTGCCGGACAGCAGATCACCGGGAAGCCGCCGCACCGGATCGCCGCGCTCGGCATCGCCCGGACGTTCCAAAATATCCGCCTGTTTGGGCGGATGTCTGTGCTAGACAACGTGATCGCAGCAGCGGCGGTCCATGGGCGGCCGAACGTCCTGACCTCCATTCTCGGGCTCCCAATTGCCGCGCGGAAGGAGCGCGCCATGCGTGAACGCGCATTTGGCCACCTGGAGGAGATGGACCTCCTGCCCGTAGCGAACGCCTACGCCGCGGCGCTACCGTACGGCGTCCAACGCCGGGTGGAGATCGCCCGGGCGCTAGCATTGCAGCCGACCGTTTTGCTTCTTGATGAGCCAGCCGCCGGGATGAACGCGCATGAGACGGCGGAACTCACCGGCATGATCCGCGATATTCACCGTAACCATAGCCTGACTACGGTCGTCGTCGAGCACGACATGTCGTTGATCATGCCCCTGTGCCACCGCATCCAGGTGCTTAACTACGGCCGCGTGATCGCCGAAGGCGCCCCTGCCGAGATCCGGCGCGATCCGCGAGTGATTGAGGCCTACCTTGGAACCGACGCGGCGGCGGAGCCAGTGAGCGATGCGTGACGCGTCACCGGCCACGCTGAGATTGGAGCACGTCGAAATTGCCTACGGCGCGATTGCGGCCGTCAAAGGAATCTCCATCGAAGTCGCACCCGGCGAGCTTGTTGCCCTGGTCGGCTCGAACGGCGCCGGTAAATCAACGACGCTGCGCGCAGTCTCCGGCCTGCTCCGGCCCCGGGCGGGCAGCATCAGGTATGGCGATACCGACCTCATCCGGTTGGCTCCCCACCAGATCGTCGGTCTGGGGATCTGCCAAGCGCCCGAGGGCCGTCAGATCTTTGCCACGCTCACCGTTCGCGAGAATCTGCAATTGGGGACGGTGCGGCGACCTGACCGCCGGGATCAGGGGCAGATCGACGCCGATCTGGATCGGGTCTTCGCCTACTTTCCGATCCTCAAAGAGCGCATCGGCCAAACCGGGGGGACGCTCTCCGGTGGCGAGCAGCAGATGCTGGCGATCGGCCGTGCGTTGATGGCCAAGCCGCGGCTGCTGCTCCTGGACGAACCGTCGCTGGGGCTGGCTCCCGTCCTGGTCGATCGAATCTTCGCGGTGGTCGCTCAGTTGAAGTCCGCAGGCACCACCATCCTGCTGGTCGAGCAGAACGCCCGCAAGGCGCTCCAGGTCGCGGACCGCGCGTACGTCCTCGAGACCGGGCGGATCGTCCTCTCCGGGCGAGCCGCCGATCTCGCGGCAAATCCCGATGTCGAACGGGCCTACCTTGGAGGCGCGGCGTGAGTTCGACCGAGTTCGTCCAACAAACGGTCAACGCCCTCAGCCTGGGCAGCATCTATGCCCTCGTCGCCGTCGGCCTGGCGATGGTGTTTTCCATCCTCAGGCTGATCAACTTCGCCCACGGCGAAGTGCTCATGCTCGGGGCATTCGCGACCTACTACATCGCCGACGCGGGTGTGCCGTTTGTCCTCGCCGCGGTAGGGGCGGTGCTGGTCACAATCGTCGTCGGTATGTCGATGGAGCGGGTCGCGTACCGGCCGTTGCGCGGCGCCCCGGACGTTGCCCTGCTGCTCACCTCGCTCGGGGTATCCATCGCCGTTCAGAACGCCGCAATCCTGGGCTTTGGCGCGACGCCAAAGCCGTTCCCGACGCCGGATGTGATCTCCAAGGCGCGCGAGTTCGGCGGCGTGCGGATCACCGGAACCAACCTCGTCACCATCTGCGTCGCCCTGGTGGTCATGGCGGGCCTGACCTACTTCGTTACCCGGACGTCGCTGGGGACGCAGATGCGGGCCGCCGCTGAGAATCTCCAGGCCGCCCAACTGATGGGCATCAATACGACGACCGTGATCGTCACTGCCTTTATCGTTGGGTCGGCGCTGGCCGGCATCGCCGGGGTGCTCTGGGGAGCCCGGGTGGGCCGGATCGACCCGTTGATGGGCTTCATTCCCGTCCTGAAGGCCTTCGTGGCGACGGTCATCGGCGGGTTCGGCTCGATTCCCGGCGCGGTCGTGGGCGCGTTCGCTCTCGGGTTCGGGGAGATCTTCTTGGTGGCGCTGCTGCCTGATGATTTGACCTCATACCGGGACGCCTTCGTCTTCGGCGCGCTCATCCTGATCCTGCTCGTCCGGCCCCAGGGCATCCTCGGTTCGACCGAGCCGGAGAAGATTTGATGGCCGGTACGACGGTTGAACAACCTGTGGCGCCCGCGCCCAGCCACGCTACGAATCAACCGGTGCGGCCACTGGTGCGCTACGGGGCGCTCATTGCCGGGTTGGCCGCGCTGGCGCTTTTCCTTGCGTACGCCGACAACAATTTCAACGGCTACCGGCTGCAGGTTCTTACCCTGATCGCGCTCAACTCGATTGTCGCCGTCAGCCTGGCCCTGACCAGCGGGTTTACGGGTGTCTTCTCGCTGGGGCAGATGGGCTTCTACGCGATCGGCGCGTACGTCGGGGCGATCCTGGCAATCCCGCCCCAGTGGAAGGACGAGCGGGTCTTGCCGGGGTTGCCCGGATGGCTGGCCGGCATCGACCTGACCGGCCTCCATCCTCAGGTGGCGCTCCTGATCGCCTGCCTTGGCGGTGGAGCGGTGGCCGCCGTCATCGCCGCGATCGTCGGCGCGCCGCTCATGCGGCTTTCCGGACACTACGTCGCCGTCGCAACCATGGGATTTCTGATCATCGTCAACTCGGTGTTGATCAACTGGAACGACGTCACCCGCGGCGCGCGCGGCATGAACCAGATCCCGACCACGACAAACATCTGGGTTGCGTTTGCCTGGGCGCTGGTCACGCTGTACGTCGTCCTCAGGATCAAGTTTTCGGCAAGTGGCCGCTCGATGATCGCCTCGCGGGAGAACATCATCGCGGCCCGAGCGGCGGGCATCCCGGTCTTGCAGACGAGGCTACTTGCGTTCGTCGTCGGAGCGTTCTTCACGGGCGCGGCGGGAGCCCTGCTCGCGCACCAACTCGGGCACGATCACCCCGCGCGCCTTCTACTTCACCCAGACCTTCAACGTGATTGTCATGGTCGTTCTGGGTGGGATGGGCAGTGCGACCGGGGCCGTCGTTGGGGCGGTCTTCATGACCCTGGCTCCGGATCAGTTGCGCGGCGTCGAGGACGGCTTCACGCTTGGGCCGATCTCGGTTGGCGACCACTTCGGTTTGTCCCAGATCATCCTGGCTATCGTCTTCGTGCTGGTGATGATCTTTCGCCCCAACGGCCTGTTTGGTGATCGAGAGTTGCCCCTCCGGTGGCCGGGCAGGAAACGGGCGGTGCGGGACGAACCTCCGCCCCCGCTGGCCCGGCGCGACGACCTCGACACGGGCGGTACCGTGACCTGAGAAGGACGATCAGGTTGGATTGGGGCTGGATCAGCGTAGAATACGGCCAACGGGCATCCATTGGTGGAGGGCGTTCCTCGGAGGTCGCCACGGTGCGTGGCGTCAGGCGATCGTGAGCCGATCGCGGTGGAAGGAGCGGAACACGTGGACCAGCGGTACGTCGAAAAGTCCAGGGCGGTGTCGAGCCTGATTCAGAACGCGATGGCCGGGCGCCTCAACCGGCGCGACATCCTCCGGCGGAGCGCCGCCGTGGGCATGTCGACCGCGATGATCGGGGCGATGCTGCGGTTTGCCTCCGATGCGTCCGCTCAGGACGGCACCCCGGCCGCCGTGCCGTCCGGCGATCCGGTCCTGATCGGCTGCGTCTACAACCTCACGGGTGATTACGCATCGATTGACAACCCGGCCCGGGACGGTTCATTACTCGCGGCGAAGGAGTTGAGCGCTTCCGGCGGCATTCTGGGTCGGCCGGTAACCCTCCAGATTTACGACGGCAAGAGCGACCTGACCGAGGTCTCGAACGTCACCCGCCGTCTGATCGACGACGACAAGGTTCCCGTTCTCGTCGGTCTGACCGACACCTCCTACTTCCAGGCCGCCGGTCAGCTTGCCCAGGAGGCCGGACTGCCGATGATCGACATCGGCGGGACCGCCCCGATCATCACCGAGATCGGCGACTTCATCTTCATGCTTCCCTTCGGGGATAACGTCCAGGCGGCCGTCGCGGCCGAGTACGCCGCGACCCAGGGCTACAAGACCTGCGCCATCCTCAAGGACGACCAGTCCGACTACACGCTCTTCCTGGCCCAGTACTTCCAGGACCGCTTCACGATGGAGGACATCGGCGGAGAGATCGTCCAGGAGTCTTCATATGCGGCTGGCGACACCGACTTCTCTGGCCAGCTGACCGAGTTTGCCAACCTCGACCCGCAGCCGGACTTCCTCTTTATCTCCTCTGGGCCGAACGAGATCGGCACGATCGTCAAGCAGGTTCGCGATAACGGAATCGAACTGCCGATCGTCGGCGGCGACGGCTACGATACCCCGCTGTTGCTCGAACTGGCTGGCGAAGCGGCCGAGGGCACGGTCTTCACCACCCACGAAGGCATCTACGGCGAGTCAGAGCTTGGAGCGGCCTTCAACGCCGCCTACGAAGCCGAATACGGCACGCCACCGCCGGCGGTCTTCTCTGCGCTCGGTTACGACGGTATCAAGTTGATGGCCGACGCGATCAACCGGGCGGGGAGCCTTGAAGGCGCGGCCGTCCGCGACGCCCTCGCGGCCACATCCGGCTTCCAGGGCGTGACCGGTACGATCTCCTACGAACCTGGAGTGCGGATTCCGAACAAGTCCGTCGCCTTAATCAAGGTCGAGGGAGGCGTGTTCACCTTGCTCCAGATCGGTCTCCCAGAGATCGTGCCACCGGCATAGGCCCACGCACGATCAGGCCGGTTAACCGGCTACCACGTTGCGCACAGTCGAGCGGGGGCGGCCAATTGGCCGCCCCCGCAGGCGTTCTGCCCGTACACTTTCGCGCAGGATCGCTGGAGGGTAGAGAAGCCAGGATGGAGCATGACGGACGAGATTCTTCTGGAGGGCCTCCAGTTCTATGCCTTCCACGGCGTCAACCCGGAAGAGCGGACACAGGGACAGCGCTTCCTGGTCGATGTGACGCTCGAGGCGGATCTGCGCGCGGCCGGTCAGACCGACGACCTGACCCGCACCATCTCCTATAGCGCCGTCTACAAGCGCGTCAGGGCGATCGTTGAAGGCGAACCGAAGGCGCTGGTCGAGGCGGTCGCCGAGGCGATTGCCACCGATCTGCTGCGAACCTACGCCGCCGCGCGGACCGTGACGGTCACGGTCCGCAAGCCCGAGGTCGCGATCAAGGGGGCGTTCCTCGGCGCCGCGGGTGTGCGCATTCGGCGGACGCGGGAGCACCGGCCATGAGCGGTGGACAACCAATCGACGACCACCAGAACGACGATCCGCTCTCGCCCGGAATCGTATCGTCAGGCGTTGATCTGGATCGGATAGAAGCCGCGGTGCGAGAAATCCTGCTTGCGGTGGGGGAGGACCCGGATCGGGAGGGGATGCGACGCACGCCCGAACGTGTGGCGAAGACCTATGCAGAGCTTTTTCCGGGCTGCGTGAGGATCCCCGGCGGCATCTCGACGTCACGTTCGACGAGCATCATCACGAGATGGTCGTGCTGCGCGATATCCCGTTCGCGTCCGTGTGCGAGCACCATCTGCTGCCGTTCACGGGGATCGCCCACGTTGGCTACATCCCCAGCGGGCGAGTGGTCGGCCTGAGCAAGCTGGCCCGCCTGGTCGAGGGGTACGCCCGGCGGCCCCAGGTGCAGGAGCGCCTGACGAGCGAGATCGCCGACGCGATCATGGAGACGCTCCGGCCGGACGGCTGTGGCGTCGTCATCGAGGCGGTCCACACCTGCATGACGCTGCGCGGAGTGAAAAAGCCCGGAGCGACGATGGTAACCTCCGCCATGCGCGACGGATTCCGCCGGCGGCCGGAGACAAGGGCCGAGTTCTTCTCGATCGTGCGTGGGGTTGGATCACGCGGATGAATGGCCAGGTTCTTCTTCCCACCCGCTGGGGCGACCGCGAACTCGCCTGGGGCACGAAGACCTTCGTGATGGCGATTCTCAACGCCACCCCGGATTCGTTTAGCGGCGATGGCCTCCTTGGGCAACCGCGGGATGCCGGCGACCTGGCCGAAGCAGCCGTTGCCGCCGGGGCCGACCTGATCGACATCGGTGCCGAATCAACGAGGCCAGGTCATCAGCCGGTCGACTCCGCCGCCGAGATCGAGCGGTTGCTACCCGTGCTCAAAGCGGTGGTCTCCCGAGTGTCGGTTCCGGTCTCCGTCGATACGTCCAAAGCGGCCGTGGCTGCCGCGGCCCTCGACGCCGGGGCGAGCATCGTCAACGACGTTCGCGGGCTCCAGGCCGATCCAGAGCTGGCCCAACTGGCTGCCGAGCGGGGATTGCCAATCGTCGTCATGCACGACATCGCTCCCGATGGCCATGGCGACCTGCTCACCAGCATCGTGCGAGAGTTGTCGCGCCGTCTGGATCAGGCGCTGGCTGTGGGAATTCCGTGGGAGATGTTGATCGTCGATCCGGGATTCGGGTTTGGCAAGGACTGGCGTCAAAACCTCGAACTGCTGCATCGTCTCCGGGAGCTGGCCGTTCTCGGGAGGCCGATCCTCGCTGGAACGTCGCGCAAGAGCACAATCGGCCGGGTGTTGGGGCTGCCCGAGCACGACAGGGTGGAGGGGACGGCTGCTACCGTCGCCCTGGCGATCGCGGGCGGCGCCGATATCGTCCGCGTCCACGATGTCCGGGAGATGGCCCGGGTAGCGCGGATGACCGACGCGGTCGTCCGGAGTGCGCCGGAGCGCGAGCGAACGTGGTAACCGGCAGACAACCGGACGATTAAGCCTCATAATGCACACACGGACACATCACATATGGTTTCGTTGCCCGGGGGCGTTCGGCGTGCCGGCTCAATGGTGGGTAGGAATCGATGAGCACGGCCTTCATTGGACTGGGTGCGAACCTGGGCGACCGGGCGGGCACGCTCAGGTGGGCGTTGGAGCGGCTTGACTCGGTTGGGACGGTAACGGCGGTTTCGCCGATCTACGAGACCGAGCCGCTCGACTATCTGGACCAGCCGCCGTTTCTGAACGCGGTGGCGAAGGTCACCACCAACTTGCGGCCGGGGTCGGTGCTGGCCTCACTGCTGGCGATCGAGCTGGACGGAGGGCGTGAGCGATCGATCCGGCATGGGCCACGGACGCTTGATCTCGATCTGTTGCTCTACGATGACCTGGTGATGGCCACGCCGGACCTGACCCTGCCGCATCCTCGGATGCTTCAACGGGCGTTCGTGCTCGTCCCCTTGGCCGATCTTGCCCCTGATCTGGTGATACCGGGTACCGACGAGACTGTGACGGAGATGCTGGGGCGCCTAGAATCACTCTCTGGTGTGCATCCATACGAGCCGGACGCTGACAGAAGCGATGGCCAGCGTCCGGTGAGTCCGTAGGGCCGGCGGTTTCACAGAGGGTGATCTCGTGCCGAATTTGGATCCGAGTGTCTTTGCCACGTTGCGTACCGAATACTCCCGTATCGGAATCGACGAGAAGGATTTCGACCCGGATCCATTCGTCCAATTTGGGCTATGGTTCGGCGTGGCCTCGTCGACAGGGGTGGCCGACGCGAACGCGATGACCCTGTCAACCGCGACCCCCCAGGGAATGCCGTCGGCCAGGACGGTCCTGCTCAAGGGATTCGACGAGCGCGGGTTTGCCTTCTACACGAATTACGAGAGCCAAAAGGGCCAGGAACTTCTCGAAATCCGTACGCCGCGCTGCTCTTCTACTGGAAAGAACTGCACCGGCAGGTGCGGGTGACGGGCTCGGTCGTGCGCCTAACTCGGCAGGAGTCCGAGGAATACTTCCGCAGCCGTCCGGTTGGCAGCCAGTTGGCGGCGGCGGCCTCTGCCCAGAGCCAACCGATTCTCGATCGAGCTACGCTCGAGGGCCAGTACGCCGCCCTCGAAGCACGCTATCGGCACGCAGAAGTGCCGCTTCCCGATTTTTGGGGCGGCTACCGGGTCGTGCCCGCCTCGTTTGAGTTCTGGCAGGGCCGCGAGAACCGCCTCCACGACCGCCTGCGCTACCTGCCCCGGCCCGAAGGCGGTTGGATCTTAGATCGGTTGGCGCCCTGACCACCACTTAGCCGCGTCACCTCGTCGCCCGGGGCTCAGTCCCGGGCTAAACAGAACAGCCTCTCCGAGGCTAAACGCATTCAGTCCCGGAGGGACTTCGTAGGTTGAGCGCCGGGTTTCAACCTGGCGTCCCCTACCCCAGATAACGCTTGGGCAACTTGGCGACGAGCGAGTAAGTCGTGTCAACCATGTTGCCGACATAGAGCGAGCCAGCCTGTGTGACAAGCTGATAGGCGTCGAGCGGGTCGAAGCCGTAGTCGGCAGCGAGCCAACCGACCAGTTCGGTGTAGGCGATCCGGGCGGCATCCTCCATTGGGCGGGCGCTGCCGACAACCATGATTTCGGTGGGAGATTCGATCCGGGGCCAGCTGATGGTCTTGCCGGAAATCACCTCGAACCGAAACGTGCCCACCGCGGCGATCTCCAGGGCGACACCACAGACCTCGCCCTGTCCCTGGGCGGCGTGAGCGTCGCCGGTGTAGAAAAAGGCGCCGGGATGATGGACAGGGAGATGGATTGTGTTGCCGACGGTCACGTCGGGCACATCCATGTTGCCGCCGTGGGCGCCTGGTGCCAGGGAGGAGATCGCCTCGATGTGGGGCGCTGTCCCGATCGTGCCGAAGAACGGCGCCCAGGGGATTTCCCAGCGGTCCTTGTACTGGAAACCGCCCGACTCGGTCTGATGGTAGATCCAGACTCGCTCCTCAAGGGGAGCCTGCAGGGTTCGGGTGAGGTTGGTCGAGGTCAGGCCGCCGAAGTACGGCACCAGGCAGGAGACAGCCCAGTCGCGGGTGGGTTCGATCGCGTCGATGTGAACAAGCAGCGTGTCGCCCGGCTCTGCCCCCTCAATGTAGATCGGTCCGGTCTGGGGGTTGAGATACGGGCCGAGGATGTCGGTTGGCATCTGATTCTCGCTGGTCAGGAGATTGCCGAAGGCATCGACGGTGTAGATCTTGACGGTGTCGCCTTGAGCCACCCGTTCGATCGGCGACGCGTACGGCCCGAAGGTGTACTGGTAGCCGCTTTCCGGCTGGCGAATCTCACGCACTTGCTCGCTCATTTTCTTCCCCCTCGGATTGATCACCGTCCGCCTCAAACCACCAGGTGATCGCAATTCGTAGGGGCGATGCAGGCATCGCCCTGTTCCCAGGACGGCGGTTCGTTCATTGTGACCGCGTGGTTGGCGGACGGGCGAGGCATGCCTCGCCCCTACGACGATTGCGGTAGCAACACCGCGTCCCAGATATCGCCGTAGCGCCGGACGAACCCGTGCTTGTCGACATCCAAGTCGGCCGTGAAGTCGATCTCTGGCTGCTCGTAGCGATATCGCCGCTCGCCGACCCGGGTGTACCGCTGGACGGCAGGTTTCAGGACGAACTCGGGAAATGGGACCCAGGCATTGACGATGTCGGCGCTCTCCCCGATTGCCAGATCAAGGCGCCAGATGGAGAAGGTGTTCGTCAGAGGTGTCCACCCGAGGTCGATGCACGTGCCGGATTCGAGCCTACCAGTGCCTTCGCCATCACCTCCCTCGATCCGCCATTCGTTGCCGGGGCTGCCGGTGATCGCGATGACTCGCTCGGCGGTGGACCCACTGCGGACGCGGCCATCGAAGCGTGTAAGCCCTAATTGCCGGTCAAGCCGCAGGACGTAGTTCAGTGAGAATGGCACCGCCTCTTCGACCACGGTCGCCGCGCCTTCGAAGATCCAGGTTGGCCCGTCGTTGCCGATCCAGCAGATTTCCAGGCTGTGATCGATCAGGGAGTTCCAGACAATCGGCTGAAGCTCCGTCACTAGAGCATCACCTCCCCTCCGTTCGGTCCCAGGATCTGACCGACATAGAAGGTGCTGTCGTCCGAGGCCAGGAAGACGGCGGTCGGCGCCACCTCCGAGACGTCGCCAAATCGGCCGATCGGAAGCCGCGCGGCGAGGGCGGCGTCGAATTCTGGGTTGCCAGGGAGAATGCCGGTCGAGATCGGCCGGGGGCGATCCCGTTGACCCGAATGCCGTGCCGAATCGCCTCGCGGGCGAGGCTCTTGGTGTACGCCACGATCCCGCCCTTGGCGGCGGCGTAGTGCGCCAGCGATTCGGCGCCGATATAGGCGAGTTGGGAGGCCATCGTGATGATGACTCCAGATTCCCGCTCGAACATGCCGGGTAGGACTGCCCTGGTACAGAGAAACGTCCCGCGCAGATGGACGGCGATCATCCGATCGAACTGGCTGGCGGACATCGCAGTCACCGGCGTCTCCTCGGCAAAGCCCGCGTTGGTGACCAGGATGTTGATCGGGCCGAGCTCTTCGACAACTCGTGCGAAAGCCGATGTCACCTGCTCCTCATCGGCGACATCGCAGGGGAGGAGGAGCGCGGGTCGACCGAACCCTGAGACGCCGTCGCGCGCGGGCTTTTGGGTCAGGCTCGCCGGGCAGATAGGTGCCCGCGATCGCTGGCGCCTTCGCGGGCGAAGGCCACGGCGATCGCCTGGCCGATCCCCTTGCTTGCCCCGGTGATCAACCCCACCTTGCCATCAAGTTTGCCCATCGACGCCGACCGTCTATCGGGTCGAGCGGCCAGATCGGGTGGCGGATGTGCTGGAACGGCAATCGGCCGAGATCCGCGCCGGACATCCTGGGGATCTTTCCACAGGAGGACGTGCGATGCAATCGGCTCGAAAGCCGC
>CAVRUD010000033.1:0-30624 GCA_963724285.1 uncultured Chloroflexia bacterium | reverse complement strand
CACCGGCCGATGTCGAGGCGCCGTCGCTGCCGATCGCCGTCGCTCGCGCGAGGAGGTCACTATGGGCCGTCACATGTCGTGGTTTTGTTCTGGATCTCCGGGTCGTGCCGGCGTGATCGCCCGACGGGACGCGGCTCGCCTTCTTCGGTATGGCCCCGTATTCGGACTGATCGGTATGGTTCGCTGTACGCTGGCGTAAATTGCGGTGATCGCCGCAGGCCTGATCAGAGGAGCGTTCGCGATGCCGTCGCTGCCGACCCGCCGCCTGGGGGTGTCCTCGGGCAACCGATCCTCGCTCGTGGCGTGCGTCGTCTTCTTGGCCCTGGGGCTCGTCGATCCGGCGGTCGCCCGTCGAGACGCGTCCGGCGGACCCGGCATCTGGGTCGTGGGTGTCGACGGATCGCCCGCCACGCTGCTCGAACCGCCCCGCACGATGGAGCCGACCTCGCCGCAGTGGTCGCCCGACGGGGCCCGGATCGCCTTCGTTGGGGCAGACGAGATCACCGGGGAAAATAGCTCCGATGTCTTCTCCATCCGCGTTGACGGCGCCGATCGGGTCAACCTCACGGCCGCCATCGCCGAGCCGGTCATCGACCTCGCCTGGTCGCCGGATGGGGCGCGACTGGCCGTCTTGTGCCTCGTCCCCGGCGGAACCATCCGAGTGTATGCCGTGAACGCCGACGGCTCGAATCCGATCCTGGTCGCCGAGCAGCGCCCGGCCTCGCCGGTCTACGTGGCTTGGTCAGGGCTTGCCTGGTCGCCGGCCGGAGAGCGGCTGGCCTTCGTCACCGCCGGCGAATCGGGCAACGACCTGATCGTCGTCGGTGCCGACGGGAATGGCCTGATCAACCTCACCGACGATCAGGCGCTGAACATCGACCCGGCCTGGTCTCCCGACGGGGCGCAGCTCGCCTTCGTCTCGGGCAGCCGGACCAGGAGCCACCTGGAGGTCATCGTCGCTGACGGCACGGCTCGCCGCCAACTGACGGCGACCACCGGCAGCAATCGGCGCCCGTCTTGGTCGCCCGACGGGAGCCGGATCGCGGTCGCGGTCTATCCCTCTCATGAGGACGATGCCAACGCGGGCATCTACTCGATTCGTGCCGACGGCGCCGACGTCATTCGCATCACCGAGGATGGAGACGACCCGCGGTGGTCACCCGACGGCGCTCAGATCGCCTTCGTCTCCGCTGGCGTCAACGTTGTCGCGGCCGACGGTAGCAGCCGTACCCGGCTCACCAGGACGGATCTCTTCGAGAGCGACCCGCAATGGTCCCCAGACGGCGCACTGATCGCCTTCTCCCGACACGGCCCCTGGGATTGACGGTTGGCCCGCTTGCGGGACGCCCAGTCCTTCCCGTCGGTGACGGACTGGCCTCGCGGTGGCGCGAAGAATCGGTTGCAACCTGACGGATAGACGAGGAGTCGAGACGGGCGGCGAGCGCGCTATGCCCGAGGAGGTGTGAGATGCGCAACAAGGGACGGTGGCGGTCGGCGGCGATCGCGGTTGTTTGGCTCGTCTCGGCGGCGCCGATCATGGCGACCGCTCTCCTTGCCGGCTCGGGAGTCGGCGCCACACCCGGCGGGGCCGTGGCCGCCACGCCATCGCCCGCCGACGAGGCGGGTACCTCGGATTGGTCGATGTACCGCGGGAACGCCGCGCGGACCGGAGCCGTGGTATCGACCGGCCCCACGGCCGATCCGGCTGTCCTCTGGACGGCGCCGTTCGACACAATGGTCGGTCCGATCCTGCCGCCGGTGGTCGCCGGCGACACCCTCTACGTCTTGGTGCCCGGTGTCGTGGGTGAGCTGTGGGCGCTCGACCGCACGACCGGCGGCGAGCGGTGGCGG
Organism: uncultured Chloroflexia bacterium; assembly: GCA_963724285.1. Lineage (GTDB taxonomy): Bacteria > Chloroflexota > Chloroflexia > Thermomicrobiales > UBA6265 > CAVRUD01. Next base: position 28,773 of record CAVRUD010000033.1, on the reverse strand, counting down.
GCGCCGGTCGGCACCTTCGGAGATAGTCGAGGATCGCCCCTCCCCTGGCCGCCACCGGCGAGATGGTCTTCGTCGTGGGCAGCGCTGGTGCCTCGTCCGGTGACAACGCCCCGCCGACCGCTCTCTACGCCTTCGACGCGGCGACCGGGCGGGAAGCGTGGCGCATCGTCCTGGGCGAGACGTCGAGGCGACCGCTCCGGTGGTCGTCGACGGCGTCCTCTATCTTGCGGCCTTCGAGGCGGAGGGGACGGTCGTCTCCGCGATCGATGCCGCGACCGGGGCATCTCGCTGGCGCGTCGTCGTCGGGGCCGACCTCTTCCCGGCCGCGCCACTCTCTGTCGGCGCGAACACGGTCTACGCCGCCCTCCTACGACCCCAGACCGCGCGCAAGCCGGCGGCGAGGTGCTGGCGCTCGACGGAGCGACCGGCGCCGAGCGGTGGCGCGTCGCGACCGAGGATGCACTCTTCACTCCGCCCGTGGTCGCCGCGGACGCGCTCTACGTCGTGTCGACGATCGGCAGCGATCTGTCTCGCTTCACGCTGTCTGCCCTGGACGTCAGTTCCGGGTCGGTGCGCTGGCAAACGCCTCTGCCCGCCTCGCTTGCCAGCGCACCTGCGGTCGCCGGCGAACTGGTCTACGTCGGCAGCGCCCCGTTTGGCCGCAGTCCCGATGGCCCGCCGGGTCTCTACGCGCTCGACGCGGCGACCGGCGTGGAGCGGTGGCGCGTTGAGGGGCTCGGTGAACCGGCGATCGCCGGCGGCATGCTCTACGCCAACACGTTCGGCGTCCCCGGTTCGCCGCTGCAAGCGAGCGGGCTCGTCGCGCTCGACGCGGCGACCGGATCCGAGCTGTGGCGGATTGACGACGTCGGCGGCGCCCCGGTCGTGGCTGACGGCGTGATCTACATCGCCTCGTTCGCGGGCGTCGTCGCGATCGGCGGCACCACCAATCCCCCCGTCTCGATTGGCCCCGCCGCCCGGCCGGGTGATCCCCCGCTTGAACCGCCCTCCGGCACGCCGGAGCCCGGCGCGGAGGCGACGGTCGTGATCACCTGGCTTGAGCGAGGCAAACCGATCGGCCTGGCGTGCTTCGCGGTCTATCCCGATCCGGATCCTCTGGGCAAGCCCGCCCCGCCGCCCGGGGCGGAACCGATCGTCGTCGCCTGCGATGTCGACGACGACCCGCCGGGTGTGCAGGGCGATGGCCACACCGTGCTGCACCTCGCGCCGGGCGACTACGTCATCGTCCAGACCGGCGAGCCGGGCACAGTCGACTGCCGGCGTTACGTAGCGCACCTGTCGATCGAGCCCTTCGACGCTGGGCGCACGATCAACCTCGAGGTGGGCGGGTGGTGCTGAGCCCTGGCCGCGGCCCAGCACGCCGACCGCGATGAACCCGATCAGCCATCCACCGGAATCGCCACGTCCAGACATGATGCGCCGCTCGGCCGCTACCGAGGCGGCGACCCCGCCAGAGGAGGAATCCCGCCATGCGCCGTTTGCCGCCGCTGCTCTCCGTCGTCGCCGTCCTGCTGTTTGCCCTGCTCGCGGTTCCCGCCGCGGGGCGGGCGCGGTACACCGTCCCGCCGTTCGTCACCGACGAGGGCGACGACTTGCCCGAGGGCGCGACCTGGGAGCCGCTCGCCATGGCGAGGGTGGAGCGGGTCGACACGCCGCCGCAGGGCCGGCCGACGTGGAACTCGTGCGGATCACCCTCGCCTCGGGCGCGGGCTTCCCGATCGCGCCGGACGACCCGTCGCTGGCTCACGTCGTCGTCGAGTCGGGCGAGTTGACCGTCCGCTACCCCGCCGCCGTGGAGATGCTGGCGACGCCGAGGGTGGTCGCCTGGGACACCATTGCGATCACCGCAGGCTCTGGGGCCGTCGGCCTGCCCCCCATGGGCGAGCTCCGCAACGACGACTCCGAGCCGGCGGTGTTGCTGGTCCTCAGCGTCGTCCCGACCAGCGCCGCGGGGGTGACGTCCCCGGCGACGGCGGCCGCCGGGGCGGCCGGGAGCGCGGAGGACGTCGCGGAGCCGGGCCGGATCACCTTCGACCCGGGCGAGGTGCCCGACGGGGTGTGCTTCCAGCCGCTGGCCGTCGGCCATGTCGAGGAACTGCCCGCCGAAGCGTGGTCGGTGGCGATCGTGCGCCTGACCGCCGAGCCGGGGGCCGTCTTCCCGGCGGACGAGTCGGCGGAGGTGGAACTGGCCGCCGTCGAGGCGGGGAGCCTCGTCTTCACCACGACCGGCGGGCCACCGCTCCGGGTAGTGCGCGGGCCGGCGGACACCGACGTCCTGGCCACCCCGGGGCCGGAGCCGGCTGCGGAGGAGGGGTCGGGCCGGGCGAAGCGGCGACGGTCGGGGCGGGGGACGGGGTCTTCATTCCGATCGGCAACGTCGCCGGGGCCGAGGTCGTCGGCGACGAGCCGGCGTCGGCGCTGCTGGCCTTCGTCGCGCCGGCGTCGGCGCCGGGCCTCACCGGACGGCGCTAATCAGCCATGCCCGTCGGGGTGTACGCTGAACCAGTGCTGCGCGGGCTGCCGCGACGACGGGAACCATCCCCAGTGCGCCGGCGTTGGCGGCGGGTTCGCCACCCAATTGTGGGGCGGGGCCTTTGCTAATGCGCTCACCGAACACCGTGGCCGCCGTCGCCCCTAGCCTCGGAGAGGCTGTCATGCTCAGCCCGGGCCAACCTTGGGCCAACCCTAGGCCGTGAGCCCCGGGCGACAGGGGACACGCGGCCAACCGTTCCGACGAGTGCCCTAAGCTATCCATAACCCGAGCGATGGTGAAACCGGTAGTGGTGGGATTTCTTCCCGGTCGCGTGCGTCACGCTGTAGGCGACCACCCGTCCTTACCCCATGGAGAACCGGATGACGGCCGTGCGCGTGATGAGCTTCAACGTCTTCCTGACTACCCTGGCGGACGATGAGATCGAGCATCCGTCCGACGTCTGGGCCAACCGGGCCGATCTGAACGTGCGCACCATCCGCCGCTACGCCCCCGATCTCATCGGCTTCCAGGAGCTCGACGCGGGCCACCGGGCAACCTACGCCGCCCATCTCGGGGACTACCGCGCCGTTACCGCCGCGGCCGACGGCGAGGACGTGGCGGCCATATTCTGGCGGGCGGACCGCTTCGAGGATCTCGCCCACGGCACCATCTTCCTGGGCAGCGATCCGGCGGCACGCGTGCCCGATTGGGGCGCCGAGGACCCCCTCGATGCCACCTGGGCCCATCTGCGCTGCCGCGACGACGGCCAGGAATTGATCCTCCTCAACACGCACTTCGACGACGAGAGCGAGCGGTCCAGGGTCGAAAGCGCCCGGCTGGTTGTCTCCCTGCTCGAGCGTCTGCGGACCGAGCGGGGCAACCTGCCCGTGATCATGACCGGGGACTTCAACTGCAACCCCTGGTCAGAGACCTACCAGATCTTTCTGGGGGCCGGGTTCGTCGATTCGTACCGGGCCGCCGGCCACGGCGACTCGGTCGCCAGCAGCACCTTCCACGGCTTCCATGGCGAGGGCTACTTTGCGCTCGAGTGGGGCAGCGATGTCTTCTGGCGGGTGGACTGGATTCTGACGCGGGACGGCGCGGCCCACCGCGTCCAGACGGTCTCCTGCACCATCGTCCACGACGCCGAGCCGCCGATCTACCCAAGCGACCACTGGCCGGTCGTCACCGAGGTGCTCCTGCTTCCCAGGGAGTGAGCGACCCGGTCAGTCGAAGCGGCGTTGGATCGAGACGGCGTCAACCGTCGATTGAGAGCGTGCGCTGACGATCGCGGTATGATGGTCGTGATCCCAACCTTGCCAGCTTCCGCGATCGGGGGTCATCGTGTCCGCGCCCCTTCCTATCGACCAAACGAGCCAAGCCCCCGTCCAGATCGTGCCGGCGTTCGCGGACCGTCTGTCCGGGATCGCGCCGTTGCCCTGGTCGCCCACACCACTGATCGATCGGGAGCAGGACACGCACGCCGTCGCGACCTTGCTCCGCGCCGATCACGTGCGCCTCTTAACCCTGACCGGCCCCGGCGGGGTCGGAAAGTCGCGCCTCGCCCTGCGGGTGGCGGCCGAGCTTAGCGGGGATTTCCCGGACGGCATCGCCTTTGCCCCCCTCTCGACGGTCACGGGTCCCGGGAGCGTGCTGCCGGCCATCGCCCAGGCCCTTGGCGTCCGGGAGATGGGGGGTCGGGCGCTCGATGAGCGGCTGACCGCCGCCATCGGCCACGCCCGCGTGCTCCTCCTCCTCGACAACTTTGAGCAGGTCGTTGCCGCCGGCCAGTCCCTGGCGGCGTTGCTGGGGGACTGCCCGGGCTGAAGGTGCTGGTCACCAGCCGCGTGTCGCTGCGAATCGGCGGAGAGCAGGAGTACGACGTGCCGCCCCTGGGGTTGCCGGCAACCGGCGGCGGGGCCGTACCTGAGTTTGCCGACCTTTCGGCCAACCCGGCTGTCGCCCTGTTTGTCCAGCGGGCCAGCGCCGTCAGGGCTGGCTTCGAACTGCATCCCGGCAATGCGGTGGCCGTCGCCGAGATTTGCCGCCGCCTGGATGGCCTGCCGCTGGCGATCGAGCTGGCCGCCGCCCGGGGCAAGGTGCTCTCGCCTCCCGCCCTGCTGGCCCGGCTGGACCACGGGCTGCAGTCCTGGCCGGCGGGCCGACGGACCAACCGGCTCGCCTGCAAACCATGCGTGATGCGATCACCTGGAGTTACCGGTTGCTCGATGAGCCGGCGAAGGCCCTGTTGGGCCGGCTTGCCGTCTTCGCCGGCGGGTTCACCCTCGATGCGGCCGAGGCCCGATCACGACGGACGGCTGGGGGAAGATGTCCTCGGAAGGACTCTCCCCCTCCGCGGCCTTGCCCTCAACGAGCCGTCCCCTGTCCCCTCGTGCTCGACGTTCGGCGCTGGTCGACAGCAGCCTGCTCCGTCAGGTTGACGGACCAGATGGGCAACCACGCTTCGCGATGCTGGAGACGATCCGGGAGTTCGGCCTGGAACTCCTCGCCCTGAGCGGCGAGGAATACGAGGTCCGCCGTCGCCACGCCGCCTGGTGCCTCGCGATCGGAGAGGCGGCCTGGGCGGACACCGTTGCCCGCGTCAACGTCCAGGCCATGCTCGACCGGCTGGAGAGCGAACTCGGCAACATCCGGGCGGCGATGGCCTGGCTGGAGGCACATGCCCCCGCCGATGCCCTGCGGCTGGCCGGTGCGATCTTCTGGTTCTGCTATGTCCGCGGACACCTGGAGGAGGGCTCGACGTGGCTGGAGCGCGGCCTTGCACGGGCGGATAGCGCCCCGGTCGCCGACCGGCCAGGGCGTTGCTCGGCGCGGGGTTGCTGGCCAGCTATCTGGGCAATGCTCATCAAGCCACCATCCGGCTGGAGGAATCACGATCGCTGTACCTGGAGTTAGGTGACGACTGGGGTATCTCATTTGCGCTCGCCGTGCTCGGGGTTGTGGCGGAGGATACGGGCGACTATGACCTGGCGACCGAGCGGTTTCAGGCGAGTTCCGCCCTGAGCCAGGAGACAAACGATCTCCACAACGTGGGCCACTCCCTCCTCCACCTCGGGATCGTCAATTGGGGCAAGGGCGCGCTCCAGGAGGCAGAAACGTCCCTGTTGGATGCCCTGCGAATACAACGCGAGGACGGCGGAAATGCCTATGGTGTGGCGGACTCGCTGGCGTACCTGGGCCTGGTGGCGTCAGGACCAGGGCGACGTTGCCCGGTCGCTGGCGTTGCAGCGCGAAAGCCTGGTCATGCATCTGACGATCGGCGCGATCGAAGACATTGCGTTCAATCTGGCCAACCTGGCGATGATCGCCCTGGCCGGCGGCCAGACCTCTTTAGGGGTCCGTCTCCTCGGCAAAGCGACGGCGATGCGCGAGGAGATCGGGAACCCGTTCAAGTTGCCCGAACGGGCCGTCTACGACCGCGGGATCGAGGCCGCGCGGAACGCGCTGGGAGGGACGGCGTTCGATGCCGAGTGGGCAGCGGGAGCTGGGCGCTCGGTGGCCGCCGCGGTGGCCGACGCCGAAACGATCCCGGCCCCCGTTGCATCGCCTGTTGTCCCTGTTCAGCAGCCGGAGTGGACCCGCGTCGGACTGACCGAACGGGAATTCGACGTCCTGCCGCTGTTGGTTGCCGGGTACACGGACCGGCAAATCGCGGACAGGTTGTTCATCAGCCACCGGACGGCCCAAGGACACGTCTCCAGCATCTTCGGCAAACTCGGCGTCGGTACCCGGACGGCCGCCGCCACGGCCGCCATCCGCCTTGGCCTCGTCGCCGAAATCCCTCCCGCTCAATAAGCGCATGTCCGCCCAGACGAAGCCCGGCGGACGCGAACGCGTATCCCAATATGAGCCGGGCGTCCAACCTAATGCGCTCGCCGAACACCGTGGCCGCTGTCGCCGCTCGCCTCGGAGAGGCTGTGTCGTTGGCCCGGGCTCAACCGTGACAGTCTCTCCGAGGCGAGCGGCGACGGCGGCCAAGGCGTTCGGCGAGCGCATTAGCATCGCACGCCGTCACGGCCGCCCCGGGGCGCGAAATCGGTCTCTCCGGACCCCAATTCCCGCTATCCTTCTTCACGACTCACGACTCACGACTCACGTCTCAAGGAGCCCAATGTCCACCATCCCCAGCCCGCCGGAGTTCGCCCAGGACCCGGCCGAGTTGTTCGACATCGTCCGCGCCGATGGCACGCCCACCGGGAAGATGAAGTCCCGGGCCGAGATTCACCGCGACGGCGACTGGCACCGGGCGATCCACGTCTGGGTGGCGGGTATCGACACGGCCTCCAGTCGCCCGTTTTTGCTCATGCAGCGGCGCGGGCTGGAGAAGGACACCTGGCCGGGTCGCTTCGACGCCACGGTCGGCGGCCACCTACGGGCGGGCGAGGATGTCGACGACGCCCTGCGGGAGAGCGAAGAAGAGATCGGGATCGTGGTTGAACTGGCGGATCTGCGCTTTTTGGGCACCAGGATTGCCGTCAACGAGTCCGAGCCCGGCATCCGCGATCGCGAATTGCAGTCCGTGTATCTCCTCCGTGACGACCGGCCGCTGGACGCCTACCATCCCAGCCCGTACGAGTTGGCCGCCCTGGTAAAGCTGCCGCTTCTGCCGCTGCTGGATTTTCTCGCCGGGGAAATGGGCGAACTCACGGTCGAATCGATGTCTGCGGAGACTGCCGAGGTCCACTACGTCACTGCCAGGCCCGACGACTTCATCCCAAACGTCGACCGCTATCTCTACCGGGTGGCCATCGCCGTCTCGCTCGCGCTGCGCGGCGAATCCCATATCTCCGTCTAGCCGTCCACCCCTCCCCCTCCCCCTCTCCCCCTCACGGCGATAGCTGTGTCCCCCACAGCGCCGCAGCGCTGTCCCCCTCCCCTCTTGCCCTCCGCGCCGGAACCCGGCATCATCCCGCGCATGACCTCCGATCACGATCCCCTCGACATCGAGCAACCTGACGCCCTGCTCGGATACCTCCGCGCCACGGGCCGGATCGGTCCTGAGGAAACGCCCCGCCTGGAGACCCTCGCCGGTGGCGTCTCCAACCGGACGGTGATCGTCGAGCGCCCCTCAGGCGAGGCCTGGGTGATGAAGCAGGCCCTGGCCAAGCTCCGGGTCCAGGTTGATTGGTTCAGCTCGCCCGCCCGGATCGAGCGAGAGGCCCTGGGCCTGACCCACCTGGCCGACCTCGCGCCGCCCGGCACGATCACGCCCCTGATCTTCCTCGATCCCGAGCAGCACGTCCTGGCAATGGCGGCGGTCCCCCAGCCCCACGAGAACTGGAAGGTGATGCTCCTCCGCGGCGAGGTCGATCTCGACCACGTCGCCCAGTTTGGCCGGCTGCTGGGTACCATCCACCGCGACGCCGCCGGGCGCGACGATCTGGCCGAGATCTTCGCCGACCGCTCCTACTTCGAAAGTCTGCGCCTGGAGCCCTATTACGGCTTCGCGGCAGAGCAGGTGCCGGAAGCAGCAACCTTCCTCCACGACGTCATCGCCGCCAACCGGGAGCATATCGTCACCCTCGTCCACGGCGACTACTCCCCGAAGAACGTCCTGGTCCACGACGACCGGCTCATCCTGCTGGACCACGAGGTCATCCACTACGGCGACCCCGCCTTCGACCTTGGCTTCGCCTTTACCCACCTGCTGAGCAAAGCCCACCACATCCCCGCCTCGCGCGACATGTTCCGGCACGCCGCCCACCACTTCTGGGGTGTTTACGGCCTGACCGTCGGCGTTGCCCCCTGGGTGGCGGACCTAGAACCCCGGGCCATCCGCAACACCCTCGGCATCCTCCTGGCCCGCGTCGCCGGCCGCTCCCCGCTGGAATACCTCGACCCCACCGAACGCGCCCGCCAGCGCGCGGCCGTCCTCACCCTCATCTCCAACATCCCCGGGACGATTCCCGAGTTGATCGACGCGTTTGGCGACGAAGTCGAGAGACGCGAGACGCGAGCCGCGAGCCGCGAGTAATGAGCCCGGAGCCGCAAAAACACTCGTGATCCTGAGCTTGTCGAAGGGTCCTAGCGCTTTAGCGCCTCCGTGCCCGTTCCAAACCGCGGAGCGTCGCGGTCGGCGGCGAAGGCCGTAAACGGCCAAGATCCTTCGACAAGCTCAGGATGACCGCGGGGTGATGAAACGTCGGCGCGAGGGCCGTTCCCGAAACGGCTCTGCCAAACGCCCCTCTCCTCCGCAGAGGAGAGGGGTAGGGGGTGAGGTCTTTTCTTATGCCAGCCATAGAGCGCCTGATCGGCCGGGAGATTCTGGATAGCCGGGGGCGACCCACCCTCTGGGCAAGTTGCACGCTGGCCGGGGGGGCGACCGCCTCCGTCTCCGTCCCGTCGGGGGCGTCGACGGGGGCGGCCGAGGCCCACGAGTTGCGTGATGGCGATCCGGCTCGCTATGGCGGGTTGGGCTGCCGCCGGGCGGCGGCCAACGTCACCGATGTCCTCTCCCCCGCTCTGCGCGACCGCGTTTTTGCTACCCAGGCGGCGTTCGACGCCGCCCTGCTGGAGCTGGACGGCACCCCGAATAAGGCCAATCTTGGCGCGAACGCCCTCCTGGCCGCCTCGCTGGCCTTCGCCCGGGCGGTCGCCGTCGATCGGCGACAACCCCTCTACGCGCGCTTCGCCGAGATCCTGCGCGAAGAGGGAAGGGGCGCCACGTCACCCTCGCCCCGGCTGCCCCGACCGACGGTGAATCTGTTCAGCGGCGGCAAGCATGCCGGAGGGCAGGTCCCCATCCAGGATGTGCTCGTCCTGCCCGTGGCCACGGCCACGGCCGACGAGGCCATGTCCGCCGTCGCGGCCGTCTACGCCGCCGCCGCCGCCCACTGCCGGGAGCGCTATGGCACGCGCCCATTGGTCGCCGACGAGGGCGGGCTGGCCCCGGACTTCCCCGGCGCCGAGGCGATGCTGGACGACGCCGTCACCGCGATCGAGCGGGCCGGGTTCGTCCCGGGCCAAGACGTCGCCCTCTGCGTCGATGTCGCCTCCAGCCACTTCTTTACGGGCGGACGGTATGAACTTGGCGGGGAGCCGCTCGACAGTCCCGGCATGATCGCCCTTCTGGCCGGCCCCGGTGGCTGGCTGGACCGCTACCCGATCGTCAGCGTCGAGGACGGCCTTGCCGAGGACGACTGGGCGTACTGGCCGGCACTCAAAGCCGCTCTCCAGGGTCGCGCCCTTACCCTGGGGGACGACTTTCTCTGCACCCAGCCCGCCAGGATCGAGCGGGCCATCGCCGCGGGAGCGGCCGATGCCCTCCTGCTCAAGGTCAACCAGATCGGCACCCTCAGCGAGGCCGCTACCGCCTACACCCTCGCACGCTCCGCCGGCTGGAAGGTGGTCGTCTCCGCCCGCTCCGGCGAGACCGAAGACGACTGGCTCACCGATCTGGCCGTTGGCTGGGGCGGCGACGCGCTCAAGGTCGGCTCGATCACCCGCTCCGAACGCCTGGCGAAGTGGAACCGCCTCCTCCTCATCGAGGCCGAAACCGGCTGGCCGATGACGGACTGGCCAAGAGTCTAGATTGGCTCCCAACTCCATGCTTATGCTGCGTTCCGCCGACAGCACCGGTGCGCGATGAGTCGGCGGCCAATGCGTTTTCAGCCGCAGGGTAGCGGAGGTGTCCCGTGATCGTTGCGACAGGGTACATCGACGACGATCCGGTCAGTCTTGGTGAGGCCGCAATGTTGCTTGGCGTCAGCCGGACGACGGTACGCCACTGGATCGACTGGGGCTTCGTCCCGACCCATACCGATCGGGAGCAGGGCCGCACCAGGATCTGGCGCGACGATCTGCGGCGATTGATGAAGCGGGAAGACGGACCATCTCAGCCGAGGGAGAAGGGCGGCCTGTAGACGGCACCGGTCCCCTCCTGGACCCTCCGGGCTGGCTGGGCGGCATCCTTAACTACGGCAATGACCCTTTGTAGACCCGTACGTGGCTCTCTGGATCTCCTGGGTCACCAGCGGCGCTCGCTACGCGATGTGTCGGTTGAATTCCTGATCTGTCGACGAGCAAGTCGTGGACATGTCGCGCATCGACGATCGCGCGGAAGAGCGGAATGGGCTTGATCTCTTTGCGCCGGTTCTTTCTGTACCAGCCGTCCGCGCGGCTGATGCAGCGGATCGTCCCGAGCCGGTCAGAACGCTCCATGAGTTCAATCGTGGACAGGGTGTTCAGGCGTACGCTGCGTGCATGCCGGTTGACGATGCCCGTGATGATGATGGCCCGACGGTCCGTCAGGCCATACACGGTGAACCGGCGGTGCACAGCGTCGAAGATCCTCTTGATCACGATTGAGTACGCCAAGTACCAGACGATAAAGAGTACGATGATTCCGCCAACCTTCGGCCCCCGAAAAAGCCCAAAGTTGAGTAACGTAATGATGACGGGAATAGAGATAGCGATTACGCCGATGACAATGGCCAATAGCTGGTTGACACCTACGAAGATGCCGCGGCGAGGATGACCGCTCCAGATGAGGCGTTCGTTCTGGAGCAAGAGCTCCCGCAGTTCGTCAAAGTCCCGTCTGTTCACGCGGGTCTATCCGAAGGGCGTTTGCCCCTGCCAGCGGGCAATGTCCGAGCTCCTAGCACCTTCTCCATGGGTTACTCTCCCATGCTGACAATGAAGCCGCCACCATCGTGGAGACTCTGCCATACCTGATCGATGTCGCTGGACAGGTGATAAAAAGCGGCGTCGAGGTCGTCGAGTGGCCCCGGCCCAAACACCCCTGCGAGGGCCGCGACGGTAAACGGGCGGCTATTCCAGCCAGGGTTGTCCATGCCGGGCGGGCGCTGAATTCGCCAGCGATCCCCGTCTCCCCCGGTCTGCTCTTGCAGGCGCCGGAGCAGCGGTGCGACACCGCCCAGGAGGAGGATCGAGGCACCTGCCCGGTCAACATAGTCCTTTGCCAGTTCGGGCCAGTGCTCCACCCACCCACCGAACGATTCGCGGCCCAACGCCATGAAGCGCCGGAGTCGTTCTAGCTCTCCGGTGCCGCTGGGTGTGAGGTTCCAGACCGACGACCCAAAGGGGCCGGCCTCGCGAGCGTAGTAGCCCCGTTGTTCAAGTACAGGAACCACCTCCGTGGAGACGTATCCACCACCCGAGCGATGCCACCGCCGGCGGAGAAACCTGGTCCGAATCTCGAGAAAGTAGCGGGTGAGAACGGCCTGGGCAAGGCGGTCGACGGGAACGCCATTCTGGTCGCTGGTGCGGCGAGGGACCATCGAGTAGGCCTCGACGATGATCCGCAGTGGGCGGGGAGCCGCCGAATCGAGGGGCTCGCCCAACGCGAGGACGTTGACTGGCCGCGCTGGGCGGAGGACGCGACGCTGCTCAACCGCCTTGAGCACCAGCGCCCGCCGGACGACCAGTTCGAGCAGACCGACCTTGAGCGCCCAAGCGTCTCCCGTATCGGGACCCCAGAGGAGAACCAGCGACTCCGGCGCCGACAAGCGCCACGGGAATTGCGGAAGAGGATCGTCCATCCTGTCGCCTCCGGTTGGACGGGGGCACGCTTCCGGGCCAGATCACGAACCGTGGCAATCTCCGCAGGGGCAATGGGGGCACCCGGCGTCGTGCAACCGCTGGGGCCGGCGGGCGTGGATCTCGCAGATCAGGCAGGTCATGTCGCCCAGGTCGGTCGTGACCGCCTGGTAGGCGACCGGCTTCATGCGGTCCGGCGCATCCACCGCCCGGTGCGGCGAGCCGACGGCCAGGATGACATGGTCGGTGATCGCCCCCACGGCGTGGGGAACCTCCCCGGCGATGAGGTAGATCTCGCCGGCCCGGGTCGGATAGACCTTGCCGCCGTAGGTGATGGTCCCCTGTCCACCGACGACGATGAGCAGGTGGTCGCCGGGGTGGGTGTGGGGCACGAACCCTTCGCCGGCCGCAAGCCGGATCACGTCCGCCCCGAGGCGGCCGTTGCTGATGAGCGCCGCGCCGGTGCCTGCGCCGTCTGCCATCCGAAGCGGCCGCTCGTCCAATCCGACACCCAGAAGCTGGAACCCGTTGACGCCGAGGTCGGTGGCCCAGCGCACGATCTCCAGGTCACCGGCACGCTGGGACGGCTGGGACGGCTGGGACTCGCCGGTTTCCGCGCGCGCCACGTCTGTCGTCGTCATGTGCCCCTCCTGCCAGCGCCGCGTCGTCGGGGGAAAGCGGTCGAGACCGCGCGCACCACGCGGGTTCCATTGACCGCCGCGACCGCGCGGCCCAGATCCAGGTCCAGAAAGGTCCGCTCCGGTGTCCATGCAGCGAGTTCGACCACAGGCCGGTAGTCGTCCCGCATGAATACCCGCTTCTCGACCGGGAGGGCCGGATCGGCGATGACGTTTCGCAACGAGTCTTCTTTCTCCTTGGTCCGGAAGTAGCGGTCGTCGCCTGTGAATTCGAGGATGTAGCGCTTGGCGACCTCCTTGTAGTCGGTCCAGGCCGCCACCGGTCGCCCCGGTGTGTGCGCAAGGGCCCATCGCTGGAACCGCTCGTCCCGGAAGAAGTGGCGGAGGGAATCCACCACCGCCCGCGTCTCATCACCCCGAAAGACCGCCAGCCGGAGCGACACCTCCTGCCACTTGAGGGTGAAGTTGAGCCACCACATGCAGTCGAAGAGCGAGCGGATCGGCACCGGCGCCGTCGCGATCACCGGTTCCAGGTATCGCCTAACCCGGCGTGCGCTGAGGGGGTTGCGGAGCCGTTCGAGGAGTACCAGGGGGAGAATCTCACGGTAGTCGGCGTGGGCAACGCCCCGCCGAACGTAGGACTGGAGCAGGTGGCTACCGAAGAGTTGATCGCCGTGCTCGCCGGTGACGTTGAGGAGGCCTGGATCGAGGAACTCGGCGATCGGATGCGTCACCGGCTGGACCGCCACCTGGCCGTCGATGTGCCGGAGGAAGAAGCCGGGGTATTCATGGATTGAGCTCATCGAGAGCATCACCCGGACCCTGCCGAGTTCCTGCTGGGCCGTGGCCGCCTTGATGATGGCGATCAGGGCGCAGGTCGAGTCGATCCCGCCAGACCAGAGCACGGCAATTCCGCGATGCTCCCGCCGGGCCTCAGCGATGATTTCGGCTCCTCGGGCGTCGCAGAGTTCGGCGAAGGACAGGCCGTCGTCGCCGGGTGCCGGGAGGTGATCGAGGACGGCGTAGTCGAACCCCTGGGCGAGCGACCGCGTCCGGTCGATGATGCTGCAGCGCAAGAACCGGCAGGCGAGCACGTAGTCACGCGGGAGCGCGACATCCCCGATCGCCCCGCTCTCGGCCTGCCTGGCGTTCAGGAAAAGGATCCGGCCGCCGCTCATGCCTCGGGATTGGCGGACGGAACGTCCTCAGCGGTGCACCTTTGCGGTTGGAATCCGGCCTGATTCTGCATGTCGACCCCTGCACGTCGTCGTGCTAGCCCGACTAGCGCGCTCCGCCTGGGTTGTCTTTGGGCCGCGCCCGCGATTCGAGAACGATCGCGTGGAATCGCTCCGCAGCCTGGTGTGCTCCCGCCACGGCCGTTGGTGCTCCGCGGCATCGGTGGATGCGTGTGCCGGCCCTGGCGATCGCGTCGCGACCAGCCGGACGAGGAGGCGGGCACGCCGCAGCGCCAGCGCCAGCGGATTGCGCCCACCGGTCGGAGACATGAGGACGGAGTAGCCCATCGCCATCGCGCCCGCTGCCGGATGAAGGCAGAGTTGACGCGACGAAGACCAACGTGGACGTGAACAACGCCAGCCTCCGCATAGGTCGCATCTCGTTCGCACCATCACAGTGGATGTACGCAGCGTACACGATTGCGGACCTATGCGGACAGATTGACCACAATCGGGATTTCCGCTTCACGTTGAGCGGGAACCATGGCTATTGCGGGCATGCAGCGACTCGGCCGGGGCACGAGGATTACGCACGACGAGGCCCCGGATCGCGCGTTGCGATCCGGGGCCTGCTCGGCGCTTCGATCGTTACTCGACCGTGAAGGCGTAGATCGTCGTCGAGGTGTACTCCTCGCCGGGGCGGAGTTCGGTCGAGGGGAAATCGGGCTGGTTGGGGGAGTCGGGGAAGTGCTGGGTCTCCAGAGCTAGGCCGTCGCCCTGGCGGTACGGCTTGCCGCTCGTTCCGACGATGGTCCCGTCGAGGAAGTTGCCGGAGTAGAACTGGATCCCCGGCTCGGTCGTCTCGACGGTCATCGTGCGCCCGCTGGCAGGGTCGTGCACCCTGGCGGCGAGCAAGAGTGAGGTGTCGCTGAAGTCGGCCCGGTCGAGTACCCAGTTGTGGTCGTACCCGCGCCCAAGGATGATCTGCTCCTCGTCCGCCCGAATCCGCTCCCCGATCGCATGAGGCTGGGTGAAGTCGAATGCGGTGCCGTCGACCGGCGCCAGTTCCCCGGTCGGGATCGCGGTCGCGTCGGTCGGGGTGTAGCGGGGGGCGTTGAGCATGAGTTCGTGGTCGTAGATGTCACCGGAGCCCTCGCCCGCCAGGTTGAAGTAGGAGTGGTTCGTCAGGTTGACGATCGTTGGGGCGTCGGTGGTCGCGTGGTAGTCGATGCGCAATTCGTCCGCGTCGGTCAGGCGATAGGTCACCTCGACCGTGAGGGTGCCCGGGTATCCCTCTTCGCCGTCGGGGCTGACCCGGCTCAGCTGGATCCCCCGGCCCAGGTCGTCGTCCACCTCGGTCGCGGCCCAGACGTACTTGTCGAAGCCGCGTTCCCCGCCGTGCAACGTGTTCGGCTCGTTGTTGATCGCCAGTTGGTAGGTCTCGCCCTCGAGGGTGAATGTTCCGAGGGCGATCCGGTTGGCGTAGCGCCCGGTGATGCAACCGAAGTAGGGATTTCCGGCGACGTACTCGTCCACCGTGGCGAACCCGAGAACCACGTTGCCGGGATTCCCGTCGCGGTCGGGCACGCTGATCGACTGGACAATCCCGCCGTAGGTCAGGATCTTGACCTCGACGCCGTTCGCGTTCGTGAGTGTGTAGCGATCGACCGCTTCGTCGAAGGCGGTGCCAAACGGTTCCTTCATCACGCCTGCCGTGCCTCCCGCCGGGGTCGCTCCCGGCGACGCAACCGGGCTGCCCTCCTGGGCGCGGCCGAGCGCCGCCCCCGCCACCAATGCGGGTGCCGCTAGCCCGATCCCCAGCGCCGCCCGGACGAAGGTTCGCCTGGCCAACTGCCTGCTCGAAACGCGGTGGTTGTCGCTCAAGATACCCGACCCAAGATCAATCACGGTCCAGACCCTCCCGCGCCCAGTCGTGGCGCAATCTCCGCCCGGACGAACGCCCCGGTGCGCTCGCCGTCGAGAAGGCTCCCGATGTCGATGACCCACACGCGACCGGCGGCCGTCAAACGGAGGGAGCGCAACATCCCGCGCGGCTCGCAATTTCCACGCCAGCAAGCCAAAAATCCGGCACGCGGGACACCGTACTTTCGGCATGGCCCTGCCCCAGGAAAAGTGGGCATCGGACTTGCGTCGGGGAAGCGCTACCGAGCGTCTACCGAAGGGTGGCGCTCGACCGCAAAGAACGCGCCCCACCGCCGCGCAGATCGCGTGGGGAGATCCATATCTCGCACTATGACGTGAAGGAGGAACCAGCCCATGGACGACGCCAAGCGACCCCAGGATGAGCTTGAAGGGATCACCTACACGACAGACACCGTGCAGGAGTTGCTCGGTGGCCTCGACTTCCCGGCCAGCCGGGACGATGTGGTCAATAAACTGGAGCAACGCAATGCGCCCGAGGACGTGGTCGAGTTGCTGCGGAACTCGGGAATCGAGCAGTTCAACGGCATCAAGGACATCATGTCGATCGTCGCCGGAACCGCCGTCTAGCGACTCATTGTCGTTATCCTGCGAAGCGTGCCTCGTGCGCGTAACTCGCTTGACACGCGGGTGGACGGGTGTAGAGTACGGCTACCTCGGGTTGCGATTGAGCCAGGCGTGCGTGGGAGGCAGGTATGGCAACAGTCGATGCACGACCGCACCCTCTGCCGATCGACCCGCGCGCGACCGCGGTGATCGTGGTCGACATGCAGAACGATTTCGGCGCCGAGGGAGGGATGTTTGCCCGGGCGGGCATCGACATCTCCGGGATCCGAGCCGCCGTCGAGCCAACCGCGCGGACACTCGACATCGCGCGCCGCGCGGGGATACCCGTCATCTACCTGATGATGGGATTCGCGCCCGACCTCTCCGACGCGGGCGGACCCGAAGCGCCCAATTTCGTCCGGCACCGCGACGTGTTCAAGGTTGGAGACCCCGTAACGGCCCCCGATGGCCGCCCCAGCCGTATCCTCATTCGGGACACCTGGAACACCGAAATACTGGCAGAGCTTGCGCCCCAGCCTGGTGACCGGGTCGTCGACAAGCACCGCTTCAGCGGCTTCTTCGAGACCAACCTGGACACCCTGCTGAGAGACATGGGCGTGACCTCCCTGGTCTTCACGGGCTGCACGACCAGCATCTGCGTCGAGTCGACGCTGCGCGACGCATTCTTCCGGGACTATCGCTGCCTCCTGCTGGCCGACTGCACCGCCGAGCCGATCGGCGACGAGCTCCCACGCGGCAACCATGAGGCGACCCTGCTCCTGGTGGAGTTGCTGTTTGGTTGGGTGTCCGACTCTGCGGCGTTCGAGCGAGCGCTTGCCGCGCAACCGGCCGCGGCGGCGGCGGACTAGAGCGCTCGTCGGAACGGTTGGACGCATGTCCCCGGCCGCCCGGGGCTCACGGCCCGGGCTGAACGGGACAGCCTCTCCGAGGCGAGCGGCGACGGCGGCCCAGGTGTTCGGTGAGCGCATTAGTGATTCGTCTGACTTCAGTCGCTACCCAGCCGCCCCGCCCGTCGAGGCGGTTTCCGAACCGCCCCGACCGGATCGTCGGCCCGTCGGTGCCTTGCCCGGGACCTAGGTCGATAGATCGCTGTCGACGATCTGGAGGCCGTCGCCCTCCAGACGGTGCAGCGTTGCCATCACGGCGGTAACGCCATCCCGGATCTCCCCGTGGGGAACCGGCAGGTAGGGCTGCAGTTCGGCCCAGGCGTGTTCGGCCCCTTCGGGCGTCGCTTCCGGGCTCAGGATCCTGGTCGTGTAGTCGGCGATCTCTTGCATGGCCCAGCGGTACAGGTAAAAGGCGAACAGCAGCCGGTGGAGCCGGATCGGCCCGCTCCGTGCCAGATAGGCCGGCAGGAAGGCTTCGAAATGCTCGCCGGTGAAGAACATCAGATCCCGCTCACGGGGACCGAGGGCCAGTTCGCCCCAGTCGGTCATGAAGAGCGCCCCTTCTGGATCGACGAGGAAGTTGGCCCAGTTGGGGTCGCCATGGGTGACGACCGGCTGCGCTCTCAACCGGACGACGGCCCGCTGCATCCGGCGCATGCGGTCGAGGGTTTCGAGCACGTCAGATTGCTCGCGCACGAGGAGGTCGGCGACGCGCCGTTCGTATCCCGAACGCGGCCGCATCGCCGTGACGGCGGTCAACGCCTCGTTGATCGCCGGTTCGAATGGGTTGTCGAACCGCTCGAATGGCAGCGGGGGCAGAAAGGAATAGTCGCTCCGGTGGAGGACCGCCATGATACGCGCCGCCTTCGCTACGTGGGCGGAAGGAGCGCCGGATTCGTAAACAGTTGTGCCCGCGACGAACCGGTAGACGGTGACGACGTGCCCCCGGTACTCCCGGCTGAAGCGTCCCTGGGCAGAACGCAGTGGCGCCATGACCGCCCGGATGCCCAGACGGTCACGCAGGGCAGCAACCGCCTCGTAGATCTCCTCCGCCTCCGTGCCGCGCTCGGCAGGTTTCGCCCGGACGAAGTACTGCTCGCCCGTCGCGGTTTCCGCGACGTAGCAGAAGGCATCCTCCCCCTTTGGCACGAACGCCACCGAGGTGACCGAGAGGCCATACGTGCGGCTCAGTTCAATGGCCAGATCATCCAGATCCAGCCCGGAGGTGTCGAACCTCATCGTTGTTCACCATACGAGCAGTCTCTGGATGCGGCCGGGGTCACGCTTCCGGCGCGGTCACCGTAAAGCAGCGCTCCCCGAGCGCCTCGAACGCCTCCCAGTCCAACTCCAGCCCGGTCGAGACCCCATCGCCGAGGGCGAACGAACCGTCGGAAGCGGCCAGCGGCGTGGTGACGACGTCGCGGCTGAAGTAGGCGCCGGAGGGCGAAAAGTGATCGCCGGGGAGGTCGATGGCGGTCAGCCCATTAAAATTCAGGTTGAACGCTTTGCCCCAGGCCGAATCGAGCATCCCGCCAATCCAGGTTTTCACGCCCCGGCCCTTGCAGGCATTCGCGATCGCGATCGCCTCCGCAAAGCCCGAGACGCGCGGCGGTTTGATGTTGATCACCAACCGGTCCAACACCCCATTCGCCTCCCACAGGCGCATCGCCGCCTCGGTGTCGCGCAGGGAGTGGATGCTCTCGTCCAGGCAGATCGGCGTCGTGATCTGGGTGGCGATCTCGCTGTGGAGGACGATATCGTCGTCGAACAGCGGCTGCTCGATCAGGAGAAGACCGAACTCGTCCAGCCCCTTGAGCGACTCCCAGTTGGAGAGGTCGTAGGCGGAGTTGGCGTCCACCTGGAGGAGGATATCCGGGTAGCGCTCCCGCAGCGCCCGCGCGATCTCGACATCGAACCCCGGCCAGATCTTCACCTTCAGGCGGCGGTAGCCCATCCCGACGGCGTTCTCGGCCAGGCCCAGGATCTGGTCGACCGTCTTCCCGCCGATGCTCACCCCGACCGGAAACGTGCGCTGCTCCCCGCCCCACATGTGCCACAGCGGCTGCCCGGCCCGCTGGGCCAGGATGTCCCACAGGGCGGCCTCGACACCGCTCTTGGCGAAGACCGCTCCCTTGATCCAGGCGTAGCTCTGGCGCAATTGTGGGATGTCCGTCATCGCGCCGCGCTCGTCCTGGGCCTGCATCACGCTGGGCAGGATGAACTCCTTCAGAGAGGTCAGCACCGAGGGGGGATCCGCCTCCGGCTTGTAGGCCGGATCGGAGAGGGTCGGGATCTCGCCCACCCCGCGCAGCCCATCGGTCGTCTCGATCACGACGAACGGCCGGGTCAGCGTCTGGTAGGTGCCGAAGGAGGTCGTGAACGGCACCCGCAGCTCCAGCGTCAGCAGGTGGACGGAGATCGAGGCGATACTCATCTCTGAAAACATCCCTTCATCGAACCAACGCCGGGTGATGTCATGTCTACAATGCCTTAGCGTACGTCAAGCCCACCAATTCGGGAAACAGGCACGTTGTGGCGAACCTACCCGGCGTGAAATGTGTCGGGTTTGGAGGCGGCGCCCACCTTCGTAGGGGCAGACCGATGTGTCTGCCCTCTCGGCCCGCCAACCCGGTCCGCGTCCGGGAACCGCGTCTCGATACCGAAACGCCGCGTCCATGAAGACGGGCAGACACGCTGGGTAGATCGATCTACCCCTACGACGGGAGCGCCCGGCCCAGCAGATAAAAACTCTCGCGCTCGCCGCTCGGGCCAACGCCGGTCGCAAACCCGTCGATCGCGTACGGTCCACCGGCCGCGCGGTAGCCGACCGCCGCTGGCCCATCGGACTCAGGACCGGCAAACCGGGGCGATTTGGTCGGGGTCAAGGTGGTGAAGACGGTGCGCAAATCCAGTCGCCAGCGGATAGCGGCGGCGGGGTCGTCCCGAGCCAACCGATCGATATCTCCGGGGATGCGGTAGCGCAGCCGGGGCGGGCCGGATTCCCGGAACGCCGCGCTGGTCTCTGCCGTCACTTCCGGGATCTCCGCGATATCGGCCAGGGTTGGTGGACGATACGATCGATCCATAATCCCGCTAAGCCGCGCCCAGACACCCGGAGACGTCAGGTCCCAGCGGGCGGTCAGGCGGTCGCTGGGCACGTCGCCGTACAGCCCGGTGCGGAGGATGCCGTACTTGTCGACGGTGAACTCCTGGATGCCCGCCCCCAGCTTCTCCAGGTTGAGGTAGGCGTTCATTCCGCGCATCGGGTCGAAGGTCCAGACCATCGTGTCGTGGCCGTGTTGCAAGGCGAAATGGCCCTGCAAGATCTTCAGCAGCCAGCCGATATCGCGCTGCCCACGGACATCCTCCCGGACGCCGAGCATGTGGGAGACCAGCGGCCCGCCGCGCGAGCCAACCCCGATCACGAAGCCGAGCCAACCGTCGGCGTTCCAGCCCTTTTCCCGGTCGTAGGCAGCCAGTACTGACCCTCCCGTCTCCGCCAGCAGCCCCAGCAGGTTGGCCGGGACCAGATCCTCCGGTCGCATCCCCCAGACGTCGCGCTGCAGCTCAACCAGCAGCTTCAGCGCGTCCATCTCCTCACGCTCCGCGCCCGGTCCGCCCCGCTGGAGGTAGGACGGTGCGTGGGCGTGCTGCCATGCCAGCGGCGCGACGACCATCGCGCCCCCAGACCCCATGTCTCGGATCCAGGATTCCTTGTATTCCCCAAAGGGCAGAAACCCGAACCGTTCCGGTGCAAACCCCGCCTGGGCGTCCGCTCGCACTGACCCCGCGCTCCCCTGGCTCATCGTCGCCCTACCATTCTTGGAGTAGCCACACGCACGTTGGTCGCGGCGCGATTCTACACGCGTCGCCCAACATCGTTCGGCACGCTCGCGAGGACGATGGCGCAGGCGGGCCCGCCGAATTCGATATCCGCCGCCCCGGCGATAAGGAGCTGGGCCTCCTTCGGGCTGAACCCGTGTTCCCCCGTCAGCATCGCGTAGAGGTTGTCCACTGCCCTGTCCCGAGCCGCCTCCAGGCTGTACGTCGGCTCAGGATCGACCCCCATCACATAGGTCCGCTCCGGCGACTCGACCCGCGGACCAGGCAGCGTGAGGCCCCGGCGCACGTCCAGGCGGACCGTGGCCACGCCCGGCGCCTCGATCGCGACGTAGGTCGCCTCATTGACCCCCATCGCCGCGTGGAGATCGCCCAGGGAGAAGAGCCCTCCCGGCACCTGGGCCGGGAGCAGGACGGTATTCCCGGCCTTGGCCTGGATCAGATCCATATTCCCGCCCCAGGGGTAGGCCGGGCCGAGGGTGGAGGACTTGCCTTCGGCCGGGGCCAGGCCCAGGCAGCCGATCATCGGGCGGAGGGGCAGGCTGAGGCGGTCGGTCAGGTGGACGCGGCCATCGCGGATCTGGTGACGGGTCAGGCTGGGCGCCCGCAGTTTTTCGGCGAGGAGGCCATAGTTTGGGAAGGCCATGTTCCAGCCCCACGACCCGAAGGCGATGTCGAGGATCTCGACCGCGACCGCGTCCCCGGGCTGCACCCCCTCGATGAAGATCGGGCCGGTCACGGCGTTGATCGCCTCGCTGTCCGACGCCTGGACCCACTCGCTGCCGGCGGCGAAGAGGCGCTCGACCGGGGCGGCCGAGGTCTCGATCGCGACGACCGAGCCCGGCTGCACCCGCAGCACCGGCTCGGCATCCGGCCGGAAGCAGAAGGCGATCCGATCGGCGGCGAGGGTGTGGTCCGGGGTGATCGGTTGCGGGGCGCCTCTTGGCGCGGAGGGCACATCCATCGCGCTCAGCCCAGTCGCTTGGGCAGGTCATCCATCACGTCGTCGTCCAACTCCTGGGCTCGGGCCTGGCGACGCCGGTTATTCAGGTAGGTCACGGCGCCCACACCGATCCCGGCCCCGACCATGCTGGCGACCGTGCCGCCAACCGTGAAGTCACCATCGGTGATGACGGCATAGAGCCAGGTGGCGATCAAGGCTACGACAGCGCCGAGGATACCTGCGCCAATCGTCCGCGCCCAGAGCTGGCCGGTGTTCCCGGCGGGGGCGTTCCGGTCGCCAAACAGGGTCTTCCAGACGGAGTTGTCCATCGCGCCTCCGAGTCCAATCTCCCGAGACTCATATCACGCCCCGGGCGCCCCTCGGTCCACCCCGGATGGCGATACGGTATATACGGTACCCGAAGTCTCAGCACTCCGTGCAGGTGAGTGGGGATACCCGGTTGCAAGGGAAGTGGCGAGGCGCGGTCCCGGCGACGCCCGGATGGCACGAGGTGGGGCGCCGTCCCGGCCCCGCCCGGGCTCAAGACCCCGGGCTACCTCCACAAATCCGGCTGAAGCCGGCTGCCGCCCGTCTCGATCGGCGGAGAATCCGACCTTCACCGCGTTGTTCCAGCCCCCTTCAGGGGGGTTATCGGGTCAGCCCGGGGTCTTCAGCCCCGGGCGGGGCCTGCACGCCGCCACCGCCTGCCCGGGCGCCGCCTGCACGGCGCAAACCATATCCACCGGGCGACGCCGGACGGCGCCCCCACTTGCCCCGGGGCGACGCCCCAACGCCCTGCGGCGTGGCCTTCCTGAGGGAAGGGAAACGGCGCCCCAACACCCTCCAATGTTGGCCTCTGGACGACCTGGGATCGGTGTCTCCTGATCGCCCCTGCGTTGGCCTTCCCGGGCGACATCGACACCGCGTCTCGAATCGCCGCGAACGGACCGCCGCCACCGCCTTCACAAACGCGAGCACAACCAGGACAGATCAATCCTCGTCGTCGTCGCCCTCGGTGCTGCCCTCGCTGGTGCCCGAGCCCGGCCCGGAGTCGGAACCGGAGTCCGCCCGCGCCTCCCAGGTGCCGATGTTGCCCGGCCCCGGCCCGCTGAATGTGCCTCCGGACCGGCCCCGGCAGTCGCGCAACGGGCGGCGACTGACCCCGTTGATCCAGAGGTTTTCGGCGTCGGAAAGCTGGATGCGGAAGGCGATGTCCTGACCCAGCGCCTGCCCGACCGCTTCGAAGGTCTGGCCGTCGCCGGTGGTGAGGTCGCCGGTGGCGATCGTGCCGTCCGCCCCGATCGCGAGCGTCAGGGTGCCGGCGTAGACCTCGCCCTGGGCGGAGCCGATCGCCGTTTCCGCCTCGAACACCATCACGCACGTCACGACGTCCGCCTCCTGGGCGCGGCTGGAACGCTTCAGTCCGAGTGAGGCGAGCAACCCGGCGGTGAGGCCGCCTCCGGCGTGGACGGCGCGGCGCCGGGACGAGCGGGTGGCCATCGCCCGCGAGATCTGATCGATCCGATTGTGCTCTTTGCGTTCCATGGTGAGATGCTCCTACAGATGGGAACGCCAAACGCCGCCTCGAGGCGAAAGTCGCTCCGGACGGCGTCTGGCAAAGGGCATGGGGGTGTTGGCATGCGCCCACCCGGCTCATAGGGGAACGACCGGGTGGGCCGCCTACCGATGGTGTGGGACGCGTCCCGGCCCGTGGTAGACGGACCGACGGGCCGGCGGCGTGACGCGCCCTTATCGATAGACTATTCCCCGGGCCGCCCGCCGGTATCCCTATTTCTTGCTATTTGCTCCGGGGCGGGGAGAGGCGGGGACAAGGTCGACAGCGTTAAGATCATCCGGAAGCGATATTCCTGATGGCGAACGCCTGATGATACCGGCAGGATCAATGCGCCGCCAGCGAGATCGTCAAACCCCTACCATCGTTCTTCGTGGACCAGATCCGCCAGGGGCTTGCGCGGATGCTCAACGTGATTGCGGGCACCCTCGGCTCCCGCGTCCTCGTAGCCGATCGAGAGGATGGTGCGGACCAGCTTTCCCGCGGGAATCCCGAGCAGGGCCTTGACCTGATCCGGGCCGCCGTCCTTGAACCAGCCGATGCACGACTCCAGCCCGTGCGCCTGGGCGACCAGGGCGATGCGCTCCGCCAGCCGGCCCTCATCGAACGTCTCCTGAGCCACCAGCGGGCTGCCGTCCATCACAAGCAGGATCCCGAGGGCCGCGGTCGCAAGGTGGCCGCATGACCCTTCGCACCCGGCCAGGGTCTTGAGCATCTCCCGGTCCTTGATCACCACGAACGACCAGGGCTGGCGATTGCGAGCACTTCCTGTCCACCGCGCCACGGCGAGCATGTCCGCAATCGCCTCATCCGGTACCGGCTGGTCCGTAAACCGGCGGACGGATCGGAGTGCTCGGAGAAAATCGATCGGTTCGACAGTGTTCGCCATTGGGTGCTCCCGGTTGCATCACCACCTGCTCGACCACCAATACCGGCCGGATGCGCATCATCCCTGAGGCCGTGTTCGATCGCAACACTGCACCCTCCGCCCGTCACCGCGGCAGGTGGTGGTCCAGAACGCGGGTGAGCAGGCGCGCGAGGTCGGCGCGTTCGCTGGGGGACAGGGGGGCGAAGAGCTCGT
This sequence comes from uncultured Chloroflexia bacterium, assembly GCA_963724285.1. GTDB lineage: Bacteria > Chloroflexota > Chloroflexia > Thermomicrobiales > UBA6265 > CAVRUD01. The sequence goes on along the minus strand of CAVRUD010000033.1, from coordinate 4,115 downwards.
CCTGCACCCGGGACAGGGTTTCGTCGAGGCGCCCAAGTTGCTCGCGACCGGCTGGGGTCAGGGTGACGACGTTGCGGCGGCGGTCCGTCTTGTCCGGAGCGCGGTCGATGTAGCCCTGGGTGGCAAGCTCGGCGACGGCCGCGGCCATGTCGCTGCGGTCGATACCCGTACGGCGCTCCAGGTCGGCCTGGCTGGCCGGACCGAACTCCTCCAGGGCCGCGAGCACCGCGAAGTGGTAAATCCTGGCATCCAGTGGGGTCAGGGCCTCGACGGCCATCCGCCCGGCCAGGAAGGACGTCTTGCTCAAGAGAAAGCTGAGCATCCGTTGTTGGCGGGCGGTGGCGGCGCGGTGGCTCGTAAGGTTCATGAGACAATTCTACCAAAACCGTTGACAGGTCCAACGAATCAAGGTATCGTTGGACTGGCCAACGTTGGATAGGCCAACATACTCCCGGCCGCCGTTCCGTCGAGATGCTCCATGCGCGCTCCCGCCCTTCCAGCCCGCCGTCTCTCGCGTTCCGCCTCCGCCGCAGAGACGCCGCCGGTTTCCTCCATGCTTTCCGACCACACGGCCGTGTCCTCGCCCGACGCGCGGCGTTGGTGGGCGCTGGCCGCGATCGCCGTCGCCCAGTTGATGATCGTCGTCGACGGCACGATCATGAACATCGCCCTGCCCTCGGCCAGGGAGGACCTGGGTCTCTCCAGTTCTGGGAGCCGCTGGGTGATCACCAGCTATGCCCTTGCTTTCGGCGGGCTCCTCCTCGTCGGCGGCCGGCTTTCCGACCTCATCGGGCGCAAACGGGCGCTCCTCATCGGGCTGACCGGTTTCGCCGCGGCCTCGGCCCTCGGCGGCGGCGCGCCGAACGCTGCCGTGCTCCTCCTGGCGCGCACGCTCCAGGGAACCTTCGGGGCGCTCCTGACCCCTTCTGCCCTCGCCCTCCTGGCGACGACCTTCACCGCTCCGGCCGAGCGTGGTCGCGCGTTCGGGATCTACGGCACCGTCGTCGGCAGCGGCTCAGGCATCGGCGTGATGCTCGGCGGCCTCCTCACCGACGGGGTTGGCTGGCGCTGGGTCATGTACGTCAACCTCCCGATCGCCCTCGTCGCCGGTGTCGGTGTGCTCGCCACTGTCCAGCCTGTCCCTCGCCAGCGGGGCAGGATCGACCTTGTCGGGGCGACGCTCGCCACGGCCGGGCTCGTCGCCCTGGTATTCGGCTTCGACCGGGCTGAGGCGGACGGGTGGGATTCGGTACGCACGCTCGGCTCGCTGGCCGCCGGGGTCGTGCTCCTGGCCCTGTTCGTCGTGGTGGAGCGGCGGGTTGACGGGCCGCTTTTGCCGCTGCGGGTCGTGTTGAACTCGCAGCGGGGAGCCGCCTACCTCGCGGCGCTGAGCTGGGGCATCGGCGTGATCGCCGCCTTCTTCTTCCTCAGCTTCTACCTCCAAACCGTCCTCGGTTACTCCTCGTTGCGGACCGGACTCGCGTTCCTGCCGTACACGGCGGCAATCATGGTTACCGTGCGGGTGGTGCGCCGGTTCGTGGGCACGGTGCCGGTGCAGCGGCTGCTCACACCGGGCCTGCTCGCGATCGCGGCCGGTCTGGCGCTGATCGGCCTTCTGCCAGACGACGGCTACTATGGGACGCGGGTCCTGCCGATCTTCCTCCTCCTCGGCATCGGCTCCGGCCTGACCCTGATCCCCGCCAACATCACCGCGACGCTGAACACCGGCCCCGACACCGGGGTCGCCGGGGCGATGGTGATGACCGGCCAGCAGATCGGCGGCTCGCTCGGCACGGCCGTCCTCGGCACACTCGCCGCCACCGCCACAGCGGATTACCTCCGCGACCACGCCGGGGCCGCCGGTGTAGCGGCCGTGCACGGTTACAACGTCGCCGGATTCATCGGCGCGGCGGTGCTCTGCGTCATGGCCGCGGTGGTCTTCGTCGTCGCGGGGTCGAGGCGGTCAACGGGATAGGAAGTGCCGCCGTTGCGTCCCGCGCATCCGCGCGCACGGGAGCGTTCCAGCCAGCCAGCCGTGGACGCACCGTTGTTCGGCAAGCGCGGATGCGAGAATGGGCGCACCTGTCCGGGTGTCGCGATGGCGGCTCCGTGTGATCAGGCGCCACGCGGCAATGGACACCCCATCCCATGACCGGCCCGGACCGACAAACGCCCAACCACGTGCAGGCGCCCCCGGCCGAGCCGCGCGGCTGGCGGTTGGCCTGGGCGATCGCAAACGAACTCATCCACGAGGGTATGCGCCAGCCGATCTCGCTGCTGGCGAAGCAGGCAGCGTACTCGTTGCTCTACGCGATCCCGTCGATTCTCATCGTGCTCATGTCGATCACCGCGATGATCGACGAGGAGACCAGCTCCGGCCTGTCGGAAATGCTCCTCGAATTGATCAACCGCCAGGTTCCGGAAGACCTTCAGCCCCTGTTCCGCGCGCTGGTCGACAACGCGATGGTCGAGATCAGCCAGAGCACCGCCACGATCACCGCCGTGATCTCGTTTGGCGTCGCGCTCTGGGGTGGCGCCGGTGGAGTTGGCGCTCTGATCCTCGCGTGCAATCTCGTCTACAACCTGCGGGACACGCGTTCCTGGTTCGCGCGGACCATCCTGCGCTTGGTGCTCGTGGTCGTCGGCGGCGTGCTCGTGATCTTGGCGGTGGTGCTGTTCGCCTTCGGGCAACGGGTTGGAGAGTGGATTGCCGAGTGGATCGACTACGACTCGATCCTGGTCGATGTGCTGATCTCCGGGCGTGGATGGTCGGTGGTATTGATTGCCTGCTCGCTCCTGCTGCTCTACACCGTGGCCCCGAATGCCGAGCATGCGGTCATTTGGACCCTCCCCGGCACGTTTGCGGCGACGGCCGCGATCGCGGTCATCTTCGCGGCCCTGGATCTCATCTTCGCCAAGATCAATCCCGGCAGCGCGTACGGTGCCGCCAGCAGTGTCCTGATCCTGCTCTGGGTGCTCTGGTTGCTCAGCACAATCGTCGTCGCCGGGGCGATGGCCAACGCGGTCTTCGCCCGCCGGTTTGACCGCACCTTTGCCGCCGATCTCGTGGCGCACCCCGAGAAGCGGCGCGACGATCCCTCCCGGCGGGCGGGTATCGACGCCTCCGTCCACGAGGGGCGCGCCGCGACCCCGGCGGTTTAGGCGTGGGAGTATGCCCAGACGCCGTCTAGGTTCGGATTCGGGCCCTGAGTCCGGAATTGACCCACTGGCCGAGGCCGGCGATAGCGGCAACAACGAGGAAGATCACGAATGGCAGCGACTTGGCGATCGTGGCGCCCGGATCCTCGACGTCCGTCTGAAACTCGTCGATGTAGAGAACGGATATGCCGTAGATGATGAGATACCCGCTCGCGGCGGCCGTCGCCAGGACGATGATCAAGTCGCCGAGCCGGGGGCCGAAGAAGCCGCCGCCACCTATGCCAATCGCGATCAGCACGAGCGACCCCCAGTCGAAACCGCTGTCCAGGAGGCCGACGAGCGACGCGACGACGATGCCGAGCACGGCCCCGAGGATGCCGCCCGCGATGTAGAGACCGACCCGGATCAGCATGAACAGCACGCCCGCCGCGGCGCCGCACCTCGAAGAGCCTCGTCCGCCATGTCGATGGGGATGAGACCCGCTTCGGGATGCTGGAATCCATCCGCGTGTACGCGATGGAGCAACTGGCACAGAGCGGTGAAGGAGACGCGCTGCGGGACCGGCATGCGGACTGCTACTTGCCCTCGCGGATAACGCCCCTGGTCGGATCCTGGATAGGGCGGAATTGGAGAAGCTTCTCGGCCTTTTCCCGGAGCACGCCAACCTCAATGCCGCGCTCTCTTGGTTGGAACGCACCGGTCGGGGGACGATCTGCTCCGCCTGACCGAAGCACGCTTTGGCTTCTGGTATTACGCTGGCCTCCTGCGCGAGGGGCGGATTGGATGGCCCGTGCTCTGCCGCTGGCGCCGTCAACGCCAGCGGTGGTACGAGCGATGGTGCTCCTCAATGTCGGTCTCGGCCCCCACTCCCTTGGTGACCACACCGCCGCCGAGGCGTGGATCTCGGAGGGGGTGGACCTGGCGCGGCAACTTGGAGGGATACCCCGGTTAGAAGC
>CAVRUD010000032.1:0-503400 GCA_963724285.1 uncultured Chloroflexia bacterium | reverse complement strand
GGGCCGGACCGGCAGGATTCGGAAACCTCTCGGTTCCAGTTGCCGCCGCCCTATTCGATGATCGACGTCGTCCAGTCCCTCGTCGAGAACAGCCTGTTGCGCCAGCAGGGAGGATTGCTCCCGGAGGAACCGCGGTTCAGGATGCTGGAGACGGTTCGCGAGTTTGGCATGGAGCGCCTCGCGGCCAGCGGTGAGGAGCCGGGCGTCCGCGCTGCCCACGCCGCCTATTTCCTGGAGATCACCGAGCACGCATCGGCGCTGATCGACGGCCCGGAGTACGAGCGCGAATTGGATCGGCTTGACGCCGAGCACGACAACGTCCGCGCGGCGCTGGAGTGGTCGATCACCAGCGGAGAGACCGACATCGCTCTTCGGCTTGCTGAGGCGATGGCCCGGTACTGGGCGGTCCGGGGACACTACCGCGAGGGGCGGCACTGGCTGGAACGGGCGCTGGCGATCGGCGAATCGTTGCCGTCGCCCGCGCGGATGCGGTCACTGCGGGCTGCCGGTTGGTTGGCCAGGCTCCAGGGCGAGCCCGAGGACGCCAGATCCATGCAGGGTGAGGCCCTGCGTCTGGCCAGGATGGTCGATGATTGGTCGAATGCGGCCGCGGCGTTGCAAGAGCTTGGTCTGGTTGATATGCATCGCGGCGACCACGAGCGGGCGGTGGCGCAGATGGAGGAGGCGCTGACGATGCTGCTCGCGATCGAGGCCGAACAGCCGGCCGGGCCACAGCTCGTCAGCGTCGCCCAGGCCAACCTGGCCCAGATTTCGCTCGCTCAGGGCGATACTGTCCGAGCCGCAACCCACGCGGCGGCAGCGGTCGAGCGTCAGCGGGCCCTCGGCTACACCTGGGCCCTTGGGGATACCTTGCGGATCCTTGGCGACGTCGCGCATAGGGCCGGAGAGCACGAGCGTGCACTGGCCGCCTACCAGGAAAGCGTTGCCCTGACCCATGACCACGGCGACCGCCGCTTTCTGACCAATGCCCTCGCCGGCATCGCCTGCGTGGCGGCCTCTCAGCGGCGATTCGAGCAGGCAGCCCAGCTCTTCGCGGCGACCGCCGTGCTTCGGGAGGAACTCGGCCTTGGCGTCGAGTCCTGGCAGCGCATGCGGCACGAACAGGCCATCGCGAGCGCCCGGGAAGGCCTCGATCCTGAGGCGTTCGCGGCAACGTGGGCGGCCGGGGAAGCTATGCTCATGGACGATGCCATCGCCGCGGCCCTCGCCGTGGGCGCAAATGATGTCCCGCCAATGGAACCCCAGCCCGCAGAGGTAGGGCGGACACTTGGGCTGACGGCCCGCGAGCGCGAAGTATTGCGTCTGGTTGCCAGGGGACTGCACGACCGCGACATCGCCGCGCTGCTGTTCATTAGTACCCGGACGGTCAATTACCACGTGACCAATATGCTCACGAAGCTGGGATGGACTCTCGCACCGCTGCTGCCGCCTTCGCCGTACGCAATGGGCTTGATTAGGGTGGGTACAGAATCGCCCGATGAGTCTATGGCGCGTCGCCATCGCGTTGTCCCACTGATGGAGCGAGATGATCCGCGATCAGCGTTGCCTCGACCTCGTACACCGCTGATCGGGCGGGAGCACGAGGTCCGCGAGATCGTCGATCTCCTCCTGCGCGACGATGTGCCCCTCGTTACCCTGACCGGTCCCGGCGGCGTCGGCAAGACGCGCCTCGCCCTCCAGGCCGCCGCCGAGGCCGCGCCCGCCTTCGCCGACGGCGTCTGCATGGTTGACCTGGCCACCGTCCGGGACCCGGATCTGGTGCTGCCGACGATCGCCCATGCCCTCGGCCTCAGCGACAAAGGTCCGCGATCGATGACGGAGCAACTCGCCGCGCACCTGCGACCGCGACAGGTCTTGCTCGTCCTGGACAACCTCGAGCAGGTGGTCGAGGCCGCGCCCCGCCTCGTCGACCTGCTGATCATCTGCCCGGGGCTAACCGTCCTCGCCACCAGCCGCGTCGTGCTCCACGTGTCGGGCGAGCACGATGTCCTCGTGGATCCTCTGGCGATCCCGGAGGCCGTGCAGCTTTTCGTGACCCGGGCTCGGGCGGCCGACCCCACCTTCGCCCTGACGGCCGAGAATGCGCCGACCGTGGCGGCGGTCTGCGCCCGACTAGACGGACTGCCCCTGGCGATCGAGCTGGTGGCCGCTCGCGTCCGAGCTTTGCCGCCGGCGGCGGTGCTGGCCCGGCTGGACCGCGCGCTGCCGCTCCTGACTGGGGGCGCCCGCGACCGGCCGGACCGGCAACAGACCATGCGCGCGGCCATCGCCTGGAGTTACGGCCTGCTGGGCCCCCTCGAGCAGGTATTTTTTGGACGCTTAGCCATCTTCGTCGGTGGCTTCGAGCTTCGCTCCGCTGAAGTCGTGTGCGAAATCCTGTCGGGAGGCGGAGGTCCGGTCGCGGGAAGCGTGCCCGGGTCCTCCGTTGACTCCCGACTCCCGCCGACCCACACCATGCTGGACATCATCCAATCGCTTGCCGAGAACAGCCTGCTGCGTCAGGTCGGGCACCTGATGGCGGACGAGCCGCGCTACCGGATGCTGGAAACGGTCCGCGAGTTCGGGCTGGAGCGGCTCGACGCGAGTGGCGAGGGTGAGGCCGTGCGGCGGGCCCATGCGACCTGGTGCTTAGCGCTTGCCGAGACGGCAGAGCCGGAACTGGACGGACCGAGCCAGGCTCGCTGGCAGGATCGCCTGGCGATCGAACTTCCGAACGTCCGGGCAGCCCTCGATTGGGCGTCGGAGTACGACCCAGACCTGGCACTCCGGCTGGGCTGGCGCCCTGCGCCAGTTCTGGCTCGTCCGCGGGCACCTGGGCGAAGCGCGCGAGGCGCTGGAGCGGGTGCTGGCGAAGGATGGAGAGACATCCCTGGCACGCGCCAAAGCGCTCGTCGCGGCGGCTTGGGTCCGGTTTGCTCAGGGGGGCTACGCGAGCAGCATCGCGCTGGCCGAAGAAGCCCTCGTGATCTACCAGGCCGTCGGCGACCGGCCCGGCGTCGTCGCGGCGCTGCGGGCGATCGGCTCTAGCCACGACCTGTTTGGCCGCCACGAGGCATCGCCCGGCCAGGAGCGGACCTCGCGGTTCGCGCGGGCCGAGGCAGCGTTGAGGAAAGCCTTGCCCTCGCCCGGGTGTTGGGCGACCAGTGGGCCGTCGCGATGGCCATGTACGGTCTCGGCTCCCTCGCGCAGCACCAAGACGATGCCGCCCGCGCCACCGAGTGTTTCGAAGTGGTGCTCCCCGCCTTTGAAGCGCACGGAGACCTGCGGAGCGCCGGCTGGACGCTCGCCAACCTGGGGCGTTTGGCGGCCACGCTGGCGAGGACGGCCGGGCGGCGGCGCTGTTTGGGCGAGCGCTCTGCGCGTTTCGCGCTCTCGAGGACCGGTGGTCCATCGGCCACCTGCTCAAGGACGTGGCATGGGTGGCTATGCGGGCGGGGCGAGATGCGGACGCGGTCCGCCTGCTCGGTGCGGCCGACGCCCTGCATGAGGCGGACGGGATGCCGCCCGCTGGTGCGTCCCAAGCCAGCGGCACGCCCGCGGTTGCCGCCGCGCGCGCGGCCCTGGGCGAGGAAGCCTTCGCCGCTGCCTGGGCAGCCGGGCAAGTCCTGCCGATGGACGACGCCGTCGATCACGCGCTCGCGCTGATCGAGACCATCGGCACGCCGGCCACCTCGGTAACCAGCAGCCAGCCTGCGGATTCGATCGGTTTGACCCGTCGTGAGCGAGAGGTCCTGCGCTTGCTCGCCGAGGGCCGTACTGACCGTGAGATCGCCACGGCGCTCTCGATCAGTCATCGCACCGTCCGTGGCCACGTCACCAACCTGCTGGGGAAGTTGGAGGTCAAGTCGCGGGTGGAAGCCGGGGTTTTCGCGGTCCGCAACGGGCTTGCTTAGTGGCGCGTCGACCGCGCTCCTTCCGTCGGACGGAGCTGTAGGGGCATCCGCTTGCGGTGCCCTGTTCCCCACTGCGCGGCACCGCGGCTGGCGACCGGGCAGGGCAAGCCCTGCTCCTACCTCCGACGATCCAGGCGTGCCAGACCACAAGGGACGCGCAGATACTCCTCCAACCCAGCAATAGTGACGGGTTTTCCCTGGTAGGTTCCTAACCAAAACCAAGCAGTTTCCCCGGTGTGCCAGGGGCTACCGTGCCTCATCCTCATTTCTGTGCCGAGAACCGTGAACGCTGACGTCGGCGGCCCAGATCACGGAGCGATTCCGGAAGCACGGTGATGCGCACACCGGAGGTATGGGACTCACTCCTGTTCGATGCTGCCGACTTGGCCACGACGCCGGCACACGACGCGGCGCTCATCTGTGGAGTGCTTCGGTAAGCAGCACGCGTGAAGGTGAGGACGACCGATGAACCAGTCTCGTGCGGACCGAACTCCAGATCTCCTCGGCGGTCGATTTTCCCGGCGCACGGCCCTTGGCCGCGTCGCCGGTGCCGGAGCGGCCCTGGCTGCGGCGGCAACCCTGTCCCGTTCAACCATCACCAAGGCCCAGGAGGGTACTCCAATGACCGACTCGACCCCGGCCTCTTCCACTCCGACTGTCCTCCTCGTCCACGGCGCTTTCGCCGATGCGTCCGGTTGGACGGGCGTTATCAATGAGCTGCATGCCGACGGCATCACCGTGATGGCTCCGGCCAACCCGTTGCGGGGCGTCGCTAGCGACGCCGAGTACCTCGCCAGCGTCGCCAACCAGATCCCAGGCCCGGTTCTCCTCGTGGGCCACTCCTACGGCGGCGTGGTGATCACCAATGCCGCGCCGCAAATCCCGAATGCGGTCGGGTTGGTCTACGTCGCCGCGTTTGCTCCGGACGAAGGCGAATCGGTTCTGGCGCTCGCCAGCCAGGCGACCGACAGCCTGCTCGGCCCCAACCTGCGCCCGGCGGAATTCCCATCCGGCGATCCGGCTGCTCCTGGTCACGAGCTCTACATCGATCAAGCTGCCTTCCATGATGTCTTCTGTGCCGACCTCCCGGCCGACCTGGCCGCGGCGATGGCCGTCTCCCAACGGCCGGGAGCCGAATCGGGGTTCGGTGAGCCGTCCGGGCCGGCCGGCTGGAAGAGCCTCCCGTCCTGGGCGGTGATCGCCACCGGAGACAAGACCATCGGCGTCAACGGGCTCCGGGCCATGGCCGCCCGGGCCGGGGCGATCACGGTCGATGTCGACGCCTCGCACGTCGTCATGATCTCCCAGCCGACCGCCGTCGCCGACCTGATCCGCACCGCGCTCGGCACGCTCGCCTCCTAAGAGAGCCGCGGAATACCGCGGGCGACAGACCGGACCACATCGGCAAGCGCCCGCCCCGTCCTGGGGCGGGCGCTGCTTTTGGATAGTCAGTAGGCGTATCGATCGTGCCCATGCGCTGGTGGCGTACGCGCCCGCCTCACACGGCAAACGCGGATGTGTCCAGGCGATGAGCAGTGACAGCCCAAGACGTCTGCCAGACCGTTTCGTCTCGGCGCAACGGATTTGCGTCTCCGCAAGCTGGGATAACGCGCGATGCAATCGCGTGGCTACAATCGCACGGCGAGATCGCTTTAGAGCGCCGTGCGGAATCCTGGAAGCCCTGGTCCCTGCCGCCCGGGGCTCACGGTTACAGCCTCTCCGAGGCTAGCGGCGACGGCGGCCAAGGTGTTCGGTGAGCGCATCAGAGCCGCAGCGTGACCCAGGCGAGATCGTGGTCGGTGCCGTCGCCGCTCAGCCGGGTGCGGCGGTCGATGACGGCGTCTGTCTGCCGCTCGGCAAGGGCGGGGCTCAGCCAGATCTGGTCGAAGAGTTCGTAGTGGGCCGGTTGCCCGGTGGGCTTGAACCGGTGCGTCCATGCCGGACCGGGAGGCGGCGGGTTGTCGCTGGGCGCGGGCCGGGTCTCTCGCGGTGAGGCCAACCCATCCACCAGTCCGAGCGCCGGTGATGCGGCGATGGCCGCCAGTCTGGGGGAGTCCGGCGGCTCGTTCATATCCCCGGCGACGACGTAGCGGCTGCGCGGCCGCTGACGCGCGGCGATGATCCGCCCGACTGTCTCGGCCTGCTGCCGGCGGCGGGTGTTGGCGGCCTCGGCGCCGGCGACCGCATCTTCGTTGAAGGGGACGTATTGGCTCTTGAGGTGGTTGTTGTAGAGGGTGAACAGGCGGGAGGTCCCGCGGGCGTTGAGCACCTCCACCTCGAGGAGATCGCGCGAAAAGACGGGTTCTGCCGGTGCCTCCGGATGGGCGGCCCACTGCCAGGAGGTCGCTGGACCGAGGGGCAAACGCGATAGGACCGCCAGGTCGATGAGGCGTGGATCGTTGCCTTCGATCAGGACGGAGTAGCGGTAACTGTTGTTGAGAAAGTCCTGGACGAAGGCCCGCAGGGTGACGACATCCTCGACCTCCTGGACGGCGAGGACGGTCAGGTTGGCGTCCAGGATCCGCCTGGCAATCGTTCGCGTTTCGGACTCGGGCTTGCCCTTGACCAGCCGTCCGCGGTACTCGCGGCGGACGACGAGGCTGCCGTCGCCGAAGGTGTAGACGGCGGTGGACTCGTTCGCTTCTCCGCCCGCCGCCGCCAACCCAGACGCGGCACTGGCGCCGCCCATCGCCGAGCTGACCGAGACCGTTGACGTGCTTCCCGTGTCCAGATCCGCCTGGAAGTTGAAGCGCGAGAAGAGGTTGTTGAGGTTGAAGGTCCCGACGCTGACGTCCATGGTCTTGCTCCTGGTCAGCGATCGAACCGGGAAGCCCAATGCCATGTCTCGCTCGTACCGGACGCGGTCGCGCTTCCATCCTGCGCCGCGATGGCTGGTTGTCAAGCCCCCAGATGTCCGGGAAGATGCGGACTGATCGGGTCATCCGGCCAATGCGTCTGCCCCAGACGGATTCCGGTCCAGGGCGCTAAGGTATTGGCGGACGAGACGGGCCGCGGCCGCCTGGACCAGATACACGCCGACGTAGGACGGTGCCGGACATGACCTGGGATGATGCGTGGGAGCCGACTCCAGAGCTCGTGAGCGAGGTGCTCAAGGTCGTGGGCACGATCCCGCCGGGCCGGGTCATGACCTACGGCGACGTGGCCGAGGCCATCGGTCCGCATGGCGGCCTCGGCGACGTGGCCGGTCCGTTCGCCGCGCGGATGGTCGGCAGGGTCATGCAGCACTTCGGCGGCGAGGCCCCCTGGTGGCGGGTGATCCGCTCGACCGGGCATCCGCCCCGGTTCCTCGAAGAGCGCGCCTGGCCGTATTACGTCGAAGAGCGGACGCCCGTCCTCGGTACGCAAGACGACTACCGGATCGACCTGAAGCGGGCCCGCTTCGTTCCCGGGACAGACTTCAGCACCCAGGCGTCGCTGTTCGACCTGACCTGATCACGTTGCCACGACGTGCTTGGAGCGCTCGTCGGGACGGTTGGCCGCGTGTCCCCGGCCGCCCGGGGCTCACGGCCCAAGGTTGGCCCGGGCTAAGAGTCACAGCCTCTCCGAGGCTAGCGGCGACGGCGGCGAAGGTCTTCGGTGAGCGCTTTAGTGATTGCGGCCGTCAGCACCGGCGTGCCTTGCGCGACTGACTACGTATTGCCTCCAAGATCGATTGGTAGCGGTGAATCCGTAGCCTTTCGGATGTCCGCGATGTCGCTCTGCTCGAAGATCGAACCGTCCCAACAATCGGTTCGTCGGAGGAGCAGACATGATGTCGTCGGCGATGAGCGATCTGCAGCAGTTCTTCGTCCCAGACAACCTGGCAATCCTGTCTTTGACCTTCATCGGAGGCGTTTGGGTCGGCTACGCCGGGACGCCGCGGCAATCGAGGCTGTGGGCGCTGGGTTGGCCGGCTCTCTCGTTCGTCCTCGGCGTCATGGTGCTCGTGATGCCTCCGGCAGAGTCACGGGAGCCACAGCTCGGATATCTGACCTGGCAGGATGCCAAGGCGATCGAGACCATCCTGGCGACGGTGGTGACGCTGGTCGTCGCTGCCGTTGGCTCACTGTCTGGGTATTGCGTCAGGCGGACCAGGAACGGCGTGAATCGCGCATCGCGTCTGGATGTCTCGCGGCCTGATTCCACCGAAGCAAGACAGCCACATCTCACCACGACCGGACGAACAGGAGGCCATCATGCGTGGATCAATCCCCGCTGAAATCGAAACCGTGCCCACGTGCACGCTGTCCGGCCGGGAGAGCGAAGTCCTCGTCCTGCTCGTTCAGCGACTGACTGATAAGGAGATCGCGTTCGTCCTGTGTATCTCCCCGCGCACGGTGATGTCGCACGTGGCGAGCATCCTGATCAAGCTCGGCGCGGCGAACCGGCGAGAGGCGGCGGCGATTGCGCTTCGCCAGGGTCTCGTCGTGATCCCGGCCGGTGGAACCGGGTCCCCGACGTTCCCGGCCGGACTTTGATCGGCGGCCGGTCTCCAAGAACAAGGCGAATTCCGCAATTTTCACTGATGCCATGCGGAGAATCCTGCCAGATGATGGCGTCGCAATCTGCAATCTGCCGCCACCGTCGAAGGTGTCCATCAATGACGCGTTCAAAGCCCTAAGATGCTCTCCGGAAAGTGGGGTAAGGTGGTAGCCTTGGCGGATGGACATCCCGCAGCCGGCCGCCGAGGCGGCCCCGAAGCGGGACCACCCGACGATCTGGGCGGTCGACGACGTCCTCTGGGCGGAACTGGAGCCGGTCCTCCGGGTCGACAAGCCCCGCACGAAACCCGGACGGCCCCGCCGCGACGACCGGGCGATCTGCGACGGCCTGATCTGGCTGGCTCGTACGGGCAGCCACTGGACGGAACCGCCGCGCCGGTTCGGCCCCACGTCCACCGGCCACGCCCGCTTCTCGGGGTGGGTCGAGAGCGGGGCGTTGGAGCAGGCCTGGGCGGTGCTCGTGCGCGTGTACGACGACGCGCTCGGCCTGGACTGGGACCGGCAGGCCGCCGACGGGTGCATCGTCACGGCCCCGTTCGGCAACAAGGGGGGGCCGGCGAGGCGGCGGCCACGGGCCGCAACCCCACCGACCGCGCCAAACCCGGCACCAAGCGCCACCGCCTGACCGAGGCCAACGGGATCCCGGTCGCGGTCATCGTCACCGGCGCGAATCGCCATGACCTGACGCAGCGGGCCGCCCTCCTCGACGCCGCGGTGGTCGAGCCCGCCCCGAGCGGCCCGCCCCGGTTGGTGCTGGATCGGGGCTGCGACTATCAGCGCCGCCGGGACGAGGCGGCGGCGCGGGGCGACACGGCCCAGATCCCGCCCAAGGCGAGGGCGGAACGCCCCCTGCCGCCGCCCGGGCACCCCGACCGCCACCCGCCCCGGCGCTGGGTGGTGGAGGTGGCGCACAGTTGGTTCAATCGCTTCCGGCGGCTCCTGACGCGCACCGAGAAGCAGGCCGGCCACGACCTCGGCTTTGTCCAGGTGGCCGCCGTCCTCATCGTCTACCGCAAGGTCCGCCATGCACGCTCACTTTCCGGATAGCGTCTTAGCTCGACTTTGGCCATTCAGGCCGCGTAGCAACGCGCGTCGGTCAAGCGCTCGAGCACCGCGCGGGGCACGTCTGCCATGTCCCCCCTGCCGGGGGACGTGCAAAAACTCTCGGACGCCCACAATCCCCGCCGCACCGAGGCGAGTGCGTCCGCGAACGTGGGGAGCGGTTTGGGATACCAGGCGGCCTGCCGGACGGGGACGCCGGCAACCATGTGCGGGTGGGCCACCAGCGTCACCAGCGCGAACAGGCCCAGCAGCGCCGGCGGCGCGCGCCGGATCGCCGGCTCGGACCACTGGCGCTGGGTTTCGACCCCGCGGTGGCGGCGCGCCTCCGCGAAGGTGACCTCGCGTTGCCACCGCGGCACGAACCAGCCCAGGATCTGCGCGGGGGCGGCGCCTTGGTCGGTGCAGAGCAGGGCCTGCGGGTCGAAGGCGCCGGCCGGGTCGCGGACCAGCACCCAGCGCAGCGGCACCGGCGGCTGCCCGGAGTGGTACCAGACCGCCGTGTCCGTCGCGACCTCCACGGCGCGGGGGCCGCGCCCGTACCAGTTGGCGACGGTGGCGGGCGCCCACTCGGTGGCAGGATCGGCCGCGGTGGCCGCCAGCGTCGGGAGGCGCGCGCCGTTCACGCGGGGGCGACCGTTCTGGTGCGGGCGCCGGGGTGGGGCCGGGGCGTAGAGCGCCGCGTCGAGCCGCAGGCGCGTGACCACCGTGACCGGCCGCCGCACCGCGCGGCACCGCGCCAGGAGGTCGATGGCGGCGTAGGGGGCGTCGGCGACCGCGACGATGGGGCGGTCGGGCCACCAGCGCCGGACCACCAGGAGCAGCTGGCCCGCCCAGTCGGTCGGGGCCTTGTGGCGCCGCCCGCGGTCCCGGTTGTACCGCTCGGCCGGGGCCAGGGCCGTGAGGAACGGCAGGGCCCACACGCGGCCCGCCCACGGGACGGGCACGAGGAGCATCAGGCAGACCCAGCGCAGCCCGCTGGCCTTGACGACGTGCGAATGGCTGGAGCGCACCGCGTCGCGGTCGATCCCCTTGGCCGCGAGCTTCGCGCCGCGGCGGCGCTCCACCGTCTCGTCGATGCCGACGACCAGCGGCCCATCGGGGACGAAGGCGGCGCCGAGCAGCCCCAGCAAGGTGCGGCTCACGGCCAGGCCGGACCACCGGTCGCGGTTGAGGACCCGGTGGTCGCGCTCGAAGCCCGCGCGCCGGTCCAGCCCCATCGCCCGCAGCGCCGCGGCGACCGTGCGCCGGCCGGGGGCGAGGATCGTGCCGACGAGCAGGACCGGCGCGTGGGGCCACACCCGCCGGGCGAAGTGTGGCGCGAACGGGGCGAGCAGGGGTCGCATCGCGGGTGGCGGGGTGGGCATCGCCACTCCTCCTGACAGAGTGTGACGAGCCTACCCTACCACCCAGCGACCCTCCAAATGGCCAAAGTCGAGCTTAGAACCCAAGCGCGACGCCGTCCCGCCGTGGGTCGGCGCCGCCGTAGAACGCGCCGCTGTCCGGATCGACGAGGGCGCCCTGGCCGCCGCCGACGAGGTACGACCAGTCGTCGATGAGGCGAATGGTGTGGCCGCGACGGATAAGGTCGTCGCGGACAGCCTTGGGGATGCGGGCTTCGACCTCGATCGTCGTCGCTTCATAGGCGCGGACGCGGGGGGCTTCGATCGCGGCCTGGATGCTGAACCCGTGGTCGATCACGTTCATGATCATCTGCGGCGTCGTCTGCAGGATGCCGAACGATCCGGGCGTGCCGATCACGCCGAAGAGCGCGCCGTCGCCGTGGGTCAGTGCGGCCGGGGCCATGCACATCTCGATGCGTTTGCCAGGGCCGATCACGTTCGGGCTCCGCGGGTTGCTGTCGAACCAGTAATTGAAGTTGTTGAGCATGATCCCGGTTGAGCCCGCCATGACGCCGCTGCCGAATCCGTCGCCCAGGCTCTGGGTTACGGCGACGGCATTGCCCTCACCGTCGATGACATCGAAGTGGGTGGTCGACTCCGGCACCTTGTGCGTGCTCCGGAGGGAGCCGGGCGGGATGGCGTTGGCGTCGATCAGTCGCGTGTCGAACCGTTCCCCCTCGCTGAATCCGACGTTCCGCTCGTCGATCAGCGCGCTCCGTGCGGCGATGTAGTCCGGTGAAAGCAGTTCGTCAGTGGGGCAGTCGGCGCCCAGCGAGGCGTAGTGGATGCGGTCCGCGATTGCGAGCTTCATCGCCTCCAATATGACGTGAATGGCCTCGGCGCTGTTGTGGCCCAGCCCCGCGATGTCGAACCGTTCTGACAGCTTGAGGCTCTGCAGATACTGGATGCCGGAGCACGGCGGTGGGGCAGTGTGAATCGAGTAGCCGCGATAGTCGATCGACGTAGGCGCTTCCCAGAAGGGTTGGAACTCCTCCATGTCCTCGTCGCTGAGGAGGCCATCCTGGGATTGCACCGCGGCAACGATCTCCCTCCCAAGTGGACCGAGATAGAACGCGTTCATGCCGCCGTCGACGACGCGCCGGAACGTCTCGGCGAGCATTGGCTGCCGGATGATCGTGCCGGCGGACGGTGCCTCTCCACCGGGAATGAAGACGCTCCTGGCGAGTGCGTCCATGTGCCCGCCGCGCAATGCCTGACGATAGAAGTGCTCGTTCTTTGTCGTGAGCGGTATGCCCAGTTCGGCATACTCGATCGCCGGGGCAAAAACGGTCGCGCGATCAAGTCTGCCCTTTGCTTCGAGTGCGGTCAGCCAGCCGCCACACGCCGCCGGAATCATCGGCGACTTCGGGCCATGCTCCTGCTCCTGCCGGTTCCTGAACGCATCGAGTTTCGCGGCTTTCGGGGCGTTACCGTTGTAGTTCAGGACGCGGACTTCGCGGTCTTTGGCGTCGTAGTGCATCAAGTACCCGGAGCCACCGATTCCGGACATGTAGGGTTCGACGACGTTGAGCGCGGCGGCAACCGCCACCGCTGCGTCGACGGCGTTTCCACCCTGCATCAGCATGCGAAGGCCCGCGAGCGAGGCCAGTTGGTTGGCCGAAGCGACCATGCCCCTCGTCCCGACGGCGATCGGCCGGTGCGTCAACCCCCTGTTTGCCCAGACCACGATGACCTCCTCACTGCTCGTCTGCTCCGCGAGACCGGGGCAATGCGACACCGACCCCGGTGAACGACGAGGCACGGCTACCATGCTGGCCGCGGAGCCTGCCAAACGCACATTCCCGGTCCACGATCCCGGTCGACCAACGCGATACTACCGGCAGTGTCGCATGGACGCGCGCGCACTACAGACGGGTTTCCCGGGGGTGAGGAGGCACGATGTCGAACCTGCGTGTTGGCATATTGGGGCTGAACCATTACCACGTAACCGGCTGGGTGAAGAGCCTGGAGCTGTTTCGCGACCGGCTCGAGATTGTCGCTCTGTATGACCCTGATCCGGCTCGGGGAGCGGCCCTCGGCCCCACGCACCATGACGTGAGCCTCCCGGCCACCCTCGATGAGGCCTACCGCTCGATCCCCTTCTACACCGACCTGGATGCACTGCTCGCGTGCGAACGGCTCGACCTTGCCCTCGTCACCCTGCCGAACAACGTGGCGCCCGGCGCGATCACTCGCCTGGCCATGGCCGGGGTCCATGTGCTCGTCGACAAGCCTGGAGCGCGGACCGCCGCGGAGGCGGAGCCCGCCTTCCTGGCCGCGCGGGAAGCCGGCGTCAAGGTTGCGGTCGCCCTTACACGCCGCTACGGGCAGGGCTGGCGCGATGCCAGAGCGATCGTTCAGGATGGCAGGCTCGGCCGCCTTCTGACGACGGAGGCGGTCTTCACGACCTCTTCCGTGAGGGTCAGAGATCCAGGCAACCCTATCTTCGACGGCGGAGCGAGCGGCGGAGGGATCCTGCATTGGCTTGCCGTCCACGACATCGACCAACTGCTCTGGCTGACCGGCGACGAGATCGTCGAGGTCCAGGCGATGACGGGCAACGTTGGGGGAGCGCAGATCGACGTCGAGGACGCGGTCTCCGTCGGGCTGCGCTACGCGAGCGGGGCGCTTGGGACCATCCACTACGCGTATGCGCTGCCCAGGCCGGGTGGAGATGGGTATCTGGCGCTCCGGGGCGAGAACGGCTCGATCACGGTCAAACCGGACGGTCGGCTGACCTGGTTTGGCGGCGGCACGCATCTCGACCCGGTCGTCGCTCAGGAGACCGTCTACACCAACCGTTCGGTCCCCGGCTATGGGGCAACCGGGGCCGCGATCATCGCCGACCTCCTCGGAGCGATTGACGAGGACCGTGACCCTGTCGTCACGGGCGAGGATGTCACCAGGGCGCTGCGGGTCATCGACGCGGCCTACGAGGCCGCCCGCACCGGACGGCGCGTCCGCCTCGCGTAGGGCGATTGACCGGCACTGGCACGATGGTGCGGATGGGTGGGTGTTGCGGGCTGCTGGAGAGGGCAGGCGCTCCGCCGGACTTGCCGGTAAGCTAAGTAGGTGCTGGTAAAGGGGTGCGGCGGGAGGTTGGTGGCCGCGAGTCCGGCGCGCCTGTGGGGCGGCCGGGCGGCCGGGCGGGCGGCGCCCCGCGATCCACCGGGCCGGCACCAGGCGGCGGCGGGCGCGGCCCGGCGGGTCGGGCTCGGGGCCGGAGCGGGGCAGCGGCCCCACCTCCAGCCGCGCCGCCCGGCCCGCCAGCGCCCGGTGCCCGACCGTACCGGCGCGGGCCACCGTCCAGCCCCGGGGGCGCCCGCCGCCCGGTCGCCGCCAGCCCCCATCGCTGCTCCTCCGCTTCGCGGCAGCCTACACCCCCGCACGTCTTTACCAGCGCCTACTTAGAGAGCGCTCGTGGGAATGGTTGGCCGCTGTTGCCTGCCGCCCGGGCTGACGGCCCAGGGTTGGCCCAAGGTTGGCCCAGGGTTGGCCCAGGCTAAACCGGGCAGCCTCTCCGAGGCGAGCGGCGACCCCGGCCAAGGTTTTCGGTGACCGCATTAGTCGTCGGCAGCAGCGATCAGCGCCAGGATTTCCTCGCCGTACTTCGCCACTCGCGATGGTCCGAAACCGGGGACGGAGGCCAGGGCCGCTGCTGACGATGGCCGGATCGAGGCCAGCGCCACGAGGTCCTTATTGTGAGCAATGACATAAGTCGGCATGGCGTCCAGCGAGGCCCGCTGGGAGCGCCACTCTTGCAACCGCCCCAGCAACGCCTCGCCGGCAGGGTCGAGTTGGATATCGTCGGCTTCCTGCGGTTTGGCGCGCGATCGGCTCGTGGTTGCCGACGACGGGGAGATGCTTGACCGTTGCTCGTAGCCGGACAAATCGTCCTCGCTGGCGTTTGCGCCCCGCGCGGTCAGGGTGATGATCTTGTATTCGTGCTCCATGTTCCGGTTAAGGAAGCCGTCGGCGATCAGGGAGTCGATCAGGCTGTCGATCCGGCCCTTGCTCAAGTCCTTGAGCTTGCCGAAGGTGGGCGTGCGGTCTGAGCGGACACGACTCTCGACCGAGCCCGCCAGGATCTTCGTAATCCCGGGCTTGCCCATCGGGAAGGGGAGGGTCCGCACCGTCTCTAGCACAACCTTGGCGTCGGCCGCTGTGGTCCGTGAGCGATAGACGGCTTGATCGGCGGTTGTATCCGAGTCGCCGGTGCAGACATCGCAAGCGGAATCGCAGGGAGAAAGCCGCTCGCCCAGGTGAGCCGCCATCACCACATGCCGGCATCGGCCTCCGTTGGCGTAGGCCATGATCTGGGCGATGCGCCGCTGCGACTCGACCCGCGCCCGTTCCAGTACCTGACGCAGCCGCTCGCCTGACTGCTGATCGGCGGGCAGCAGTTCGAGGCAAACCGTCCGGCGTTCGTCTCGCACGCGAAACTCGGTCTGCCCTTCCAGGATGCGCTCGATGTCGGTCGGGGTGAGATCGAAGGAGTTGCAGGCGACCGCCGTCCGGAACGTGAGTTGATCGTCTTCCTGCTCTTCCGAGAGCAGGCCGTCCCTGATACGTCCCCAGACCGCTGCGTCTTCGTCTGATAGTGGCAAGGCATCTACCTGGCCGAACCCAGCGCCCCGGAAAGCGGGCCGCAGCGTGCGCGACGCCGGGGCGTCCGGGTGCCGAACGATCAGGCCACCCTGCTCCAGCACGCCGATCGCCACGCGCACGTCGATCACATCGTCCGGATCTTCGTCCGGCGCGACCGGGGGCAGCACGTCGGCCGGGTCGACGATCGCCCAGCGGCCCCAGGCAGCCCGCTTCACCCGGGAGTAGACGGTGCGCAGGTCGTCCAACTCAAGAGCATCCCGCGCCGCCTGCCGGGTCAGGTTGGCCTGGTCGGTCGCGCTGTACAGGAGGATGCAGCGCGCCGGCTTGCCGTCGCGTCCGGCTCGGCCCGATTCCTGGGCGTAGGCTTCGAGCGAACGGGACGGCGAAAGGTGGACGATGAAGCGCACGTCCGCCTTGTTGACGCCCATGCCGAACGCGACCGTCGCCACCATTACCTGGGCGTTGCGTTCGCCCGCCATGAACCGGTCCTGGTTCGTTGCTCGAACGCCTGGATCGAGCCCGGCGTGGTAGGGGAGGGCGGCGATACCGCGGTCCCGGAGCAGCCCGGCGAGTTGCTCAGCGTCCTTACGCGAGCCGACGTAGACGATGCCGCAGCCGGCGCCCTTCTGCTTCTGCTCCAGGCAGATCTGGACCAGGCGGCGGACCTTGTCCTCGCGGTTGGTGCAGCGGTGGGCCTCGTAGAAGAGGTTCTTGCGGAAGAGGCTGACCCGTATCCGGGCCAGATCCCGGCCCAGTCCCGCGCCGATCTGCTGAGCCATGGCGGGGGTTGCCGTGGCGGTGATGGCCAGGATCGGGGGTTGGCCCAACTCCGGCAGGGCCTTCGGGATCGAAAGGTAATCCGGACGGAAGTCGTGTCCCCACAGGCTGATGCAGTGGGCTTCGTCGATGACGACCAGAGCGACCCCGGCGGTACGCAGCGCGCGCAAGAACGAGTGCTGGCGCAACCGCTCCGGGGCCGCGTAGACGAGCTTGACCCCGCCCGCCTCGACATCGGCCAGCGCCTGCCGCATCTCGTCCATGCTGAGGGTGCTGTTGATCAGGACGGTCTTGGCCCGTACCGGTGCGGGCAGTGTTTCGACCTGGTCTTTCATCAGGGCGATCAGGGGGGAGATCACCAAGGTCACCCCGTCCTGCACCATGGCCGGCAGCTGAAAGCTGAGCGACTTGCCCGCGCCGGTCGGCATCGTCGCCAGGGTGTCCCGCTTGGCGAGGACATTGCGCGATGACCGCCGCCTGCCCAGGACGCAACCCGTCGAAGCCGAACAGTGTCTTCAGGGCGGCCAGTGTGCCCGGGAATTGCCCGTCGAGATCCGGCTCGTCATGGACAGGCTCTTCGACCAGTTCATGCTGCTCAATTACTACCGCGGCTTTGCGTGGCGGTGCCTCGCTCCGCGTTCGCTCTTGAGTTGACGGCGGTGAGGCCGCAGCGACGGACCGGCGCCGCCGCCGGCGGTTCGCGTCGGGGCGCGGGAGTGGCAGGTAAAGGCTCGGGAGCGCGCCCGGAGCCGGTACCGAGGTGCTTCTCAATCTCCGCTGTCAGGGCGCCTCAGCCGCTCGCTGTCCGCCTTCCGCGACCGTGTCCGCAGCGCCTCGGCCCGGGTGGCATCGCCTAAATCGAGCGCTAGCTGGGCGGCGGAGGCCATCTGCAGCGCTGTGCCGCCGCTTTCGAGGGCATCGACGGCGAGATCGAGATGGGCTCGGGCGGAGGCAACGTCGCCATCTTCCAGGTCGAGCGAGGCCATCGCCAGCAGGGCGTGGACGTTGCTGCCGCGCTCTTCCAGCGTCCGGCGGTGAAACGCTCGGGCGGTGCCGGTGTCTCCCATCGCCCGGGCAATGTCGGCGTTGAGCCCGGCCACGGTGAGGAGCCCGCCATCGCTCCGGGCGAGTTCTTCACCGATCGCCTGGGCCTGCTCCAGATCTCCAGTCTCTAGATAAAACCGAGCCAACGCTGCCCGCGAGGAGGCGGACGGGGCGCGATCGATCCTGCGCTTGAGGAGATCCTCCGCGTCGGGAAAGTCTTCCTGGGCGAAGGCGAGCCGGGCGCGTTCCTCGAGGAGTGTTCCGGTCTCGCCGGAGCGGGCTTCGATCGCATCCAGCAGGCGTGCGGCCTCCTCGAACTCCCCGTCGTGGCGATACCGTGCGACGACCGTCCACTGCACCTTGGCGGGCAACCTGAGGGCATCGGCTACGTCTAGAGGCTGGAGGCGCTGGGGTAGCTGGGTTGGATGGGCTGTCTGCTCGAGGCTGGCCTGGGGCACAAGGGTCTCCGTGGGCGATAGAACACCTGTCCTACAAAGTATACGCGCCGTGTCCACCATCGGTGCCGTGCGTAAGGACCTAGGCGAGGCTGATTGCGCGTGCGGGAACCGTGCGGTCGCGGGTTCGTTTTCCAGGCGGGGATCGAATTGTCGCCGATCGGCGCGGTTCTGTCCCGCTGCGTGGTGCCGCGGAACGAGTGACCGATTCGTCGAAGGCACTCGGACTCAGCAAGGCTCGGCCATGCGGTACGCTTGCGGCATACCGGTAAGGCGCGGCGTCTGTTCGCTTGTCGCGTCCGGGTGGAGTTCCGTGATGCAAACGCAGCCATCCCCCCCATACGATTTCTGGACCCGTACCCGTGTTCCGCGGATCACCTTCCTGATTGGCCTGGTCCTGGGCCTGTTCATGGGCTGGTTCTTCCACGGTGTCATCTCGCTGATAGTCCGCCTGGGCATCCTGCTGATCTTCCTTGTTCCCCTGGCGATTGCCGTCTATTTCTGGTTCCGATTGCGCAATCAAACCCAGACAAATACCGCCACGGGCATGACCGTAATCAGCGTCGATGGCTGGGACGCAAGAGACCGATACGGACAGGGCGGCTCGTCACGTCACCCGAGCCAGCCCTACACGGAGGATGGCCCTGGCTGATTTCGGGCTTTCCAGCCTGAACGGTGACCTTGGTGTCATCCTCGCGCTGATCCTCATCACCTTCTCACTGGGCATTCTCCTCGGCTTCGTCGGAGCCGGTGGGGCCGGGCTAACGGTTGCCCTGCTCACGAGCGTCTTCAAGCTCCCGGTGCACGAGGCGATCGGCACCGGTTTGATCGCAATGTGTTTCGTCAGTGTCTCTGGCACCGCCTCCCACTATCGCCACGGCAACATCGACGTGCGGCCCGGGGTGCTTGTCGGCGTTTCGGGCATCGCGGGAGCAATCGCCGGGGCGAACCTCGGCCAGGGCATCCCTGAACCGACGCTCAAGATCCTGGCGGGTTCCGCCTTATGGTTCCTGGCGTTGCTCGTCTGGTTACGAACCCGCTATGCCGACCAGATCTTGTCGATTGCGGAGAGCGGCAGCTATGACCCTCGCCGCGATCTGGTTCTGGCGATTCTGCTTGGGCTAGGCGGCGGCATGGCCTCCGCCTTTTTTGGGGTCGGCATGGCTCCTCTGTTGCAGCTTGGCCTGTTGACCGCGCTTCGTCTGTCGCTGCGCCAGTCGGTTGGCACGACGATGCTGACCCTGATCTTTGTCAGCCTCAGCGGCGGCATCTCGATGGCGCTTCACGGAGACGTTTCCGGCCCGCACCTGATCGGGACGGTGATTGGGCTCTCGTCCGGTTCCTACATTGGCGCCAGATTCACCGGGCGGGCGCCGCGCCAGGTACTGCGTACCGCTCTGGTCGGCACGCCCTTCCTGGCCGGGTCAATGCTCATCTTCCTGTAGGTATCAGTCACGGAATGTCGGACCCTAACCGCACCCGGCGAGTACACTTACGGTCTAGAACCCGGCGAAAGGATTTCCGGACGCCGGTTTCGTTGCTCACAATCGCCATGTACGGGCCAGGAGAGATTTGATGGCCGTCACCTTCACCCGGGACGACGTCCGGGAAGGGCTGAAGAACGTTTACGACCCGGAGATCGGCGTCAACATCGTCGACCTGGGCTTGGTCTATGACGCCGACATCGCCGATAATGGTGACGTTCTCGTCACCATGACGCTGACCTCGCTTGGCTGCCCGCTCGGTCCGGTTATCGTCCAGGAAGTGACCGACGCCCTCAAGGGTTTCGAGGACATCGGCCAGGTCGACGTCAAGCTCGTCTGGAGCCCGCCGTGGTCTCCGGACATGATGAGCGAAGAAGCCAAGGACGAACTCGGGATCTGGTAGCGCGCTTCTGGGTCAGCCGAAATCTCGCAGGCGGGGCCGAGTCGGCCCGGCCTGTGTACTCGGGCGCCGTCGGCCTGGCGGCTACGACCTGGCGAAGCCAACCGGGGCGTCTCCGTGAACTGTCGGCGGAACATCGTACCGGATCGCCGGCAATCGCGCTAGTCTCTTAGCCCCAGTAGGTCCTCATCCCCGAGCAGGAACGGCACTGCCGTCGCCACAAACGCTTCCGGGGCATCGCGGTGGACGTTGTGGCCGACGCCAGGGATGCGGGTGATGCGCAGGGCCGGCATCATCTGTGCCAGGCGCCGGGCATCGGCTGGCTGGACCATACTGCCGTTGGCGACGTCGCCGTGAATCAGCATCATCGGCGAGGTGATCTTCTCCACCCCTAGCAACCGGGGCGGCCGGTTGGTTGATGTCGATTCGTCCCGTAGCTCTTCGAAGACGCGGGGATGGACGGAGGTGATGCTCTGCGCGCGGCGGATGCAATCCTCCTCGCTCCAATCCGGGTATTCGGAGGCATACCAGGTTGCCGCCTGCTCGACCGTCATCCGGGAGAGCGCCAGCCAGCCATCGAAGGCGGGACGCAACGACGGCCCGCCGCTGAGCGCGGTGTCTTCGAGCACGATCGCGGTTGCCTGCGTAGGGTGGTCGGCGGCCCAGCGGAGCGTGGTCAGGCCTCCCAGAGAGTGCCCGATGATCCTGGGTTGGTCGATCTGGAGCGCCGTCAGGAGCCCGTCGAGATCCCGGGCGTAATCGGGAAGTAGGTAGCCCATGGCCGGCTTGGCGGAGTCGCCGTGGCCGCGCAGGTCGAACGTCACGACCCGGAACCTGCGGGCCAAATCGTCGATCACCGGGTACCAGGAGACGCCGCGGCTGCCAATCCCGTGGACCAGCACGACGGTGGGTGAGCCCGGCATTGGTGGCTCGTAGTCGGTAACGGCCAGGTTGATTCCGAGGGCATCGACGGGGAAGGAGCGGTGTGGCGTTGCGGGGACGATCGACATCGAGCCTCCGTGGGATCGCAGAACGTGGCGGTTCTCCGTGCGGTGCTGAACTCGCCGTGGAGCGCCCCGGCGCATTGGGCCAGTCCAACGTATCATTTCCGATCGCAAGAATCAGCGCTACCCGTACCTCGCTTCGTGGTGAGAATGGGTGCGACCGCACAATGCGGGCCGCACACCTGGTACGGATCGGCGAAACTGTGCGTGGCGGCGTGCCGGTCCGCGATCGGGCGCAATACGGAGGGGTGCGGAGGTACGATGGAGGAACGGGGTGGGATTGTGCGGATCAATCGGCTCGATCGGCGTCGGCTCCTCGGACTGGGTCCGGCGGCGCTGGTCACGATCTGGGGGCTCACCGCTTGCGGGTCCAGTGATGACGACGACGAAGGGGTTGAGGATGTCGCTACCCGGGTGACGGTCGCCGGGGCACCGACCCCGCTCCCGACGCCCGATCCGAACGCGACCCCGGCTGAGGATGTTACCGGCGGGGCGGCCAGCGGCGCGGCCGGCGAAAGCGGCACCGCAACCAGCGAGGGTGAGGCGCCCGCTGGCGGTGAGGTCGTCGAACTTTCCGCGCCGGGCATCGCCTGGAGCACGAACGAGATCACGATCGCGCGCGGCGGCACGATTCATCTGGTCAACGACGGTTCCGGCGGCCCGCACAACTTCATCATCGAGGGCTACAACGACGACGCTCCGGTCGACATGCCGGCTCCCAGCGAAGTCGACTGGATGGTGCCGGGAGATGTCCCGGCCGGGCAGCACGTCTTTTACTGCGGCATTCCCGGCCATCGGGCGCTGATGGAGGGCACGATCACGATCACGTAGACGTGAGACGTGAGACGTGAGTGAACAAGGGACGGCCGCGGGCGATTCGCCCGCGGCCGTCACCTTTTTCGGGAGTTCACTGACAGGTTCGCGCCAGCTGCGTTGCGCGCAGGCGCTGCTCCGGGTTGGCGTCGGGCCCCGCCGAAGAAGTCCGTCAGCGCCGTGTGGTCCGGTGGTTGGGCTGGGGGAAGATCGGTCTAGGCAGGAGATTTGCTTGTTCTGCCGCGGGGCGGTCTCCGGTACAATCTGGCAGCCCGATGACCCGAGGGTCTGCGGCCACATTGAGGAGTCCAGGGCCTCCGGCGGGGTACCCCGCACGAGAAGAATCAGGCGGCGCCGACCGCCCGGGCGTCGCGCGCCAAGAGGAGCCGACCATGTCTTCCACCTCCGTCCGGCAGCCGTTCTCCAGTCTTGATGCAGTCCACCGCGCTCTTGATGGCGTCGCCACGTTCGCCGGAGATGGCCTCGAGATTCACGACGAGGCCGGATTCCGGAGCGGCCTGATCGACGACCTGCTCTACGCCGCGCTCTACGGCGATGACGACGTCAAGGCGGCCTCCCGCTGGATTATCAGGGTCGCAGCCCCCGCCCTTGGCGCCTTCCCCGCGTCGATCCACGATCTTTACATCGCCGCGGGGCGCGGCGCGTATTCGCACAGGACTGCTCCGGCCATCAATGTCCGCGGACTGACGTACGACACCGCCCGCACGATCTTCCGCGCCGCGAAGTCGACGGACAACAAGATCGTGCTGTTCGAGCTCGCCCGGTCCGAGATGGGATACACCGACCAGCGACCAGGCGAGTACGCCTCCAACATCCTGGCGGCGGCGATCAAGGAGAACCACCGCGGCCCGGTCTTCATCCAGGGCGATCACTATCAGGCGAACCCCAAAGCCTACGCCAAGGATCCGGAAGGCGAAATCGCGGCCGTCCGATCGCTGGCGCTCGAGGCGATCGCGGCCGGTTATTTCAACATCGACATCGACGCCTCGACGCTCGTCGATCTCTCCTACCCGACCCTGGCCGAGCAGCAACGTCTGAACTCGATCCACTCCGCCGAGTTGACCCAGGCGATCCGCGAAGCGGAGCCGAAGGGCATCACCGTCTCGATCGGTGGCGAGATCGGAGAGGTCGGCAAGGAGAACAGCACGGTCGAGGACCTGCACGCCTTCATGCAGGGATACCAGGCGGACCTGGCCAGGCGAGCGGAGCAGGCGGGCAAGCCGCTGACGGGCATCTCGAAGATCAGCGTCCAGACGGGCACGTCGCACGGCGGCATCGTCCTGGCGGATGGCAGCATCGCCGACGTCAGCGTCGACTTTGACACCCTCGCCGCCCTATCGGAAGCGGCCCGCAAGGACTACGGCATGGGCGGAGCCGTTCAGCACGGCGCTTCGACCTTGCCGGAAGAAGCGTTCGGCCGGTTCGCCGAGGCGAACGCGATCGAGGTCCACCTGGCGACGGCCTTCCAGAATCGGCTGTATGACAGCGCCGCCTTCCCGCAGGATCTGAAGGACGCCATCTACGCCCACCTCGCCGCCAACAACGGCGACGAGCGCAAGGAGGGCATGACCGACGCCCAGTTCTACTACACCACCCGCAAGAAGGGCTTTGGCCCGTTCAAGCGCCAGTTCTCCGATCTCCCCCAGGAGACGCGAGACGCGCTGATGGCGGAGTTGGAGCCGGTGTACCGCCTCATCATGGAGCGCCTCGGCGTGGCTGGGAGCGCCTCGCTGGTAGACGAGTCCATCAAGCCGGTCAGCGCTCCGGTGGTTGCGCCCGACTCCCTTCGGGCCGTGGCCAAGTAGAACGCGACGCAGACCCGGTGTTGTCGTCATCGCATGGGAAGGGGAGGACATCGCGTGACTGATCGACCCGGCGATGACGATGCGGCGAATGAGCGGATTGAGATCGGGGGAATCGCGGGCGGGCTCTCGCTCTCGGCCCTCCGCGCAATGCTCGATCCTTCGACCCGGGAAGCAGCCACGATCGATATCGATCTTAGCCAGATCCGGGTCACCCTTCCGGCGGCGGCCCTGCAGGAGATCGTGGCCCGGGCGGTTCCTCAAGGATCGCTCTCCCTGCGGGAGAATGGGGTCCTTCTCAAGCCGGGCGGCGGATCACCTGGTCTCAACATCGGCGTACCGGGAGCGGGAGTTCGCCTGCGCGTCGGTGCGGCCGGGATTCACGTTGAGACCGATTGAGGTACCGCCGGTGATTCTGTGATGGCCGACTCGGCAGGTTACGCGCCGCCCTCGGCGCCCGATTCGCCAAGCGCGGTGCGGTTCGACGAACTTCGCCTATCCATGCCGCACGATGCGATAGGCAACGGGCCGGCGGAGGTCGGCATCGAAGGGGTGCGCCTGACGCTTACCCGTGCCGGCGTTCAGGACCTGGTCGAGGTTCTTTCACGGCGGGTATCGACACGCTCGCGCGACCGGATCGACGGGTTGCTCGCGGCTATGGACGAGAATCCGCGCCTTCGTCCGGTCCACTGGTACTACGCCTCGCTGTTTCGGGTGGTGGGCGTACGCGACGAACTCGATATCAGCGGCGACCTGGTCGATGGGGGCCTCGAGGTCCGGGCACGGTTCGCCCAAACGGAATCCGGAAACCTGCTTCAGAAACTGCGCGATCGGGCCCGCAATCTCGTCACCATCACCGCGCGGCTGCATCTCGCCGCCGTTGACGGCGCGCTCCACGTCCGGCTGGACCTTACGCCGGACGTCAACGGTCTGCTGACCAACCTCCTCCTCAACGGCATGGGCACCCGACCGGGGCTTTCGCGGGTTGACGACACGACCGTTCGGATCGACCTGGCGGAGGCGGTGGAAGCCGCCGTCGGGGATCGCCAGCCCAGGCCGCGTCTGGTGGGTCGCCTTCAAGATGTGCAGATCACGGCTGACGAGGCGGTATTCGTCCTGGGTTGACGGGCTTGCATCTCGTTACCTCTGAGAGGCTGTGCGGTTCAGGCCGCAGGCGCGGCCTACCCCCGTTCCAGATACCGGTGTCGCTCCCAGGTTGTCACGGCCATGTCGAAGGCCGCCTGCTCGACCCGGCCGGCGTTGAGGTAGTGGTTGACGACCGTGTCGCCGAAGGCGGACCGGGCGATCTCGCTGGCCGCGAATTCCTCGACGGCCTCGTACAGCGATCGAGGCACCCGTGGGGCGTCGGTGACAAGGTAGCCGTTGCCGTGGAACTCCTCCGGCGGATCGATCTGGTGCTCGATGCCGTGCAGCCCGGCGGCGAGGAGGGCCGCGTACGCTAGGTAGGGATTGGTGTCGCCTCCCGGAAAGCGATTCTCGATCCGCAAGCTGTTGCCATGGCCGACGACCCTAAAGCCGCAGGTGCGGTTGTCCCGCGCCCAGACGATGTTGACCGGGGCCCAGCTTGCGACCGCGTAGCGCTTGTAGGAATTCACGTTCGGGGCCACCAGCAAGGAGAGTTCCCGCGCGCCCGCCATCATCCCGCCCAGGAAATGGCGCATGGTGGCCGACATCGCGGCCCGTCCCGCCCCGGCGTCGTGGAAGACGTTGGTGGCTCCCTCGGCGTCCCAGAGGCTCAGGTGGATGTGGCCGCTGCTGCCCGTCCAGGTGTGATCCGGCTTGGCCATGAAGGTGATCGCGTGGCCGAGCTGGTGGGCGATCTCCTTGCAGCCGTGCTTGAGCAGCGCGTGGCGGTCGGCCGACTCAAGCGCGCCGGACACGTGGATATTGATCTCGTGCTGGCCGGGCGCCGCTTCGCCCTTGGAGAACTCGATGGGGACACCCGCCGCCGAGAGCTGCTGACGGAACTGGCGGTAGATCGGTTCGGCCTTGCTGGCCTGGAGGAGCTGGTAGTCCTCGTTGTACCAGCCGAACGGTGTCAGGCCCTGGAAGCCTTTGGCGTGCGCTTCCTCAAAGGTCTCCTTGAGCAGGTAGAACTCCAGCTCGCTCGCCATCATCGGTTGGAGGCCGAGGGCGGCGCAGCGCTCGATCTGGCGGCGGAGGACGGAGCGCGGGGCGATCGGAACGAGGTCGCCGGTCGCTTCGTCGACGGCGTCCGCCAGGACCAGGGCGGTCCTATCTAGCCAGGGGATCACGCGGAGGGTGGCCCAGTCCGGGCGGGCGAGGTAGTCGCCGTAGCCCGACTCCCAGGTCATGAACTCGTAGCCTGCCGGCGTCTCCATCTCCATGTCCGTGCCGAGCAGGTAGGTGCAGAAGTGGGTGCCGTGCTCCAGGCAATGGTTGACGAAGTGCTCCCCCGTGACGCGCTTGCCGACCAGGCGCCCCTGCATATCGCAGATGGCGCAGATCACCGTGTCGATGCGGCCGTTGGCGACCGCGCTTACAAGGTCTTCGACGGTCATGCCGGCCTTCGTCGCCGCCGTCATCAGGTGGTCGATCCGGAGGGCAGGCGGTAGAAGCGGCGCGCGTTCTCTGACCAGAGCTTGCGCTTGGCCGTGTCGGAGAAGTTGGCGGTGATCTCGTCGAGGGCGTCGACCCAGCCGCGCCATGGGGAGGCGTTGGTGACCACAGGCCAGTCGCCGCCGAAGACGACGCGGTCCTCGCCGAAGGCCTCCAGGGCGTGCTCGACGTACGGGCGGATGTCGCTGACGGTCCAGTTCTCCCAGTCCGCCTCGGTGACGGCGCCGCTGATCTTGCAGACGATGTTGGGGAAGCTCGCCAGCTCGGTCATCTGGCTGCGCCACGGTTCGAGTTGGCCGCCGCGGATGTCCGGCTTGGAAATGTGGTCGAGGATGAACTCGGTTCCCGGGCACTGCCGGACGAGTTCCACCGTACTTTCGAGTTGGGTGTTGTTCCCGCAGAGGTCGCAGGTCAGGCCGTATTCCGGCAGGATCTGGACGCCGCGCACGAAGCCTGGACGGAGGCAGAACGCAGGGTCCGGTTCGTCCTGATAGATCCGGCGGATGCCCTTGACCAGTGGACCGACTTCGACCAGGTCTTCGAGCAGGCCGCGGACGTGATCGCCGTCTTCGAGCGGCGCGCAGGCGACGATGCCCTGGATCCGGGGATCGCGCTGGGCCAACTTGGCGATCTGCCTGGCTTCCGTCAGCCGGTACGACGCGGCGGCGTCGATCTCCAGGTAGACGATCGCGTCGACATCGACGCCGGCGGTCACCTGGTCGTATTCGGTCAGGCCGTGCGGCGAGTTCAGCCAGGACGATTGGAGCCACGGTACGAGGATCCCGTCAGGGTCCCAGAGGTGGACGTGGGAATCGACGATCGGTCCGAGCGGCATCTGTGCGGCCCTCCTACCGGTTACCCGGTCGCATCAATGTTGATGACCGGTACTCTATCGCAGCGGTGGCCCGTTCGAGCGTCGTCTATGATCCCGCTACCGAACAGATGGACGATGGAGGGAGGGCGACGCGGTGCGTTTGAGCGACAAAGTCATCCTGGTGACCGGTGCGGCGAGCGGCATGGGCCGGGTCGCGACCCGGATCTTTGCAGAGCAGGGCGCCAAGGTGATCGCGGCCGATATCGCCGCGGCAGGGTTGGACGAGACGATCTCGGAGATCGACACCGGCCTGCACGGGGCGATCTTGCCCGTCGCCGGTGACGTGACGAACTCCGACGATGTGCGGACGTGGATCGAATCCGGCGTCAAGCGGTTCGGCAAGGTGAACGTGCTCTACAACAACGCCGGGGTGATGCCGGACGAGGACACGAGCGTCGTCGCCACCGACGAGTCTGTCTGGGAGCGCGTCCTCGACGTGAACGCCAAAGGCGTCTACCTCTGTTGCAAGCACGGCATCCCGGCCCTGCAGGCGGCTGGGGGCGGCTCGGTGATCAACATCGCCTCGTTCGTGGCCCTGGTCGGCTGCACGGTGCCCCAGGATGCCTACACGGCGAGCAAGGGCGCGGTGCTCTCCCTGACTAAATCGCTGGCGGTCCAGTATGGCCGCGACAGGATCAGGGCCAACGCCGTCTGTCCCGGCCCGGTCCTGACGCCGCTGATGGAAACCCTCTTCGCGAGTGAGGCGGAGAAGAACAAGCGGCTCAACCGCATCCCGCTCGCTCGGTTTGGCCGGGCGGAGGATGTGGTTTGGGCGGGCGTCTTTCTGGCGTCGGATGAGTCGTCGTGGATGACGGGGACGACGTTCGTGATCGATGGCGGGATTACGGCGAATTACTTCTAGGGGGAGCGGTCCCCTAACCCCTCGGCCTCCTTCCCCCCGCTGCGCTTAGGAAGGGCAGGGGAAAGGGGAGTGTTGCCCATAGGTGACGCCGTCTCCGCTGCCGCCCGGGACTCGAAGTCCCGGGCTGAGTGACGGAAGCCGGCTCAAGCCGGCTGGGCAGGTTTGGGCGGTCGATGGCCTAGTGGTCCGCGGGTTCGCTGCTACTCCATCCGGCCGTGGTGGGCGGATCGGGGAGCGGGTTCTACAGGGGCTCGGACCGGGCGGGACGTCCGCCGGGAGCGCGCGCTGGGGCCTGGATGACGGCTGGGGACCCGAGCCGGGCAAGGTGGGGCGCTGCCCAGGCCCGCACCCCTGCCGGGTGTGCCGCTTGACGCCACTATAGAACATATGTTCTGATTGTCAAGGGGAACGTGTCAGTGGGGTGTGCCCCATCGAATTGCACGGTGACGAGGTCGGTCGCCCGCCCGTCGACTAGGGGAGGGTCCCGTGCCCTCCCGATGCCCGACGCAGGAGGGCATACCCGTGTTGCGCGGCCCCGGTATCGTCCGCGCGGACGATCGGGAGGGCACAGGACCCTCCCCTACGACGACCGGCGCAAAACCGTGAGGCGCACCCGTGTCAGTGAATCGGCGCGCAGCGTCGCGCTCGAGACATCCTGAGTTGGGCGAGGGATCTAGGTCGCCGCACGGTGCTTGCCGCCCTCCCCGGCGATTTGCGTTATCCCCGTCGCACCGCTCTCTCACACGAATCCGAAGGCGCTCGCGCGCCAAGCGCCATCACCGGCGCAGGATGACGATGTCGCCGGGGATCTCCGGGGTAGGACGGTCGCCCCGCGCGTTATTCCTTTGCCTCTGCCTAGATAGAAGAAGCAGCGGGGTGGGAGCCTTTGTCCTGCCTCTCCGCCTTCCCGTCATCCCTCCTGCTCCTCACACTCTCCCGTTAGAACGACGGCGTGCGCGATCGGGCAGTCGAAGCAGCGGCGGGGTGCACAGAATGATGCGTCGAGGTGGATGAGGCCCTGTTGGCCGCGGGAGCCGAGTCCGGCGATTCGGCGGTCGCCGGCGACCTGGCGTTGGGCGCGCCGGGTGATTTGATTCGAGTCGGCGGCGGGGAGGCGTTCCCAGGCGCGCGAGGCCGATTCGCTGAGGTCGGAGTCGCCGGTGTGCTCCGCCAGCGCCAGGGCAAACGGGATGACCGCGTTCGCCACGATTGCGGCGCAGCGGTCGGTTCCGAGTGACGGACTGTCGTCAATCTCGGTGGCCCCTCGCAATGTCTCGATGGGGTCAGCGCCTGACCGCAGCGGGCCGAGGAGGCCGGTCAGCAGGCCGTCCCGCATGGCAGCGAGCACAGCGGCCCCGGTGTTGAGGCGCAACGCCGGGTGGTTCGATGGGCGAACCCTGGCCCGGGTCCAGGCGGTCGGATCGAGCGTCAGCCCATGCCAGGGAACTCCATGGGCTCGCCAGCGACGCTCGATGTCAGCGACATCGGCCGGTGAAAGCTGGGCGAACGTCGCGTCGGTGGGCGACAGCGGCAGGAACCCGGCCACGCCATACAGGAGGGCCCGGGTTACCACGAGTCGCTCGCGGGCGCCGGCGGCCATGAGTAGCCGTTCGATATCGGCCAGCGGCAGCGTCGCGGCGAGCGTGCCCATCGGGGCGCGGTTGGCGGAGTAGCCGAGTCCATCCCAGATCGCCCGGTAGAGCACCTCGCCCGGGGGCAGGCCGGTGAGCAGGGCCTCGAACCGGGCTGCCTTGCCGGCAAGGCGGACATCGCCGAGCCGCCAGAGTGCGCTCCGGATGACCTCCGGCTGTGTCGCCACGAGTTCCGGGGCGCACGCCTCCCCGCCGAACCGGTCCCAGCGGGCGGTGAGCATGCGGGTGTCGATCGGAAAGCCGGCAGTCCGGCCAAGTTCGACGACCGGTACGACGCCGCCGTCGTGGCGGCGTGTCTCCGCGCCGTCGTGCTCCTGGACGACGTGGAGGATCACGTCGTCGTAGCGGGGATCGGTGGCATGGCCGTGCGCGTCCCAGCCGCTCGTCCGCCGGTGGACCTCGACGCTCCCGGCCCGCAACTCCCGGCCATCGAACAGGAGGAGGGCATCCCGAAAGTCGGGCCCAAACCCATTTGACCAGACGCCGCGATGGATCACCTCGACGGTCTGCCCTGTGACCGTCCGAAGTGGTTCCGGAACCCGCTGGTCCCGCCAGACGGCGCAGACCGCGATTTCCAGGTGAGATCCCTCAACCCGTACCCGATCTTGGTTCTGCAAGCGTTGATCGGGCATTTGTGCTCCGGGATCTCAGCTTTCTTGGTCGGGCGCGACGGCGATGCGCCGTTAGGTCCTTGCTCTTCATTCCGGTGCCAGCCGAGAAAACCGACACGGTTTGATGGCGGAAGAGCAGGCGCGAGGCTGACAAGCTGGAGGTCGAGTTGCGCACCTTCCGCACGAAGATCACCGCCGCCCTGCACGACACCTACCGCCACCGCGAGGGCGAGCACGACGACCTGCTGCTGGCCCTGTGCTGCGCCGTGTGGGCCGCCGAGCACTGCGCCTACGCCCACGCGGTGGGAGACCGGTGATGCCGCGCCAGACAGAAACCGAGGCCGAGCGCCGCAGCCGCCTGGGGAGGGGGGGCTATGGCCGTGCGGCACATGACGGGCGAGGCCGGGCGCCACGCCAAGGCCGCCACCACGTGCTACTCGGGGTACAGCACGAAGTAATCGGAGATGTACGCCAGGTCAGAGGTGCCGGGGACGAATACGGGCCACCAAGTCTGTTTGCTGCCGTCCGCGAGTGACCGCTTGACCGGCCGACCGCCGACGCGGAGGACGCTGCCTTCTCGTACGCTCGTGATTATCTCCTCACTTGTCGCTGGCCCCGCCAATAGGGCGACGACGCCCCCACGGGTCACACGGAGCGAGGCAGGCAGCGGCCCGCCTTCCAACGCCGTGAGAGTTGGTGGAACCCGGGAAAAGAGGCCATCGCCTTGCCGAGTTCCAAGATAGATGAACGCCGCCAACGCTACGACGATGACGACCGACCAAATGGCGATGGTCCTGGCCGCCGACCAACGGGGTACGTCGGGCGGTGTTGTACCCACCTCCCATTTGCGCCGCATGGCGTCCCAGGGCGCCGTCTCAGATATGGCTGGGTTTGCGGAGAATGATCGCTGCGCGGGGGATTGGCCCGGTGCGATCGCCGCTTCCTGCCGCGCCGCCTCCAGTCTCGCCGCCTCCTGTCTCGCCGCCTCCTCCCGCTCCGCATGGCGTCTCGCTAGCTCCGGCCAATTTGTCTGGTCCCACTTCGCATCGCGTCTCGCTTCCTCATGTCTCGCCTCCGCCCGCCTCGCCTCCTCCTGTCTCTCCGTCTCTCGTCTCGTCGCCTCCTGCCTCGCCAGCGCCTCAGCAAAGTACGGACGGAGGCCGGAGCCGCTAATGAGTTCGATATCAAACTTACGAGCAATCTGCTTAGCGGGCTCAGTAAATGATGATGCGGTGACAAATATCGCGCGGTCACAGGGATGAATGTTTACTGACGCCGGCGAATGTTTGGATGGAAGGGGAACGTACGATGTTACGCATTCGCTTGCACTGCACCGCGACCCTTGCGCCGTCCGGGTCGTTGCAGTAGAGGTCCACGCCTTCGTCACCGGCGCCACCACGGCGGCGCACGTCCGTGAAGCCCTGGGTCGCCAGGTACGTGCCCACCTCCTGCTCAAACTGGGCGGGGGTCAGGGCCATCATGTACTCAAACACGGGGTCCGTCACGCTGGCCCCGCTCCGATGCTATTGGTGGTCATGGTGGCCACATCATAGCCGAACATGAGCACAGCGGGCCGGGCAATAGGTAGGTGCCCGGCCCGCTGCCGGGCTGCTTAGGACCGTGGTTATCCTTGGAACGACCGGTACGAGCGGAGGGATGCGTCGAGGGCAGGTGTACGGCACAACACTTGACCCATTACTTCTCGTGGCCATAATGCTACGGCTAAGGTGGCGGACGGCATCAGGTCGCGGAGTGTTCGATGGAGAACGCCAAGGAAACCGTGCGGCGCACCCTGGAGCAAGCGAAGGCGTTCCTCGCGCAGGAGGCGGCGCCTCGGATCAATGAGGCCGACACCCGTGCGTTCTTTATCGACCCGCTGGTGCGCGCGCTTGGCTGGGACGGCATCGGCGTGGTCAGCCGCGAATACCACGTGCGGTCCTCGGGCGAATACATCGACTACGTGCTGAATGGGCCAGGTGGCCGCCTCCTCGCGGTGGAGGCCGAGTCATTCCACACCGACCTGACCGACAAGCACGCCGCGCAACTCGTCCAATACTGTGCCGTGGAAGGCATCGAGTGGGCGGCGCTCACCAACGGGCGCGAGCTGCAATTCTTCAACCGCTACCTCAAAGGGGACATCACCGAGCAGCGCATCTTCAAGCTGAACATGCTCGCGTTCGGCAGCGACGAGGAGTTCGAGGACACCTATGAGCTGATACGCCAGCTCTCGCGTGGATACCTCACCGAGCCCACAGGCACGCAGCTGTGGCTGCGCCAGCGCCGAGTTGGAGCGTGGCTGCTCGGGCAGCTACTGGCGGCGGACGCGCCTACCGTCCAGTACCTGCGCCAAGCGATGAGCCAAGAGGGCCTGGAAGCCACGCCCCAGGAGATCGTGGAGTGGTTCCGCGTGCACCTGTCTACGGCAACAGGGGGGTCCACTAAGCAGTCTGGCCCGGCACCACGTGGCACGACTACCACGACAACAACGCCGGCCCCTACGGTCGCAATCTCCACGACGGCGAAGCCGTTGCCGCAATCCGGCAACCGCATGTACCTGCTCACTCCTATCAAGGGGGATGCTCGCGGGAGCGTGCAGGACATCCTCGATCGATTGATAGGCCAGGGTTGGTACGTGTTCGGCGAGAAGACGCCGGGCCGTAAGGCGCTCAAACCTGGGGACTGGATTTGCTTCTACGAGAAAGGCGTAGGAGTGGTCGCTGAGGCCGAAGTAGCGAGTATGCCTGAGCGCAAGCGGCTGGATTTCGTGGCGGAGCTGGAGCGCTTCCCCTGGGCGTTTCAGGTGCGCAACGTCCGCTACTTCTATGACGCCCCGGTTGCTCTTGACGCATCACTTCGCGCTCAGCTCAGTGGGTTCTCGGGCAAGGACGCAGCGGGTGCGTGGTCTTGGTACGTGCAACAAACCCACACAGTGACAGAGCAGGACTTTGCCTTGCTGACCCGGCGAACGAGAGGCTAATGGCTAAACTAGGGCGGCGCCCGAGTGAGCGCCGCCCTGTGCCGTGTGGATTGCTTGTGGAGGCTGTTAGGGCGTGTCTGCGAAGCCGCTCCCTCGCCTCGTCGCCACCGTGGCCCGAAGTTCGTGACGGGCACTAGTGTCCGGACTGGTATAGTTGCCTCCCCGCACCGGCCGAGCCCGATCGGGAGGCGTCCGTGCCGCGCGTTCTCGGGATCCTTGTCGCTGGCTTGACCCTTGCTGCCTTCTGGCGCCGTTGGCGTCGGGGTCGTGGCGCGAGCAAGCTGCGGCCAATGGTCGTCGCCCCGCCAGTCGTCACGCCGCCAAAGGATCGGTGGGCAGGTATCAGCGGCATGTCCTCGGTCATCATGGCCATTGCCGCGGTCGTGGGTGCCACAGTGGCCTACTTCCTTACTCAGGAAGCGAACCGTATCGCCGACCAACAGGCCCAGCTACTCGACCGGCAATTGGTTCAGGCGCGGGAGCCGGCGGTCAACGTCCGCCTCGGGGCCGGGGCAGACCCAGCGTGGAGTGCCGGAGGGCGCGAGGGGTTGGTCGTCTACAACGTCGGCGCCCCCGTGGCTGGCGTCGAGGTGAGCTTCGAAACGTGGCTCCCTGTGTGCGTTACCACACAGACTGCCGATGTTGAGCTCGAGGTGAGCGCCGGCCCGGTTGCATCCCCCCGGAGCGTCGAACTCTGGAACGTCCCGGAGAGAACCACCCGTCGGCGATTGCGGGTACATGCGCCTGGTTGGATACTTCGACGGGCCGACATACACCAACCTCGGGGTCGGCGAGCTCGCGCGGTTGGCGCCACCCCGCTCGGTCCCCGACGGCAACCGCCAGGCCGTAGACCGGTTACGGCAAGAGCTGGCGAGCGTTCCCCTCGCTGACGGTCGTGCGTTGGTGGTCCCCGGCGACGTACTGGTGCAGGTCACCGTTTCCTACTCGGACCTCAACGGCGCAGAGTATCCCGAGTGCTACAACAACGCCTCCGGCGACCTATCCCATGAAGACTGCAGCGCACTCACCCCCCAAATCGGTGTCATTTTCGATGCTGCCCATCCCGACGGCGGGTGTTGCCGGTACGTGCAAGGAGGGACCGTTGCCATCGGACCAAACGGACGGACGGCCTATTTTCTCGACCACGTGCCAATAGCGCTCAGTGGGTTGACCGCGCAATTGGTGCTCGATTGGTGGCAACTGGTGTCGTCTATGTTCGGACTGACGATGAACGGTAATGGCCCAGCACCAGGCGCGATCCCATCCGCAACACCCGTGGCGACCCCCTGACGAGGGTCGTTGCGTTCAGTGAAGGGACCCCCCCGCGTGGGGAAGCGCGTCTTACCCGGGAAACCCTGTGGTAACTGCCGCCCCGGTACTTTGCACACACGCCCTAGTCGGCGGCCAGGTCCAGCTCTGTCGAGGTAAGGGCTTCCACCTCGGCCCCGGTCGGCCGCAGCACCGGGCCGTCCGGGCAACCGTGTGGTGCACCTGCCCACGGGCGCCAGCACGGCGCTCGCCAGGGCTGGCCGCCGAAGCGAGGCACGGCACCTGCAGGCAGCCGGGGCAACGATCCGTTGCCGTTCAGGTCAGGGGCCACCAACCAGCATGCTACCCCCCCCCGACGCACCCCGGCCCGCGTACACCCTCTTCGACGCCCGTGGCGGCCGCGTGATCGCCACGGCCGACACCGAGCACGCGGCACGGCGCACCGTCCGGGACCACGTCCGCGCGTTCGGCCCGGCGCCGGGGCTGACCCGTTGCGGCCCTTTCGGCAACCGGGGAGACCTCCACCCTCGACGGCCCGGCGCTGCACGCCTGGGCGGCCGGCGAGAACTCGTGGGGATACCTGCTCGCCGCAAAGGAAACCCCGGGTTAGGCCGGCCACGCCGTGCCGTCCGCCCACGCACCGCACCGGGCCGACGCGTACCTGGGCGTCGGCCCGTGCCATAACGGTGGGTTGTGGGGCGGCCTATCGGCGGCCAGGTCCTGCTCCGCTAGTGCCTCCACCTCCGCCTCGGTGAGCCGCAGCACCAGCCCGGTTGCGCAGCTGTGTGGTGCACCGAGATGCGAGTTGGGGATGGTAGGGGTTTTCAGTCCGGCGCGTTGCCCTCGGCAATCGGCAACTCGGCGGTGACCGTGACGCCCTCGCCCGGGGCGGCGTCGACCTCCAGCGTCCCCCCGAGCAGCCGCCCGTCGATCGCCGAGCTCCACGCCGCCCTCGTTTAGGCGGGGCACGGCGCCTGGCAGGCACGGCCGCTGGGGCAACCGCAGCTCGGAACAAGGACGCACCGCGAGCCCTGTGGGTAACCCTCGGCGACGCAGGAGGCATCGCTGGTGCAGCCTGAGCAGTTGCCGCCGGCGGCGCAGACGATAGCCCCGCCGGTCGCACTCGTCCAGCAATAGCAGTCCGAGCGGTTGTTGCATGTTGCGTTGTTGCCGCCATTGCAGGTCGGGCCCGTCGTGCAGGTGCCCCGCGGGTCACGGGTCGTGGTGGTGGTCGTCGTTGGTGCCCGTGTCGTGGTCGTGGTCGTCGTGGTGGTCGATGTGGTGGTCGTCGGCGCCGCGCAGACGCTGCCGCCGCAGACCTGGCCCGGCGCGCAGCATGCCCCGTTGCAGGTCACGTTCGGGCAGGTGCACATCCCCTGGGTGCAGGTCTGGTTGGCGGTGCAGGCGGAGGTACAGGTGTTCGCCGTCTCGTCGCAGGTGAGGCAGGCGTTCGGGTCGCACGTCGGAGTGCCGCCGGCGCACGCACCCGCCTGGCAGGTGTCGCCGGTGGTGCAGAACAACCCATCGTCGCAAGCGGCGCCGTCGGACAGCGGGGTGAAGCCGCACACGCCGGTGGTGCAGACGCCCGCCCCTTGGCAGAGGTTCGGGTCCCCCGCCTGGCAGACATCGCCGTCCGCGTCCGCGCAGCCGCCGCAGTTGTTCTCGTCCGTCAGGGTGTCGCGACAGAAGCCACCGCAACAGGTGAGGCCTTCCTGGCAGTCGTTGTCGCCAGAGGTGTCGCACGCGAGGCCCACACCGGCCCGGACCGCGCAGGCGCCGCCGATGCAGATCTGGTTAGGGGGGCAGCACGCCGCGCCGCAGGACACGTTCGGGCAGGCGCAGGTCCCCGCTTGGGTGCACGTCTCGTTGGCGGCGCAGGCGCCGCAGCTGGCGACCGGGCCCCCGCAGTTATTCGTAGCCGGGCCGCAGACGCGCCCCTGCGAGGTGCAGGTCTGGGTGTTCGACTGCGGGGTGCAGACACAGAAGCCGCCCGCGCACGTCCCAGGCTCGCCGTCCGTGGTCATGCAGGCGGCAGTGTTATTGGTGGGGACGCAGCCGGTGCCCGCGACGCAACTCACGTCCGTGCACACGTTCCCGTCGTCCGGGCAAACCACCGCCGTCGTGGTGCACTTCCCGCCTTGGCAGACCGCGGTGTTGCAGGCGTCGCCGCCGCAGACGGTGCCGCAGGTGCCGCAGTTGTTCAGGTCGGTCCGGAGGTTCACGCCCACCGCGTCGCCGTGCGCCGCGTGGGTCTCGGCCACGTTCTGGCTGACCTCGATGTACTCGTACCGGTTGGAGGCGGACCCGGTCTGGTGGCAGACGCCGACCTTGCCTGCCGGGGCGGCGGCGGCCGCGCGCCCGGCGGCCAGGCCGGCGAGGAGGGCGGCCGCGCCGCCGAGGAGGCCGCGCCGGGATTGGGGCGCGGCGAGCGAGCGGGCGAGGGCGTCGAAACGTGTGGGGTCCATGGCGTCTTTCCGGTATCCGGTTGTGGCGGCCGCTGCGCCGCCGGGATGTGAGGACTTTCGCAACGAGCGTTACCGAGCAACCCTAGGCATCGGCCGAAGCGTTCGGGGCGCTCCGTAATCGGCCGTTTGCGGGACGAGCTCCGGGCGCCACGCGGCCGCGTGGCGCCCGGGCGGGGTTAGGCGCAGGCGGCGCTCCCAGGGATGCACCGACCACTGCAGCAGCTGTCGCAGGTGGCGTTGCGGCGGGCAATACCGTACGGAACGCAGCATCGGGGTCCGCCCGCGGTGTCTTGGCACTCCAGTTCAAAGTCGCAGGAAAGTCCGGGACTGGCGCAGGTCGGCCCCGCGGTCGTGGTCGTCGTGGTGGTGGTCGTCGGCGGCTCGGTGGTCGGCGGCTCGGTGACCACGCACATCCCATCGAGGCAGGTCCCCGCCTCGTTAAGGGCCGTGGTGCAGGCGCCGGTGTTATTGGCTGCCCCGCTCCTGCATGCCCCGCCGTCACAGTAGCCCACCGTGCAGGTGGTGTCGAGGTTCGAGCAGGTGATCCCGGCGCAGGGGTCCGGAGCGGCCACGCACGTCCCCGCCGAGCAGGTCCCTCGCTGGCTGGTGGCCGTGGTGCAGGGGCCGTTCTCGTTGACTACCTGCGCAAAGCAGTTCCCACCCTCGCAGCGGCCAAACGTGCAGCCGGTGCTGAGGTGCGAGCAGCTGACCCCGGCGCAGGGGTCCGGAGCGGCCACGCACGTCCCCGCCGAGCAGGTCCCTGGCCCGGGAGTGCTCGTGCTGCAGGCGCCGTTGTCCCTGGCCGCCGTCTTACGGCACGTTCCGCCGTCGCACGTGCCGTCGTTGCAGGCGTCGGTGAGGGACGAGCAATCCACCCCGGCGCAGAGGTCCACCGGAGCGGTGGTGGTCGTCGTCGTGGCCGTGGTGGTCGGCGCCTCGGTGGTGGTCGTGGTGGTGGTCGGCGGCTCGGTGGTGGTCGGCGGCTCGGTGGTCGTGGTCGGCGGCTCGGTGGTCGTCGGCGGCGCCGTGGTCGTGGTCGGCGGCTCGGTCGTCGGCGGCTCGGTCGTCGGCGGGACCGTGGTCGTGGTCGTGACAACGGCGGGGTCGACGCAGCCGGCGGCCAGGTCCAGGACCTGCCGGCCCGGGCAGCGGCACGCGCCCGCGCGGCACTCGGCGCCCGGCGGGCAGGCGGCCCCGCAGGCGCCGCAGTTGGCGGGGTCGCGCTTCAGGGCGAGCAGCCGCCGGGGCAGGCCTCGGTGCCCGACGGGCAGGAGCAGACGCCCTTCTTGTTGGCGGTCTGGCCGGGCGGGCACCCGGCGGACTGCGCGGCGGCGCGGCCGCCGACCGCGAGGCCGGCCCCGAGGGCGGCGAGCGAGCCGAGGAGGCCGCGCCGGGTCTGGGGCGCGGCGAGGGAGCGGGCGAGGGCGTCGAAGCGTGTGGGATCCATAGCGCGTCTTTCCGGTATCCGGGTGTCGCGGCCACGGCGCCGCCGGGATCGTCTCAGCGTAGGGCGACCGGGCGCGGGGCGCATCCGCCAAACGGCGGTTATCCGGGGCGCCTTCTGGGAGGGGAGAACCTACGTATACTTAGGCCCTCGCCGGACGTGGGTTCGCCCCCGAGGGGGCACGGTCACGGCGCGCATCCACGACCGCGGGAGAAGGGTGCCTACCTGCGCCCGCCACCACCGCCCCCGTTCCGGACCCTCCCATCCCTTCGTCCCTCGCTGCCGCAGGCCCCCCGATCGCCAGGCTCATACGGATACCGACGCGCCCATGACCTGCGAGGAGTGGATCGGGAACGAGGCCCCGTCTTCTCCGAAGGCCCCGGCTCAACCGGCGGCGTCTTCTGCCGACGCCGCCGACGCCGAAGAGAAGACCCCGCGGGACGGGAAGACGGGAAAGACGGCTGCCCCGACCACCCCAAAAAACGCACTGCCAACCTCTACAACCAGCGGCCGGCGTGGCTGGCGAACGCGCACGCCGCGCTCGACCGCGCCGTCTGGGTCGCCTACGGCTGGGACGATCCCGACCCCGCCGCCGCCTCGGAGGAAACGATCTTGGCGCGGCTGCTGGCGCTGAACGGGGAGCGAGCGGGGTAATCCCTGATTTCCGTCGGGTTGCTGGGGTAAAGGCGGGCCGGCACCCCTGTCGGCGCCGGCCCGTTCGCCCCCCCTGCGGCGGCCTCCTAGTCGGCGGCCAGGTTCAGCTCCGGCCCGGTGAGGGCTTCCACGTTCGCCTGGGTGAGACGCAGCACGAACCCGCTATGGCAACTGTGTGGTGCACCGGCCGCGATGGATGCACCTCGACGGTCTGCCCGGTGACCGTCCGAAGTGTTTCCGGAACCCGCTGGTCCCGCCAGGCGGCGCAGGCCGCGATCTCCAGGTGAGATCCCGCAACCCGTCCCGATCTTGGTTCTGCGAGCGTTGATCGGGCATTTGTGCTCCGGGCACTCTCTGGTCGGGCGCGACGGCGATGCGCCGTTAGGTCCTTGCTCTTCATTCCGGTGCCAGCCGGGAAACCGACACGGTTTGATGGCGGAAGAGCATGCCCGAGGCTGACGCGCTGGAGGCCGAGTTGCGCACCTTCCGCACGGAGATCACCGCCGCCCTGCACGACACCTACAGCCATCGGGATGGCGAGCACGACGACCTGTTGCTGGCGCTCGCGTGTGCGGTATGGGCCGCCGAGCACAGCGTGTACGCGCAGGCGATATGAGGCCGCTGATGCCGCGCACGGGATTGACCCTACGCGAGCGCCGCGCCAAGTGGGGGCGGGAAGGCATGGCGGTGCGGCTCTACGACCTCGACGCCGCCGGGCGTAAGGCCATGATCGCCCCGGCCCAGGAGGCCGTGCGCCGCCGGTGCGAGGCTGAGGCCCTGGCCGAGTTCCGAAGCCGGGGCAAGGTGCCCACCGCCGCCGAGCTGGCGGCCGCGCGGACGAACTCCGGCTGGAATGGTGC
Source organism: uncultured Chloroflexia bacterium (assembly GCA_963724285.1). Lineage (GTDB taxonomy): Bacteria > Chloroflexota > Chloroflexia > Thermomicrobiales > UBA6265 > CAVRUD01. The sequence goes on along the minus strand of CAVRUD010000032.1, from coordinate 463,845 downwards.
CGGGCCATGGGCCGCAAGGGCGCCGAGAAGGCCCGCGCCGCCAGCACTACCCCCTAGTGCCCCCAAGCGCCCGCAAGCGCCGCCTGCACTGTGGCGCGGCGGGCGCCCTGCGCGTCGCGTCTGAGATGCTCCGGGCGGGCTAGTCCTCAGGCGGTAGCGGGTTCCCTAGACCGAGTATCTTGTTGACGATGCCCTCGACCCGAGGCAACCAGGTTCTCGCTTCACGGCGGAAGTTCTCGTCCCGATTGTTCTCTCAATCCGGTCGCACGGTTACTAATTCGGTCTACGTGCGGTGGGGCGGAGTTGCGCCGCTCCTCTGGGAGGACTGGAACAGGTAGCGGTCGGCCTCACGCTGGCGCTCCGCCGCGAGGCAGCCCGCAGCCCCTTCCTCGGCCACGCGGGCTGCCTCGCCTGCCCAAGCGCAGGTCGTCCGCTACGGTTCCGGCGTGGCCGCGTCCGGCGTGGCCGCACCCTCCTCGAACGCGGCGAAGAGGTCATCGAGCGTGCCCACCGGCTCGCCCGGCGCCTCGGCCACGACGCGCTCGGCTGCCGCCCGGCCCGGCCCGTACTCGCCCGCGCTGGAGCCGTCCGCGGCGACGACTTCGAACGTGTACTCCGCCGTGAACGCGTCGCCGGCGGCGTCGACCTCGACCGATGCCCGGATCGTGAAGGTCCCCTCGAAGGCGCCCTCGTCGTCGACCCCCGGCGAGGCGAGGGTCAGGGTGGCGGTCCGCTCCCCGGTGGCCTCCCACACGCCGAGCGACGGAAGCCCTCGGCGTCGACCGAGATGTACCCGCCGTCCGCGGTGAAGATCACCATCTCCGGCGCGTTGCCCGGGTCGTCGGCGTCGGTGTCGAGCAGCCAGGTGCCGACGACGGGGTGGGCGTCGGTCGCGGCCGGCGTGGCGTCCTGGACGGTCGCCCCGACGGCGAGCGGGCCCGCGAGCGCGAGCGCGAGGAGCAGCGAGACGACGGCGGAGACGCGGACCGAGGGGCGACGCATGGCGGGCTCCTTCCTCTGGTCGACGGACCGCCGACATGGCGGCCGCTACGCCCCCGATCATACAGTTCCGCCTCCGGGTCCGATAGGCCCGACCCCAGCGACATCGCGCGTAACGCCGGCACTGACGACCTCTTCCTCCTGATCGCCGCCCTGACCCGCGTCGGCGAGCCGTTCCTGATCTTCCTTGAAGCGGCGCCGGACGCCACCCCGGCGCCGTAACGAGCGGCGGAGGAGCGAGCGGAGACACCACGGCAGCAGCCGCAGTGTCCCCGTCTCCTCCGCCGCGAGCGGGCCGCCTCCACCGGTTTGCGGACACGCCCTAGTCGGCCGTTAGCTGTAGCTCTGAACCCGCTAGCGCCTCCACCTCGGCCTCTGTCAGCCGCAGCACCAGCCCGTCGGAGTAACTGTGTGCACCACCGGCCGCAGGATCCGGTCGAGCGGGGGCATCGGATCGGACACGCGCACGAGGCTGCGCCCGCGGACGAGTGACGCCGCTTTGTAGCACAGGTTATCTGATCGGTAGCTTGCGGCTGGAGCCGAGTTACGGGTGGCACGGCGGCTGCATGGAGATCGGGTACCGGCCCGCTCGGGGACGGTGTACCGCATAGAAGAGAAGGTGGACAGGTGGCAGACAAAGTGCAGAAGGCAGACGAGGGCCAGAAGACGTTCTTTCGCGTGACCGACAACGTCCCCGAGGAGGCGTGGTACTGGCTGGCGCTGGGCTCCATCGGGGTGTCGGCGACGCTCAAGCTGATGCAGAAAGACCACTGGGCGCTGTTCGTTGGCCAGTGGCCGCCGACGTTCCTCCTCTTCGGTCTCTACCATCGCCTCATCAAGCCCAGCAAGGGGTAACATCCTGTCGCCCGGTTCCTTAAAGGTGGCGCCCGCTCTCCGCCTAGGCCAGTCGCGCTCCCCGTGATCAGGCACGGGGAGCAGCCGGCCTCGGTGTTCTCTCTTGTTGCGTCGTTAACTGGTTGGCCTGCTGCTGCGCCTCATCCTCGGCCTCGGTCACCCGCAGCACCAGCCCGCCGCCGCAACTGTGTGGTGCAGCGGCGTACTGTCCGCATGTGTAGCACCGATGCACGTGCCACTAAGAAGCAGGGCACCCGGCTTGCGTTATGTGAATTACCGGCGCGACCATCGCCCCGGTATCAGCACCGCACTTATTCACCAAGGTTGCCTCCATGCTCTCTAGCCACGATCGCTTTCACCACGACACGCGCACGGCCATGACCGTGCTCATAGGGCGAAGCCAAAACCTCCGCCGCCACGCCAATCGCGGTTCCCTCGACGCGGCGCTGGTCGTTGCCCACCTCGACGTGATCGACGTGCACCTGCGGCGCCTATCCGCCTTGCACGACGCCTTGGAACGGTTTCACCGGCCGGAGGATACCGATTGACCCGCCTCGGTCGTTTAGCACGAACGGCGTGACCACGGCCCGGACTGCCACCGCGCGCGGGCGGCCCTCCGGTTCTTCGACCTGCCGCTTGGCGCCGGTGCGGAGGCGGTAGCCCTCCCCTAGCGGCCGCCGTCCGGACGTCCGGCGAGCTCATGCACCACGGCCAGCAGGACCTCGATGTCGAACGGCTTGACCAGGTCGGCATTCGTCCCGAACCGTGCCGGGTCGGCGGTGGCCATCGCGAGGAGCTCCCGGTTCGTGGAGGTCACCAGCACGGGGATGCCGGCGGTGGAGACGTGGCCCGCCAGGGCCTCCAGCATCTCCCACCCGGCCCGTTCGCCCCAGGCGAGGTCGAGGACGACCAGGTCCGGGGCGATCAGGTCGATGACCTCGAAGGTTTCGGGGGCGTAGTTGGACGCGGTGACGTCGTACGCCTCCAGGAGGAGGAGCTCCCGCACCAGCTCCAGGACGTCCGGGTCGGCGTCCAGGACGTAGACGTGGGGGCGGGCCCGGCGCGTGGCGCGGCCGGCGGGGTTGGGGCGCATGAAGCTCGACTTTCTGTCGCGGGGGCACAACGGCCCGCATGGCATCAAGCGGGATGCCGGTCCGCGAGCTCCGAACATCCCTCTGGCGTCGAGCATTCTACACTCACCGTTGCGGATCCCGCTCGCCGAACCGCGGGGGTGGTTCTCCGTTTCTCAACTGCCGCGTCCGGGCGCCCCGCCCGGACGAGACAAGGGCGGCTGGCGCTCGTCCTCGGCTGCAGCCCCCGTCAACCGCAGCACCAGCCCTTTCGCACCTGTGTGGGGCACCGGCCGCGATGGATCACCTCGATGGTCTGGCCTGCCACTGTCGAGAGCGGCGTTTGAACGCGCTGCTCCCGCCAGGCTGCGCAGACCGCGATCTCCGGCGGATCACCCCTTGGATCGAGATCGGAGGATGGAACGTCGATGACCATACGCACCTCGGCTCGGACCAGACGGGAGGTTCCAGCCGCAGCCCGCGCACGATAGCCATTGGCCCGTCGTTACGGAAGACCGAGCCATTATCCCTATAGTTCCGATCCGGTCCATTGATTCCGACTGGACGCCGCGTGACTACCTTCGCCCCTCGAGGGCGCGCCGAGGTCAACCCCGGCGCGCAACCAACGACGTTACTTGAAGAACTCTAAGAGCCCCAGACACCGCAACCGGTTTGCACGTACTGGATGAAAAGCGCGTCCCAGGTTTCCAGATCGCCGGCCGCTTGGGCCGCGTCGGCCTGCGCCCGGATCTGGTTGCAGACGGTCCGCTGGTTATGAACGTCGCGCGATGTCCGCGCACCGGCATCATCGACAGCCGGACCGAAGGCCGCGCCGGCCAGAAGGGCTACCGCCGTGAGGGCGACGAGGGGAAATCGGAAGAACGAATGGAAACGGGAAGGAGCGGTGGGCGCGAGCAACATGGGAATGACCTCCTTCGTGCGACTGGCCGGATGGGCCAATTCCACCCGGTCCACTCGGAGCGTCGCGCGTAGGGAGGTGGATACGCATCGGCAGGGATACCGATTTTACAAAGGCTTTGGCGCCAACTGTCCGCCTAGCAGCCCTGCCTAGCCGCTTTGGCCTGGGAATGTGAAGACCGCGGAGGTCAGTTCGAACCGGACCGCCTCGTCGCCAATGATCGGCTCAATCCCGGCGGCGGTACGCTGCCGGTTCTGCTCGAAGAGGTTGACGGCGCCCTGGAGGGTGCCGAGGGCCAGGGTGGCGCAGCGGACGCGGCTCTTGACGACGTCCTCGCCCATCTCCTCCATCATGGTCTGGGTACCGAGGTCCTTGACCTCGTCGAGGGTCATCCCTTCGACCATCTCGGCGATGATGCTGCCCCCGGCCTGGCTGATGGTGCAGCCCTCGCCGTCGAATGAGACCGCCTCGATCTTGTCGTCGTCGCCGATCTTCAGATAGAGGGTGATCAGGTCGCCGCAGCCGGGGTTGCCGCCGCCGAGCTGGACATCGGCGTCGGGCATCCGCCCCTTGTTCCGGGGGTGCTCAAAGTGATCGAGTATGTGTTCGATGTAGGCCTGACGGTCCATGAGTTCTCGCTTTGTTCGTGGTGGATCGGCGTTCGGCGTTCGGCGTTCGGCGTCTGAGGGTAACGTATCTGCGACCGACGTACTTGTCATCCCGAGCTTCCCAGCTTGTCGAGGGATCTAAGGAGACGGCGCTCCGATGGTGCTGCGGTCTTCGAGAGAACGGGGTCGTTTTCTCGGAGGTACCGGCTTCTTCGTTGCCACGTGCCGTTCGAGATTCCTCGACAAGCTCGGAATGACAGGGTGGGTCGGGGCGGCATCGAGGCTCTTCGGACGCCGAGAGACGAAAGCCCGACACCGACCGCCGGACGCCGACCGCCGGACGCCGGACGCCGGACGGTTATGCGCCCTTCTCGATCGGGACGTTGACCATGCTGCCCCATTCGGTCCAGGAGCCATCGTAGTTGCGGACGTTCGGGTAGCCGAGGAGGTAGGTCAGGACGAACCAGGTGTGGCTGGAGCGCTCCCCGATCCGGCAGTAGGCGATCACGTCCTTTTCCGGGGTGATGCCCTCGCTGGCGTAGAGCGACTTGAGCTCGTCCGGGCTCTTGAAGGTGCCGTCCTCGTTCGCGGCCTTCGCCCAGGGGATGTTCTTCGCGCCCTTGACGTGACCGCCGCGCTGCGCGCCCTCCTGGGGGTAACCCACCATGTGAATGACTTCGCCGGTGTACTCCTGGGGTGAGCGGACATCGACCAGGGTGGGCGAGCCGGAGTTGACCTGGGCCATCACGTCGTCGCGGAAGGCCCGGATGGCCGGATCGGCGTCCTTCGCGGTGTAGCCGCCGCCGGAATAGGTCGGCACCTCTCGCGACCAGGGCCGGCCCTCGGCCTCCCACTTCGCGCGGCCGCCGTCCATCATCCGGGCGTCCGCGTGGCCGTAGTACTTGAACAGCCAGAAGGTGTAGCAGGCGTACCAGTTGTTGCGGTCACCGTAGAAGACGACCGTGGTGTCGTTCTTGATGCCGGCCCGGTTCATCAGATCCTCGAACCCGGCCTTGTCGACGAAGTCGCGGGCGACGGGGTTCTGGAGGTCGGTGTGCCAGTCCAGTTTGACGGCGCCGGGGATGTGGCCGATGTCGTAAAGAAGGATGTCTTCGTCGGACTCCACAATCCGGACATTCGGGTCGTCGAGGTGCTCCGCCACCCAGTCGGTCGAGACGAGGACTTCCGGGTGGGCGTAGCCGCGGCTGGTCTGCGCGGGATCGGGCTGCACTGCCGTCATGATTCCGTCCTTTATGTATGATGAAGCGGCCGAACGACCGTCTATTCCTCACAACTTGGTCAAGTATACAGCCGGGAGGCCACAAACCCGCTCGCCGCGGCGTCCGGCGGTCATAGAGATCATACCGCCGGGTGGCAAGGGTGCGGAGAACCAGTGGCCGCGGTTTGTTGTCGCCCGGGAATCTAATTTCGGGCGCGGCGGACGCTTGGCTGATGAGGGTTGCGATATTGATCGCGTGTTTTTGGGGCGGTGATAGGACGGGAGATCGCGTCGCCGACCGTCGCCCGGGGCTCACGGCCCAAGGTTGGCCCAGGGTTGGCCCGGGCTGAACCGGACAGCCTCTCCGAGGCTAGGGAACCGTCTTCGGTAGCCTCGGAGAGGCTGTGACGTTGAGCCCGGGCCGTGGAGCCCCGGGCGACATGTAGACGGCGCAGCCTATGGCCACCTGATCGTTTTCCCAGGCGGAGTAGTCAACACCGGACCAAACGCGGCTACTATCTCGCATTCCTTGCATTCCTTATCCAGGTGCGCCGGTCTATCACGGTTCAGATCGCGGGTCCGACGGGGGTCGCTCGCGCGGTTGCCTCACCACCGCGCCTGGGTGGTTGTCGCCGAGACACTCGAACACCTAATGGTTAGAACATCCGGAGGTACGGTCTAGTATCGCCAGAACACGTCGACGGGAATGGACCATCGACATCACCGTCAACAACAACGGGCGGTTAGTGGCGCGCCACAGTGATCAGCGCCGAGGCGGATGGGCGTTGATGCGATCGAGAGCCCAAGCAGAGTCCCGCACCTTGGCGAACACGCCATGCATCACGCGCAAGGAGGCGGTGTGCAGCTCTTCGGTCCAAGACGCGCAGGCGTCGTGAACGACGACCACCCCGTAGCCGAGGTCCTTCGCATCGCGCACCGACGATTCGACGCAGCCGCTTGTCATCACGCCCGTCATCAGAAGCGTTTTGATCCCCATGTTCTTCAGCACAAAGTCGAGCGTCGTGCCGTTGAAGGAACTGCCGGAAGTCTTGGAGAAGACGAGCTCGTTCGGCTCCGGCGCCAACTCCTCCAAGATCTGGGCCTCCGGTGACCCCGGTGGACTGAAGATCTTCAGGTCCTTGTGCGCACCGCCTCGATCACGGCCATCGGGCGACATCGACTGGATGCGGCTGTAGATCACCTCGATCCCGACGGCCCGGCACGCGCGGATCAACTCCTGGTTTACGGAGACAATCCTCGTCATGCACTCGCCATAGTAGTCAAGCCCGGCAGTCAAGCCGCGGGCGCGCTTGTCCGCAAAGATGCCGGCATCGAGCGAGGCGTCGGCGTACTGCATGTCGATGACGAGCAGCGCCGCGATCCCCGGCGCGATCGGCCGGATCGGGCAGCGGCGGGCGGAAATTCAAGTACGGATCGTCCACGTCGTAGTCATCGGAGAAGTCGTTCATCTATGCTCCTTCGCTCCATCCGCGTCCGCTAACTCAGCGACCCGATCGAGGGCCGCACCAGCGCGTCCGCGACGTACGCGATCTGAGAGGAGTCCAGTCCGGGGTGCATCGGCAAGGCCAGCAGGTTTCCGGGCGGCCGCTTCGGCTCGCGGGAAAGTCTCCTTGGGCATAGCCGACTCCTCGGTAGACCGCCTGGAGGTGGACCGGAGGGATATAGAGCACAGACGTTGCCACGCCCTGCTCGCGGAGGGAAGCCCGTACCCGATCCCGTTCCGGCACCTGGATGACGTAATTCCGCCACGCGTGACGAACATTAGCGGGCACGGCCGGCAGCACGACCCCAGGAACTCCGCCAGGCGCGCGCCATAGTCATCCGCCACGGCCTGACGGCGCGCCTGCCAATCGTCCAGGCAGCGCAACTTTTCGCCGATGATCGCCGCCTGGATGCCATCGAGCTTCAGGTTATAACCCTCGGCCTCGTGGTTCGCCGCCGGCCGCGCTCTGCCGTTGGGCGGCCGGCAGTTCGCTCCGCTCGGGGCCAGTCCATATGCCCGCAGAGCCGCACGGCGCGGGCGAGGTCCGCGTCACCTGTCACGACCATGCCGCCGTTGCCGGCGCCGCCCATGACCTTGCGCGGCGCGAAGGAGAAGAACGCGGCATCACCGAGCGTCCCGGCGGGTCGGCCACGATACGACGCGCCGAGCGCCAGCGTCGCATCCTCGATCACCAGCAAATCGTGGCGCCGAGCGATCTCGATGATCGGATCGAGCTCGGCGGGAAGCCCGTACATGTGGACGGGCACGATCGCCCGCGTCCGCGGCGTAATCGCCGCCTCGACCAAGTTTGGATCGAGGTTATAGGTCGCTGGGTCGATGTCGACGAGGACGAAGCGTAGCCCCGGCGTGGCTAATCGCGGCGGTCGTCGCCAGGTCGCTATTTGGCGCGGTGATCACCTCGTCACCAGGGCCAATCCCAGCCGCCTTCAAGACTAGAAATTCTGCCGCCAGACCGGAATGAACGGCAACGCAATGGCGGCTCCTCAACGATCTCACCAAATTGCCGCTCCAATCCCTGGACGAAGCTGAGGTCGTCGCAGGACGGGTCAGTCAACAGCCGGTCGATCGCCGCGTCGATCTGCGGCCGGACCTGGCGGTGCTGCCAGGCGACATCGACCAGTGGGACGTACACCTCACCTCCAACCGGGACGCGCACAGCGCCGTCACTCATGACCTAAGCGGAATGTCCGAAACGCCGTTTGCCGATGTGTCTCCGGTGATTGAGCATCTTGCCGATCGTCGCCGCCAGGTCACTTCCGTGGACGGCATAGAACTGACAGACGGCATCCACGTCATGCTGGACCATGGCGTCGACCAGTTCGCAATGCATCTGCGCCAAGGTCCGCAAGTCCACGTTCGCCCGGTTGCGCAGCGAAAGCACACGGCGAATCTGCTGGACGTACGTGCCCCAGACCTTAACGAGCAAGCTATGCCCACTCAACTCGATGACTTTGGAGTGCAAGCGGATGTCGGCGTCGTTGACGGCGTCGAGATCGCCGTTGCGACAGAACCGGCCATTTCGACAACGATCTCTTCGAGGATAGCGAGGTCGGCATCCGTGGCGCGCTCAAGCACCTGCTCCGCCGCGAACTTTTCGAGGAGGCGGAGGAGTGACTGCAGCTCCTGAAGGCTCTCGGCGGTGAGCGGAGTCACGATGGTTCCGGGAAAGGGCTGGTTCTCCACCAACCCCTCCTGTTGGAGCATGTGTAATGCCTCGCGAAGCGGCGCCCGGCTGATCCCCAGCTGCTTGGCGAGTTCCGCCTGATTGATGGACGCGTCGGGCGGGAATCGACCGTCGACGATCGCTTCGCGGACGTGCTCAAGCGCCAGGTCGCTCAGCGGCTTTGGTTGCACCTCGGAGAAGAGGCTGCCCATGATCCTACAGGCCAATCGCTAGGTTGGCGGCCGATCGACGCATACACGCGTACGGATCAGACGTAAACGCGGCGAAATGATGCCATGGCGACAAATCGCCGGCGAGGCGTGCTCAAGTTGAGTCGAATGTCGACAGTCAACATTGTACACTCAGGCAACGATTCGCAAAAGTGGTTTACCCGCATACGCACTGGCTTGCACTCCCTCGCCCGTCCGCCTCGTCCCCGAGGCGACACCCGAGTACACGAGCCATCGTGTCGGACGCGTCGCACGTCGGCAGGGTCGAAACGGCGGGAGGTGGGAAAGGGCCCCGGGACCGTCGACCCGGCGCGCGTGCGCCCCGCTGGCGGTGCAGACCACGAAGCGCGTCGATACAGGAGGTGCAAAGCGTCCCACGTCCGAACTGAACCCGTCTTGCGAGCCCGCATGATCGCTTTGGCAGATGAGTCAGGAAAGGTAAAGGGAAGCGTGGATACGTTCTCGGTCGGTACCGCGGTCGCTGCTCCCGGAGAACGGGCAACCGGCGTCATCCCTGTCTCTAGACGCCCGGGCGGCGAGCAACTGTCGATCCCGGTGATCGTGGTCCAGGGCGTGAAGCCCGGCCCTGTCCTCTGGATCGACGGGGCGATCCACGGCGATGAGCCGGAAGGACCGCTCTCGATCCACAAGCTGCTCGCTGACCTCGACCCGCAACAGCTCAGCGGCACCCTCGTCTGTGTCCCGGTCCACAACGTCCTCGCCTTCGAAGCGCAGCAACGCGGCAACCCGTTCGACGGCTTCACCTACGACATGAACCGCATCTACCCGGGAAAGGCGAACGGCTTCCCGAGCGAGCGCGTTGCCTGGGCCCACCACCAGGAACTCAGCGCCAAGGCCGACCTGCTCATCACTGTCCATTCCGGCGGAGCCCACTCCTATCTCGCCTGGGCCCAGTTCTACAACGCAACGACGGCCGGGCTCGAGCTGGCGAAGGCCATGGGTCCGAGGTGGGACCTCATCCTCCGGCCTATCGGCCCGTCCGGAAGCCCTACCTCGGTCATGGCCGCCCAGGATAAGGGCGCGATCACGGTCGAACTGGGCGGTCTGTGCGCGACGATGCCCCAGGAGTTTCATGCCAACGGCGAGGCGTTGAAAGAGGGCTACCTGAACGTCATGCGCCACTACCGCATGATCGCGGGAGAAGCGCGCTACGCGGAGCATTGGCATCTCGGCAAACAGCAGACGCTCCTTGCGGAGGTCGGCGGATTTTTCGTTCCAGCGCCGGGGATCTCCTTCCGCACCCCGATCGCCGAAGGGACACTGATCGCAACCATCACCGATCTGTACGGCGCGACGCTGTCGGAGGTTCGTGCCCCGTGCGATGGGCAGATCTTCGGCCTACGCACGCTGCCCAGCGTCTACCAGGGAGACTGGGCCTGCTTCTTCGGCGAAATTGAGGAGGTCAGCAGCTAGCATTGGGCAATCGCGACCAAAACGTCGACACCGAGGCGTCCCTGGGTGGGGTTGACACCCATATAGGCGGCTGATAGCGTATCGACTGTCGACAGTCGTCACAATCCAGCCATACCCCAACGGGCCTTGACGTTCGGGGCCCTCCGAACCTGGCAAATCGATCGCATCGCGATCGATGCGCGTCCAAGGTAGCGACGGCTTTGCCTAACGGGCCGCGGCGATCCCCGCCGCCGGCCTCGATGCTTAGCCAGACTCCCCGCTCCCAGCATATCCGTCGGCCGGCAGCGATCAAAGGGCTCCAAATCCAAAACCTCGTTCTTCTCATCCAAACGTTGGCGCGGTATCGAGCATAGAGCCGGCGCGTCAGGCGCCCAGGAGGATTGGAGATGCGGTCGATCTCGTTCCGTTTGCTTGTGTTGGTGCTCGTTGCGCCGATGCTGGTGGCCGCGCTGGGCGCCGGCGGTGGCAGATCCTCGACTGTCTACGCTCAGGCGCAGAGCGGCGGCATCCTACGTGTCGCACAAGCACAGTCCCCGGACACCTTGGATACCGACAAGAGTGCCTCTCGCTACAACGAGTACATCACCCGGCAGATCTTCGACAGCCTCGTCGCGGTCGATAGCACCGGCGCGTATCACCCGTGGCTCGCGACAAGCTGGGAGCAATCGGCCGACGGTCTGACCTGGCGGCTGACTCTCCGCGAAGGGGTGACCTTCCACGACGGGACTCCCTTCAACGCCGAGGCGGTCAAGTTCAACTTCGATCGGATCAAGGACCCGGCCACGCGCTCGGTGACGACCGCCGGCTACTGGGGTCCGTACGCAAGCACAACGGTCGTCGACGAGTACTCCGTCGATGTCGTCTTCTCCGAGCCGTACGCGCCGTTCCTGGCGATCATCAGCAACGAACTCTTCGGCATCAAGTCGCCGACCGCCGCCACCGAGTCCGGGGATGACTTCGGCCGCAACCCCGTCGGCAGCGGACCCTTCGTCTTCGTCGAGTGGATCGACGGCGATCACGTCACCCTCCGAAAGAATCCCGACTACAACTGGGGCCCGGCCAACGCCAAGCACCAGGGAGCGGCCTACCTCGACGAAATCATCTACACTTTCCCCGAGGAGCCCGCGACCCGAACGGCGCTCCTGGAGTCCGGCGAGGTCGACGTCATTACCCACGTCAACTTCATCGACGTCGAGACGATTGAGGCGTCGGACGACCTGCGCGTCCACACGTCCATCATCCAGGCCTCTGCCGCCGGGATGCTCCTCAACACCGAGCGGTTCCCGACCGACGACATCGAGGTCCGCAAGGCGCTCGAGTACGCGACCAACCAGGAAGAGATCAGCCAGCTCGTGACCTTCGGCGTCGAGATCCCGAACAAGGGCGTCCTCACTCCCGAGTCCTGGATCTACTACGCGCCGGAAGCCGAGCTTTACTCCTACGACCCCGAGCAGGCCAAGTCGATCCTCGAAGCCGCCGGGTGGATTGATACGGATGACGACGGCATCCGCGAGAAGGACGGCCAGCCGCTCCACATGATCTATATCTGCTTCCCTGGCGCAGGCTGCTCCCAGGCGGAGGTGATCCAGGCGCAGTGGCGCGACGTTGGCGCCGACCTCGAGCTGCTCCAGCTCGCCAACCCAGCCAACAAGGAAGCCAGCACCCGCGGCGACCACAACGTCCGCCCGCTCTCCTGGAATCATGCCGACCCGATGGTCCTAAGCGTGATGTTCCACCCGGACAACGTCGACGAGGGTTGGGCCTTCTCGCGCTGGCGTGCTCCCGAGCTCGCCGAGATGCTCGACAACGCCACCACCATCCAGGACCAGAATGAGCGCATCGAGGCCTATAAGGCGATCCAGATCTACATCATGGAGAACGCGCTCTTCATCCCAACGATCGCCACGACCTTCGTCGTCGGCCTGAACGAGCGGACGCAAGACTTCGCGACCGACGCGACTGGTTACACCATGGTGCTCTACGACACCTGGCTCCAGCAGTAGATCGCGCGAGCGTGGGAGGCGGCGCAGCCGCCTCCCACGCTCCGTTCTCCGGCGACGCTCAGGAACGGATTAGGGAACCGTGGGTAAGCTGATCGCCGTCCGGCTGCTGTCGACCATCCCGGTCATGTTCGGGGTCGTTGCCGCCGTGTTTGTCGCCCTGCGGATCCTGCCGGGCGACCCGGTCGACATCATGGCGACCGACATGGCCATGTCGGCCGAAGATATGCAGCGACTGCGCGAGCAATACGGCTTTGATGATCCTATTCCCGTCCAGTTTGTCGATTACCTGCTGGAGATCGTCAGCGGCAACCTTGGCCGGTCCGTCTTCAGCAACCAACCGGTCGTCGATCAACTCATGACACAGCTGCCGGCGACGGTGCAGTTGGCGATGGCGGCGATGCTGGTCTCCATCCTCATCGGCGTCCCGCTCGGAGTGATGGCCGCGCTGTACCGCCGAAGCTGGATCGACCACCTCTCGATGCTCCTGTCACTCGGCGGCGTCTCGATGCCCAGCTTCTGGCTCGGGATCCTTCTCATTTGGCTCCTAGGCGTCCGCCTTGAGTGGTTCCCAATCGCGGGCAGCAGCAGCCTCCGTCACCTTGTCTTGCCTGCCATCACGCTTGGGTTTTCATCGGCCGCCGTGGTCGCCCGCCTGATCCGCTCGAGCATGATCGAGGTGATGGGGCAGGACCACGTCCGCACCGCCCGGGCGAAAGGGTTGCGGGAGCGGAGTGTCGTCATCCGCCACGGCCTGCGCAACGCGCTCATCCCCGCGGTCTCCATCATCGGCATCCAAACCGGTCAACTCCTCGGCGGCGCGGTGATCGTCGAGATCGTCTTCACCCGCCAGGGCGTCGGCAGCCTTTTCGTCGACGCCCTCCTCCGCAGAGACTTCCCCGTCGTCCAGGGAGCGCTCTTCCTCATCACCTTCTGCTACATCCTGACCAACCTGCTCGTCGACATTGCTTACGGATACCTGGATCCGCGCATCCGCTTGCGGTAGGAGGACCGGTGGCCAGCGCCACGACCCAATCGTTGCTTGCCGCAAAAGGAGAAAACCGCGCCGAAAAGCAGCGCGGGCGAAGCGGTGCAAGCCGCGCCGCGGCGGAGTTTCGCCGCAACCCTTTTGCCCTCCTGGCGCTCGCGCTGCTGGTCCTGCTGATACTGGTGGCCATCTTCGCCGATGTCATTGCGCCGTACTCGCCTACGGAGATCTCCGCTCGCGATGCCATCAATGCGCCGAGTTGGGACCACCTCTTCGGCACCGACGACAAGGGCCGCGACATCCTCAGCCGCATCCTCTATGGGGCGCGGATCTCGCTGCGGGTTGGCCTGATTTCGGTCGGCGTCGGCGCGGTCGTCGGCGGGATCGCCGGGTTGATCTCCGGGTACTACCGCGGCTGGATCGATTTCGTCATCATGCGCCTGGCCGAGGTCATGCTCGCCTTCCCCCGGTTGCTCCTCGCCCTGCTGGTCTCATTCGTCCTGGGGCCATCGCTGACGAACGTCATGATCGCGGTCGGCGTCGCCGCCGTCCCGGAATACGCCCGCCTTATTCGGGGCTCGGTGCTCTCGGCGCGCGAGAACCAGTACGTGGAGGCAGCGCGGGTCGTCGGCTGTCCGGACCGGGTCATCATGCTGCGCCACGTCCTGCCGAACGTCTTCGCGCCGCTGCTCGTCGTCGCAACCCTGGGCATCGCCTGGGCGATTCTGGCGGCCGCGAGCCTCAGCTTCCTCGGCATGGGCGCCCAGCCCCCGACGCCCGAATGGGGCGCGATGCTCAGCCGACGGACGCAACTTCTTGCGGCGCGCCTGGTGGATCGTGACCTTCCCCGGCCTGGCGATCATGTTCACGGTCCTGGTCATCAACGTCGTCGGCGACGCCCTGCGCGATGCGCTCGACCCACGCATTACGGACTAAGTCCCAGCTCTCCCGCTAATAGAGACGAGGAGTACCTCGGTGACCAAAGAGCCATTCTTCGAGCGATATCTGCCGGAAGGCATCCACCGCCCCGCGAGCTACGACCACGCTATGCGCGCCGGAAACACGATCTATGTCGCCGGGCAGGTCGCCCGGGACGTAACGGCGAGCTGGTCGCACCGGGGGACGCGGCCGGTCAGGCCGAGCAGGTTTACGCCAACCTCGGACGGTTCCTGAGGCGGCCGGCGCCAACCTGCACCACGTGGTCAAGGTGACGACCTATCTGGTCAACCCCGCCGACTCCCCGGCGGTAACGGCGGAACGCCAACGCTTCTTCGGCGACCACCGTCCTCCCCACACCGGCCTGATCATCGCGGCGCTCGGCGGACCCGATGTCCTGCTAGAGGTCGAGGTGATCGCCGTCCTTCCGGACTGAGCGGGGACCGAGACTGAAATCCCGGGCTAACGGACGAAGACCCTCCGGGACTGGGCCGGGGCAGACGTGACGCGTCGAGAACATTGTCAGTCGCGGAGAGACCTCGTAGGTTTAGCGCCAGGTTTCAACCTGGCGCTAAACCTACGAGCGGTTTCAACGTTCAACGCCCCTCCGGAGCAGCCACCATATGGCCGAGTTGGTCGACCTGCTGATCCTCGATGGGACCGTCGTTGCGATGGACAACGCCGGAACCATCATCGACGGCGGCGGCGTGGCGGTCGCGGGCAACAAGATCGTCGCGGTTGACGCCAGCGACGACCTGCGCAGGCAGTACACCGCCCGAAAGTCGATCGACGCCCAGCGCAAAGTGGTCATGCCCGGCCTGATCGACACCTACGGGCACGCCGGGCATGGGCTCGTCCGCGGCCTGTTTCACCCGGTGCATGGCTGGCCCGCCGGGGCTCCTCTACTGGCACCGGACGACGCCGGATTGGTGGTACGCCGAAGCGCGCCTCGCCGCAACGGAGCGGATCCGCTTCGGCGTGACAACCGGCGCCTCGATCGTCGGCTCAACTCCCGCCCGGCTCGACGACCCGATCTACGCGATCCAGAACGCCAGGGCATACGCCAACTCCGGCATGCGCGTCGTCCTCGGGGTCGGACCGCCCGATCCCTTTGTCTCGCACATCGCCGTGCCCTGGGACGGCACCCATTGGGAGAACGGGCAATGGGTGCGCCGTGGCTTCACCTACGACGAGGCGCTTGCCAACGCGCTGAACGTGATCCGCGACTGGCACGGAGCAGCAGACGGGCGCGTCCGCATCGCGCTCCATCCACCCTACCTGTTCGGCAGGCATGCCGCCGACCGGGGCCGCTTCGCCTGGGACTACCTGCCGAACCACCTGCCGGTCGTCATCGAGAAAGCGGAGGAGATGCGCGATCTGGCGGATCGCCACGGCGTGCAGATCCACACCCATTTCTTCCGGGGCTCCGTCGATTTCGCGCTGCGCCACTTTGGCCGAGACACGGTCGAGCGGCTGCTCGGCCCGGACGTGCTGGTGCAGCACGCCAACGACCTGCAACCCTCGGAGATCGAGGTGGTCGGGGGCACGGGCTGCAATGTCGCCGCCGCGCCATCGACCGCCGAGAACGTCTGGTGCGGCCACGCGCCGGTGGTCGAACTTCTGGAGGCCGGGGCAAACGTGGCGATCGCCACCGACGGCTCGGCCGCCCCGCTTCTCGTTCGACCTCTTAAAGGAAGTGCCGCGGGCGATGTGGCACCAATGGATGCGCTTCCGGAGCCAGCGCGTCCTGCCGCCCGGCAAGGCGCTGCGCATGGTGACGATCGACGCGGCCCGGGCGCTCAACATGGCCCACGAGGTTGGCTCGCTGGAGGCCGGGAAGAAGGCCGACATCATCCTGATCGACCTGAACCAGCCCCACCTGACCCCGCACCGGTTCATCCCGCAGATCCTGACCTACTACGTCAACGGCAACGATGTGGACACCACGATCGTCGATGGCAAGGTGCTGATGGAGCGCCGCACGTTGACCTCCATCGACGTCCAGGACGTGATCGACCAGGCGCTGGAGGAAGCCACGCGGGTGTTCGAGGGCGAAGACCTCAGCACCTACACCGAGATGTCGGCCGATTTTTGGCACGGCGCGCGCTACTGACGAGGGGGAACGGTGGAGCAAACGCGAACGCGGGCGGATCTGGTCATCACCGGCGGCACCGTGATGACGATGAACGAAGGCACGACCTGATCGAGGACGGCGCGGTCGCCGTCATCGGCGACCGGATCGTTGCCGTGGGGCGACGGGAGGAGATCGAGCGCGGCTACGAGGCGGTCCGCACCCTGGACGCGGCGGGCAGGGTATCATGCCCGGCCTGGTCGACTGTTACGCCCATGCCGGCCACGGCATGATCAAGGGGATCTTCCGGCCGGATCTCGGCTGGCCAGCCAACCAGATCTACTGGAACGCATCCACCCCGGACTGGTGGTACGCGGAGGCGATGCTCTCGGCCCTGGAGCGCGTCCGCTTTGGCACGACCACCGGCGTCTCGATCCTCGGCGCAACGCCCGCCCGCGCCGACAACCCGATCTACGCCGACCGGCATCTCGACGCCATCGCGGAGGTCGGCCTCCGGGCCGTCCTCGGCGATCGGGCCGCCGGACCCGTTCATCCCCCACATCCCGACACCCTGGTCGGGGAGCCACTTCGAAAACGGCGAGTGGGTCGAGCGCTCCTTCACCTACGAGGACGCGATCGATAACTCGGTCGACGTCATCCACCGGTGGCACGGCCAGGCCGATGGCCGCATCCGGATCGCGCTGGCGATCTCCTACCTGTTCGGGCGGCGGGCGGTCCACCAGAAGTTCCCGTACGTCTATGATGACGAGCGCGACGCCCCGGTCATCCTGCGGAATGCGCGCCAGGCGCGCGAGATCGCCGATGCCGAAGGCGTTCAAATCCACACCCACGTCTTCCGCGGCGACCTGGAGTTTGCCGAGCGCTACTACGGCCGAGGGACCGTCCTGGAGATCCTCGGCCTGGACGTTGTCCTCGACCACGCGAACAACCTCTCCGCATCCGAGGTTGCGCTTATTGCCGCATCTCGGTCGAACGTCGTCGCGGTCACGTTCGTCGGCGAGACGGTCGGCTACGGCGCCTGCCCGGTGGTGGAGTTGCTGGAGGCGGGAGCGAACGTCGCCATGGCCACCGACGGCTCGGCCCCATATTTCTCCCTGGACCTCTGGAAAGAGCCGTCGCGGACGATGTTCACCCATCGTATCTTGAAGGGCGATATGGCCGTCCTGCCGCCCGGCAAGGCGCTGCGCATGGTGACGATCGACGCGGCCCGGGCGCTCAACCTGGACCACGAGATCGGGTCGCTGGAGGCCGGCAAGAAGGCCGACATCATCCTGGTCGACCTCCGCCGCCCGCACCTGACGCCGCACGCATCGATCCCCTCGATCCTCGCCTACTACGCGAACGGGGAACGACGTCGAGACCACCATCATCGACGGCAAGATCATCATGGAGAACCGCGTCGTGAAGACGGTCCACGAGCCGGAGATCCTTCGGCTGGTGATGGAGGAGCAGCGACGCGCCCTAACCCGCATCGACATCTCCAGCTTCCTCGACCTCGACGACGACTTCTGGCGACGTGCACGGGATCGAAGCGGGGTGGTCGGATAGCGGAAGCACGGCGCCGATGGGCAGGATCGTTCGCAGCGAACCGACGGTCGAGGTTTAGATAGCCGATCATCGATGATCGGATGATTCTGGAGGATGGCGTCAGGGAACCAGCGGGCAACCTTCATAGGCCTGGCGCTCACCGTACGATGTCCCTGCTGGACCGGGGGCGGGGCGGGGTGGAGAGGAACGACTCGACCATCGTCGCCGCCCGATCACGCCATCCCGCCTCTGTCACGTCCAGGGGGATCAGGTTTGGATTGCGGCGCAGCCAGGTCTCCTGGTGGCGCACATACCTGTGCGTATCGACCTTTATTCGCTGTATTGCGACGTCCAGGTCTTCTTCTCCATGCAGGAACGGAAGGAGTTGACGGTAGCCCAGGCTGGACATCGCCGGCGCATTCTCCGCCACGCCGGATTCGAGCAATGCCCGCACTTCGTCGACCAGGCCACGCCGGATCTGGTCGTCGACCCGGTTGTCGATCGCTCGGTGCAGGAGATCGCGCGGCAGCGTCAGGCCGAACTCCAGCGTGCGGAATGGCCGCGGGCCTTTTCCCTCTAGTTCCGACATCGGGATGCCGGTGGCGTGGTGGATCTCAAGCGCCCGGATGATCCGGCGCGGATTGGTCCTGGAGCGGGCGGCGGCGACCGGATCGACGCGCTCCAGGCGTTCTATTAGTTGGGAGAGGTTGCCGGCGGCGACCTCCGCCTCGTGGACGGCTCGGAACTGGGGGTCCGGCGGGACGCGCGGGATGCGCCACCCTTCGACCACCGCGTTGACGTAGAGGGGCGTCCCCCCAACCAGGATGGGCAATTTGCCCCGCCCATGGATGCCGGCGATGGCGGCCATCGCCAGATCCTGATACCGGGCCAGCGTCATCGTCTCGTCGGGGGCGAGCACATCGATCAGGTGGTGAGGGACACCCCGGCGTTCCTCGATGCTCGGTTTGGCTACGCCGATATCAAGGTGGCGGAAGAGGTACCTCGAATCGGCGTTGACGACCTCTCCGTCGAACCGCTCGGCCAGGTTGACGCCCAGGCCGGTCTTGCCGACCGCCGTGGGTCCCGCCACGACGACAAGTGGCGGCACGTCCGGACGCTTGGCCGATTCGCCCGGTTGGTTGTCCGGGTCTGGAGTGCTGACTAGAATAGGCTGTTGTTGATCCGCCGCTGGCTCCGGCGCTGCCTCCGTGCTCTCCACGGACCGGTTGGCGACGGGCGCTGTCTCAGCTGGCGGGGAGGGATTCACGCTTTGATCTCACCGTTCGTTCATCTCCTCAAGATCGCCGCCATCGCCGCGATGGCGATCCTGGTTGCGCTCGGAGGCCGGACCTTCTTCGATTACTACCAGGAGCAGGAGGCCGATCCTCAGATTGGCCGGCCGTTCAATCTGCGGATCTCCGAGGACGACGACGGCGAGACGCTCGCCAAGGCCCTCTCTGACGGCGACATGATCCGCAGTGAACTCTACTTCACCACCGCCCTCCGCCTCAGTGGGAATGACCTGGCGCCGGGCACGTATACCCTGCGCCACGGCATGAGCGTCAACGATATCCTCGACGAGATCACCATGGAGTCCGAAGACGATAGTGAGGACGCGGAAGGGACTCGTGCCGCGGTCGAGACGGTCGAGTTGGTCTTCCCGGAAGGGCGCAGGATCGGTGAGATGGCCGAGGTCGTTGAAGAGGCCGATCTGCCGTGGGGCGCCGAAGAGTTCCTCGCAGCGGTCGAGGAAGTCCCGCGGGATCGCTTCGATTTCCTCGATAGCCTACCGGATGAGCTTTCCCTGGAGGGTTACCTCTTCCCGGCGAGCTATCAAATCAACTCCGACTGGTCGCCGGAAGACCTCGTCATCACGATGCTGGGCAAGTTTGGTGACGAGTTCCAGCCCTCGATGGAGGAGCGCGCCGAAGAGATGGGCATGAGCATCAACGAAGTGGTGACACTCGCGTCAATCGTCGAGCGTGAAGCGGCGGTCGAGGATGAGCGGCCCACGATTGCCCAGGTCTATCTCAACCGGCTGGAGTCTACTGAGACAAACGGGTTACTCCAGGCGGATCCGACCGTCCAGTACGTCCTGGGCGACGAGGACGATTGGTGGCCGGTGCTCGAACCGGGCGATACCGAGCGGGACGAAGTTGTTGATAGTCCGTACAACACCTATCTGACCCCTGGTCTTCCGCCGGGTCCCATCGCCAACCCGGGCTTGAAATCGATCCTGGCCGTACTCTCGCCGGACGGCAGCGACTACTACTATTTTGTCGCCAAGGACGATGGCACCGGCGAGCACGCCTTTGCGTCGACCTACCCCGAGCAACTTCAGAACGAGTGCCTGTACATCGGCGGATCGGCCTGCGACTAGCTGATGTTCGTGCCGGTGATCCGGTACGCGTAAAGGACGCCATGACGACGCGACGGGTAGGGCTCATCGGGGATCCGGTCGCGCATTCGATCTCGCCGGCGATCCAGCATGTCGCCTTCGCGGCCCGGGGCATCGATGCCGCCTACGAGCTGTGGCACACGGAATTGGCTGACCTGCCGGCCCGCGTTGCCTCGTTGCGTGATCCGCGGATCATGGGAGCGAACGTCACGGTGCCGCACAAGCAGGCGGTGATGAAGCACCTCGACTCGGTCTCCGAGACCGCTGTTCGGGCGGGAGCCGTCAACACCATCGTCCACGGCGACGGCAAACTCTCCGGCGACAACACGGATGTCGTCGGGTTTGCCAGCAGCGTGCGGGAGGCTTGCCCGGACGCCGGTGAACGCACCGTGCTGTTGCTCGGTGCGGGTGGCGCGGCCCGGGCGGTAGTCCTGGCCCTCGCCGAGCTCGGCGTGTCTCAGATCTCGGTAGCGAATCGCAATCAGGAGCGCGCCGCGGCGCTGGCCGCCGATCTTGCTCCTATCGCGTTGAACCGGATCGGGCTGGATCGAGCGAGCCTCGAACGGGCGCTGCCGTCAGCAGGCGTCCTGATCAATTCGACGGCGTTGGGCTGGCATCCTGGGGAGTCGGCGCTGGATCTCGATCTGCTCGATCTCCTGCCTGCAACGGCGTTCGTGGTCGACCTGACCTATCGGGACACCGACCTCCTCACCGCCGCCCGCAACCGGGGATTGACGACCCTCGACGGCTTGCCGATGCTGGTCTACCAGGGGGCGGCCGCCTTCTCCCTATGGACCGGGGCCGAAGCTCCGGTGCCGGAGATGCTCGCAGCCGCCCAGATCGCTCGCGACGCTCGCCGGTGAGCGATGCCTGGCCAATCGTTGCGGGGATAGCTGGACTTTTCCTGGGGTCGATGACATGGACTGCTGCCCTCTGGCAGTTGGCGCTCGCCGGGAACGCTGATTCGCCGGGGGCCGATTCGCTGCCTGCTCCCCGCTGGCTGCCGCTGTGGGGGTTCGGTCTCGATCGGCCCGGCTCCGTGTCCTCGCGCTGTCGGCCACCCGCCCGGGCCATCTTCGAAATCGCCGTCGCGGCCTACTTCGGGATCGTCGCGTCCCAAGCCGACTCCGCGTGGGATGTTCTCGCGTTGATGCTTTTCGCGATTCCGCTCCTGGTGGTGATGCTGGTGGACTGGTGGACGCGGGTGATCTACACCAACTGGATCGCCGCCGGGATGGTGCTGGCCCTGGTAGTGGCCGCTTTTGGCGGAGTCCGGTCCGTCCTGGATGCGCTGGTCGGGCTAGCGGTTGGCGCGGCGGTCTTTGGCGCCTTCTACGTGCTCGCCCTGCTGCTCTACCGAGATGTCCGCGTCGTCTCGCTGGGGGCAGGTGATGTCTGGCTGGCGGCGATGATCGGGGCGATGACGGGAGATTTCCGCGCCGCGATCGGCACGCTGTTCTATGGAATCCTGCTGGCGGCCGTCGGCGCGGGCGTACTCCTTCTCGCCCGGCGAGGCGCGCAGGTCCGGGCGCTGCCCTCCGGGTCCTACCTCTGCGCTGGCGCCCTGATCGGGCTTGCCTTGCAACTCTGGTAGTTCCGGCCTAGATCTGTCTCCGGCTGCTGTGCATCACCCGTTGTCGGGGCGGACCGGTCTACCCTGCGTGTCCGCCTGGCTCCCCGGGCAACGATGGTCGTGGCGGGAAACGGCGTTTCCATCCCGAAATGCCTGGGGCTGCGGCCGGGCGGACACGCCGGTCCGCCCCTACGATCCGGATTGCCGTCTCGATTACCGGGGCCATCCGGGTTTCGCCCAGATCCGGACGCGAAAGAGCGCCCCGGCCAATGCGGCCGGGGCGCTCTTCTTGAGGGTCGTTGAGGCTTGATCGTCTACCAGGACTCGGCTTCGCCGCCGTCCCAATCGACGTCGTAGTAGCCGTCGCCGTTCTCGTCGAGCTCCACCTCGGCGCCCGAGTAGCCGCCGGTGCCGCCGGAGCCGCCTTCGGCTTCACCACCGACTGAGACCGCCGAGCCGCCGTCCGCCTGGTAGCCGCCGTTGCCGCCGGTGGCATTGCCGTCGACCGCGACCGCGCCGCCACCGGTACCACCGGTGGTGCCGTCGGTGTCGCTGGCGGCCTGGCCGCCGTTGCCGCCGGTGGCATTGCCCTCGACCGCGTATGCGCCGCCGCCGTCGCCGCCGGTGCCGCTCAACGGCGGCGGGCTATTCCCGTCGGCCGGGCCGAGGCCGCCGCCGGAGGCGCCGCCGGCGTCACCGCCTTGGCCGCCGGTGGCATTGCCGCCATTGGCGGTGGCCACGCCACCGAGACCGCCATCGCCGCCGTTGGCCGTGCCGTTGGCGGAGTAGGCGTCGCCACCATCGCCGCCGTTGCCGGCGGTTGCGTCGTTGCCATTGGCATCAGCGTCGCCGCCGTCGCCGCCGTCGCCGCCCTGGGCGACGCCGCCGGAGGCGAGACCGCCGCTACCGCCATCGCCACCGAGGGCGATGCCGCCGCTGGTGGTGCCGGTGCCGCCGACGGCATCGCCACCGTCGCCCCCGATACCGCCGAAGGTTTCGTCGGTCGCGTCCGCCTCGGCGACGAGGATGCAGGTGCCGTCGTTGCTCTGAGCTTCGCCGTAGGCGATGTCCTCGAGGATGTCGTCTTCGCCGCAGGAGCCGCGGAGGGACGCGACATCGAAGGCCGCGCCGCCGGCGCCGCCGGCGCCGCCGGCCGCATCGCCACCGATGGCGCCGGTGCTGGCGCCGGTAGCCGAGCCGCCGCTGCCGGCGTTGCCGCCGTAGGTAACGTCGCCGCCGGTGTCGCCGGTCGAGATGGTCTGGGCGCCGGTCCGTTCGACGATCACGCCGACATCGTAGGCGTTGCCGCCGTCGCCACCGTCGCCGCCGACCGCGTCACCGCCGCTGCCGATGTCGCCGTTCTCGGTCTCGCCCGCGTTCTCTGCGCCGTCGGTCCCGACGCCGTCCGGTCCCGCACCATCGACGCTCGCGCCGTCGTCAGCGGAACCGTCGGTGCCGGTGCCAGGGGTGCTAGCACCGTCGGAATTGGGGCGATCGTTCACGACGACGGTCCCGGGAGTGCCGTCGCCGTTCGTGACGGTACCCGGCGTGGTGGCGCCGCTGCCGTCTCCGCCGACGCCAATGCCACCGGTGCCGGTCCCGGCGGTGCCGCCTTCTCCACCGTCACCGTCACCACCGACTCCGACGCCGCCGGTGCCATCACCAGCGGTCAAGATGCCGGCAGTCGCAGTTCCGCCCGCGCCGCCAGCGCCGCCGGTGGCGTTGCCGCCATTACCGGCGTTGCCGCCCCGGGTGACGTCGCCGTCGCTGTCGCCAGCGGTGACAGTGCCGGTCCCGCCGGTCACCATGAGCCCGACGTCGAGGGCGTTGCCGCCATCGCCGCCATCGCCGCCGATGCCGGTGCCGCCCGTGCCGCCGTCGCCGCCGAAGGTGTCGCCACCGTTGGCATCGCCGCCGGTACCGTTGCCGCCCCGGCCGACGCCGCCGGTGCCGGCGCCACCGTCGGCGTCACCGCCGGTGCCGTCGCCGCCGATGCCGTCGCCGCCGTTGTTATTGCCGCCGGTGATGGTCTGGTTACCGACGCCGTTCGTACCGGGGGCGGCGGTGCCGCCGCTCACGTCGCCGCCGGTGGTGTCACCGTCGGCGTTGCCGCCAGCGCCGTCGCCGCCGTTGCCGTTCGCCGCCGGTGCCACCGTCGCCGCCCAAGCCGTTGCCGCCGGTGCCCATACCGCCGGTGCCGTCGCCGCCGGTGATGTCGCCGCCAATCGCGGCGCCACCGGTACCGCCAATGCCGCCGGTGCCGGTACCGCCGGCCGCGCCAGTTCCACCGATCGTGTTGCTGCCGCCGGAATCGCCGGCGGTGATATTGCCGGTGCGATTCGATACTGCGGCACCGATGTTGACCGCGTCGCCGCCCGTGCCGCCGTCGCCGCCGACACCGGTTCCACCTTGGCCGCCCTCACCGCCAGTGGTGGTGCCACCGTAGGCATCGCCGGCCGTGCCGTTGCCACCGGTACCGTTGCCGCCGGTGCCAGAGCCGCCATTTGCGTTCCCGCCGGTGCCGTTGCCACCGGTACCGTTTCCGCCGGTGTTGTCACCACCATTGACGACCGAGTTCGCGTCGCCGGCGGAGCCGGTGCCGCCGGACGTATCGCCGCCGGACACATCGCCGCCGGTCGTGTCACCGCCGGCATCGCCGCCGGTGCCGTTCCCGCCGGTGCCGTTCCCGCCGGTGCCACCGTCCGCGCCCTGGGCATCGCCGCCGTCACCATCGCCGCCTTCGGCGTCGCCGCTGGTGACATCGCCGCCGGTTGCGACGCCGCCCGTACCGCCGATGCCGCCCGTGGCGTTGCCGCCCGCGCCGCCATTGCCGCCGAGGGCCATGCCGCCGGTCGCGTTGCCGAGGTTGAGATTGCCGGTGCCGCCGTTGCCGCCGAGGATGACCGTGGAGGCGTCGTAGCCGTCGCCACCGTCGCCGGCATTAGCAGTGTTGCCGATGCCCCCACCGCCTGCGGTCACATCGCCGCCAAAGACGTTGCCGGTGGTTGCGTTGCCGCCGAGCGCGTTGCCGCCAGTCGCATTGCCGCCGTTGGCGCTACCGCCGGTTGCGTCGCCGCCGGTGCCATTGCCGCCGGTGTTGCCGCCGCCTTCGGCGTAGCCGGTTGCGTCGCCGCCGGTCGCGGTTGCGACGTCTCCCGCGCCAACCGTGCCGTTGCCGGCAACCGCGTCGCCGCCGAGCACGTCTTCGAATGCGTCCCCGCCGTCGCCGGGACCGCCGGTCGCGGGACCGCCGATGGCGGATACGCCGCCGGTCGCGTTGCCAGCGTGGGCATTACCGCCGGCCGCGTCGCCACCTTCGGTAAAGCCGCCGGTCGCAAATGCGCCGCTTTGACCGATACCGCCGACGACGTTTTGGCCGGCGGTGCCATTCGGGGCGCCTTCGGTCCCGTCGACGCCATTCTGGCCGGTCGTAGTCCCGGCGGGGCCGGTGTTGTCGCGGCTGGTGACATCTCCGCCGGTGGTTACGCCGGTGGCGCCGTTGCCGGCAGTTGCACCGCCGCCGGTCGCGTTGCCGCCGATCGCGTTACCACCGGTGGCGGGACCGCCGGTGCCGTTGCCACCGGTGTTGCCCCCACCGATCGTTGAGTCACTGGCGTTGCCGCCGATGGCCTCATTCTCGCTCGTGCCGTCCTGGGCCAACGCCTGGGGTGATATGACCCCGAGGCTGAGCACAGCGGCCAGCGTCGCGAGAAGACACAGCCATTCAACCCGGCGTGTCCGGCGTCGCATCGCGTCTCCCTCCCTAAAGCCCATTCTCGCCCCCCGAGAAACCCGGTGCTTTCACTCACACGCTGCGTCGGCGCTCCGGGCGCTGGGCAGACTACGAGCCTGTATTGACTCCGCCCATCTTAGCGATCAATGAAGGGCAAACGCAAGCCGTTTCGCGCCTTTTTTTCGATACGTTTGGCCCCAGCTTCCTGCAACAGAGCAAAAACCGCCCATTTGTCCACAATTATGCGGGAAAACGCGAACGCGGGCAGGGATCGATCCCTGCCCGCGTTCGCGTCCGAATCGCTATTGAGCTGGCCCTACGACGACGGGATCGTGGCGCCGCGCAGAACGCGGGCCTCGATGGCTTGACCGCCCTCGGGCTGGTGGAAGTAGATCACCCACACGCCGCCGTTGGCGTCAACCGTAACGCTCGGGCGGCCCTGGGCACCGGCTTCCGCCGGGGAGACGATCGAGTCCGGACCGGGCGTGGTCGCGTCCGGAGCGACCGCGAAGCCGCCGACGTCGACCTGAGCGCCGGAGCCATTCTCGTACACGGCGTAGAGCGTGCCGTCGCCACCGACCGCAACGGCCGGGAAGGCGCCCTTCTCGCCGGTGCTGAGGGGAACTTCTTCGCCCCACTCCTCAGCGCCGCTGTCGAGCTTGCGCATGAAGAGCTCGTTGGTGGCTTCGTTGGTGTCAGCGGTCTCGGCGTTGTCCGGGGTACGCCGTCCGACCAGAGCGAGCACGCCGCCGCCGTTCACCGACGCCATTTGGACGAGGCGTCCACCGATCTGGGTGCCGTTCGGCTCGAGGAAGACTTTCGGCGCGGCCCAGGTGTTCTCAGCGACCGGGCGGGTCGACCACTCGATCCGGATCGCGCCGGAGAGCTGGAGCGTCGTCACACCTTCGTAGACAGACCAGACCGCCACCAGGCGCTCGCCGTCGCGGGCGAACTGCGGGCGGCTGGCGTTGATCTCGTCGTTCTCGCCGCGGACCGAGACCTGAACCGGCTCAGTCCAGGCGCCATCGACGAAGTCGCTGGCGAAAATGTCGGCGTAGGCCGCGTTGGCGCGGTTGGCGTCGCCCTCCAGCGGGACGCGCAGCTCTTCCGGAACCGACCGCTGGTCCTGCCAGACAAGGTGCAGGCCGCCGTTGTCGTCGAGCGCGAGATTCGGGCTCAGCTGGTGGCCGGCGATGTCGGATGGGGCGACCGCAACCGGAGCCTCCCAGGCGCCATCGGCGTTGGTGCGCGTGTAGTAGAGCGTGCTGAAGTCGGTGATCTCGACCGAGGCCCGGTCGGAGTAGACCAGGTGAACGGTGCCATCACCATCGACCACGGCGGTCGCGCCAAACTGGATTTCCCCACCGGGCATCACCGTGGCCGGCCCCCAGGAATGGGATTCAGGGCTGAAGCGGGCCGCGTACAGGCGTCCGCGAGCGCCCGCACCTTCGGTGTTGAACGGCTGGGCGCTGAAGAAGGCCCATGCGCCGCCGTCGGGAGTGGCAACGATGGTCGGCGTCCAGTCCACCCAGACGACGTAGGGGATTGCCGCGCCTTCTTCGCTCTGAACCCGGATCACGTCGTAGCTGTCCTGAACCTCTTGTGCTGACGCGCGTGGTGAGATGCCAGCTCCAGTCGCGACGAGCGCCAGGACGGCGGCCGCGACAATGAGCGGCCTAGACCAACGGACGGGCATACCGATTCTCTCCCTCCTACAAGACCGCGGTCGATCTCCCGCGGCTGTTACGGCCCAACGAACTCAGAACTCACGACTCCACCGCACGCCGTGTGGCGTAAGTACACGTCATCCCCTCGGAGCGAGGGCGGTAGATACGGGGCCGCCGGATGGTACCAGATCCGGCCGACCAACCCCACCCGAACGCCTGTCTCAGACGTCGGTCGACTCGAAATCTCCGCAAATCGCGCGATCAACGAGTGTTGTTGCGCGCGACACAAGGGATCGTCGATCGAAGTGTTCGCAAAACCGCAAACCGTGTCGAAGTCGTTGTGCCCGGCAATCATGTGAATGCTCGTAACGGCCGCAAGCTGCCGTGCGCGTCATGGGCATGTCGAAGGCATTCCAACGACGATGCAGGGCGCCAGCGCTGACCGGAAACCACGTTGCAGGCGTACCGTCGCCGGAAGCGAACGCATCCGGCGTCGTCGCTGCTGACGGCGCACCGGCGATTGCCGGTCCACCCGCGCAAGAAGCGAATACCCCCACTTCCAGCGACACTTCCAGGGGAGACGCTGCGGGCGACTCGGAACCGGGTGGGTGATACGTCAGCGCGAATCTCCGCTGGGTTAGGCACGCGCCCTCCGCGTAGTCCCAAACCGCATAGGCGTCCTTTCCCCTCGACTCGGGGGCCGCGTTGCCGCCCGAGTGCCCCGGCTCGCAAACGTAAGACCACCCACCGGTGCGCACTGGCTCGTGTGGTGTGGTCTCTCTTCACCGGCCTACGGCTCCCGGAAGCATTTGGTTCTTTCGTGGGCGAGCTCTCTCCACGCAAAAAAGGTCGGGCCGCCTCACGCGTGAGGCGGCCCGACCTTCGTCTTCATCGTCTTCGTTGGAAGCGTCGACGAGATACTCGGAGTTACACCGGCGCGATAAAGTCTCCCGCGACCCAGCCAACGATGGACGGATCGACGGTGCTTTGCACCGCCCACCAGACGAAGCCGTCCGCTTCGACCGGGCCGTCGGTGATGGTCAGCTCCGTGCCCTGATCCAGGCCGGTGATGATGTTGGAGTTGACCGTCGGGTTGTCGCGGAGCCGGACATCCGGCTCGGTGACGGTGACGACCGCGCCGATCGCGAGCGTGCCGTCGTCCGGCGCTTCGGCCTCGTCTTCGGCAGCGGCCTCTTCCTCGTCCTCGGCCGCTTCAGTCGGAGCTGGGGTCGGCTCCTCCTCCTCGATCATTTCGATGACGGCAAGTTCGCCGCCGTCGGCGACCGGGCTGGCGACCGGGCTGGCAACCGGGCTGGCGACTGGCGTCGCCCCGTCATCCGTCGTTTCGATCGGCACGATCGTCAGGCGCAGGATGGATACCTGGCCGTCGCTGTCCGGCCGTTCGACTTCCGCCATGCCGGTCGGGAAGAAGGCCGCATCGCGGGGCTCCAGAGAGAACTCCTCATCGAGCGCCGCCGGATCCTGCGGTCCCGGCGTGGCGGTGCGCGACACCTGGATATTGCCGGAGATGGTCGTGAAGTCGAAGCGGCCGTCCTCGAGGGAGATCATGGTAGGCGCGGCGCTCTCCGGCACCGATTCGCCCGGCTCAAGAGTCATCCGCTCTATCGCCAAAGCCGACTGTCCGGTTGGCAACTGGGTGGCAACGCCGTCACCCAGAATGAACGAACTCAGGCCGGCCAGCGCGTTGGGTCCGGGTGTGCCACCGACCCACGTCAGTCCTGGCGGAGCCTGGGTGCCCGCCGGCAGGATCACGGCCGTCAGAATCACGGTGTTGGCGTCGTCCTGGTTGTTGACAAAACTCTGGGGGCTGCCGATCGGGTAAAGCACCTGATCGCCCCGCACCATCTCGAACTCTTCGCCTTGCGGCGCCTCGATCGGCTTGGTGCGACCGGCCGGCAGCAGCCATGTCGGGCCTTCGACGAGCACGGACGAGATTCCTGACTCGACAACACCCGTCTCCGGGCCAGGGTGGAAGTGCAGCGGGCTCTGCGCGCCCGGCTCCAGATTGATCCGGAGCAGGCGGACGAACGACGGCGCAGGAGGCAACTCATCGATCAGGGCAAAGAGGATCAATCCTTCTTCCCCGGGCCGGACTCGCTTTGGCCGGGTCGGGTCTTCACCGTCCTGGGCATGGCTCGCAAGCGGTTGCAGGCCGATACCAAGCAACAGCATGAGGGCGAACGGCAGACAGAAGGCCATGACGCGTGGCTGTCGTCGCATAGGTCCTCTCATTACTGGCGGTCCGGAGCAGCCACTACCGGCGGGATGTTGGCCGTAGTTCCGAACCAGCGATCGACCAGCTCCGCCGCACGTCGATGACGTCGGTCGGCGGAAATCCCGGACTCGGCCATTGTCGGGCGACCGTGTCGGCGAGTGATGCTCTGGAGTGTAGCGCACGGAGGCGATAGGGTTTGTGGCGCTTGTTCATCGTTCCAAAGACACCGGTTCATTGTGTTGTGGCACAGCCGGCACGTTGAATCTGTTCCCAAGGGAGCATCGCGCACGGCGCCTCCGGCCTCCATCGGGAGACGCTCGTTCATTCGTTGGCTGGTGAGTTTGCCTTCGTTCGTCTTCCGAAAACGGCGGCACTCGGTCGGTTGGATTTAGAGCGCCTAACGAAACCGTTCGGCCTGCGGGCCGACCCGGGGTTGAAACCCCGGGCTAAACCGACGAAGTCCCTCCGGGACTGGGCATGTCTAGCGCGGATAGTCCCGGAGGGACTTCGTCGGTTTAGCGCCAGGTTGATGGAAGTTGCGGAACTGATCGGGGGTTTTTGGAGCGTCGCCGCTGTCGCCCGGGGCTCACGGCCCAAGGTTGGCCCGGGCTAAATCTGACAGCCTCTCCGAAGCTAACGGATTCGCGCGTACTAGCCTCGGAGAGGCTGTAACTGTGAGCCCGGGCCGTGAGCCGTGAGCTTTACCCACATCTCAGTGGCCACATGAGGTCGCTCGAAAACTGTGCCGGAATCTCGGGAACATCGCGTCGCCGCTCGCCACTAACCAGGGTGCCCATGTTCCCCGGCATACCGCGCCGTTCTGGAGATGTGGGTAAAGGTCACGCCGTGAGCCCCGGGCGGCCGGGGATGGTGCGTCCCCGTTTCTTCCGCGTCGCCAAAGCCCGCGATCAATTCGTCGATATCCATCAACCTGGCGCTGAACCGCCGACGTCCCTCCGGGACTGGGCCGAGCGGCGCGGCGCCCGACGGTGTTGATCGGCGCTCTTGTTGGGCGATGCGCATCTGGAGGCGGCTGTTAGCCGCGGGCGGGTAGGATTCGGCGAGTTTTTGGACGCAATGGGCATTTCGCTCTGGAGGTAATGGCGCAGGGGTGGTACAACTTTGTGACGTTTTCACGGCATTGGGTGGGATGATCAGGGAGGGAAGAACCGCGGTGAAACAGACGAACGTGTCGTCACTCGTGCGCCTGGTTGGTGTGCTCGCGCTCGTTATCGGTGCGATTGCGGTCGCTCCGCTGGCGGTGTCGGCGGCGAATGCTGGTGTTTCGGCCGGGGTAATGGCGCAGATCAACGACGACGGAAATTGCGTCAACGGCTTTGTCGACGGCGATGTGCCGGGTAACGCAACCGGGTGCACCGTGACCGGCGACGTCCTCGGCGACTGCACCGGCAGCGTCGTGGGCGGCAGTGTCTTCGGGCACGCCACCGACTGCGAGGTCGGGGCCGACATCGGCGGCGAGTGCACCGGCAGCGACTTCGGGGGCGAGGTCGGCAGCGGCGACGAGACCGGCTGCAACGAGCCGCCCCCGAGCCCGTGCCCGTGCCCGAGCCCGTCTCCTTCGCCGTCGCCGAGCCCCAGCCCGTCACCGTCCCCAAGCCCATCACCATCGCCGTCGCCAAGCGTAAGCCCGTCGGCCTCTCCGAGCCCGAGCGCGAAGCCGTCGGAGCAGCCGAGCGCGAAGCCGTCGGCGAGCGCGAGCGCGGCCCCGAGCGTGGCGGCCCTCCCGGACACCGGAGCGGGTACGGCGGGTGGCATGGTCATCTCGAGTAGCTGGCTCCTTCTGGCCGGAGCGGCGGCGCTGCTGGGCCTGGTCGGGGTCAGCCTGCGTAAGCGCTCAGCCTAGTACTACAGCCGCACTTTGGCCTGGGGTATGCGTGACCGTGCCCAGGAGGGTCACGGAGTGGACCACGCGCTCGGCTGGTCGATCTGGCGGCGACGGCAATAAGCCCGGGCCAGACGCTGCCACTAACGGCGACGGTTGGCCCGGCTCCGAGCGCAACTGCGACCGTCGTCCTAGGGTCTGTTTGCGAACCCAGACAGGCGTCGACAGCCGCGACGACATCCTCCGGCGGGATGGCCCGCCGATGGCGTATGCTCCGTCCAAACGGTCGGCCGTGTCCGGCCGCTTAGCGAAGGAGGGGAGCCATGTTCCGCCCGATCGTGGTCGTCGTCTCGCTCGTGCTGCTCGCGACCGGACTCGCGCCGGTCGCCGCCCAGGACGCCAGCCCGGCGGCCTCGGGCTCGGCGCTGGCCGCGCTGGGGTACCCCGAGTTCCGGGTCGTGGTCTCGGCCGAGGGGGCCGAAGCCCCGCCCGAGGCAGCGGCCGGTCGCCACTTGGTCGTGCTGGAGAACGGCAGCGAGGAGGAGGTGGACATCACGTTCTTCAAGGCGCCGGAAGGGGAGACGCTTGAATCGCTCATGGCCGCCACCCCGTCCGCCGAGGGCGAGGAGGGCGGGCCGCCGGCCTGGCTCTACGAGGCGGAGATCGCCGGCGGTATCGTCGCCCCCGCCGGCGGCGTCGGGATGGTGGTGGTCGACCTGACCGCCGGCGAGTGGTTCGTCGACGTCTTCCGGCAGAGCGAGGAGGAGGGCATCGCGGCCACGCCCGCCGCGGCCGAAGGCGAGGCCGAAGGCGAGTCGCAGCCGCTGCCGGTGACGGTGACGGGCGATGCCGCCTCGCCGCCCGCGGCCGAGGAGCCGGCCGGGGCGGTCGTCGTCGAGATGCAGGAGTTCGCCTTCGTCATGCCGGCGAGTTACCGGCCGGCCCGCAGGTCTGGCAGGTGACGAACACCGGCGAGCAGCCGCACTTCATCGTCCTGGTCAAGGGCCCCGACGACCTGACGATGGACGACGTGATGGCCATCCTCGCGGCCGACGCCACGGGCGGCACGCCGCCGCCGGGGGTGCCCAACCCCGAGACCGACTTCGAGGACATCGCCGAAACCAGCCTCCTTTCGGCCGGCAAGACCATGTGGCTCGAATTCGACCTCGCGCCGGGGACCTACGTCGCGCTGTGCTTCTTCCCCGACCCGGAGACGGGGATGCCGCACGCGGCGTTGGGCATGGTCCAGCTCTTCACCGTCCCGGCGGCGTAGCGGCCGATCGGTTGAACGGGAGGAGGTCACTGGGCGACCTCCTCCCGTTCTCAGCGTCGCCAGGCGCGGGCCACACGCGGCGACGATCGACGACCGCTGACCCGCCTCAGAGACAGAGTGCGGCTGTAGTACTAGTCCCAAACCCTTTCGGGCGAACATAGAGCGCGCGGACGATACGCTAACCAATGGGAGCGCCGCGGTCATCGACCGCGGCGCTCCTGTTTTTCCGCGCGTAATGGCCCCGAAATCGACAGCAGAGGACCCGGCACTGATCCACGTCTACAGCGACCTGAATTGACGACGGTGCGTCGAAATGGGCGACCTGATTCCCACGATCTCCGGTCATCCTCCGGCGCTACAGGAAACGTCCGGAGTACCTACGCTGCGAAAACCGAATCGTTGCAGGAACTAGAGGCACATTGATTTGCGCATATTCCGTAAAGAATCCGATGCGAATGCTTGTGAGGGCCTTATTCGCCTGCTACGATGGCACACGTCTATGCGCGCTTATCGGCGCACCGAAGAGGGATCGAGCGTTCTCCGTGATATTGATGCTCCGGATCTGTGATTGGAGCCGGAGTTGTTTGAGTAACCTGGCCATGCGACGTGCGGTAGTGCGGTCAGGATTGCGGCAGTCATCGGACGGAGGGGCGGGTGCGAATGACTGAGCCGCGGGGCAAGGGCGATGCGGTGTCGCCGGAGAATGACGGTCGAAGAACCCGATCGCTTGCAAGCCAGCAATCGGGGCCGATGCATTTTTCGAGCAGTGACGCGGCAGGCCAGGTCATTCGAACACGGCACGCTCCTACTCATCGAACGACTCCGGCCGGAGGGTCCGGCGCATCTCGCGGGATGCGCTTGGCGGGATCGGCCGATCCTGGACGGGAAGACTTCGGCAGTCGCCGAGGGCTGGCGGGGGGCGCGTTGAACCACGAAGTGTCAGGGACGACGGCCACATCGCGACAGAGCCACGCCACGGCGAAGCGGCGACGGTATCGGGAGGGACATCGAGTGAGTCAGACGAGAGTAGCGTCGCTGCTGCGCCTGGTGGGTGTGCTGACGATCATCGTCAGCATGTTCGCGTATGCCACCCCGGCTTTTGCCGGCGGGGGCACCGTGCCCGGCCAGACGATCGGCCGCTTCCAGGACTCCGGCTCGGACGGTGGTTCCGGCGATCCCGGCGACCAGGGCGGGACCGGCGGGGGTGCGCCCGCCGGTGATGGAACCGCCGACGGCGGAACCGGCGGGTGCGCCCGCCGGAGATGGAACCGCCGACCGGCGGGGACGCCGGTAGTGGCTCCGGCGGCACGACCGGCGGCAACACGACCGGTGGCGGCGCCACCGGCGGCGATTCGACCGGCGGTGATGCCGTCGGCGGCGCCAGTGGCGATGGTGGCGCCGCGACCGGCGGAGCTGGTGCCGGAGGCGGCGTCTCCGGATCGACATCAAGCGGCGGGGCAACTGCCGGCGGAGCGACGACAGGAGACTCGGTAACAGGGACTGCCTCCTCTGCAGATGGACCCACGACGCCGATCAATGGATGCGCGGGCGCTCCCGGTGGTTTCTTGGGTGGACCTGGTGGTGCAGGCGGTTCCGGAACTGCGACGAGCACCGGTGGATCCTGCCACGACTGGTGACGCCACAAACACCGCTACCGGCGGGGGCGCGACGAACTCGACAACCGGCGGTGGCAACACGGCCGGTAGTGGCGTTGGTGGTGCCGCGACGGGCGGGAGTTCGGTTGGCGGGGCCGCGGTTGCGGGCAGCGCGACCGGTGGCCACGCCATCGCGGGCAACACCACCGGCGGCAATACGATTGGCGGTGGCAATCTCGGCGGCGCTGGCGGCGTCGCGACTGCTGGAGATGCGTACTCCGGTGATGGCACCGGCGGATTTGCGGGTATTGCGATCGGTGGCCCAAGCGCGGGTGGCGCTGGCGGCATCGGTGGCTCCGGTGGAACCGGCGGTCAGGCTTCGACCGGAGACGCCCAGGACGGCACCGAGGGCGAATCGAGTGGTAACGGCACCGGCGGTGCCGGTGGCACCGCCACCAGTGGCACGTCGAGTGGTGGCGACGGCGGAACGGGCGGACTTGGCGGCGACGGCGGGATTGGCACCGGCGGTGACGCGGTAGCGGACGGCGGCGATGGCAACGCCGGTGCCGGCCAGGGTGGCAACGCCACCGGTGGAGATGGTGGAAACGCAACTGGCGAGACCGTTGGCGGCAACACCACGGGCGGCAGCGCCACCGGTGGTGCGGCAACCGGCGGCGACGCGGAAGGCGGTAGCGC
Source organism: uncultured Chloroflexia bacterium (assembly GCA_963724285.1). GTDB lineage: Bacteria > Chloroflexota > Chloroflexia > Thermomicrobiales > UBA6265 > CAVRUD01. The sequence continues at coordinate 428,766 of CAVRUD010000032.1, read as the reverse complement.
GCCGCGGACGGTGGTGCGGCAACTGGCGGCAGACGCCGAAGGCGGAGACGTCTCTTCGACCGTAACGAGCGGCGCCGCACTCGGCGGCGATGCGACGACCGGTGATGCAACGACCGGCGACGCGACCAGCACGGCGGGGCCGAGCACGGCCATCGGCGGTGATGGCGGCAACGGTGGGTTCTTGGCTGGCGGCGGCGCCGGTGGTGATGCGAACGCGACCAACGATGGCGGTCCGGCGACCAGCGGCGACGCCGAGGTGAGTGCAACGGGCGGAACGGCCACGCTCACCGTATCCGGCGGTGGCAACAGAGGCGGCAGCGCGACCGGTGGCGCCGCGATCGGCGGCACCTCCGCGGCCGGCGCGGGTATCGGCGGAGATGCGGTCGCCGGTGCGGCGACCTCCGGCGATACGACCGGCGGGAACACCACCGGCGGCGGCAACATCGGCGGTGACGGCGGCGACGCGGCCGGTGGCATCGGATTCGGCGGCGACGGCAACGGCGGCGCCGGTGGGGATGCCACGGGTGGCCGCGGCACGGGCGGCGCCGGCGGTGCCGGTGGCGGCGGCGGTCTGGGCGGCGACGGCTCCACGGGCAACGCCAATGGCGGTGCCGGTGGCGACGCCGAGACCGAGGAATACGAAGAAGGTGATTCCACCGCCTCCGCGTCCGCGACCGGCGGGCAAGGTGGCCAGGCAACCAGCGGCTCCGCCGATGGCGGCCCGGGCGCTGCTGGTGGCACAGGTGGTAATGGCGGCGCCGGCAATGGCGGCGCCGCGACCAGCGATGGCGGGAACGGCACCGGTGGCAACGGCACCGGCGGCAACGCCACGGGCGGAGCTGGCGGCGACGCCAGTGGCGACACCTTTGGCGGCTCGACGACGGGCGGAAGCGCGACCGGTGGCGCCGCCGCTGCAGGTACCGGAATCGGTGGAGCCAGCGGCGCTGGGGGCGCGGCGACAGGCGGAACGGCGGAAGCCGGTGATGTTGACGTTACGGTCGATGGTGGTACGGCGACCGCCGGCGATGCGTTGGCAGGTCCGGCGACCTCCGGCAGTGCCACGTCCACGACTGGTGCCTCGACGGCAATCGCTGGCGATGGCGGCGACGCCGGTGGCGCCCTGACTCAGGGAGGAGTTGGCGGCGACGCGACCTCCGACGTCAACGGCGGCCCGGCCACGTCCGGCAATGCGACCTCGACCGCAACTGGCGGCGACGCGACGAGCACGACAACCAGCACCGGCAACACCGGTGGAAATGCCGTCGGTGGCGCGGCAACCGCGGGCAGCTCCACTGCCGGGAACGGCGCGGGCGGTGATGCGAACGGTGGCGTCGCGATCAGCGGCGATACCACCGGCGGCGATACCACCGGCGGCGGCAATATCGCGGGTGACGGCGGCGATGCCGCGGCCGGCGATGGCATTGGCGGCGACGGCAATGGTGGTGACGGCGGAAGCGCCACGGGTGGCATCGGCCGCGGTGGCGCGGGCGGTGCCGGTGGTGCCGGCGGAACCGGGGGCGATGGTGCGTCTGGCGGCGCGAACGGAGGCAACGGCGGCGTCGGAGCGGCCCTGGCGGCTATCCGGGCCGGTGTCGTGGCTGACGACGCGACCGCGACGAGCACGGCGATCGGCGGTAACGGCGGCAGCGCAACCTCTGGCGCCGCGCTGGGCGGTGCGGCTGGTACCGGCGGTAACGGCGGTGGTGGCGGTATCGGGAATGGCGGCTCTGGAACTGCCAATGGCGGTAACGGCATCGGTGGCGACGGCACCGGCGGCAACGCGACTGGTGGCATCGGCGGCGACGCTTCCGGCGACACAACGGGCGGTGCCACCGCGGGTGGAACCGCAACGGGTGGGGCAGCAACCGGCGGGGCCGGGACCGGCGGCGCTAGTGCTGCCGGAGGCGCAGCCACGGGCGGCACTGGCACGGGCGGAACCGTTACTACCGAAACGACCACGGCACCGGTGACCGCCGGCAACGCGTCGACTGCTGGTGCTGTCTCGGGCGACGCCACCAACGAGGTCGGTGACGCCGAGGCGACCGGCGGAGACGGCGGATCGGGCGGAGTGATCCTGGCCACTGGAGGGAATGGCGGCTCCGCTTCGGTCGTCCTCAATGGCGGTGAGGGCGCAAACGTCTGGCAGCGCGTCCAGCACGGCCACGGGTGGCGACGCGACAGCTTCGGCGACCAACAACGGCAACAGGGGCGGCACTGGTACCGGTGGAGCGGCGACGGCTGGTGACTCGACCGGTGGTGACGGAGTTGGCGGCACGTCGACTGGTGGCGCGGCAACGACAGGTGACACCACTGGCGGGCGCACGATCGGCGGCGACAACACCGGCGGCGATGGCGGCGATGCGTCCGGTGGGGATGGCGTCGGCGGCGACGGCAACGGTGGAGATGGCGGCGATGCCGACGGCGGCGACGGCTTCGGTGGCCGGGGTGGCCGGGGCGGCATCGGCGGCGACGGTGGAAACGCAAGCTCTGGCACCGCGACGGGCGGCAACGGCGGTGGCGCCGGCGCGGTCTCGGGCGGCGGCGACCGTGGAAACGACGCCGATGACGTCCTCAACGGCGATGGCGTTTCCGGTACCGGAAATGCCGCCGGCGGAACCGGCGGCGCTGGAACGACCGGGGCCGCGACTGGCGGCGAGGGCGGAGGCGCCGCGAACGGCGGGGCTGGTGGAGCCGGCACCGGCGGTGCGGCTACCGCGAACGGCGGCAATGGTCTGGGCGGAAACGGGATCGGTGGAACCGCCAACGGCGGAGCAGGCGGCTCCGGCTCCGGCGATACCACCGGCGGAGCCACCACAGGCGGCAGCGCGAACGGCGGTGCGGCGACGGCTGGCAGCGGCACAGGCGCGGCGAGCGCCGCTGGCGGTGCCGCGACGGGCGGTACTGGCACTGGCGGCTCGGTCGACTCTACCGTGACCAACGGTGGCGCCACTGCGCCTCGATGCAGTCAACACCACGGTTGCCACCAGTGGCGACGCAAACGCCATTGGCGGTAACTGCGATGGATTCGGCGGACCCCCCGAGGTCGCTGCGTTTGCGGTTGGCGGCCCGGGTGGCGCTGGCGGCACAGCAAGTTCCGGCGGTGACGGTGGTGCGGCGACTTGCTCCATTACCAATGGTGCGGCGACATCTGGTTCCGCATCCGCTGCGGTGACCACCGGTGATGCCAGCAACGCCGTTAGCGGTGGTGGCAACTCCGGCGGGGCCGGAACAGCTGGCGCGGCCACGGCGGGCGACTCCGTTGCCGGTGACGGCAATGGCGGCAACGCGACGGGTGGTCGCGCGACATCAGGCGATACGACTGGCGGCCGGACCCGCGGCGGCTTGAACGACGGCGGCGACGGCGGCAACGCGGTCAGTGGCGCCGGAATCGGCGGTACCGGCAACGGTGGTGACGGCGGCATCTCGGACGGCGGCGATGGCGACGGCGGTTACGGCGGCAACGGTGGCAACGGCGGAGATGGTGGCAATGCCAACTCCGGTGCAGCGACCGGCGGAGCGGGAGGCGCTGGGATCGGCGCAGGCCTGACCGCGGATAGCGAGACCGGCAACGCGACCGCGACCGGCACCGGTGGCGATGGTGGTGCCGGGGACTCCGGCGCAGCGAACGGCGGAATCGGTGGGATTGGTGGCGCGGGCGCAGCCGGCGGGACGGGCGTCGGTGGCGCCGCGTTCGCTGATGGCGGCGATGGTGATGCATCCGACGCGACCGGCTCCGGCGGAACCGCCACAGGTGGCGCTGGAGGCTCGGCGGACGGCGACACGAACGGCGGTACGGTCCGCGGCGGCACGGCAAACGGTGGCGTCGCCACCGGGGGAACCGGTACCGGCGGGGTGCCTTCGATCGGCGGAGGCGCCACTGGCGGCTCTGGAACTGGCGGAAGCACGACAGACACCGTCGAGAGCACGTTGGCGATCGGCGGCGGCGTTCAGGCCGGCCAGATCGCCGTCTCGAGCGGCGACGCGACTTCGACCGCCGGAAACGCTACCGCGATTGGCGGAGCCGGCGGAAACGGCGGCACCGGCTCTGACGGTGGCGATGGTGGCGCGGCGTCGGTGACGATCATCGGCGGAGATGCCACCTCCGGGAATGCTTCGACATCGTCGACAGGCGGCAACGCAACTTCCACCACGACGGGCGGCCTGAACACGGGCGGCGCCGGCACGGCTGGGGCCGCAACGGCTGGAAACTCTGTCGCCGGCAACGGGACCGGTGGCAACGGCACGGGCGGCGCGGCGACCACGGGTGACACCACCGGTGGCCGGACCAACGGCGCCGATAACGACGCCGGTCGCGGCGGTGGCGCTATCTCTGGCAACGGAAACGGCGGTTCCGCCTTCGGTGGCGATGCCGGCACGGCTGAAGGCGGTGACGGAGAAGCGGGCGATGGCGGTAACGGTGGCGCGGGCGGCGCGGGCGGCAATGCCGTCAGTGGCGCGGCGACGGGCGGCGCCGGGGGCCTCGGCCAGGCGATTGGCGCGGTCGGCGGCGATATCGATCCTGATGACACCGACAATCCAGGTGGCACGGCAGCAGACGCTGAATCGGACAGCACGGGCGGCAACGGTGGCGCGGCGTTGAGCGGTGAGACCAACGGCGGTCCCGGTGGCGCTGGTGGCGCGGGCGGCACCGGTTCGAATGCCAACGGCGGCGAGGCCGACGCGGGCGGCGGACTTGGGCTCTCCGGGGCCGGCACCGGTGGCACCGCGACCGGTGGCGCCGGTGGCTTGACGACCGGCGACACCGATGGCGGTACCACCCTCGGCGGTACGGCCAACGGCGGCGCAGGCACCGGCGGGGCCGGTAGCGGCGGCGGCGCTGGTGCCGGCGGTGGTGCCACGAGCGGTGATGCCACCGGCGGTAGTGTCGATGTAAGCGTCTCGACCGGTGCGGTCATCGGTGGAACTGCATCCAGCGGTGGGGCGACATCGGCCGCGGCCGATAGCTCGACCGGTGACGGCTTCGCTACTGGCGGCAACGGCGGCCCTGGAGGCCTTGCTGATGGCGGCGCAGGTGGTGCTGCCACGGCCAATCTGACGGGTGGCGACGCGACGAGTGGCGCAGCAACAAGCAGCGCCACGGGTGGCGCTGCCGTCGCGTCGACCTCGGGCGCAGATAACACCGGCGGCGCTGGCTCCTCCGGGTCTGCCATTGGCGGTTCGTCGAGTGCCGGCGATGGTGCTGGTGGAAGCGGATCCGGCGGAAGCGCCACCACTGGGAACACGACAGGCGTTCGGACATCTGGTGGCGATAACGACGGCGGACGTGGCGGTAGCGCTACGTCCGGTAACGGCACTGGTGGAAACGGTTACGGCGGCGCTGGTGGAACGGCTACCGGCGGACACGGCGGGGACGATGGCGACGCTGGCGCAGGTGGGAATGGCGGCTCCGGCGGAGTAGGTGGCAACGCAAACTCTGGTGCCGCGACCGGTGGCATTGGCGGAGACGCCGCCGCTACCGCGATCTCAGGTGACCAGGATCCCGGCGTCGACGCCACCGAGACGATCACGAGCACCGCGTCAGGCGGCGCCGGGGGCCATGTCGAAACCGGCGTTGCCAACGGCGGTGCCGGTCGCACAGGCGGAGCGGGCGGAGCCGGGTCCGTTCTGACCGGCGGCGATGCATTCGCCATCGGCGGAACAGGCGACGCGTCGGACGCAACCGGCACCGGCGGAATCGCCAGTGGCGGAGCGGGCGGCACGGCGATCGGTGACACGACCGCGGGCACGACCGTCGGTGGAACGGCGACGGGGGGCTCCGGCAACGGCGGTGCTGGCGCCGGCGGCGGAAGCGGGACCGGAGGAACCGCCACGACGCTCGATGGTCAATGGCGGCTCGGTCGACATCACGGTCTCGAACGATGGCGCGTCCGCCGGCGCTGCTACTTCGGGGCGCGCGATCGGGCTTGGTCCCGTGTCGTCGACAACCGGCGCGGCAGATGCCTTCGGCGGCTCTGGTGGTGCCGGTGGTGGTGACGGCGGTCCGGCGACTACCAGTGTCACGGGCGCAGACGCAGCCCAGGGTGCAGCGTCCAGCACCGCGATTGGTGGTGGCGCGTCCAGCCCAGTCATCGGCGGCGACAACACCGGCGGTAACGGGACTGGTGGCAGTGCAACGGCCGGCGGCTCAACCGCTGGCGATAACACGGGCGGCAACGCCACCGGCGGTAACGCCTCGACGGGCGATACGACCGGCACCTTCATCCGTGGGGCCGATAACGATGGCGGCCGCGGGGGCAGGGCGGCATCTGGAGGCGCGACCGCTGGGAATGGTCTGGGCGGCGGCGCCGGAACGGCCACGGGTGGGCTCGCTACAGGCGGTGTCGGCGGCCCAGGTGGCAACGGCGGCCCTGGCCAGACCGGTACGTCCGGTGATAGCACCGGTGGTCCGGGCGGCACGGGTCAGGACATCTCCGAAACCTGCGACGACCTCGACGCCTGCCTCGACAACGCGGAAGAGCACGCCCCTGGCGCGTCCGCGGAATCCGGCCTGGCCGGCGTCTTCGTGGCCCCGCTCGCCGCTTCGGCGGCGGGCGCGGGCATCGCGGCCAACGTCCTGGCCCAGATCAACGACGACGGCAACTGCGTCAACGGCTTCGTCGACGGCGACGTCCCGGGCAACGCCACCGGCTGCACCGTGACCGGCGACGTCCACGGCGACTGCACCGGCAGCGTCGTCGGCGGCAGCGTCTTCGGGCACGCCACCGACTGCGAGGTCGGGGCCGACATCGGCGGCGAGTGCACCGGCAGCGACTACGGGGGCGAGCTCGGCGAGCGGCGACGAGACCGGCTGCAACGAGCCGCCGCCGAGCGCCTGCCCGTGCGTGACCCCGACCCCGCCGGTGGAGGTGCCCCCGACGGAAACCCCGGTGGCCCCGGTGCACCCGACGGAGACCCCGACCCCGGGCAAGCCCGTCAAGCCGGGCGAGACGCCGGCGGCGAGCGCGGCGCCGAGCGTGGCGCCGAGCGTCTCGGCCCTGCCGGACACCGGGACGGGGACGGAAGACGGCGGCCTGGCGCTGGGCTGGCTGCTCCTGGCCGGGGCGGTGACCCTGGTCGGGCTGGCCGGGATCTCCCTCCGCAAGCGCTCGATCTAAGAGCGCCGATCAAGGCCGTCGGGCGCCGCGCCGTTCGGCCCAGTGCCGGAGGGATGTCGTCGGTGCAGCGCCAGGTTGATGGACATCGACGAATTGATCGCGGGCTTTGGCGACGCGGAAGAAACGGGGACGCACCATCCCCGGCCGCCCGGGGCTCACGGCCCAAGGTTGGCCCGGGCTCACAGTGACAGCCTCTCCGAGGCTAGAGCGTGCGCTCCGTTAGCCTCGGAGAGGCTGTGACGTTGAGCCCGGGCCGTGAGCCCCGGGCGGCGGGGCAACAGGGCCACCGATGCCCCCGCAAACACCCGATCCATTCCGCCACCTCCATCAACCTGGCGTCCGCCGCCGCCGAGGGGTTTTGCTAGAAGTTCTAAGCTATTGACGGCTGTGGTCCCTTAGGGGCCAGTCACTCGATCACGCTCATGTCGTGCAGAGAGCGCCGCGGTCATCAACCGCGGCGCTCATGCCTTTCCGAGCTGAGCGGCCTCAGGCGTTGTGGGTTAGGTTCTCGACTTCAGACCCATGGGTGCCCCATTGCCACCTATCTAGCCAGCGGTGGCACGCGAGAAAACGTCGCGCATGGGTCCGGATGGCGGCTTGCATCGCCGAATCGCAGGGCCAGGAGGTTCCCCGTAATACGTGCAAACACCTCTTGTGTTCTGAAAGCATTTTGGTTGGGATCACCGCGAAAAGCGGTAGGTATTGCGGAAAAAAACCTGCGCTTGGCGCATTGCACATCTTTGCTGGCCGTTTCGGTTCACAATGCTTGTGGGAGCCGTTTCGGCCTGTTACGATGTGCTTATTCTATGCATGCTGATCGGCGCCTCGGAAATCGGAGCACGGTCGGGGATCGTTAGCGGCAATCGCGGTCGGCGAGCGGCGTCGATGCGCGGCCCCACGTCCGGGTGAGGGAAGCCCATGGACAGCTCGCGATCTCGCTCGGCGGCATAGGCCAACCACAGCTCACTAGCTCACCAGCACGGCGCTTGGGGCGCTCATGCGTGGAACGCCGGTAGGGACCGGGAAGGGCCCGATGGCAGGACCGGATCGGTGATGGCAAATCAATACGGCGCTCGCGAGGCCGCGATCGACCAGAACCGCTCTTCTGAGCAGAGGAGCGGCTTCTCCATGTCACGTCCTGCATCGCGGTCGATGGGTCAACGGCGCGGCTCTCGCTCCGGACTGGACCGGCCGGAGCGTAGGGGGCCGGCAGTGACGCTGACCGGCTTCGGAGCGCATGTGCGCTTGCTCGCCGTTTTGCTGCTCATCACGGGGTGGTTTGCCGCCCCCGCCGTGGCCCTAGCCGGCGGATCCGGCGGAAGCCAAACCCAGGCGGCCGTATTCCAGGATGGTTCGGCCGGCGATGAAACCCAGGGGGGCACCTCCAACGGAGATCCGGGGAGCGGCGCAGATCCCGCCACCGGCGGCGATGCCACTGGTGGCGATGTTACCGGCGAGGGCGGCGGCCAGACCGGTGGCGGCGCGGTTCCGGGTAGCGAAGATCCAGGCGCCGGCGGAACGGCCACCGGCGGATCCACCGGTGGCAACACGACCGGTGGCGCCGCTTCAGGTGGCGGTGCAGGCGGCGGGGACGCCGTTGGTGGCAACAGCCAGAACGGCGGCGCCGCGACCGGCGGCGCAGGCGTCGGTGGCGATGCCATCGGTGATGTCGACGGTGGCGCCAACAATGCCGGCTCGGCCTCGACCGGCGACAGCGATGGCGGAACGATCGTCGAAAATACCGTCCCACCTGTTTCCGAGGACGGAAGCGGTACAGGAGGCGGCGGCGCAACCGCCGGCGGCGTTACTAATCAGGGCAACACGGGCGGTGACGGTACCTCCACCGCTACCGGTGGCGACGCGACCGGCAGTACGACCGGTGGCGTCGATAGCGGCGGCGATGGCTTTGGTGGCGGCGCCACCGGCGGCAACTCGCTCGGCGGTGACGCGATAGGCGGCAGCGCGACCGGCGGTAACGCGACCGCCGGGGCAACCACCGGCGGTTCCACCATCGGCGGCGGCAACGTCGCCGGCAACGGCGGTACGGCGCGGGCCGGCGATGTCTACGCAGGCGACGGGACGGGCGGATTCGGCGGAATCACCACCGGCGGCACAAAGACGGGCGGCATCGGCGGCACCGGCGGTGCCGGTGGCATCGCGGGTCTCGCCACGTCCGGCGCGGTCGACAACGGCGCCGGAGGAGTCGCGACCGAGACCGATTCCGGTTCTCCGGTCAGCATCACCTTTGAAGGCGGCGACGGCGGCGATGCCACCAGCGGAGCCGCGGCCGGCGGCAACGGCGGTTCGGGCGGAGCTGCCGGCGCGGGCGGCGCTGGAAACGCAGGCAACGCGAGCGCCCTCGGCGGCGACGGTACCGGCGGCAGCGGTGCCAGCGGCAGCGCGTCCGGTGGGGACGGCGGTCATTCCTCCGGCGAGACGATCGGTGGGGATACGGTCGGCGGTAGCGCCACCGTCGGCGATGCCAGAGGCGGCGATGCCACAGGTGGAAGCGCATCTTCCGGTGGTTCAGCGATAGCCGGCGACGGCTTCGGTGGCAACGTCGGTGTCACGCCACCAACCAGACCAACGGCGCGATCAACAATGCAGGCTCAGCGTCGTCCGGATCGGCGAGCGGTGGCGATGTGGTGTCGACCGTCGATGGAGGCTTCGTCACCGGCGGCGATGAGGGTGAAGCCACAGGCATGGGAGCTGTCGGGACCGGCGGTTCCGCGATAGCCGGGGACACGACATCTCTCGGCAATCGCGGAGGAGATGCCACCTCGACCTCGACCGGTGGTTCCGTCTCCGGCGACGTCGTCGGCGGCGCCCAATCCGGGGGTACCGGAAGGGGTGGAATCGCGACCGGTGGACATTCGATCGCCGGTGACGGCACCGGTGGCTCCGCCGTCACGGGAAGTGCCACCTCTGGTACGACGACCGGCGGGAGCACAACCGGCGGCAACAACATCGCCGGCTCCGGTGGCGATGGCATCGGCGGCAGCGCCACTGGCGGCCAGGGAACCGGCGGCCAGGGAGGCGTGTCGACTGGTGGGAACGGCACCGGCGGACTTGGCGGCAACGGTGGCCGCGGCGGCAATGGCGGCGGAGCCGTCACCGGTTCGGCGACCGGCGGCGTCGGTGGCAACGCCACCGTCAATGCCGTGGGTGGTAGCGGGCAGCAACCAGTCAACGCCAATGCGGTTGGCGGCGAGGGAGGGTCTGCGACCAGCGGGACGGCGACCGGCGCCAACGGCGGCTCCGGTGGCGCCGCGGGGGTTGGTGGCGATGGCACCGGTGGCGCGGCGACCACTGATGGCGGCAACGGTATCGGTGGAAACGGTACCGGTGGGAATGGTCAGGGTGGTGGCGGTGGCGACGCCTCCGGCGATACCACCGGCGGATATACCACGGGTGGCGCGGCAATGGTCGGCGCGGCCACCGGCGGCACCGGAGTAGGTGGCGCCGCTCAGGCCGGCGGCAACGCGACGGCCGGCAGTGCGACCGGCGGTACCGCGAACGGCGTCGTCAACGGCGGCTCGAACGTCGGTGGTTCCGCCACAAATGCCGGCGCAACCGGTGGCGACGTCATTAGCAATGTCACTGGGGCAGATGTCCAAGGCGGCGCGGGCGGCAACGGCGGCGTCATCGATGACGGTGGCAATGGTGGCGCCGCGACTGGCGGCAGCACGACATCCCTGGCCAACTCCGGCGGCAATGCAACGGCGGACGCTGTGGGTGGCAATGCCGACGGCGATACCGAAGGCGGGAACAATACCGGCGGTGACGCCACCGGCGGTGACGCCACCGGCGGCAACTCCGACGCTGGCTCAGGCATCGGTGGCGCAGCCCGGTCCGGCGATGCTGCCAGCGGCGTGACGACCGGTGGTTCGACCGAAGGCGGCTCGAACAGCGGCGGCGCCGGTGGCACCGGTACCGGTGGCGCAGGTCTTGGCGGTGCTGGAAACGGCGGGAGCGGAGGTTTCGCAATCGGCGGGGCCGGCAGCGGTGGTGCCGGAGGTAACGGCGGGGCAGCCGGAAATGGCGGCCGGGCCGAATCTGGCAACACGCGTGGCGCAACCGCTGGCGCCGCCTCGACCAACGCCAGCACCAATGGCGGTTTTGCCGTCGACGCCGAGTCCAACGGCGGCAATGGCGGTTCGGGCACCAGCGGCGCCGCAACCGGCGGATCGGCCGGAAATGGCGGCGCGGGCGCGAACGGTGGCGACGGCACCGCAGGGGCCGCGAACGCGACCGGCGGCGACGGTTCCGGCGGCGGCGGCATCGGCGGCGACGGCATCGGTGGAAATGGCGGCTCCGGTGGCGGCGATACCACCGGCGGTAACACGTCCGGCGGCGCAGCGATCTCCGGTAATGCCGTCGCGGGGAACGGGACCGGCGCGGGAGCGGGCGCAGGTGGGATCGCCACGGGCGGCGACGGTTCCGGTGGCGACGCCTCCGGCACGACGACAGGCAGCACGAACTCGGGCGGATCCGCGACGAACAGCACCGTAGCGGCTGGAGGCAATGTCTCCAGCACGGTCAGCGGCAATGCCGTCACGGCTGGCTCCGGTGGAGCCGGCGGGGCCGGTGTCGGCGGCGCGGGTGGCGCCGGTGGCGCCGCTTCCAGCGAGTCTGTCACCGGTGGTGGCCATACCGGCGGCGCGGCGGATATAACCGCCGACGCTGGAGATGCACTAGGCGATGTCAGCAGTGGCGCGACGACCGGCCGCGCCGGCAACGGCGGTGACGCGACCGCGGGACACGCTGTTTCTGGCGATGGCACCGGCGGTGCCGCTACCTCGGGCTCGGCCTCCAGTGGCGCGACGACCGGCGGCGCAACCGTTGGCGGTCGGAATGATGGCGGCGCGGGCGGCGACGGCAGCGGTGGGGCTGGCATTGGCGGCGCGGGCAATGGCGGTAGCGGCGGCAATTCCTCCGGCGGAGCCGCAACCGGCGGCAACGGTGGCCGGGGCGGCAACGGCGGCAACGGCGGCACGGGCGATAGCGGCACCGCCATCGGCGGCACCGCCGGCGGGGCGTCGGTTGCAGCTATCCGGGCTGATGCGACTGCGCAGGGCGGCGCGGGAGGCACCGCAAACAGCGGCGCCGCAACCGGCGGCAACGGTGCGTCCGGTTCTGGGGGCACCCAGGGCGGCGTCGCAATCGGTGACACCGCCGATGCCAATGGCGGTTCTGGCGCCGGCGGTCTTGGCGCCGGCGGTGACGCCGCCGGTGGAAATGGCGGAACCGCGACCGGCGACACGACCGGTGGCAATGTCACCGGCGGCGCAGCCAGGTCGGGAGTAGCGCAGGGTGGCGCTGCGACGGGAGGAGTCGCGGCGACCGGTGGCAACGCCGCGGGCGGTGCGGGTAATGGTGGCGATGCCACGCTCACGGTTTCCGGAGGCTCGAATGCCGGTCAGGGCGTGACCAACGCTGGAGCCAGCGGCGGGTCCGTTTCAAGTGAAGTCTTCGGCTCATCGGTTGTTGCCGGGGACGGCGGCGCGAACGGCGCAGGTACCGATTCCGACGGTGGAGCCGGCGGGACGTCATCGTCTGGCACGACGACCGGAGCCGGCTCGATCGGTGGGTCGGCAACGGTGTCTGCGGTTGGCGCGGGCGCAACCGGATCCGTAACGTCGGGCGACTACACCGGCGGCGGTAGCTCCGGCGGCAATGGCCTTGGCGGCGATTCGCGTGCCGGATCCGCGATCGGTGGAGCCGCGACCTCCGGCAACGCGACGAGCGGCCTGACCGGCGGTGGAACGACGTCAGGTGGCGACAACGACGCCGGAAACGGCGGCGAAGGCGTGGGTGGCGATGGGATCGGCGGTATCGGTACCGGCGGTTCTGGCGGCACGTCCGCCGCTGGTGGGGCGGTCGCTGGAAACGGCGGCGCCGGCGGTTCCGGTGGATCTGGCGGGCGCGGCGACTCCGGTGATGCTCGCGGTGGAGCCGCCGGTACGGCGACCGCCGAATCAACGAACTCGACCTGTGATTGCGTCGTCATCTCGAACGCCACGGGTGGCAGCGGCAGCGCGGCGACATCCGGCGCCGCGATCGGTGGCAACGGTGGGGCCGCGGGCACAGCCGGGTCAGCCGGAGATGCAACCGCCGGCAGCGCGACGACTCGTGGCGGCGCGGGTACCGGCGGCGACGGCGACGGTGGCATTGGCAACGGTGGCAACGGCGGCAACGTTTCCGGCGATACCTCGAGCGGTGCCACCATCGGCGGAGCCGCCACAAGCGGCGGCGCGGTCGGCGGCGGCGCGACCGGCGGTGGCAGTGCGGCAGGTGGTTTGGGTACTGGCGGGATCGGCACCGGAGGTGCGGTGACCGGATCGATCACCGGCAGCACCAACGACGGCGGTAATCTCAACACGGGCGTGACGTCCGCCGCTTCCGTGGATCAATCGGTCACCGGTGGGTCGGCCGTTGCGAGCAGTGGCGGTGTCGGTGGTAGTGACACGGACGCCGCAGGTGGCCCGGGCGGCTTCGCGACGGCCGCGGATACGACGAGCACCGGAAATGTCGGTGGGTCTGCCTCGCAGACTGTCACCGGTGGCGCGCTTACCGGCAATGTCTCCGGCGGCATCGCCCAGGGTGGCAGTGGAGTCGGCGGACACGGCGTCGGCGGTGATTCCACCGGCGGCGCTGCGATCGGCGGCACAGCGATAAGTGGCGCCGCTACAAGCAGCGCCACCACCGGCGGCAACGTCGAAGGCGGCTCGAACGATGGCGGCGCCGGCGGTGCCGGCGTTGCCGGCGATGGCGTTGGCGGCAACGGCGTTGGCGGCAACGGTGGCCAGGCCGGAGGCGGGACCGCGATCGCCGGTGATGGTGGCGATGCGGGCAACGGCGGCGCAGGAGCCGCCGCCAGCAGTGGCAATGCCCGGAGCGGCGACGGTGGAGATGCCGTGGCCACATCCGAAGGCGATATAGGTGGAGGATCCGCACATACCGCAACATCGGCGGCGGGGAATGGCGGCACCGCTTCCACCGGTGCCGCATCCGGCGGCGACGGCGGCGACGGCGGCACCGCCGGTATCGGCGGCGATTCCACCGGCGGCTCGGCAACCGCGTCCGGTGGCGATGGCGTCGGCGGCGCTGGCGGCAGCGGCAATGCCAGCGGCGGCAACGGCGGTTCAAGTGCCGGCAATACCGCGGGCGGCAGCACGACCGGCGGAAGCGCCAATGGTGGTGCCGCGATCGGCGGCGGCGCGACCGGTGGTACCTCGGGTACGGGTGGGATCGGACAGGGTGGTGCCGCTACCGGCGGTGCCGTCAGCCAGAGCGTAACCGGTGGAACCAATTCGACCGGTGGCTCGACAGCAGCCCAATCGGGCGCGGTGACGGCCGGATCGGTCTTGGTCTCGCTTGGCGGCGCCTCCGCGATCGGTGGGGCCGGTGGTGACGGCGGCGACGGCATCGCAGCCACCGGCGGCGCCGGTGGTTCCGCGACTGTGACCAGCGATTCCTCGGCATCCAGCAATCTCGGCGGAGATGCGACGGTCACGCTCCGCTCTGGAGCGGTGATCGGGAACGTCTCCGGCAGCAACAACCTCGGCGGCAACTCCGCGGGCGGCTACAGCCTGGGCGGCAATACCGCCGCCGGTTCGGCATCCGGCGGCGACGCAACCGGCGGGGCCGCCAGTGGCGGCGGCGGGACGGTCGGCGGTAACACCTTTGGCGGTGAGAACGTCGGTGGCGCCGGCGGTTCGACCGCGGGCGCCGTTGGGGCGGGGGGCACCGGATTCGGTGGCGCCGGTGGCAGCGCGAGTGCTGGCTCTTCACTCGGCGGCGACGGCGGTGATGCCGGCAGCGGCGCTAGCGGCGCAGCCGCAACATCCGGAAGCGCGACCGGCGGAAGCGGCGGAGATTCCGTCGCGACCACGCTCGACAATCAGTGCCAGTGCAACCTGACGACGGCGGCATCCGGCGGCATCGGCGGCAGCGCGACGTCTGGAGCGGCGACGGGCGGCGATGCCGGCGACAACACCGGTGAGTTCGGCAGCGGCGGAAACGGAGGCGCCGGCACCGGTGGAGCGTCGGTCGCGAATGCCGGGAATGGCACCGGTGGTGATGATGTCAATGCCGGCGGGACCGGCGCCAACGCCGGCGACGGTGGTAACGCATCTGGCAATACGACCGGAGGCGCGACGGCGAGCGGCAATCGCTCCGGTGGTGCCGCGACCGGCGGGGCCGCCACTGGCGGGTCTTCCGCGGCCGGTGGTGCGGCCCAGAACGGCGCCGCGACGGGTGGATCGGTCACGGCGAACATCACTGGTGGCACCAATACCGGCGGCTCGGCTGCCGTTGCCACGACCACCGGCGGCGATGTCGCGGTTGGGGTCGATCCTCTTGAGGGCGCTGCGTTTAGCTTGGCCACCGGCGGTAATGGCGGCAATGGCGGCCTCCTCGATGCTCAGGGCGGCGCCGGTGGGTCGGCGGCGGTGGGCGGTGCGACGTCGAATGGCAACGCCGGTGGCGACGCCACGATCTCGGCAATCGGTGGAAGCGCGACCGGCAATGTGTCCGGGCAGGGAACCGGAGCTTCTGGCAACCGCGGAGGCGCGGCGATTGGCCTGACCGCCGATGGCGGAGAGAGTACCGCCGGAAGCGGCACGGGTGGCGATGCCACCGGTGGAGCCGCGGTCGGTGGGACAACCGCAGGGGCCCTTACCGTCGGCGGCGAAAACGCCGCCGGCAATGGCGGAGACGCAACTGGTGGCAACTCGAACGGTGGCAATGGCGGCTCGGCCTCGGGTAACACGCTCAGCGGCGTGACCACCGGTGGAGCGACTACAGGCGGCGCGGCAACGGCAGGTGCTGGCGTGGGTGGCTCGGCGGGTGGCGGAGGAGCGGCCACCACCGGCGCAGCCAACGGCGGCGCGGTGACCCAGGCCGTCACAGGCACCGGAAGCAGCGGTGGAGCCGCTTCGGCGAACTCCACCACCGGCGGTGCGGCCGGTACCGACGGTGATCCGTTGACGACGACCGGCGGACCGGCGACGGGCGGCGATGGCGGCGACGGCGGCGATATGGCCGGTGATGGCGGCGCCGGTGGCGCTGCCTCGCTCGGTCGGGTCGCAAACGACAGCAATATTGGCGGTAGCGCAACCAGCACCGCCACCGGCGGCAACGCGTCAGGCGATGTCGTTGGTCTGCCGGGCGGCTCTAACACCGGTGGAAATGCCGTCGCGGGCAACGCGACCGGCGGCAACTCGCTCTCCGGTGCCGGCACCGGCGGCGCGGCTAGTGGTGGCAATGCCGCTGGCGGGGCGACGATCGGCGGCGCGGTCTTCGGCGGAAGCAACAGCGGCGGCGCGGGTGGCGCAGCCATTGGCGGCGAAGGCCTGGCGGCCGACGGAACCGGTGGCAATGGTGGATTTGCCAGCAGCGGTGCGGGCAACGGTGTCGACGGCGGCAATGGCGGCGCGTCCGGCGCCGCTGGCCAGGCGACATCGGGACAGTCCACGGGCGGCCAGGGTGGCAATACCCTCGCCCGCGCGACCGTCTCCTACGGCAACGAGACGTCCAGCGCCGCGATTTCCTCAGCGGTCGGCGGTGATGGTGGCAACGGCATCAGCGGCGTCGCCAACGGTGGCGCCGGAAGCACCGGCGGCGCTGGAGGTGACGGCGGCTCAGGCTCCGGCGGAAACACGATTGCCAACGGCGGCAATGGCCAGGCAGGGGACGCTGTTGGTGGAGTCGTCGTCGGTGGAAACGGCGGAAGCGGCTCTGGCGATACCGGCTCCCTGGCGAACCCATCGAACACGACCGGCGGGAACGCGACCGGCGGTGCGGCAACGTCCGGTACCGGCAACGGCGGCTCGAGCGCGGCCGGCGGAGCCGGGACCTCCGGTGTGGCAACCGGTGGGACATCGACGATCACAACCGTCGGCCGCTCGACGTCGGGCGGATCCGCGACAAATGGCGTGGTGACCGGCGGAGCAGTTGACGCCGATGTTGCGGCCCGGCCCGCGTCCGGAGGCGATGGCGCCGCGGGCGGAGACGCCACGAGTGGCGGCAACGGCGGGTCTGCCACGGCGGGCATCACGACCAACGTTGGTACGACCGGAGGTTCGGCGACGGCGACGGCGTCCGGCGGCGATGCGCTTGGTGGTAACTCGTCCGGCGCCGCGGGCATTGGCGGCGACGGCACCTCCGGTTCCGCGACTGGCGGGACCTCTGATGCGGGCAACGGCACCAGCGGCCTCACCGATGGCGGCGACGCCACGGCCGGCGTTACTGGATTTGGAAACGTCTTCGGCGGCGAGAACAGCGGTGGCGATGGTGGACTTGCCGTTGGCGGGGCGGGAGTCGCCGCGGCCGGTATCGGCGGATCTGGCGGCGTGGCCGTCGGCGGGATCGGTACCGGTAGCGTTGGGAGCGCCGGCGGCGCCGGCGGAGTCGGCTCGGCGGCGACGTCCGGAGCTGCCGCGGGCGGCAACGGCGGCAGTGCCAGCGCGGTTGCGACCAACTCCCGTTGCGAATGCGAGACCGTCAGTATTGCCCTGCCTGGGGACGGCGGCACGGGCGCGTCCGGCAGCGCTAATGCCGGGGCCGGTGGCACCGGCGGCAGTGGCGGCACGGGTGGAAACGGCGTCGCCGGGAACGCGACGACGAACGGCGGCGACGGTGACGGCGGTAACGGTCAGGGCGGGTCGGCCCAGTCCGGCGCCGGCGGCAACGCGAGCGGCAACACCACCGGCGGCAACACGACAAATGCCGCCGCTACCGGTGGCAGTGCCACATCAGGTGTCGCCAACGGCGGAGGTTCCGGGACCGGTGGAGCGGCAACCTCTGGTGTCGGCACCGGAGGCACCGCGACGGTCACCGCAACCGGTGGATCCAACAACGGCGGAGACGCTTCCACGTCGACGGTTACCGGCGGATCGGCGACCTCGACCACAACCGGATCGACCGCGCTGGCCGGCGATGGTTCGGCCGGTGGGATTGAGAACGGCAGCGACGGTGGTACCGCCACCGCCGGTCCGACGATCTCGACCGACGTCATAGGCGGCCAGGGGTTGGCGACAGCCACCGGTGGAACCGCCCAGGGCACGACCAGCAACGGCACAACGACCGGCGGGAAGGGGACCAGTGGTACCGCCGCCGCCGGAGCTTCACTGGGTGGCGAGGCGGCATCCGGCAACGCGATCGGTGGTTCGGCCACGACCGGTGTCGTCACCGGCGGATTCACCGATGGCGCCGGCAACACTGGCGGCAACGGCG
Source organism: uncultured Chloroflexia bacterium (assembly GCA_963724285.1). Taxonomy (GTDB): domain Bacteria; phylum Chloroflexota; class Chloroflexia; order Thermomicrobiales; family UBA6265; genus CAVRUD01. The sequence goes on along the minus strand of CAVRUD010000032.1, from coordinate 410,413 downwards.
GCGACGCGACCGCGGGCTCCGGTACCGGCGGCATCGGAACCGGCGGCAACGGTGGTGGTGCGATTTCCGGAAGCGCAACTGGCGGATCCTCGGCAAATGGCGCCGCTGGCGGCATTGGTGGCAGCGCCACCAGCGGCACAGCCACCGGCGGCCGTGGCGGCAGCGCCAGTGCGGTCAGCGTAGTCCGGGCCGGCGGAAACGATCGCGAAGTCGAAGCCGTTGCCGGTCCGGGCGGTGACGGCGATTCCGGTCCCGCGTTGGGCGGTCCCGCCGGTCCGGGTGGTAACGGAGGTGGCGGTAGCCCGGCTGCATCCGGCGATGCGGAAGCGACCGGCGGCGCTGGCCTGGCCGGCGATGGCATCGGCGGTCCGGCGAACGCTGGCGCAGGCGGCGACGTCGACAGCATCGCTACCGGCGGCGATACCTTTGTCCCAGAAGGTGGAGCGGCCGGTGGGCCCGCGGTATCCGCACCGGCGAACGGTGGCCCGTCGCTCGGAAGCGGCCCGGCGAACGGCGGAGGCAGCATCGGCGGAGTCGCGACTTCGACCGCAACCGGCGCCCCGATCACCGCCGGACCCGCGACGACCGATCCGGCGAATGGCGGTCCCGCCGTCGCAACCACGACGGGCTGCCCGGCAGTAGCTGGGGATGCCGGCAGCGGCCCAGGTGGATCGGCAACGTGTGGAACAACGCTCTCGATCGAGACGGTCGGAGGAGATGCCTCTACCGGCGCATCGTCTGGAGATGCCTCTGGCTCCGTCGGAAACGACCCGAGTGTCGCCCTTCCATCGACCGGCGGCCCCGCGACGACTGGCAACTCGATCGGCGGAAACGCGGTCGCGGGTGCCGTGACCGGTGGACCGGCAACTCTGGGCAACACGACCGGCGGTGTTACGCGGTCCGTCCAGAACTCCGGTGGGCTCGGCGGCAGCGCCGACAGCGGCGATGCGTCCGCTGGTGAAGCAGTTGGCGGCATCGGTGGCCAAGTCTCGACCGGTAGCGCAGCGGGCGGCATCGGTGGTGTGGCAGGCGTCGCCGGCAACGGCGGACCGAGCACCACCGGCAATGGCCAGGGTGGCGACGGCGGAGATGTCAGCCTGCGTAACGCAACGTCGCCGACTCCGCCCGCGGCGACCACCTTTCCGGCCGGCGAGCCGGGACCGACCCCGTAGACGGAGACGCGAGGGGCCGGTGGCTGCGACGTCGCAGCCACCGGCCCCTCGTATTTTTGCGCTTTGCGCGGTTCGGGCTCGTCGGACTGCGACGGTGGGATAGCCGGGTCTAGGGCGCTCAGCGAAATGGTTGGCGTCGCGCCGCGGCCCCGGGCGACAAGGACACGGCGCCAAGGTTTGCGCAACGCGCCCTAGCTGCTCGTTCACTGCGTCGAGGTCAGACAGTTCCACCATCGGTTTTGCCAGACTACCGCCACTGAGAGACGTTTCGGCTCTATGACTGGCCGTTCCAGGACCGCCTATTGCGGCAAATATTCCGGCATGCCGTTCGTTGCGTATCAGAATTGGTGAAACTCGCGGAATGACGCCGTTTTTGCTTGATCGCAGTCGCTGTAACTGATAGGATCAGCAGGAAACCACGCATTGGGTCTTGCCATTGCCGGAGTTTTGGTTCGCAGGGTGGAGGGCGCCTGCGAATGTTGCTTCGACAAGCATTGAATAGCTGCTCAGGAAGTCCTGGCCGGAACGCGTTCTCACCGGCCGACGCGGCGGATCACGAGCTCGAAACGTTCGATGCTCCGCAGGCGTTCACGCACTGAAGCAGGATTGCAACGACCGGTTCCTGGTCTCGCGAACTGTGCGTAGAGACCAGCCGGGGAGGGGGACCATGACCCGACTCGCCATCCGCCTCAAGCTCGTCGCGGTGCTTGCGGCGCTGTTCTTGGCCATTGGCGGATTGCCTTTCGCCGGCTATGCGCAGGAGGAAACAGCGCCTCCGGCAGCCGAGCAGGCGTCCGAGCCCGCTCCAGCGGTCGTCGAGGAGCAGGCCCCATCTGAGGAGCCGGCGCCTCCGCCGCCCGCGGCGGAGTCCCCAGCCCCGGCTCCGGTTGACCCTTCGCCAGAGCCAGAGTTCCAGGCTCCGGTCGAGGAGCCGGCTGCCTCGCCAGCCCCGTCCGAATCCCCCGCTCCATCCGAGGAACCAGCGGCTGAGCCCGCTTCTCCCGCCTCTCCGGAAGCACCGGCGAGCGGCGGTAGCGATCCGGCTGGAGAGACCCCGGCGGCAGCCCCCGCCGCAACCGAAGAAGCGGAAGAAGTCAAAGCCGCGGTCGTAGCGGCCGATGAGCCGGCGGCGGTCAGTGTTTCGGTCCTGGCGGTGAATTGCGCCACCGCACCTGGCACGGTCGTCCCGGGCGTCGTTCCGGCCGGTTGCACTGTGGCGAGCGGTCTCAAGTTCGAGGCGACTGTTGGCGCCGTCTCCCTCGGCACCTTCACCACAAACGGCGGCGGCCTGGCTCAGGTTGGCGCCCTCGACGGTGAGGTCGTCACCATCACCGAAGATCTCTCGTCGGTCACAGCAGGCTACGAGGCCGTTCGCCCAACCTCGACCGTCACGGCCGCTGCCGGCGCGGCTGTCACGCTGGTGCATGTCGGGACGAACGCTGCCCCCATCCCGCCTGTGGTCGTTGGCCGCGTTCAGCTCTCTCAAGGCCAGTGCCCCACGAGTGGCGAGACCCGGACCGAACTCACGTACATCGAGCCGGCCTCCCTCCGGGCTGCCGCGACTGAAAGCTGCCGGGGTGTTGCTGGAGCCGAATTCCAGGTCACCATCAACGAGGCCGACACGATTGCCGCTGCCGCCGTGGAAGGCATCAAGCGGACTGATGCGAACGGCAATTGGCGCGGCGAGCTCCCGGTCGGCTCCTACACGGTGACGCACGTCGCGTCTGGACAGTCGCTCCCGATTGAGGTCGTGGCCGACGAGGTCTCGACCGTCATCGCCACCGATTACATCCGGGCCGATCCGAGCACCGAAGGCTCCATCAGCATTCGGCGGTTCGCGTGTCCGGGCGAGACCGATACGACCGTGGTCACGGTTTCTTCGGCTGAACCGGCTCCGCGAGCCGGCTGTAAGGCTGAAGGCGGAACGTTCCAGTTGAATGACGGCGAGCCGTTCAGCGGTATCGACAATGATGGTGCGGTAACGTTCACGCTGCCGACCGGCACCTACGCGTTCAAGGATCTCACCGGTGGGGATGGCGCTGGGGCCGATGTCACGATCGCGGCCGGTGCGACCACCTGGGTGTTGGTTGAGCGCCTCCAGCGTCCTGGTACGATTACTGTCCAGTTCAATGCCTGCTCTGCCCCAGTCAGTCCGTCTGAGGATCCGAATAACGCCTCGTTCTGGGCGAGCGCCTGTAACAACCCGGTCGGTGGCGCTCAGGTCCAGCTGGTGAGCGCCGAGGGCGAGATCGCTAGAGAAGCGACGACCGATGGCAACGGCTTTGCCACCTTCTTGGATGTTGCCAGCGGCACGTACCAGATTCGCGGGGCTGGTAATGCCGAAACCTGCGCTGTCTTCGTCGGTAGCCAAAGTGCCCTCGGCGGTGTCCAGGTTTCCAACGGGCAGTTCATCCAGAGCCAGGTCTTCGCCTGCACGAAGCTGGCAAGCAACCCGGGCGGTCCGATCGGCGAGGTGCCGGGCGGCAACCCGATCCCCAGTAATCCGGGCGGCACCGTCACGTTGCCGGTTTCCGGCCCGAGCGACCAGAATCTGACGGTGACTCAGCTCCCGTCGACTGGTACGTCGAATTCGGACTTCGCCGGCCAGCAGATGGCGCTCTTGATTGCCCTGTTCGGCGCCGCGGTGATGGCGCTCCTCGCGACGGTCTTCGCCGTTCGCTATAGCCGCCACTCGTAGAACCGTTCCTACGTTCGATATCACGAAGCCGGGCGGGAGGTTGTCCTCCCGCCCGATCCGTTTTTCTGAGATGGTCGGCCACTTGCGCGTCGGTGCGGAACCCTTCGCGGACTCTGCGTTGCGTGGGGCATACGGCGGGGCAAACGGAACGCCGTGTCCCCGTCGCCTGGGGCCAGTTCGGGCGCCTCGCCGCAGCGACGCCCAGGGTCGATGCGGGGTGCCGTCCAGGCCTCGCCCGGGGCTAAAGACCCCGGGCTGACCCCGATAACCCGGCTGAAGCCGGCTGACCACCGGTCTCGACAGTCGGAGAGCTCCGATCACCGCTCCGACGGCAGCCCCCTTCAGGGGGGTTATCTGGCTCAGCCCGGGGTCTGTAGCCCCGGGCGACGGGGAGACGGCGCCCCGCGTCGACCCCAGGCGGCGGGGACGCGGCTCCAACCTTTTCGTGCAACGCTCTAGCGTGTAGACGCATTAGCGAGTAGAGATTCCTCAACCATGCGGCGCGTCCCCATGTTCCAGATCGCGTGTCATGCTTGTTTGGCTGAGGTATGCCCCTGCTTCGGCTCGAAGGACAGAATTTCCGTGGCGCCGCCTTTCGTCTCAGTCTCCAACCAGACCTTGCGTCCCCACAGCCGGTAGATGTGCTCGAGTGTCTTGCGGCCGTAGACCAGATCGAGGGGACGCCCTGTCCACTCGTGCCGGAGATACAGCTCACGCCGCCCTTCGAAATCGCCGTCCTCGGCGACGATGATCGGGACGCCGTACCCGGTCAGGTCTTGGAGCAGGCGATCCCGAACCGGCTCCCAGCGCTTCTCCGTTACGACGATCTTGTCCGCTTCGGGACCGTAGAGATAAAGGTCAAGCGACTCGACCATCTCCTCGTCGAGGTAATTGCGGACCAGGGAGAGGTCGGATTGGGTCTCCCGAATGTGGAACAACTCGTCGGCGATCTCGACATCGTTCCCGCCGTACCGCCGGTTCAGCTCGCGCAGCATGCCGAAACCAAGGTGGTAGGGATTGATCTGCCGTGGCGATGGCTGAATCACCCCGGCGTGGAGGTCGGCAAACTCAAGGTACTCACTCGTTTCAAGGTCCAGCCGGCGCAGGATGGTCGCGTGCGACAGGGTTGCCCAGCCCTCATTGGCGATCTTGGTCTGCATTTGAGGGACAAAGTACAGGCTTTCGCCCCGGACGATCTGTACCGCGTCGCGCTCCCAGTCCTTGAGTAATGGCGCGTGCGCGGCAATGAACCGGAGGAGATCCCGATCACCACGGTCCGGACCGGTCCCGTCCCTGAATGCCGTCGGCGGCCCATCGGGGGCGGCATCGAGCTGCCAAAGATCGTCATACGGTCCGGTCAGGGCGTGTGCTTGAAGGTCCTGGCCGTCCTTTTGAGCGTCCGAGCGCGCCGAGGGATCGTCGACGGCATACGGGGTGACATGCATCTGGATCGCAAGGCAGGCGTCGAGTACCGATTCAACTGCATCCTGACCGTGCTCATACTCATACCGCCGCAGGCGGTCCGCGTTGAGCGTCACGGTGTCCAGCATCCGCCGGGAGGTGGTGGCGAAGTAGGCATTGTTGGCAAAAAAGTCGCTGTGGCCCAGCACGTGGGCGATCACCAGTTTGTTCTGCACCAGTGAATTGGAGTCCAACAAGAACGCCCAGCAAGGATCGGTGTTGACGACCAGTTCGTAGATCTTGCTCAGGCCGTAGTCGTACATCATCTTCTGGACGTGATACATCTTGCCGTGAGACCAGTGGGAGAACCGCCCCGGCATGAGGTATGACCCCACCTCGTAGATGATCGTTGAAGGCACGATCTCGAAGTGGGTCGCGAACGGCTTCAACCCAATCTCGGTCGCCTGCTCCCAGATGCGCTCGGTTGCCTCGGCGAGCGCCCGGTCGATTGCCATCCGGTGGGGGGCGGTCATGTTCTCGCCTCCCGTGCTTCGGGGCCAAAGAACGTGCGCAGCGCCGGATAGACATCGGCTCGGTCGGCAATCGTCACTCGCACGAAGCGGGGGTCATCGACGGCGTCGAAGGCGTGCATCAAGGTGCTTTGCCCGGCGTAGCGGCGTTGCCGGATCTCGCCGTACCCGACCTGACTTGAGCAGTCGACGAGTTCGGCGGCGAGTTTCTGGCAGATCTCATTGTCCGACGGCCAGTTGTCGCCATCGGAGAAATGGAACGGGTAAATGTTCCAGTTCTGGGGCGGATAGCGCCTGGTCACAAGGTCGAGCGCACACTGATAGGCGGAGCTGGCTTTCGTGCCGCCGCTCTCGCCGCGGGTGAAGAATTCCTCTTCGGTGACTTCCTTTGCTTCCGTGTGGTGGGCGATGAAGACGATTTCGACGCGGTCGTACTTCGTCCGCAGAAAGCGAACCATCCAAAAGTAGAACGCTCGGGAAACGTACTTCTCGAAGGTCCCCATCGAGCCGGAGACGTCCATCATTGCCAGGACCACGGCGCTCGCCTCACGCCGTACCGTCCGGTCCCACGACTTGAAGCGGAGATCGTCGCTGGAGATGCGGCCGAAGCGCGGCGTTCCCTGGAGGGCGTTGCGCTTGATGTTCTCCCGGATGGTCCGCCGCTTATCGAGGTTGGAGAACGGCCCTGATTTGCGAATGTCGGTGAATCGGATCGTCTCCTCTTCCAGTTCCTGCGCCTTTTTCGGCTGCAGGTTCGGGAGACCGAGATCCTCGAAGACCAGGCCGGCGATTTCGTCGATCGAGACCTCGGCCTCGAAGTAATCGAAGCCCGGGTCGGAGCCCGCTTCCGGACCGCGACCTGGCCCCTTCCCTCGGCCCGATTGGGATTGCCCGAGCACGTCTCCGACCTTGGAATTGCCGTCGCCGGTCCCGACTCCGCCGTCCTCACGATCACCGTAGCGGAATCGGTATTCCTCCAGGCTGCGAATAGGAACCTTCACCACCTTCTTACCGTCGGTGGTGATGATCGCCTGTTCACTGACGATGTCGGCCAAGTTCTGGCGAAGGGCATCGCGCACCTTGCGTTGGTGCCTCGCCTGGTCCTGGGCGCCCTTCCGGTGCAAGGTCCAATCGGCGTGGTTCAGGCTGGCACCGGTGGCCACCGGGGGCTGGTAGCGTTGTCGGTCTAGGGCCATGGTGGACTCCGATGGTGAGGGACAAGGCTAAAGCCTTGAGGGGACACGGCTGATGCCGTGAGGGGGAGAGGGGGAGGGGACGAGGGCTTCTCCCCCTCTCCCCCTCAGCCCGCAGGGCTGTCCCCCTTATCTGTTGAGAAGCGACCCGATGTACCGGAGCAGTTCGTTCGCGCAAACGGGGCAGTAACCCTGGTCGCTGACAAGACGGTCGATGACTTCGTTGGAGCGCCGGAGTTGATCGGGGTCGGGCGTCTTGGCGCTCGTCGTGATTTTGACCACATCGCGCAGGTCGGCAAACAGCTTTTTCTCGATCGCCTCCTTCAGGCGCTCATGCGAGTCGTACGAGAAGGTCTGTCCCCGCCGCGCCAGGGAAGAGATCCGGATCAGGATCTCTTCCCGGAAGCCGCGTTTGCCCGGTTCCGTGATCCCGATCTGTTCCTCGATGGCCCGCATGAGCTTCTCGTCCGGCTCCAGCTCTTCGTCGGTGATCGGGTCTTTGAGCTTCGTCCGGTTGCAGTAGGCTTCGACGTTGTCGAGGTAGTTGTCCAGCATCGTTTTCGCCGACTCTTCGAAGGCGTAGACGAATGCCCGTTGCACCTCGCGTTTGGCCGCCTCGTCGTACTCGCGCCGCGCCTCTCCGATCAGGTTGAGCAGGTGCTCGTGCCGCTCCTGGCCGATGCTGGTGTTCTGACCCAGGCCGTCGCGCAGCGCCCGGAGCGTGTCGAGGGCATTGATGCAGGTCACGCCGTCCTTGACGAGCGCCGCCGAGATTCGGTTGATCACGTAGCGAGGGGAGATGCCGTCCATCCCTTCCCGGTCCGATTCGGCCTTCAGCTCGCGCAGGTCCTTGGTCGTGAAACCCTCGACCGACTGCCCGTCGTAGAGCTTGAGTTTCTTCATCGGGGTCATGTTCGCCTTCTTGCTCTCCTCGAGCCGGGAGAGCACGGCGAAGGTGGCGGCGGTTTCCAGGGTGTGCGGGGCAAGGTGGATATCCTTGCGGGCACTCTGTCTCAACAACTTCTCGTAGATGCGGACTTCGTCGCTCACCCGCAGGTTGTACGGGACCTTCACGAGAATGATCCGGTCCTGCAGGGCTTCGCTCTTTCGGTTGCCGGCGAACGCCCGGTACTCGTGCTCGTTGGTGTGGGAGACGACCACTTCGTCGGCATAGATCAGGGAGAAGCGCCCGGTCTTGATGTTCTGCTCTTGCGAGAGCGTCAGGAGGACGTAGAGAAAGCGCTCATCGACCTTGAGGATCTCGATGAACTCCATCATGCCCCGGTTGGCGATGTTGAGCTCGCCGTCGAACCGGTAGGCGCGGGGGTCGCTTTCGGTTCCCACCTCGCCGATCGTCGACAGATCGATGCCGCCGACCAGTTCGGAGATGTCCTGCGACTTCGGGTCCGAAGGAGTGAAGGTCCCGATGCCGCGCCGCCCCTTCTCCGAGAAGGCGATCCGCTCGACCGGGACATCCTCGGCCCGGCCGCCGTACGTGTGGTCGAGATCCCAGCGGCACTTCGGGCAGAGCTCTCCCTCGATGTAGATCCCGTACTCCCGCTCGATCTCCGCCCGCAGCTCGTGCGGAATCAGGTGGAGGGGCTCTTCGTGCATCGGGCAACCCGCGATCGCGTAGATCGCGCCGTCCTCCGTGCGGGTGTAGCGCTCGAGCCCACGTTTCAGCATGCTGACGATGGTCGATTTGCCGCCGCCGACCGGACCCATCAGGAGCAAGATCCGCTTGCGCACTTCAAGGCGTTGGGCGGCAGAGTGGAAATACTCGACCAGTTGATCGAGGGCCGGTTCGATCCCGAAGATCTCGCCCTCGAAGAATTTATAGGAGTGCTCGCCGATCTCGTTGGTCTCGATGCCGGCCGCGGCGATCATGTCGAACACCCGCGCGTGCGCCAGACGACCGAGTCGGGGGTTCTCCCGCACCAGGTCGAAGTAGTCGGCGAACGTCCCGGTCCAGGCGAGGCGTTGTTCTTCGGCGCGGAGCGCTTCAAGTCGTTGACGGAGGTCGATTCCCATGGATCTACGCCTTTCCCGGGATAGTTGAGAATATGGCCTTTCGGCCTCGGGCGAGAGGTGGCCGGCATTTCGGGATCTGGGGTAGGGGTGAAGGCCGGCGACCTCAGGCGGTCATGTGGCTTGGTGTGGAAGGTGGCCGTCCATCGACGGAGTACGATCGGGACCTGTGCCCTTCAAGAGAGGGAAACCACGCGTCGATGTAGATGCACGTGCTGTGCCTAGCCGGCGGTAGTCCGGCCAATGCAGAGCCTAGGACGGTGGGGTGTCGGAGGTCGTCATGATGAGGTCTCCTTGCGGCCGAGGCCGGCGGGAGAGCGGAGCGCTTATGCGTGTGGAACGCGTGAGCGGGGTTGGTCGGTTTCGCCCATCGGCGGGCTAACCACGTATACGAATATCACCCGTCGTTGGATGAGCGGTACATCAATGGCGACGTGCGCCAGTGCACGCTGTCGACTGGTAATGATTCACGGGGCGACATAACGGTCGCGTCGATTGGACGGTCAACCGCCATTGACCATTTGTGGTGGGCCAGAGGCTTCCGATCCCAGTGTAGCGGATCACCGGCCCAGCGGCATGCTGATGAAAGTACGATACGACGAGTAAAGTACCGAGTACATGGAGTGATAAACCGCCGATACATGTTGAATAGTAAAGATCATTAATCACATCAAGCGATATGGCGCAACTCAAAACCCGACCTTCTAGGAAGCAAACTGAAAAAGGAATCGGGCGGTAGCGGTCTCATCACCTATGCGGCCCATCCCGAAGCCGTCGCAAGGGCAGCCCCGGCCAGTGTCGCGATCAGGTTCACCATGTCGTTGGTCATCGCCGGCATTCCCCGCATCAGAACCGTTTCCCAGCCGCACCGGTGAACAGGGGCCTCGGTCTCTACCTTGCACCGGGGACAGCGATAGACGGCCTGGATGGTCGCGCCGAGGACACTATCGACCAGCGCGGCGCTGAAGCCCGCGCCGGACACGATGGCGACCATGGTGAGGGCAGGGACATCGGCGGGCGCCCAACCGAAGCCAACCCCGATGGCTGCCAGGATCCCGATCAGGACGGCTCCCCCGAGCGCACCCAGCGTCCCAATTGGCGTGATTCCTCCCGAGGCCCCCGGTTCGAGCTCTAAGCCGGTCACCACCGAGCGCGGAGCGACCTTGCTGAATCTGCCGATCTCGGTCGCCCAGGTATCCGCCGTCGCCGCGGCAATCGCGCCGGCGAAGGCGACGAACAGGATCTCGCGGTTACCGGCCACCGCCAGGGCCGCCAGGAGCGCGGCCAGCCCGCCGTTGGCGCCGACCTGCACCGCGTCCCGTCGTCGTCCTCGGATGCCGCGTTCGCCATCGTCGCGGCGGGGCCCAATCCGGCCGAGCAGGGTGGAGGAGGCGAAGAACACCACCAAGAGCAGCCCCCACCACCATCCGCCGGCGGCGACCACGACTGTTCCGACGAGCCAGGCCGCCACCGTGCCGTCGGCCGAGAGCGCTCGCCGCCGGTAGGCCGCTCCGGCAATGAAGATCGCGGCCACCGCCCCGAACGCCAGCCTCGTCTCCCATTCACCCACGCAGCAATTCCACGTCGTACTCCAAATACATTGCTCTGTTGGCCCTCTTGGGGACGGACAGCAGGATAACCTGGGCGAAGTATGGCCCACAGAGCCATTGGTCCGGAGTGTGCTGCCAGCGGCATCCGACCCGGAACCGGTGGCAGCACCGGCGCTGGGAAGGTACGATTCTGTGCGCGGCGGCGCCGCGACCTCGTAGCTCAATGGCAGAGCAGCGGGCTTTTAACCCGAGGGTTCAGGGTTCGAGTCCCTGCGAGGTCACCACCAGATGAGCCGACCTCGACATCTGCTCCGACCGTCACGCCTGGCCCGACCGCCTCGCCGACGCCGCCGGCCGGGTTGCCGCCCACTGTCGAGGTCGAAGAATCCACGTATGTCTTCTCTGAAGTTGAGTCCAACGTCGAGGTTGAGAATCTGGTCGAAGTCGATGTGATCGACACTGACGACACGTCGATCACCGTCTACATCGAACCAGACCAGTTGCCCGGTCCCACCTCGTCGATATTCCTCGTGCGCTCACCGAAACCCTTGGCCGCCGTCGCCGCTAGCGCGCTCGCCGGAACGGTTGGCCGCGTGAGCCCCGGGCGGCCGGGGACACCCGGCCAACCGTTCCGACGAGCGCGCTAAGCGGATCACCAGGAGTCAGTGGCCGCGGCTCCCGGCCGCCCGGGACTCGAAGTCCCGGGCTGAGGGATGGTTCAAATGGACTTGACGGTTCTGGTCGCGCCGGAGCGGCCCCCTAACCCCCCCGGCCCCCCTTCCCCCCGCTGCGGGGGGAAGGGGGAGAACGCGTAAGTCAGGGGGTCCGGAGACCGTCAAGCGACCGTGGCCGGTTTTGAACCATCCCTGAGTGACGGAAGTCCCTGCGGGACTGAGCACGAGCTGGGCGATCAGCGGCCAACAACGTCTGCGCGACCGCTTAGTGCCGGCAAAGGGCGACGTCGTCGCCTCTTACTTCCTGGCGGCTGTAGGCGTCGGTACGGCGCCCAATGCGGGGCCGGGTTCGGGCAGCAGCGCTCCGCAATCCGCCTGGGCATTCGCGGCGGCCAGGAGCGTGGCCGACGCAATCGCCGCAATCTTGCTGGCGCTTCGGTCGGCGACGGGTCGACGGCCGCGAGTGCGCTTGGGACCGGTTCGGCGTAGTCGATTGCCGTGACGACGAGGCAGGAGGACCGTTTCGCACGTCGGCCTGGCCGCTTGCCGGTAAAGGGGTGATGACGGCTCGGGTATCGCGATCGATGACGCCAGCCCCACTGCCTGGTGGGGTGTGGGGGCAGAGCTTTAGGTGGCGGTGTGGCTAGGAGGTGGCTGATTGCAGATTCCCCATCGCACTCTTTATGGAACCCAGATTCGGAGCGTGCGCGCCGATCCGGTTGCATGCCATGGGGGCCGACGAGCGTCCGCGTTCGATGAACGGAGGAGGGTGAGACGCAGGCGGCGGAGTGCCAACGTGGCGCGTCCACCGCCATGCCCGTCCGCAACGCACCGAAAATCTGATCCTCAGGAAGTGAATATGGTGATCGATAAGTAAAGAATATCTGTCGAGTTGGCGGTGGATAGCCTAAGTGTCCGAGTCCGTACAGGTTTGCGCCCGCATCTTTCGGGTGTAGAGTGGGTTCGAGAGGGCCCAGGGCTCGACGGCTGCGAACCTGCCCGGTCACGGGTCCGCCGATCGGTGTGTCACGCGGACGAGGAGGGCTTGCGCGATGGATGGCGAACGATTCGACCGGTTGACCAAGTATCTCGCGGCCGGGGCGACCCGGCGTCGGGTCCTGCGTTCCCTGGCCGGCGCCGCGGCAGCGGCGGTCGGGGCGACCGCCGGCCGTCGGGCGGGCGCCGCGCCCAAGGACAAGGCCTGCACGGTCGGTTGCGCCAGCCTGAAAGGCCAGCAGAAGAACGCGTGCATGAAGGCCTGCCGCGACTGCGGCGGCAACTTCGATCGGGTCTGTGTGGAGGAGGGTCCGTTCGGCCCGGTGGCCTTCGCCTGCTGTCCCGAGGGGACGTTCTGCGTCTTCGGCGAGGGGATCTGCTGCGCGGAGGGGACGGAGCCGTGCTTCGGGCCGGAGGGCGCCGTCTGCTGCGAGGCGGGCACCTTCTGCGACTTCGAGACCGGACAGTGCGGGCCGCCGGCGGTCTGCGACGCGTCGTCCGGCTGTTTGGGCGGGACGTGCGCCACCGGCTGCTTCTGCGTGAGCTCGGTCGAGGGTGACGGGGCGTGCGTCAGCGGCGAGTTCGCCAACTGCGACGCCCCGCCGTGCGCGACGAGCGCCGAGTGCGGCGAGGGCGGGGTCTGCGTCGACGTCACCTCGGACATGTGCTGCGGCGGCGTCCCCTCAGAGCGCGTCTGCTTCCCGGCCGAGGCGATCTGCCAACCGGGCGCGGCGGGCGGGTCCGCGGGGCGGGGCACTTCCCCCGGTTGGAGTCGGTAAGCGGAGACGAGGGGGCGGCGACAGAGCGCCGCCCCCTCTTCGTCCGTATAATGCCCGAGCGGGACGGTTCGCTGGTGCGCGCTGGCCGCCTACGGGGCGCCGAGGCGGAATAGTTGGTGTACCCCTGGCTGGACCGGGCGCGGCGCGGCGGATGCAGCGTGGCGGCCCCGCACGACGGCCAAGGAGGTCACCATGCCGACGCGACAGGGAGACTTGAGCCTGCTCGAAGACCCGGTGGCGCAGCGGCTGCTGCAATCCACCATCCCGGCGCGGCTGGCCTACGTCTGGCCGGATGGCACGCCACGCGTGATCCCCATCGGGTTCCACTGGACCGGCACGGACGTCGTGCTGGGGACGCCGCCGGACGCGCCGAAGATGAAGGCGCTGCGGGACGGGGCGAAGGTGGCCCTGACGATCGACAGCGACGCGATGCCGTACCAGGTCCTCCAGATCCGCGGCACGGCTCGGGTCGACATCGTCGAGGGGATTGCGCCGGAGTACGCGTCCATGTCCAAGCGGGTCATGGGGGAGGAGCAAGGGCAGGCCTGGCTGGACAACCTCGGCCCGATCTGCCCACAGATGGCGCGCGTCTTCATCCGGCCGGAGTGGGTCGGTATCCTCGATTTCCAGACGCGGTTCCCGAGCGCGATCGAGCGCGCGATGGAGCGCGCCGGGGCGTAGCCGTCGGCCGCTGTCGACCCGTTCTGCATCCTCGTCCGGCCCTGGTCCTTCAGGGCTCGGGCCGAGGATGCTGCCGGAGCGGGCACGCGCCTGGGACTACGCGGCCGCTGGGTTCGGGGCGGCCGCTTGACGTGCGGCCCGCCTGACCGGAAGGCAACGACGATGAACGCTGAGAGCCATCGCTTCGCCGTCGGTTCGTTCGCCTGCACCGCCGTCGCCGACGGCACCTTTCCCTACCCGCCCCCCAGCTTCGCCGCCAACGTCCCGCCCGCGCGCGTCGTTGAGGAACTCGCCGCGTACGGCCGCCCGGCCGACGTGATCGTCACTCCGTACACCTGCCTGGTGGTGGACACCGGGCAGCATCGGGTCCTCGTCGACACCGGCATGGGGCCGCTCCCGTCGGGCCTGCCCGACACCACCGGCAGGCTGCGGGAGCACCTGCGCGCGGCCGGCATCGACCCGAGCGAGATCGACACCGTCGTCCTCACCCACGGCCATGCCGACCACATCGGCGGCAACCTCGACGCGGACGGGGCGGTCGCCTTCCCCAACGCCCGCTTCGCCATGTGGCGGTCCGAATGGGATTACTGGACCGCGGACCCGAGCCTGGCCGAGCTCAACGTGGACGACCACCTTAAGGGCCTGCTCCGTCAGTGGGCGCGGACCAACCTGCCGCCGCTGCGGGATCGGGTCGACCTCATCGACCGGGAGACAGAGATCGTCCCGGGTATCACCGCGCTGTCCGCGCCGGGCCACACGCCGGGCCATATGGCGCTGGCCATCGCCTCGGGCGAGGCGCTCCTCCTCCATCTGGTGGACGTCGCCCTCGACCCGTTCCAGCTCGCGCACCCGGACTGGGTGGCGGCCTTCGACTACGACCCGGTGCAGGTGGTGGCGACCCGGCGGCGCCTGTTCGACCGGGCGGCCGATGAGCGGGCGCTGGTGCTCTGCTACCACTTCCCCTTCCCGGGCCTCGGTCGGGTGGCGCGGGCCGGCGAGGGCTGGAGTTGGGAGCCGGCCGCGACGAGGTAGCGATTCGGCCGGACGGTCCGTCGGCATGTGAGCGGCGCCTGAACGGGACCCGCACGGCGCACCGACGCTCCCGCGGCGGTGCCACCCGGACCGCAGCCAGTCGCCATATCTCGGCAACGCCTAGAGGAGGTCGTGGCCGCGCTGGCGAGATCGCCTGCACGCGATCCGTTACAGTCCGGACGCTCGTGCGCGCCGATGTTCCCCGCAAGTAATGTGCGAGTGATCACCCGCCTGTTGTCGTCGCGCGAGGTGGCGATCCGCACGTCGATCCCGAGGTAGCGCAGATTCGGGGCAAGGCGCTTGAGGTGGCTCGAGAGAAACCGCATACATGGCCAAGATATCCACACCTTGCGAAGTCACCTAGCGAAATCTCCGCAAACCGGTCGTCCGCTCTGTGCCCGGTTTCAGGTTGGCTGGCGAGATGGGTTGGACGGCGAGTGACTGACGAATACCTGGATGTTGAATGTAGCAACATGGAAGAGGCGGCGCCGGATAACCCCGGCACCGCCTCTTCGCGTTCTTCAGGTTCGGTTGACCGTGCCCACGTTGACGTGCAACTGGCCTAAGCCGGATTAATCATGGGCGCCGTGGGACCGGCGGCGCCGTGTTGGCGTCGCCCGGGGCTGAAGACCCCGGGCTGAGCCAGATAACCCGGCTGAAGCCGGCTGCCACCCAGTTCGACAGGCGGAAGGATCCGACCAGAGCCCCGGCGTTGCAGCCCCCTTCAGGGGGGTTATCGGGGTCAGCCCGGGGTCTTCAGCCCCGGGCGAGGCCGGGCGGCGCCCCGCATCGGCCCCGAGCGACATAGGGCACGGCGCCGCCGGTCCCACGCGGTACCCGGGAATCATCCAGGCTAAACCAGAGCGTTCCAGGGCTTAGGCCGCGGCGATTGCACGTGCCGTCGCGCGCTGGCTGCGGTTCCAACGCTCCCGCAGACGGAAGACGATGATCAGCAGGGCGACTCCGACGAGGTTGATCCCGATCTGGCTGTATTCCGTCATCACGCCGTTGATCGTCGTCGAGGACGACGCCGCGGCCGGGACGTCGAACACCTGCCGGAAGTAGTTCCCACCCTTTTCGTCGGCGTAGACCGGCGTCTGCAGCGCGGCCCAGAGTACCAGCGCCTGCCACCCGTCGATGCCCAGGTCCTTACCGGACAGCACCAGGAGACCGGCCGCGATCCCGACGATGCCAATCGCGGCACGGGTGAAGCCGTATGCCTCACCGTCCGCCATCGCCGAAATCGACAGCACGATGCTCAGAAACCCGGCCACAAGTGCGTATCCGGCTACCAGCGACAGTCCACGACCCAATGTTTCAACTCGCGACTTCAAGGTTTCCACGGTTCTGTCCTCCAGAGGGGATTCTGCCGCTTCCCCCCTCAGGGGAGCGGTCGTAGCTGGGCCAGTTGCCCACTATGTGCCCGATCGTCCAGGGACCGCTCGCGACTGTGAGCGGTTCCGCCGGTGACATGCATAAACTACGACCGCGACCTTCCGGAATCCTTCCATAAGACTTGGCGCGTCTATAAGAATGCCTTAACGGGACGTTCGCCCGTAGTAGAGGGCTCGAAGTCCCCTATCCAGCGTGAGCACCAATCGTCGGCGCCTAGCCTGGATTATTCACGGGTACCGCGTGGGAACGGCGGCGCCGTGCAGGCTACGCCCGGGGCTAAAGACCCCGGGCTGAGCAAGATAACCCCCCTGAAGGGGGCTGGAACAGCCGGACTTGGATCGGATCTCTCCGCCGTTCGAGACGGGCGGCAGCCGGCTTCAGCCGGGTTATCTGGCTCAGCCCGGGGTCTTCAGCCCGGGCGGGGCCAAGACGGCGCCCCGCATCGGCGCCGGGCGACACCAACACGGCGCCGCCGTTCCCACGGCGCCCATGAAGAATCCGGGCTAGGGGATGAGTGCGGACTGAAGGCGCCACTCCAGGAAACGGGGGAAACCGGATGACGCCTTCGCCCTCAGGATCGAGGGAGTGCCCCATCAGGCACTGAGCGATCCGACGATCGTGTCGACGTTGTAGCGGATCATGCCCAGGTAGGACTCGCCGGGGCTACCGGGCTCTCCCAGGGCGTCGGTATAGAGGGTCGGCGCCAATGTGACCCCTGCTTCATCAGCGATGCTCTCCATCAGGGCCGGATTCGAGACGTTCTCGGCGAAGATCGCCGGAACCTCAGCGTCCTGGATCTCCTCGATCAATTCGTTGATATCCTGCGCCGACGGGTCGCCGCCCTCTGTCGAGAACACGCCCAGTGCGGTCCCTACGATCTCGAATCCGTAGCGGGCGGCGAAGTATCCGAAGGTATCGTGCGATGTAACAAGCCGTCTCCGCTCCTCCGGCAGCGTCGCGACCTGGCTGACAATGGAGGCATCCAACTCCTGGAGCTCGGCCGTGTACGCGGCCGCGTTGGCGTCGTAGACGCCGGCATTGGCAGGATCGGCGGCACCAAGCGCAACGCGGATCGCCTCGACCTCGGTGATGACGTTCTGGACATCGTGCCACACGTGCGGGTCGAACTCCCCGTGCTCGTCGCCCTCTTCGTGCTCCTCCTCGTCATGCTCGGCTTCTCCGTCGCCAATGGCGCGCGGCGTGATGCCCTCGGTCACCACAACTCGGGCCGCGTTTGAGGCCGACGCCTCGTACAGCTCGTCGAGCCAGGGCTCGAAGCCAAGTCCGTTTTCAAAGACGATCGCGGCGTCTTCGAGCTTGCCGGCGTCCTCCGGCGTTGGCTCGAAGACATGGGCGTCCGCCCCACTTGGGATAAGGACGCTGACGTCGACCCTGTCGCCGCCGACCCGGGCGACGATGTCGCCGAGAATGCTGAACGTGGCGATCACCCGAATTGGCTCGCCGGCTTGCGCCTGGGCCGGTGGGTTGCTCGGCACCACGAGACCCATCACCACCATCGCTACCGCCAGCGCCGTCCCCAAGACCCTTCGTTGCACGTTTGATCCCCTCCCGAGTTCACATCGCTATGTGTAAATGAGACAGTATCTCAATAGCAACGGCGACGCAAGTCCCCGGACAGGCGCAGGGGCCGCTCCGGCGTGAGTCCAGGCCTGATCGGGAAGGAAAACGCCAGCGACGCCGGAGGAATGCCTCCGGCGTCGCCGTGATAATCGCGAGTTGTGTCGACCCCAGCAGATCAGGTGATCGTGCTGGTCGGTCTAACCTACCAGCGGGTCGATTCCGACGAGGCATAGCCGTAGTCGTCGGAAGAGCCGCGCTCGGTGATCTTCACCTGCTCCGCGCGGGCGCCCTTGGGGCCCATGCCGAGGCGGAACTCAACGCGATCGCCCGGGTTGAGGCCTTCGTAGCCGACCGCGGAGCGGTGCACGAAGACATCGTCGCCGCCCGCATCCTGAGCGATGAAGCCGAAGCCCTTCTCAGGATCGTAGCGCTTGACCGTGCCGGTCGCGATCGGGAGGCTCTCGACGTCCACACCGGCGCCGAAGCCCCGACTGGCGCCGCCACCGCCACCGCCACCGCCGCCGTATCCGCCTGCATCGCGCCGCGGCCGCGGCGGGTTGTTGCTGGGCTCGGTCACCGTTACATCGGTTGCGTTCTCACCCTTAGGGCCGTAACCGATTTCGTACTCGACCTTGTCACCATCGTTGAGACCGGCGAAGCCGACTGCCGAACGGTGAACGAAGAGATCTGCTCCGCCGTCATCCTGTGCGATAAAACCGAAACCCTTTTCAGGGTCTGAACCACTTAACCGTACCTGTCGCCACGCCGAGTTCTCCGTTCTTGGATCCAGACTGGTACCAAACGTCCGCCGTTCGACGCCACACCTGCCCAAGTCCGGGATGTCCGGCGCCGATGTGCCAGCGTAGCACCGAAATGGCGGTGTCGCAAGCGTTTTGTCCGCCGATCCTCGTGGGAATGCCTGCGATTTCGTTGTGGTTAGCGGGGATTGCCGTTCTCACCACCAAATGTTTCCTGGTTTTCTCCATCCTCCATAAAGACCATTGGGCCTCCTGCTGTGCCCCCCGCCCTCCCTGGCATTAGCCGACTTTGGTAGAGTGCGGTCAGGTGGCCGGATTCACGACGACCGTCCGGCCGCGATCCGTGCGTATTCGCGGTCGTCATCAGGGAAATGCGAGCCTATCTCCATGGCGATTGCCCCCGTATCCAGTGGTCCGGAACGCTACGTCGCACAGTCGGCCGAGTTTCGCCCGGATCGCTATTACCGATACGCCGAGCTCACCGAATTGCTTCGCAATTGGGAATCGGCACATTCCTCCCTGGTAAGCGTTGAATCGATCGGGCAGTCGTACGAAGGTCGCGACATCTGGGTGGTGATCCTTACCAATAAAGAAACCGGCCCGCACGACGAGAAGCCCGCCTATTTTGTCGATGCCAATATCCACGCCGGCGAGGTGACCGGCTCCGCCGTCGCCCTCTTTACCATGCACCAGCTCCTCAGCGGGTACGGCACCGACGACCGCATCACTCGCCTGCTCGACCAGACAACCCTGTACGTCGTCCCCCGGATCGGCGTTGATGGCGCAGAGGTCTACCTCTCCTCCCCCAACCAGATGCGCTCGTCGATGCGGCCCTGGCCCGAGCCGGAGCCGAAAGACGGCGTCCAGCGCGAGGACCTGGATGGCGACGGCTGGATCACCCAGATGCGAATCAAGAGCCCGAACGGCCCCTGGAAAGTCTCGGCCAAGGACGATCGCCTCCTGGTCAAACGCGGCCCGGACGAGACCGGCGGCGATTACTACTTCGTCTACCCCGAAGGGACCATTAAGAACTACGACGGTGGCTCCGTCACGGTCGCACCGCCCCTCTGGGGACTGGACAACAATCGCAATTTCCCGGTGCAATGGGGTCCAGATTGGAAGCAGAATGGCGCCGGGGCATATCCCCTGTCCGAGCCGGAAACCCGCGCCCTGGCCGACTTTCTGATCGCCCACCCGAACATCCACGGCTCGCAGCATTACCACACGTTTTCAGGGGTGATTCTGCGGCCGTCTTCGCTGCGCACCGACGACGATCTGCCCAAGCCCGACGTCCGTATCTTCAAAACGTTAGGCGAGCTGGGAACGGAAGAAACCGGCTACCGCTGCGTCTCGATCTTCCAAGATTTTGCCTACGACAAGAAAATCCCGATCATGGGCTCCTTGACCGACTGGACGTACGAGCAGCTCGGTCTCTATTCGTTTGCCACCGAGCTGTGGAGCCTTCCCTTCCAGGCCGGCCTGGAGGTCAAAGACTTCATCAAGTGGTTCGAAGAGCGGACCGAAGACGACGACCTGGCCATGCTGAAAGTCCTCGATCAGCAGCTCGACGGGGCAGGGTTCAAGCGCTGGACTCCCTTCCAGCACCCCCAGCTCGGCGAGGTGGAGATAGGAGGATGGGAGTTCAAGTTCACATTTCAGAACCCGCCAGGGCCGCTGCTGGAAGAGGAGTGCCGCAAGAACGCCGGTTTCACGATCCGGGCGATGGGCGCCGCTCCCCGGATTGAAATCCTGGAAGCCGAGGCCGAGTCCCTTGGGGCCGACCTCTACCGGGTGCACGTCCTGGTCGAGAACACCGGCTTCCTCCCCACCAACGGCAGCGAGGCCTACAAGGCAACCTCCCGCTGCAAGCCTGTCGAGGTCACGCTTGAGCTTGGCGCCGGCATGGAGCGCATCATGGGCAAGGAGAAGGAAGATCTCGGCCACCTCGACGGCCGCGCCAGCCAGTTCGAGGCGTTCAGCGTCTTTCCCGCGTACGACAACGACGCCCGTAAACGGGTGGAGTGGCTCGTGCGCGCCCCGAAGGGCGGCGAGATCACGGTGATCGCCGGCACCGCGCGGGCCGGAACGGTTCGTGCGTCGGTTACACTTGCCTCAACATAATGCTGACTTTGCGATTGGCAGGGACGCGATGGACTCGACACATCTGGACTTAACGAACAGCGCCGGAGAGGACCGCTTTCTGGGCGGACTCCTCGGCATGGCCATCGGGGACGCGCTGGGTATGCCGGTGGCGGGATGGGACGCTGCCCGTATCGCGGAGCGCCTCGGACCTATCGATGGCTACCACCTGCGTGTCCTTCCGGACGGCGCCGAAGTCGCCGCCGGGGAGATCACCGATGAGACCGAGTTCGCGCTGGCGATCGTCGAAGCGCTGACCACGAACGGGGGGAAACTCACCCCGGACACGGTCGCCTCGATCGGGTCTCGCCTGCTCTACCTGGCCAACGGTGACTCCGGCAAGTGGCTCGCCGGCGATACCCGCGCGGCCCTTGAGCGGGCGGATGCGACGCTCGACTTCGTCGTCCCATTGACGGACGACGGCCCGTCCACCGGCGATGTCGCCGCCCGCGGAATACCGATCGGATTGCTCCATTCCATCGGCCGCTTTGACGGGGATGCCCTGCGCAAGGACGCCGAGGCGGTCACTCGGCTCACCCACGGTGCTCCTGCCGCCATCGCCGCAACCACGGCGGTGGCGTACGGTGTCATGCTCGCGGCCCGCTCGGTCTCGCCGGACCGCTGGTTGAGCGAGACGGCGGCCTTCCTGGGTGAAGGAGAGATGGCGACGGCGATGCGGGCCGCGGCGTCGATTCCGCTCGACCAAGCGCTGCCGGAGTCTCTGGCCGCCGTGGGCACCGGTCTGGCCGCGACGCAGAGCGTGATCGCAGGATTCCTGGCCGCCGGCCGGACCGACACCTTCGCCGATGCCGTCTTTGCCGCGGCGAACGCAGGCGGGGCTGCTGACACGGTCGGCGCCATCGCCGGGGCCCTGTCCGGCGCATACGGTGGCGATACCTCCGTGCCCCAGCCGCTGATCGATGGGCTCGGAAGCCGCATCTACGTCTCGCTGGCGGCGCCATGGTTCTTCCGCACCGCGCAGCAGCGCGCCGGGTTGTTTATCGGTCTCCGGCCCGCGCCGCCGTCACGCCCGACCGAGCCGCCCCGGATCTAGCCGGCTAGCCGGGGCGTACACGTCGAGGATATGGCGGGATGCGGCATATTCCGCGAACGCATGGAACGAGGAGTTCTGACCGGTGACCAGCACGATCGACGACTCGGATGTCCGGATCGAACGGGACACCATGGGGGAGATGCGTCTCCCGAAAACCGCGCTGTACGCCGCCCAGACCCAACGGGCGGTCGAAAATTTCCCTATCTCTGGCGAACCTCTGCCCGCCCGCCTGATCCACGCGCTCGGTCTGGTCAAGCAGGCCGCTGCCCAGGTGAACCGTGAGCTCGGTCTCCTCGAGGCGGAAAGGGCGGATGCGATCGAAGTCGCCGCCGCCGACGTTGCCGCCGGAACGTACGATATCGAGTTCCCGATCGACGTCTTCCAGACTGGTTCCGGCACCTCTTCCAACATGAACGCGAACGAGGTGATCGCCACCCTTGCCTCGAGGATCCTCGGCTGCGCGGTCCACGCCAACGACGACGTCAACATGGGTCAGTCGTCCAACGACGTGATTCCAACCGCGCTGCATGTCTCCGCTGTCCTGGCCATCGAAGAGGATTTGCTCCCGGCGTTGCGCGGGCTGCAGGAGATCCTGGAGGCCAAGGCCAAGGAGTTCGACCAGATCGTCAAGATCGGCCGGACTCACCTGATGGACGCCGTGCCGATCCGGCTGGGCCAGGAGTTCTCGGGTTACGCCCGCCAGATCGAACTAAGCATCGAGCGGATGGCGGCAACGCTGCCCGGTTTGCGTGAACTGGCGATCGGCGGCACCGCCGTCGGAACCGGACTGAACACCCATCCCGAGTTTGGCGCACGGGTGGCGGCCGCCCTCACCGCCCTTACGGGTACTGAGTTCCGGGAGGCGACCAATCACTTTGAAGCGCAGGGCGCGCGCGATGCCTACGTCTTCACCGCCGGAGCGCTGACGACTCTGGCCGCCTCGTTGATGAAGATCGCCAACGACATCCGCCTGATGGGCTCTGGTCCGCAGGCTGGCCTGGGCGAACTCATCCTGCCAGCGATCCAACCGGGCAGCTCGATCATGCCCGGCAAGGTCAACCCCGTCATCTGCGAAGCCGTGATCCAGGTCGGCGCCCAGGTGACCGGCAACTGTGCCGCCGTGACGATCGGCGGGCAGTGGGGCCAGCTCGATCTCAACGTGATGCTGCCGATGATGGCTCGCAATCTCCTCGAAAGCCTGCGCCTGCTGGCGAACGCCTCAGCGGTATTCCGGACCAAGTGTATCGAGGGGATCGAAGCCAACGAGGCGAAGTGCGAGGGGTACATCGAGGGGAGTATCGCGATGGCCACGGCCCTCAATCCGCTGATCGGTTACGACGCGGCCGCCAAGATCGCCAAGACCTCGTACGCCACCGGTCGCACCGTCCGCGAGCTTTGCTACGAGACCCCCGGCCTGACCCGCGAGCAGGTCGATGCCGCATTGCACCCGTTTAGCCAGACGGTACCCGGCGCGACGGGTGGCGGATCGGGTGGATAGGGCGCACTGCTACGCACTGCGAATTCTCCGTCCGTGCCTCCATTGGTCTCGCTATTTACGGGTGGCCACGCAGCAGCATGCAGCATCGATCAAAGGCCATCGGATGAGTGTTCTGAGGCGACGCCCGGCGTCGTCCGGGGCCGATTCGGGGCGCCGTGTTGCGTCGCTCAAGGCCAAGACGGTGGCGCCAGTCCTTGGCGTCGCCCGGGGCCAGACGGACGCCGTCCGGTCGGCGCCCGGGGCGGAAGACCCCGGGCTAATCCGCCCCCTGAAAGGCGGCGACATGCGGCCGGTCCCAGAGCCAAGGGCTGTCGCCGGGTCAGCGCTAAGCCTCTCGGCCCCGGGCGAGGCCAGACGGCGCCACCGTCTACGGCAAGCGCTGCCGCGGATCACCGACTTCGCGATCGTCCGCGAACCGCTCCTCCTTAAATGGGTCTGCGTTGGAGTGGTAGCCGTAGTTCTCCCAGAAGCCAAGCCGGTCCTCGGGGAGTACTTCGACTGCCCGCAACCACTTTGCGCTCTTCCATGCGTATTTTTCGGGCACCACCGCGCGCACCGGAAAGCCGTGTTCCGGGCTGAGTGGCTCCCCGTCGTGGGTGGTGGCAAAGAGCACCTCGTCGCCCATGACAACGTCGAGCGGAAGGTTTGCGGTGTACCCACGCTCGCACTGAAGGACGACGAATGCCGCTTCATCGGTCAGCCCGGCCTGCTCAAGCACATCCCGGGCGCGGACACCGCCCCACCGGTTGTCGAGCTTGCTCCACCGGGTGACGCAATGCATGTCCCCGGTGATCTCGACTGTCGGCAACTGGGAGAACGCATCCCAAGAAAGGCGAAGTGACCGCTTCACCATTCCGTAGACCCGAAAATCCCACAGATCCGGGTCAAACGGAGGCACATCCCCGTAGTGGAGGATCGGCCAGCGCTGGGTGAGGAATTGTCCAGGCGGCAGCCGATCGGCAATTTCGGGGGGAACGACGGGCCGGCGAATACCTCTGGGACGAGCGACCATCGAAACGGAGCCTCCGACGAGCAAATCATCCACGGACCATAAACGGCGTCCGGCGTCCGGCGTTCCGGAATCTTCGCCAGTATAGCCCCGCCCATTGTCCGCACTAGGTCCCGGACGCCGCAGGCCGCACGCCGAACGCCGAACGCCGCTCTTTGGTACTCTGGTCCGATACAGTCGCTCTCGCGTCCGGTGCCCCGCAGGCTCGACCAGCGTGTGGTCAGGAGGGGCGGAGTCCCGGCGATGCAACTTGTCACGTCCAACCGTCCAGAGCAGCCCGAGAATCCCGACCGGCCGGTCGATCCTGCCGGCGATGGCGCCAGCGTCACCATCGCCCGGCGCTACGTCGTCGATCTCCAGGCGCCTCTCGGCCAGGGAGGCATGGCCATGGTCTATCGCGGCCGGGACTTGAAGACCCGCCGCGATGTCGCCCTGAAGGCCCTACGCGCCGAGTACCGCGACAACCCGGAAACACGGGCCAGATTCCGCCAGGAGATCCGGCGGATGGCCTTCCTCGATCACCCCAACATCGCCAAGGTTTACGATCTGCTTGACGAGGGCGAGGCACCCTGGGCGGTGCTGGAGTTTGTCCCAGGTCGATCTCTCAAGGACGTGGTCGGTGACCGTGGCGCCCTGCCACCCGCCGAAGTCGCCGATCTTCTTGACCAGATTGCTTCAGCGCTTGATCACGTCCACGATCGCAAGCTGGTCCACCTCGACATCAAGCCGCAAAATCTGCTGCTCACTCCGGACGGTCTGGTCAAGCTGATCGATTTCGGCCTTGCCCAACCTGCAGGTAGCACCCAGGAACTGATAGGCGGCACCACCTTCGGCACCGCTGCCTACCTCTCGCCAGAGCAGGCTGCCGGCGAGCCGGTCGACTGCACCGCCGATGTCTATGCCCTTGGTTGTGTCGTGTACGAGTTGCTCACCGGTCAGCCGCCATTCCTGGCGGAAAGCCAGAGCGAGATAAAGAATGACGTGATCCGGGCTCATATCGAGCGCGATCCCGTCCCGCCGTCGAAAGCCCGCCGCGACCTGGGTCTGACCGCCGGGATCGATGAAGTGGTCCTTTGGGCCCTTGCGAAGGAACCGACCGAGCGGTTTGCCGGAGCGGTCTCGTTCGCCAACATCTTCCGGGGTGCGGTCGATTCGATGGGCGCGGTTCGTGGTTCGAAGGCTGCGCCAATCGGCCTGGAGGAAGTGCCGTGGGGAGCGCCCGCCGAGAAACCCCGCCATGTGCCGCCTTCAACCCGACTGTCCCAACCGGCCCAATCCCGCACTGTGGTCCACGCCGATGGCCGCCGGCCGCTCCGTTCGCAGGTCTATCGTTTCGGGGGCCGGGTGGTACGCCGCACCGGCTGGCTCCGTGGCGGCCTCTGGCGTCTGACCGCCGCGGTTGCCCTGGCGAATCTCCTCCTGGCCCTCGGCATCCTGTCCCAGGATGGCCCCGACGGGTTGCTTGGCCGGGAGCAACGTCTCGAAGCCGGCGCCGATGCCCAGGTAGTTGTCGATGAACTGCTGGTTCGTGACGATCCAGGCACCTCCGCCACCGCGATTGCGGTTCTGGTCGATGGCGCCGAACTCGAACTCACCGGTGAGGCAGTATCGGCCGAAGGCATGGACTGGTGGCCGGTGCGGTTCGACCAGGGCGAGACGACGGTCACCGGGTACGTCTGGTCAGGCGGAATCTCGCCGCCGGACAACCCTGGACTCATCGGCGGCATCCGAGAGCTGTTCGAGCGCGTCCTCTAGAGCGCTCGACAAAGAGGATATCCGCGTTTCCCATGCCGATGGGGACTCCCATGCACACTTCGCCAGAGGTTGGTTGCCGCCCGCGGGCCGCATCGGTGGCCGATCTGTGGCCGGCGTTGGAGCAAATGATCGGCTAGGTGCGCGCTGCGCCCGTGGCACCGGTGCCGTTTCTCCCGCACTCGCCGTCTAGCCGAGAAAGTCGGCGACCAGGCGGTTGAACTTGGTCGGGTTCTCGACGAATGGGAAGTGGCCGCCGCCTTCGTCTTCCTCGAAGACTTCCAGGCGCGAGCCCGGGATCTGCTGGTGGATCCAGGCCTGGGAGCGCCACGGGATCGGGCTGGCCCGGCCGCCGACCACCAGCGTCGGCAGCGTGATCCGGGGGATGACATCCCGCCAGTCCTGAGCGCCGTGGTTCAGGTACAGCTCCGCCGCCGCGCTCCGCGGCATCTTCAGGTTGTGCGCGACGATCCACGCCTTGACGGCCGGGTCGAAACCGCTCGTCGTCATTCGCTCGATGCGTTCACGGATCGGCTCCTCGCCGGTGGAGGCGGCCAAACGATTGTGTGCGGCGATCCGCTCCTCGGCCGAGGTCGTCGCTCCTGCGGCCTCCCGTTCGGCCGGGGACCAGGCAGGGTTGTCGGTCAGGAACGGCGGCTGGTCGACCAGGATGAGCTTGGCCAGGCGCTCGGCGCCAAAGAGGTCCCAGTAGCACCAGAGTACCGAGCAGCCCATCGAGTGGCCCAACGCCGCCACCCCGTGCAGGTCGAGGGCGGTCAGGAACTCGTTCAGGTCCTTGGCCAACCGGGCGATCCGGTAGCCGAAGGCGGGCTTGTCCGACTCGCCGTGGCCGCGCTGGTCGTAGGCGATCACCCGGTAGCCATCGGCGAGCCCGGCGAGCTGTTGGCGGAACAGCGCCGCCGCCTGCGACCAGCCGTGGACCAGGACCAGGGGCCGGCCGGCCCCCGCCTCGACGTACCGCAGGCGGACGACGTCGTTCGTCGTGACCTCCCCCCGCCGTTCGTCCATCCCAGCGTCCCTCCCCACCCTCGCCCCCCGCGCGCATCGGATTCGGGCTCGCAATGCCGAGGCGCCAACCGGTTGCCGTATTCGACGACAGCGGCGGCCGGTTGTCAACGGGTACCCAGGCGGCGATCCGGCCTCATGACGACAACGGGCCTCGTCACGACGTCCGGGGCACACGGTGGTTGGATCGGCGGCCGACGCCGGAGTTGACAGGCCGGCACCGGAGGGCTGGAAACGCGACCATCCCCGCGTTGCTGCGCCGAGCGCCCGCCTCGGCCTCCACCTGCCCTGGGAGCACCCATGCCGCCGGCCGCCCGACCGCGCCGCCAAGGGACCGACGAGAATGAGGCGCAAGCCCCGCTCTTCACGCTGGCGCCCGCGTTTGCAACGGGGTGATCTGGCCGCGCGGTCGGCCACTGATGCGTCCCACCGTCGTCAAGGAAGTCATGACGAGGCGTGTCCCACGCTGGGACGAGTGCCGGACGTCCCTCCGGGATTGGAACTAGATCGGGGGGTAGTGGTCAACCGTTTCGACGAGCGCTGTAGCCCAGGTTCCACGGGTAGTTCTCGACATGACCTGACAGGTAATGGCTTGTCGCCGTTTGCCCGCTATCGTTGTGGATGGTGAGACGACACCCACATGGTGTTCTTGCCAGAGAGGAGACCCAACGATGGCCGTGACCTATCTCATTCACTTCGATGTTGTTCCTGAACAGCGGGAGCGATTCCTCACGTTGCTCAACGGCGTGCTCGACGCCATGCGGGATGAGCCGATGTTTCATCACGCGGCCTTGCAGGAGGACCCGGAGAACCAGCATCGGTTCATGCTGTTGGAAACCTGGGAGGACCACGACGACGTCCTGACGAACCAGCTCAGCCGGACGTATCGCCAGGCCTACCACGATGCGCTCCCCGAACTCTTGTCCCGTCCACGCGAGATATCAGTCTGGACGCCGCTCCGCGCCGACGTTCGCAACGACTGACGGGGTCGCCCCGAAACCCGGCTGGCTGCCGTATGATGCGCGCCGTCGTCAACGCGTCGTCGGCAGTCGGAGGGCTCGCGCGTGCAAATCGGAGTTTCAACGCTTGTCGGTCTGGAACCAATTCCGTTCTCCGATCTGGTGAAGTGGTGCGCCGCCCACGGGATCTACGCGCTGGAGGTCAACGTTGGCCCCGGCTATCCCAAGATCGGCGGCGCATCGTACGGCGGCCACCTGGATCTCGACGCAATCGTCAACGATGGACCAGGCATCGTTGAAGAGGCCCTCGGGGACTCCGGCGTCAAGATTGTCTCGCTCGCCCCGATGGTCAATCTGCTTTCAGCGGATCCCGATTTACGCGCCTCCCGCAATGCACTGATGCGCCAGACAATCGACGCCGCCCAGGTCCTCGGCCTGGATACGGTCGTCACCTTTGCTGGCTCGTCGTTTGGCATGCACTTCTCTGGCCTTCCCGGCGTCGGCGGGAAGCACTCGTCCAACAAGATCGCCGATAACATTGCGATCTTCACAGAGGTCTATGGCCCAATCGCGGAGTACGCCGAGAGCAAGGGAATCAGGATCGCCTTCGAAACCGCAGGCCGCGGCGGACCCGAAGGCAACATTGCCCACTCTCCGTTTATGTGGGAGAAGATGTTCGAAGCCGTCCCGTCAAAGGCGCTCGGCCTGAGCTTCGACCCGTCTCACCTCGTCTGGCTCCACATTCCCAACCAGGGCGACATCATCCGCGAGTTCGGTGAGCGCATCTACCACGTCGACGGCAAGGACTGCGAGGTGATGCCGGCCCGTCTGGCTCGCCAGGGCATTCTCGGCAACGACTGGTGGCGCTACCGCCTACCCGGCCTTGGCTCGGTTCCGTGGGCCGAGGTGTTTTCCGCGTTGCGCGATGTCGGCTACGACGGGATCGTGGCGATCGAGAACGAAGATCCCCTCTGCCCGGGTCTGAACGGCGCCGCATGGGCGGCGGAGTACCTCAATCGTCTCTCCTACCGGACCCGAGCCGGACCGTCGTCGAGCCCATTCGGCCGACCGCCGCCGAGAGCAAAGGAACCGCGTAGCCATGACCGCTGCTGCCCCAAAGGGAGTCGTCCGGACCGGCATTATCGGCTGCGGCAAGATCGCACCGCTCCACGCCAAGGCCTTCGCCAACCTGCCTGAGTCGCGGTTCACGGCCGTCTGTGACGGCCAGGTCGAACGGGCCGAAGCCTTTGCCGCCGAGTACGGCGTGCCCCGCGTCTTCTCCGACCCCTTGGAGATGCTCAAGAGTGGCGAAGTCGACGCGGTGAGCGTGTGCACGCCGCATCCCAGTCATGCCAATCTGGTTGTCGCGGTGGCTCATGCGGGCGTCCACGTCATCTGCGAAAAGCCCGTCTCGATCAGCCTGAAGGACGCCGATCGGATGATCGCCGCCGCCGACGAAGCCGGGGTTAAGTTCGGCGTGATCTTCCAGCGCCGCTTCTGGCCGGCCGCGCAACGGATGCGCAAGGCGATCGATTCCGGTCAGATCGGCATCCCTACCCTGGGCGAGTGCACCGGCAAGCTCTGGCGATCGGAGGCCTATTTCGGTTCGGATCCCTGGCGGGGCACCTGGGCCGCCGAAGGCGGCGGCATCCTCATGAATCAAACCGTTCACATGATCGACCAGCTGCAGTGGTTCATGGGCCCCTGCGTCGAGGTCGTGGGACGGATCGCCACCCTACGCCACGGCGCCTATATCGACGTCGAGGACACGGCGGTGGCCACGCTGGTCTTCGAGAATGGCGGCCTCGCCACGATCACCGCCGCGTCCACGTTCGATCCTCCGTTCGGCTTCCGGGTGGCGATCCACGGCTCAAGCGGCGCCACTGTTTCCGTCGACGAGTCGCCGGAGGGCAACCAGGGTATCAACGACGTCTGGACCATCCCGGGCGAGATGGACCTGCGGGCGGGTTGGGCGGAGGCCGAGTCTGGCAAACCTGGCTTCCCGAGCTTCCACGCCCTCCAACTCCAGGACTTCCTTCAGGCCATCCTCGAGGACCGCGCTCCCGCGGTCACGGGCGCCGAGGCCCGGAAGAGCCTCGAGATCATCCTCGCCGTCTACCACTCATCCCGTACCGGCCAACCGGTCAAACTTCCGCTCGCGACCGACCCGGCGTAGACAAGGCCCCGTAGCTCTTACTTCTACTTCCGTCCGGGGCAAACACCCTGACGTTCTTGGAACGCCGCCCAGGCCGCGCCCGGCGGCAAAGGTCATTGCCGTCTCGGCCTCGCCCGGGGCTCAAGACCCCGGGCTACATCCACGAACCCGGCTGAAGCCGGCTGCCGCCCGTCTCGATAGACGGAGGGATCCGAACACGGCCCCGGCGTTCCAGCCCCCTTCAGGGGGGTTATCCGGTTCAGCCCGGGGTCTTTAGCCCCGGGCGACGCCTGGGCGGCGCCTCGAATTACCCCGGGCGCCGCCAACGCGGCGCCACGAGTTCCACGGGCACGCGTCTGGCGACGCCGAACCGGCGCCCTGCATACCCCAGGCGGAACCAGGGCGGTGTTTCATCATCCACCTCGTGCCCTGTCAGCCGGATCGCCCGCGAGCCGAACCGCACCCCTTCTTGATCTGATGCACGTCCCGGCAGGGTAGCACGCAATTCGCCCCGTTTTTCGTGCTTGAACCGGCTACCATCCACCCGAACGGAAAGCGGAGGATGGATGCAGGCTCGTGAGTGATGAGATTAGCCACGCCCGGGTAGGCTGCGGCCCGGTCGGAGTCGGACTGGTGGCCGTGCTCCTCGGCTGCTGCGCGCTCCTGACGATCGGCTCCGGACTGGTCATCTTGTTTCCGGACCCGGTCGTCGATTTCCTCGACCGCGACGACGATGAGCCGGACCGCCTGCATGCTGCTCTCGGGCCGGACGGAACCCCAACGATCGAGGCGGATGTGGCCGCGGACCTCGGTTCCGCGTCAAACCCGGCCGCGGTCGGCGCCACGGTTGAGGGGGATGGGCTGGCCGTCACGCTCAACGGCGTTTCCCGTGCCACCAGCGTCGCCGAAGCCACGCCGGAGCCCGGTTCTATCTTCCTCCTTGTCGACGTCACCATCCGCAACACGTCGGATGACGCCAAGAACTACAACTCCTACTACTGGAGTGCCCGCGACATCGTTGCGGGCGAGAACCACGACGACGAAAAGAACATCCGTCCCGGCGATGCCCTGATCGCCGGCAGCCTCGGTTCCGGCGATCAGGTCTCAGGCAACGTCCTGCTGGTCGTTCCCGCCGATGCCCAGGTGGTGCGCTTGAAATACGACACCAGCCCGCTTGGCGGCGACAACCTCTACTGGCTCTACCAATCGGGTCAGGAGCAGTCCGGAGCGACGCCTGGCGCCACCCCGGTCTCCGGCGCTGCCCCGGACACCGGTGCCACCCCAGATCCGGCGCTGTAGAAGGCGCCGCGTCGAGGGGTGCGCCCCACGGTTTTGCGCCCCGTCGTGGCCGGTCGTGTCGGGGAGGGTCCCGTGCCCTCCCGATGCCCGACGCCGGAGGGCATAACCGCGTTCCCATGAACGAGATTACGGCCTGGCGGCCGTGGGAGGGCACGGGACCCTCCCCTACGACGACGGGCAGGCGATCGACCTCGTCACCATGCACAACGATGGGGCACACCCCGCGTCGAGAAAGGTCTTGACATGTTCGATGCGAGCGCTAGAGTCGTGATGTCACCCCGCGCCAGATCAAATTAGGTCGGGATGCCGTTGTGCCGGACGCTTCCGCTCATCTGGCCGTTTCCGCTGGTAGCCTCGCCTCGAAAGGATCCACGCCATGGGTGAACCCGGCGAATTGCTCTACGACGTTGCCTATCCGGACCGCCTCAGCCGGGGGTTGATCTTCGTCAAGTGGCTCCTGGCGATTCCCCATTTCGTTATCCTCTGCTTCCTCATACTCGCTATGGCGGTCGTCTCTGTGATCGCCTGGTTCGCGATCCTGTTCACCGGAAAGTACCCACGGGGAATGTGGGACTTTTCGATGATGACCCTACGCTGGAACGCGCGGGTCACTGCTTACTACGGCCTGATGCGCGACGAGTACCCGCCATTCGGTGACGAGGCCTACCCGATCCGGTTCGCCGCGATTTACCCGGAGCAGCTTTCGCGCTGGAAGATCTTCGTCAAGTGGCTCCTGATCATCCCCCATCTCGTCATCGTCTATCTCCTGGGCATCCTCTGGTCGATCGTGACCTTCATTGCTTGGTTCGCGATCCTGTTCACCGGCAACTATCCCCACAGCCTATTTGATGTTGCGGTCGGTTGTAATCGGTGGAGTTACCGGGCGACGCTCTACATCATGCTCCTCTCGGACGTCTATCCGCCGTTCGAGATGGGACCCGACCCCATTCCACCGTCCGATTACATCTCTCCGACAAGTACCGCGCAGGGCGCGTTTTAGGCGAGGAGAAAATCCGCGCTGACAGTCCGCACCTTTATCAGGGGGCGTGAAACCCGTGGCCGGCCCGAATTCGGGTCGGCCACGGCCGTTAGCGTGTCGTTGAGATCCGACTTAGTGTCACCTTGACAATTACTCCCCATCCGGATATGCTTTCGGCGTGATCGGTCGCCCGCGAGCGGGGCACCATCGCCTCGAACGTCCTCCGCTCGTCTCCCCGCCGCCCGCCAGTTGTGGGTATAGGGGTACCCGTTTCAGGTGGAACGGGAGGAGCTCCCTGGATGGTTCTCGATCTTCGTCATCGCGTCGCTGGTGCGGAGTTGCCCGGCGAATCCACCGCCTCCCCGTCAAGCGCCCCGTCGGCTCCGCTTCCCTGGTTGATCAACCCCCAGCTCGAGCCCGCCTCCTGTGTGCCCGAAGAGGGCGTCGGCGCCTACGACCGCCTTCGCGCCTACGGGGTCGGTCCCCTACGCCAGGAGCGCATCCCGCGCGCCTATTTCAAGATGGACGCGGTCGAGCGCGATGCCCGGATCTGGGCCCTGCGCCGGGAATTGGGCGATCGCCTGGTTGTCCTCGGTCACCACTACCAGCGTGACGAGGTGATCCAGTTCGCCGATTTCCGCGGTGACTCATTCAAGCTGTCGCAGCAAGCTGCCGGCCGTCGAGATGCCGAGTTCATCCTCTTCTGCGGCGTGCACTTCATGGCCGAGAGCGCCGATATCCTCTCCGGCCAGGACCAGCGGGTGATCCTGCCGAACCTGGAAGCCGGCTGCTCGATGGCCGATATGGCCAAGCCCGAGGATGTCGAGGCCGCCTGGAGCACGCTCAAGGACCTGGGCGTCACCGGTGTTGTCCCCATCACCTACATGAACTCGGCCGCCTCCCTGAAAGCTTTCTGTGGCCGCAATGGCGGCATCGTCTGCACCTCGTCGAACGCCGGCCGCGTCTTTGATTGGGCCTTCGAGCGGGGCGATAAGCTCATCTTCTTCCCGGACGAGCACCTGGGTCGCAACACCGCCGTCAAGAAGGGCATCCCCGCCGACAAGATGGTCGTCTGGGATCCCTTCCAGCCGCTCGGGGGCAACACGCCCGAGGCGCTGCTGAACGCCACGGTCATCTTGTGGAAGGGTTACTGCTCTGTCCACGCTCGCTTCTCGGTCGAGCAGATCGAGAAGGCCCGGGCCGAGCACCCGGGCGTGAACGTCATCGTCCATCCGGAGTGCCGGCTGGAGGTTGTCCAGGCTGCGGACATGGACGGCTCCACCGAGTTCATCATCGACACGATCCGCGCTGCGCCAAGCGGCACAACCTGGGCCGTCGGTACCGAGATCAACCTGGTGCGGCGGCTCGATGCCGAGCTCGCTGACAAGCACGTCTTCTGCCTCGATCCGGTGATCTGCCCCTGCTCGACGATGTACCGGGTCCACCCGGCCTACGTCCTCTGGACGCTGGAGCACCTGGTGGCTGGCGAAGTCGTCAACGAGATCAAGGTCGACCCGAAGACCGCCGAGGAAGCGCTTGTTGCCCTCGACCGGATGCTGTCGGTGCCGTAACCGCCAACCCATTCCCAACGCTGATCGATGGCGGGGCGCTCCAGCCGGTGCGCCCCGCCGTTTTATTGTCACCCGGCCAAACGCGTCTTGTACCTGACGGGCAATGGGCATCGACGTCAATGTTGGTGAGGAAGCGTTCGTGAGCCAGTCGCCTGCCGTTTCCCTCGAACCGGTCAATCGGGCCAGCTTCGGCGCCTGTGTCGAGCTGACAGTGGCACCGGAGCAGGAGGGATTCGTCGCCTCGAACCTCTACTCGATTGCCCAATCCAAGGTCGAGCCGACCTTTGTGCCGCTGGCAATCGTGGCCGGAGAGTCCGTGGTTGGATTCGCCATGTATGGCCACGAAGTCGATACGGGCCGCTGGTGGATCATCCGCCTGATGATCGGCGCCGAACATCAGGGGAAAGGCTATGGCCACGCCGCTGTGGACGCCTTGGTCTCCAGGATGGTCGAGTTGCACGGCGTTAGCGAAATCCGCCTGGGCTGTGTTCTCGGCAACGACCGGGCAAGGCTCCTCTATGAGCACCACGGATTCCGCGACACGGGGGAAGTCGAGGACAATGAAGCTATCATGCTCCTCACACTCTAGACTGGATGCGGAAGTGTAGGGCGCTGACCGTCGAGGTTGGCCACGTTGGTTCGACTTGTAGGGGCGGACCGGTGTGTCCGCCCGGCCGCAGACCCCGGCGTCACGGGGTGGAAAACGCCGTTGCCTTATTCGTACCGTCGCGGTTGGCTGCCGGGCGGACACACTGGTCCGCCCATAAAGCCCGTTATGCCGGGGCGGTTCCGATTGCACCTGACCCCAGACCCGATCCAGTCCAACCCGGTACAATGCGGCACGACGTTCTCCGCCGTCCACGGGGAACGCTGATCTCGGCTTTGCGAGGAGATGCCGCCCATGCCAATCACGCCCGAACCGCCCAAGGTGGGCGACCTTGCCCCCGACTTCACGGCCAAAGGCACGGAAGGCGACGAGTACCGCCTCAGCGACCTGTACCAGAAAAGCCACATCTTGCTGATCTTCTATCCCAAGGATCAGACCACTGGCTGACGGAACCAGTTGTCCGCCGTTGGCGCGACGATCGAACGGTTCATCGAAGCCGGTATCATTCCGCTCGGGGTTAATCCGGATGGCGCCGAAAGTCACCGGTCGTTCATCGCAGAACTCGACCTGCCGTTCGACCTGCTCGTGGACGAAGGCAGGAAGATCGCCGAGGCGTACGGCGCGGTGAAGGAGGACGGCTCTGGGATCCAGCGCACCGTCGTGGTCGTCGGTCAGGGCGGCAAGGTCCTCTTCCGCGAGGCTGGCGCCCCCTTGCCCGGGAATATCCTTCAGGCGGTCCAGCTCGCGACCCAATAGCGTCCGCAATGCCCAGACATCGCCGATCGGGAGTAGCCTGAATCCTGTCGCTACTCCCAGTACGGCTTGGTCTGGAAGTAACCGCAGATCGCCGTTTCGAGCCGGCGGCTGAAGGGGCCGTTGGGGTCGAACCGGGGACTGCGGTGGACGGTTTCCCGGTCGATCCTGGTCTTGACCGGGCGGCCTGTGAAATCCACGAGCTCCAGCGGGACGGCCACAAACTGGCGTCCAAGTCCCAGCAGCCCGCCAAACGATACAACGACGTACCGCACGGTCGGTCCGTTCGTCTCCCCGCCGTCGCCCAACAGGTCGAGGACGACACCAACGCCGCGGCCGGTCGTGTCGATCAAATCCGAGCCGCAGACGCCGCCGTAGACTGGGTGGTCCGCGACTGCCTCGCACAGATGGCGGATCGTGGCGACCGCATCGGCCACGATCACGTCCCCACCCTGCGACGCCTCCGGCGTGGCCGCCAGGAGGGCGCTGGCTTCCGCGGCAAGCATCGCATCGGTTCGTGCCTGGCCGATGTGCACGGCATTGTAGTCGGCGAATAGGCGACGGGACGACTGAAGCCTGCCGCGCTGGCTGGTCGTCAGCGCGACGACGACCGCACCAGCGGCCAGCCGGTGCTCGAGGTAGGAGGCCTCATCGTTCCCAAAGCCGAACTCGACAAAGGTGTGCAGCAGGCTGATTGCTTCACCGGCTTGGGGCGCGGGTAGGTCGGGATGGTGTGCGGGGGTCTCGTGATCGACCGCGATGCCGGCTAAGGCCGCTCCGACCGGACCTGCCACCAGATACGTACCCCGCTCAGGAACAATCACAGAGGTCAAGCCTTGCAACCAGCCGCCAACGGCGTCGAGGTCGGTGTTCGCGAGCGCCCTGGCAAGCATGCCGGTGCTGTCTTCCTCGTTTCCGGTATGGGAAGACGCCCGGATCATGAGGGACACCTGATCGGGTTGCTCCTGGGACCGACGCATCGCCAGCAGGGCATCCTCCGCATCGATGCGGTCCTCGAATAACCCGATGATAGTAACGGGCGATGCGGCAGCGTTTTCCACGGTGGGTCGTCCTTCATTGCGGGTGGAGGCTGCGAGTCCTGCAGGACGTCCGGCCGAATTCAACGGCGAAGTTTACGCTGTAGGTCGTGTGCGGTCCGGCGTCAGAATCGACAGCAGCGCTCAGGGCGCGGCGTCAATCCCCGTCTGGGGTCAGGGCCGTCGCCACGCCCGATTCTGCCTTCGCGTGGTTCGCTCCGTTCGTGACCGGCGCCGCAGGCTGCACCGGTGGAACGGCATCGTCGAGCTTGATGGTGTCCGGATCGTCGACGCGATTCTTGATCAGGTCCTGGATCAGCACCTGGACCGCCGCTGCAACCGGTATCGCCAGAATCGAGCCAACGGGGCCGTAGAGCGCTCCACCGATCAGCACGGCCAGGACAACCGTGAGCGGGGTCATCCCGACGGCGTTCTTCATCACTCTGGGCACCAGCACCGCGCCTTCGAGTTGCTGGAGCACAATAACGAACGCCATCACCAGGAGGCCTTTCTCCCAGGAGACCGTGAGCGCCACCATCACCGCCGCGCCGCCGCCGATGAAGGGGCCCAGGAAGGGCACCGCCTCGGTGAGTCCGGCAAATATGCCCAGCGGCAGCCAGAAGTCGAGGTCCATCAAGAAATAGGCGATTGCCGAAATGATCCCAATCGTCGCCATCAGGATGAGCTGGCCGCGGACCCAGCCGCCGATCCGCCGTTCGATCTGGTCCCATAGGCCGTGAGCCCTGTCCCGGCGATCGAGGGGGAGAAAGCCCAAGAAGACGCGCTTGATGATCGCCTTCTCCGTCATCCAGTAGAAGGCAATGATCATGATCGAGACGATGGTGAAGAGGAACCCGGCCACCGTGGTCACCCAGGAAACCGCGGTCGATCCCGCAATCGGTGGGTCGTCGCGAACCGCCCGGTAGGCGTTTTCGATGCGAGTGATCGTCTGGGCGCCGGTCGTATTCATGAAGTCGTTGTCGGCGGCTAGCGCCTGCGATTTTAGATCGTCGAGGATTCCGGGGATCCCGTCGAACAGCTCGGTCGCCTGGGTGACCAGCGGCGGCACGATCAACAAGACGATCAGTCCGAGGACCGCGAGCAGCCCCGCGTAGATCGTCAGGATCGCCTGACCGCGCGACAGTCCACGCAGCCGCAGCCGGAAGACCAGGGGCTCGATCGCGGCGGCGAAGATGATCCCGATGATGAGCAGCAGCATCACCGACAGGATCTGGATGAGCAACCACGCCAACCCGATCACGGCCAGCACCGCGGCCGTGTTGATCATCACCCGGGTTGGCGAGAGTTGGGGAGTCAACGGAATACCTCTCAAAGCGCGCTGGTAGGACGCGCTGGACTGGCCGCGGTCAGGTGGCTCCCACGGCGGACAGCCAGGTGATGCTCAACATCCCTACTCCTAGTCTATCGTCCTCAGCGGGTCATAGCGATGTTCCGCTCCACTTTCTCCCGTGCTTCCGCCCAGGAGAACTTGGCCCGCAACGCGAGCAAACCCTGGAGCAGGTTGTCCCCAACATTATTTCCCAATTGGACCCCAGTTATTCCGCGTTCCGCTAGCGCCTCGAGGAGGAGGGGGGTGACAGCGTCCCGCGCCAGGTCATCACGGAGCAACCGGATCGCGGCCGTCTCGGTGTAGTCCTCGAACAGGATATCGAGCAAGGGGAGCATCCAGGCGCGGTCCGCGACCCCTCCGCCTGCAGGGAGTCCGCCAGTTGACTCCGGTGAAGTCATGGAATTCCGGCCAGGTCGGCCAGCCGCAGCAACCGGAGCGGCGGTCTGGACGTCATCGGCGGCACCTGGGAGGGATCGATTCCGGTCTGCTCGCAGATCATCGTCCGGATCGGGTGGCCGCATTGGACGCCCTGGCAGATCCCCATCCCGGCGCGGGTCCGGCGTTTGACA
This sequence comes from uncultured Chloroflexia bacterium, assembly GCA_963724285.1. Lineage (GTDB taxonomy): Bacteria > Chloroflexota > Chloroflexia > Thermomicrobiales > UBA6265 > CAVRUD01. The sequence continues at coordinate 372,187 of CAVRUD010000032.1, read as the reverse complement.
TCGTTCAAGCTTCGTGCGCCCTGGGCGATTGCCCCTAGGATCGCGGACTCCCGGATGCCCTCGCACGGGCAGACCATGCTCCCCGCCTGATCGTCCTGACTGGCCGGGCCGACACCGGGCGGTTCGTCGGAATACGACTCGACGGTTGGGATCCCAGAGAGCGAACCCTGGACGTACCAGGAATTCAGGTCCTCAATCTCAGCCAGCCGATCGGGGGCGATCCGTTCCAACTCCGCGATTGCATCCTCGCGCACGGCGACGCTCCCGACGCCAACGCTCAGGGCGGCGCTCAAGCCGCCGAGCTTCCCCTCCGCGGCGGCAACGTCCGGTCCCAGGCAAAGGCCGCCGCAGTCGCCAGCGACAAACAACCCAGGAATCGACGTTTCGAGGTGGCGCGTACGGCCGGGAACCCAGCCGCCGAGCGCATTCGAGTATCCGGACGCACATTCCGCCATCAGGGCCAGCCGGATATCGGGTTGGGTCCATCCCGGAGACGGTTCCGTCACCGTGATTGACCCCGTCGCCAACACGATCGCCGTCGCGTCGGCGTCGGATGTCTCTCCGGGGCCAACCACGGCGAGCCGGCGACCACCGAAAAGGCCCCAGACCAGGCAGCTATACCGGAGATCGACGCCGGCGGCGGTCGCCCGGAACCGCAGAGCCTCGATCTCGATGCTTTCGGGCTGGTCCGGAGCCGGAAACGGTTGTTCATCGAAGAGCATGGTCTTGGCGCCGGCCTCGGCTGCGGCAATCGCCGCATTAAGCCCTGCAATGCCGCCGCCCACAACCGCAATGTCGAAGGTCGCCGCCACGTTTCCGCCTCCATCGATTCTCGAACACATTTGCCGGGACATCCTCACCGGCCATGCTGTCGTTCTTTTGTCTGAACGCAATCTTAGAGAACCACGCACGGCGCGACATAACTGCGACGGCCTCTAAAGTGGCAACGATTTTGCGTAGGCATTAAGTGTAGGAGGCACGCCGGCCCAATGCGAGAGGATGGTTGCCCGACAGAAACCAGATACATGAATCGCGATCACTGCGATCGATCGGTCCGTACAAGCTGTCTTACGAATGCGCCTCGACTATCGCTGAGATCGGCTAGCACATGCCATCTTCACAACGGCAGGGCGTTGGCGTCGAGCGGTGTGTCAGGCTATGGCCAGGAGACCGGCACATGAATATGACTTCGTCCCAGTTGCCATCGAATAGCGGGAACAATCGCGACCAAACGGGGGACGCACAATCTAAGAAGGGGTACGTCACGACCCGTCAGGCCGCCGATTTGCTCGGGGTCAACCGGGCGACCGTGATCAACTGGGCCAGGCAGGGCCGGTTCAATGCCATCCAGTACGGAGCCCGTGGAATCTACCGCTTCGAGCGGGCCGAAATCGTCGATTTTCTCAACAAGTCCCGCCTTGACAGATCGTCAGAGAACGGGAGCGATAAGGGCGACACGGAGGCTCAATCCTCCTTGTAGGGTCGTTGCCAGCCGGGGGAACCTGTCCCAGCGTTTCACCGCTCCGGCGGTTTCCATCGATTGAGGTTCATGCGTTTCAGTCCTCAAGCCGACCTCCGGGCCCCGGAGTGGCTTTGGGGGCTGTTTGCTATACTCCGCCTCGCGCTTTCGTCGGAATGGCTGGGTGGATTGGCCACACTATGCCGAAAACCACGTTCGGTTCGCTGGCGCCTACCCGACGACGTTGTACGAGGAGACGCTGGATGGTGGTCAAGTCCGTATCCCCCGCCGTTAAACCCCAGACCAATGGGCAAGTCCCGTCGATGGACGAAGGCGCGCTCGAACGCATCCACGATTCCGCCCTGGAGCACGTCTGGATCCACTCCACAACCTGGAGCGACGTCGTCCAGAAGGATGGCCTTAAGGTGTTCGCCAAGGGCGAAGGTGTTCGCCTGTGGGATATCCAGGGCAAAGAGTATCTGGACGGTATCTCCGGACTCTGGGTCGTCAATGCCGGCCACGGCCGGGCCGAGATTGCAGAGGCGATGGCCGAGCAGGCCAAGAAGCTGGCGTACGTCTCCGCCAACAACTTCACCACGGTTCCCGCCGCCGAACTGGCCGCCAAACTCTCCGACATGACCCCCGGTGACCTCGGTCGGGTTTTCTTCTGCTCCGGCGGCTCAGAGGCGGTCGAGACCGCCCTGAAGATCGCCAAGTCGGTCCAGGCACTGCGCGGCTTCCCGCGGCGCTACAAGGTGATTGCCCGCCGCGGCTCCTATCACGGCATGACGGCCGGTGCGATGAGCCTGACCGCCATCCGCAACGAGAACCACTTCGGCCCGTTCCTGTACGGCGTCTCCCACGTCCCTCACCCGAACCGGTACCGCTCCGACTTCGGCGTCGAGGGCGAGCAGGCCGACATCATGGCCGCCCGCTACGTCGAGCAGGAGATCGAGAACCAGGGGCCGGACACCGTCGCGGCCGTGATCGCGGAGCCGATCTCCAGCGCGGCCGGCGTCCATCCGCCGGGCAAGATCTATTGGCAGATGCTGCGCGAGATCTGCGACAAGCACGGCGTCCTGCTGATCGCCGACGAGGTGATCAACGGCTTCGGCCGCGCCGGCACGATGTTCGCCATCGAGCACTACGGCATCGTCCCGGACATCATGACGATCGCCAAGGGGCTCTCCTCCGGCTACGCGCCCGCGGCCGCCGCGATCATGCGGACCAGCATCTTCGACGAGGTCTACAAGGAGCACAGCAAGGTGCCGTTCGGCCACTTGCTGACCTTCGGTGGCCACCCGGTTTGCGCCGCCGCCTCCCTGAAGAACCTCGAGATCTTTGAGCAGGAGGATCTGGTTCGTCGGGGCGCCGAAACCGGCGTCTACCTCAAGGAGCGCCTGGAAGAGCTCCGCGGCCACGTCTCCGTGGGCGATGTCCGCGGCCGGGGCCTCCTCTGCGCGATCGAGTTTGTCAAGAACAAGGAACAGAAGACTCCTGTCGCGAAGGATTCCGCCTTCGTCAAGCGCGTCAACGAACTCATTCTCGAGCGCGGCTTTATCTCCCGGGCGTGGAATGTCCTCCACTTCGCCCCGCCGCTCGTTTCCACCAAAGACGACATCGACCAGATGGTGACCATCACCGACGAGTCGCTCACCATCGCCGAGCGCGAATTCGCCAGCGAGTTCGAGGCCTAAGGCGAATCGTCAGGCCAAAGAGGTGTGGACGCCGAGGCGGGATACCCAAGCCCTCCTCGGCGTTCGCGTCATTCGGACGCGACACCTTCAAGGAATCGGGAGACGATGGCGTCGGCACTTTCCTGGGCTAGTCGCGATCGATACTGATCCACCTCCTCGCGCGTGATTCCGCGGAGTTCGGCGGTGTCGAGCAGGGTCACCAGTTCAGGGTGCTCTGTTGCAAACGAACTGAGAAAACCTTCGATCTGGATGCCAACTGGTCGATTAGTCGTCGGATCGACTCGCACGTAGAACGCGTCTCGCTCGCCGTCCCCGACGGGCATGCTTACGGCGGGTATTCCACGCCCGTAGAAATGAACCGTTAGCGTGTCGCTGCGGCGATCGTATCCGATCGTTAATGTCTTGGAGTCACGATTTCCGCGTGCCGCCTTCCTCAAGAGTTCGGCATCTGCGACAGTCACCATTCGTGTCTTTCCTGCCGTTTCACACGGAACGCTGCAAACGCTGTCACAACCTCTCCCCTTACCAATCGAGGCGCATCAATCCGATCGAATTCGACCACCACCTTAAGGACGTGCCTTTGGAATGGTGGCGAGAGGACGTTCCGCTTGTAGTAGACGCGTCGAAACGGGTCGTCAGCGTCGATCTTGATCGAGTCGGGGTGAGACACCGCGTCTTCAACCGTTGCCGCGTGCCCAACGAGTTCGGCGTGCTCGGAGAGGATATGGTCATACCAGGTGTCTTCTCGCAGCAGCACCTCCCGACCCAGCCGGTCGGCGCAAGCGAACACGACACCTGGAACGTCCTGCACGACTCGTCCTTGTGGAATCGATTTCTCTCGCCTTCGGCCAAGAACGAGGCGGTTTACCAAACAGTAGGCCGCACCAAACCGCCCGTCAAGCGTGCCGAATACGTAGGACTTGTCCAGGGCAGACCCACCGGGCCTCGATCGAGGCCCGGGGGGTCTGCCCTTGTTCCGCTTGGTGGGTCAGCAACCGCAGATCGAACACAACTGCTCAACGGCCGGTCGCGTCCGTTAGACCAACTGCCTCGTGAACTCGACCAGAACCTTCATGGGAGTCTTGTGCGGTAAGTTTCGATCGACTCGCAGACAGGCTCACTGGACTCGCTACCGGGGACTAGGTGTAATCTGTCCGCGCCCTCCTCATGGTTCGACCGCTGGCTCCCACGTCCAGGCGTCGCCCTGGCGCAGGACCCGACCCAGCCCCGGGTACGGGAAGTGGTAGGCGATGACCGCCATCTCTTCAGCCTCGATCCGATCGACCAGCGCCCGCCGAGTTGCCTCCGTCTGATCCGGGTCAGCGTCGCCGACGAAGCTCCAATCAGGGTGAGCCACGTGAAGCGGATGGATGAACGCGTCGAAGACGGCCAGCACCTGCTCGCTCCCCGAGGCAATCGTCACCGCCATGTGCCCCGGCGAGTGCCCCGGAGCCGCCACCGCCCGGATTCCCGGCACGATCTCCTCCTCGGCCAGGTCGTCCACGAGTTCCAGGCGCGCCTCGATCGCCGGCAACGTCGCCTGAAGCGGTCCCAGCAGCCCCGCCCGCTCTCCCGGATCGGGGAAGGCAGCCTCAACTCGGGCGTCGTCGGTCCAGAAGTCGTGTTCGGATCGCCCGGTCACGTACCGGGCGTTGGCGAATGCCGGCTCTCCCGATCCGTCGGACGCTCCGAGGATGTGGTCCGGGTGCAGGTGCGAAAGGACCACCACGTCGATCTCCGCCGGATCGATCCCCGCCGCACGGAGGTTGACGAGCAGTTGACCTCCCGTCGGAACCGGCGACGCCGCGCCGTATCCCGTGTCGAAGAGCACCCGCTGCGTCCCGGTGTCGACCACCATCGGCAGGACCGGCAGCGTGACGTTCGCCGTCTCCGCCGCCTCGATCCAATCCCCAAGCCCTGCGTCCTCAAGCGCTACCGATCGCTCCGCCTCGTCGGCATTGACGAACAGGAGCTGGGCGGGCGGCAACGGAAAGATCGCGTTCGGAAATGTGACGCTCCCATCCGGGACCGTGACGACCTCGAACGAGCCCACCCGAAACCGGTGGGGGGCGAGCGCGGACTGCGATCCGGTGACCGCGATCGGCGCCGCCGCGTTGGCGTTGGCACCGCGCCGTTCGAACCCACCCGCGCCAAGCCCCAACGCCAGCGTGCCGAGTCCCCGGAGGGTGTCACGGCGGGACATACCCGGGACATACCTGCTCTTGTCGCGCATCGTGTCCTCCTCAGTGTCGCGAATGCCGCTCGGAGGCGCGTCCTGCCTCTCCTCCCACAGTGCTCCGCGGATCACGTCATGACCACGCGCCATGCCCACGCGTTACCCACGCGACCGAGCGTTCGCCCGTGGTACGATCGCCTCCCAACCAGGCCGACTAGGGACGCGCGAGGGACGCCATGACGGGGCAAGGCGCGGACACGGGCCGACGCTCCGAGTTCGGGGCGTTGTTACGTCACTATCGGAAAGAGGCGGGGCTCTCCCAGGAGGAGTTGGCCGAGAGGGCCGGACTGAGCGTTCGCGGTCTGAGCGACCTCGAACGGGGGGAACGGCACAAGGCGCACCCCGCCAATGCCCGCAGTTTGGCAGACGCCCTCGGCCTGACTGCGCCCCAACGCGCCGCGTTTCTCGCCGCCCGGGACGCGGCGGGCGTCCAACCAGCCCCGGAATCGCCCGCTACCGTGCACTCCGCCGGTGACCTCCCCCGCCTACCGGTCCCGCCGTATCCGCTCATCGGGCGCGAGCACGAGCTAGCCACCGCCGTTTCGATCCTGCGCCACCAGGAGACGGAGCCTGACAGCGGTGCCGGTACTCGCCTGTTGACGTTGACCGGCCCCGGCGGCGTCGGCAAGACCCGGCTCGCCCTCGCGGTCGCGGCGGAGGTCGCGCCCTCCTACATTGACGGCGTCCACCTCGTCGAACTCGCCCCCGTCCAGGACGCCGGTTTGGTGCCGTCCACCATCGCGCAGGCACTCGGGGTGCGCCCGACCGGGGACGAGACGCCGCCGGCCGTCCTGGTTCGCTACCTGCGGGGTCGCCGCGCCTTGTTGCTCCTCGACAACTTCGAGCACGTCCTCGCCGCGGCGACCCTCGTTGCCGACCTCCTCGCCGCTTGCCCCCATCTGCGGGTACTTGTCACCAGCCGGTCCCGCCTCCGCCTTCGCGGCGAGCGAGAGCTGCCGGTGCCGCCCCTTTCATTGAGACGTGAGACGCGAGACGTGAGTCGTGAGGGAAAGGACCGCGCTCACGTGTCACGTCTCACGTCTCACGTCTCCGACGCCGTCCGCCTCTTCGTCGCCCGAACCCAAGACGTGCGTCCGGATTTCTCCCTGACCACGGTCAATGCCGCGGCCGTGGCCGAGATCTGCCACCGCCTCGATGGCCTCCCCCTGGCGTTGGAGCTGGCGGCGGCCCGCGGCAAGGTCCTCTCGCCCTCTGCCCTCGCCGCCAAGCTGGAACGCCGGCTCCCACTCCTCACCGGTGGCGCCGCGGATCTCCCTGCCCGCCAACAGACCCTTCGGGCGACCATCGCGTGGAGTTACGACCTGCTGGGACCGTCCGAGCAGTCGCTTTTCCGGCGTCTGGCCGTTTTCGCCGGCGGCTGCACGCTGGAGATGGCCGAAGTGATTTGCGGCGATGCCTGCCCGGAGACGACCGTGCTCGATGGGCTGACCGCGCTCGTCGAATACAGCTTGCTGCGTCCGGACGATCCGCAACGGTCCTCCGCCGAGATTGCCCTGAGCCCGGAACCGCGCTTCACCATGCTCGAAACGATCCGAGAGTTCGCGCTCGATGCGCTGGAGACCGCCGGAGAGATCGTCCAGGTCCAACGGCGGCATGCGGCGTTCTTTCTGCTCCTGGCGGAGGGGACCGAGTCCAAACTCAGGAGCGGGGAGCGCGATCCGTGCCTGGCCCGGCTCGATGTCGAGCACGACAACCTGCGGGCCGCGCTCGCCTTCGCCGTCGAACAGGAAGAAGCTGCGACAGCCCTCCGTCTCGCCGGGGCATTGCGCTGGTACTGGTATTTCCGCGGGCACTTCACCGAGGGTCGCCGCTGGTTGGCACAAGCGCTGGCGCTTCCGACGTCGAACCAGCACATCGCCTACCGGGCCAAGGCCCTCTACGGCGCTGGTGTGTTGACCTATTACCAGGAACAAGTCGAGGCGGCACGCCCTCTCCTATTCGAGAGCGTGGCGTTGTGGCGGGCGGTGGCCGATCGTCATGGCCTCGCCCATGCCCTGGTTTCCCTCGCGATCGCCATCGTAGACGAGGACTATCCGAAGGCGCGGGAGTACCTGGAAGAGAGCATAGCGCTCTTTCGGGAACTGGGCGACGAGTGGGGTTTGGCCTTCGCCGCCTCCTACCTGGGGGCATTTGCCGTCTGGCGACCGGGTGAGGAGAGGTTGGCGTGGTCGGCGCTTGAAGGCAGCGCAGCCTCATTTCGACGCCTGAATGATCCCTGGGGAATGAGCAGTTCGCTCTTCTACCTTGGTGTTGCCCACCACCTGAAAGGGGAGGTCGCCGCGGCAAGGAATCGCATCGAGGAGTCGTTGGGGTTCGCCCGGGCCGCGGGGGACAAGTGGCGAGTCGAACGAACCCTGAGTCGGTTAGGCGTATGGGCCGAGGCCGACGGCGATTTTCGCCGGGCCGAAGCGTACCTCGTCGACGCGCTCGCGCTCGCCCGTGAGCAGGGCCGCCTGGAGCACGTCGCCGATTTCCTCGCCCGGTTGGGCGTCATCGCCGCGGCGACCGGAGAACCGGAACGAGCAACACGTCTCGTCGCCGCGGCCGATGGCCTGTGCGAGTCTCTCGGCGTTCCCCCCGCGTCCACCGATGATGCGTACGAATCCGACGTGGTCGCCGTGCGCGCCCGTCTCGGCGAGAAGCAATTCGCCGCCGTGTGGGCCGCTGGAAAGTCGGCGCCCTGGGAACAGATCGTCGCGGAAGCGTCGGCCCCGACGCACGAGCAGGCCGTCACGCGTGACCGCTGAGGCGCGGGCTGGCGCTCAGCGATCACGCCGTGGCCTCCGCGGCCACCCTTTTTGCGCCTAGGCCGGCCGGCGTCCCCATGCCGCGACCGTCGCCTGGGAGAGGAATTCGACGCGTGGGTCATCGAATAGCGCGATCGTCGCCGCCAGGTCCGCGGCACTGAGTTCGCTGGTTTCGACCATTTCCTCGCCAATTTGTTCGAACGTGAGCCGCCAGGCCGTCGCCCCGGCCGATCCCCCTGTCCAGCTCGAGATCCGTCCTTCCGCGCCCGTCTCCTCCATGCCCCGGACCCGCAGCTCGCGAAACAAGCGTCGCCCGTAGAACGGGTCGAACCCGTGCTTCGCCATCACGCGGTGGTGAGCGGCGATCGCCCGGTCAAACACGCCCACGGCTTCGGGTCCGACCTCCGGGTCGACCGCCACCGTGCCGAAGCCCATCTCTTCGAGGAGCATCCAGCCCCCCGGCTTCAAGGCGCCAACCATCCGGTCGAGCCCTCCCGCCCTGTCGGAGAGGTGGGCCACCAGCAGGCGGGCGTGAGCCAGGTCGAACGTATCCGCCGGGATCGGATCGACGGTGATGTCGTGCCGGCGCGCCTCCAGATTGGGAAGCTCAAGGGCCTCGACGAACCTCGGGTCGAGGTCGGTCGCGAGAACATACCCCTCGGGATCGGCCCGGTCGCACAACCAGGCCGCAACCGAGCCCCCGCCGGCACCGATCTCGAGGCACCGCCAGCCCGCTCCGGCCCCGAGCGCCTCGAAATGCCGGATCGAGCCACCGTTCGATTGCAGACAGCCGCTCCCGGGCCTGCGTCCATGCATTGTCAAACGCGTACGTTGGACGCTCTATCGCTGTCGTTTTCGCTGCCATCGCTGCTCCCATCGGCTACGCCGTTGGTGGAATCACCGCTGACGTTGATGCGGGTCTTGCCGCGCCGCGCGACCCCGTCCGTGACGCGGCACTCCTTCGTTAACGCGCAACCTCCGGGAGCGTCACGTGCAGCGAAAGCCGGTCTCTACGCTTCAAGCGGATCCCCATGTGCGCCACTTGGCGTTCCGGTCCGCTCGCGGCTCCAGGCGACCCGAACGGCTGCCACCGCCCGCACAGACCGATTCACCCGCTGGCGCCAACGCCGGGCCCAGCGCAACCGCTATCGCGACGGCGACCGAGCAGGTACGCACGTCGAGCTTGCGCAGGATGTTGGATCGAGAGAAATGTAGAGCCGACAGGATCAGGCGGCGCCGCTGAAGCCCTTACCGCCGCCCGCGCCGCTGCCCGAAGCACTCCCGGCAATAGACCGGCCTGTCCCCCCGGGGGAGAAAGGGCACCTGGGTCTCCTTGCCGCAGGAAGCGCAGACCGCCGGATACAGGATCGCCCGTCCTTTACGGCCGTCATGGCTCGCTGAGCCGCCATAAATCGTCTCGGGCGCCGTGCCGGACTCCTGCGCCTCGTGCGCGGCCAGCAGCGGCGAATTGCGCTCTGCTCGCCTGGTCGCCCGGCAGGCCGGGCACCGCGCCGGCTCCCGGTAGCCCCGCTCCCGGTAGTAGATCTGCTCGTTGCAGGTCAGCAGAAAGGGCGTGTCGCAGTCGAGGCACGGAATCGTTCGGTCAACGACATCGGCGGCAGATATCCCAGCCACGTTCGCACGCTCGATATCGCCGATCGGAAGAGGTTCGGTCATTCCCGGTTCACCAATGATCTAAACACCAATCTCAATTCGCCGGTTGCACGACGTCGCGGCAGCCGGTCACTTTCGGCATTGTAATCTGTAATCTGTCGAGTTGCCGGTCGCATGATGATTGCAACCGCCGTTAGCGCGGTACCCTCACCGGTGAATCAACGGATGAAACGATGTCGGAAGCGTGCCCACCAGCCCGCTCGAAGCCGTCTTCGTAGATCCGGCGGACGATCTCTTCGATCTCGGGTTCCTCGATCGTGACATCGAGGAGCCGGTACCGCGCCGCCAACGTTGCAATGACATCGGCCGCCGATGCCTCACGTCGGTTGAACCGGAACCAGTGCCGCGGTCCGTCCCACTTGACCAGCGTGACCCCCGGCAGGTCCTGACCGGGCGGCGGATCACCCGGCTGAACATCGATATCGGCCACCAGGGTTCGCTGTGTGCCGAATCGCTCCCGGATTTCCTCGATCGCGCCGTCATAGAGCAATCGCCCGTGGTCGATGATCACCAATCGCCGGCAGAGGTGCTCGATATCGGCCAGGTCGTGCGTCGTCAGCAGGATCGTCACCGCTCGCTCGCGATTGATCTCCGCCAGGAAGGTGCGGATCCGCGATTTGGCGACCACATCAAGCCCGATTGTCGGCTCGTCCAGATAGAGAATCGGCGGGTCATGCAAGAGGGCGGCGGCGAGGTCCCCTCTCATCCGCTGGCCAAGCGACAACTGGCGTACCGGGGTATCCAGAAAAGGGTCGAGGTCGAGCAGCTCGCGGAACCGCTCCAGGTTCTGGGCGAACCGGTCCGCTGGCACCCGATAGACGTGGCGCAGCAGGTCAAGCGATTCGATGAGCGGCAGGTCCCACCAGAGCTGGGTCCGCTGGCCGAAGACCACGCCGATCCGGCCCGCCAGGCGCTTGCGCTGCTGCCACGGCACGATGCCATCGACCGTTGCCTCGCCGCTAGACGGCACCAGGATGCCCGTCAGCATCTTGATCGTCGTCGACTTCCCCGCCCCGTTCGGGCCGATAAAGCCCACGATCTCGCCGCGCCGAAGCCGGAAGCTGACGTTCTCGACCGCCTTCACCTCGCGTCCGGATCGATCGACGAGCCCGCGCAGGGCGCCAAGCGCCCCACGTCGGTGGCGGTTGACCCAGAACGTCTTGGTCAACCCGTTCGCTTCGATGACCGTCTGCGAATCCATGTTGCCTCCGGGCATGTCGGGAATGGTGGGAGAAAGCTGCGCGGAGAGAAGGTCTAGCTTCCGGTCGATCGATACCTGTTGATGCCCAGGCGCCACAGCCGCGCCGCGACGAACCCGAACGCCACCGTCACCGGCGGCGCGATGAACTGCGTCCAGGCCGGAAACCCGAACGGCAGCGGTTTATCCAGCACGTAGGTGGCCGGCAGGAAGATCACGAACCCGAGCGGCACGACAAAGAGGAAGAACCGGCGGAGCCAGTCGCCGTAGATGTCGAGCGGGTAGACGGCGAGGGTACGGCCGCCGTAGGTCACCGCGTTGATCGCTTCATTCGACTCGGTTGTCCAGAAGCAGAGCGTCGCCTCGAGCGTAAAGAGCATCAGGTAGAGCATGCCCGCGCTGAGGACGAACACGGGGAGATATAGCACTTTGCCGGTTGTCCATTCGATCTCGACCAGATTGAAGGCGATGACGAACGCGAAGCAGCCCTGCAGCATCCCGCCGAGGTGGCGCAGGTTGAGGTCGCTGGCCAGGATCTGCAGGAACGGGTTCATCGGGCGGGTTAGCACCCGGTCGAACTCCCCGCGGACGATCAACCGGCTAAATTGCTGGAAGCCGGTTGCCTGCGATATGCCCGATCGCGAACGAGACATACGTCACCGCATAGAGGAACGCGACCTCACCTGCGTTCCAGTCGCCCAGCTGTTGGAATGTGTTGAACAGGGCCAGAATCGCGATCAGCTCTGCCCCATGGATTGCCAGATTCCCCAAGACCTGGAGGACGAACGACATCCGGTATTGCAGTTGTCCACGGATCTTTGCCCCAAGGAGTCGCTTGCAGATGGCAAGTTCTTCCCGCAACGTCGCGTCCGGGCGCTCCGCCGACGTCGACGCCATGCCTATCCTCCCTGGACCACGACGCGCTTGGTCGCCATCCGTAAGAGGCCCAGGCCACCAAGAACGAGGATGGCAAACCAGACAACCTGTCCGAGAAGGATCACCGGGACGTTTCCCTGGCCCAGGTAGGCCTGGACGGGACTCATGATGATCGACCGAAACGGCAGCACGTTCGCGAGTGTCTCGAACCAGGCTGGGAAGAAGGCGAGCGGCAACAGCATGCCGGAGAACAGGTTCACCACCGCCGCTGCGAGGGCATTGACCCCGGTGATATCCATCAACCAGAAGGCCAGGACATTGAGGATGAAGCGCAGGCCGAAACTGACCGCCACGGCCAGCATGACGCTGATACCAAAGGCCAGCAAGTCCCAGCCAGTGCTCGGCAATCGCATGTCGTACAGGACCGCCCCGATAATCAGCGTCGGTATGCCGCGCATGAGTACCTGGGCCGACGCACGCCCAGCATCCCTAGCGATCCAATAGCCGTAGTAGTTGAACGGCTTCATGAAGTCGGAGACGATATCGCCGCTCTGGATCGAATTGGCGATATCCCACCAACCCCACAGGCTCACCACGGCAATCAGCGACTGCGAAATCCAGACGAACGTCAGCAGGTCAGGGAGGGAGAACCCGGCAACCGTCGCTCCCGATTCACGGTCTTGGTAGAGGGCGATGTAGACCGATGCCAGCAGGACGCCAAAGATGCTGTTCGTGAACAACCCAGCCAGCGTCGCACCCCGGTAAGCCAGGTAGCGGCGGAACGAGCTGCGGGCGACTTCGACGTACAACCGCACGGTCACCCCCCGGCCCAGCGAAGCCAGCTCGATCACATGGCACGACGGCGGTGTCCAAAGAGCCGGGGATACTACCGCACACCGGGGCGTGTTGCCAATGTCACCGGAGCAACGGGTGTGCCCCCATCGTTTTGCGTTGTGGCTCGGTGGGGTGCCGCATCCGGGTGCCGTCGTCCGTAGGGGAGGGTCCTGTGCCCTCCCGATGCCCGACGCAGGAGGGCATACCGCCGTCCCCATCGATCGCGTTACGGCCTGGCGGCCGTGGGAGGGCACAGGACCCTCCCCTACGACGGGCGGCAGTCGGCGGGCGCAAATCCGTGGGGCACACCCCGCAGCAACGCTGGCGGCCGCCACGTTGTACGCTGGGATGCGCGCTGGTCTGTCTGGATGGTTGACGATCGGGCCGTTCGGCCTGAAGATCCGATCATTGTGGGAATACTGGCATCGACTGAAGCGACCGGGCGGCGATGACGCTCCCGGAAGCAGAGGCTCAAAGGGGAGGGGAGTGAACGCATGGTTCTGAGTAAGTTCGTCGGCGCATCTGTCCGGCGCAAGGAAGACCCGCGGCTCATTACCGGCAGCTCGACATACGTCGATGACCTCGATCTGGCCGGATTGCTGCATGTTGCCATCGTGCGCAGCCGCGATGCCCACGCTACGATCAAGAACATCGACATCTCGGAGGCGCTCGCCACCCCGGGCGTCGTCGCGGTCTACACCGGCGCCGACATGAGCCGCATCCTTAAGGGTCTGCCCACCGCTCGTGGCGAAGGCGGCGAGAGCGAGACTGGACAGCACGCCAACGAGCCAGAGGTCGACGAGATCCCCACCCCGGTGAACCACCCCCTCAGCGGGGACCGGGTCCGCTGGATCGGTGAGGGTATTGCCGCGGTGGTGGCGACGTCCCGCTACGTCGCCGAGGATGCCGCCGAACTCGTCGTGGTCGATACCGAGCCGCTCCCCTCGGTCATCGATCCGTACGAAGCCATGCAGGATGGCGCGCCGCAGCTCTACTCCGAGGTGAAGAACAACATATCGGTGCGCGAAAGCGCTGTCCGGGGCGATATCGACGCGGCATTCAAGGATGCCGCGGTCGTCGCCAAAGCCCGGATCCGCGCCCCGCGGGTTGCTCCCGCCGCCATTGAGGGGCGGGCCGTGCTCGCCGCGCCGGATCCGATCACGCGGGGCATGACGGTCTGGACGTCGACCCAGGCACCCCATTGGAACCGGAACGACATTGCGGCTGCCCTGGGGCTCAGCCAGAACCAGGTGCGCTGCATCGCCCCCGAGGTCGGGGGAGGGTTCGGCGCGAAGATCGGCACCTACCCCGAAGATCTGATCGTCTCCGCCATCGCCTGGGATCTGAAGCGCCCGGCGAAGTGGATCGAAACCCGCAGCGAGAATTTCCTGGCGTCCAACCATGGCCGCAACCAGTGGGCAGATATCGAGATCGCGTCGGACGCCGACGGCAAGCTGCTCGGTCTCAAGGGCCAGGTGATCCTTGATTCCGGCGCTTACCCCAAAGCACTCGACCTGGCCTGGGCGACCATGATCATGTGCACGGGCTGCTACGAGATTCCGGCCGTCGATTACCACGTCATCGGCGTCTACACCAACACGATGGCCAACGGCGCTTACCGTGGCGCCGGTCGCCCGGAAGCGGCCTACTACATTGAGCGGGCGATGGACCTCCTCGCCGATGCCGGAGGCTTCGATCCGGTAGAAGTCCGTCGCAAGAACTTCATTCAGCCAGACCAGTTCCCCTACGACACCCCATCCGGCGAGCGGTACGACACCGGCGAGTACGAAAAGGCTCTCAACAAAGCGCTCGAAGTAGCCGACTATGCCGGGCTGCGGGCAGAGCAGGCCGAGGCCCGCAAGCAGGGCCGCTACCTGGGCATCGGCTTGGCCTCATACGTCGAAATCTGCGGCTTTGGACCGTACGAAAGCTCGACCGTCCGGGTCGAGCCGAGCGGTGATGTCACGATCTACACCGGCATCTCTCCCCACGGCCAGGGCCAGGAAACCACCTTTGCCCAGCTCGCCGCCGACAACATCGGCGCCGACTTCGAGGCGGTCGTCGTCCACCATGGCGACACCGCAAATACCCCCCAGGGCAATGGCACCATGGGGTCCCGGGGCCTGGCGGTGGGAGGCGCCGCTCTGATGCTCTCCCTCGAGAAGATCAAGACCAAGGCGAGCCGCATCGCCGCGCACATGCTCGAGGCGTCCGCCGACGATATCGAAATCAGCGACGGCAAATTCAGGGTTCGCGGCGTGCCCGATCGGGGTGTCGCGCTTGCCGAGATTGCCGATCTGGCGTACAGCGAGAGCCTTCCCGCCGAAATCGACGCCGGTCTGGAATCGACCGATTTCTTCCGGCCCGATGCTAAGACCTTCCCATTTGGCACCCACATCGCGGTGGTGGAAATCTTTCCGGAGACCGGCCGGGTCGAACTCCAGCGGTTCGTCTCGGTGGACGACTGCGGCGTCATCATCTCGCCGTTGCTCGTCACCGGGCAGGTCCATGGCGGCCTCGCCCAGGGCATCGGCCAGGCCCTCGTCGAGGAGTTGACCTACGACGGCAGCGGTGAACTGCTCACGGGCACCTTCAACGACTACGCCATGCCCAAGGCCCAGCTATTCCCGACCTTTGAGACACACCACACGACCACCAGCACCCCGATCAACATGCTCGGCGCCAAAGGCATTGGCGAGGCGGCGACGATTGGTTCGACCCCGGCCACCGCGAATGCCGTCATCGACGCCCTCGAACCCTGGGGCATCACCCACCTCGATATTCCCGCCACCGCGGAGAAGGTTTGGCGCGCGATCACCTCCGCTGACCAACCTGCCCCCGCCGATTAGCCTCTTTCGTCTCGCATACGCTCGCGACGGGCCGCGTCCTGGAGGGCGCGGCCCGTCGCCCTCCTTTGTCCGAACGTCCGACTCGCTACAATGGCCTCAACGATCATCACGGAGGTCAGCATGCCGGTCACGGAACGAACCTACCAGGCCATCGCACTCGAAGATCCCGAGGGGAAGTGGGAACTCCACCGTGGACGCCTGAGGGAGAAATCTGCGATGACGTTGAGGCACAACTCATCGTCTTTGGGGCTTGCCGTTCAGCTCTGGAATCAGCTCGATCGCCGCCTGTACCACGTCGTCCATGACTCCGCCCGCCTCAGGCGACAGGACGAGACCTACTACATCCCGGACGTCTTCGTTGTCCCGACGCAGTTCGGCGATCACCTTCGTGATCGCCAGGATCTCCTAGAGGTCTACGATGGTCCCGCGTTACTGGTCGCCGAAATTTGGTCGCCATCAACCGGCGACTACGACATCGACTCAAAGCTTCCGGAATACCGGGCGCGGCGACCTCGAAATCTGGCGCCTGCACCCGTACGACCGGACGCTCACCGTTTGGCGCCGTCAGGACGACGGCTCATACGAGACCTTCCAGCAGGCCGGCGGCACCATCCAGCCGATTGCCCTGCCCGGCGTCGTTGTCGACCTTGACGCCCTCTTCGACTGACCCCCTAACCCGATACTGCGAAGACCGCCGCCGACCGCGCGGGCATCTCGATCCGCTGCCGCCCCTCTTCGACCGCCTGCCCGCACGCTCCCCCATCCCCTCCGAACCGGCGATCGCTGGACGTGAGGAGCAGTGTCCAATCGAAATCCAGGAGTCGTGCCAGGTCTGGCTGGCCAGCAAACGTGATCCCCACCGACGGCCCGAAGTTTGCCACCAGGACCCGCCGCTCGTCGGCGTCCCACCGCTCCATGACGATGATCTGCGGACCGACTTCGGTAGCCCTTGACTGCGTGCGCTCCTGAACCCGGAGCACCGGGTCCTCGCGCCGGAGACGCAGCAACTCCTTATAAAAGGCGTATGTCCCCGTGTGGATCTCCCGCTCCTTGAGGTTCAACCTGGAACGAAAGAACGTCTCTGGGGATTGTGGATCGGGGATGCCTTTGCGCCGTTCCGGATCGGCAAACGCGGGGAAGCCCTTGAACTCCGCCCGCCTGCCTTCCGTGACCAGTTTGCCCAGTTCGTCGTTGTGATCGGTGAAGAACATGAACGACGATGAGGCGGCGAACTCCTGCCCCATGAAGATCAACGGCGTGTAGGGCGAAAAGAGCAGCAGCGCCGTGGAGACGTGGAACCGGCCCAGGTCGATCTCGTGGTGCAGCCGCTCGCCGTATGCCCGGTTGCCGACCTGGTCGTGGTTCTGAATATTGATCACGAACGCATTCGCAGGTTCGTCCGTCACCTTCGTGCCCCGTGGTTTTCCACTCCCCTGCGCAATTTGCCCTTCGAACAGGAAGCCCCGGTTGAGGGTCCGGGCAAGCTCGGCCGTAGAGCCGATATAGCTGTCCAGGTAGTTCCCGCGGGTTCCGGTCAGGAATACGCGGTTCTCGTGGTGGAAGTCGTCCGCCCAGACCCCATCCAGACCGTATCCGGCGCTCTCCCGTGGACGGATTACGCGGACCTCGTTGCGACTATCCTCCGCAATGACCACGACCGGGCGAGGCGCGACGCTCGCCCGCGCGGCGGCGGTCAGTTCCTCCAGGATGTGGGTGGGACTGTCGTCGAGGATCATGTCGGTGGCGTCGAGTCGAAGGCCGTCGAAGTGGTACTCGGATAGCCAGTAGCATGCATTGGCGATCATAAAGTTGCGTACTTGCTCACAATTGGGACCGTCGTAGTTGATCGCCTCGCCCCAGGGGGTCATGTGCCGGTCGGTGAAGTAGTCGTCCGAGAAGGCGCGCAGGTAGTTCCCGTCCGGGCCGAGATGGTTGTAAACCACATCGAGCAGCACCCCCAGGCCCTGGGCATGGGCTGCATCGACCAACCGCTTCAGGTCTTCGGGCCGGCCGTAGGCGTTGGAGGGGGCAAAGAGGTCAACCCCGTCGTACCCCCAGTTCCACCGGCCCGGGCACTGGGCCACGGGCATGATCTCCAGCGCTGTGATGCCCAGCGCTCTGAGCTCCGGGAGTTGCTCGATCAGGGCGGCGTAGGTGCCGTCCGGCGTGTAGGTGCCGACATGGCATTCGTAGATCACGAGCCCATCGGGAGTCGGGCCTCCCCATGCACCGTCGTTCCAGCGGTGTGCGCCAGGGTCAATGACCTCGGATGGTCCGTGCGGCCCGTCGGGCTGGAACCGCGACCATGGATCGGGAAGGCCGTCTCCGCCGTCCAGCTTGAACCGATACAGCGTTCCTGCCCCGGCATCGGCGACAAACCCACTGTGGACGCCATCCCCGGAGCGCTCCAGTGGTGGGCTGTCCGTCCACGAACCGCCCGCGGTCGTGTGCGCGACGGTAACGGTCTGGGCCTTCGGAGCCCAGACCGAGAAGTTAACTCCGCCGTCGCCGATACTCGCCCCGAGCTGGCGAGTCATGCTCGCGGACTTCTCGCCGTTTGATTCCATCAGTCCCGTCTTCCCCTGTCTTGCGGTCATTTGCAATTACGCCGGTGCCTGATCGCCCGTCATGGTCTCGACCCGTTCCAGAAGCGCCACCGGGTAGGCATTGAGGATGTTGGCGACCGCGATCACGCCCTGATCGTCGGTTGCAACCATCGCGTCATCGAAGAGGTTGCGGTATGTTCCGGGACCGGGAAGATGCAGACTGGTATCGCCCCAGATCGCTTCGACGAGCGGAAAGACGAGGTGGCCTGATAGGAGGCCATGGACGAGCCGCGGTACAACCGTCACGACCTGGCGCCCCTCTGCCCCGCCCTGGCGGGCGAAGGCCACCACATGGTCATGCTTAGCGCCGCTCGCATCCAGTGGAAGGTAGTCCCCGTCTAAGAAGAGGTCAGGGTGCCGCTCCCGAAAGGCCAGTGTCCTTGATGTGACGTAGAGCTTAGCGGCGCCGTCCACCAGTGCCGACACGTCCGCGGTCGAGGCGATGGCGTCCGGCCGCGGGCGATCTGCGACCTCGGCAAGCATGTGGCGGCGTCGCTCGAAGTCGACCGGCCGGCGATTATCTGGGTCGACCAGGCTTAGATCCCAGAGCTCTGTGCCCTGGTACAGATCTGGCACGCCCGGGCACGTCAGTTTGAGCAATTGCATCGCCAGGGAATTGATCGCGCCGCAATGGGCGATGCGCGGCTGCAACGTCGCCAGGTCATCCAGGAAGGGATTTGCTGAGAATCCATCGAGCGCACTTCGCACGAACTGGGATGTCGCCGCTTCGTACTCCTCGTTCGGGTTGATCCAGCTTGTGTGGATCTGTGCCTCCCGAATCGCCTTCATCATGTACGCCTCGATGCGCTCGACGAACTCCTCCTCTGGTTCCCGCCCGGCTTCGAGGGGCCATGCCCCCAGGATCGTCTGATAGAACAGGTACTCATCGTTGCGGTCCGGCGAGAGCACGCCGTCCACCCGCGTCTTGTGCCGGCGATTGAGTCGCGCCCACCGGTTGATTGCCCGGCGCCACTCGCCCGGAATCTCCGAGAGGGTCACGATCCTGGCCCGGACATCCTCCGACCGCTTGGTGTCGTGGGTGGAGGAGGCGAGCATCGCTCCCGGCCACCGGCGTTTCCGTTCGGCATTCTGGCGGTGGAATTGGGCAACCGCCAGGCCAAACTGCGTCGGATCTCCCCCGACTTCGTTGAGGGCCGTCAGCCGGTTGTAGCGGTAGAAGGCGGTGTCTTCCAGTCCTTTGGCCATCACGGGGCCGGTCAGTTGCTGGAACTTCATCGCAAACCGGCACCGCTCCTCGTGTTGCTCCGGCGTGAGGTCGTCCATTCCTATCTGCAGGATGACGGCACGGATGAATTCGTACACCGTCGGATCGAGCGCGGGCGTCCGCTTGCGCGCGTCCCGGATCGCCTGATCGACGTATCGCCGGTCTCGCTCCGACATGACGGATGACCCGCTTTCGTCTGTGTCGCAGCCCGACAGGTATGTCCGGTAGACCGGGAAGCAGGCGATGATCTCCCGCAGGGCATCGCGCAGGTTGTTGAGGGTGAAGTCGCGCGAGCGCCGCGTGTGCTCGGTAATCCGGTCGAGCGCGTTCGCCAGGACCGCGACCTCGCTGGCCAGCGCCACCCGCATGATCAAGTGCTTGCACGAGTAGACCATGTCGGCGAAGCGGATCTTCTCGCCGATGAAGGCGGCGTAGAGGTCATCGAACGCCTTGCGTCCGGCCGGATCGACGAACAGCGCCGTCGCGGCGTTGGCAAATTCGTATCCGGTTGTCCCATGCACCGGCCAATCGGACCGCAAGTCTTCGCCGTGCTCGAGGATCTTTTCGACAACCAGATAGGTCGGGAGCGCCCGATCCGAATCCGGCTCATTGGCAACGAGCGGCTGTAGGGCCTCTCGCACCTCATCCCACGTTGGACTTGGGGCGCCGTCAACGGTATGGAGCGCCTCCGAATCAAACTGGCGCTTGAATGCCGCGACGAGTGCTGCCCGCTGAAGATCGCCAAAGTAGGCCGCCGGATCCCACAATCCGTCAGGGTGGTCGATCCGGACCCCGGTCGCCGTCCCGTCTCCCAGGAGCCGAAGGAGCAGCTCGTGGGTCGAGGCAAAGACCTCCAGTTCTTCCTGCCGGATGGCAGCTAGCTCGTTGATGGCGAAGAAGCGCCGGTAATTGATCTCCTCGGCGGCAACCCGCCAGAACGCCAGCCGGAACGCCTGCCGCTCGATTAGGTGGTCGAGCGCGTCGAAGGACCGTGGATCGCCCGCGGTTCCGTTCAGATCCGCGACGGCCCTGTCGACCGCTATCGCGATGGGCGCCGACCGTCGCACCAGGTCGGCCAGCCGCCGCTTCGCCACGATCTGCTCGCCGGTCCGGACCGCGACCGCGTCCGTTCCGTCTTCACTGTGCCCCGGCAGGCGCTCCAGTGAGCCAATGATGCTCTGCAACTCCAGCACGTCGGGATCGTCTGCCGGATGGTCGGCGATGAGGTCGTCTAGCCGGCGTCGCAAGATCAGTGGATAGGTCTGCGGCGCGATCGGGAAGGGATTGCCGTAGTAGTCCAGCCAGAACGAACCGGTTCCGGCATCGAACCGCAACGTCAATTCGCCCCGCTCGAGGACGACGCCGTAGTGGTCACCCAGGATCGGGATCAGGATCTTGTTATGCAGATCGGACCGGATCGGTTCCCAATCGATGTCGAACGCCGGGGCATGTGGCGACCAACGCCCGTTTTCGATGACATCCAGCCACCAGGGGTTGCTCTCACCGCCGATCCCCATGTGGTTCGGCACGAAATCCAGCACCAGCCCCATGCCGTGCTCGCGCAGGGCGGCCGCAAGCTCCGCCAGATCCTCTCTCGCCGCCGAGTTCGGCATTGATCTTCCCGTAGTCGATGACATCGTAGCCGTGGGTGCTTCCCGGCCGGGCCTGAAAGACAGGAGATGCGTACAGCGCTCCGATACCCAGGCGTGAGAGGTAGGGGACGATCGCGGTCGCATCCTTGAAGGTAAAGCCGGCGTGGAACTGGACCCGGTAGGTCGCGCGGGGAATATTCGCCGTGACCTTGTCGCGTCCCGATACAACCAGGTGACGGGCAATCTCGTCCGCCGCCGACGGTGCCTCTAAGTCCTGCTCCGGCACGGCGGCGTTGATCGGTTCGGAAGGGCGAGTGAGTGTATCGTTTTCGATCGATTCCTGAACCAATGGTTGCTCCTGAAGCGTCATTTCCGGTCGGATATCCAGCATTGGTGGCGCGGCGCGCCAGCACGATCCTCAATAGTGCCGCACGAAGGTAAGAAGCCGTGCACGTCAAAAACGGTAGGTGGCTAGAGCGCTCGTTGAAAAGGTTGGCTGCTCTCCGGGGTCGCCCGGGGCTCACGACCCAAGGTTGGCCCGGGCTCAACGTCACAGCCTCTCTGAGGCTAGGGATCGGGGCGGGCGGACAACGTTTCTGATGAGCACGCTAGCGTACGGGATCGCTCCTGTCACGATCCGTGCCACGTCTGTCAGGCCGGTGATCTAGAGAGGTACTGGCTGGATCCAGGGCAGGGACCTAGCGCCGTTGCCCCCAGCCCGCACCGGTCGAAGCCGGCCGAATCATCGGGAGGTGATCGATCCCCGAGACGATGTAGCGCTGCCCGTTCGGGATGAAGCCCAGCCTGCGGTAGAACTCGATGGCCGGGGCCTGCGCCGCCAGGATGAGCGGCGGCGATCCCGCCCGGTCCGCGGCGTCGAGAAGGAAGCGTACGACCGCTTCTCCTACCCCCATGCGGCGGAACCCGGCCGCGGTGGCCACCCAGGTGAGCACGCCTTCGCCGAAACGCCCAGCGCCCAATGTTAGGCGGCCCGTCCCGACCGGCAGGACCGTCCCGGACTCCAGGGTGATCAGCCCCAGCGCAATCACGCTCCGGCGGTCGTCGACGTCCTCGACCGACTCGCCGAACATGCCCAGCTCGACCTTGAATACCTGGCGGCGGATAGAGAGGACGGCGTTTAGATCGGACTGCGTTTCCACGGCGCGCACCTGGATGCGGTCGAGAACTGGTCGCGTTTCTCGTCGCACGGTGGTCACCGTCTCTCCCTGCCTGGTTCGGACGACACCTTGCCTACGGCCGTGTGAACAGACGCTCCCTGGCCGCATTCTCGGCTGCGAGCCACTCCTGATTCCGCGCCGCAATCTGCCGCGACGCCGCCAGAGCGGCCGATACCCGGCCCGGCGCCGTTCCGCCGGGGACATCGCGGGCGGCGATGCTCTCCAGAGCCGTGAGTGGCGGCCGGCGGTGGCCAAAGATGGGATGGATGTCGGACCATTCCGTGTCCGTCAGGTCCGCGAAAGTCTTACCCGACTCGATGCACCGCCGGACCAGTGCCCCAACCGTCTCGTGCGCCTCGCGGAACGGAATTCCACTCTTGGCGAGCAGGTCCGCCGCATCGGTGGCCAGCGAAAAGTTCGCTATCGCTGCCTCGGCCATCCGCTCCCGATTGAACGTCGTCGTGCGCAGCATCGGAGGGAAGACGTCCAGGACAGCCAGCATGGTGTCGACCGAGTCGAACAACCCTTCTTTGTCTTCCTGCATATCCTTGTTGTAGGTCATCGGCAGCCCCTTGATGATCGTCAGCAGGGCGACCAGGTTGCCAAGGACGCGGCCGGATTTCCCCCGGGCAAGCTCAGCAACGTCCGGGTTCTTCTTCTGTGGCATGATCGAGCTCCCGGTCGAAAACGCGTCCGACAGCTCGATGAACCCAAACTCACCTGAAGCCCACAGGATGATTTCTTCGCTCAGTCGAGAGAGATGGATCGCGATCACCGTGCAGGCATAGTGGGCATCCAACACGAAATCCCGGTCGGAAACGGCATCTAGACTGTTGGCCGAGATCGCGGCCAGGCCCATGTCTGCCGCCGACGCCTCGCGGTCGAGCGGATACGTTGCACCCGCCAGCGCCGCCGATCCGAGTGGCGAGACATCCGCCCGCCGGTACGCCTCTCGCAGCCGTTCGACATCCCGCTCGAGCATCGCCACGTAGGCGTGGAGATGATGTGCCAGCAAAATCGGCTGGGCCCGCTGCAGGTGGGTGTAGCCCGGCATCGCCACGTCGGGATGGGCGTCGGCCACGTCGAGCAGGGCGGTGGTCAGGGTGAGGACGCCCTCGACCAGTTCCAGCAATGCCCCTTTGGTCCACAGCCGGAAATCGAGCGCCACCTGATCGTTCCGGGAGCGTCCGGTGTGGAGCTTCCCCGTCACCGGCCCGATGAGCGCCCGTAGCCTGTTCTCGACGCCGGTGTGGATGTCCTCATCGGCGACGGTTAGGGAAAAGGCGCCGGCCTCGACCTCGTCCAGCACCGTCCACAGGCCGGACTCGATCGTCTTGGCATCGTCGGCCGGGATGATCCCCTGGTTGCTGAGCATCCGCACATGGGCGATCGAACCGCGAATATCCTCCCGGGCCATGCGCACATCGAACCCGACCGACGCGTTGAACGCCTCCAGCCGCTGGTCCGGCGTCGTCCCAAACCTTCCGCCCCAGGCCTTCGCCGTCCCGGCTCTGATCACATCGCTACCGCCGGCCCCGTCCACCATCGCTGCCAAACTCCCCTTACCGGACTACCAATCATTTCAGGGAGGCGAGCATACCACCGGCAGGCGCTAACTATTTTGGGGACGGAATGCGGACGCCAGGTTGATGGAGGTTGCGGACATGATCGGATAGTTATGGGGCATTGGCGGCTCCGGGTCGCGCCTCCCCGTCGCCCGGGGCTCACGGCCCGGGCTCACAGTTACAGCCTCTCCGAGGCTAGAACGCCCGGTTCCGGTAGCCTCGGAGCGGCTGTGACGTTCAGCCCGGGCCGTGAGCCCCGGGCGGCAGGGAGGCGGCGTTGCTGGTTAGGCACCCTGGCTAAATCTCATCCCCACCGCCGCCCGCCGAAATGTCCTCAACCCGGCTCGAACCGTTCTCCCCCTCCTGGATATGCCAGATCTGGTTGAACACAGCAGAGGTGCGCACGTCGTCGACGTGGCTGATGATGAACAACTGGCGGAACGCCTCCGTGCTGGCCGCAAGCGTGCTCAGCATCTCCAGCACCTGCGTCCTTCGGTCCCGGTCCAGCGACCCAAAGACCTCGTCCAGGACCAGGAATTCCGGCGGATGCCCCGATTGCCCACCGACCAGGCGGGAGAGCGCCAACCGGGCACACAGGGCCGCCACATCCCGTTCTCCCCCGGAGAAGGAATCGAGCGGGAACGACTCTTCCTCGTCGAAGATCCGCAGGCCATAGTTCTCATCGAACTCGACCCGGTCGTACTTGCCTTCGGTGACGGCTCCCAGCAATTCGCCCGTGTGCTCCGCCAGTTGCGGCGTGACCTGCTCCGCCACCCACTGATCGAACCGAGAAAACTCGCGGTACATCCGGTCCAGCTCGTCCGCTTCCCGCGCCCGGAGGACGGCCCGCTCGGCCAGGGTCGTCAGGCGGGCCTGTTCCCGTTCCAGATCCTGGAAGTACCGCTCGGCCTCGTTGACCCCGCCCTGGGCCAGATGCTGCCGAGATATCGCCGCCCGTTCCGCTTCGGCTGCCTGCCGTTGTGCTTCCTGGGCGGTGGTGAGTCCGGTCGTCTGGAATCCCAGTTCCGCGCGCTCCGCGCTCGCTTGTTGGATCTGAGCCTGGATCTCGGCCCGGCGAGATTCCGCCGCTATTAGCGCTTGTTCCACCGCCGGACGCCGGGTGAGCATCCGATCGATCTCGTCGATTCGCGCCTTCGCCCGGCCCGCATCATCCAGCTCGGCCTGTGCTCGCTCGTGCGCGGCCGGATCGTACGCCACCGCGCCCAGTTCGGCCAATCTTTTCGTGGCCGCGTCCCGCTCCTCCCGCCACGTACGCGTGTCGGAGCCCATCTGCTGGAGACTTTGGATCGCCTGAGCAATCGTGCGCAAGCGCGCCGCGCGGTCGGAGGCCTCGCGTGCCACCTCCGGCGACGGCACCACCTCGAGGCCGGCCTCTTCGAGTGCCTGGTCGCACCGCTGAAAGGCGATGTCCAGGTCCGCTCGGCTTCCGTCAAGGTGTTGTTTCGCCAAGCCTTATCCGCGAGCGGGCGTCTTCGAGTCGGAGCATTCGTCTCTCGGCCGCCTCCTTCGTCGATCGTTGCGTCCGCAACCTGCTGCTCCGCCGCCTTTTGCTCCTGCAAAAGACGCTGCTCGTTAGCCAATATGATTCGCGATCGTCTCCGAAAGCGTCGAGATGACCTCGTCCGCCTCGGCCTCACGTAAACGGCCGCTGGCAGGTTGGACAGGGCACGCCGAAGTCGAACCGTTGCAAGGCTGCCCTCGCGCTTTCCAGACGTCCACGAGCAGTGGCCTCGGCCTGCCGGCGTGCAGCGGTTTGCTGGGCGATGGCCTGTTGCGGCTCTCGCGCGCGCTCCCGCGCAACCGCGCGGTCGGCAGGGGGTCACCGTCCGCCAGGATCTCCTCCTCCTCGATCCGCAACTCGTTCATCCGCAGCCGGTAGGTCATCAACCCGCTTCGCATATTGGTCGCGTTCGCTGGCGCGGGCAAGGCAGGTGGCAAGAACGGTCGCCGCCCGCTCCGCATGATCGACGTCGAGCGATTCCGCCGCACGGATAAGGCGGTCTACGGCCGCGGAAACGTCGGTTCCGTCGCCGCTGTTCCATTCCCATCCGAGGGTATATCGCCACCGATGGACGTGCGTGCCACCAGGTCGTTCAGCCGCTTCGCTGCCTGGGCCGTCGCCTGTTCGGACCGGGCGATCCGCTCGCGCAACCGTTCGCTCAGTTCGAACCGGTCTCGGTCAGCGACGAAGCGCTCGACCGTCGCTGTGCGCTCGGTCAGCGACTCCGCCACCGGGAGAAGTTGAAGGCGGGTTGTGGCCGCCTCGTCAAGCCTCCGAAGCTCGTCCTCGGCCGTCGACTTCGCCACCTCCTGGGCCCGTTGCTCGCCCGTCAAACGCTCGAGTTGGAGGGCGAAGGCGTTGTCCTGACGCTCGAGCGCATGCCATCTGGCAAGCTCTTGCCCGGTTTCGATCAGCGCCCGGCCGGCCGACGATACCGCGTCCGTTGCCGCCGCCAGCTCATTCTTCCGGGCCACGACTGCCTCGGCGGCTTCTGCCTTCTCGGCGTCAAAGTCGCGGCCCTGACTTGCTTCGCGGTACTGGAGCGAGAGCCCCTGGCTTTCGGCCCGGGCTTCGTTGCGGTCCTCGGCCAGCCGGCGCTGGGCGTCACGGATGGTCTCCAGCCCGAGCAGCCGCCCGACTTCCCGGCGCCGGTCGGTGTCCTTAAAGGTGCCGAAGAACGACAGTTCCTTTTGCCGGGTGAAGAAGGTCGAGACGAAGGCGCGATGGCTCAGGCCGACGAGCTGGCGGGTGACGTAGTCGGTCACCTGCCGGGTGCCGGTTACGATCCTGTTCTCCGGCTGATCTTCGCGGTACAGATCGGCCGAGATCGCCTTCGCCTTGCGCACGCGCTCGACGACGTAGCGGACACCGTCGCGCGGGTCCTCCAGCGTTACTCGCACCCGGGTATGTCCTGTCCCGGTCCGCGATCGGATCTCGTCGGTCGAGATTTCCCGCGGGTTGTAGAGGCACCATTCGACCGCTTCGAACAGCGTGGTCTTGCCGACGCCGTTGGGGCCGAGCACGCCGACGATGCCGTTGGCGGCCGGTTCGATCCGGTGCGACCCGGCATATTGCTTGTAGTTCTCGATCTCGAGGCGGACCAGGATCACGCGGTCACCTCGGTGGCGATCTGGTCCAAGTCCGCCGTCGCCTGGGCGTCCGCCGCCTGCACCGCTTCATCGAGCGCCCGTAGACCGCGCGCCTTGAAGGCCGCGGCGAAGGTTGGATCGTACTCGCCCTTCTCTTCGCGTTCGGCCACGAACTTGGCGAAGAGCGTGCGCACATCCCCGACCTGCAAGCCGCCCTCGTGCGATCCAAACGGTGCCAGGATGTCGGCGGGCGAGTAGATGGACAGGGACCAGACGACTTCGCCGGATTCCCGCTTGAGGATCGCCTCGACCTCGCGCCGAACCGAGCGGGGCGAGTCGAGCAGTTGTACCCGGACCATTGCCTCCGGCGAACGCATTTCCGCCGCTTTGGTTAGGATTTGATCGGAAATCTCCCGGGCGGATTGCTCCCCGACCCGGACGGACGGCAGGGTCTCCATCGACCGTGCGGGGATGGGGATGTGTTCGATGACGGGATCGGTACCGGGTGCGCCGAGGGTCACCAGGTTGTAGCCGGGGGTCACCTGTTCGTCGCCCCAGCCCATTCGCTCGGTCGAGCCGCTGTACCAGGCGTTGTCGCCGTACGGCCCCCAGAGGTGGTAGTGCCCGAGGGCGATGTAGTCGAACCCGGATTGCAAGATTTGCCCGCCGAGTTCCTCTTCGCCCGGCTCACGGCCGCCCTTCAGTTGGATGCCCGGCACCAGCCCGTGGGTGACGATCACATTGCGAACTCCGTCCACCGGGAAGGGCATCGGCAGGTTCGGGTTGGTCAGGGCGCCATGGGGGATTGCCCAAACAAGCAAGCCAAGATCGGGGAAGTCGACATCGATCATCTCGTAGTCGGCCACGAACCTGATCCCTGGCAGCGCCAGATCCAGGACAGAGAAGACCGACCCGGTCGTCCGCAACCGGGGCGTGTCGTGATTCCCGGCAATGAACAGGGCCGGTATCCCGGCTTCCTCGATGCGGCGTGTCTCGCTGACGAAGACGCGCATTGCCTGCCAGGAGGGGCGGGTGTGGTGAAAGACATCCCCGGCGTGGATGATCAGATCGACCTCCCGCGTCAGGATGTCATCGATTGCCGCCGCGTAGGCCCGCTCGATGTCGATCGCCCGCTGGTTGCGGCCGCTGACCGGATCGGAGCGATAGAGCGCTCGGTACCCGAGGTGCGTGTCGGCAAAGTGGGCAATCCTGATGGGACGCGTTGCGTTGTCTGTCACACTACTGAACCTTCAAGCCTTGCCATTAGGTCGACCGTCTCCGCTCTTGCTGAATGAGCTGCTTAGCGGCGTACCAGGCACTCGCTCCGGTCTTGCCTCTGGCGGCATTGGCCCGCGCTCCGTCCTCGACGCGCGTGCAAATCCGCTCGATTGTTTCTCGGCTTAGCCCGTCGGTCGCCTCGCGAACCTCTGCTTTGGACGGAGAACGATCCCCGTCGTGCCGCTGAAGTACTTTCCACAATCCGACCGATGGGTGGACGGCGGTTATACCGTCCTCCCGGTTGAAGACACGCTGCCCTGCCATCCCGGCGATCGTCGGCGGCATCGGGAAGGTGCCAAAGATGGGCGTGCGGAAGTGGGCGTGGCGGATCAGTAGGCGCCCTTTCGGCAACCCCAGTAATTCCGCCTTAGTCGTTTCACTGAGGGAGCGGTAGGCGGCGTTGGTGATCTCCTCGTCGCCAACCCGGCCGTAGAGCGACGTGCCGCAGTTGCCCAGGATCTCGCTGTCGACCTTGGAACGGAACTGCTGGGCGCCGAAGAGCACGACGTTGAGGTGGCGTCCCCGGGCCGCGATATCGACCAACGTGTCCCGCAAGCCGCCTTCACCGCCGCCGGGCGCGTACTTGTTCAACTCGTCGACGAAGACGATCAGCTTGTCGACGCCGAGTTTCTCCTCTTCGGCCAGCTTCCAGACTTTCGTGATCACCGCGCTGACGAGCATCTCCTGCACATTGGTGTTGCACCCGGCGATATCGACCACCCGCAACTCGCCGTCGTTGAAGGCTTCGTCGACCCTGGGGAGGCTGCCGTACTCGACCATCTGCCGCGATAGCAATCCGCCAAACTTCGATGGCAGGCCCTGGAAGCGGTTCTTGGCCTTCATGATCGTGAACTTGTGGTGGCCGTGCCAGTCCTGCCTGTCAGGGTTGTCCTCGAAATGCCGATCGATGTCGGCAAAGAAGGTGTCGAGCTGGTCGAGCGAGGCCACGCCGCGCTCACGAATCTCAGAGATCAGCCCAAAGAGCTTGTCGTCCAGGTCGCCGAACTCGAACACCTTGTGCGGCGTCCAGAGCAGGGCTTCAAGTTGCCACAGGATCGGAAAGACCACACCCTCGGTCTGCCCGGGCGCGTTGCGGTAGGTATTCAACGCCGGGATGCTGACTCCCCGATCGAGAAAAACCGCCTGCTGCCCATGTTTGTCTGGTACATGCCCGGGCCGAAAAGGCGCGAAGATCCGGAAGTCCGTGAACGGCTCAACGTCCAGACCAAGCGCCTCATACGCGGCCCGGTCTTCGTCTCGTAGCCCCTTCGCGCCCGCTTCACGGTAGGCATCGCGCAGGTCGGATTCAGGGTCGGCCGGCTTGTCCAGCCAGAGCAGGTCCGGGCCCTTGACGTTGAACATCAGGGCCGCGACCTTCTGCGGCCGGTCCGGATCGTTACGCATTCGCTGGAAGACGGCGCTGGTGAGGAAGAGGGCGTGGCTCGTCTTGGTCGCCAGGCCGGATTGACCGGTCCAATTGGCGTGCCCGGCCTCGGGACCGAGCAGGTAGTCGCTGTCGACGCTGATTGACGCCCGCTGGAAGACGACATCGCCGTTCATGTTCTTCTGCGGCTCGCCGTCGGGTTCACGCACGGGGTTGCCGTTGGTGTGAAGCAAGTGCAGGAACGGCGATCCCGCTGAACTCGTGCTCGCCCAGGGCGTACGAGATGGCGTGCGGCGTGGCGTAGAAGACCGGGCCGCTCTCCGGGGGCCGGTGCGAGGTGACGTCGTCGCGGAGGTGCTTTGTGCGCAGGACATCGACCGCGAAGACCAGGATCTCCGGCCGCTGCGTCGGGACAGACTCTTCGATGACCTCTTCGAGCTGGCGATCGAAGTAGTCGTCCAGGAACGAGCGCAGGTCGGAGAATCGGCGGGGTTCATCCACCACCCCGATGACGGCCGCCTCTTCCGAGAATGCCACCACGATGTGGCCGACATCGAGCGACTTCTCGCCCTCCTTTGCCCAGATGTAGAACCGGTGCGATCCGGCCGGTTCCTTCTCGCTGCCGACCACCCGGCCGATCTGGCCGGTCTGCAGGTCGATCAGGGGAGAGAACGCCGCGAGGTTGGCCTCGGACAGGCCAGGAACGATTGCGGGATACGCTGGTGGGTTCGTGGTGGCCGTTCGATAGCAGGGCTGGCGCTCCTGGCGTTCCGAGTGTTGCGGTCATGCGTTCCTCCGGTTGGCGCCTTAGCGTGCCGCCGGCCAGCCCTGCGTGTGGGCGGCGACTCGTCGCTTGAGGATCTCTTCGAGCAGGTGGATCGGGTAGAGCAAGGTCGCCCAGCGCGCGTCGCTGGCCGCTTTGGGCGCGCGTTCGGCCAGGAGCCATGCCGAAAGCTCGTCGATCTCCTCCGCGGACCTGACGTCGCGGCCCGCCTCGACCCTCACCAGGGCATGGCGTGCGTCCTGGCCGATCGAGTTGTGCATGCGCAGGTACCAGAGCGTCGGCGCGCCGTATTGCCCGGTGGCAGGGGCAAGGTCGATGTCGCTGTCCAGCCCCAGGTCGCGATGGAAATCCGAGGGGAGGCGGAAGGCGCTCGAGCGGTGCCCCGGGGCCAGACTGAAGACCGTTTCGGCCTCCGAGCCGGCAAGCTGTTGCCGGGTGAAGGACTTGACCAAGCCGACGGCGTTCTGAACGATGAAGCGCATCCGCCCGTCAACGACCAGCCAGTCGTCCGCCGACCGGCTCAGCTTCATGTGATCCCAATCTTCAAGAAGCCGCCACTCCAGCGTTTCGCGGACCCCTCGGGCCGCGACGTATGCCGCCTGGTGGAGCTTGCCGTAGTCCCCGGCGAGGGCGTCATAGGCCTCATCCGGAAGGTCCGCAAGGGGATCGACGATCTCGCCGCCGGATTCCTCGATGAGCCCAATCAGGGCGTCGAGCCGAGCCTGTCGCGCCCGCCGGGGGATGAGCCACACGTGCCGAAACTTCAGCGTTCCGGGTGCAATCTCGACCTGCCCGTCTTCGTTGCGGAACAGAATCGCGGCGGCGGCAATCGTCGTCGTCACCGGCACGAGCCCGAGGCGCCAGACAAGCAGCGTGCGCTGGCTGCCATCGAGGAAGTACCGCAGTCGCGATTTGCGCCGGGCCGGGGGTACCTCAAATGCCTCGATCGGGTCGGTCTCGAGACGCTCGATCCCGTCCGGCGGCCCGTCCGCGGTGGGCATGCGGACATCGAACATGCCCGAGAAGGCGAGTTCGAGCGGATCGGAATAGCGCATGTCCGCCAGGGGCACGCCTTCGCGGCGAAGCCGGGCCGCAAGCTCGGAGACCTGCACCGTGAACGATTGCCGCGTCCCGACCACCATGCCGGCCATGCTCTGCCCCTGCCCTCGTGCCGTGGATCGCCACGCCCGACCGTTCAGTGTCCGTTCAACGCGAACGTCCGTGCGAATGCCGTGAAGTATAGCCCACGTGCGCCTTCTAATCGCCGCCCGTAGGTAACGTCCTCGGCTTCTCATTCCTCGGCGTGAAGCGTATTCGGACAGAGATGGGCATTTGGAATCGCGAAGAGAATGAGACGAGAAGATCAGTCGCCGGACAAGGGCCGTCCAGCATGCCCTGATCGCGATCCTGGAGGGACTTCGATCACTCGACCTAGCCTGGAATATTCACGGGCGTCGTGGGAAGGGCGACGCCGGGGGCGATGCGGGGCGCGGTGTTGGCGTCGCCCGGGGCAAGCGGGAACGCCGTGCAGGCGTCGCCCGGGGCTGAAGACCCCGGGCTGACCCTAATAACCCGGCTGAAGCCGGCTGCCACCCGTCTCGACAGGCGGAGAGCACCGAGCAAAGCCCCGCTGTTCCAGCCCCCTTTAGGGGGGTTCGTAGACGTAGCCCGGGGTCTTTAGCCCCGGGCGACGCCTGCACGGCGCCTCGCATCGCCCCCGGCGTCGCCCGACGGCATCTCCGCTCGCACGGCGCCCATGAATATATCCAGCCCAGGATTTTGAGCCTTTTTCCGCAGGCGACACCGAAAGCGCTGCCAACCCCCAGCATGGGCATATTAGGCTCGTAAGGGCGGACCACTGTGTCCGCGGTTTGTTCGCCGCGAACGTCAAAGTAGGCACGCGAACTGCCTGCCCTCAGGCGTGAGCGAACGACCCCTCGTAACCCAGAATCGCTTCCATCGCCGGATCCCGATTCTCCGAGAAGGCCGCGAACGTGGGCGGGGCGTACAACGTTGGAGCAATCCAGGTTCGATAGTCGTCTGGCCAGGTTCCTACCCAGCGGAGGTCGGAGATGTTCGCCTCAACGTGGCTGTAGGGCAACTCGAAGTCGACGCTCTCGCCGATGAAGGTCGGGCTTGAGCCGGTCGGTTCCCCGACGAGGATTGCGTTGGTGTGCCGGTCGAGCATGCTGGTGAAGTTCTGGGCGGCCGAGAACGTCCGGCGACCGATGATGACGAACAGATTGCCGCGCTGGTTGATTCGCGGGCTGCCGATGATCTTGTAGAGCAACTGGTGGGTGAGAGCTGTGTTGCCGCCGCTGTTCCAGCGAATGTCGACCACCAGACGCACGCCCGGAAGGTCATCCAGAAGCCGGAACAACCGGGCGCAGAACTCGGCGAACGGCTCGCCGGGGGCGTCCCTGACCGAGTTGAACTGCATGTAGACCAGGCGGTTTCCGGGATCGTGGCGGAACCAGTAGTTCAGATCCGGATTAGCCAGGTACCAGGGGCGTTCTGTCCCGAGAGTGTCCGGCAAGAAGGTCCATCCCGATGGCGCGGGGAACGCCTCCCGCAGGTCCGAAGCGCGCAGGTCTGGATCGGCTTCGACGCGCACAGAACGCTGTTCTCCGATCTGATCCGTGACGAGGAGCGGGAGGTGATCGACGTCGGGCGTCAGTCCCAGGGCGTGGATGGTCGCCAGCTCACGCAGGCGAGGCGGAAGCGTCTCCTTGATCCACTGTTCGTTGCCGTTGTCGCGGGGTAGCAGCGGCTTGAGCGTCTCTAACACCTGCTCGACCGGCGTCTCGCCGATCGCGTCGACACGGCAGCCGACCAGGTCAGCGTCGTGCATGCTGGCGGCCGTCACAAACAGTCCTTCTTCGAAGAGGTAGAACTGGACCGGAGCCGCCCGTTGCAGATCCGCTCGATCACGGGGTGTCGCGAATCCGGGCGTGCCCATCTCCAAGAAGGGTGATCAGCCGCTGCAATCCGACGATGATCCCGGCGTCACTCGTCTGGGGGATCGAGCGCTCAAGGTTTTTCACCTCGGTTTGGA
Organism: uncultured Chloroflexia bacterium; assembly: GCA_963724285.1. Classification (GTDB taxonomy): domain Bacteria; phylum Chloroflexota; class Chloroflexia; order Thermomicrobiales; family UBA6265; genus CAVRUD01. The sequence continues at coordinate 338,818 of CAVRUD010000032.1, read as the reverse complement.
ATTGCTCCTGGGAGACGAAGAGATAGGGGTTGTAAGCGCGGCGCTCGATCTCGCGGACGAGGAAGGCCAGATCCAACCGCCAGCCTTCGTCGCGGCCCATCGTTTCTGTTTCGACGATTCCCAGGGCAGACTTGAACCGGGCGTCGTCGCGGACCGTGACAAAGGCGTCGTCCTGGCGAACGGGATCGAGGTAGCGCAGACCCATCCCGACTGCGCGCTGGAGCCAGTCGATAGCGGGCTCGGTCTTGCCCAGGCGGGCGTAGCACCGGGCGATCTTGCTAGCCGTCTCGGCGGGGTAGGCAGCCCTGAGGCTTATGGCGCGCTCCAGCGAGGTGATCGCAGCCTCGAACCTGCCCTGCGTTCTCCTGGGCGCTTCCCAGTTCCAGCCAGTAGCGCCCCTCGACCGGGTTCGAGGCGACCACCTTGGCCCACAAGTCGGCGGCGTCGGGCCACCGCTCATCGGCGGTGGCCCGCTCTGCCCGCGCGAGTGTTCGTAGGAAATCGTCTGTAGTGCTCACACCGCCCTCATAGCTCGATCTCAGGATGCGCGCTACCCGCGCATCAGCGACTCGCCGCCGTCGATCCACATTTCGGTGCCGGTGATGTGGTCGGCGTCGTCGGAGAAGAGGAATCCGGCCAGGCGCGCGACCTGCTCCGGCTTGCCAAAGTCGCCGCGCAGCGGATGCCAGCCCTTGGGGAAGACGACCGGCATCCGGATCTCGTCGAGGTTGCGAGCGACCGTCGTCCCATGGATGTTGGATTCGATTGCTCCCGGGCAGATCACGTTGACCCGGATCCCATGCGGGGCTAGTTCAAGGGCCGTCATCTTCGCGAACGCGAGTTGGCCGGCCTTGGAGCAGGAGTACGCCGTCGCGCCGGTGTTGCCGAAGATGCGGGTGCCGTTGACCGAGGAAACCACCACGACCGCGCCGCCCTGCCGCTTCAGGTGGGGAACGGCGAACTTCACGGTCAAGAACGTCCCGGTCAGATTGACGGCAAGCGTGCGCTCCCACTCGTGCGGTTCGAGGTCTTCCAATGAGGCCCAGACGCCGTTGAATCCGGCATTCGCCATCACGTAGTCCAGGCGGCCCCACTGCGACGCAGCCTCGTTCACGGCCACCTGCATCTGCTCGGCGTCGGAGATGTCGGCGATGACCGAGGCAGCGCTGCCCTCCCGCCGCCTCGATCTGGCTGGTCGTTTCGTCCAGGTCTGCCTGGGTCCGACCGAGGCCGACGATGTTGGCTCCGCCCGCCGCCAGGTGGATTGCGGTCGCCCGGCCGATGCCGGAGCCGGCCCCGGTGACGAGGGCGACCTTTCCCGAAAATGCTCCCATTCCAACTGCCTTTCTGTGCCATCCAACGAGGCAGAGCCTCTGCCTCGTGCAACTCCAGCGCCGCCTTCGATGTAATCCGCAGGACCATCCCGCGGGGTGGCCGACCACGTTCCTTCACCGTGTTGGGCGGCGCGCTCGCGTTCAGGCGGCGATAATGGCACAGTCCGCCGCACTTGCGCGGCGCCGGCACGATCGAATCGAGGTCTAGTTCTCCATGAGTGAACCCAACGATTGGGCCCCGTCCGCCAGCGCCTTCGATCGCCTCCGCATTCTGACGACCTACAAGACGATCGCGATGGTCGGGCTTTCGGCAGATCCGATGCGGCCCAGCCACTTCGCCGCGATCTACATGCTGGCCAACGGCTACGACCTGATTCCGGTCAACCCGAAGTACGCCGGTGAAACGATCCTGGGGCAGCCGGTCTATTCCAGCCTGGAAGCGATACCGCGGCCGGTCGAGATCGTCGATGTGTTCCGCAAGCCGCAGGATGTACCTCCGGTCGCCGAGAGCGCGATCGCGATCGGCGCAAAAGTGCTGTGGCTCCAGCTTGGTATCCGCAACGAAGAGGCGGCCGCGCTCGCCCGGGCGGCGGGCCTGGATGTCGTCCAGGACCGCTGCGTCAAGATCGAGCACGCCCGCTTCTTCGGCGGACTCAACCTCGTCGGGATGAATACCGGCGTCATTAACAGCCGGCGCCGGATCGCCTGAGGGAGCACGAGAGATGGCACAGACAGGCCAGGAGCAGACCCCGCTTGCCCGGGTGCTCATGACCGACGGACCAACCGCTCAGCCCTCCGATGGCCTTATCGACACGGCCAGGGCGCTGGTCGCCGCCCGCGCCAGCGAAGCACCGGTGGTCGATCCGTCCGGAGCGCTGGTCGGGATCATCAGCGAACACGACATTCTGTCGAAGGTCGGTGCAACGGTGGCAGACGTCATGAGCCGCGGTGTCATCACGATCAGCGCGGATGCGTCGGCGGCCGAGGCAGCCCAGCTGATGGGTCTGCACGGCGTCCACCTCCTACCGGTCATCGATGGTTCTACCCTGGTCGGGGTGGTGACCCGGTCGGAACTGCTCCGGCTGTACACCGAGAGTCCCTGGGAATGTGACGCTTGCCACGCGACGGCCTATGGCCTACATCCGCCGGCGCGCTGCCCGCAGTGCGGCGCGGCCGAATTCCACCGAGAATCCGGTGGATGAGCGCTGGCTCCGTTGACCGTTCGAGGACATCGCCGCCCAGGTGGATCCTCGTCGCGGCCGTAATCGCCTGGGCGCTGGGCTTGACGTTGAGCCTCCTGGCGGCAGGCGACGGTGTTCTCGACGGTGACGTGCGCTTCGCCCGCTGGGTGCAGCAGCTGGATGGATAGGCTCCCCGAGGCGCTGGCCGACTTTGGCAATTGGATTGGGGCGTACACCACCGGCGTTGTGGTCGCGCTCGTCGTTGGCGTCTGGCTGGGGCGGCTGGGGCGGGCGCAGGATGTCCTGCTTCTTGGCGCGGTGATCGGCATCCGGGCGCTCAACACGACGGTCAAAGGGTGGATCGATAGTCCCAGGCCAACTCCCGACCTGGTGCGCGTCACCGAGCGGGCCGATGGACTGGGGTTCCCGAGCGGCCACTCGTCCGGCGCGATGATCCTGTTTGGCGCGCTCGCCTGGATCTCCTGGCAGAACATCTCGCCCGGACTGCTCCGGATGACGGCCGTGGCCGGTTCGATCCTGATTGTCTTCGTGGTTGGCGCCGCCCGAATATTCACCGGGGCGCACTGGCCGTCCGATGTTCTGGGCGGTTACCTGCTCGCTATCGCCGCGTTGCTGACGCTGATCTACCTGATTGGACGCTTTCTGCGTTCGGGGAGCCGGTTATGGAGTTTTTAGGCGAAATCGTCCGGCTACAGGTCCAGACGACCAGCCTTAAGGTCGGGGAGCGGCCACACACCCGCTATGACCCGGCGGGGATCGTCGCGGTGCCTCGTCTCGAACTTGAGTCTGGTGGCGTCAATGGCTTCGCCGCCGATGGAGCCCGGCTCGACGACGTCCACCACGCTCGTCACCCCCGATCAAAGAGCCGGGGCTCCAACGCCATCTCGATCCTGTTCACCGCCCACTACGATGAGATCCGGGGCCGATTCGGCGATTGGCTTGATGACGGGATTGCCGGCGAGAACATCCTGGTCCGCTGCGACCGTCACCTCAGCGAATCCGAACCTGCGAGCCGGCATCCGGATCGAGTCCCCGGATGGGGCGACGATCGATCTGGAGCAGGTCATCGTCGCCGATCCCTGCGTGGAGTTCTCCAGGTACGCGATGCGGTTTCCGGACGATCAACGTCCGGACCGGACCGTCACCGACGCGGTCACCTTCCTGTCGGATGGGATGCGCGGCTACTACGCGGTCTACCGGGGACAGCCGGCGTCGGTCCGGCCCGGAGATCTGGTCTACGCGGTCGGCTCAGCCGCCTGATCGCAGCCGTCGCCCGGACGCGATCAGGTCGCGATGTGCGGCGGCGTAGGAACTGATTGCCTGGGGATAGAGCGCGCATTCGGCGGCAAACACCCGCGCTCCGAGCGAGGCGGGCGTGTCATCGGGGAGCACCGGGACGGTTACGCGCATCACGACCGGACCGGCGTCGTACTCGTTGTCGACGACATGCACCGACGCACCGGACTCCCGGGCGCCGCTGGCGATGACCGCCGCGTGGACGCGCTCGCCATAGAACCCTTTACCTGCCGCAGCCGATTCCGGCAGCAAGGCTGGGTGGATGTTGAGGATCCGCCCTTCCCACTCCGGCCGGACGATCAGTTTGCGGAGGAACCCGGCCATCACGACGAGGTCGGGCTGATAGGGAGCCAATACCGCATACACGGCTTCGCTATAGGCTTCGTCGTCGGCGAAATACCGGCGCTCGATCACGGCCGTGGGGATGTCTGCCTCGGCGGCTATGTCCAGCCCGCGGACATCTGGCCTGGAGCTGATCACCACCGAGATCCGCGCCCGGAGCGTGCCATCGCCGATCACCCGGAGCAAGTTGGCCAGCGATCTGCCGGTCCCCGACAGCAAGACGGCCAGGTTCAGCGGGGCTATCCGCTTCTTCATTGTGGACGCCATCATCTGGCTAGTGGTCCGTCACGCGCCGAGCCGTTGCCGGGGCATCCCCATCCAGGCCGTCAGGCATGCCTCAGCCGGCAGTACCGACCGGCGGTGTGCCCCACGGTTATGCGCCGGTCGTCGCCGTAGGAGACCGGGCGACGCATGCATCCTCCCTACGCGCCAGAGCCGTAACGCCGGTACAGGTCGCCGGTATGCCCTCATGCGTCGTGCCTGCAGATGCGGCTTCGTCCCCTGCCCCTATGTCGTCGCGACCAAACCTCTTCCCCACGTCCGCTCCTTGACCGTCACGTCGCGGCATGCCCTTCCGCAGCCGGAGAAGGGTACGACATGCCGCCGCCGATGTCGTACGCTTCCCCCTACCGCCCCCCGCCCAGGACACGAGATGCCATCTAGCCGCCGCACGACCGGACCCCCGATGTCGTTTGCCCTGACGCTGCCGCTACCACCGGGAGTCAACAACCAGTACGTCACCGTCGGGCGCCGCCGGGTGCTGAGCAAGCCGGCCCTCGCCTTCAAGCGCGATGTCGCCAGGACCATCGAACGAGCGCATCAGGCCGGCGAATTGCCGGCAGACGTTGAGAAAGTGCTTGCCAAGGCCCTGATTGGGGTCTACTTGACCTTCTTCTTCGAGACTCCCATGCGGCGAGATCTCGACGGCGGGCTGAAAATCGCACTCGATGCGGTCTGCGGCGAGTTCGGGCTCGACGACCGCGCCGTCGTGGATCTCCATCTGACCAAACGAATCGACCCACTGCGCCCGCGATTGGAGTTGGAGATCGAAGAGATCCGGGACTGGAGTTTTGATCGGACCTACGTCTATCTCGGCGGTGAGGGCGACAATGGGGATTCGGAGCCGGAGACGGCTGCCCAGGTAGAATAAGGTCGTCGCTCTCTGGAGAGCGTTGGCGACCGCGATGGCTGGCGGGAGTTCGAGCGAAGGGACGCGACGCGGGTGAGCGAACGGACAAATATCGATTCGGTCCTCGAACTGGACGGCGGGCAGGTCGCTACGGTCGAGCCGCCTATCTGCGGAGTCGGCCCATCTCCTTGGCCACGATGACGCGACATCGACCCCGGTCGACGCGGTGGTCGTGCTCGACTTCGGCTCGCAGTACAGTCAGCTCATCACCCGTCGAGTGCGCGAGTGCGGAGTCTATTGCGAGCTTGTCCCCCACGACGTTTCCTGGGAGCGTATCTCTTCACTCGAACCGAAGGGCGTCATCCTTTCAGGCGGACCGGCCAGCGTCTACGACGAGGATGCGCCCCAATTGCCGGCCTGGGTCCTGGAGCAGGGATTGCCGGTGCTCGGGATCTGTTACGGCATGCAACTTCTCGCCCGGGCTGCCGGCGGCGAGGTGTCTCCCGCCGATCACCGCGAGTACGGCGCCGCCACGATCAGTGATCGAGGACTCCTCGACCCTCTTCGCCGGTCTTCCCACCAATCTCGATGTCTGGATGAGCCACGGCGACCATCTGCCCTCCCTGCCACCTGGATTCAAGGTGCTCGCGAGTTCGAAGAATTCGCCGGTGGCGGCAATGGAACGCGGCTCCGTCGTCGGAATTCAATTCCACCCCGAAGTCGTCCACACCCCACGGGGCAAGGAGATCCTGACCGAACTTCGTCGTCCGGATCTGTGGGTGCAATCCGACCTGGTCGGCGGAGTCGTTCATCGAGGCCGCCACCCGGGAGATCCGCGAGCAGGTCGGCGATGGCCGGGTCCTGCTCGGACTTTCCGGCGGCGTCGATTCGTCGGTCGCGGCCGCCCTGATCCACCGGGCGATTGGGGATCAGTTGACGCCCGTCTTCGTCGATAACGGCCTCTTGCGCCTGGGTGAAGCCGATCTCGTCCGCGACGTCTTTGCCCGCAACTTCGGGATGCCGTTGGTCTTCGTGGATGCAAGCGAGCGCTTCCTCGGCCGCCTGGCCGGCGTCACCGATCCCGAAGAAAAGCGCAAGCGGATCGGCGAGACCTTCGTCCGCGTGTTCGAGGCGGAGGCCGAGAAAGCCGGGCCGTTCGATTTCCTCGCCCAGGGGACGCTCTACCCGGACGTCATCGAGAGCACGACGAAGGACACGAAGGCGGCCGTCAAGATCAAGACGCATCACAACGTCGGCGGCCTCCCCGACGACATGGCGTTCAAACTGGTCGAGCCGCTGAAATTCCTGTTCAAGGACGAGGTTCGTGCGGTGGGTCGCTCGCTCGGGCTGCCGCCGGAGATCGTCGAGCGTCAGCCTTTCCCGGGGCCGGGTCTGGCGGTGCGCATCCTGGGCGAGGTCAACTCCGACGACCTCGATCTCCTCCGCCGGGCCGATGCGGTCGTCAGGGAAGAGATCGATGCCAGCGATGTGGTCCAGGATGTTTGGCAGTACTTCGCCGTGTTGCTCCCGGTCCGGTCCGTCGGCGTGATGGGCGACTACCGGACCTACGGCCGCGTCTGCGCCGTGCGGGCGGTCGCCAGCCAGGACGCGATGACGGCGGACTGGGCTCGCCTGCCGTACGATCTGCTGGCCCGAATCAGTTCACGGGTTGTGAACGAGGTCCGAGGCATCACCCGGGTCGTCTACGACATCTCGTCCAAGCCGCCGGCCACCATCGAGTGGGAGTAGCGACGCGGCTCGATCACCACGAGGTTGTCGCGCTGAAGGACCGTTGCGCGGTTGTCGTCATCCGGCCGCTCGTTGCGTTCCAGACGGACCAGCGGGCTGTCTTCCCAGGCGGCCCGCTCCTCGATCGGCTCGATGTGAACGACCGCTTCGACACCCGGTAGCGCCTTGCCGATCGCCCGCTCCATCTCGCCCGAGCGCCGGTGGGCGCGGCGCACCGTTTGTGTGCCGGGAACCAGCAGGTGGAAGTCGACGAACCGCCGGCTCGCCGGAGCGGCGGGTGCGCAGGGCGTGGTAGGTCTCTCCCGGAGCGAGCGATGCCACGATCGCTTCGCGCACCTTCGCCTCGTCGGCAACGGGAATCGCCCGATCCATCAGGCCATCGACGGCAACGCGCAGCAATTGGGCACCCGTCCAGGCGATGTTCACGCCGACCAGGAGCGCGATGATCGGGTCGAGGCGCTCGTTGCCGGTGATCTGAACCAGACCGAGGCCGGCGACCACGCCGATCGAGGTCCAGACGTCGGTCATCAGGTGGCGGCCGTCGGCGGCGAGCGTCAGCGAGTCGTGCCGGTGAGCGACGCGGAGCAGCCACCGAGCCACGGCCAGGTTGATCAGCGTCGCTGCCAGGACCAGCGCGCTGCCGGCCCCGAACGACTCCAACGGCCGAGGATCGACGAGACGCCCGAGCGCCGACCAGACAATTGCGACGGCGGCAATCAGAATGAGCGCACCTTCGAGCCCGCTGGCGAAGAACTCGACCTTGCCGTGGCCGTAGTTGTGGCTCCTGTCCACCGGCCGCGACGCGAACCACAGGGCGAACAGGGCGCTCAGGGCCGCAACCAGGTTGGCCGAGGACTCGACCGCATCGGAGAGGAGTCCGACGGAATCGGTGAGCCAGTACGCGCCGAACTTGAGTCCCATCGTCGTCAGGGCGGCGAAGATCGCCAGCCAGGCCCAGCGCAGGTGGGGGCTGCTCGACGCGGGTTCATGGCCTTGAGAAGCGAACGAAGGGGTCAACGACTATGCTCCGGTTCGAGATGAAAGCAACGACTGCGAACTAAAATCGATCGTACTCCGAATATTACGAGACGGAGATCGGCTTAGTCACGATGAACGATAAGGTTTAGTCGCCACAATCATACGTTTGACTCAACCAATCGTTCGTTGTCAGCACCGATGTCGGTGGCGGATCTAGCCGTTCCTACGCGATGGAACACACCGGCGCGGCGCGGACAATCGCGGCAAGCCGCCGGATTCCCTCGGCGATGGTTGATTCGGCGAGGGCGGCATAGCCCAGCATGACTGCCGGTGTCTTCGGTGGATCGAGGTAGCAGGGAGACGCGCCATCGACGCGGATTCCTTCAGCTTGCAGACGGTCAAGAAGCGCAGACTCCGACAGGGACGTGTTCAGCGACGCCAGGAGATGGAGTCCTGCCGCCGTTTCCGCTGCGTCGCAGGAGTGCAGGCCAGGGAGCTCACGCGCCAGTGACTCAACCGTCGCCGTGCGCCGGTTGGCGTAGAGCCGCCGCATCTTGGCGAGATGGCGCTCGAAGTGGCCTTGCTCGATGAACGCGGCGAGCGTGCGTTGGTCGACCGTGGGCGTCTGCCGGTCGGTAAGCGAGCGCGCGGCGACGACCATGTCGGCCATGTCGGCCGGCAGAACCAGATAGCCCAGCCGCAGTGCGGGGTACATCACCTTCGAAAGCGTGCCGACGTAGATCGCTGAGCCTGCACCCTGGAATGCCGAGTCCAGGCCAGTCAACGACTCGACCGGACGGACTCCGTAGCGAAACTCGGCGTCGTAATCGTCTTCCAGAATGATCGCGCCCGAAGATCGGGCCCATGCCAGCAGGGCGAGCCGTCGTTCGAGCGACATCACCCCGCCGGTCGGATATTGGTGCGATGGCGTGACATAAACGATCCGGATTGGCCCTTCGTTTGCCCTGTTTCGCTCGAGGTGATCCACTATCATCCCGTCCCGGTCGACCGGGATCGGTACGAGCGTTGCCCCAGCGGCCAGCATGATCCTCCGGGCGGCAGGGTAGCCCGGCTCCTCGATTGCGACCCGATCTCCCGGCTCGATCAAGAGGCGAGCGAGCAAGTCCAACCCCTGCTGTGCTCCGCTGGTGACAACGATCTCTTCGGCCCGCCGGCGTAGCCCCCGCGAGCGGGCGAGGTACGAGGCGAGCGCCACCCGGAGCGACTCGTCCCCGGCGGACGGTCCGTAGTGGTACCGCTCCGGCGAGATTTGGCGGGCCTCCCTGGCCCGGATGCGGGTCCAGGCTGAAATGGGGAAGGCGTCGAGTGCGGGCATGCCCTGGCGGAAATCGAACGGAACTGGCTCGACCGCCGTCATCGGTGCAGCCACAGCGGCGGCGCGGATGCCCCAACTTGACCAGCGCCGAGACGTGGGTTGTTGGGCCGGCGGCACCCGAGGACGTGGATTGGCGGCCGAGAACCGGGCCGCCGCGACGGTCGACGCCGGGACATCGGCCAGCACGTATGTGCCGGATCCCTGGCGGCCGGAGATGTAACCCTCAGAGACCAAACGGGCAAACGCGTCCTCCACGGTCAGGCGGGAAATGCCTAGTTCGCGGGCCAGGACCCGGGTCGCCGGCAGGCGTGACCCGGCCGGAGCCCGACCATCGAGGATCGCGGTCCGGATGCCATCGTACAACTGGTCGCGCAGCGACTGGGGCGCCTCACGATCGAGGGGCAGAAGGAGATCCATGGCGAGACCTTGACCAATGCCGATGCCAAGAATGTGGCATCATCAATCTAGCGAAATCTGGCCCTAGTATAAGGCCAATCAAAGACCTACGATGAGTTCGTCATGCGAAGTGGCCATGGAGCGGCCGGGCCCGAGCGGGCGACAACCAACCGCGCCACGACGTTTCGCGCAATCGAGAGGCTACTCCGGAGAAATGGCTGACGTAACACAGAACGACGCGGCGCACTTCCGGCTTCTGATCGATCCCGAGGTCGAGCGGCGCTTCCCGACCTATTCGGTCCTTGTGGTCTACGCCTACGGCCTCGCCAATGGCCCGAGCGACGAAGCGAGCATTGGTGATCTTCGTGCCGCCGAAGAGACCGCCCGGGCGGCCTTCGGAGACCAGAAGCCCAGCACCCATCCCCACATTGCCGCCTGGCGACAGGCCTTCTCCGCGTTCGGGGCGAAGCCGAGCAAATACCTCTGTTCGGCCGAGGCGCTGCTCTCCCGGGTGCTCAAGGGGCAGGAGATGCCGGCGATCAACAAGATTGTTGACCACTACAACGCGGTCAGTGTCCGTCATGTCCTGCCGGCTGGGGGCGAAGACCTCGACAAGCTCGCCAGCGACCTCGTCCTGACGGTCTCCACCGGCAACGAACCATTCGATGCGGCCGGCGAAGTCGGCGCCGAGGTGGAGTTTGCCGATCCCGGCGAGATCATCTGGGCGGATCAGGCGGGCGTCACCTGTAGGCGGTGGAACTGGCGGCAGGGCGTGCGCACTCGCCTGACCCCGCAGACGCGCAACGCGTACTTCGTCCTTGACCGCCTGGATCCCTACGGTCTGGATGCGCTGGATGCCGCCGGTCGGGAGCTCGTTGCGGCGCTACGCGCCTCCAGTCCCGAGGTGAGGATCGAAACCGAATTACTTGGCAGTCGCTCGTAGTCACGCGGACGATGTTCACGGAGAGGGGAGACCGATGACGGCAACCGTAGCGCCGACAACCGATTCGTTCATGTACCAGACGATGCACCGGCAGCCGGCCGACTTGCGCCAGTTGCTCGAAGCCGGCTGGGGACCCGCCGAGGAAGCCGCCAGTCTGATCGCCGGTTGTCGCCGGGTCTGGGTGACCGGCGTCGGAACGAGCTACCACGCCAGCCTGATGGGCGCGTGGCTTTTTCGGGCTGCCGGCCTCGATGCGCGTGCCGTCCTCTCCGCCGATATCGCCCTGTACCCCGACTCCTTCGCGATCGACGGATCGGACGCGGTCATCGTTATGGCCCACACGGGCGTCAAGAGCGTCTCCGCCGTCGCCCTGGAGCGGGCAATTGCAGCGGGCGCTACCGTACTGTCGGTGGGAAGCACGACCGCTGAGCACCCCGGATCGCGCCTCGTTCTGCGCACGATCGAGCGTGAGCGGTCCGCCGCCTACACCTCGTCCCACCTCGCCGCCCAGTTCGTGCTGGCTCAGGTTGCGGCGGTGCTCCTGGAGCGCGGCGGCAACGAGGGAGCGTTCCGGGCGGCGCTCGAGCGGATACCTGACCTCGTCGAAGGTGTGCTTCACCGCCAAGACGAGGTCCTACCGATCTCGTCGGCCGCGATCAAGCGGCGCATCTATGCCGCCGGCGCGGGGCCGAGTGAGGTCGCGGCGATTGAGGCCGTCATCAAGGTCCGCGAGGCGGCCTACGGTTGGATCGATGCGCTGGCACTTGAGCAGTTCCTGCACGGGCCGGCGGTAGCGGTCAACGCAGGTGATCTAGCGATTCTGGTCAATCCGCCCGGCGCGGCCTCGGAGCGGACGGGTGAGATCGCGGCGATGCTGGCGGCGATCGGCGCCGACCTGTGGCTCGTTGGAGATGGCGCCACCCGGGCGCCGGACGCGGCGGTATTCGCCATCCCCGAGCTGGCCGAGTTGCCGGAAGTACTTTCGCCCCTCGTTACCGTGGTTCCGCTTCAGATCCTTGCCTACCAGATGGCGGCGGCGCAGGGCATCAATCCCTGACACATTCCGGCGGGACAATCCGGTCTACAAGGAGGCGATCGGGCTCCTCAAACTTTAGAGGGTGTTGCGGACCGGTTGGTGCCGTCTTGGCGTCGCCCGGGGTACAGCGGAGCGCCGCCTTGGTGTCGCCCGGGGCTAAAGACCCGGGCTGACCCCGATAACCCCCCTGAAGGGGGCTGGAACGCCGGGGCCGTGGTCGGAGTACTCCGCCATTCGAGACGGGCGGCAGCCGGCTTCAGCCGGGTTATCTGGGTTCAGCCCGGGGTCTTCAGCCCCGGGCGACGCAAGGGCGGCACCAACCATTGCCACGAGCGTTCCATTGGCTGATTCCGCCGGATCTGGCCTTTGAGCATCGGTTGCTATTGGTGAAATAATTCACTAGGGTAGTCGGATTGGCGGGATACCTTCGGACTATGAGCGGCGGTACCGGGAATCCGTACGACCCTGACGGAGATCGAGCGCGAGGTCGATCGCCGCCTGGCGGTGGTCCGGGCGGGCCTGGTCGAGGCGGCGGCGCTGGCGGGACCGGTCGAGGAGACGCCGCCGCCCTGCCCGGACTGCGGCGGGGCGATGGCCTGGGACGGCGACCGCCGCCGCCGTCTGACCACCACCCACGACGAGGCCGTCGAGTTGCCGCGACGGTACGCCCGGTGCCCGGCCTGCGGCGCCGGGCTTTTCCCCCCTGGATGAGGCCCTGGGCTTGGTGCCGGGGCAGTTGACCCCGTGGCTGGCCGAGGGGGTGGTCCTGCTGGGCAGCGCCCATCCCTTCGCCGCCGCCCGCCGGACGCTGGCCCACTTCACCGGGACGACGATCGGGTCGGCCACCGCGCGGCGGCTGACCGAGGCGGCGGGGGCGGCCTGGGTCCAGCTCGACCTCGCCGAGGTGGCCCGCCTGGAGGCGGACCCGGCCGCCGGCGCCCCGGCCGGGGCGCCGGCCCAGCAGGTCAGCGTCGACGGGGTCTTCGTGCCGCTGGTCGGCGGGGAGTGGCGCGAGGTCAAGGTGCTCGCGATCGGGGCCGTCGGGCCGGACGGCGCCGGCGGCGTGGCCGCGACCGACCTCTCCTACTGCGCGCGGCTAGCCGGCCACGAGCGCTTCGGGCGGGAGGCCCTGGCCGAGTTGCACCGGCGCGGCACGCTCGGCGCCGCCACCGTGGTCGCGGTCCAGGACGGGGCCGAGTGGATCCAGCGCTTCCTGGACCTGCACCTCCCCGGCGCGGCGCGGGTGCTGGACTTCGCCCACGCCGCCGGCTATCTGGGCCGGGCGGCGCAGGAGGCATTCGGCCCGGGGACCGCCGAGGCGGGCGCCTGGTTGGAGGCGTGGCGCCACGAGCTCACGCACGGCGATCCGGGGCGGGTGCTAGCGGCGGTGGCGGCGCTGCCCGCCGGGGAGGCGCACGCCGAGGCGGCCCGGTATCTGGGGGCTCGGCGCGACCAGCTCCGCTACGCCGAGTTCCGGGCGGCGGGCTACCCGATCGGCAGCCAAATCCGCACTTGAGGTTGACGGACCGCGTACGCGCGTGGTAGGTTGGTAGTGGGCAATCGTCGAGCGAAACCCGCTCACGGGTCTCGGTATCATCGGGTCAAATGCCCGAACTCGCGGCGGACATGAGCGAGCGGCGAAGGTCGTCGCCCAAGGGGCCAAAGCGAGGACACCGAAACCCGCCGGGGCGATTTGAGACCGACGGTGCCTGGAGGTGTAGTATGGTCACGAATCGTGTCCTATTCGGAGTTTGGCAAGTTGACAGGCCACGCCTCGCGCCTCGCGGGGCACACCCGACCGCCTGACTCCCCTTTCCCGGACGGAGACCGTCACAGATCAATCTGATCGAACGTCTCCACCAGCCGCGCGATCGGCAGACTGAAACGGGAACCAGGTAGCTAAGCCCGAGGCACCCACAATCAAACAGCGATAACGATCGCGGGCCGTGTCAACCGACACGGCCCGTAGTCTGTTTTCAGTCCCGTGCCGTTCACACCGTGCCCGAAACCCGGGAAAGTTCGGTACAGTACGCCCTGCTTCGGCCCCAGTCTGGACGGGGCGGACAGAACGTTTACCGGCGTGGAGGGAGTACTCGTGCCCCCGTTGGAACGGCGAGCGGCCGATACCTGGGTATCCAGCGTGCGTTGCCCGAACGACTTCGATGCGTTCTGGGCCGCGATCATGCGCGATGCGGATGCCATCCCGCTCAATCCGTCGATAGTCCCGGTCCCGATTCGGTCCACGCCGCAGGTCGAAACCTTCGAGATCGGCTACGACAGCCTGGACGGCGTCCGCATCGCCGGCTGGTACTGCCGCCCGGCGGCATCGGTGCTCGCGCCGCCCTACCCCGGCCTTCTGATCATGCCCGGCTACGTCTCTGAGCCGACCTTGCCGAAGTCCTGGGCGAAGAACGGCTACGCCGCGATCGGTGTCGCGCCCCGTGGCAAGCTGCGCTCGAACAGCCAGTTCAACCCCGGCTATCCCGGGTTGCTCGTCCACGACATCGTCGATCGCAACACGTACTCGTACCGGGGCTTCTACGTCGACGCGGCCCGCGCGGTGGACTTCATCCAGACCCTGCCGGAAGTCGACCATTCCCGGATCGGTGTCCAGGGTAGCTCCCAGGGCGGGGCATTGACCGTCACGACCGCGGCGTTGCGTGCTGGATTGGTGACCTGCGGGGCGGCCGGGGCGCCCTATCTCTGCGGCTTTATGGACGCGGCCTCGCTAACCCATTCCTATCCCTACGAAGAGATCAACGAGTATCTCCGCCTCCACCCGGAGCGGAAGCAGGCCGTAACCGATACGGTCGCCTATTTTGATGGGCTCAACTTCGCCCCCTCGATCACCTGCCCGATGCTGATCTCCGTCGGGCTGGCCGACGATGTTTGCCCGCCCGAGACCGGTTACAACCTGTACGAAGCTCTGGCCGGCCCCAAGGAAATCCACGCCTACCCCCGCTGCGCCCACGACGCCGGGAGCCACTGGGAGATGGCCAACATCGAAGCCTTCCTCGCCGGTCATCTCCGGCCGGAGACACCGCAGGCGGGAGGTCAGGCACTGTGACGACCGCAGCGCACACGGCCCGTCCTGATGACTTTGACGCCTACTGGGACGCCATCGACGCCGAGCTGGCGGCGCTCCCGGCCGCCCCGGCGCTCGAAGCGTCACCGTTGCGATCCACTCCGTTCTCGACGACCTACGAACTCCGGCTCACCTCGACCGGTCCGTACCGGATCGCCGGCTGGTACAGCGTGCCGTCGGGCTCCGGACCGTTCCCCGGAATGTTCAACACGCCCGGGTACGGCAGCGTCGTCACGCCCGCTCCATACGACGACCGGGAGCGATACGCCGTCCTGACGCTGTCCCACCGCGGCCAGCGCCTGGCCGACAAACCCTTTGCGGCGGCCTATCCGGGTCTGCTCACCTACGGCATCGAGGATCCGGCGACCTACATCTACCGGGGCATCGCCGCCGATATCATCCGGGCGGCCGAATTCATGCTGTCGCGCCCGGAGATCGACCAATCCCGGGTCGGCATCACCGGGAACGATCTGGCGATCATCGTCGCCTGCCGCCGGCCCGGCTTCGCCGCGCTGCACGTCACCGATCTGCTCTTCCACCGGGTGATGGAGGTCCGGCGTCGCACCGAGGCCTATCCGATCGAAGAGATCAACGACCACCTGCGCCTGTACCCCGAGTCCGAAGCCCGGGTCGGCGCGACGCTGTCGTACTTCGATCCGATCCACCACGCATCGCGTTTCCAGGGGAATGTCATTCTGAAGTACGGAGATCCTGGATCGACGAGTGGGGCGGATTGGCTGGCGCCACTCGCTGACGCATTTGGTGGAACGGTGGAGCCGTACGCGTTGACCTTCGAGGGCGGCACTGATCGCGACGCCGTTGACGCCCGGATGGCCGGAAATCTGGGCGTCGAAGCCAGGCCGCGCGTCTGGGAGATTGCCTAGTCGCGTCTTCGTGATGCCTCGCCAACGCTGTTCCGTTCGTGCGAGTGGGAGGAGAATCCAGGTGCTGTACGACGAACTTGAGATTCGACCGGTGATCAACGCAGCCGCGACGCTGACGAAGCTCGGTGGCTCGCGCATGCCTCCTGAGGTTGTGGCGGCGATGAGCGAGGCGGCCGGGGCCTTCATCGACCTTCACGAGTTGCACGCCAAGGTTGGCGCCCGCCTGGCCGAACTGACCCGCAACGAAGCGGCGTACGTCTCCTCCGGGGCGGCGGCCGGCATCACCCTGACGGTGGCGTCGTGCATCAGCGGCACCGATCCGGCGAAGATCGATGTCTTTCCGTACCTCGACGGGGTGACCAAGACGGAGGTGGTCGTCCATGCCTCCCAGCGCAACGGCTACGACTACGCCGCCCGCCAGACCGGGGCCAGGATGATCGAGATCGGCGGGACGGCCGCAGAGCTGGAAGCCGCTTTCTCCGAGCGGACCGCCTGCGTCCTCTGGTTCGCCGGAGCCCACTTTGCCGACGGCGCGGTGCCTCTGACCGATGTCATCCGGATCGCCCACGAGCGCCGCGTACCGGTGATCGTCGATGCCGCGGCCCAGATTCCTCCGATCAGCAATCTCTGGCATTTCACCCGCGACCTCGGCGCGGACATCGCCATCTTCAGCGGCGGCAAGGGCCTCCGCGGGCCCCAATCGAGCGGCCTGGTGTTGGGCAGCGCTGCCATCATCGCCGGCTGCCGGATCAACGGCAGCCCAAATCACAGCATTGGGCGGCCGATGAAGGTCGGCAAGGAGGAACTCTGCGGCATCCTCGCCGCCGTCGAATGGTCGCTGGCCCAGAACGAGGAAGCAACGCTCGACCGCTACGAGGCGATCGTCCAGGGCTGGATCTCGGGATTGCGGGACATCCCAGGTGTCCGGGCGGAACGCGGCTTCCCCAGCGAGGCCGGCCAACCACATGCCCGCGCGATCGTCCATGTCACCCCCGAATCGGGCCAGGATCGCGACGCGGTGGTGGCTACCCTCTGGGAGCGCACTCCGCGGATCGCCGTCGGGCTCGTCAATGGCGCACCCGATGCCTTCGCCCTCAACCCGCAGACGATCGAGCCGGGCGAGGAAGCGCTGGTGCTCGATGCTGTCTGGGATGTGGTTACGAGCAAAACGGAGGCTGTTGGGGCACTGGCATAGGGGTGCCGTGGCATAGTGAAATGCCTTGTTTGCGTCGCCAGGGGGGTCATGTGACACCGTCTTGGCTTCGCCCGGGCCGTAAAGACCGTGAGCTTTACCCACAGCTTGACCGGATGGCTAGACTGGGGCAATGGACGCACTGCTGCGGCCCGAGACGACGCTCGATCCGGCGGCCTGGGCCACCGCCACCTTTGCCGATGCCGTCCTGGGCGACCAGCGCCGGACCGACCGACTCGTCGGCACGGCGGCCCGGTTGGCGGGCAATCCGGGGGCCTCGCTGCCGGCGGCGCTGGGCGATCCGGCCGCCCTGAAGGCGACCGATCGCCCCCTGCACGAACCCGACGTGGACGTGGCCGCCCTGGTGGCGCCCCAGCGGCAGGCGACCCTGCGCGCGGCGGCGGCCGTCCCGGTCGTGTTGTCGGTCCAAGACACCACGGAGGTCGACGACACCGCCCACCACGCCGCCGCCGGCTTGGGGCCGATCGGCAGCGGCGGCGGGCGGGGCTGCCTGCTGCCGAGCGTCCTGGCGCTCACCCCCACGCCGGGCCAGATCCTGGGCCTGGCCCACCTGGAGCCCTTCCTGCGGGTGCCCGCCCCACGGCATGGCGAACGCAGCGACCAGCGGCGGGACCGCCCCCGCGCATCGGACGTCTGGGCGCGCGCGGCGGCGGCGATCGGGGCGCCGCCCGCGGGGGTCCGCTGGGTGCACGTGGCCGATGCCGGCGCCGATGGCTTCGCCTTCCTGGACCAAGCCCACGCCACGGGGACCGACCTCCTGGTGCGGGCGGCCCAGGACCGGCGCGCGACCGCGCCGGGCGGGGACGTCACCCGCCTGCGCCAAGCGGCGCGGGCCCTGGCGCCGCAGGCGACGCGCTCCCTGGCCCCCCCGGCGCAACCGGGCCACGCCGCCCGCACCGCCACGCTGGCCGTGGCCTGGACCGCCCTGACGATCCAGCCGCCCGCCGGGCTGGGGGGGGCGGCGCCGCTGC
Source organism: uncultured Chloroflexia bacterium (assembly GCA_963724285.1). Lineage (GTDB taxonomy): Bacteria > Chloroflexota > Chloroflexia > Thermomicrobiales > UBA6265 > CAVRUD01. The sequence continues at coordinate 320,924 of CAVRUD010000032.1, read as the reverse complement.
CGGCCTGGGTGGTGCGCGCCTGGGAGCCGGACCCGCCGCCCGCCCGCGGGGAGCCGCTGGGGTGGATCTTGATCACGGCCGTGCCGGTCACCGGGAGCGCGGCCGCCTGGGAACGGGTCGACTGGTCTGCCCGGCGCTGGACGGTGGAGGAGGCCCACCGGTGCCTCACGACCGGCTGTCGCCTGGAAGCCAGCCACCTGCGCGACCGCGCGGCGCTCTGGCGGCTGCTGGGCCTGCGCGCCCCGGTCGCGGTCCGCTTGCTGCAGGTGCGCGCCCTGGCCCGGGACGAGCCCGACCGCCCCGCGCACCCGGTCGTCGGCGGCGAGGTGGTGGCGCTGGTGGCGGCCAAGACCCGCACCCCGGCGGCGGGGATGACGCTGGCCGTCTTCTGGGCCTTGGTGGCGCGGCTGGGCGGGCACCAGGGCCGCCGCGGGGACGGCCCACCCGGCTGGCAAACCCGCTGGCGCGGCTGGCTCCGCGTCCAAACCCTCCTCGAGGGCGTCCATCTGGCTCACTCCCTCCCGGACCCGAGATGTGGGTAAAGCTCACGGCTCACGGCCCGGGCTAAACCGAACAGCCTCTCCGAGGCTAACTAGCCTCGGAGAGGCTGTCACGTTCAGCCCGGGCCAACCCTGGGCCGTGAGCTCCGGGCGGCAGCGGAGACGCCATCTCCCGTCCCACCATCGCCCGAAAACAGAGGTATCGTAAGGGACGCTATTTGTCCGGCCGCCGTGGCGTCCGCGGGCGTGAATTGGGCCGGCGTGCCAGGCCATCGGGACGCGGAAATGGGCGTCGTGGCTCCCACCGCCGCTTGATCGGCTTGATCGGAGCGTCGCCACGGAGGAGGACCGGCGTGACGACCTCCAACGACTCGACCAACGCCGTCGCCCCCATCGTGAGTTGGGACGATGCCACCTGAGCAGCCCGCTCCGGCAGGGCAAAGGCGATGGTTAGCAGCCATCCGGCTTCGGCGATGACATCGAGCGTCGCCACGGCCGGTAACAGCCGCCGCTCCTCCGGGGTCAGCCGCCGGATTTCGCCATAGATGCCCATCGCGGTTTCGGCCCGGTCGGCGGTCCAACCGCCGAAGTGGGTGACGAGATGGGCCAGATCGACGAGCGGCGAGCTCGCCGCTGCTTCGGCAAAGTCGATGATCCCGCCCAGCCTAGCCGGTCCACCGCCGCCATCTCGGCCCCCGCGCAGCCAGAGGACGTGCGATGGCCATAGATCCTGATGGCCACCAATCTCGGTCGACCGGGCCAGATCGGGCGCAGCCTCGATGGTAGTCAGCGCCGGAAAAAGCGCACGCTCGGCCGTGCGCATCCAGCGCTGGATAATCGGAAATCGCGGTGCCAGCGGGCGAAGTTGCTGCCGGTGGTACTCCCAGGTGCGGCGCGTCATCTCGCCGATATCCAGCAGGGGCATCTGAGGGGCGCCGCGTGACGCCGCCGCTTCGTGGGTAGCGGCATGCAGCTGGGCCACCGCCTGGATAGTCAGTTCCCATGGCGCTGGCCGGGCGAGCACCGGGAGATTCACGTGCTCGCCGTCGGGACCAGACTCCTGGGCAATCGTAGCCAGCGGAGCACCAGGGAGCCATGTCTCCGCGTCAAAGACTCGCTTGTTGATCGAGACGGTGCTGCCAGACCCATCGGCGAGTTTTGCGGCCGCCGGAATGACTTCGATCCCGGCGGACCGGCCGGCTGAGAGGACCCGGTGGACGAAGCGAACTCGCTCCGGGGTCGCGCCCGATCGCCAGCGGCGGACCTTCCAGACCTGATCGTTGTGCTCCACGCGCAGGAGATCGTCGCCGTAAGCAGTCATCGCTTTGGCGTCGGGGAAAAACGCGAGTGCAGCCTGCCTGATGTCGGCGGGCGTCTCGGTTGGTGCCGGTAGTGTCTTTCCGTTAGTCGGATCGAGAGGGTCCTTCATTCTCGGAGTATACGACGCGGCTTAGGAGGCGCCGGACTGGCCGACAATGTACGTGATAAGGACCAGAACCAGGGTAACCGCGTTCGCGATGGCGCCCCACTGAAAGCGGCGTTCCGCGGTTGGCTGCGAGCGGGCGTAACCGTGCTCGAGACCCAGGGAGAGCAAGGCAACAATCGCGAGCACGTAGTGGGCGGCGGAGTTGTCTTCGCCTTCGCCCAGAAGAGAGAACCCGATCACGATCTGGAGGAGGAGCAGCGTCGCACCGGCCATAGAGAGGTACCGGCCCCAACTAAAGGTCCGGCCGGTCAGGCCAAGCCCGTTGATGATCAGTGATGCGAGAAACGCCAGCACCACGAGCGTGCCGACCGTTTGGTGAACAGCAGCCATCGATCTCCCTATTCCCCTTCAACCAACTGACCCGGGGATCGCACCTTGACGGCAGAGCCGGGCCTCTGACGGGGTCATTGGACCAGTTTCCTATGACACTACGCAACGTGAGATGGGCCGCGCCCGGTACCGGTGCACGACAAGGTGGCCGTGAGGATGGAGAATCTCGCTCTGTATACTGCCGGGGTAGGTGGCGGGGTTGGCCGGTTCGGTTCTGGACGCTTGGGCGGAACCGCCAATCCCCGGCAAGGTCTGATGGAGGCATCGATTCAATGGCGAACGAGGAGCAGGTGAACAAGGCTCCGGCGGAGGACTCGGGAGCGACGATCGAGGCGCTCTTTGCCGAAGACCGTACCTTCCCGCCCCCCGCGGAGTTCGTCGCTCGGGCGAACCTGCAGGATCCCGGTATCTACGAGCGGGCCGCTGCCGATCCGGAGGCCTACTGGGCCGCCCAGGCCGATACACTTCACTGGTACAAACCCTACGAAAAGGTGTTGACCTGGGATCCGCCATTTGCCAAGTGGTTCGAGGGCGGCCAGCTCAATGTCGCCTACAACTGCCTTGACCGCCATGTTGAGGCGGGCCACGGCGACAAGGTCGCTTATTACTGGGAGGGTGAGCCGGGCGACCGGCGGGCGATCACCTACGCGGAACTCCTCACGGAGGTCGCGAAGACCGCCAACGCCCTGAAAGAGTTGGGGGTCAGCCGGGGCGACCGCATCGCGATTTATATGCCGATGATCCTTGAGTTGCCGATCTCGCTGCTGGCTTGCGCCCGGATTGGCGCACCGCACACGGTGGTCTTCGGCGGGTTTTCGGCCGAGGCGCTGCGCGACCGGATCAACGACGCCCAGGCCAAGGTGGTTATCACCGCCGACGGCGGGTACCGCCGGGGCAAGCCGGCTGGACTCAAGCCGCAGGTCGACGATGCGATTGCCGGCGACCTGGCCCCCAGCGTCGAGAAGGTTCTCGTCGCCAAACGGACCGGACAAGAGGTTGCGATGCAGGATGGCCGCGATGTCTGGTGGGAGGACATCGTCGACCGGCAGAGCGAGACCTGCGAACCGGAGCGGATGGAGAGCGAGGACATGCTCTACCTGCTCTATACCTCCGGGACGACCGCCAAGCCTAAGGGCATCGTCCACACCACGGCGGGATACCTGCTCGGCGTCTCGGTGACCCACCGCCTGGTCTTCGACCTCAAGCCGGATGACGTGTACTGGTGCGCCGCCGACATCGGCTGGGTGACGGGCCACTCCTACATCGTCTACGGGTCGTTGGCCAACCATGCCACCGGCGTCATGTACGAAGGCACGCCCGACCACCCCGATTTCGACCGATGGTGGGACATCATCGAGCGGTACAAGGTCACGATCCTCTACACCGCGCCGACCGCCATACGCGCCCATATGAAGTGGGGACCGGAGCACGCCGCCAAGCATGACCTGTCGTCCCTGCGGCTCCTGGGGACGGTCGGCGAGCCGATCAACCCGGAGGCCTGGATCTGGTACTCCCACCACATCGGAGGCGACCGCTGCCCGGTCGTCGATACCTGGTGGCAGACCGAGACCGGCGCGATCATGATCTCGCCCATTCCCAGCCTGACGACGACCAAGCCAGGCTCTGCCACACTGCCGATCCCCGGGATCGAGGCCGACATCGTCGATCGAGATGGCAACCCGGTCCCGCTCGGCCAAGGTGGCTACCTGGTGCTGAACAAGCCGTGGCCGTCGATGCTGCGCGGCATCTACGGTGACCCGGAGCGCTACCAATCGACCTACTGGAGCCGCTACCCCGGCCGGTACTTCCCCGGAGACGGCGCCAGGCGCGATGCAGATGGCTACTACTGGCTGATGGGCCGGGTGGATGATGTGATGAACATCTCCGGTCACCGCCTCAGCACGACCGAGATCGAGAGTGCCCTCGTCTCGCATCCAAACGTGGCCGAGGCTGCGGTCGTAGGCGGCCCCGACCCGGTGACCGGCGAATGCATCAACGCGTTCGTCATCCTCAAGGGCGGGGTCGAGGCGAGCGACGCGCTCGGCAAGGAATTACGCCAGCACGTCGCGACAAAGATCAGCCCGATCGCCCGGCCAAAGTCGCTGATGTTCACGCCGGACCTACCCAAGACGCGCTCAGGGAAGATCATGCGGCGGCTTCTTCGCGACATCGCGTCCGGGCGCTCGCTGGGTGACACGACGACGCTTGCGGATGCCGGGGTGGTTGAGGCGATCCGCGATGCCACGCAGAGCGGGAAGGACGACGAGTAGTCACAACCTGGGGCAGGATCGGGTTGTAGGCGGGGATCGCCTCCGGCGGTCCCCTCTCGCTCGTTAAGGACAGGCCCGGATGACGAATCGGAGTCAACGATGGATGAGGTGGCTTCGTACAACGCGCAACGTTGGGACGCATTGGTCCGCGCCAATGCGCTCTTTACCCGCCCGTGGCTCGATCTCGACCAGATCAACCCACTCGCTCGCGTCGATACCGACGGACGTTTCGGGGACGTCAGCGGTAAGCATGTGCTCTGCCTGGCAAGCGGCGGCGGACAGCAGTCGGCCGCGTTCTCACTTGCCGGAGCGCACGTCGCCGTGGTCGATCTCTCCGCCGGTCAGATCGAAGGTGATAAGGAGGCCGCACGACACTACGGCTACGAAGTCGAAGCCATCCACGGTGACATGCGCGATCTGTCGATGTTTGCCTCGGAACGATTCGACCTCGTCTTCCAGCCCTTCTCCATCAATTTTGTGCCGGATGCTCGTGAAGTCTTCGCCCAGGTTGCCCGGGTCATTCGCCCAGGCGGTATCTATGAGTCTGGGCGCGGAGAATCCGTTCGCGGCTGGTCTCGGCACGCACTCCTGGAACGGCCGCGCCTACGAAATCGGCGGGCTCTACGAGCAAGGGGCGGCGATCGTTTACCGGGACGAGGAATGGGTATTCCCGCATGGGGAGGAGCACGCGCAGATCATTCCGGGCCGGGCGTATCGCCAGCTGCTCAGCACGCTCGTCAATGGGCTTGCCGAGCACGGCTTCGTGATCCGTCACTTGCGGGAAGAATTCGCGCAGGATTTGATTGACGCCCCAGAACCAGGTAGTTGGGCGCACTTCACCCGTACGATCCCGCCGTGGCTGACCTTCCTCACGGTGAAGGAAATAACACGGACAGCGTGAGCCCGCGCACGTCGGCGGCGTCAGGTTGGTGGCCTAGGGGCGATGCCCGCATCGCCCGGTTGCCGATCGCGCGTGGACGAGGGAGGAACTGACGTCCTGGCCAGAGGGCGATGCATGCATCGCCCCTACGAGGTCACAACCCGGCAGCGCAGCCAGAAAGTCTTCTGCTCCCGGGGACCGAAGGTCAACGCCGTGCCGTTTTCGACGGCGGGCGCTATTCCACCGGAAGACCAGGACGAGAACGGCTCAAGGCCGAGGTTGTAGTGGCGGCCGTACCACGGGTAGCCGGAGTCGCCCTCGAACTCCATCCAGTACCACAGAAACGGCATCACTGACGGGTCCCACTCAACCCGGAAACTCGTCTGACGGCCGGGGTGATGGACCTCGTACCAGGCTTCGTCCTTGAAGCCTTCCAAGTACATCATCTCGCTCTTCTCGCCGCGAGGCGGCATTCGACTCAGATCGACCGTGCCCCCATGCATCCCGTCGGCGAGCGGCCAGGGCCAGCGGCGTCCCTCGACGACCCGCCGATCCTGAGCGCCGGGGTGGGCGAAGAGGGTCATGCCGTCGGGCACGCGAATCCGGGAGGTTTCGTCCAGGAACGGCCGTCCGTAGGCGATGTGGTGTCCCCACATCGCTCGGACCGTGTTTGCGCTTTCGTTCGTGATGGTTTCCTCGACGTGGAGTGTCGGGTCCCCGGCGACGAGGCGCATCGTCTTTTCGACGAAGTAGGGCGACTTGATCGTCCGGATCGAGAACTTGATCGCGACCTCTTTCTCCGAGTCGGCCACGATCGCGACATCCCAGGGCAGGTGGCTGACTTCTGCGTGCTGGCCGAACTGGGCGCCGTCGAGGGTTGATGGCAATCCGCCGTTGGGGAAAATCTCTTGCCAGCAGCCAGGGTAGGTGTCGGTGAAGGTGCCGATCGGATCGGGGTTTGAGGGCATGTTGCCGGCGGTGTTGCGTACCCCGCCGGCCGTCAGCCAGGCGAAATCGAGATCCTGCGGCTTGAAGTTGAACTCGATAACGTCCGTGCCCTTGCCCGCCAGTATCCCGATCCGCAGCGATTCGTTCTCGAGTTCGATCAGCTGCATGCCCTTGTAGGTCACTTCCCGTACCCGGGCTCCCCAGTTGCGTTGCGGCCGATAGATTCCCAGGCTCATCTCGTTCACTCTCCTCTGGGCGAACATCGGGCGGATGGTAGCCAAAACGCTGGCACCGTTGGCAAAGAGGGCTGGAGCGTATGCCCGCGCGGAAGGACTGTCAACGACCGTACCAACCCGCCAGGTTGAACTTCCGGGTAGGATAGTCCGCAGCCGATCGAGTTTGGGCCTGGTTGGCCTACGCCGGGCGCTGATAAGCTCCGGAACAACACGACCCTTGGGGGACAGGCAAGATGACTGCTCATGTGGCTGGGGTGCCTGGCACCGAGATCGTCGGGAAACTGCAGCCCGGCGACGAGACGATCCTATCCGACGCCGCGATCGCGTTTGTGGCGAACCTCCACCGCCAATTCAATCCAACCCGCCTCGCTCTGCTGGCGGCCCGCGAAGAGCGTCAGGCCAAGATCCTGGCCGGCGCGGAACTTGGTTTCCTCGATGAGACCAAAGAGGTCCGCGAGGGCGATTGGTCGGTTGCTCCCGCCGGGCCGGCGCTGGACGACCGCCGGGTTGAGATCACCGGTCCGTGTGACCGCAAGATGGTGATCAATGCACTCAATTCCGGCGCCAAAGTCTTCATGGCCGACATGGAGGACGCCAACGCTCCCACCTGGCGCAACGTCGTCGAAGGCCAGCAAAATCTCTACGATGCCGCCCGCCGCACGATCACCCTCGATCAGGAGGACGGTCGCCGCTACGAGCTTGGTGCGAACCCCGCGACGCTTCTCCTCCGGCCCCGCGGCTGGCATCTGCCCGAGCGCCACGTTCTGGTTGATGGCGAGCCGATCTCGGCCAGCCTGTTTGACTTCGGCATGTACTTTTTCCACAACGCCCGCGCGCTGATCGATATCGGAGCGGGACCCTATTTCTACCTGCCCAAGATGGAGAGCCACCGGGAAGCGCGGCTCTGGAACGACGTGTTCAACACCGCCCAGGATGCGATCGGGCTGGAGCGCGGCACCATCCGGGCGACCGTTCTGATCGAGACGCTGCCGGCCGCGTTCGAGATGGAAGAGATCCTCTACGAACTGCGCGACCACGCCGCCGGGCTCAACGCCGGCCGGTGGGACTACATCTTCAGTGCGATCAAGACGTTCAGGGAGCGCCCGGACAAGCTACTGCCGGACCGCGCCCAGGTGACGATGACCGTCCCATTCATGCGCTCATACTCCCAGTTGCTGGTGCGGACCTGCCACAAGCGCGGCGCCCACGCCATCGGCGGCATGGCGGCCTTCATCCCGTCTCGCCGGGACGAGAAGGTGAACGAGGTTGCCTTCGCCCGGGTGCGGGAGGACAAGGAGCGAGAATCCGGCGACGGCTTTGATGGCACCTGGGTCGCCCATCCGGGGCTGGTACCCATCACCCACGAAATCTTCGACCGCGCGCTGGGAGATCGTCCGAACCAGAAGGACAATCTGAGGGAAGACGTGAAGGTCGATGGGCCAGAGCTGACCAACTTCCAGGTCTCCGGCGGGACGATCACCGAAGGTGGCGTCCGCACCAACGTCAGCGTGGCATTGCAGTACATCAACGCCTGGCTGAACGGGACCGGCGCCGCCGCGATCAACAACCTGATGGAGGATGCCGCCACCGCCGAGATTTCCCGTGCCCAGATCTGGCAGTGGATCCGCCACGGCGCCCGCACCGAGGACGGTCAGCCCGTCACCCGCGAGCGCTATATGCAGATCAGGGACGAAGAGTTGGCGGACCTGGGTGGCCCTGGGACGTCGCGCTACCGAGACGCGGCGGAAATCCTGGATGGCCTCATCCTGACCGACGACTTTCCGACGTTCCTGACGTTGCCGGCGTATGGATACCTCGACTAGCACTTCGGTTCGGACTACCGCGAATCCGCCGTGGTCGTTGGCGGAAGTCGATGCCTGGGACGTCGAGACGTTCGTCGCCCGGTTGGGCGGCGTCTTCGAGTCGTCCCCGTGGATCGCCAAGCAGGCGTGGGCGTCCCGGCCCTTCCTCACCTTCGATGCCCTCCATAGCGCGATGGTGGGGTAGTCAGGAGCGCTTCGGAGGAGGCGCAACTGGCGTTGATCCGCGCCCATCCCGATCTGGTGGGCGCGGCCGCGCTGGCTGGCACGTTGACTCGTGAATCGACGGGCGAGCAGGCTGCCGCGGGACTCGATCCGGGATCGCTAACCCCGGAGGAGATTGCCGAGTTTGCGGAGCGCAACGCGGCCTACAAGGAGCGGTTCGGGTTTCCGTTCGTGATATGTGCGCGCGAGAACCGCAAGGCGAGCATCCTGGCGGGCCTGCGCACGCGAATCGACCACTCGGCCGAGCAGGAGCGGCAGACGGCAATAAATGAAATTGGCAAGATCGCCTGGTATCGCCTGGCCGACCTGATCATCGATGCCGACGTAGCCCCTGGCGACGGGTAGAACGGAGGGCGCATGAGCGACATCCGCCATGAGATTTCGTATGGCAAACTCGCCGTGCCGGTCTACCGCGTCTGTAGCGCGCCGCTACGTGGAGTTTCGCCGATTCCGGAGTCGCCGTTCACGGGCCGGGACAATGTCCTGGTGGCCCGCGAGGTCGATATCCAGGTCCTGGGCGAGAACTTCCTGCCCGCCTACACCGAGGGCGACAATTCCGCCGTCGTCGCCACCGACAGCATGAAGAACGTCATCATCCGCGAAGCGCTCAACTTTAATGGCGCCACGCTGGAGGGCTTTCTGCATCACCTGGGGAAGGTTTTCTTGACCACCTACCCGGAGATGCATCGAGTCCGGCTCAGCGGGCGGGAACTCCCGTTCGCGCCGGAGCGTGTCCCGGACGGAGAGGGCGGTTTCGTCGACAGCGATGTTCTCTTTGGCCGGAACGACGGGGATTTTTCGACGGCGACGCTCGAGATGGACATCGACGGCGGGACGGCAACGGTTCACGACCATCACTCCGGCCGCGAGAAGTTGCGCCTGCTCAAAGTGACCGGCAGCGCCTTCACGTCGTTCGTTCGCGACGGCAATACGACCCTCCCGGATCGCCGTGACCGTCCGCTCTACATCTATCTCGACGTGCATTGGCGATACCGCTCGCTGGCGGATCTCCTCGGCGACAGCCACGCCGCCTACGTCGCGGCGGAACAGGTCCGCGATCTGGTGACGGCGGTCTTTCACGAGTTCGTCAGCGAGTCGATCCAGCACTTAGTCCACGAGATGGGAACGCGGATCCTGGAGCGATTCCCAGGACTCAGCGAGGTGTCGTTCGTGGCGCAGAATCGCACCCGCGACCCGTTCTACCGCTCTGAGAGCGACCCGCGAGTGGCCGTGTACAGCGATCCGTTCCCCGCCTACGGCGAGATTACCCTGCGGATGATCCGGGGCCAGGTGTAGACACGATGGCGGGACGACTGACAACCCACGTCCTCGATACCGCTCATGGTCGCCCGGGTGCCGGTATCACCGTCGAGCTCTGGCGGCTTGGTGGCGACGACGGGCCGGTCCGGCTGACATCGGCGGTGACGAACAGCGATGGTCGCACCGACAGCCCGATGCTCTCCGGCGATGCATTTCTGCCCGGACAATACGAGCTGCGGTTCCACGTCGGCCCGTACTTTGCCGGCCAGGAGCAGGCAGGCGGCAGCCTCTTCGACATCGTGCCGGTCAGGTTCACCCTTTCCGATCCCGACGGGCATTACCACATCCCCTTGCTGGCGTCGGCCTGGTCATACACGACGTACCGTGGAAGCTGATCTCCCGGGCACTGCGGCGCGGGTCATGGCGTGGTGCGACCGCCTGGCCGAATTCAGCGAAGACCCGGACCGCCTGACCCGCACGTACGGATCACCGGCGCTGCGCTCCGCCCAGGACGAGGTCGCGGGCTGGATGGTCGCCGCCGGGATGACCGTCCGCCGGGACGCGATCGGCAACCTCATCGGCCGCTGGAACGGAGCCGATCCCGCTGCCGCGACGCTCCTCCTGGGGAGCCACCTGGATACGGTTCCGGACGCTGGGCGCTACGATGGTCCCCTTGGCGTCCTCGTTGCCATCGCGGCAATCGAAAACGTGCGCTCCAACGTGGATCAACTTCCGTTTGGCATCGAGGTGATCGCGTTTGCCGACGAAGAGGGCTCACGGTTTCACACAACATTTCTTGGCAGCCGCGCACTGGTTGGCACACTCACGGCCGCCGATCTGGACCGGACGGACGCGTCGGGCATCAGCCTGCGCGAGGCGATCCGCGAATTTGGCGGCGACCCGGACAACCTGCTCTCCTGCAAACGGCCCGACCGAGCCCGGGCATACGTCGAAGTCCACATCGAGCAAGGGCCTGTCCTGGAGGAACTGGACTGTCCCATAGCGGTCGTGACCGGGATCGCGGGACAGTCGCGCGTTGCGGTCGCCTTCGCCGGTCAGGCGAATCACGCCGGAACGGTGGCGATGCACGCCCGTCGCGACGCGCTGGCCGGGGCTGCTGAGTTCGTGCTGGCGGTCGAGCGGCTGGGGCGGGAAACCCCAGGGCTGGTTGCGACCGTGGGCACGTTGTTGGTCAGCCCAGGGGCGAGTAACGTGATTCCAGGTCGTGCGGCACTCAGTGTGGATATTCGACATGCGGTCGATAAGTCAAGAGCGGCCGCGGTCGATGCAGCGAGAAATCCGCGGCCGCCATCGCGGCCGCTCGCGATCTCGAACTCTCGTGGGAATCGATACTGGAGGCTCCAGCGGTCGCGTGCGACGACCGGCTGGTGGAAGCGCTGTCGGACGCCGCCAAAGCACAGGGCATCAGCGCCCCACACCTCACCAGCGGCGCCGGGCACGATGCCATTCCGATGGCGGCGATTGCCCCGGTGGGAATGCTCTTCGTCCGCTGCAGGGGCGGGATCAGTCATCACCCGGACGAGCGCGTCGCGGAAGCGGATGTGCAAATCGCGATCGACACCCTCACGAGGTTCATCCGGGATCAGGCAAGGAGTGTGCAATCGTGAGCCGGTACGACCTGATCGTGCGGGGCGGAACCGTCGTTGCCGAACCGAGCCCCATCGTCGCCGACATCGCTGTGACCGATGGGCAGATAGTGGATGTCTCCCCAGACCTCGAAGGTGACGCCGGCGTCGAGATCGACGCGGCCGGATTGCACGTCTTCCCTGGGATGATCGACGCCCACGTCCATTTCGACGAGCCGGGACGGACCGAGTGGGAAGGCTGGTCCACGGGCAGCCGTGCGCTCGCCGCCGGTGGTGGCACCACTGCCCTGGAGATGCCGCTCAACGCCAATCCGCCGACGACCACCGCGAAAGCGTTCGCGGAAAAGCGCTCGATTGCCGAAGCAACGGCCGTTGTCGACTTCGGACTCTGGGGCGGGATCGTACCTGGCAACCTGGTCGAACTGGACGATCTGGCGGCGCATGGCGCTGTTGGATTCAAGGCGTTCATGTCGCAGAGCGGCACGCCAGACTTCCCGGCCGCCGACGATCTCACCCTCTACGAGGCAATGGTTTCCGCTGCCCGTCTTGGCCTGCTCGTCGCAGTACACGCCGAAAGCGACGCCATCACTGCCACGCTGGCGGAGCGCTCGATTGAGGCCGGACGCCGAGGCGCGATCGATTACCTCCGCTCCCGGCCGGTGATTGCCGAGGTTGAGGCGGTCGGCCGGGCAATCCTGCTGGCCCAGGAGTCCGGCTGCCGTCTCCATATCGTTCATGTCTCCAGCGGCCGGGCGGTGACGCTCATCGCCGAAGCACGCCGGCGCGGAGTCGACGTTACCTGCGAGACCTGCGCTCACTACCTCTACTTCACAGAAGAGGACGTCGAGCGACTTGGAGCCGTCGCTAAGTGCGCCCCACCGATCCGGTCCGCCGCGGAGCGGAGTGCGCTCTGGACATTCGTGGCGGATGGATCCATTCAGATCGTGACCTCGGATCATTCTCCGGCCCCGGCAAGCATGAAGACCGGCGACGATTTTTCGGGATCTGGGGCGGCATCTCAGGCTGCCAATCTACGCTGCCTGTCCTGCTGACGTCCGGCTGGCATGATCGGTCGATCCCGCTCACCACGATAGCCAACGTGCTTTCTTCGCGGGTGGCGGACCGGTTCGATCTGCACACCAAGGGGCGAATCGCTCCTGGGATGGATGCCGACCTCGCCTTCGTGGCCCTGGACGATGCCTACACCCTCTCGACTGACGATCTGCACTACCGCCACAAGCACAGCCCGTATGTCGGCGCGGCGTTCAGGGGCCGGGTTGTGCGCACGATGTTACGTGGCCGGACGATCGGGCCGGAGACGGCAGCCACCGCGCCGCCGCGTGGGCGGATGGTCTCTCCAGCGGCGACCGCCCGCTGAGCCGCATTCAGACCTTCTACTACCTCGTGCAGGCTCTATGTCCCGCCTTGGAGTGTCGGTCCGACGACGCCCCGGCATAGCCCATCATCCCGAGCCCTCCTCCCCCGTCACACTCCGTCATCCCGAGTCTGTCGAGGGATCTAGAGGGGAACGAAGTTCCGATGTCGCCGCCGGGTTGGAGAGCACGATGCCGTTTCTCGCACGCCGGGGCTTCTCCGCAGCCACGTGCCCTTCGAGATTCCTCGACAGGCTCGGAATGACTGGTCGGGTCGGGGCGACATCGTTCCTAGGTCCAATCGGGCAGATGAACCCTGCACAAAGTGCTAGGTTACGGGTTTTGGCAAGCCTGGGCGTAGACTTCAGGTCATCGCGCCTGGCGGATCGCGTCTCAGTTGATTGCGTCCCTCGTAAAGACGGTGCTCTATGTGGTCGACCTACGTGCAGCCTTCAACCATCGATGACGTCTTGCGTCTGCTGGCGGAGCGTGATCCGGGGACCAGGCTGATCGCGGGCGGCACCGACATCCTGGTCGAGCTGTCGCGCGGTATCCGTCCGGCTGAGCGACTCGTCGATCTCACCCGGGTTGAAGCGCTCGACTTCATCCGCAATGGACGACGGGATCGTGCGGATCGGGGCGCTGGCGACGCACAACGATGTCGTCTCCTCCCCCATCTGCGTTGAGCATCTCTTCCCGTTGGCGCAGGCCTGCTGGGAGGTGGGTGCTCCTCAGCTTCGCGCCCGGGGTACGGTCGCGGGCAACCTCATCACCGCCTCGCCGGCAAACGACACGATCACGCCGCTGGTTGCCCTCGGCGCCGAGTTGGTCCTCCAGAACAGTGACAGCACCCGGACCGTGCCGATCTCGTCCTTCTACGTTGGGCCCCGGCGCACGGTCCTCCAGCCCGACGAGTTGCTCACCGAGATCCGCGTTCCGGAGATGAGGGCCAACGAGCGCGGGATTTTTGTCAAACTCGGTCTCCGCCGGGCCCAGGCGATCTCGGTGATCGACCTGGCAATCGTGCTGGGGCTAAATGGGCAGACGATCACCTCGGCCGCGGTCGCGTTGGGCGCGGTCGCCCCGACGATCGTGCGCTCCGTCGCAGCCGAGACCTATCTGGCCGGCCGGACGTTGACGCCTGAGGCCTGCAGGGAGGCAGGAGCGCTGGCGGTCGGCGACATTGCGGCGATCAGTGACCTTCGTGGTTCGGCTGAGTACCGCGTAGCGACCGTTTCGGCCCTTGTGGCGGACGCGCTCAACCGGCTCTCCCGAGGATCCGAGCGCGACGGCTGGCCCGCGCAGCCGGTCCTGCTCGAAACGCAGACTGAACGGCAGGCGGCACCGCTTAGGATCCGTGCAGGACGCCATCGAGATGGTGCTCAACGGCGAGCCGCGTACGTTGACCGGCGTAACGAGCAAGACCCTGCTCGATGCCCTCCGCGAAGATGCCGGACTCACTGGGACGAAAGAGGGGTGCGCCGAGGGGGAATGCGGCGCCTGCACCGTCTGGCTCGATGGCCAGGCGGTGATGTCGTGCCTGGTCCCGGCGGCCCAGGCGCACGGCGGTAACGTGACGACGATCGAGGGGCTCGCCGGGCCGGGGAGCGACGAGCTGCATCCCCTGCAACAGGCATTTGTCGACAGCGGGGCGGTCCAGTGCGGCTTTTGCATACCGGGCATGTTGATGGCAGGGGCGAAGCTGCTGCAGGAGCGCCAGGGTGCCGAGCCGGACGCCATCAGAACCGCCCTTTCGGGCAACATCTGCCGCTGCACGGGATATCGCAAGATTATCGACGCGGTCCAAAGCGCGGCGACGCAGGCGGCGGCGCAATGACCGGCTTCCCGGATCCAGCCAGCGTACATCGGCTCATCCCTGCCGCGCCCCGATGCCATCGGAAAGGTGACCGGAGACGCTCGGTATCCTGCCGACCTCGTCCAGCCGGGGATGCTCCATCTCAAAGTCGTCTTCGCCGAGCGGCCCCATGCTCGCATTTTGGCGATCTCGACCGAGGCGGCCCTGGCCATCGACGGGGTCGTCGCCGTGCTGACCGCCGCCGACGTGCCCTACAACCGGTTCGGTCTGGTGGACGCCGACCAGCCGGTGCTCTGCGATACCAAGGTGCGGTTCACCGGGGATAAGGTCGCCGTCGTGGTGGGGCAGTCTCAGAGCGCCGCCACCGCCGGAGCGCACGCCGTTGCCGTCCAGTACGCGGACCTGCCGGCGGTGACGACGCCCGAGGCAGCGCTGGAACCTGAATCCCCTCTGGTCCACGACGACCGCGCCAGCAACGTGCTCTTCCGCATGCCGATCCGCAAGGGCGATATCGCCGCCGGCTTCGCTGCCGCCGATGTCGTGATCGAAGACACCTTTCAGACGACGTGGCAGGAACACGCCTACCTCCAGCCCGAAGCCGGGGTGGCCTTTGTCGACGACGACGGCCGGATTGTTGTCGAGACCGCCGGCCAGTGGTTGCACGAGGACCGGCGCCAGATCGCCGAGGTACTGCAACTTCCAGAGGATCGTGTTGTCGTGCGCTACGCCGCTATCGGTGGCGCCTTCGGCGGGCGAGAAGATCTGTCGATTCAGCACTTGCTGGCTCTGGCTGCCTGGAAGACCGGCCAACCGGTAGCGATGGTCTGGTCTCGCGAAGAGTCGATGGTCGGCCACCACAAGCGCCATCCGATGACGATCCGGTGCCGTTGGGGGGCGACCAACGGGGGTGACATAACTGCGGTCGAGGCGACGGTCCTCGCCGATGGCGGTGCCTATGCCTCGACCTCGGCCGAAGTGACCAAGGTCGCGACGCTCTTCGCCAACGGCGCGTATCGGGTTCCCAACATCAGCGTCGATGGGATCGCCGTCTACACGAACAACATCCCCAGTGGGGCGTTTCGCGGTTTCGGGGCGCCCCAATCCCAGTTCGCCGCCGAGATCATGGTGACCCGGCTGGCGGAGGCGATCGGGATGGATCCAGTCGAGTTCCGTCGCCGGAATCTCTACCGTGAGGGGGATCTCGAATCGACGCAGGAACCGCTTCCACCGGGCGTGAGCATCTTGCCGGTCTTCGATCGGTGCGTGGAGGAAGCTGTCGCCCGATTTGGCGGGACAACCGCCCAAAGCGGTCCAGACGCCCCCAGTGGCAGCGACACGCACCGCCCTGGTGGGCATTGGCGGCGCGGCATCGGAATCGCCTGCGGGATCAAGAACGTCGGGTACTCGTTTGGGTTTGCGGAGCAGTCGACCGCCACGGTCGAGCTCTTCGGCAGGGGTGAAGTCGAGCGGGCGATCGTTCGGGTCGGCGCGGCGGATGTCGGTCAGGGCAGCCACCTGGCAATGCGGCAGATTGCCGCCAGCCGGATCGGGATCGTTCTGGAGCAGGTCGAGTTGGTGGCCGACGACAGCGAGCTGGCGCCGAATGCGGGGAGCGCCTCGGCCTCTCGGCTGACGCTCATGGCCGGCCGGGCGGTCCACGATGCCGCCGCTGAGGCGATGGAGCGCTGGCCCCAGACCGACGATCTTCACATTGAGGCAACCGTCCAGTACCGCCCGCCCGCGACAACCACCCTGGATCCGTTTACCGGACGGGGGACGCCCAACTACTGCTATGGCTACGCCGCTCAGGCGGTGGAGGTCGAAGTCAACACCTTGACCGGCGAGGTGGCGGTGCTGTCCGTCGTGAGCGTGCACGATGTCGGCCGGGCGATCAACCTGCAGCAGGTCGAAGGGCAAATTGAAGGCTGTCTGGCCCAGGCGGTCGGCTACGCCCTTCTAGAAGACTTCCAGATCGAGGATGGACGGGTACGAACGCCGTACTTCAGTACCTACCTGCTGCCGACTGCCCGCGACATGCCGCCCGAGATCGTGCCGGTGGTCCTGGAACTCGCCGATCCGAACGGGCCATATGGAGCCCGGGGCGTTGCGGAGATGCCGCTCGTCCCGTTTGCGCCGGCCGTTGCGGCCGCGATTCACGATGCCACCGGCGCCTGGTTGACCCGCCAGCCAATGACGCCGGAACGCGTACTGACGGCCATCACCACCCGATCGGGTGGTGTACGTGCAATCTAAGGGCTATTCGGGTCATAATGAAGATTCCGACAACGCGGTCGCGTCCTGCATGTAAATACTATTGGAGGCCGAAGCGGCAATGCTGCGCATAACGGTTGGTGATCTCGTTTTCACAGCCAGATGGGAGGAGGAGGCCGCTCCGGCTTCGTGCGCCGCGTTTCGCCGGCTGCTGCCCTTCCAGAACCGCATTATCCAGGCCAGATGGAGCGGCGAATCGGCCTGGATTCCGCTTGGCGATCTGGACGTTGGCCTTAAGTTCGAGAATGCCACGTCCTATCCTTCGCCGGGGGAGATCCTTCTCTACCCGGGTGGTTTTTCCGAGACCGAGATCCTGTTTCCCTATGGGCATACGTGCTTCGCGTCCAAGCTCGGCCAGCTCGCCGGGAATCATTTCCTGACGATCGTCGAAGGAAACGCTGGGTTGAAGGAACTCGGGCGGCGGGTCGTCTGGGAAGGCGCCCAGGAGATCACGTTTGCTGAGGCGGACGCTTGACATCGGATGAGTCGAGAGGTGGTCGGGCCAACGGGTCCTGACCTGGATGCAACAGGTAGGGAGATGCGGGTATGGGAATGAGTGGAATGATTACGCGGCGCCAATTGCTCGGCGCTGCCGGAGTAGCGACGGTTTTTGGTGCGGCAACCGCCGGCCGGCGGCGGGCCTCCGCCCAGGATGAGCCATTCCGGGTGGCTTTTGTCTACGTCGGACCGATCGGTGACCTGGGCTGGACCTATGCCCACGACGAAGGCCGCAAGGACCTGGAAGAAGCAATCCCGAACGTTGAGACGACGTACCTCGAGAACGTCCCAGAGACGGCCGCCGATGCTGGGCGCGTCATCCGCGACTTTGCCGATCAGGGCTACGACGTCATCGTCACGACTTCGTTTGGCTACATGCAGCCGACGTTCGATGTTGCCCAGGATTTCCCAGAGACCGTCTTCATCCACATCTCCGGTTACATGACGGCCGAGAACATGGGAACGGCCTTCGGCAAGATCGAGGAGCCGCGGTATGTCTCCGGGATTGTCGCCGGCAAGATGACGACGGCCAACTCGCTTGGCTACGTCGCCGCATTCCCGATTCCGGAAGTCCTGCGCGGCATCAACGCCTTTACGCTCGGCGTTCGCCAGAGCGCGCCCGAAGCGACGGTCAAGGTCGTCTTCACCAGCACCTGGTACGACCCGCCTCTGGAGCGTTCGGCGGCGGAAGCCCTACTCGATGCCGGCGTCGATGTGGTAGCCCAGCATCAGGACACCGCTGGACCGCAGCAGGCGGCGGAGGAGCGTGGCAAGTACGGCGTCGGCTACAACGCCGATATGGCTCCGCTCGCGCCCAAGGCCGTCTTGACCTGCCCGATCTGGCACTGGGGCGTCTACTACACCCAGATGGTCCAGGAAGTGATGGACGGCACCTGGGTCTCAAGCCAGTTCTGGGGCGGGTGGCAGGATGGCATCGTTGACCTGTCTCCGCTCGGGCCGATGGTGCCGGACGACGTCAAAGCGATGACGGAGACCGAGGTCGCCGCCTTTAAGGCCGGGGAGAAGACGATCTTCACGATCTTCACCGGGCCGCTCAACGACCAAGACGGCACCGAGCGGGTGGCGCCCGGCGTAGAGATGACCGCCGAAGAGCTGCTCTCGATGGACTGGCTCGTCGAGGGCGTCGAAGCCGAACTACCGGACTAGCCGCTAGCCCCACAGAATCGATCGCGCGTTCGCTCCACCACCAACGGTCAGAGCGAACGCGCGATCGATCGTCTGGACCCTGCGTGTCGGAATCCCAACCACACAGCCTGAATGAACCGGCCATTGAGATGCGCGGCATCTCGAAGCGGTTCGGGCACGTCGTCGCAAACGACGATGTGCATTTCGAGGCGCGGTTTGGCGAGGTCCACGCCTTAGTAGGCGAGAACGGCGCCGGCAAGTCGACCCTCATGAGCGTGCTGGCCGGGGTCTACCGGGCCGATTCCGGCTCCCTTGCGATCAATGGGCAGATCGTCGAGTTCAAGGCTCCCCGGGACGCAATTGCCAGCGGCATCGGCATGGTCTACCAGCACTTCCGCCTGGTGGACTCGTTCACGGTCGCCGAGAACATCGCCCTCGGCGCCGAAGATACCCCGCTCCGCCTGGAATTGCGCGAGACGGCGGACAGACTCCGGCAACTCGGCAAACGGTTCGGATTGGAGATCAACCCGGATGCCAGGATCTGGCAGTTATCCGTGGGCGAACAGCAGCGGGTCGAAATCCTGCGATTGCTCCACCGCGGCGCTCGGATCCTGGTCTTCGACGAGCCGACGGCGGTACTGACGCCGCGGGAATCGACCTCACTGATCGAGACCCTGCGGGAAATGGCGGCCCAGGGATTCTGCGTGATCTTCATCTCGCACAAGCTGAACGAAGTCTTGACCGTGGCCGATCGCATAACGGTCTTGCGCCGCGGCCGGGCCATCGCGACGCGCGAAGCGGCATCGACCACGCGCGTCGAGCTGGCCCAGCTCATGGTCGGCCGGGAGCTGGCTGCTACGCTTCTCACCGAGCGCCATGTCGCCAGTCACGAGACCAAAAACGTGCGGCTGGCGGTGTCCGGCATTGAAGCCTTGAGCGACTCAGGGCTGCCGGCGTTGCGATCGGTCTCGTTCGATGTTCGCGGCGGCGAGATCCTTGGCGTTGCCGGAGTGGCCGGGAACGGCCAGCGCGAGTTGGCCGAAGCGTTGACCGGCTTGCGGCCGGTCGTCGCCGGGTCGTTCAGCATTAACGGCGTCGAGATGACCCACCAGTCCCCGGCGAAAATTGCCAGGGCAGGGGTCGCCCATGTGCCGGAGGACCGTATCGGGACCGGGCTCGTCCGCGGCCTCGATCTCGCAGGAAATGCGATCTTGCGCGCGTACCGGTCACGTCCAATCTCCCGGGGGCCGTTCATTTCGGGGCGATCGGTTGCCCAGTTCGCAGACCGCCTGATCGCCTCCCAGGACGTGCAACCCGCCTCCCGCACCGCCCGGCTGCGAGATCTGTCCGGCGGCAACCAGCAGAAGTTGCTCATTGCCCGGGAACTGGCGATGAACCCGACGGTCATGATCGCGGTTCACCCCACAAGGGGGGTCGATGTCGGCGCGTCGGAGGCGATCCACGCCGCGTTCAGGGCGCTCCGGGAGCGGAATGCCGCGACGCTCCTCATCTCCGAAGACCTCGATGAACTCTTCGAGCTGTGCGACCGCATCGCGGTTCTGTATGACGGCGCCATCCAGGGGATGGTTCCGGCCGACCGCGATCGGCTCGACGAGATCGGGCTGATGATGGCCGGTGCGGCGACCGAGCACATCCCGGCATGAGTGGACTGCCACTCGGCATAGGGTCCGGCCTTCGGATCGAGCGCCGCCTGCGGCCAAGCCGGGCTGCCTCGGTCCTCGCCACGATCCTGTCGGTCCTGCTGGCCTTCGTCGCGGGCGGTGTGGTCATTCTCGCTTCGGGCGAGAACCCCTTCGAGGTCTACAAAGCCATGCTCGACGGCGCGTTCGAGTCGCGTACCGGCGTGGCGGAGACGCTCGTCAAGACAATCCCGCTGCTCCTGGCCGGGCTGGGAGTTGCCGTCGCATTTCGGATGCAACTCTGGAACATCGGGGCGGAAGGACAGCTCTACTTCGGGGCGATGGGAGCGACCTGGATCGCCCTCTTTGTCCTGCCCGACGCTCCCTCCAGCGTCATCATCCCGGCAATGGTCGTGGCGGGCCTGGCGGGCGGTGCGTTCTGGGGTGCCATTCCGGGCGTCCTGCGCGGCTTCCTCGGGGTCAACGAGATCATCACGAGCCTGATGCTCAATTACGTCGCTATCATCTACGCCGACTACCTGGTGCACGGCGCGTGGCGCAACCCGGTCGGGTTCGGCTTCCCCGGTACCGAGCAGTTTCCCTCCGACGCCTGGCTGCCCCGCTGGGACACGACCCGGGTGCACCTGGGGCTGATCTTCGGACTCGTCGCCGCGGCGGTCGTCTGGGTCATCCTCCGCCACACCCGCTGGGGATACGAGATCTCGGTCGAAGGCGAGAGCGAGAACGTCGCCCGCTATGCCGGCATGGCCACTCGGAGGAATATCGTCCTGGTGATGGGTCTGAGCGGCGCGCTGGCGGGCCTTGCCGGCATGAGCGAGGTGGCGGGCGTCGCCCACCAACTGCAACCCAGTCTCTCGCCGGGATACGGCTACACGGCGATCATCGTTGCCTGGCTTGCCCGCCTGAACCCGTTTGGCGTGGTCCTGGTGGCGTTCCTATTGGCGGGAGTCCTTGTCGGCGGTGACCAGTTGCAGATGAGCATGGGATTGTCGTCGGCGGTCGGGCCGATGCTTCAGGGAACCCTCTTATTCTTCATTATCGGCGGCGAGGCGCTTGCCCGGTACCGGCTTGTCTGGCGGCCACGGGCGACGAATCCGGCTCCGGCGACCCAGGGACAGGGGTAGACAGCGTGGATGACGTCTCCTCGGTCTCTTTCTGGACGGCGGTGCTGGCGGCTGCGGTACCGGCCGGAACGGCGATCCTGTATGCCTGCCTGGGCGAGTTGCTGGCCGAGCGCGCGGGCGTTCTCAACCTTGGGGTCGAGGGCATGATGCTCATGGGGGCGCTGGCCGGATTCGCCACCTGCTATTGGACCGAGCAGGCCTGGCTAGGCGTCCCGGCCGCCCTCCTGACCGGTGGCGCCATGGCCACGATCCACGCCGTCCTGACGATCTCCCTGCGCGCGAATCAGGTCGTGAGTGGCCTAGCGTTGACGCTGTTCGGCAGCGGCCTATCGGCCTACCTCGGCCAGGATCTCGTTGGCAAACCGGCGCCGGATAGCTTCCACCGAATAGAGATCCCCTTGCTGGGGTCGATCCCGGAGGTCGGCGACATCCTCTTTCGTCAGGATGTGCTGGTCTATGGCTCGTTCGTGTTGGTTCCCTTCTTGTGGTACTTCATCTATCGGACGCGACCGGGGCTAAACCTGCGCGCCCTGGGCGAAAGTCCGGCGACGGCGGACGCGATGGGCGTCAACGTCGTGCTGTTGCGATACGTCTACGTCATCCTCGGTGGGGCCCTGGCCGGAATTGGCGGCGCCGCGATCTCGCTCGCAACCAACCCGGGCTGGAGTGAGAACATGACCTCCGGACGCGGCTGGATCGCCGTGGCACTGGTGATCTTCGCCACCTGGAATCCGGCCCGGGCCGCCCTCGGCGCGTATCTCTTTGGCGGGGTCGAGGCGGGTCAGTTCCGACTGCAATCGGCCGGAATCCCGGTGTCGTCCTTCTTCCTCAGCATGCTTCCGTACCTCTTCACGATCCTGGTCTTGATCCTTGCCACCCGCGCGACGACCCGAATGCGGATCGGTGCCCCGGCCGCCTTGGGCCGTCCCTTCATCCGCGAGGAGCGGGGCTAGTACCCCGTGCAAGGTCATCTGTCCGACGTGACCAGGGGGCGACTCCGCCCGCTCCCCCCGGTCATCCCGAGCCTGTCGAGAGATCTCGATGGAGACGGCGTCTCGAATGTGCCCTGGGCTGCGAGAACACGGCATCGTGTTCTCTGTCGTACCGGCTCCATCGTTGCCACGCGCCCTTCGAGATCCCTCGACAAGCTCGGGATGACGGGACGTGCGCCAGGGCACCGTCGGCCCGACATCTCAAGACGGGCAGTTGAGCCCGCACGAGTGGCTAGCCGACTGCAATACACTTCAGGCATGCTTAGCGGGCACCCGAATCTGCCTTTAGCCGCACGGAGTCCCAGTGACCGCGACCGCACCATCTGTCGTCCCGAATCAAACGCAGCAACTGGTTCTCCCTCGGTACGAGCGGCCGCGGGAGGACGTGCGGGATGTGCCGCCGATTGATGTCTCGGCGTGCATCGGGTTCGCGGACTGCGACCAGGCCATCGATGGGTCCTCGCTCTCGGCGGGGTCGAAGGCGCTGGCGCGGGGGCTGCTGCGGCTCGGATCAACGCGGAATTTTGGCGGGGGCGGCGTCGGGATAGAGTACGGCAGCCTGCTCAAGACTGCCGTCCGGCCGGACTTGCTCGGCGAGCATGTTCGGGAGGCGGCAGCCCATCTCCGCGACCTGCAGGTTGATTTCCTGGTGGTTCCGGGGATGTCGGGCTATCCGGTTGGGGCGATGTACGCGCTTGCCGCCGATGTGCCGGCCGTTCTCCTCAAGAAGGTTAAGTTCTGGGCAGAGGCGCCCGCTTCATACCCGCCCGGGGCGTTCGTGATCCCCTCGTACACCGGCGATGGCGACGTGGTGATGCACGCCGACCAAGATGCGCTCCAGGATATCGTCGACGTCGTCGCCCGGCGTCAGCTCGACGCTCAGGTGAGTACACAGTCCCCAGCGATCGTCCTGCGCGTGGCCGGCGCGGACGACATCATCGACAAGGCGACGATGAGCCATGCGGTCAGCGAGAGCGCCCTCGTTGTCGGCCGATCCGCGGTCGAGGATTTTGTGCGCCGCCACCGCGCACGGTCTGGCGATGAGCGGAAGATCGCCGTGGATGTGCGCGTCCTCACCTGGGTGACACCGCTGATCAAGGGCTACAACCGCCCGGTCGAGTACATGCGGCGGACGATCGGCGTGACGCCGTTCGCCGGCTTGACGGTCACCAGCGTCCACCTCGACCCGGCCGCAATCGGCATCGAGGGTCTGGGCGTTGTCGTGTTTCCGGGTACCTGAACCCAGCTACGCCCCGCCCGTCCCGAAGAGCCTGTCGCCTGCGTCCCCGAGGCCTGGCAGGATAAAGGCGCGCTTGTCGAGTTGGCGATCGAGCGAGGCAACGTAGATTGGCACGTCTGGGTGGGCATCCAGGACGCGCTGGACGCCTTCCGGCGCCGCCTTGATCCCCACGAACTTGATGTGGGGCGCTCCCCAATGCTTGAGGACGGAGATCGCGTCCGTGGCCGATCCTCCGGTGGCAAGCATCGGATCGAGCAGGATGACGAGGTCATCCTCGCAACGGCTTGGCAGCCGATTGTAGTAGCTCACCGGCTGTTTGGTCTGCTCGTCGCGGTACATGCCGAGGTGCCAGACCCGGGCCGACGGCAGGGCATCGATGGCGGCGTCGACCATGCCGAGCCCGGCGCGCAGGATCGGGACGATACCGATCTTTGCGGCGATTCTGGTCCCTTCGGTCTCCTCGAGCGGTGTGCGGAAGCGGATAGGGTGGACCGGCAGGTCGGTCGTTGCCTCGTAGAGCAGAAGCGTTGTCAGCTCTCGGACGAGCTCCCGGAATACTTTCGACTCGGTGCGCTCGTCCGAGAGCAGTGTCACCTTGTGCTGGATGAGCGGGTGCACGCTCACCTGGAGGTTAGGAAAGGCGTGGCCTGGTCGAGACGGGTTGATTGGCTCTCCGGAAACGCTCACGCTCCGTCCCCTTTTTCGCGGAACCGTCCGCATGCGCCATGAGTCGGCCTGCGTCGCTCTGACAAGATCATCAACTGCAACGCGCAAGGACGCAACCTCGGGGCCCTGTGGCAGCAGCTGGGGCACGCAACACGGACCCATGCTGCACGAAAACCGCGCGATGGACGTATGATCCCGGTTCAACGTCGATTCGCAGGACTGCGTTTGGTGCTTGGGAGGTAGTACGGTGGCTGTCGTTCGAGTGCAACATGTGAGCATCCCCATGCCGTCCGATGGGCATGCCCAGGCCCGCCGCTTCTTTGGTGAGGTGCTGGGGATGCCGGAGATTCCGCAACCATCCACCCTCGTTCACAACTCCGTCGTCTGGTTCGACGCGGGCGGCGACGGCCAGGAGGTCCATTGCTTCGTCGACGAGCCCTTCCGGCCCGGTTGCGTCGAAGCGCACCTCTGCTTGCAGGTCGATGATATTGAGGCCATGCGCGCACGCCTCGCCGAGCACGGGGTCGAGCCGCAGGAAACGATCGTTATCCGCAACCGGCCCCGGTTCTTCGTCACCGATCCGTTCGGCAACAAGGTCGAGGTGGTCCAGGTGCTGGGGCAGTACGACTGACCCAGACCCGGTCGGGTCCCTCATAGATCGTCCCGGTAGGAATTCGATTCGGACGGAGGATGATGTTGGCTTCGGAGGAACGACGATGGCGGTAGCGGCAGGTCAACGAACCCGGTCCCAAGTTGAAGCGGAGATCCTGGCTGAGTTTCGCAGCCGCACCCCCGGTTCGGCCCAACGTCACGAGCGTGCGTCCCGGGTGATGCCTGGGGGAGATACGCGCACGGTCGCCTTTCACGCGCCGTACCCGGTCTATATGGATCGGGGATCGGGCGCGGAGTTGACCGATGTCGATGGGGGTCGCTATCTCGACTTCCTCAATAACTACACCTCGCTGATTCACGGTCATGCCCACCCCGGCATCGAAGCGGCGGTTAAGTCTCAGCTACCGCGAGGTACCGCCTACGCGGCCGGTTGCGAGGCCCAGGCCGACCTGGCCGAAGTCATTACCAGCAGGGTCGCCTCGGTCGATCTCGTCCGGTTCTGCAATTCCGGCACCGAGGCGGTCATGAACGCCGTCCGGGCGGCGAGGGCGTATACCGGACGTGACCTGCTGGTGAAGATGGAGGGTGGCTACCACGGCACCTACGACGACGTCGAGGTCAGCGTCCACCCTCACCTCGACGACCCGCACATCGGACCCGACAGCGCGCCAAACCCGATGGTCGACGGCAAGGGTCTCCCTGGAAACACGGTTGAGAACGTCGTCGTGACGCCGTTCAACGAAATCGACGCCGCCGAACGTCTCATCACCGAGCGGCAGGACGAGATCGCCGCGGTGATCGTCGAGCCCGTGATGGGTTCGGCCGGCATGATCCCGGCTGATCCCGGCTTCCTGGCTGCCCTGCGCACGTTGACGGCCGAGCGAGGGATCGTGCTCATCTTCGATGAGGTGATGTCGTTCCGGCTGTCCTCGGGCGGATTCCAGGAAGTGGTGAGGATCCGGCCGGACCTGACGACCTTTGCAAAGATCATCGGCGGCGGCTTCCCGGTCGGGGCGTTCGGCGGCCGCGAATCGATCATGAGCCAGTACGATCCGGCCCGGCCCGCGCCGCTCTGGCAGAGCGGCACCTTCAACGGCAACGCGATCACGATGGTTGCCGGCGCGGCCGCGATGGCCGCGTACACCGCGACTGAAGTCGGTCGGATCAACGCCCTAGGCGGCCGCTTGCGCTCGGGGATCACCGATTTGCTGGCCAACCACCAGTTTCCGGGCGAAGCGACCGGGTACGGCTCCTTTGCCAACATCCATCTGACCGCCTCCGGCGTGCGTGATTACCGCACCGCGGCCCGAGGCGACCACGGCCTCCAGCGGTTGCTGCACATGGCCCTCCTGCTGGAAGGACTCTTCTGCGCCCCACGCCTGATGATGTGCACCTCGACCGCCATGACCGACGAGAT
The DNA here is from genome assembly GCA_963724285.1 of uncultured Chloroflexia bacterium. Lineage (GTDB taxonomy): Bacteria > Chloroflexota > Chloroflexia > Thermomicrobiales > UBA6265 > CAVRUD01. The sequence continues at coordinate 294,546 of CAVRUD010000032.1, read as the reverse complement.
CGTCGATGAGGGACTGGCGGCGGTTGATAGGGCGTTGGAGCGCGTCCGCCCGGCGCTGTCCGCGTAGATCGGCACCGGTCCGCACGAATGAGATTGCCGGACCACCGAGTTGTAGGGGGTGCGTCCCACGGTCTTGCGCCGGTCGCCGTCGGCGGATGGTCGTAGGGGAGGGTCCCGTGCCCTCCCGATGCCCGACGCAGGAGGGCATACCCGCGGTCCCATCGACGGCGTTACGGCCTCACGGCCGTGGGAGGGCACCGGACCCTCCCCTACGACGACGGGCAGGCGACCGACCCCGTCACCATCGCCAATGCGTTACGTGCTCCGGCGCAGGCGCCACGACGTGGCGGCATGGCGAGGACGGGCTTTTGCTGGAGCGAGTAATCCACTCGCAAGCGTCGCCAGGAGGGCGAGGCCACCGCCGACGAGGAAGAGCCGCTCGTAATCCGCGCCGGATTCGCGCAGGATCAGGCCGCCGATGACCGGGACGATCGACACGACGGCGAGAACCATGTTGGTCAGGCCGATCGCCCCGGCGCGGCTGCTGGCTGGTAGCGACTCAACCAGGTAACCGAACGTTGCGGTCTGCAGGCCGCCGAGGGCAAAGCCGATCGCGGCGAACACGATTCCGAAGGCGATTGGGACCGCGTTCGGTTCGGTGATGCGGTCCCGCCAGACTTCGGTGTCGATCACGTAGGGCAGGGAGATCGCGACGAGCGGCGGCAGTATCCGGAGCATGCCGGCCGCCTGCAACCCGGCCCGCGTGCCGTGCTCCCGATTCATCCATGCCCAGAATGGGGCAGAGATGATTCGTGCGGCTACGAGGACGAGGAGGAACCAGCCCAGTCTTGTCGCGGCGATGCCAAGTTCCCGTTGGGCGTAGAGAAAGAAAAACGGGTCGGCGATGGCGGCCAGTCCGAGCGCGATCCTGAAGTAGAGGAATCGCCGGAAGGTCACATCGGCGAGGGCTGGCAGCCCTGCACCGCGGACAGCGGCCGCCGAGCCGACGCCCTCCCCGCGGGCGCTAGCGGGAATTCGCCCCGGTTCGCGAGTGAGCACCTTGAGGAGGACAACCCCGCCTGCCGCGACCGCCGCCGCGAGGAATAAACGCGAAAAATTGTCCGGATAGTCGGGACCGTCCGGGCCGAGTACCCGTGCCCCGAGGATGCCCGCGATGAGCGCCGCCGCCGCCGCCGCGATCTGGGCCAGGCGGAAGAACAGGGTCTGGTGCTGAGAAGGCACAGCCCGCGTGTAGACGGTCGTGCCGGCCGTCACCGCGAATCCCGAGGCGAACGAGTACGCGGCAAAGCAGATCAGGACCGACCTGAGGAGTTCGTCGGTGCTGACGCGGTCGGCCCGATTGACGACATAGGCGAGCAGGATGAGCGCGGCGGCGCGCACGAGGGTGGCCCCGGTCGCCCAGGGCAGTTTGCGGCCATAATTGGCGATGACCGGCGCCGCCAGTACCTGGGCCAGAAACCAGCCGACCGCCCCGATCGCCGGCACGGCGCCAACGACCAGAAACGACTCGGTCAGGCCCGCCACGAATGCGGCCAGGATCAAGGCCGGCAAGAGCAGCGTGTCGCTGACGACCGTCAACGCGGCGGCCGCGACCCCGATCAGAAAATTGCTCGCCTGGCCCCGCCGGTCTGCGGAAAACCGCCGGATCTCTACGCCCGCCACACCGAACTCCCTGCTTCCGGCACACACCGGACCGCACACTTTGACGGTCAGTCTCCGACAGGAGGCGATTATAGGCCGATCGGCGGACCGAGGCCGGTTTTTGGCACCTTGGGTGCCGGTTGTTTCCGGCTGACTACTCCGGATCGATAGCGAAAGCCGCTTCCGCGATGGCGCGGTCTGAGTCGCCGGCAAGCAATCTCACCGCGTCCGACCTGTCCACACGAACGAATCCGGCGTCGTTCCCAGCGACAATCTCCCGGCCGAGGACGCGGAAGACCGGCACCTGATCCGTGAGGGTCGACGACGCGCCACCCCAGCCGATCAGCTCTGGCTCGCCCACAACTCGCGACACACCCTGGAGGGCTACGCGCCACAGGGGACGCTCGGCCGTCCGCCCGAAACCGGGGGAGGTGCAGGCCCGAAGGGTCCTGCTGAAGGAGGACATCTCCAGCATTGGTGGTGGCCACGACGAGCACATCGTCGCGATGTGGCGCATCTGGCGGAAGCATTTCGCGGCGTAGTTCGGCCCGGACTTTGGCATAGCTCACGGGAATCAACTCCGGCAGCACCATCGTTCCGGCCAGAATCGGCATGAAGTTGGCGTCGCCGGTCCAGCGGGGAACGACGTGCTGGTGAAGGTGTTCCGCCACACCGGCGCCGGCGACCGCGCCGACGTTGAAGCCGACATTGAACCCGTCGCACGTCAGCACCCGGCGTAGCGCCCGCGTCACCGGCTGGAGCAGCGTGCCCAGGCGCGCAAGGGCCCGCTCAGGGGCAGTCTCTGGGCTCTCGACGTGCGCGGTCGGGACGATCATCAGGTGAGCGGTGTTGTACGGGAAGAGATTCATGATGACGAAGATGTCAGGCTCGCGATGCACAATGAGCGACGCCGCATCGTCCGCACTGGCGAGCCGGTTGCAAAAAATGCAGCCCTCTTCCTTCGCGCCGCCGCCGACGTACCGCATGCGCCACGGGGTCCACAACCGCTCCTGCTGTCTGTAGCCCGCGTTAGACGCTTCCGGGTTCGTGCCTTCCGTCGGATCACTCATCGCTCGATAATAGCGCAACGACGTGACGCCCCAGAGTCCGCGGTCGCTCTGTTGACCGTGCGCTCACCGTAGATGCCTGGACCGTAGCCCGGGCCGTGAGGAGAGCCTCGTGCCATTCGAACCATTCGCCCTCGAACGCTGGATGTCCCACTACGAAACCCGCGTGACCCACGACATCGGCGAGAGCGGCATTGCCCCGATGACGATGGCGGAATTGATCGCGTTCGAGCCGGAAGCGGAGCGTGAGGCGCTCACCACGTCGCTGCTGAATCTGCCCCTTGGCTACAGCGAAGCCCGCGGTACAGAGGCGCTCCGCGCCGCGCTAGCGGCCACCTACAAGACCGCAACCCCAGACGAGGTGCTGGTGACGACCGGCGCGATCGAGGCCAACTTCCTGTTGGCCTCCGTGTTGATCTCGCCGGGTGACCACGTCGTCGCCGTCTATCCCGCCTATCAGCAACTGTATAGCGTGCCCCGCGGCCTTGGCGCCGAGGTGAGCCTCTGGCACGTCAGTGAAGGCGACGAAGGCTACCGGTTCGACATCGATGAACTCGAACGCCTGATCACCCCCAGGACGCGGGTGATCATCGTCAACACGCCCCATAACCCAACAGGGGCCGTGTTATCCGCCGAGGATCTGCAGCGCGTCTACGCCCTGGCTGATGCCGCAGATGCCTACCTCATCGTCGATGAGGCGTACCGCTGGCTCGATATTCCCGGCGGAATCGCCCTGGCGCCACCTGCCCGGGATCTGGGTCCCCGGGCAATCTCGGTCGGCACACTGTCGAAGCCGTTCGGTCTCCCCGGACTGCGCCTGGGCTGGTTGGTCGCTCCGGCAGAGGTTGCCGCCGCCTGTTGGGCACACCGGGACTACATCTCCCTCTCTCCGGGCAAACTCAGCGATGCGCTGGCCGTCCTGGCCCTGCGCCACATCGACGAGGTGCGCGCTCGCAACCACGCGATCATCGCCGAGAATCTTCGGGTTGCCGATCGCTGGTTCGCGGAACATGCCGACCTGGTCAGTTGGACGCCGCCGCGCGCCGGGCTGCTGGCCTTGATGCGGTACACGGTCGATGTGCCATCGCTTGGAACTCTCGAACCGGCTCGCGGAGCAGTACGGCGTCTTGCTCGTTCCGGGTTCGGCCTTCGGCTACGAGGGTCATCTTCGCCTGGGAGTCGGTCAAGCTCCTTCGATCTTCGCGGAAGGGCTGGAGCGAGTCGCGAGGTGCCTTTCAGACGTCAGATCCACGTCGCCAGTCACAGCAGGGTAATCCTGCCGGTAACTGACCCGACGCCTGACTCCGCTATTGCACCTCTTCGATGATCCGCACGCTGGCGAGGGTAACCGGAACACCCACCTCCTCGCCTGAGACGGTCTGCCTTGCCGTGAGCGCCGCCCCGCTCGTCGCATCGCGGACCGAGATTTGGATGGCATAGGTGCCGAGCGGTAGATCAGCGGGGATTTTCAAGCTGCTGCTCACTGTCACCGGCACGGTCGATCCGTCGAGAACGGCTTCGGTCGTTCTCGTCGAGACGACCGTTCCATCGGGAGCAACGAGTTCGGCCTCAATGGCGATCGTTCCTGGTTGATCGAGACCTTCAAATGTGAGATTCAGGCGACATCCCCTGCCCTGCCGCGCTGCCTTTTGGCTATCGACGGCCACGAGCCGGGCGATGCCGTCCCAATCCACCACCCGGGGATCCGCGAGAAACAGCTCGGGCAGGGGTTCGTTCCGGATATCGAAGATGCGGGCGTACACCCCGTGGTCGTCGTTGACCACTGCTACCGGCTGGTGTGCGTCAAACCATTGGAGCATCGCCTCCGTGTAGAGGCGCCGCTGTACCTGTGGGTAGGTCACGACGATGTAGTCGGCTTCGAGCCACTGGTCCGCGCCTTTTGGATTAGAGGAGTACACCGGCAGCACTACATCGATCGGCAGGTAGTAGTCCATGGTTACCGGCCATGGGCCGGCGACAACGGTCACTTCTGGATATCCGTCGAGCTGGCGAATCGCCGATGCGACCTCTCGACCTCCCTCACCCCAGTTGAACGAGAACTCCTGCCGCGCCTGCGCCGTGCCCCCAAGTAGGGGGTTCGCTTCGTCGATATAGATCGGGTGCACGCTTGCGGCCAGTCCGGCTTGTACCAACAGAACGCAGGCGACGATAGCGGTGGAGGCGTACCCCGTGGTAGCGGGCCAGTAGGCGCGTAGCTTCCGCGCTGTCCACATGGCGAAACAGACCCACGCCAGGCCGGCGATCAGATCGAACGAGATGATCGCCGGCAGGACGTAGCGGTCGAATTTCTTCGCCGACAGCGTAATCAGAAACAGGTAGATCCCGGCGAACACGCAGAGGTGGGCGCACAGCCGGCGTGGAAAGGCGAGACCGAACCCGGCCGGCCGGACCGCCGCAACCGTCGCGAGAACAAGTCCGACCATGGACAGCGGACTCATCCGGAAGATCAGAACCGTTGGGTAGTAGGTCCAGCCGGGGTCCGACTTGGTAGCCGTTCCGCGGAACAATTGGTTCAGTTCGGCGCCGCCGGACGCCAGATCGGCGCTGCCGTCCCACATGTGCTCGAGGGTAGCCAGTGGCGCTACCCACATTGCCGGCCAGAAGGCGATGAAGACAACACCCGCGACGGCGCCCCAGATCACGAGATTGACGGCCATCCTGCGGAGCCGGAGTCGAAGGAGCGCGAGTTCACCTGGCCGATCAAGCACAAGATCAAGCAACGCGATAGCCACCACGACCGGCCCGAGGATCCCGTTTGCCGCCCGGGTGAGGATGGCGAGTCCGAACGCCACCCCAGATACGACCAGGCCAGCCCGTGACCCAGTCGCCTGGTGCCAAGAGAAGGCCACGATCGTCAAGAGCATCAGGTTTGCTGACAGTCCGTCGAGGTGGAGCAGCCGCGTCAAGCCGATGTGCAGCGGATCGAGCGAGACGAACCCGATTGCTGCCACGGCCGGCCATACATGTACAAGTCTGCTCAGGCAGACAAAGACTGCGACGAGCACGAGCGAAGACGTGACGATCAACACTTGGCGCAGGTAAACGAGCACATCGGCCATGGTGTAACCAGCGCCGACGAGCGCGTGCTGCAGACCACGGCCTCGCTCGCTGAATTGGCCGCCGGTAAGCTCGTGTAGGTTCGGGATGTGGACCGCGTACCCGATCGCGCCCATCCACATCACCGTCACGCCGGGATGAACGAATTGGTAGGTATCTTCGAGATTGCCGCTGCGGAGCGCCTGGTAGAAGTTGGCCGAGCGACCCACCCACAGGGACTCGTCCGCGGTGACCAGCGCGTCGAGGTCGCGCAGTCGCGGCACCAGGATGAGAACCAGCAGGCCGACTGCGGCGAGCGCCACAGTGGCGAGTCGGGGCCAGGTTGTCGACGCGCCTTCAGCCTTGTCAGCAGAGCGGTGGAGCAGAGGGTGATTGGACTCCCAGACCGAGTCGAAGCCCTCCGCTCTACCCGTAGTGGCAACGTCTTTGCTCATCCAGGGGCCCCGGGAGATCGTCGACGCCGGATGCCAAGAGAAGCAATTCTCTGCCCGATCGGCTCTCGCAGCCCCAAACCGACGGCGCCAAGCAAGAAGACGCCAAGCGTTGCGCCCGTGAGGGCGGTCCCGGCCCGGAGCACGGTGGGTGAATAGCGGAATTCTACGGCGTGGGATCCGGCCGGGATGGCGACCCCGCGGAGGAGGCCGTCGACCTTGAGGAGCTCGGCCGGCTGCCCGTCGATGAGAACCTCCCAACCTGGGTCGTAGATCTCGCTCAAGACGAGCAGGCCCGAGGCGCCCAGGGTGGCGGACAACGTCATATGGTCGGGTTCGTACTCGGTAATACTGACGTCGTCGCTCGCTCCGTCCGGCAATGGCTCCAACTCCGGGGCCGGATCGACAAGGAGGGCGGTCTGGAGTGGGTCGATGGTGCCGCCGTTCAAGGAGCGGCAGGATCGATGCTTCCGGCTCCTGCCGGGCCTCGTGCACGACCCAGGCCCGGGGCAGGGCATCCGGAATCTCGAGGACGCGTACTTCGCCGTTGCTGAACACCTCCTGGTAGTTCTCGTTCAGCACGGCCAGTTCAGAGCCGGGGTCAGGCTCTACGTCTGGAACGACCACGTAACGGACATTGAGCAGGCGAAGCAACGGGGAGTCAAACCCCGAGGGCAGCACGTTTGTTTCGTGGTACTCCTGCTCCTGGCCGTTGACGGTGTCCATGAAGCGCAGGTAGTCCATGTAGTAGACCGGGTCGTACCCCTGGATGTCCTGCAGTCCAAGCGTGACCGACCGGTTGTTCACCAATAACTCCGCCGAGAGTTCCTCCGGCCAATGGCTCCGGTAGTTGTTCTCGAGGTAGTCGTCCTCTCCGCTGAGAAAGTCGGGGTTGAAGCCAAAGTACCTGAAGTATTCGCCGGACTCCTCGCGCGCACGCAGGAAACCCCCTGCCCCGTCGACATCTGTATCGTCGGCGTACGCGTAGGTCAGGTCGTTCACCCCTTGCGCGCGGAAGCCGTTGGAGTACCCGTCGCCCAGCCGGCCGGCGTCCAGGTTGGCGAACAAGAACAGGAGCATTACAGCGGCGAGCCCCTGTGTTGCCCACGTCGACCACAGGCGGCGAGAGAAGAGCCAGGGCGCGGCTGCGCACCCCGCGAGAAGCACTGCCGTCACGATGCTCGCGATCAGGACCGATCCACCGAGGCTGCGGCCTCCGCGCTCGGCCAGCACGATGAACAGCACGGCCACTAGGGGGACCGCGATGGCGGCCTGAATGATCCGCCTGGGCCGGGCGATCCGTTGCTCGATGGCCGAGATTGCCGCCCCGACCAGGATGGCTGGACCAATGTTAAGCACGACCAGAATTCGCTGCGGCTCGTGCTCGTGGATTACCTGGAAGCGTGGCAGCAGGTAAAAGAGGTGGTGCACCGGCGTGGTCTTCATGGTGAGGACCACCACGCAGAAGGACAGCAGGGCAAAGAACGGGACGGAGTACCGCCGTCCGCCCAGGATGACGCCCGCCACCGCGAGGGCGACGGTCGCCCCTCCGAGGAAGTACGACGGGCGGTCCGCCGACAGGATGGTTCCCAGGGCCTGAGCCGCCGTCCAGGCCGGCGGGGTAACTGCCCCGGGCGCGGCGACCGCCTCATAGGTTCCGCCCGCCAGATTCGACCGATCGAGGAAGTCGAGGCGGGGGAGCAGCACCCAGGCGGCGAATCCGGCCCCGAAACCGAAGATCGCGATCCCATGCCGCACGGCGTCGATCAGGCGCTGCTTGACCGGACCGCCTCCCGGCGGGGCGATCAGCGTGCGGTAGGCGAGATAGGCGCCCACCACCATCACGCCGTAGTACATCCCCTTGCCGAAGTACCCCGCGATCATCTGACCGATCGATAGCCCGGCGACGCCCCACCAAAGCCAACGAACCAGGGCCGTCCGGCTGCGGACCGCCATTTCCACGGCCAGCAACCCGAGCGGGATCCATGGTCCAAGTTGCATGCGGGCGGTGCAACACTGCGCGTACTGGTAGTGGGGGCCGAGCACGAACGATATACCGGCCGCGAAGGCGCCCAGCGGACCCATCCGGAGCGAGCGCGCGAAGAAGTACGTCGCCAGCCCGCCCGCGACGATGTGGACGATGACGTGGATCTTGTAGGCCGTCAGTGGGGCGAAGATCGCGAACGATATGAGGACTGGCAGGTAACCCCAACCGGTGATCGGGTCGCCTGCGAGCGGCATACCGGAGAACATCGCCGGGTTCCAGCCGGGGAGGTCGCCATTGGCGACGCGCTCACCGACTGTCCGGTAAAACGGCAAGAACTGGGTGAGGATGTCCCCGCGGAAGTAGTCCGGCGTCAGGCCGACGCGGATCCAGGCGTAGAGGAAGGCCAGAAAGCTGAGCGCCAGTATCGCGGGAAGATCTCGGCGCCAGACGAACAGCGAATCGGGCGCGCTCCGGTCCAGCCAGGCGCTTCCCCAGTAGCGCGGTTGTAGGTTGGCGGCGCCCCGCTCACGGAGGACGTCGGGTTGCATCGCCGCTTCGATCCGCCGGACCCATTCGAAGTCCTCGGCGGGAGCGCCCTGTACGTCCCCGCCGGGCGTGGCGGGGCTCAGGACCGCACGACGCGACCGGAGCGCCTGCCAGGCGGCAAGCAGCGCCACTCCGGCCAGGGCGATCGCGGTGATGCTCGAGATCCAGAGGCCGATCCGCAGGGAATCGGGCTCGTAGCGCAGCTCAACGGTGTGGCTTCCGGCGGGCACCGCCACGCCGCGGAGCACGTAGTTTGTGGCCACGATCGGCACCTGATGGCCGTCGACGTACGCTTTCCAGCCGGGGCTGTAGACCTCGCTTAGCACCAGCAGGCCGTCACCGGCGGCCTCGACGCTCATCGACATTCGATCGGGCTCGTACGCCGAGAAGGTGACGGTCTCGGTTGCTCCGTTGGTGACAGGAGTAAGCGCCGGAACGTCGCCCTCGACGATGGCGGTCTGCCGGAGATCGATGGTCCCCGAGGTGAGGATGTCGAGCACCTCTTCTTCGGGCGCCGACTGCGCCTCGTGGACGATCCAGGCATGCGGAAGCGCCCGGGTGTTCTCGAAGACCCTGACCCGGTCGTTGGCGAAGACCTCGGGCAGGGTCTCCGCGACGTGTTGGAGATCGGGGCGGTCCTCGGGGATTGCACTGGGCGTGATGACGTACGCCGGGTTGAGCAGGGAGAGCAACGGCGAATCGAAGCCGGAGGTCAGCACGACGGCATCGTGGTAGTTCAGGCGCTCCCCGTTGACCGCCTGAAGGAAGTCCCAATAGCGCTTGACCTGGACCGGGCTGTATCCCTGGAGGTCATAGATGCCCAGGCAGGTGGCTCTTGATCCCGACCAGCAGCGACTGAAACCGTCGTCTTGCGCGCCGTGGTAGCTGGTGGTCAGGTCTGTGCTCGTTGTCCGCCGTCCGCAAGTCGGACGGCGTCGTAGCCAAAGTAGCGGAACGGCGCGTCTTGGGTGGACGCTTGCTGCTGGAGAAACTCCCCTGCGCCGCCCGGGTCCGCGCAGGAGGTGTACGTCTCCACGGTCCGTTGCTTGGCCGCTTGCTCTCGTAGGTACTCATCCTGGAGGTAATGGCGGGTCGCTTTTACCGGAGACGATCTCGTACGATGTCCTTGCCCGCCGGATCTGCGACGAGGAGGACGATGATGCTGCCGAGTACCAGCCCGGTCAATGGGCGGAACGGGCCGCAGTAGCCGCCAGTCGCGGTCGATCCGCAGCAGAAGCATCGTCCCGACAGACAGCGTACGAGCGACAGCACCACCCAGACGTGTAGGGGCAAGTACAGATCGTGAGGCGCCAGAAAAGCCATGCACTATGAGATAGAAAAGCGCAGGCAGCAAGCGCGGCCGCGACCAGCGGCCAGCGCACGCGCACCCGAAGCATGGCGTCGACGGTCGCCCCGGCCAGCATTGGCGGCCCAGCAACAGGGCGCCGATGATCCGGTAATCGCTGTGCGTATGCAGCGTCTCGAACCGCGGGATCAGGAAGAACAGTTCGTGGATCGGCGTCGTCTTGCAGCGCGAGCAGCAGCCCACCACGGTCACGGTTGCAGAAGTAGGGAACCGCAAACTGCCGGCGAGCGAAGATCGGCGCCAGAATCGCAAGCGACGACAAGGCACGTGCCGATATAGACGCGACGCGCGACGAGGGTCGAATCGAGCAGCATGTCGAGCAGGCGGGGCAGTGAGAGACCCGAGTTGGTCTCGCACCCCCAGCGCTTCGTAGTCGCCGCCGCTGAGGGTGGAGTACCGGCTAATGTCCAGGCGGGGAGCAGTCCGGCCGCCGCGAGGCCCAACCCCGCAACAACGACGCCCGTACCGACCACGAAGAGGGCAATTATCCGCTGCCGCCGCGTCCAGCCTTCTTGGCGGTGTGGTGGTGAGAGCAGGGTACGGTAGAGCACGTAGCCGCCGACCAGGAAGATTGCGTAGAACGTTCCCTGGCCGAGCCACGCCGCGAGCAATTGACTCACGCCGAGTCCAGCCAGCCCGAGCGCGGCCAGCCGCGGCGGCCACCGTGGGGCGCGCACCGCGAGCTCTATGCCGAGGAGCGTAACCGGGATCCACGGGGCAAAGTTGCCCATGATATTGCAGCAGTACGTGTTGAAGTGGATGAGGGTGCCGAACCCCATTCCGATTCCGGCGACCAGCCCCGCGGGAACTCCCATCCCGAGTACGCGGGCATAGGCATAGGTCGCGATCGCGGCGAGGCCAAGGTTGAAGGCGATCACCGCCTTGTAAGGCGACAACCGGGTCGAGCAGCGCGAACAGCGTCATGACCGGCAACTGCATCCAGCCCGACAGCGGATCGGCAAGGAACGGCTGTCCGCTGAGTTGATGGGGAGTCCAGCCAGGGATGTTGCCGGCCGAGAGCTGTTCACCCAGATACGTGTAGTACGGGAGCAGCTGCTGGAGGATGTCGACGCGCGCCAGCCAATCTCATCGCTGAAGTCGTGCCCAGGCATGCTGCTCGCGACCAAGCCGATCAAGAGCATGATTGCCGCAAGATCGCCGTTGATCCGCGTCTGGAGAATCGCCGCGCGGCGGCGTTCGGTAACTGAGGCCGACCGGTCGCTCACGACGCTAGCCACGGATCGGTGCTCGCAGTGGGGTGTACTCAGCGCCCGGTTCACCGGGCGCATGGGCGATCAACCGCGGGTCGGTTACGGGCACGGCGCAGTGGCCTCCGGGAGTCCAAATGGGATGGCACCGGCACGCCGGATCAGCAATCGATCCACATGCGTGGTCGGTGGTGGTGGCGTGGATTCTTCACGCACGAGTGACCAAATGCTAGCACAATGGCACGGTGCCTCATCTTCTTGGCACCGGCTACAAGGCGCTGCTTTTTGCCCATGATCGACTCACCATCCGCCGGGAGTAATGTGCGTAGCGCGGAATGCGTCGACGGTCGCGGGTAGTAAAGAAGGGGAGCGCTCAAACGCCTGAGAATGGCTATCAGAAGCCGGTCGCGAGCAAGAACAGCAACACGATCCCGAAGCCGATCCGGTAGATGATAAAGAACATGGTCGAGGTTCGCTGCAGGAGCCGTAGGAGCCACCAGATGGCCAGATAGCCGACGATGGCGGATGTCGTCGCGCCGACGACCAACGAGACCGCCTCGCTCCTCGAGAGCCCGTCGGACAAGGCGTCGGCGATCGCCTTTGTACTGCCTGCGAGGGTAATCGGCGTTCCGAGCAGAAACGAGAACCGGGCCGCGTCCGCCCGGGCGAGGCCCTGGAACAGGCCCGTCGTGATCGTCGCGCCGGAGCGCGAAACTCCTGGAAGGAGGGCGGCAGCCTGGGCCAGTCCAATCATGACGGCGTCCTGCCAGGACATGTGGTGCAGCTTGCGGTGATGGGCCGCCGATCTTTCCGCCGCCCAGAGGAGCAGGGCCAATCCGATCATCAGCAATGCAATCGTCGCAATCGCGCGGTTACGGTGGCTATCACTTCGGAAGAAGCTGTCGAGCGCGTCCTGCCCGAAAAACCCGACCCACGCCGCCGGCACCGTCGCGATGCAGATCAATACGCCGAGGCGGGCATGCTGATCGCGTGGCGGCGCGGTCCGTACCCAGGTTGGACTTGGATTGCGGATGAATCCACCGGGGTCCTGGAGCGCGCGCGGAATCGCCAGGATGAGTGCCAGCAGATCTCGCCAGAAGTAGGCAACGATCGCCAGGAGCGTCCCGAGGTGCAGGGCCGCGTCGAACGCCAGGCTCGGTTCGTCCGTATCGAATAGCCAGCGGGCGACGATCAGGTGGGCAGACGAGGAGATCGGCAGAAATTCGGTGACGCCCTGCAATATCCCCAAAAATATGGCTTCAAGCACCGACATAGCTGTCCCCAGATCTCGGGTCTGACTCTTCGGAGGCGACAGCTTCCGCGGCCCGGACATCCTCGAGTCTGAGGTGCATTCGCCACCATTCGAAGAGCCCGAGCAGCGTGATCGGGAACCACAGCGCCGCGTGAACGACGATCGCGTAGGACAGCGCTTCGCTCCGGGGCACGTCGAGTGCGCCATTCAACACGAGCGTTACTCCACTTTCGAATGGGCCAACATAGCCAGGCGACGACGGGATCAATGTGGCGAGATTGGCGACTCCGGTTGTAAGCAGGGTGGCGGCAATGCCGACCTTCTCCTGAAGGAGGTCGCCGAAACCGCGGGCAATTGTCCAGTACATCCCCGCCTCGCACAGCCAGGCCAGGACTGATGTACCAGCGACGAATAGGAGATCGGCCTTACGCTTGAAGACGCCCAGCCCGCTCAGGAACGATTCGGCCATCCGCTCGACCCGATCCGCCAGGGGGACGGGCAGCGGACCAAGCACAAGCTGCAGCAACCGGTCGCGAAAACTCCCTCCAAGGGTGAGCACCACCAACCCGAGGAGCAGGCCGGCGAAGAGGATGAAGGCGATTAGCGCAAGCTGACGAAGTTCGCTGGTGAAGGAGACGAAGGCGGTGGCGCTCAACATGAAGGCCAGCATCGTCAGCCCGTCGAACAGCCGCTCGATCGCGATCGTCGCCAACGCCGTTGTCTTGCGCACGCCGAACCGCCGGTCGAGCACGTACGCCCGGACAAGTTCCCCCGTACGAAGCGGGAGAACGTTGTTGGCCATGTAGCCGACGATGACGATCGGGAAGGTGTCGCGCGCGCGGATCGCGATCACTGGCCGCAGGAGTGCGCTCCAGCGGATCGCCCGGATCCAAACTCCCAAGAAGTAGAGGGCCAGGGCCGGGAGGAGATACCAGTAGTTGACTTGTCTCAGGGCATCTCGGACCTCGCCCAGGTCCTGCCCCCGGAAAGCGATGTACAGGAAGAAGAGCGAGACGGCAATGCCGATCCACGCCCGCCGCGACCTCATGGCAGACATCGCGGCTCCGTGTCCGATGGGTTTACGCGTTCGAGGTGCTGAATTGCGGGGGCTGATGATCCGCCGGAACCGGCCGCTCTCTTGACTGGCACGCGCGTCCGACACCCCGATCATCGCACGGACAAAGCCCGTCTAGCCTGCCCGGTCGGCAGCGCGGCGCAGTATACGCGCCAGCCGGAAGAGGCGTCTATCGACGTGGGGACGTCATGACAGTCGTTCTCATCGAATGATTCTCGTCAACCTACCCGCGCTGCCTTGGATCCAAGGCATCCCGCAAGCCGTCGCCCAGGAGATTGAAGGCCAGCACGGTGATGGTGATCGCCAGGCCGGGAATGATGGCAATGTGCGGGTAATCCCGGATCGTGGACCGGCCGTCACTGAGCATTCCGCCCCAGGAGGGGTTCGGCGGCTTCACACCGAGTCCCAGGAATGACAGAGCCGACTCGAAGATGATGAAGCTGCCGACATCGAGGCTGGCGATGACGATCAGCGGGCCAAAGATGTTGGGCAGGACGTGCCGGGCGATGATGCGCGCGTTCGACACCCCGATCGCCCGCGCGGCCAGCACGAACTCCCGTTCCCGCAGGCTCAGAACCTCGGCGCGCGAGACGCGCGCGTACGTTGCCCAGACCGTCGTGCCGATGATGAGCACGACGGTCAGGAGGTTCCCACCCAGGAGCGCGTTCAGCGTGATCAGGAGGGCCAGAGTCGGGAAGGCCATCAAGGTGTCGATCACCCGCGACAGGGCCATGTCTACCTTGCCGCCGAAGAAGCCGGCCGTCGCTCCGACCGCGACGCCGATGGTCAACGCGATCGCCATCGCGCCGATGCCGACGATCAATGCGACGCGGGTGCCGTAGATCATCCGGCTCAACAAGTCCCGGCCGATCAGGTCGTTTCCGAGCGGGTAGTCCCAGCTCGGACCCTTGCCGCGGAGCGTGGGAGTGGCATGGGCGGGATCGTACGGAGCGAAGACAGGCGCTAGGATCGCGATCACGACGAGGAGAATGACGATCGCCAATCCGGCGATGCCGGGTTTGAATCGCTTGAACCGGCGCCAGGAGCGGCGTAGTTCGGAGCGGCCGCGTGCGCCCGTGAGCGCCCGCGCCGCGGCCCTTTCCGACGCCGACCCGGTAAGCTCGGCCGCCGGAGCGGTTCCTGCCAGCGATGGGTCACTCACGCCGGGGAGCTCACCGGATTCGGATGCGCGGATCGACATAGGCGTAGACCATATCCGTCACGAGGTTGCCGAGGACGACGATCGTCGAGACCAGCAACACGATCGCCTGTACGACCTGGTAGTCCAATCGGTCGATCGATTGGATGAATAGCTGACCAATTCCTGGCCAGGCGAAGACGGTCTCGACGACGATCGTCCCGCTCAGGAGAAACGAGAGCCGGTAGCCGATCATGGTCACGATCGGGAGCAACGCGTTTCGGACGACGTGCCGGCCCACGACCCATCGCTCTCGCAGCCCCTTGGAGCGGGCGGTGGTCACGAAGTCCTGATGGAGCAGTTCGACGGTGGCGCCTCGCGTCAGGCGGGCCAGGATCGCCATCTCCTGGATCGCCAGAACGGTCACGGGCAGCACGTAGTGCTTCCAGGAACCGAACTGGTAGGGAGGCAGCCAGCCGAGCTTGAGCGAGAAGAGCAGGACCAGCATGAAGCCGATCCAGTAGTTCGGCATGGCGACCCCAAGGGAGGCGCCGACCATGCTGCCGTAGTCGAGCGCGGAGTGGCGGCGGACCGCCGCCAGCACCC
Source organism: uncultured Chloroflexia bacterium (assembly GCA_963724285.1). Taxonomy (GTDB): domain Bacteria; phylum Chloroflexota; class Chloroflexia; order Thermomicrobiales; family UBA6265; genus CAVRUD01. Next base: position 279,130 of record CAVRUD010000032.1, on the reverse strand, counting down.
CGAGCGGGACGGCGATCGAGACCGAGACCAGGATCGCGAGGAGGTTCAGCCGCATCGTCACCGGCGCCGCGTCGGCCAGCATCTCCCGGACCGGCACCCCGGTCCGGATCACCGACGTGCCGAGGTCACCGGTGAGCACATTGCCGAGCCAGGTCCCGTACTGGACGTACCAGGGATCGTCGAGGCCCCACTTCTGCGCGATCAGGTCGCGCTGCTCCTCGCTGACCTGGGCCTCGCCGACCATGATGTCTACCGGACTTCCAGGCGCCAATTGCATGATGACGAACGTGGTTATGCTAACCAGAAGGATCACGATGATCCCTTGCAGAAGGCGCTGGATCAGATAGCGGAGCATTGCATATCCAGGGGTTAGAAACCGGGGCCAGAAGTCTGGGGAGCCCCAGACTTCTGGCCCCTGGCCCTCGTTAGATTACTCCGACTTCCAGAAGGTGTACGCCTTCGCGTAGATCAGGTCACTGGTCAGCGCCGACTCCGGCAGACCCTGGACGCGCTTGTTGAAGTGGTTGAACCACGTCGGGAACATGATGAAGAGGAAGGGGACATCCTCGGCGACGATCTGCTGGATCTCGTGGTAGATCGGCACCCGCTTGGCCGGATCGGGCTCCTGCAGCCCGAGCGTGGTCAGCTCGTCGATGCGGGGGTTGCTGTAGTGGGAGAAGTTGTTGACCGCCGTCGAGATCAGCGCCTGGGTCGCGTCCGGGTCGCCGTCGTCGCCGCCGTACGTCCAGTTGAAGAGGGATGCGTCCATCGTGCCTTCGCGCATCTGCTCGAGGATCGTCGCCACCGGCGCTTCCTCGAGTTGCATCTCTACTCCAACCTCGGCGAGGTACTGCTGGACGAGCTCGGCCTCCGAACGGCGGGCCTGGTTGCCGGTGATCGTCGTGCAGACGAACGAGCACCGCTGCCCGTCCTTCTCGCGCACGTCGCCGTTGAGCACCCAGCCCCCGGCCTCGAGCGTGGCCGCTGCCTGCTCCGGATCGTACGGGTATTCCTTGACGCCCTCGGTCGTGTAGTAGTCCCCTAGGGCCGGCGACAGGTTGGCCGTCGCCACGGTTCCCGTACCCTGGAAGACGGTGTCGACGATCGTCTGACGGTCGATCGCGTACATCATCCCCTGGCGGACGCTCTTGTCGCCCAGGACCGGGTTATTGTGGTTGATCGGGAAGTGGTTGACGGCCAGGCTGGAGGTGATGAAGGTCGTGAAATTATCGTCTTCGGCCAGGCGGACGTTGTCTTCGGGGATCAGCAGCCAAACCGACGAATCGGCCTCGCCGGTTTCCAGACCGATCGTCCGCTGGGCGTCCTCGGGGACGACGTTGAGGCGGACAGCTGTCGAAGTTCGGGGCGCCGCGGAAGTGGTCGTCGAACCGCTCGACCTCGGTGAAGGCCGCCGCCTGCCATTCCTTAAGCTTGAAGGGCCCCGTCCCGATCGGTGCGGCGTTGAACCCCTCCTTGCCGACCTCCTGGTGGTACGCGGCCGGCATGATGAAGGTGTCGCCGACCTGGCCGAGGAAGGCCGCGTTCGGAGTCTTGTTCGTGACGACGACGGTGTACGGGTCCGGCGCCTCGACGGATTCGACGTTCGCAAAGTAGCCGGCGTTGACCGCGGCGTTGGCCGGATCCATGTACCACTCGTAGGTGAACTTGACGTCGGCCGAGGTCAACTCCTCGCCGTTGTGGAACAGCACGCCCTGACGCAGCTTGAAGGTGTACGTCAGTGCGTCCTCCGAGACTTCTGGCAGCGTCTCGGCCAGGACGGGCTGGAAGACGAAGTTCTCGTCCTGCTCGACGAGGCCGTTGAACATTTGCGTGACCATCACGAAGTGGACGGTCGGTCCGCTGTCATCCGGATGGAGGCTGGCAATCTCCTGGTGACCGACGAGGATCAGCGTTCCGCCCTGGACCGGCTGCTCGTCCTGGATCGCTGCCGGAGCAGCGGCGATGGGCTTGACGCCATCGCGCGCGAGCATCGTCATCAGGACCGGGGCGGCGATACCGCCCTTCGCGGCGAGTGAGAGGATCTCACGACGAGTTTTGGGGCTTGCCTTCTGGAACATCGCATTGAGATCGAGTTGACGACCCACGGCGCACTCCTCCTTGTTGCATACCCACGTTCGGCCCACCCGGGCAAACGTCTACCACGCGAGGGTTTTGTAGCCACTGCAAGACCGCCGAATTGTCGGTATTCCAACCGCCATTCTGGCATAGCTTTGATCCCATCACAATAGAAATACGGAAAGATCGCACGCGTTGCGCTGCCACTTAGCCGGTTTGTGGCGTGCCCGCCAGCGATTGGTGGACGCCTTGCATGAATCTTGCGCGCGTTCCTTTACCGCTCGATGTGAGTGGACAAGAGGCGTGCGTCTGTCCGATCCCGGTGCGGCTGGTGCTCGCGAGGAGAAGGAGTGTTTGGTGTCAAGGCTCATCGATCCCGATCCGATTGTCCCGGCGTCGAAGAGTTCACCAATCGACCGGCTCGAAAATCTCAACCCCATGCAGCGGTATCTGGTCCATGAATTCGTCGAAGACTACCGGGATGGTCTGATGTCGCGGCGCGATTTGCTCAGCCGCGTCGTTCACATCGCCGGTGGTGTCACGGCGGGACTCGCTCTACTGGCCGCCCTTGGCATTTCCGCCGAGGAGATTTACGCGCAAGAGACGACACCGGCAACGCAGACTCCGTCCGAACCCCAGAGTCCCCTGTCGGTCCCGGCGGATGACCCGCGTGTCGTCGGGTCCGACATCACATTCCCGAGCGGCGACGCGACGATCTTGGCCTACGAGGCGCGACCAGTTCCTGGAATGGCGGCAACGCCGGTTGCATCTGGCGATGCCACTCCGGTCGCACCGGGAGGAACCGCGCTCGTCCTCGTCTGCCACGAGAATCGAGGACTAACAGAGCACATCCGCGACGTCACACGTCGCCTGGCGGTAGCCGGTTACACGGCCTGCGCACTCGACCTCGTTAGCCGCGAAGGCGGGACCGATTCGATCGCCGATCCGTCCACGATCCCCGATCTGCTCACGGCGGGCGACGTCAATCGCCACGTCACCGACTTCCAGGCCGCGATCACCTTTTACGGCAACGACACTGAGGTGGACAGTTCCCGGGTCGGAATGATCGGCTTTTGCTTCGGCGGTGGCGTCACCTGGCTAACGGCGACCCAGACGCCCGAGCTACTGGCGGCAATTCCGTACTACGGTCCTCCGCCACCTCTTGAGGATGTCCCGAACATCACCGCGGCGGTACTTGGCGTCTACTCGGACGATCCCGATGATTTCGCCAACGAGGGGCGCGACGAACTTGCGTCTGCCCTGATGGACGCCGGCGTCCGGGCCGACATTCGGGTGTACCCCGACACCCAGCACGCCTTCCACAACGACACGGGCGAGCGCTACAACGAGGAGCAGGCTATAGCGGCGTGGGAAGATTCGCTCGCCTGGTTCGCGGAGAATCTCGGCGCCTGACCTGCGCCCAGGCTAAGCCAGCGCGTCTCGACAACCGTAGACGCCCGGGGTACGCTCGGCGCTTGATTGCCACGTAGGGTGATCACGCCGGGCCGCCCCGGGCGGTTCCCTAATGGAACATTTCGCATGACCATCACGGCTTCGTCCCAGGCATTCGCAGTTACCTACGCCGATGTTGAGGCCGCCGCCGCGCGACTGGCCGGCGTGGCCCACCGGACGCCCGTCCTCACCTCCCGCACGCTCAACGAGCGAACCGGCGCACAACTCTTCCTTAAAGCCGAAAATCTGCAGCGCGCCGGCGCCTTCAAGTTCCGCGGGGCCTTTAATGCGGTTGCCGCGATTGAGCCCGAACATCGAGCGCTCGGTGTGATTGGCTTTTCCAGTGGCAACCACGCTCAGGCGCTGGCACTGGCGGCCCAGCTTCACGGCGTCCCCGCGACGATCGTCATGCCCGAAGACGCTCCTGCTTCCAAGCTGGCGGCGACGCGGGGCTACGGGGCCGACGTGATCACCTACGACCGTTACAGGGAGGATCGCGCGGCGATCGGCGCCCGGATCGCCGCCGAGCGCGGCGGCACGTTGATCCCTCCATACGATCACCCGTCGGTCATTGCCGGCGCCGGCACGGCAGTCAAAGAACTGCTCGAAGAGGTCGAGGACCTCGATCTGATCCTGGTTTGCACCGGTGGCGGTGGCTTGCTCGCCGGCAGTGCGGTCGCGGCGAACGCGATCTCTCCGCGTGTTTCGCTGATCGGTGTCGAGCCGGCAGCCGGGGACGACTGGAAGCAGAGCCTGGACGCGGGCACCAGAATCGCCCTGACTGAGGTACCGCGCACCATCGCCGATGGGCAGCAGACCCAGGCTCCCGGCGAACTCACCTTCCCGATCGTGCAGGCCCTGGTCGATGAGATCGCCCTGGTGACCGACGATGAAATCGTCGAGACGATGGCGATCTGCTTTGAGCGCCTCAAGGTTGTCGTCGAGCCGAGCGGAGCAACAGCGCTCGCGGCGGTTCTGGCGAACAAGGTCGACGTACAGGGTCGGAAGGTCGGTGTCACGCTCTCCGGCGGCAATATCGCCATCGACCGATTCGTCGAGTTGATGGCGGGACGCGCCTGAGGTAGCCGGCTAGCCGGGTCTCTCACAGGTTACGCTCACTCCGCGTTGACCAACGTGCACCTTGCGTGGCAAGGCGCTCTGTATCATCGTGTTTGTTGAACACTCATCGTCACCTTCTCGTTCGGGAGCACCGCAGCCGTGAGCCTTCTTGCCCAAGCCGCCGGAATTGTCCATGCCCACGGCGGCAATCAAATCTTTTCCGGGCTCGGTTTCGACGTGAAACAAGGCGACCGCCTTGCCCTGATCGGCGAGAACGGCGCCGGCAAGAGCACGCTCTTCCGCATCCTCGCCCGCCAGCTCAAGCCCGATGCCGGACTGGTGACCTACCGGCGAGGCCTATCCGTCGGCTATCTCACCCAACATTCATCGTTGGATTCCGGTCAAACCGCTTGGCAAATCGTCGCGGCCGCGGGAGGTGATCCCGACGCGCTCGAACTACGCCTGCTCGAGATCGAAGAGCGCCTGGCGACGCCGCTCGATGACGATAAGCTCGCCGACGTCCTCGACGAACAGGCGGCGATCTTCACGAAACTCGAAGCCGGGACGGCCACCGGCGACGAAAGTGCGGCCACCCGTATCCTGACCGGCCTCGGGTTCCCTGAAGACCGGTGGCAGACGGCGGTCGGCAAACTCAGCGGCGGTGAGAAGAAGCTCGTTGCCCTGGCCAGAATTCTCCTGGACGAGCCGGAACTCCTCCTGCTCGATGAGCCGGACAATCATCTCGACGAGCGAGGCAAAGCCTGGTTGGAGCAATTCATCCTGGAACATACCGGAGGCGTCGCGGTCATCTCCCACGATCGCTACCTGATCGATCGGATCGCCAACGAGATTCTGGAGCTAGAAGACGGTCGGATCGTCGAGTATCCCGGCAACTACAGCACGTACGTGGTGACCAAGCGAGAACGGTTAGGGCGGGAGTCCCAGCTGCGTGAGCTTCAGGAGCGAGAATTCAAGAAGCTGAAAGCCTCGGCGGAGGCGCTCACTCAATGGGCCCGCCAGAACCCAAAGTTCGCCACCAGGGCCGAGAACATGCGTCGCCGCGTGGCGGAAGAGCGCGCGAAGCTGGAGTCCGCGCCGCGGCCAGTGCTAGAGCGCAAACGGATCGACGTCGACTTCGCGGCCGAGCGAGGCTCTACGCTGGTGCTGGAGGCCAAGAACGTCGCAAAGCGGTTCGGCAACCGGGAGGTCTTCAAGCCCTTCGATGTCGTCGTTCGCAATGGTGAACGGATCGGGCTCGTTGGTCCCAACGGCGCCGGCAAGACGACCTTATTTCGGATGGTGCAAGGTGCGGAGGAGCCCACGAGCGGGACTATTCGTCTCGGGGCGAACATCGTGGTCGGTTACTACGCGCAGGAACAGGAGACGCTCGACCCGAAGCTCTCACCCCTTGAACTGGTGCGGAAGCTGAAGCCGCTCAACGAGCAGCAGGCGCTCTCGTTCCTGGTCGGGTTTCTGTTCGACCGGGACGACACGCTGAACCCGATCGCCAACCTGAGTGGTGGGGAGCGTTCCCGCCTTCAGATCGCAACGCTCATCCTGCGAGGCGCGAATTTCCTGCTGCTGGATGAGCCAACAAACAACCTCGACCTCGCCTCGATCGAGGAATTAGAGGAAGCCTTGCTCGACTTCCCGGGGGCGATCCTGACGATCTCTCATGACCGCTATTACCTGGACAAGCTTTGCACCCGCATCATTGAGCTGAACGACGGTATCGTCCGGGACTATCCGGGCGGGTTCTCTTACTACGACGCCAACCGTGACAAGGGCACGGAACTGACCATCCGGCCCCCGGCTCCGCCGGTTGCAGCTCCGGTCCGGCGTCGCTGAAGCGCTCGACTTAAAGGTTGGCCGCGTTCCCCTGCCGCCCCGGGGCTGAAGACCCCGGGCTGACCCCGATAACCCCCCTAAAGGGGGCTGGGACAACGCGACCGTGCGCGGAGCGTTCCGCCGGTCGAGACGGGTGGCAGCCGGCTTCAGCCGGGTTATCGGGGTCAGCCCGGGGTCTTCAGCCCCGGGCGGAGCCTGGACGACGCCCCGCCGTCGCCGCGACGGTCCCGTCCAGGCAGCGGCAACCTTTGCGCACAGCGCTCTAGGGAACGTCAAAACGGAACCGGCGCTCTCGAGGGAGCCAGACAGGCCTCGCCCCGACGTGGGGAGGCAGGGTGGGAGATCAGGGTTGACGGTTCGCTACCGTGGCGACCCGGGCGCCAGTCCGACGACCCGGGATTCGACCCGATAGACGCTCGTCTGGGCGGTTAGGAAGATACTAGAGAAATCCGGTCCGCCAAAGGCGATGTTGGCGGGGATTTCGGGTACGGCGAGCACGCCGAGCCAGGTGCCGTCCGGTTCGATCACCCAGACTCCGCCCTTGCCTGTCGTCCAGAGCCGGCCGTCTCGGTCGACCTTCATGCCGTCGGGGCCACCGGGGCGTCGGTCGCGGCGCATGTCGACGAACAGATCGCCGCCGCTCAAGTTCCCGGCCGCGTCGACGTCGAAGCGGCGCACTGTCGCCGTAGCCGAGTCGCCGATGTAGAGGATCCGTTCGTCCGGCGAGAAGGCCAGCCCATTGGGCTCGGTGAAGTCGCTGACGAGCAGGGTCAAGGCACCGTCCGGGTCAAGCCGGTAGACACCCTGGACATCAAGTTCTTGCGAGGTCCCGGCGTCGTTCAATCCATAGGCCGGATCGGTAAAAAAGATCGCCCCAGTGGAATGGACGACGACGTCATTTGGGCTGTTGAAACGTTTGCCGCCGGCAGACGCGGCAATAACCTCGATACCGCCGTCTGGCAACGCAGCTCGCGTCACTCTCCGGGCCGAATGCTCGCAGGCGATGAGTCTTCCGGCGTGGTCGAGTGTGAGCCCATTGCTGTGCTGACTGGGCTCCCGGAAGACCTCCTCACTGGACGAGCCGGGTGTCCACCGATGGATTCGGTTGCTGGGAATATCGCTAAAGAGGAGGTATTCACCATCCGGAACCCAGATCGGACCTTCGGTAAAGCGAAATCCGCTGGCGATCAACCTTTCTGAGTCGGGGACGACCAGATCGCTCAAGCCGTTGTCGTCGTCGATATGCACCGGACCGGCCTCACTCCTCACGATGCGGGCAATTCGTGCACCCGACGGACGTACGTGTGGTATTGCCCGTCAACCTTGAACCCGCTCCGAGCATAAAGGCCGTGCGAGGCCGCGTTTGTCGCGACGGAGAAGACCACCGCCTCGGTTGCGCCAAGATGCTGGAGGCGCCTGAGGCCCTCGTGCATCACGGCCAGGCCAAAGCCTTGGCGCCGAAAGCGCTCCCGTGCCCCCACCGGTTCGAACTCGCCGATGCGGTTAACGGGGTCGTACCAGCAGATGCAGTACGCGGCGATGGCCCCGTCTGGCGCCACGGCGACGAGGTCCAGGTCCGGGACGAATCCCGGCGCCGCCCGGACGGCGGCGTAGGACGCCGCGGTAAACCTTGAGGGATGCCACACCTCGCGGTGGATCGCGACGCGATCCTCCAGGTCTCGGTCGATGTCGACCGCTCGGACCGTGGCGCCAGAGGGAACTTTCACGTCGAACTGCCTTGCTCCCAGGTCTTGACGGAAGAAATCGTAGCGATCCCCGCCCGTGTTCCGGAAACCAAGATCGGTGAGGATTGCGACCTTGCGAGCGTCGCGTTCAAATGCGTCCGCGAGCAGTTCAGACGGGCTGCCGTCGGCCTCCGGTGCTTGGCGAGAAATGGCCCAGGCAAGCATCTCGCGCTCGATCTCGCCTGCCGGCGATGCAGCCGCGTCGACCTGGATCTCCATCCCGCCCGCCTTGAGCCAGCAGAATCCCAGTATTTGGCCATCGTCATCGGTCCAGATCCGGAGATTTTCCCTGGCTGCCGGCAGGGTGTCCTCGCGCAGATGGAGCTGCCACAGCCAGTCACCTATGTGCATGAATTGGTCCTGGCCCGCCTGGTTCACCATCCTGGCGATGAAATCGCGGATCCGGACGACGTCCGGGCCGGGTTCGAACTGCCGTTGGATCGGCATTGCCGTGGACTCCTTTCCGGCATCAGGCGGTGGGATCGATCGGATCGGGCTCCGTCGTGACTCGAACGGAGCCCGGACGGTCGACTTCGACGGCATTCATTCCTGCGCCTCGCGCTGAACCCCGATCGCCATCGCCGGGTAGTACGGATCGACTCCTCCGATGACCTCGCCGTTCGATTCGCGCTGGATAGCGACGGCGGAGGCAAATTCGCCGTGGAGGTGGATCTCGTCGCGCACGGCGATCGTGTGGCCCAGGGCAGCGAGTGCGTGCCGCGTGGCAACCGGAAGACGTGTGCTCACGATGAGATCGGGTGTCGACGCGTCAATCCTCGGTGCGGCGATGGCAGGCTGAGGTGTCAGGTTGTGGTCAAGCAGGTTCATGATGACCTGGGCGTTGCAGTTCATGATCCGCCTGCCCCCGCTTGACCCGACCGAGGCGACCACGGCGTCGGTCCTTCAGGACGATGCCGGGGCCATGTTGCTTACCGGGCGCTTGCGGCCGCCGACCGAGTTTGGGCGGCCCGGTTCGGGATCGAACCACATCATGCCGTTATTCAGAAGGATGCCGGTCCCTGGTGGGACTACCCTGCTCCCCCAGCCACTCAGCAGCGTTTGCGTCAGCGACACGGCCATACCATCGCTGTCGATGGCCCCGAGATGGGTTGTCGAGCCGCCCGTCCCGTAATCCTGCATCGATGCCTGCAGGCTATGGCGCACGCCCAGTCGCTCGCGCGAACCGGCTGCGATCGGGGCAATCGACTCCGCTTGGACCAATGCGGCGCGCTCGGCGATGTAATCGCTGGACAGCATCGTGTCCAATGGAACATCGACGTGATTGGGATCGGCGAGGTAGGCAAACCGGTCGACAAATGCCAGCCGGAACGCCTGGGCCATCGCGTGGAGGGCGTCTGCCGAGTTGTGCTCGCGCTCATGCAGCCCAATCCGGTCGAGCATTGCCATCGACTGCGCCAGCGTGGTGCCGCCGCTCCCTTTGCCGGTTGTCGCCAACTGATACTCACCGTAGGGGACGGTCAGTGCGGGCACGACCGCCGCCTGGTACCGGGCAAGATCGCCGAGTTCCATCGGCGAGCCGTTGGCGTTCAGCTCGTCCACGATCTGCTTGGCGGTCTCGCCTTCGTAGTAAGCCCTCGGTCCCTGGTCCGCAATCGTTCGGAGCGTCCGGGCAAGGTCGGGCTGGCGGAGATACGTCGGGTGGCCGCCGTCCAGCGTAAACGGCGGGTTTCCTCTGGCGTCGAGGAAAATCGCCGCGGTGGCCGGAAACTTGCCCAGGTTGACCATGTCGCGGGTGATGTACTTGGTGGCCGACCAGGTCACCAGCCAGCCCGATTCGGCCAGTTCGATCGCGGGAGCGAGCGCGGTGGCAAGCGAGATCGTGCCGAATTGCTCCAACGCGAGCGCCAACCCGGCGACAACTCCGGGTACCGCCACGGCCTTGTGGCCGACGATGTTGGCGTTGTCGACCACCCCCGCCCAGCCGAACAGGGCGAGATCCGGGCCGGTCCCCGACAGCGGAAACATGTCCGGTGCCGCCCCGGCTGGGGAGACCATCGGAAACTCGACGACGCTGGCGGAGGCATCCCCTGGCCGGTGCGCAACCAGGAATCCGCCACCGCCAATGCCGCTCATCCACGGCTCGACGACGCCGGAGACGAAGGCGGTGGTGACAGCGGCATCGACGGCGTTTCCGCCCGCGCGCAACACCGCGGCCCCCGCTTCGGCAGCCTCGACCGACTTGGCCCCGACCATCCCGCCGTTAGCCCGGGCCTCGACCCGATCGAAAATCCACGTCGTTCGGTCGGCCATCGCGCGCTGCTCCATTTCTCCCACACCGATCGACGACCTGCGCCGCGGTCACTCGTATCGTAGCCGCGGGATCATAGCCGAATCGCTTGGAATTCCGACCTCTCTGCAACCTGATGGCGGTCGTTTAAGGTCCCAGGCTCAAGTTGACGCCGGAGAATGCGGCCCCGTAGCATGGCTTGTCGGGGGAGTCGCGAGTCACTGCGATCGGTAACGCGCGCCAATCACTCGACGGAGCAGAGGGAACCAACGATGCAACCCGAGCCTCTGGCTTCATCAGAGCCCTCCAACGCCACCCGCGCGCTCAGTCCAGGTTCGGCCTGGGACTTCGAGGGTGATCTCGAGGGTGATCTCGATTTGATCTGCCCTGGTTGCGGCCAGGACCTCAGCGCCAGCGTGGAATTCGCCACGTACCGCGTCTGTTCCGCCTGCGGCCGCCACTTCTCGCTGCCTGCTCGCGAGCGGCTGGCGCTGCTCATCGACCCGGATACCTTCATCGAGAAAAATGCCGTTCTCGTCTCCGCTGATCCTCTCCGGTTCCAGGACGTGGATCCCGCTGCCGGAGTGGGCGCTGAGGAGTTGTCGGACGCCGTAACCGGGGGAGTGCTCACCGGGATCGCCACCATCGGCGGATCGCCGGTCGTGGCCATCGTGCTCGATCTTGCCGCGCTGGGCGGCGCGATCGGCGTCGTCGCCGGTGAAAAGATCACCCTCGGGCTTGAACAAGCATACGAAAAGCGACTGCCCGCCTTGGTTCTCTGCGCGTCCGGGCGCAGCCCCTTCCGGTCACAGGACGGTGTGCTTGCCCTCGCGCAGCACGCCAAGTTCGTTTCAGCCACGAGTAACCTGAAGCGGGCCGGAGTCCCCCTGATCGCCGTACTGACCGATCCAACGGTGGGCGGCGTCTTCACCGGATTGGCCAGCCATGCCGACATCGTCCTGGCCGAAACCGGCGCCCATGTTGGCGCCGACACACCCGCTGAAGTGGGTGGAGCTCCCGCAACCGGCCCTACCAGCCAGACAGCGGAACATGCCGTGGCGCATGGCCTCCTGGATGGCGTGATCGCTCGGCCCGACGTGCGCCAGGTCCTGGGTACTCTGCTTGGGCTCTTCCACAAGCGCGGATCGCTCGATGCTCGGGCCGGAACCGAGGTCCAGACGGAAGCAACTCCGGCAAGTGGGCCCGCTCCGGTGTGGGACGCGGTGACCCTGGCCCGTCATCCCGATCGGCCTACCGCATCCGTCTTCCTCGATCGGGTGTTCACCGATGTCGTTGAGCTCAAGGGCGATAGGATCGAGGCAGACGATCCTGGGATTCGCTGTGCCCTGGGGCGTCTCGCTGGCGCTTCAGTGGCGATCGTCGCCCAGGAGCGAGGTAAGTCGTCTGCCGCCGGATTCCGCAAAGTTGATCGGGTACTTCGCCTCGCCGGGCACCTGGAATTGCCGGTCGTTCTCTTGATCGATTCGACCGGAGCGACCCCGCCAGGGGTGCGCGGAGCATATGGCCTGGCCAGCGCGCTCAGCCAGACGATGCAGCTCCTGGCACTGCTGCCAGCGCCGATCGTGGCGGCGATTATTGGCGAGGCCACCGGCGAAACAGCCATGGCCCTGTGCGTCGGAGACCGCCTGGTGATGATGGAGCATGCGGTCTTCAGTCCGGTCGCGCCCGAGTTCGTGCGTGTGCCGGAACGCCTTGGTTCCACGACGCGGTCCGTCACCGCGCGTGAATGCCTGCGCCTGGGCTTGATCGATTCCGTCGTGCCCGAGCCCTCTCCCGCCGCCCATGCCGACCTGGCAACCGCGGGGAAATGCCTCGAAGAGGCACTAGTTCAGGCAATGGCGGACACTCGTTCACTCGGCCCGCGGCGTCTGATCGACGAGCGGTCGCGGCGCATGCGTCACCTCGGCCAGACAACCCCTGAGGGACGAGCCGCCGCGAAACGGGAAGTGATCTACCTGCAGGAACTGCAGCGCAACGTGGCACGGTCACTGACGGAGTGGCGGGAGCGTTGGGAGGAGCGTTCGCGGCGAAATCAGTGGCGCGGCCGGCCGCAGTTCCATCTGCCCAGGCCCGATCTGGCTGGCCGGATCGCTTCGATGCGGGGCCACGCGCCGAGCGAGCAGCCGCCCGCCAAGTCCGAATAGGCGTCGATCTACCGTAGGGCTGGCGGTGTGTTAGGTTTCCGCGCCCGCATTGCTCGGGAAGTGCGCACATTGAGTCTCCAGGATTCGCCGCGCGATCCGGCTGTTGAAAGGGATGGGGAACGGATGGGACAGTTGCCGCCGCAGGTTACCGTGCTGGTCGTCGGGATAGGCACAGTTGGCGGCACGCTCATCGAGCAGATCCTGGCCGGCCGTGAGCGCTGGAAGTCTCAGCTCGGTATTGACCTGGCGGTCGGCTCGGTTGCCGGTCCAAATGGAGCAACCGCTCCCGATGCCAATCTCAACGAGCGCACGCTTCGCAATCTTGTCGCGGGCCGCCGATCGGGAAGCCCGATTGCCTCGGTAACCCGCGAAGCGGGACTGGAACTGCACCCGATCGAGTCGGTCATCAAAGCGCTGGCGGATGCCGGGCCGCTCGTCGTGGTCGATGCCGCCGCGGGCGATCGAACGGCCGATGCCGATGCCCTCGCGTTGCAGCGGGGTGCGGGTGTCGTCCTTTCAAACAAAGCACCAATGGCGATGCCGGCGGACCATCAGGCCGGCACCGTGCTGTGGTCGGAGGCCGGGATCGGCGGGCGGTTGAAATACGAAGCGACGTGTGGCGCTGGGCTGCCCGTCTTCTCGACCCTACGCTCCTTGCTGGATACGGGTGACGAGGTGCGCGAGATCCAGGGGGCGGTGTCGGGGACGCTGGGCGCAATCTTTGCTGACCTCGCCGCTGGGACGAGCTTCTCGGTCGCTGTGCGATCGGCGATGGAGAACGGATTCACCGAGCCCGATCCCCGCGATGACCTGAGTGGACTCGATGTTGCCCGGAAAGCGCTCATCCTGGCGCGCACGCTGGGTGTCTCGGCGAACCTGGATGATATCGAGGTCGAGGGCCTTGTCCCAGACGCTCTGTCAAGCAGTGGGGGCGTCGATGTACGCGGCTTCCTCGAACGGATGGGCGAACTCGACGAGGACCTGGCCATCAGAGCCAAAGACGCGAGTAGCGAGGGCCGGTCGCTGCGGTACGTCGCGACCGTGACTCCGGCGGGGCCTCCGCGGGTCGGCATCAGTGCCGTCCCGGTCGCCAGCGCATTGGGCGGCCTGCGTGGCCCGGAGAATGCGTTTTCGATCCGGACCGAGCGATACGATGCCTTTCCGTTGTCGATCTCGGGACCGGGCGCGGGTGCGGCGGTGACGGCAGCTGGAATGCTCGCCGACGTGCTCGCCCTGGCGACAGGTCCGCTGGCGTCGTAAACGAGTGAGCGATCCCACCATCGACCCGTCGACGGATCGCCTGCGACGGCATCCCAATCCCACGCCGCTCAGGATCCCGAGAAGGGTCTTGGTCGTCGGGCGCGCGCGCGCGGTAGCGGTCCTGTGCCTGCTCGTTCCGGTGCTGGTTGCCTGTGGGGATGATTCGGACTCGCCAGAGCCGACCGCAGTAGCCACGGCGGACGCTCGTGTCCCGACCGCGGAGACTCCCCAGCCGACTGAGATTCCGGTGCCCGTCCACGTTATCGCTGCCGATCCCGTGTGGACAACCGCGGTCGAGCCCGGCACGAACCGCCCGCTTGATGAGATCGAGGGCGAGTTCGACGCGACGGCTCCGGTGATCTACGCGGCTGTGTCGATCGAGGCGGCGCCGGCCGGTTCGCTTCTGGTCGCACGGTGGACCTACAACAACACGCCCATCCAGGGCATGGACGCGACGGTGCAGCTTCCGGAGGTTCGGTTCGAGCCGATCTGGCTCGAGTTCCATCTGGAGCGTCAGTCGGGGGATGAGTGGCCGGACGGCGAGTACCGCATCACGCTCAGCGAGGGAGACCGGGTCGTTTCCGCAGGTGCCATCGATGTTGTTGTTCCGTGACGAATGATGCGGTCAATGGCGCACCGCGCATGCCCATGGTCCTAGGTAATCTCGGTAAACAGGGCGTGACGGCGCGGATTTACCTTGCACGGGTAGCGGTGTCGGTGCTACGCTCAGGGAACAACGCGAAGAGATCGAGGCGGTCTGGCCGCGCTGGCGCGGCCCTTGGTTGGGCATTCCGATTTTCGGTGCCTACCGCTCGGTGCGATCGCGACGTTACGAAGTCGGGCGTAATTTCTTCCACCCTGTCGCCCGGGCCGATCCGACTCGGGAGTCGTACGAGGACGTCCGGAATGGCTCAGTCCACCCCGCCGACGAAGGATCCGGATTGTTTTCCCGGGGATGGTCCGTGCGAACCCGCCCTGGAAACTCCTGACGCACATCCCCCATTTGCGGTGCGGCCGCCATCGATGCCGTTTGCCTGGCAGCACGAGCAGTTCTTGCTCTTGCTGGACCAGCAAGATCGGGGCTGGACGGTCGCGGAGCTTCGCTTCGAGCCAGAGCGCTTGCGGTACATCGAGGTCCGGCGGGCGTTTTATCGCTGGCCGCGGGAGGCGATGGGCGTGGTCATTGCCCGTGGGGTTCGCTGCGGCGAAACCTCGATGGCGCAGCTTGCCAAGTCGGTCGATACCTGGCTACAGAGCAGGCACGCCGACCGGGCAAGCCGTTCAAACGCCTCGAGTCTCTAATTCCTGAGTGCTATAGCTGGTAGTCAGCCCGGTCGGTAAAGGTCCGTTCGCCGGCCTCGATGCGGGCCTTGGTCACGTTTTCCCGGGGTGGGATCGGGCAGCTCCAGCCATCGCCGTAGGCGCAATACGGGTTGTAGGCGTAGTTGAAGTCGACCAGCAGGTCGCCGTTGGGGCGTGCCCGGATGTCGAGGTAGCGCCCGACGGCGTAGGTGTCGACGCCGGCAGTACCGTCGCGGAAGGGCAGGTAGTAGCGGCCGCGCGCCTGTTCCTTGAAGACGGTAAAGGTGACGGGTTCGCCGTTCGCCTCGAAGGTGATGCGCCCGGCCCGCTCGAACTGCTTGGCCTGGCCGTCGGTGGTGCCGATCGTCAGGACCTCCCCGATGCCTTCGCCGGTTGTATCGAGCGGCAACTCCAGCGTGAGCGCTGGATTCTCGGGAAAGTAGTCCAGGCTGGTAAACCGCTCCTGCTGTTCAGGGGTGAGCGGTGAATCAGGTTCCGACTTGAAGAATTCGTCTCGGCGGGCTCGGAATGCCTGTAGCCGGCTTCGGGTGGTGGTGTCGCTGCTCATCGGTCTCCTCGTCGACGAGTGACCAGCCGGGGTTGACTGGATCGCCAATACTTTCCTTTTGATAGTATAGCGCGGGTGTCAAATTGAACCTTCGAGGTGAATGGTACTTTGAGCGGCGGCGAGGATGTCGGCCCAGTCCGGCCGGAGGGGCGGAATCCCGAACTCGGTGATGAGGCAGTGGATGACTTGTTCGAGGGCGACGAGTCCGGTCGGGAGGTGCTTGTTCCCATGGTCGAGCCTGGGATCGTCTGTGCCAGCGTGGAGGTGGGGGTATCTGATTGGGCTGGTCCCTCTGGGGTGGTAGTGGAAGGCGAAGATCTCTCGTCCGTCTCGTTCGCTGAGTGCGTAAAGGTACGAGTCTTGACGTGGTTGTATGGATCCGGTGCCAGCCTCTCGGTGATGCTGGAATTCTTGGACTAGTTGGACGGTTAGGTTGGGTGTGGATGGCAGTGGCGTAGGGTCGGTTGCCATCCTTGCCAGCCAGATGTTGGATGTTTCGACTGGTGATGCGAGCACGATCACGGGCGTGATACATGATACCGAGCGACGAACTCTGTCAATGTAACGTTGCCGTTCGGCGCGGATCTGTCTATCGGACAACGTGGCTCAGCATTTCAAGGTAGCCGATGTCGCGATGGTTGCGGTCATCGATGATCTCGTCGTAATCGCCCGCGTCGAGGCGGCGGAGAAATTCTTCTCCGCTTATGCCGAGCTTTCCGCGGACCTCCATGTCGAAGTGGACCCTGGCCTGTTCGCGGGTCAGGTACACGATGCCGTCGCCGTCATCGTCGAGCGCCTCGAAGTCGATCGGGGTGGTTGTTCGCAGTGCCATGTTCGTCCTCCGGTGTTCCCGTGCAGTGTAGCATCGGGATCTGTTTCCACGAACCAGAGACCAGTTACCGCCATGCCTTTATCGGTAGCTGTGCGAGACCGGGGAGAGCACCTCCAGGATGATGTCCTTTGGGTTTGTGCTGCCCCGGACGACGGCGCCGTTCTCGGTCGGCGCAAAGGTGATCTCGGGCTTGGCGTCCTTCTCGTCGAGGGTGCCGATGACTTCGGCCAGGCGGTGGAAGCGGGTGGCGATGATGTTGATGTTGCGGTCGGAGCGCTGCATGTGGCCCTTCGACCAGCAGGAAGGGCTCCGCCCGGACGAGCAGCCGGTATTCCTGGTAGAGCGATGGGTAGACGATCACGTTGACCAGTCCGTACTCGTCCTCGAGGAGCAGGAAGGTGACGCCCTTTGCGGTCCCTGGGCGCTGGCGGCAGACCACCAGGCCGGCCATCCGGAGGGGGGTGCCGTCCGGGATGGTGGCGATATCCTGGGAGGTGATGCAGCCCGAGGGCAGGCGGGTGCGGAGCAGGCCGAGGGGGTGGAAGTGGGGCGAGAGGCCGAGGACCTGGTACTCCGCCGCCATCCGGTCCCAGGCGGGCATGGGCGACAGCTCGACCATGTCCTGAGTGACCGGGAGGGGGAGAGTCGCCTGGATGGCAGGAGTCTTGGTGGGTGCTGCTTGCTGGAGCTGCTTGCCGACCCTCCTGGTGGTGACGAAGAGGCCGAGCTGCCACAGCGCCTCGCGGCGGCGCAGCCCGAAGGCGTCGAAGGCGCCGACCGTGACCAGGCGCTCCGCGATCTCCATGCTGAGGGGCACCCGGCGGATGAAATCGGCCAGGGATCGGAAGGGACCGTTCGCCGATCGTTCGGTGATGATCGTGGCGGCATCGTCCTCGCTGAGTCCCTTGACGTATCCCAGGCCGATCCGGACCACCCGGCCGGGCTCGACCGAGCAGCCTGTGACGCTGGCGTTCACGTCCGGCGGCACCACTCGGATGCCGTGGCGCTTGGCGTCGTTGACCAGCACGTGGGAGGGGTAGAAGCCCATCGGCTGGTTGTTGAGCAGGGCGCAGACGAACTCCGCCGGGTAGTAGAGCTTCAGCCAGCACGACTGGTAGGCCAGGACCGCGAACGAGGCCGCGTGCCCCTTCGGGAAGCCGTAGCTGGAAAATCCCATCAGCTTGCGGAAGACCGTCTGGGCGATCTCCGGATCGACCCCCTGGCTCTCCGCGCCCTGCCGGAACTGCTCCCAGAGGGCCATCATCGCCTCCTCGGAGCGCTTGCGGGTCATCGCTCGGCGCAGGGCATCGGCCTGGCCGGCGGTGAACCCGGCCAGCGCCATTGCCACGTCGATCACCTGCTCCTGGAAGATGATGACGCCTCGGGTCTCTTCCAGTGCCGGGATCAGGAGGGGATGGTCGTAGACGGGCTCGGTCAGTTCGTCGCCGCGGGAGCGGATGTAGGGTGTCGTTGCGCCGCCCAGGATCGGGCCCGGGCGCACGATCGCGACCTGGATGACGAGATCGTCGAGGATACGCGGCTGCGTCTTGAGGACGGTCTGGATCTGGGCCCGGCTTTCGATCTGGAAGGTGCCGATCGTGTCGCCGGCCCGGATCATCTCGAAGACGGCCTCGTCCTCCAGGTCGATCCGGCTCAGGTCCGGCACCGGATCGCCGGAGGCCGCGATCAGGTCCATGCACTCTTCCACCAGCGAGAGCATCCCCAGCGCCAGGAAGTCGATCTTGACGAAGCGGGCGTCGTCGCAGGAATCCTTGTCCCATTGGCAGAGGTAGCGGCCCTCCATGGCGGCCGGCTGGACCGGCACCAGCCCGGTGATCGGCTGCGAGGAGACGATCATGCCGCCGGAGTGCTGCGAGATGTGGCGCGGGAAGCCCGCCAGCTCCTTGGCCAGGTCGATCAGGTAGGACCAGGGGGGCACGTCCTTGCGGGCGGCGTAGGCGGGGATCCGCTCCAACTCCTGGGCGAGTTTCGTGGCGGAGCCCGGCTCGCTGACCTTGGAGATCCGGTCCAGGTCGGTCGCCTGAATGCCCAGCGCCTTGCCGACATCGCGCACGGCGGAGCGCAGTTGGTAGGTGGCGAAGGCGCAGACCTGGGCCACCCGGTTGCCGTAGGTCTCGTGGATCCGGGCGATCAACTTCTCGCGGATGTCCCTCGGAAAGTCCAGGTCGATATCGGGGACGGAGCGGATCTCCTCGTTCAGGAAGCGCCCGAACGAGAGCTTGTAGCCGACCGGATCGATCGGCGAGAGGCCGATCAGGTAACAGACGATCGAGCTGACCGACGAGCCCCGGCCGCGTCCTGGGGGCAGGTGGGAGGCGGCCCGAGGGGTATCGACGCCGCGGACCTCGACCGCGACCTCCCGGGCCAGCTCCAGCAGATCATGGTGGATTAGGAAAAAGCCGGCCAGGTCGTGCTTGCGAATGAGACGCATCTCGTCCTTGAGCCGGTCTTCGGCGACTTGGCGGTTCTCCTCGTAGCGCTCCGCGAGCCGGTCGCGGCAGAGCCGTTCCAGGTAGTCGGCGGCCGATTCGCCTGTCGGCGTTTCGTACTCCGGAAAGCGGTAGGCCAGGTTCTCGGTCAGGTCAAAGGCGGCGCAGCGCTCCGCGATAGCGACCGAGGTCCGGAGCGCCTCGGGGTAGTCGACAAAGAGTGCCGCCATCTCCGCCGGGGAGCGCAGGTAGAACTCGGCGTTGGGGCGACGCTGGCGGTGGGAGCCGTCGAGGGTGGTGCGGTGCCGGATGGCGACGAGGACGTCCTGGAGGCGGTGGCGCTCCGGCCGGTGGTAGTGGACGTTGCCCGTCGCTACATAGGGCACGCCCACGCGGTTCGCCAGGGCGACCAAGGCGCGGATGCGCTGCGTATCGCCGTGGACCAGATTCTGTTGCAGCTCGACCGCGACGTTCTCCGTCCCGAACCACTCGACATACCGGCGTAGGGTGATCTCTGCTTCACGTAGCCGCCCCGCATCCACCAGCCGGGCGATCTGCCCGTGGCGGCAACCGGTGAGCAGGATCAGTCCGTTGGCGTGGCCGGCCAGGAGATTGGGATCGAGCCGGGGAGCAAGGGATGGGTCGCGGTAATGATCGTAGCTGTCATCGTCTGTTGCAGTTGTGGCGGCTTCTGACTGCTCATGCGACGTGCTCAAGCGGGCCCGAGCAGGTTTCTCCGGTTTGACGACGGCGTGGCCGGTGTGCACGTAGGCGTGGGTCAGCAGGCGGCAGAGGTTTTCGTAGCCGCCGTGGGTCTCGACCAGCAGGGTGAGATGGCTGCCGTCGTCGAGGGTGATCTCGGCTCCGGTGATCGGGGCGATCCCCACGGCGCGGGCAGCCTGGGCGAACTCCATCGCGCCGTGGAGGCCGTCGTGGTCGGTGATGGCCAGGGCGGGGTAGCCCAGTTCCGCCGCGCGACCCAGCAACTCCTGCGGCATCGAGGCGCCGTCCAGGAACGAGAAGGCCGTATGCGCGTGGAGTTCGACGTATTCGATGGGTTCCAACATGGGGGAAAAGGACCTCACCCCCTACCCCCTCTCCTCTGCGGAGGAGAGGGGCGTCTGGTGGCGCCCTCCCCCTTGTCATCCTGAGCCTGCGAAGGATCTTGGCCGTCCCCGGAAGTTCACGGCCTTGGTCGCCGACCGCACTGTCGTGGTCTAGAACGAGCACGAAGGCGCTAAAGCGCCAAGATCCTTCGTAAGCTCAGGATGACAAGGGGGAGGGCGCTGCGGTGCAGGCGGGGTGAGGGCCGTTCCGGAAACGGCTCTGCCTGACGCCCCTCTCCACCGCAGTGGAGAGGGGGTAGGGGGTGAGGTCCTTTCCCCTCAATACCCCTGCGCATACCACGCATCGGCGGCGCAGTCGTGGAAGACGGTCAGGCGTAGGCCGTCGACCAGGGCCAGGCGGTAGTAGCGCCGGCAGATGCGTTGCCGCCACCATTCGTCTTCCAGCAACCAGGTGTCCTCCAGTCGTTCGATGGCTCGTGCCTGTCCGTCCTGAAGCAGGGCGACCGGGATGGGGCCAGGGTGATCCGCTTGTTGCTGTGTCAGGACATCGATGAGGCGGGGCTGGTTGAGAAAGCGGAGCGCGTTGCTGTTGGGCCGTTCGCGGCCGAGTTTGCGCCCGTTCATGGGTCGTAGCTGAGCAGGGCGTGGCGGCGTTCTGGAATCCGCGACCATGGCTCGACCTCGATGATCTGGTAGAGAGGGGAGTCCCCGTAGCGCTGCTTCAGGTGGCGGGTTGCCTCGATGAGCGGCGTGGTCCAGCGGGTCCGGTAGCCGGGCAGGCGCTCCTGGGTGCCGGTCTCGGCGGTCAGACCCGTCAGATCGAGCGCGACCGACTCGGCTGGTCCCGGCAGCTCCAGGTTCTCCAGGCGTAGCCGCAGCGCCCGGATCAGGTCGGAGGCGGCGTAGGGGGAGCGCAGCGTCAG
Organism: uncultured Chloroflexia bacterium; assembly: GCA_963724285.1. Taxonomy (GTDB): domain Bacteria; phylum Chloroflexota; class Chloroflexia; order Thermomicrobiales; family UBA6265; genus CAVRUD01. Next base: position 258,135 of record CAVRUD010000032.1, on the reverse strand, counting down.
GGCCTTCGTCCACGAACTGCCCCCTTCCAGGCGCAGCCGCAACCGGGCTTGGCGCACCGCTCGCCCGCGCAGCACCGGCCGACGGAATGCTTTTTCGACCAGTTGGCCTAGGGCCAGCAACAGCGTCTCACGGCTGGTGGCCGGCGCGGGCAGGTCCATCCACTCGGTGACGGTCGGTTCGCGGTCGCGGGGGCGGACCGGCTCCGGGTCGTTACCCCCGGCCAGGTCCCAGATGTGGCGGCCGGTCGGGCCGAACCGGGCGGCGAGCTTGGCCGCCGGCATGGCGGACAGGTCGCCCAGGGTGTGCAGACCTAGCGCTTCCAGGCGGAGGATGTCGTCGACGGGGAGCGGCAGCCAGCGCACCGCTACCCGGGAGAGGAACGCGGTCGTCTGCTCCGGCGCAATGACGCATGGCTCGCCGGGCGAAGCGTGACCGGCCGCGACCCGGGCGGTGAACTTACCCGCACCGACCCCGGCCCGGGGCCGCAGCGCCGAAGGCAGGATGGCCAGCAGTTTGGCCGTCGCCTGGGCCGGCGGGCCCAGATGGCGTTCCAGGCCGCGCAGATCGACGTACCAGGTTCCCGGGATGGCCGCATCCGCCTCGACCAGCGGGCTGAGCTGCTCCAGCCGGGCCAGGAGATGGTCAGCGACGGTTGCCTCCCGGACCGGGTTGGGAGAGAGGATGACGGCCTCCGAGCAGAGCGCGATCGCCTCGCGCACGCTCATCCCCGGGCGGATTCCGCGGCTCTGGGCCTCTGGGGTGGCGTCGCTGACGTTGGCCCGGGTGCCGGGCAGCGGACCGAGGACGAGCGGCTCGCCGTCCAGCTCCGGCCGCTCCAGCAAGGCGACGCGCAGGGCGAAGTGCGGGACGGAGATGCAGGCGATCGACCCGGGGTTTCCCCGGTCATGTGGCAGTGCGAACGACGCCTGGGACATGGTCCCCTCCTTGGGTGGGGGCTGGCAACGATTTCGCTCCCAGAATAGAACATATGTTCTTATCGCGCAAGGGTCTGAACTGCGGTGACTTCGGGTCAACGACTGCTAGGCCAGTAGAGACAAAGCAAAACGCGGTCGAGCGGAACGTTTGCACGACGAAACCGAAAATAGGCCGAACATCACCACTGTTCGATTGGTAGCCCAGGCGATGGAGGAAGAAGCAATCGTGCCGGCCTGGCACCAGCAAACCTGTCGAAGACTGGCCCGAAAACCGGAAAGACGAGCCAAAAGGGTGTACCGTATCGCCATACCCCAACCCAAGCACTGCCGGTGCACCCGCCGCCGGATCCGGGAGCCTGACGAACCGTGACCGAAATCTCTACCGTGCCGCGCCCTGAGCAAGGCGAAATCACCGAACCCGAATTCGCGGTGCGGCCAGGACCCGACGGCCTGATCGGGATCTCCCCGACCGACGTCTCGCAGTACATCCGTCTGGAGCAGTGCGCCCGCTACCTGCGCCTGCGCCTCCACGAGCGGACCGCTGGCCTCAAGTTCATGACCGACCAGGGGTTATCGCCGCAACAATTGCCGCCCCTGCTCAGCCGATCCGGTGCGGAGTTCGAGCAGCATGTCTACGACGCCGTCGCCGCGGGCCAAACCGTCGTCGACTTCGCCGCCGACCGGCCAGCTAAGAAAGCGCCGCCGGAGAACGATCGCCTGCTGGCCCTGATCGCCGCCCTCGTTCCCGGCGAGACAGTGGTCGTCACCCAACCCTTTCTGGCCGTCCCCCTCAATGGATGGCGGATACGCGGGGCCGTCGATCTGGTCCGGATCGATCGTGCAGAGGACGGTGACCTCTCGCTCCTGATCATCGACATCAAGAGTTCCGCCCGGGTGAAAGTGGAGTTTTTCTTCAGGTCGCCTTCTACGCCGAGATGCTCGACACACTGCTCGTGGGAGCGGGCTACGGCAACGTACCGATCGACCTGGGCATTGTCTACCGTGGCCCGGCCGAGGGCGATACCCGACTGACCGATGAGGACCGCACGCGCCTGGAGGCCCACCGCGTCGCCTACGTCGACACCTTTGGACTTGGGCCGGGATTACTCGACCACGTCGCCGATCCCCAGCCCTATCGGGACGCCGTCTCCGATCTCGTCACCGGACCCGACGCCAACGCCCGCGCCCTTGCCACGGCCGAGTTCGACAGCCTCCCCTTCCATCTCACCGGCAAGTGCGACAACTGCCTCTACAACGAGTTCTGCCTGCGCCGCGGCGCCGATACGGACGATCTCTCGCTGCTCCCGCTCATAACCGAGCGGGACAAGGCCGCCCTACAGCGCACTGGCATCCAGACCGTCTCCGAGGTGGCGGCGCTGAAAACACAGGTTGGATCGAGTCTGGTCGTCGATCCCAGTCACGTCGAGATCGTGCGCAAACTGAGCGGCACCTGGCCAATCGGGAGCCGCCTCGACGAACTGGTCCACCGGGCTCGCCGCTATCGAGCGTACAAGGGCGACGACCTCCAGTACCTGCGGTACATCCCGGACTCCGGCTATTCCTCGTTACCGGCATCGAAGCCGGACCTCAACCCCAACCTGGTCCTGGTTTACCTGGATGCCCAACTCGACCATCTCCAGGACCGGGTCTACCAGGTCGGGGCCCTCGTCGTTGGGCATGAGGCGGGAAACGCATCCTCCCACCGTCGCCGGACTGTGATCGCCACCACCGACGGCCCTCCGGACAGTCTGGAGCGCGAAGGGGATCTGTTCATCGGCTGGATCGCCGATGTCCTGACCGCCATCAGTGAGGTCGCCGCGCCGGACAGCGAGGGCCAACCCCGCGCGCCGATCCATCTGGTCTTCTACGACGCCTACACTCAGAAGATCTTGCTCGATGGGTTGGCCCGGCACCACGGACGGGTGCTGGCGACCACGCCGCTTTACGACTTCGTCACCCAGATCGCAGCCTACGACTCGCCCATCCTCACTCATCTGGAGGGGCAGATCCGGGCTCAGAAGAACTACCCGCTGCTCGCGCAAACGCTGCAATCCGTCTCAGCCTGGCTGCGCTTTCCCTGGAAGCCCGAGATCAAGCAGGCCTTCCGCCATCGCCTGTTCGATTCCCTCGGCCGGATGCAGGGCACAACAGCCGCCGACCCTGAACAGGGTGATGCCTACTACGTCCGCCGGGCCCGATTCTCCAGCCAGGTACCGCTCGAGTACGCCTATGCCGCCTGGGATCAGCTTGCCCGCACCGGATCAGGGGGAGACGGATACAAGCCCTATCGTGAGGCCACACCGGAGTTGCTGAGGGCCTTTGCCGAGCAGCGTCTGGAGGCGATGGAGCACATCGCGAAAGACCTGTGGCCCAATCGCGAAACGGCGCTGGGCGTATTCGCGATTCCCGACCTGGCCGAGTTCGAAAGCAAGGCCGAGAGCCTGGCCCGGGCGCTGGAAGAGTTCGTCGTCATCGAGCGCCATGCCGACATGGCGGCGTGGAAAGCAGCCCACCTGCCGTCGCCGGAGCGCCGGGCACTCGTCGGCGATGCCCTCATCGTCCGCTACAACGACGAGCGTCAGGATCCGGAGATCGTCGCGCAGAACATCGAGAATGAACGCCGCAGGCAGCTCCGGCTCGAATATGAAGCCGAGCTCGACGCCGACGGCGCGCCCCGGAAGCTGACGAAGGACGAAAAAGACGAGACGAAGTGGACGCAAGAGGGCATGCGGGTCCGCCTCGATATCGAGACCGAAGGGCTGGACACCTCATTGACCGAGTTGCTGGCACTTACCCGGATGAGGCCGGGCGAGCGGGTCATCCTCCATCCTCGCTGGACCTACGATTCCCGGCTCCCCAGGGATCAGCAGCGGCCGCTCACGCCCACCGGACGGGCGCTGCTCTACGGCATTCGCGCCGACATCGAACAACTCGTCGTGGAGGAGACCGGCGCGGACGGCAAAGCCGTGCGGGCGACCGCCACAGCAAAGTTCGTCTCGAACCATTACTACGATCCCCATAAATTCACCTTCGGCACTTTGTCTACCCACGACAGGCCCCTTGTCGATGGCGACCTCTACACGCTTGGTCCCGACCCAAACGACTACTACGGATCGTGGTGCGCCAAAGTGGTCCACGGCCTGGAGGAAAGCGGTCAGGACCACGCCCTCTACCGCCGGTTGGAACGCCCGGATCAGGCGGTAGTCACGTGGCCCGAAGACGCAGCGGACGGTCAGGCGCAGTTTTTCGCCGGACTCGAGGCGCTGCACGATGCCGGTGAATTCCATTCCTTCGAGGAGAGCAAACGGAACTTCATCGGCGGCCATGGCAATGTGCCGACCCTGATGGTCCAAGGGCCGCCCGGCACCGGCAAGAGCTTTACGAGCGGGTTTGCCGTGCTGGCAGGATGCAAGGGGCGATGGCCGCAGGGCGCGACTACCGGGTGATTCTCTCATGCAAGACGCACGCGGCCACGGATGTCCTGCTGGAGAGTGTGGTGGCGGCGAAGGCGACGCTGGCGACGATGCGAATGCGCAAGCCCGACATCTTTGCGCGATTCTTCGATGCCCGGCTGCTCGATGTGCCGTGCTACCGGGTCGATCCGCGCGACGAGCTACCGGACGCGATCGAACCGATCCGGACGATGTACAGGAAGCGACTCGGCGACCAGAAGGGCGTGGCGATCCTCCAGTCCGACCGGTGGAATGTGACCGGCGCTCCTCCCGGCGGTGTCTACAACCTTGTGCGCGACCGCTGGGGGACAAAGATCTTCGGCCACCATTTCATCGATGCCCTGGTGCTGGATGAAGCCTCACAGATGAACCTGCCCGAGGCGATGATGGCGGCCCTGCCGCTCAAGCTCGATGGTCACTTGATCGTCGTCGGCGATCACCGCCAGATGCCGCCGATCGTCAAGCACAACTGGGGGAGCGAGCCACGGCGCACCTTCCGCGAGTTTCGCTCGTTCGAATCCCTTTTCCTGACGTTGTTGCCGATGATGGAAGCCCTCGATCAGCCGGTAATTCGGTTTGCCGAGAGCTTCCGGCTCCACGCCGAGATGGCGGAGTTCCTTCGACGGGAGATCTATCACCAGGACGGCATCGCCTATCACTCGCGCCGGACGAAGGTCATCGCCGACCACCCAATCGACGATCCGTTCCAGGCGGCCGTGCTCGATCCCGAGTATCCGATCGTCGTCGTCGTCCATGAGGAATCGGGCAGCATCCAGCGCAACTCCTTTGAGCACGGCATGATCAAATCGCTGCTGGAGTCTCTGGCCGATCCGAACCGGCACGCACTAGACGCAGAAAAGGGCATCGGCGTTGTCGTCCCCCACCGGGCGCAGCGTGCAGACCTCCAGAATGCGGTACCGCAATTGACCCTCAAGGATCCTGACACGGGGAAGACGATCAGGTCGGCCGTGGATACCGTCGAGCGGTTCCAGGGTGGGGAACGGACTGTGATCATGGTGGGCGCGACGGAGAGCGACCGGTCGTATCTGGTAGCATCGCCCGACTTCCTGCTGGATCCACGCCGCCTGACGGTCGCTCTCAGCCGGGCAAAGGAGAAGATGATCCTGGTCGCCAGCCGCTCGATCTTCGACCTGTTCAGCGCCGATGACGAGCTTTTCGCGAACGCCCAGCTCTGGAAGAACCTGCTCCGGCGCACGTGTACCGTGCCGCTCTGGGAGGGCGCCATCGACGGGACTGGGGTGAAGGTCTGGGGCAACGCCACGAGTGTAAACCCACCCGACGTGGAACTGCTCAATGACTGAGTTTATCCGGCCCGCCCGGGCCGCAATCATCGAGTATCTCTACCGCATCGCGGCATGGCGTCGCGCCAAGGCCGACGAGTACGACCGCGATCCGCGCAACATTCGCTCGGCGGATGCCATTGAGGAGTTTGCGGAGTTCATCGCCAGCCTGCCCGAGGATGAACCCCGGATCGTGCGGCTGGGGCAGCTCGGGATGGAAGGTGACACCTTCTATCCCGGCCAGCAGTCTTCGTACGAGATCGGCCGCTACCGCTTCTTCGATGACGCCGGTGAGCACGATGCGTTCTTGACCGCCGTGGTTGAACTTGCCGAGCGCGATGCGGGTGAACACGGTCGGTTTGGGGGCAACTTGCCCCCTGGAGATGACCCGTGGGAGTAATGGTTGGCCGCGTCTCCGCTGTCGCCCGGGGCTCACGGCCCGGGCTGAACATGACAGCCTCTCCGAGGCTAACGCCGAGGGCTTCATGACCGCGAGTAATGATGGTGTTCTGGACCAGAGCAGGGGAACAACCGCGTCCGATGTTGGGAGTCATGATTACGCGCGAATTTTGGACCGGCATCTGGAGGAGCTGCGGGCATGGCGGGCTAATTGGCCCGCATTCGAGATGGACGACACCCTGGGTGTGTCAAGCGACGCGCTTGATGGAGTCCTGTCCGAGTTGGTCGAGCGGCTGACGGACAACTTTCCGTACTTCCATCCTGGGTATGCCGGCCAGATGCTCAAGCCTCCCCATCCGGTGGCGATGCTGGCGTATGCCCTGGCCCAGACGATCAATCCCAACAACCACGCCAACGACGGCGGACCGGCGACCAGCAAGATGGAATTCGAGGTTGTCGACGAGCTGGCCGCGATGTTCGGATTCGACCGACACGTTGGTCATCTCACCGGGGGCGGCACCGTCGCCAACCTCGAAGCCCTCTGGGTCGGCCGCCAACTCCGACCTGGGAAATCGGTCGCCTATTCAAGCCAGTCACACTACACCCATGGTCGGATGGCGGAGGTACTGAGCGTGCCCGCGGTGCCAATCCCGGTCGATGTTGCCGGCCGGATGGATCTGAACGTGCTCGAATCTCGGTTGGCAACCGGTGAGATCGGGACCGTGGTCGCGACCGCCGGGACGACCTCATTCGGTTCGGTTGATCCGATCCCGCAGATGCTGGCGCTGGCCCGGCAGTATGGCGTTCGGCTGCACGTCGACGCCGCCTACGGTGGGTACTACCGGCTCCTGGCCGATTCGGACCAGCACCTTGCGCCTGAGGATGCCGCCTCATTCCGGGCGATCCGAGAGTGCGACAGCGTCGTCGTCGATCCGCACAAACATGGGTTGCAGCCCTATGGCTGCGGGTCGGTCTTGTTCAACGATCCGGATGTCGCCAGTCTGTACCGGCACGATTCGTCCTACACCTATTTCACGGATGTGCCGCTCCACCTGGGTGAAATCAGTCTGGAGTGCTCCCGGGCCGGTGCCGCGGCAGCAGCGCTGTGGGCCACCCTGAAGCTCTTTCCACTCCGCGCCGATTCCGGGCTCGGACCAGTTCTGGCCAGGTGCCGATCGGCTGCAAAGCGGTGGGCGGCGTTGATCGGCAATGAAGATCGGCTCCGCCTGGCCATGCAGCCGGCGATCGACATCATCTGCTTCTACCCAACTACCACCGAGATGACAGCGACATCGATTTCGGCCAGAGCCGACAGGATCTTCGCCGCCGGCATGGCAGACCCGACCGATCCTGTCTACCTAGCGAAGATGAGTGCGGGACCTGAGATCCTGAGAGATCCGGGCATCGTCTGGGATGCGCCAACGGTGACCATCCTCCGTAGCTGCCTGCTCAAGCCGGAGCACGACGCGGAGATTGCGCGGCTGCATAGAGGGTGGTGGAGCTCGCCACCTTGTAGGGGCGGACCTCCGTGTCCGCCCGCTCGCCGACCACGCAGTTTCGCCTTGGGGACGGTGATTCCCAACAGGTGACGCCGCGGTTTGCCGACCGGGCGGACACATCGGTCATCGGTGCCAACTAATCCTCAGCGGGCCGCTGAGGCGGCGCGGGCGCCAGCGCACTTGCGTGCAGCATAGCGCGGTTGGCGTGGGGCCAGGAGGGCCGGTGGCGGGAGGACATAGGCCTCCGGCGGGATGGTCGGGGCGTGGATGACGGTGCGCCGGGAGGGCCGGATGAACTGCAACCGGCGGCCCTCGGCGACGAAGACCGCCACCGGGTCGTCGCCCCGTTCCAGCAGCAGCGGCAGGTACTGGACGAGCAGGGGCAAGGAGACCTCGAAGGGGTCGACCCCGGCCGCGGCCGCGATCTCGAGGCGCAGGCCCTGCACGACCTGGGCGACGGTGAGCACCGCCCAGATCTGCTGCAAGACGACGCCGGGCTTGGCCGACCACAGCAGGTGGAGGCCGAGGTGGCGCTTGACCAGCTTGAAGGCCAGCTCGATGTCCCAGCGGCGGGCGTAGAGCCGGGCCAGCTCGGCCGGCGGGCAGGACGCGGGGATCGCGGACGTTGGTGAGGTAGCGGAGGAGCTGGGCGCCGTGGCGGAACTGGACCAGGCGCACCGGGTGGGCCGCCTTGTCGGCGGTGTGGGCCCCGAGCCAGACCAGGGCGTCGAGGGTCTCGCCGTCCCGGTAGTGGACGTGGCGCACGACGTGGCTGGTCTCGGCCCGCAGGCGGCTGACCCAGAAGTGGCCGGCCTCGGTGAGGTCGTCGAACCAGGCGAAGCCGAAGGAGCCCAGGTCGGCCAGGATCAGCGCCCCGGTCGGCAGCCCGGCCAGCATCGCGCGGGCCGCGACCTTCTCGTTCTGGCGGGGATCGGGCTGGTAGGCGACGCGGCGGAAGAGCTGGGTGCGCACGTCGAAGAGGGCGCTCAGCTTGCCCGGCAGCAGGGCGTCGGCGCCCCGCTTGACGTCGCGCAGGGCGGGCAGGGTGCGGGCGACCTGGTCGAGGGTGGTCTCGTCGAGGGCGACCACCGCCGTGGCGAACGGGGCCAGGGCCGGGTCGGCGTGGGGGGCGAGGCGGTCGGCCAGGAGGCGGCTCACCCCGGCGAAGAGCGCCTCCAGCGGGCCGGCCCCGTCGGTGCACCGCTATCCCTTTAGGCCGACGTCGGTCTCGCAGATGACCAAGCGGCGCGCTGCCCGAGCGCATGGCAGAATGAGCCGCCTTTATCGCGGGCTGGATCCGCTTGCGCTCTGTGATCTGTGTTGATCCGGAGCATACCGTTGGGGGGTTGGAATGGGCTCGAATTCGTTTGATTTTCCGGTGTTGTCGGCCGAGCAGACGGCGTTCTTGCGTGGGGTCGACAGCCCGACGATCTCCAATGCGATCGAGCCGTTCCAGGTGCGCGACCGCTGTGACGGCTTTATCGGCGGAAACGTGCGCAGCCTTTTCCCCGACTTGCCGCCGATGGTCGGCCATGCCCTGACGATCACCGTCACCAACCGGCCGGGCCCGACTCTAGGTCGTGACGCCTGGTGGCGAATGTGGGAAGCCCTTGACGCGATGCCATCGCCGGCAGTACTGGTCATGCAGGACATCAGCGGAGCCCCGGAGCGGGTCGCCTACTGCGGTGAAGTGATGGCGACCTACGCCACCCGCCTGGGCGCAGTCGGGCTGGTGACCGACGGTGGCGTTCGCGACCTGCACGAGGCCAAGGCACTCGGTTTCAGCTATTTTGCCCCGTACCCTGTGGTCTCCCACGCCAACTTTGGGATTGTCGATGTCGGCGTCCCGGTCACGATCGATGGGCAGCCGCTCACGACCGGCGAGATTCTCCACGGCGATGCCAACGGCGTGGTCGTCATCCCCGCCGAGGTGATTGACCGGTTGCCGGAGGAAGTGGGCAAGATCCGCGACCGGGAGCGGGAAACGATGGAGTTCGTCCGCGGTGAGTCCTTCAGCTTCGCGGAGTTGAAGAGACGCAGCGGGTACTAAAATCGGCCCGATCTACATTCACTCGGACCAAATTGGTCCCCTAAAACGCTCACAAAACCGCAAGTGGTCCTGGACCACTTTCGCGTAAGCCGCGATCATGTGCGTCGGATTAACCGTCTGCTGAGGCTGGCGGCTCCGGTGCGCATCGTCGTAGCGAGCGGGTGGGCGATCAGGCGTGAGCGTGTTGTCGAGCGAATCAAGCACCGCGGCCGACCGGCTGCAAGCCAGTTCGCCGCTGCTTGAGGTTCACGACCTGACCAGGCGCTTCGGGCCGGTCAACGCGGTCGACGGCGTCTCCTTCGCCCTGGGAGCCGGTGAGATTCTCGGTGTGCTCGGCGAAAACGGCGCGGGCAAGTCGACGCTCCTCAATATGCTGGCGGGGATGGTCCATCCTGACGGCGGCGCCATCACGGTCGGCGGCCGGCAGTTTGCGGCCCTTACTCCGGGATTGGCGATCCGGCAGAGAATCGGCACCGTTTATCAACATTTCGCCCTGGTGCCTAGCCTGAGCGTTCGCGAGAATCTGCTTCTCGGTTCGCCTGAAAGCCAGGGAGTTGGCCGCAACGGTAGCGTTGATCGACTGCGGCAGGCTCTTGACCTTCTCGATCTCCCGCTGCCGCTCGATACGCCGGTCCGCGCCCTGTCCATGGGCGAGCGGCAGCGGTTAGAGATCGCCAAGGTCCTCGCCCGGGGCAGCAAGGTGCTGCTGCTCGATGAGCCGACCTCTGTGCTGACACCGCAGGAAGTCGAGCGACTCTTCGCCGTCCTCAGGCGGATTCGAGATTCCGGCGTCGGTATCGTGCTCGTGACACACAAGCTTGGCGAGGCGTTGGGGCTGTGCGACCGGATCGTCGTCATGCGGGCCGGACGGCTCCAAGGCGAAGTGGAACCATCCGGAGATTCGGGAGAATCGGCGGAGTTCGGGACCGGATCGTCGAGTTGATGTTCGGTCGAGCCGTTGCCCCTGAGGTCTGCGGCGTCCCCTCCACCCTTGCCGCCGATTGTCGACGGGGTTACGGCACCGCTCCTCCGGCTCGATCGCGTTCACATCAACGACGATCGCGGCCACGAGATCATCCCCGATTTCTCGCTCGAGGTGTTCCCGGGGGAGCTGTTCGGGATCGCCGGAGTAGATGGAAACGGTCAACGGGAACTTGCCGAGGCAATTGCCGGCCAACGCCCCATTGCCGCGGGTTCCATCCATCTGGCTGGGCAGAATCTCTCGGCGAGTGGGGTCCAGGAGTGCCGGGCGGCGGGGATCGGCTACGTGACCGATGACCGCCGGGCCGAGGGCACCGCGATCGGACACGACATCGCCGCTAACCTCGTCCTCAAGGCGATCGATTCGCCGCCATTCAGCCGCCACGGCCTCATCGACCGACGGGTGATCCGGGAGCACGCCGTGAGGCTGATGGCGCGATTCGATATCCGGGCGCCGGGGCCGGGAACGATCGCCGGGCGGCTGTCCGGCGGAAACCTGCAGAAGGTTCTGCTCGCCAGGGAACTTGCCGCATCGCCGCGACTGCTCGTCTGCAAGGATCCCACGCACGGCCTAGACGTCAGGACGGCGACGCGGGTGCTCGGGGAGCTGCGGTCTCACGCGGCCAAGGGCAATGCGGTCTTGCTTATCTCATCGGACCTGGACGAGTTGCTTGCGAACTGCGACCGCATCGGCGTGCTCTTCCGGGGTAAGTTGGCCGGTGTGCTGCCCAACTCAGAAGCGAATCCGATGCTGCTGGGCGACCTCATGTTGGGGGGATCACCGGTGAGCGTCCCGTTGGCTGTCGGGGCAGGGTGATGTCGTCGTCTCGGTTTGCGGCGGCCATTGCTCCTCTGATCTCGTCGGTTCTGGCTATCACGGTCGCTCTGGTCATGGGAGCGGCGGTGCTTGCCCTGACCGGACACGATCCGTGGCCGGTCTACCGGACGATTTTCGGCCGGGGCCTGGGGTCGGAGTTCGGCATCACCGAGTCGATGGTCAAGGCAGCTCCCCTGATCATCGTGGCGGCTGGCCTGTTGATCGCCGTCAAATCCGGTGTCTGGAACATCGGCATCGATGGCCAGTTTCTGGTCGGTGCGCTCGCGGTTGGCTTTGTCGCGCCCACGGTCGCGGGTGATATTCCGGACCCGCTGCTCTGGATCGGCTGTGCGATTCTTGGCGTGATTGCGGGCTTGGTCTGGGCGATGCCGCCTGCATTCTTGCGGGCCAGGTACGGGCTCAACGAGATTATTTCGACCATCATGTTCAACTACGTCGCGATTTCATTGACTGGGTATCTGGTCAAGGGGCCACTCCGGGACAAGGATGTCGTCGCGCCCCAGACCAGATCCATCCCGGTTGTACACCGGCTGCCCGACATACCCGGGACAGATATCCATATTGGCCTGCTCGTCGCTCTGGTCGCCGTGGTCGCGGTTGCGTTCGTCCTTTCCAGGACAACCTTCGGCTTTAAGGCCGGTGTCCTGGGGCAGAGCCAACGGGCGGCCCTCCATGCCGGTTTTCCAATCAAGCGGTACACGGCGGCTGCTCTGATGATCAGCGGCGGTATGGCCGGGCTGGCGGGAACCAGCGATGTCCTGGCGACGAAGGGGCTGTTTCAGGCGAACTGGTACCCGGAGTATGGGCTGGCCGCGTTCGCGCTCGTCTTTCTTGCCCGTCTGCAGCCGTTCATGCTCCTGCCAGCGGGTCTGCTCTTCGGTGTCCTTGCGCTCGGTGCGGACCTGCTCCGCTCCGACGACGTGCCCAACTATTTCATCCCCTTGCTGGAAGGGTTGATTCTGGTCAGCCTGGCCGCGACCGTCCGGCTGGAGCGGCTCAAGCCCCTTGCCAGAATCGGTTCGATTTGGGCGGGTCGGTCGTTGGCGACGGGGAGCGGCTCATGAACGGCATCGACGTTCAGGAGCTCTTCACGGTCTTGCTCCAGACCGGGCTGCTAGCGGCGGCGCCGTTGACCCTTGCCGCCCTTGGCGAGTGCTTCGTCGAGCAGGCGGGCCTGCTCAACCTGGGCATCGAAGGGATGATGTTGATCGGAGCGTTCGCCGCCTACTGGGCGGCAGACGCATCCGATGCGATCTGGCTGGGACTGGCGGCCGGGTTACTGGTCGGTGCGGCGCTAGGTCTGCTGTTCGCGGTGCTGTGCGTTACTTGGCGAGCCGATCAGGTGCTTGTCGGACTGGGAATCACCATCGCCGCCGGTGGGCTGACCGGCTTTCTGTACCGCGATCTCTACGGGCGGCAGCAGTCGCTGGACGTTCGTGTCGATCGCCTCGGCCTGCCCGCAATGAAAGACATCCCAGTCATCGGGCCGGCGTTGTTCGATCAGACCATTCTGGTCTATCTGAGTTGGGCATTGGTGCCGGTGGCGTCGTTCGTCCTGTTCCAGACCCGGTTTGGGCTCGCAGTGCGGGCGGTAGGTGAAAACCCGTTTGCCGCTGACGCCTCTGGTGTTTCAGTCCCGCGGGTCCGGTACGCCGCCGTCGTGCTGGGCGGAGCGGGAGCGGGCCTGGGCGGCGCGTTCCTGTCGGTTGTCGAGCTGCGCTTCTTCACACCGGGCATGACGGTCGGGATGGGCTTTTTTGCCCTGGCAATCACGATGGTCGGTGGCTGGCGGCCGTACCGCATCCTGGTGGGGGCGGTTATCTTCGGCCTGCTCCGGTCGCTCGAAACCGGATTGCCGATTGCCGGTGTCGATGTTCGGACCGAGTTCTTACAGATGGTCCCCTATCTCGGGATCGTGGTCGCGTTGTGGATTCTGGCACGCCGGGCCGTCCTGCCCGCCGCCTTAGGACTGTCGTACGAACGCGGCGCCAGGTGATCCGCGATCGGTGGCGCAAGAGCGACCAGGAGGAGGAAACATGCGGTTGAATCGTCGCTACGTCTGGGTGCTCGGCTGTTTACTGCTGGTGCTGCCCGCGTCCATCAGCTCGGCACGCGGACAGGATGGAACACCGGTGCCGCTGGTCAACATCGACCGGGTGGCCCTGGTCACTCCGGCCGACCGGACCAACCAGGGGTGGGACCAGCAAGCAGCCGACGGCATCGAGGCGGTCGCAGCCAGCCTGGGAATTGAAGCCGATGTGGTCGACAACGCCGGGTACGACGACATCTCGCCGGTTCTGCGCGATCTCGCCGCCGATGGCGCCGATCTGATCATCTGCCATGCCTCTGGCTATCAGACCACCTGCCCCGAGTTCGCGGCGGCGGAAGAGGTGCCGGTCGCGGTGATCGAGAATCCCGAGGCGGTCTCCGACGGGCTCATCTCCGATATCGAATCCCAGGCGCAGGAAGCCGCCTATCTTGCCGGGGTTCTGGCAGGGAAGACGACCGCCACCGGGATCGTGGCGATTGTCGTTTCCGGCGAGCCGCCGACCTGGAACTTCATGTCGGTCGGATTCGCCGAGGGGCTCAAGGCTGTCCGGCCGGATGCCAAACTGCTCTACTCCGTCATCGGTGAGGCCGCCTACGACGATGCAGCCGGGGCGAAGCGGGTGACCGACGCCGTCCTGGGCGCTGGAGCCGACATCGTCTTCGGGATGGGCGATGGCGCTTCGTTTGGCATGATCGAGTCGGTCTCGGCCCACAACGCCGAGAACCCCGACCAGCCGGCCCGGTTCATCGACGTGATCGGCGACAAGTCCGCCGACAACGAGGACGGCGCGATCCTCGCCTCCGTCCTGTTCGATTTTGCCCCGACCTACGACCTGATGCTGCACGATCTGGACGCCGGTCAATTCGGAAAGGTCTACACCCTCGACCTGCGCAATGGCGGCGTCCGCCTAGATGTCTTTCCGGACGACCTTGCGCCTGAGGTGGCCGACGCCATCGCCCAGGCCGAGGCCGACATTCTTTCCGGTGCCGTGATCGTCTCCGCCATCGGTGACGCGACGGGGATGAACGCCCGGCTGGACGAGCTGTTCCCCGAGTAGCTGAAACGAATTGCAGACGAGGGACCCCATGACTGCCTGGCCAACACTGAATCTTGCCGCTGGACCCGTGGAGGTCTCGCAGCGCACGCTGCGGGAAATGGCCCGGCCGGTGTTGCACTTCGAAGACCCGGTCTTCATCGAGATCTACGACCGCACCTGCACCATGCTGCAGGAGCTATTTCAGACCAAGAACGACGTCGTCATCATGCACGGCGAGGCCATGCTCGCGATCGAGGCCGCGGCCGCGAGCCTCATTTCTCCGGGCGACAAGGTGCTCAACCTCGTCTCCGGAGTCTTTGGCAAGTGGTTCGAGGATTTCATTACCCGGTTCGGCGGCGAGACCGTCGAGCTCGCGGTGCCCTATAACGAGGCGATCGACCCGGACGACGTGCGGAAGGCGCTCGCCGCCAACCCCGGCATCACCATCCTCTCCGTCGTCCATTCTGAGACGCCCTCGGGGACGCTCAACCCGGTCGGCGACATCTGCAAGATCGCCCACGAGTACGGCGTCATCTCGATCGTCGACACGGTGTCCGGGGTCGGCGGCGAACGGTTTCTCGCGGACGAGTGGTGCGTCGATGTCGCGATCGCCGGGCCGCAGAAGTTCCTGGGAGGACCTCCGGGCCTGGGAATGCTGAGTGTCAGCCCACGGGCCTGGGCGGCGATGGAGGCGAAGGCGGCGCCGCTGCGAATGTCCTACCTCTCGATCCTCGACTGGAAGGACAGTTGGCTCAAGAAGAAGGGCGCTTTCCCGTACACGCCGTCGGTCAGCGACATCTACGCCCTGGAATCCGTGCTTGCCCAGTTACTCGAGGTGGGTTTGGAGCGCTCCCACGCCCGCTACGAGCAGATCGCGACTGCTTCGCGGCGCGGTATCCAGGCGATGGGGCTGGAGTTGTGGCCGGCGCGCGCCGAGATCTCCGGTCGCTGCGTGACCGCGGTCAAGGCGCCTGACGGCATTGCCGTCGCCGAGTTGCTTTCCCATTTGCGGCGAAAGTACGGCGTGATGCTGGCGGACGGAGTCGGGGATCTCCAGGGCAAACTCTTCCGGATCGGACACATGGGCGTCGTGGCTCATCCAACCTCCCTTATCGCCGGGCTGGGCATCATCGAACGGGGGCTGTCCGACCTTGGCTACCCGGTCACGTTCGGCTCCGGCGTTGGTGCGGCACTGGAAGCACTTGCCTGCTGGGATGATGGGGCGGAATAGGCCGCTCGTCGGAACGGTTGAGCGCGTGTTCCCGTCCGCCCGGGGCTCACGGCCCGGGCTGAACCGGACAGCCTCTCCGAGGCTAGCGGCGCCGGCGGCCAAGGTTTTCGGTGAGCGCACTGGGCGCAGATTGGCATTTGCGGGGCGCACTCGCATCTCCCTGCTTGTCCTCTTGACACTGCTGGGATTTTCAACGGCCCACGTGGTGCCTTCCTCCGGCGCGCTGGGGCAGGCTGTTCATCCGGAACAAGCTGCAACCTCCACGGGCTGTGACGTACCGCCTCGCACGTTCGAGGACATCATCCGTTTGATCCGAGTTGGCCGATCTGCTGATGATGTGGCCGTTACGCCATCCGAGAGCGCGCCAATTCTCCGCGCGACTTTGGCTGACGTCCGGGCGGTGTTGCTTCAGTTCGTAGCCTGCTCGGGGGCTGGGGAGCCACTTCGCGTTTGGTCGCTCTACTCCGACACGTACCTGTCTCGCCTGCTCTCCCGCGAGCGCGGCTACGACCGCGCTCGCTATGTCAGAGATGCCGAGCCTCACCCAATCGCGGTCCCCGACTGGCCCCAGTTGACCGTACCTGACCGGGCGTGGGTAGACAGCTCGGGGCGGAGCGTGGTCGATGCCACGATCCATTACCCTAACCTGGACCGGACCAAGCACCTCCGGTTCTGGTTCATCTGGCAGGACGGTCGGTTGCGGATCGACGAGGTCGACGGCGAGATTACCTTCGCCGTTCCCTAACTGTCCCATCAGCTGATCCGATTGACATTCGCCGCCGACCGCCGAACCGTGTAGGGGATGGTCCTGTGCCCTCCCATCGTCCGCAGGACGATATCGACGCAACCGACCGCGGTGTTTCGTTATGCCCTTCGGGCATGGGAGGGCACAGGACCCTCCCCTACACGTCCCGACGATCGACGGCGACGGGAGGCGAGTAGCGGATCATTGACAGCCCACCTCTACGACCCGTGACTCTGGGCGTAGAGTTGCTTCGTGAGTTGGATGTGGGCCAGGTGCTCCCGGGCGTGGCCGTAATTGTTGAGCAACCAGAACATCCCCGTCTGAGGATCGCGATTGGGCCGGGCTCGGATGGCCGCCAGATCATCCTCGGTGATCCCGGTCGCCGCGTCGTCGATGAAGCGGATCGCGGCGGCAAGGCGGTCGCGCAGGGCCTGTTCCGACAGCTCGTTCGGGATGAACTCTGCTTCGCGGTCCCGGTCGCTGGTCATACCGCGCACGATCCGGATCACCTCCTCCGCCGAACCGATCGTGTGGATGACGAGTACCGCGATCGAATTGGTCTCTGGTGCTGGAGTCCAGGCGAGTTCGTCGTTGCTCAGGCCCTGCACTTCGGCGTCGAGGTTGCGGTAGACGTCCCGAAAGAGGTCAAGGGTCGTCGAGATGCATAGATCCACGGTGATTCCCCTCCACTGGTGACGCGAGCCAGATCTGCCGCTGCATCGTACGGTCGGTACCAGCCCACCGCAACCACCGCTCATGGAATGAGCGGCCGTTGACCGGGTGGCAAGCCACGGCTAGGATGCTCGGCGTTGACCGGATGGGGCGGGTGTGTGCCTACGTGACGACCACACCAGCCCGAACTGAACGGAGCGACGATGCCGCGATTTGCCGCGAATCTTTCGATGCTCTTCACCGAATACCCGTTCCTGGATCGGTTCGATCGGGCAGCCGCCGCGGGCTTCGATGCCGTCGAGTTCCTGTTTCCGTACGCGGAAGATGTCCCCGGCATCCGGGAGGCGCTGACGCGCAACGGCCTGACACAGGTGCTGTTCAACTTGCCTCCGGGCGACTTCAGCAAGGGCGAACGCGGCCTGGCGAACAATCCGGCCAAGCAGTCGGAGTTTCGTGAAGGCGTTGCTCGCGGCTTGGAGATCGCAACCCTGTTGGGCTGCGGCCAATTGAATTGCCTCACCGGCATCGGCCTGCCGGATGTCCCGCGGGACGACCAACTTGCGGTCATGGCCGAGAATCTGGCCTACGCCGCCGAACAGGCCCAGACCGCGAGCGTGAAGCAGCTCGTGGAACCGCTCAACCGCTACGACGCGCCCGGTTTCCTCCTCGGGACGACCACCGAAGCAGTGGCGATGCTGGATCGCGTCGGCCACCCGAATCTCTGGCTCCAGTTCGACGTCTATCACGTCCAGCGCGTCGAAGGGAACCTGATCGAAACCTACAAGCGGCATCAGGCCCGCGTCCCCCACATCCAAATCGCGGACAGCCCGGCCCGCAATGAGCCAGGCACCGGCGAGATCAACTATCCGTTCGTCTTCTCAGAGCTCGATGAGCTCGGATACGACGGTTGGATCAGCCTGGAGTACCGGCCCAAAACGACGACCGAAGCATCGCTGGGCTGGCTTACGGAATGGGGTCTGTGGCCCGATAGGACATAAACACCAGAACGCTCGTCCTTGAGAGGGAGACGAACATGGCAGATCGGATCGGATTCATCGGACTTGGCATCATGGGAAAACCCATGGTTCGCAATCTGGTCAAAGCCGGGTATGACGTCGTCGTCCACAATCGCAGCCAGGCGGCCGTCGATGAATTGACGACAGAATCGGACAAGGTTACCGCTGGCGGCTCACCCGCCGGAGTCGCGGCGGCGGCCAGCGTGGTGATCACCATGCTGCCGGACTCGCCCGATGTCCGCGATGTCGTATTCGGCGCGGACGGCCTGGCTGAGTCGATGCAGTCAGGCGGTCTCCTCGTCGACATGAGCACGATTGCGCCCGCAACGTCGATCGAGGTCCACGACGCCCTGGCCGAGCGCGGCGTCGGCGCGCTCGACGCCCCGGTGAGCGGCGGCGACAAGGGTGCCATCGCGGGGACACTTTCGATCATGGTCGGTGGGTCTCAGACCGATTTCGATCGAGCGAAGCCCTATTTCGAGGCGATGGGGAAGACGATCGTCCTCGTTGGCGGACCGGGCGCGGGTCAGACCGTCAAGGCCTGCAATCAGATCGTCGTCGCCCTGAACTACGCCGCCGTGAGCGAAGCCCTGGTGATGGGAGCCAAGGCCGGGGTCGATCCGGCGAAGATCATCGAGGTGCTGTCCGGCGGGTTGGCCGCCAGTCGCGTCCTGGAAATGCGCGGCCCGACGATGGTCAGCCACCAGTTTGCCCCGGGATTCCGCGTCAACCTCCACCGCAAGGACCTTGGCATCGCCATGGCGACCGCGAAGGAGAACGGCGTTCCGCTCCCGGTTACTGCCCTCGTCAGCCAGCTCTACGACACGCTTGCCGCCACCGGCAGCGGCGATCTCGACCACTCCGCGCTTGTCACCGTTGTAGAAAAACTAGCCGGTTACTCAATCGCCGAGTAGGAGCGGACCTACAGGTTCGCCAGAATTGCATCTCCGACCTGCCGGGTGTTCGCGGCTCCACCCAGATCCGGTGTCAACGTGCCGCCGGAAGTGGTTCGGCCGATCGCGTCCATGATCCGATTGGCCGCGTCCGCTAGGCCAAGATGGTCCAGCATCAGGGCGACGGTCCAGATCGCGGCGATCGGATTGGCGATGCCCTGCCCGGCAATGTCCGGTGCCGAACCGTGGACCGGTTCGAACATGCTCGGGCGACGGCGCTCCGGATCAATGTTGGCGCTGGCGGCGATGCCCATACTGCCGGCCAGGGCACTGCCCAGGTCGGAGAGGATGTCGCCGAAAAGGTTCGACCCGACCACAACTTCCAGCGTCTCGGGGCGCAGGACGAAGCGGGCCGCCATCGCGTCGACCAGCCACTGCTCGGTCTCGACATCGGGGTACTCGGCGGCGACACGGCGGAAGGTATCGTCCCAGAGGACCATTCCGAACTGCTGGGCGTTGCTCTTGGTCACGCTGGTCACCTTGCGGCGCTTGCGCGTCCGGGCCAGGTCGAACGCGTAGCGGATGATCCGCTCGCATCCGGTGGCGGTAAACATCGCGGCCTGGACCGCCACCTCGTGGCCCGCGCCGCGTCCGGCGAAGTTGCGGCCGCCGACCCCGGCGTACTCGCCTTCGCTGTTCTCCCGGACGACGACCCAGTCGATCGTCTCAGGGGTGGCATTGCGTAACGGGCTGGTGATGCCCGGCAGCAATTTGACCGGCCGCACGCAGGCGTACTGGTCGAACCCCTGGCAGATCGCGAGCCGCAGCCCCCAGAGACTGACGTGGTCTGTCACGCCGGGCCACCCGACCGCCCCAAAGTAGATCGCGTCAAAGGTTGCTAACCGGTCGAGCGCGTCGGCGGACATCATCTCGCCGTGCTTCAGGTAGTACTCGCATCCCCATGGGAAGGACTCGTAGGTGAACGAGATATCACCGCCCGATGTGGCCGCGAGGTGGTCGAGCACACGCAGCCCTTCCGGCACGACTTCCTGGCCGATGCCGTCGCCGGGAATGACCGCGATACGGAACTGCTTCGTTGGAGGCACGCTCAACTTCCCTTCTGCTGCGATGCGTGAGGCGATTCAGTCCGGCAGGATAGCAACGGAGAGCCGATTCCGCGTGGAGGTGCTTGACAGTCGCCAAAATCGCGGGTTTGATGGCCCGGCTCTGAGGATGCGCCACCCGTTGCCGAGGAAGGGAGAGGTCCACACCCATGCTCACGAATCCCGTTAAGGCAAAGCTGAAGGCCGGTCAGGTGGTCGCGGGGCCAATCATCGCCGAAGCGCGGTCGATCGGGACCGTCAAGCTGATGGCCCGGGAAGGATTCGACTTCCTCTTCCTCGACATGGAGCATGCCCTGTTCAACTGGGAGACGATCCTGACCCTGGTGCAATCGTCACTGGTACTGGATATCGTCCCGTTCGTGCGAGTGACTGACCTCTCCTACCCACTCGTCGCTCGCGCGCTGGATACCGGTGCACGGGGCGTCATCATCCCCCGGGTTGAAACCGGTGAGCAGGTCGCCAGCGCCGTCAACTTCGCCAAGTACCCACCCCTGGGACGCCGGGGCGCCGGTGGCGATGGCCGTACCGGCTACGAGCGCCTGTCCGCCGCCCAGGCGGTGGAGATCTCAAATGCGGAGACGATGGTCATCGTCCAGGTGGAGACCCAGACCGGCCTCGACAACCTGGAAGCGATGGCGGCGGTACCTGGCCTGGACGTCATCTGCGTCGGCCCGCAGGACCTGTCCATCTCCCTCGGGATCCCGGGCGATTTTGGCCACCCGACGTTCCACGAAGCGATGAAACGGGTTGCCTCGGTCTGTGCCGCTCATGGAGTCGCCAGCGGCATGGTCGAGCGCGAGGCCGCCGATTTCAAGCGGTGGTACGACCTGGGAATGCGCTTCCTCTGCTGCGGCACCGACGCCCATTTCCTGGCTAAAGGAGCGGCCGAAAGCGTGAAGACAATAAAGGGGTTCTAGGCCGCTGGTTGGAAAGGTCAGCCGCACGTCGGCGTCGCCCGGGGCAAGGGTTGGCGCCATGTTGGCGTCGCCCGAAGCACAGGTTGACGCCGTGTTGGCGTCGCCCGGGGCAAGGGTTGGCGCGGTCCGGGCGCCGCCCGGGGTAAGCCGTTACGCCGTCCCGGCGTCGCCCGGGGCTCAAGACCCCCGGCTACCTCCACAAACCCGGCTGAAGCCGGCTGCCACCCGTCTCGAGAATCGGAGAGAACCGAACACGGCCCCGGCGTTCCAGCCACCTTCAGGGGGGTTATCTGAGTCAGCCCGGGTCTTCAGCCCCGGGCGACGCCAACACGGCGGCGCCAACCCTTGCCCCGGGGCGCCGCCCGGACCGCGCCTCAATTCACCCAGGGTGGCCGGGGCGCGGCTGAATCCGTTGCATCCCGCACTAATGAGCTGCCGCCGCATCCGCCAACCCGGCCGCAGGATCGAGATAAATCGGTAGATGTCCGTCTAGCAGTTGTTCAGCCTGATGGGATTCTGCTGATGCCGGGCGTTCTGTCTTCGACACATCGCGCGGCCCTGATGCCGTGGTCGGGATCGTCAATGGGGTGCCGGTCAGCGGGTCGATGATCACTTTGGCGTCGATATCGAAGACCTGCTTGATCAGGTCGGGCGTGACGATCTGCTCGGGCGGGCCTTCGGCGATCACCTTACCGCGCTTCATGGCGATCAGGTGGTCGGCGTAGCGGGTCGCCAGGTTGAGGTCATGCATCACCATCACGACCGTACGGCCGTGGTCGCGGTTGAGCTCCCAGACGATGTCGAGCAGTTCGATCTGGGCCGAGAGATCCAGGAATGTGGTCGGCTCGTCCAGGATCATCACCGGGGTGTCCTGGACCAGCGACATCGCAAACCACGCCCGTTGACGCTGGCCGCCGGACAGGGTGTCGACTTCGCGGTAGCGCAGGTCCGTCAGCCGGCAGCGCTCAAGTGCCCACTCCAGCGCTGTTTCGTCGTCCGCCGTCCATTGCCGTAGCCAGCTCTGGTGTGGGTAGCGGCCGATGGCGACCAGGTCTTCGACCGTCAGACCGTCCGGCGGAGCGGGGCCCTGTCCCATAAGCGCCAACCGACGGGCCAGTGCCCGGTGTGTGCCCCGGTTGACGTCCTGGCCGTTGAGCCGGATCGTCCCCTTGCTGGTTTTGAGGAGCCGGGCACAGGAATGCATGAGGGTCGACTTACCGCAGGCGTTCGGGCCGATGACCGCCGTGATCGCGCCGCTTGGGATCGACAGCGTCAAGCCGTCCGAGACGACCGCCTTCCCGTGTCCGGTCCGCACCTGCTCGATCGAGAAGCCGTTGGCCGCGGGCGAGGCGCCGCGCCCCCTGGCGTATGCGCGGCTGCGTGGAACGCAGAAGCGGTCGCACATGGCGGGCATCGGGTGTGGATGCACATCGCAGGCAACGCCGTAGAGATCGGACAGGAGCTTTGGCGTCAGCACCTCGGAGGGCGGACCCTCGCCGATGATGTGACCGTTTCGCATGGCGACGAGTTTGTCGCTGACCAATGCCGCCTCGTTGACGTCGTGCAGCACCATCACGATCGTCCGGTTGGCCTCCTGGTTGAGTTTCCGGACCAGCGACATGATCTCGATCTGGTGGGCGACGTCCAGGTAGGTCGTTGGCTCGTCCAAGAGCAGGATCGGCGTTTCCTGGGCGAGGACCATTGCGATCCAGGCGCGTTGCCGTTGACCGCCGGAGAGACGATCGACCTGGTGGAAGCGGAGGTCCGTCATTCCGGCCAGGTCGAGCGCTTGGTCGACCGCGAGGTTGTCCTCCTTCGACGGCGGCTGGAAGAAGCCCTGATGGGGATACCGGCCACGGCGGACCAGGTCTTCGACGGTGATGTTGCCGGGGGGCGTGGCCTGTTGCGCCAGAAGACCGAGACGAAGGGCCACCGACCGGGTAGGCAGGCGATGAATTAACTCACCGTCCAGGTGCACTGCCCCGTTCGTGGGCTTCAGGAGGCGCGAGAGGGCGCGGAGGAGCGTCGATTTGCCGCAGCCATTGGGTCCGATGATCGTCGTGATCGCCCCATCCTCGATCGCGAGGCTCAGGTCGACCACGATGGGATCGACGTCGTAGGTGAGGGTCACGTTCTCCGACTGAAGCCGGCTCATGCACTTCTCCAGGTCTCGACCGCCCAATCAGACACGTGTGTTCGCGCGATACAGCAAAAAGAAGAAGTACGGCGCGCCGACAGCGGCGGTTACCACTCCGACAGGCAGCGTGACCGGAAGCGCGTGCTGGGCAACGACATCCGAGGCCAGCAACATCAATGCTCCGAGGAAGCCGGTGAAGACCATGACGCTGCCAGACGGCGGGCCGGCGATCATCCTGGCCATGTGGGGGACCATGAGGGCGACGAAGCCGATCGGTCCGGCAAACGAGACGCTCACCGCGGCGAGGGCGCACCCGACCAAAATGAGCCCCAGGCGCGTCCGTTCCAGGGGAATGCCGACGCTGCGGGTCAACACGTCACCGAGCTGAAGCGCCCGAAGCGGGATCATCAGGATCACGGCAAGGGGAGCCGCGATGGCGAGAACAACTCCGACCGTGACCACATCGGACCACTTGCTGCCGTAGATCGACCCCATCGTCCAGACAACCGCTGGGCGGACCATCTCTTCGGGAAAGCGGACGGTCATGAAGGTCGCGCCGGCACTGACCATCGAGCCGATGCCGATGCCGACCAGAATCAGCCGGTTGGGGACGATTCCGTCCTTCCAGGAGAGGGCGTAGATGGCGGTCGCGGTCACCGTTGCCCCGATGAAGGCGGCCAGCGGCAAGACGTCCGCGTTCAGGCCAGTTATCAGCCAGAAGACGGCACAGAGCGTCGCGCCAGCGTCGATCCCGATGATGTCGGGGGAGACGAGCGGGTTGCGGGCCAATCCCTGAAAATGGCGCCGGCGATTGCCAGCGACGCGCCGATGAGGATGGCGCTGAGCATTCGCGGCAGGCGCAGCGTTTGCACGACGAGGTCGGTATCCCCTTCGCGGCGACCGAACATCGCCATGACGACGTCGGCAAACGGAATCCGAACAGCGCCAAGCGTCATCGCCCAGGTCGCGAGCAGGAGGACGAGCACGGCGGCGATCCCAATGTAGGCGATGACGCGCAGGTTGAGCCGAATAGCGAAATGGCGGCTCCGAACGACGCGATGACCGGGGCGCTGGATGGGCGAAAAGGTGTTGCCAAACGATGCCATGTCAGCTTGCCACGCTTCGCTGACGGGCGAGGTAGACCATAAATGGTCCACCAAAGACCGCGGTCACGATCCCGACCTGGATTTCACTGGGGCTCATGACGATTCGCCCCAGGATGTCAGAGGCTGTGAGGAAGACCGCGCCGAAGACGAACGAATAGGGCAGCACCCAGCGGTAGTCCGGCCCGACGATCGAGCGGACGACATGTGGGATTGCCAGACCGACGAACGCGATCGGTCCGGCGGCGGAAACCGCAGCCCCGGTGATCAGCACTACCAGGAGGGAGGTGATCAGCCGAACGCGCGTTGTGCGCACGCCGAGAGCCCGGGCAGTGTCATCGCCCAGGCTCAACGCGTTCAACTGGTGACCGAGGAAGAGACAGGCAACCGCGCCGCCAAGCAGAAATGGCGCCACCGTCCAGAATGTGCTCAAGTCGCGGCCGGCGACCGACCCGGCCAGCCAGAAGCGCAGTGCATCCAGCGACTCACGGTCGACGAGGAGAAGCGCACTCGTCCAGGACCCGAGCAGTGCCGAGATCACGACGCCGGCAAGTGCCAGCTTGACCGGTGTGGCCCCGTCCCTCCCGGCTGCACCGACCGCAAAGACCAGTGCCGACGTTGCCAGCGCGCCGGCGAATGCAAGCCACACGTACTCCTCCGGCGAGTTCAGGCCGAGGTAATACACGGAGATCGCAATCGCGAACGACGCTCCACTGCTGACGCCGAAGATCGAGGGGTCAGCGAGCGGATTCCGGGTAATGCCCTGCATCGCCGCACCGGCCACGGCGAGACAACTCCCCACGCCGAGGGCAATGATGGTTCGGGGGACGCGGAGCGATCGCACGACCGTTTGCTCGAACGAGTCGGGGTCGTACGCGAAGATGGCGTTCCAGGCATCCGCGGAGTTGATGTTGAGCGAACCGAACCGCAGGCTGAGCAGCGCGACCGCGCAGGCGGCCACAACTCCGAGGAGTAGGCCGCCCGCGCGCAAGGACAGCCCCAGCCAATTTGGCGAAGGCACATTGATCGCGGTGCGGGCAGCGCCAGTTGCGACCACGTCCCTACCCGGCCGAAGGATGCATGCAGGCCATCATCACGATCCCCAGCACAAGGACTAGGTGACCTTGTTCGCGTCGCGGATGGGAGCGAGCGTTGCGGTGAGGGCGGCCGTCATCCCCTGGTAGCTCATGATGAAGTCCTGATTCCAGGGGCCAACCTGACCGGCCTTGATTGCAGGGTGCAGGCCGAGCACCGGGTGGGACGTCATGTCCTCCACCGACAGCGTTCCTGGGCGAGTCGAGTGGAAGACAACATCCGCCGGATATTTCAGTGCCTGCTCGGTGGAAAGCTGTTCCCAATACGACCCTGGTTCCGCATCCGGCTCGACGATGTTCAGTCCAAGCGATTGGTACAACGCCAGGTCTGCCCAGTCGGGGGCGTTCGCGACGTAGATGGTTTCGCCTTCAACGTAGAGGAACAGGATCGTCAGGTCCTGCTTCTGCTCGGCGACGGTCGGGAACTCGGCCAGGGCCGCTTCGTACGTTGCCTTGGCCTCGACAAGCTCGGGTGTGTCGAGGTCCGCGCCCAATGCACCGGCCAGTTCGGCGAACCGCTCGGTGTTGACGTCGGCCGATCCAGTCGCCGAGATGGCGACGAGGGGAGCGATCGGCTGAACCTGGTCAAGAATCGCCGGGTCGATGCTCCAATACTCGGTCGGGTCGTCTGGGGTCCAGGTGATGGTGATCAGGATATCCGGATCGGCCGCGATGACCTTTTCCGGCTGAATCGGTTCCGCTGTGACTCCGACGATATCAACTGTTGAGGGATCGATGTTGCCGCCGGCATCGCCGAAGTCGCCGGTCTCGGTCGCATTCCAGCCGAAGACGGCGACCGGGCGGATGCCGAAGTCCCAGAGAGGTGCGGCGGCATTGACGTCGGCGACGATCCGCTCTGGCCGCGCCGGCAGCGTCACGGTGACGCCCTTGTCGTCGGTGAACGACCACTCTCCGGTCGCGGGGGAGGCGGGCGTACTCTCTTGAGCGGAACCCCTGGCTGTCAATGCAAGCCCCGCCGCAAGACCCGCGGTCCCGGCCAGGAACTGCCGCCGTGATCCGGACTTGGCCGTCAACCCCGGTCGAATTCCCCGAGCTGGTGACACCTGTGCACCCCTCCTACTGGTGGTGGTCGGCGCGCAAGCGCGACCTTGTTGAATCGAAAAAGGCAAAGCAAAGCCGTCGGAGCCACGTCAGCCGTGGTCCGATCTGGTGAGTTCCTCGCCTTGTGTCCCACGCCGGATTTCGACGGTGAATCCCGACTAAAGCAGTCGGGATTATGGCCAGCCCGCCAGCGGCTGTCAAGCGCGCCGTACACCCTGCCGGGGCCGGACGTACGGCAGTAGCGCACGTTTTGGAGGAGTGGGGCCCCTCGAGTTAGCTCACTAAGAGCCTCTGTCAAAACCCCTTGGCGGCGGACGCCAGGTTGAAACCTGGCGCTCAACCGACGAAGTCCCTCCGGGACTGGGCATGTTTAGCGCGGATAGTCCCGGAGGGACTTCGTAGGTTGAGCCCGGGACTTCAGTCCCGGGTCGGCCCGCAGGCCGAACGGTTTCGCTAGGCGCTCTTAGCCACCGACGGGAACGACGAATGGGACAGTGATTGGTTCGGCGCCGTCACGGTCGACCGTCACCTCGATGTTCCAGTCACCGCCCATCGTGATCGGGACCGCGTCGACACGGTACTGGCCGGAGCCTAGCGGAGTGGCGTTCTTCGAGCTCAGGGTCATCCCCATGTCCGGCATGGACCCGCCAATCGTTACCTCGGCGCCGTCGATCGGCGTGCCGGACTGATCGGACACCGTGATCGTGAAGCTGCTGTCACCGAGCGCACCGAACTCCGATGCGAGCGCCACTTCGAGCCCGTCGGTGGCCACCGGCGTGCCGGGGTGGACGGCCTCGTTCCGCGATTCGGCATCGGGCGGAGAGATCATCGCACCGTAAATCAGCAGCGCCCCCACCGAAACTCCGAGCCCGCCGGCAATGGCTCCCTGAGGCCGCCATGTCGACCCGCGGAGCAACCAGGCAACGGCAACCGTTGCGACGCCGAAGACGACAAAGGCAAGCCCGACGAGACCGGGCCAATCGAGGAGCCAGAAGGTGCGCTCCGGGCGGCCAACCGGGCTGGGTTCGAGCGTGATCGGGAGTGTTAGGCGACCCTCAAGCGTGCCGGGTTTGCGCACGATAACCTCGACGGACCAGTCGCCCGGGAGGGCCAACTCGCTGCCACTGCCGGTGAAGGTGTTCGTACCTTCCGTGCGTGTGAGCTTGATCTCCTTCAGGCTGATCGAACCGTCACTGGGTTCGACTCGCAGGAGGCCGTCGGTTCCATCGGGCAGCGGATCCCCACCGACATCGAGGCGGTAGGAGTTGGGTCCTGGTCGGTTCGGGGATATCGTCAGTTCGCTGGGCCGGTCAACGTCCTGCGTGACTAGCGGAACTTCCAGATTGACGCCAACTGGCTGTCGAGAAGCAACGACCTCCCGGGCTGGCTCTTGACCGACCAAGCGGCCAACGAAGAACAACGCGATGACGACGAAGGCGAGTTCTCCCACCATGGCCCACCGGATCCGGTTGCCCCAAACCGCCACCCGGACATCGTTGGAACGGAGCCGCGGGCTCTGGACGAGCAGGTTGGCCGCCGCCAGGAGCAGAGCAGGGGTGAGCGCGAGGAGCTTCAGGACGAGCGAATCGCCGTAGGCCGTCTCCCACAGCCCGTCCCAGCTGCCGACCTGCAAGTAGGCCATGTACATGCCGCTCAGGGCCAGAGTGACCCAGGCGGACAACGCGAGGACCGAGAACCGCGGTATGACCCCCGCCAGGACCCGGCGTGTAATCGCGGCTGGACTCCGGAGAACAGAAGGCAAGAGGACGAAGGTCAACACGGCGAGGCCGCCGCCCCAGATCGCGGCGGCGAGCAGGTGGACATAATCGAACGCGATTGCTGTCGATCGGTGCTCAACCTGGGCCGAGGCGTGCGCCAGCATGCTCACCGGAATCGGCAGGGCTATCGATGCCGCCAGCCCGGCCAGCGGAAGCGGGCGACGGTAGGAATCATGGATCCAAGACATCAGCAAGAAGACAGTAGCAAGGACGATGAGAAGACCAATACGAAGCAGCCAGAAGCGACCGTATCGAGTGTCGAACGTGGTGGACCCCAGCACGGACCAGACCGATTCGTCGCCGGCGTTGCCGGCGGCCTGGACGACCAGGGCAAACAGATTGACGAGAATCGCCCCGCCAACACCCCAGATCGCCACGCGACGGATACGTCTGGCAAGGGTAGAAAGAAGTTCTGCCTCTATCGCCGGCACCGGGCGAATCACAAACAGCCACATTGGCAGAATCGACGCGACAAGGGCGATTCCGAGGAGCGCCAGCCAGCGGGCAACACCGCCCAGCCAGAAGGGGATGTCATCGTCGGCGCTAACGCTGGCGACCGTGCCGATATCGGCGACAGTCCCGATCGTGAAGGCAAAGTACCCCTGCAGACGGTGACCGTCCGCGGCCGATAGGTTTTGCCATGAGACCGTGTACGTCCCGTTCGGCAGCGACGCCGGGAGCGTCAGGATGAGCCGGTGCCGGTCCGCCTCGTCAATCCTATACGACGTGTCCGGGACTTCATCGCCGTTCTGGTTGAGCAGCGTTGCCGCGGTGTACGTTTCTTCGAGCGGCTCAGTGAACCGAATGCTCACTTCGATGGGCGCCGTTTCCACGACCGAGTTGGCCACAGGATCGCTGGATTCGAAGGCGGCATGGCCGAGCGCCCGCTCGGGATTTGCCAGGAGGACGACCACGCAGCCGATCAGGGCGACGACGCGACTAAGCGATACCGGACATTGGTTGACCAAACGCCCCAGCCAAATGAGGCCGGGCAGATATGGCGGATGTCTCGTGTTCATGCGGAAGCCTCCCGGAACGTGTTGCGTCCGGTTTGGCGAGGTCCGGCGAGGAGCGCTCCATGCGCTCCTCGCCGGACCAAGACGTTCGTCCTTACGCGGTGCGAACGGACATCTTGCGGTTCTGGGCTTTGCGAGCCAGAGCCCAGAGTCCGACGACACCGGCAACGCCGCTGGTGAGTAGGAGGCCGCTGCCGCCGATACCGCTATCGTCCCCGCCCGGAATCGGGCTGGAGGTCGAGGCGGCCGCGATGGACTGAGACGAGTTTGCCGCGGTCTCCTTCGGGAACTGTAGCGGCGCCGGGTCCTCCATCGGGCCAAAGGTGTCTGGCCCAGAGGTGAAGGTCTCGTCGATGGCAACGCCCTCGATCGTGCCGAAGATGTGGAACGAGTAGTCGCCCGGCTGCGTCGGGAAGAAGACCGACTCATAGGAGCCCGGCTCGCCGAAGCTCGCCGAGATCACGAGCGGCATGGACTGATCGGCGAAAAACACCTCGGCCTGCAGCGTGGATTCCAGGCCCTCGACCGGTGTCGTCGGCGGATCCTCTCCCTCAGCGACCGGCGTGGCGGCCGGATCGAGCTTGGCAACGCGCAGATCAAGACCATTCTTCTCGCCGGAGAATGCCGGCTCTTCGAGAAATCCGACGACAAACCGGTACTGCCCATCAGCGACGTCGCGCCGCTCGTGGGCGGAAGCGCTCGTGTTGACGACGACCAGGGCGACGGCGGCCATAAGCAGGCTGGCCCCGGCCAGGCGAACGAGGTGCATGTCATAACCTCCCAACGCCAGACCGTTGAGGTCTGACTGGAATCAAGGTGACAAGATGATTGGAGCGTAAGGATCAGTGGACGGCGATGGTGCGCGGGGGAGGACTATCGGGGACAACCGAGATCCCGGTGAGCCGGCTCACCGCCGAGCCGATGCGCGGCAGCCCCGCAAGGAAGAGGGCGTACCCGGCCGAGAGCACCGACCCGATCAGGACCACGCGCTCCATGCTGCCGCCGGGCACCGTAATGATCGGGGTGCCATCGGGTACATCCAACAGAAAGACCTCGGTATTAACCGGGGGGGCGTGATGAGTCATCCCGGCCATCTTGTGGTGGTTGGTCGTCCCGTTGGCCGCGTCAAAGAAAAGTTGGATGAAGGCGTGGGGGTGGGCTACGCTGCGGCCGCCCGTGTATGACACGGGCATCGCCAAGGCGCTCACCGCCGCAAGGAGGAATACGGCCTTGCGCAGGATGAGTATTGTTTTGGTGCCGCGGTTCGCCATGAATGTCCGGATACCTTTGACGATGGACCACGCGAGCGTAGGGTCACGGAACCGGCACAATGATTGTCATGCTAGCACCAGAAGCGGGAATGCAGACGGCCATCCACGTTATGGTGCTTAGCGACTCCCTGAATCGGACACCTGACTCCGGTAGGATGCACCTCATCAATACAAGAGCAACCTTCCCCAACTCTTCCGGCCGGTATGACAGCGGTCAAGACGAGAAAGGCGACAGCGTGATCCCCTACGGCGACGGTAACTTCGGTTGCCCCCTGCACGACATCGAAGGCTTCGACGTTCCGACCCATCAATTCTTTATACGGAGCAATGGGCCGGTTCCGATCATCAATGCCGCGGAATGGCGCCTGACGATCGACGGGCTCGTCGAGCGGCCATCCGAACTCTCGCTCGCGGACCTCCGCGCGCTCCCCACCAAGACCCTCAATGCCTTCCTGGAGTGCGCCGGGAACGGGCGGACCCGGTTCGATCCGCCGACCGAAGGCACTCCCTGGAAAAACGACGCGGTCGGCAACGCGACCTGGGAGGGTGTCGCCCTCCGGGATGTGCTCGAACTCGCCGGGATCAAGCCGGACACGCAAGAGATCGTCTCGCAGGGGGGCGACTTCGCCAAGATGAATCGGGGTCTGCCGATCGAGGTTGCCCAAGACCCCGACACAATGTTGGTGTTCGGAATGAACGGCGTGCCGCTCACACCGGAGCACGGCGCACCGGTTCGGCTCTTTGTTCCGGGATGGGCGGGGATCTCCTCCACCAAATGGCTTGTCTCATTGACCGCGATCGATCGCCCTTGGGATGGCTTCTACAACGTCCAGAACTACGTCCTCTTCGACGAAGCCGGAAAGCCGATCCGGGCTGTTCGCACGATGCCGGTCAAGTCGACGATTGCGACGCCGGTCGAGGGGGCCGTTCTGCCGCCGGGGCACGCGTACATCACCGGATTTGCCTGGTCGGGTGATGCCGCCGTCGATCGCGTCGAAGTCAGCCTCGATGGTGGGGAGTCCTACGTCGATGCCCCGATCGTCGGTGCTACTGGTCCACACGCATGGGTCAAGTTCCAAATGCCCTGGGATGCCGCGCCGGGGACCTATCGCCTGCGCTCCCGCGCCCACGACCGGGCTGGACATGTGCAGCCGGAGCAGGCGTTCTGGAACCTCAAGGGCTATCAGATGAACGGCATCCTCGAAGTGAACGTTCGGGTGTCGGAGAACCTGTAAGGGGCCCCATCGGGGCCGGACTCGCACGCGCATACTGCCCAAGTTGATGCCGCTGACGTATCATTGCGCTTCTGTACGTACCGTATCGGGATTGGCGTGTGCTGCCCAGCGGAGTACTTAGCTCTTGGCTCGTCGGTAGGGGTAGGGAAGACGTTGCACCACACTGGCACCCTTGCGACCGCACCGGCGGCCGGACGGCCCGTGGCCGCCTGGCTCAGTGGCCGGCGGTTTCTCTGGATCCGGCGGGCCGGGCAGTGCGTGTCCGACGCGGCGCTGATGTGGCTCGCGTTCGTCCTCGCCCACTACGCCCGCTACGATCTCGAAGTGGGTGGCGAGATCCAGTTCTGGAACGACGAGCCGTTCTCCACCTTCTACAAGCCTGCCCTGCTCTTCCTCGGTTTGAGCCTCTTTGTCTTCCAGGTGCGCGGCGTCTACACGCTTCCCCGGTCGACCAGCTTCCTCGATGAAACGACTCTGGTTGTCGGCGGACTGATTACGGCCATGGCCGGGGTGATCCTGGCGGCCTACTTCTTTAGCTTTTTCCCATCCCGGTTGTTGTTTACCTTCGCCCTAACCGCTGCGGTCGTCATGCTGGTGGCCAAGCGCACCCTGCTTCGCCGTGCGCGCAAGTGGCTGTGGGAGCGGGGGATCGGCGTCGATCGCGTGCTGATCGTGGGCTCGGGCGCGGCGGGTCACCGAGTGATGCAGGCGATGCTGGGCCAGCCCAATCTCGGCTGCAACCTCGTCGGGTTCGTCGATGATGGCATCGAGGATCGGGTCACGGTCGCGACTGAGTCTGGCGTCTCCCAGGCCCTCCGGTTGGGCACGCCCGAAGAGGTCGGCGATCTCGTCGGCCGTCGGGGCATTGATGAGGTGATTGTCGCCCTGCCCGCGTCGGAGGCGGAACGGGTCTTCCGCATCGTCGACAGTTGCCGAGAGCGGGAAGTTACCTTCAAGGTTGTTCCCGACCTCTACCAGCTCTCGTTCGATCGCGTCGACCTGGCCGAGATCGCGGGCGTGCCGCTGATCGGGTTCAAGGGTCCAGCGATCATCGGATGGAACTACGGCGTGAAGCGGCTCATCGACATCATGATCGCGTCGGCCGTCCTGATCCTCGGCGCCATCCCGATGGCCATCATTGCGATCGCCATTCGGCGGGACTCTTCCGGCCCGATTATCCTGCGCCAGCCGCGCGTGGGCCGCAACGGTGAGGTCTTCAATGTCATCAAGTTCCGGACGATGGTCGAAGACGCGGACGCCCAGCGAGCCGAGTTGATGCTCCAGGCGAACTGCTCCGATCCGCGCCTCTTCAAGATGACCGACGATCCCCGCCGGACGAAGGTTGGGCGCATCTTGCGGCGCTGGAGCCTGGACGAGCTGCCCCAGTTCTGGCACGTCTTCCGGGGCGAGATGAGTGTCGTTGGCCCGCGTCCGCAGCTTCCGGAAGAAGTCGAGAAGTACGAAGAGTGGCACCGTCAGCGATTGCTGGTCACCCCCGGCCTGACCGGCCTGTGGCAGGTCAACGGCCGGAGCAATTTGTCCTTCGACGAGATGGTCCGGCTCGACCTGTACTATGCGGAGCACTGGTCGCCGTGGCTCGACACGAAGGTCATTCTGCGCACGATTCCCGCTGTCATTACGGGCCGCGGCGCGTACTGAGATCGATCGCGTCACCGGGTTTCGCTTTCTTGGGCAAAGAATGGAACCCTGGCGCGATCGGCACCGTATGTGTTAATTGAAGAGTATCGGAGCGTTCGCCGCGAACACCGGCTCCGTGACCGTTGTGCTCGGCGACTCCAGGGTGGAGGCCGTTCCGTACCAAAACGTCGTTGGTGATGCTTCGATGGAACTTCGACGGGCTCTGATTGTAATTCTCCGCCGCTGGTGGCTGGTGGTGGGGGTTCCCATCGCCGTGCTGCTGGGCACGCTCGCTGTGTCGTCCAGTCAGCCGTACGTTGCCACCATTCGGGCTGAGGTTTTACTGCCAGGAGATACGGAGATTCCGGGCGACGCCGAGCGGCCGGAGTTGATGATCCTGGACGATGCTCCCATCGTGACGACATCGTCGGCCTTCGTCGACCTCGTCCACGCCCAACTCGACACCCCCATTTCCGGCGGAACGACACTCACCGATGACGAGATCAAGGAATCGCTGTCGGCGACGCGCTACAGCCGCGTCCTCGAGATCAAAGTAGCCCGGGATGATCCTGAATCGGCATTAGCGATCGGCCAGGCCGTCGCCAATGTCCTTCCGGACGCGATCAACAACCTGATGGTGGCCCCTGGCACCGACCGGGCGACGGTGAACATCCTGGAGAATCCAGAGCAGGCGCTGCAGGATGCGGGAAGCCGCAGGCTGCTCTTGGTGGTCCAGACCCTGGTGGCATTGGCGGTCGGGTGTGGCCTTGCGGCGCTGGCCGCTGCTCTCGATGAGCGGCTCTACCCGGAGAACGCGGCCATGGCACTCGGTCTCCCGATCTTGGCCGATGTTCGATCGAATCGGCGTCGGTGGTACGAATTCTGGACGCCGCGCGGTGGCACCGCATGAGCCAGTTGGTCCAGCAGCTCCCGTCCAGTCCAACACCGCCCGCTGACGATGGCGGAAGCTTGCGTGGCAGCCGCGTTGCCGAGCAGTATCGAAGCCTGAGAGCGGTCATCGAATCGGCTGGGCCGGTTCACCGTGATGCTTCGACGGAATCGCTGGCGGTGATGGTTGTCGGGGTCGAGCACGGCACCGCCGATATCGGCATCCGGCTGGCGGCCGCATTCGCGGACGGCGGCAACGAGACACTGCTGCTCGATGCCGATCTCACGTCGCCCGCCTGCCACAGCCTCTTGCAGACGTCCGGTCCGCCCCCATCGGGCCTGATCGAATGGTTGCGCGAGGAAGACGAGCGGCCGCTGCCCACCTATCCCTCAAACTTGAACGGACTCTCAGTCCTTCCCGCCGGCCGCACCGGCGCGGGCCGTGACCCGCTGCAATCGGCCCGGATTGAGGCGCTGTTCGCGTCCGCGCGCCCGTCCTACAGCAGGATCGTGGTCGTCGCCCCCCCGATTTCGAGCAGTGCCGATGCCCTCTTCCTTGCGCCGTCGGTCGATGGGGTCGTGCTTGCGGTTGTGCCGGGGCGGACCGGTGGACCGGCCGCCCAACGGGCACGCGACAACCTGATCGCAACCGGCGCCCGGATTTACGGGGCAATCTTTGCCGATGCCGAAGGCCGCTGAATTCCTCCAGCATTATTTGGTTCGCGTGCAGCGAAATAGTCGGCCAGGTAGGAGCGACTCCTTAGGTCCTCAAGGTCCTTGGCGACGGCTGTCCGCGGGGTTTGCCCGGCGATCGTCATGGCCTGACCGACCAAACCGAGCGTGGCGTGCAGCCGCGTCGCAACCGGGGCGGTTGGGTGGTCATCAGCGCGCCACGACGCCGCTTCCGATCGAAGGAGCTTGGCGACTAACCCGGTCGTCATGCCTTCAACGTGGGTGTCTAACGCCCGGTCCGGACGCACCTCCTCCCAGGTCGCCTCCGCCCGCAGGGCCGTGAGGGTCGCCCAGTAGAGCACCTGGGTGCTCTCCAGGAGGACATCCGCCGCGAAGTCCTGATGGCGATGGCTTCCATCCAGAGCACCAGCGAGTTCGTCGAGTTCGTCGCTCAGGCGGGCAGTCACGCCGCCTAATGGTGCTCTCAGGCGCGCCGACGTGCCCGAGACGGCCTCAAGGTCGTTGTCGCGGAGATATGAGTACGCGCCGAAGAGTTGCCTTGTGAGGTCGGTGAGGCTGTTAGCAGCAGTTGATCCGTACACGCTTGCTGGGTCGAACGTGCGGTCCATGACGATCTCGAGCGTGTTGTCGTCGGTCAGGCGGCGGTAGAAACAGGTGCGGTAGCCATCGTGGCAGACCGCGCCGATCTGGGTCACCCGGATGAGCAGGCTGTTGCGCTCGCAATTGACCCTGATCTCGTCCACGATCTGCTCGTGGCCGGAGGTCTCCCCTTTGCGCCAGAGTTTGCCCCGGCTGCGGCTCCAGTAGTGCACGCGGCCCGTCCGCCGGGTCGCGTCCAGCGCTTCGGCGTTCATGAACCCGATCATGAGCACGGTGTTCGAGTCACTCTCCTGGATCACCGCCGGTACAAGTCCGGCGGCATCGAAGTGGAGCGGACCGTCCGCGATGGATTCCGGGAAGGTCATGGCCGCACCGGCAGTCCGTTCTGAGCGAGGTGGCGCTTTGCCTCGGCCACCCTGTAGGTGCCGAAGTGGAAAATGCTGGCGGCCAGGACCGCGTCCGCCCGCCCTGGTTGGAGCGCTTCGACCAGATGATCGAGCGTCCCTGCTCCGCCTGACGCAATGACGGGGATCGAGACGGCCGCGCAGACAGCCTCGAGGAGTTCGAGGTCGTATCCGTCCTTCGTGCCGTCCCGGTCCATGCTGGTGAGCAGGATTTCGCCGGCGCCCCTATTGGCCGCCTCCTTGACCCAGTCGACCACGTCCAGTCCCGAATGATTGCGGCCGCCGTGGGTGTAAACACCCCAGCCTCCGCGCTCGGGATCGCGGCGGGCATCGATCGCAACGACGATGCACTGGCGGCCGAAGATGTCTGCCCCGGCAGTGATCAGCTCCGGGTTGTTGATGGCCGCCGTGTTCATCGAGACCTTGTCGGCGCCGGCGCTGAGCAGTTCACGGATGTCGCCGGGGGATCGGACACCGCCGCCGACCGTTAGCGGAATGAAGACTTGATCGGCGGTTCGCTCGACCACGTCGATCATCGTCCGGCGGCTGTCGCTGCTGGCGGTGATGTCGAGGAACACCAGTTCGTCGGCCCCCTCGGCGTTGTAAAAGGCCGCTAGTTCGACCGGGTCACCGGCGTCGCGCAGGTTGACGAACTCGACGCCCTTGACGACCCGGCCATCGGTCACATCGAGGCAGGGAATGACGCGGCGAGTGAGAAGCGAATTGGTTTCAATCAGCGGCTTCGACTGTGTTGCGGTGCTGGAGAGTGTGTCGGTGGTCATGTGGACGATCCGATCTGCGCGGCTTCGAGTGCGCGAAGCGCAATGATGGCTTCTGTAAGATCGACCCGGCCGTCGTAGAGCGCCCGGCCCACGATGGCGCCGGAGGCACCGGTGGCGGCGATGGCGAGCAGGTCGTCGAGTGTCCCGACGCCGCCTGAGGCGATCACCTGTCCGGTGGTGAGGAGGTTGCGAATCTCGGCGAGGGCTTGGAGGTTCGGGCCCTGGAGGGTGCCGTCGCGGCGGATGTCGGTCAAGACGAAATGCTGGACCCCTTGCCGCTCGAAGTCCGAGGCGGCGTCGGTGGCGGCGTAGGCGGTCTGTTCCAGCCAGCCGCTGGCGGCGAGCTTGCCGTCGCGGGCGTCGAGCCCGGCCGCAATCGCGCCGCCCCAGCGGGCAACGGCAGCCGGAACGAGGTCGGGCGTGCGAATAGCCGCGGTGCCGAGAACGGCGCGATTGATGCCGAGTTCGAAGGCGGCGGCGAGTTGATCCTCCGTGCGCAGTCCGCCGCCAAGCTGGATCGGGATTTTGACAGCAGCACGAATCCTGGAGATTGCCTCGACGTTCACCGGCTCGCCGGCAACCGACCCATCGAGATCGACGACGTGGATCCACTCGGCCCCGGCGGCCGCCCAGCGGGAGGCCGCATCGGCCGGATCGGCGTCGAACGCGGTCTCCCGGTTGAAATCGCCTTCGACCAGCCGGACGCAGCGCCCGCCGCGAATATCGATTGCTGGGTAGAGGATCACCGGGCGCTCCCGGAAGCACGAGGGCTATCCTCCCGCGCGGCGCGGGCGTTGCCGAACTCCACGAACCGTCGAACGATGCCGAGTCCAGCCTCACCGCTCTTTTCGGGGTGGAACTGGGTGCCCCAGACATTGTCATGGACCACGACCGACGGGAATCGCTCGCCGTATTGCGCTTCGGCCACGACGTCGTCGGGATTCGTCGGTTCAACGATGTAGGAGTGGACGAAGTAGTAGTAATGGTCTTCGCCGGCATCGCCGAGCGGGCCTGGCCTGACTACCCGGGACCGGTTCC
Organism: uncultured Chloroflexia bacterium; assembly: GCA_963724285.1. Classification (GTDB taxonomy): domain Bacteria; phylum Chloroflexota; class Chloroflexia; order Thermomicrobiales; family UBA6265; genus CAVRUD01. Next base: position 220,256 of record CAVRUD010000032.1, on the reverse strand, counting down.
AGCCGATGTGCGGGATTTTGACGTCGGCCTGAACCGAGCGCACCCGGCCCTTCAGGATGCCGAGTCCGTGGGTGTTGCCCTCTTCCTGGTCTTCAAACAACAACTGCATCCCGAGGCAAATGCCCAGGAACGGTTTGCCGGCGCTGGCGGCATCCTTGATCACCGGGGTCAGCCCCATGGCGTCGAGCTTTGCCATGGCATGCCCGGCGGCGCCGACCCCTGGAAAGACGACCGAGTCGGCACCGGCGACGACGTCGGGGTCGTCGGTGATGACGGTTTCGGCTCCGGCGGCTTCGAGGGCCCGCCGGATGGAGCGCAGGTTGCCCGCGCCGTAGTCAACGATTGCGATCATGTCAGGACTCCCTTGGTGGACGGCACCTGGGTCGGGTCTCCGCTCAAGCGGAGTGCCTCCCGGAGTGCGACCGCGGCGGCCTTGAAGATGGCCTCGGCCGCGTGGTGGCTGTTGCGGGAGCGGAGGAGGTCGATGTGTACCGTCAGGCCGGCGTTCATCACGACTCCCCGCCAGAATTCCTCAACCAATGAGGCGACGAACCCTGGAGCAATAAGCTCCTCCGGGAACGCCGCCTCAAAATGGAGATACGGCCTCCCTGAGCAATCGACCACCACCCTGGCAAGGGACTCGTCCAACGGGGCGTAGGCATGGCCGAAGCGGGCGATTCCCGCCCGGTCGCCGATGCTCTGCCGAATCGCCTGCCCGAAGACGATGCCGACATCTTCGACGGTGTGATGAGGATCCATCGCCGCGTCGCCGGTGCAGGAGACGGTGATATCAAACCGAGCGTGCCGGCACAGCGCGTCGATCATGTGGTCCAGAAACGGAACGCCTGTTTGCGCCGACACGGAGCCGCGCCCATCGATATCCAGCGCGAGCGCGATGTTGGTTTCCAGCGTCTCCCGGTTGATCTCGGCGCGCCGGATTTGGTGAATCGCCGGCTGGGCGATGGCGGTCTGGCTCACGCGGCACCTCTCGCACGCTGGAGGGCATCGTCGAGCTCGTTGAGAAAGATCTCGTTCTCCTCGGCGGTGCCGATGCTAACGCGCAGACAATCGGTGATCCCGAGGGACGGGTTGGGGAAATTGCGCACGAAGATGCCCTGTGCCGCCAGGTCTTTGATCACCGGGGTCGCGTCTGCCACCGGCAGGCGCATCAGGATGAAGTTCGTTGCCGTCGGCAGCGGCTCGACGCCGGGGATCTCGCGTAGATTGTCGGCCAGGGCGTCCCGGTCGGAGTTGAGCCGGGCGATGATGCCATTGAGGTAGTCGAGATCATCGAGCGAAGCAATGGCCGCGACGCCGCTTGCTAGGGAGACATTGCAGAAAGCCGGTGTGATAGCCCAGAGGTACGGCATGAGCGGCTTTGGAAAGACGCCGTAGCCGACACGCATGCCGGCGAGCCCCGCGAACTTCGACAGGGTGCGGAGGCAACAGACGTTCGGGTAGCGGTCCATCAGCGGCAGATGCGAAACCCCGGCAAACTCAGCGTAGGCCTCATCGATGCCGACCAGGCAAGGCGCTTCGGCGACGATCCGCTCGACCGCGGCAGGATCGAAGGTGTTGCCGGTCGGATTGTTGGGATTGCAGATGATGATCAACTTCGTCCGTGACGTCACCGCGGCCAGGACACCGTCGACGTCAAGGGCGAACGAGCCGGACAGCGGAACATCGACCGTTGCCCCGCCGTGGACGGCGATCAGGGAGCGATAGACCCCGAACGTCGGCTCCGAGATGATCACCTCGTCGCCAGGATCGAGGAGCAGCACCATCAGGTTGGTGAGCACGTCGTCAAGTCCAGCCCCGCAGATGATTTGCTCGGCCGGCGCGCCAACGTATGTGCCCAGCGCCTCGCGTAGCTCGGCCTGGGTGAAATCGGGGTAGCGGTGGGTATGGTCGAACGCCGCGAGGGCCGCCCGCGCTTTGGGGGACGGACCGTACGGAGACTCGTTCATGTCCAGCTTGATCTTCCGGGTTGGGGCACCGGCGGGGATCTTGGCCGGGACGTAGGACGGAATCTCGCGAACGGCTGGCCGGACAAGCGCTTCGAGATCGATTAAGCGCGGCGTAACCGACACTGGGATACTCCTCAACCTACGGTGACGAACGAAACCGATGGACGGGTGCTACAGCAAGAGCTTGTCGAGCGAGGAGACGAGGATCTCGGTCGCGCCAGCGGCTCGCAGCCGCTCGATCGACTCCCAGAAGATCTCCTCCTCGATAGCGGTATGGACGGCCACCCAGCCCGGCATGTCGAGTGGCACGATCGTAGGCGATTTGAGGCCCGGCACCACCGCCTTGATGTCGTCCAGGGCCGAAACCGGCGCATTCATCATCAGGTACTTGAACCGCCGCGCCGCCTGGACTGCGCGGATGCGGAGGAGCAGGCGGTCGATCTCTGCCCGCTTCTTCTCGTCCTGGAGAGCCGCCGGGTTGGCGACCAGTACCGCCTCCGACTCGAGCACAGTCACGAGTGGACGCAGGTCGTTCAAAATCAACGACGATCCAGTCGAGGTCAGATCGACGATTGCGTCGGCGAGGCCGATGGTCGGCGCGACCTCGACCGATCCCGAGATCGTGACAATCTCCGGGGCGAGCCCCAGCCCGGCGAAAAACTCGCGGGTCGAGCGTGGGTATGACGTGGCAATCGTCGCCGATGCAAGATCGTGCGGTGTCTGGATGTCGCTGTCCTTCGGAACGGCAACAACCAGGCTGCAGACGCCGAACCCGAGCGATTCCAACTCGACGACGGTGACGCCCTCTTCGTGAAGCAGATTGCGCCCGACGATGCCGAGGTCGACCGTACCCAACCCCACGTATTCCGGGATGTCGTCATCACGGACGTACAGAATGGATAGGGGAAAGTTGCGGCAACGAGAGAAGAGACGCTGGCCATAACTCTCGAAGTCGAGGCTGATGGAACGAAGCAAGCCGAGCGTGTTCTCGGTCAGACGGCCGGAGCGTTGGATTGCGAGCTTCAGCGTCCCGTCACCGTTGAGATTGATTTTCATGCTTGTGGGCACCTCGGCCCGCGGCGGTAGCACGGGCGCGGTGCGCCCGGCTGGGTTCGAAGGCGCGCCATTGCACCCGTAGCGGCGCCGAAAGTGTGCCATGGTCCATGAGAATGGCACAACTGAAAACCATCGGCCTGTATCCTGGCCCAAGTTATTGACGGGTTCCTTTGGACAATCCTGCTACGCTTGCACCATGCCAACTTCACCTCCCGGTCGGCCAACCGGCCGCCGAACTCCTCCACCCCGAGCCACTCGCCCCCGGCCCACTGCCGAGCAGGACGCGGAACCCAGTGTTCCCGAGGTTGTGGACCTGACGATCGATCGCCTGATCCCAGGTGGGTTCGGAATGGGGTTTGCCGAGCGCAGGACCATTCTCGTGCCGCTTGCGGTCCCGGGCGATCGGCTCAGGGTTCAATTGCGTGGCCGGCGCGGCGGAGCGTCGCTCGGCAAGATCGACGAGATTCTCGAGCCGTCACCGGCGCGAATCGATCCACCGTGCCCGCACTTCGGTTCCTGTGGCGGCTGCGATTTTCAGCAACTGCCGTATGAGCGGCAGCTGGCGGCCAAGGTCGATTTCATCGGCGACTGCCTCCGCCGCATCGGCGGGATCACCTACGCGCAGGATATCCAGATCGTGCAATCCCCCGATCCCTGGGCGTACCGAGGTGTGGCCGAGTGGCAGGTTGACCCGGCGGCGGGGAAGGTCGGGTACTTCGCCCGGGATTCGCACGACATTGAAGATGTTGAGTTTTGTCCGATCCTCGAACCGTCGCTGAACTCCGCCCTGGCGGGCGTTCGCGCGCGGCTGGCAGATTCAGCGACGTCTGAGCGCCACGAAGTGCGGGCGATGGCAGGCGACGACTGGGCGGTTGTCCACTCCATTGGAGAAACGAGCCCGCCGCCGACCACCAGCAGGACGGTCGGCGGAGAAACATTTCAGATGGACCCCCGTGTCTTCTTCCAGGCGAATGCCGCCCTGGTCGAAGAGCTCACCGAAGAGGTTGTTGGGTCGTTCGCGCCGACAGGCAGCCGATTTAAGCCGGGCACCGCGCTTGATCTTTACTGCGGCGTTGGGCTGTTCACGATTCCGCTGGCCCGGCGGTTCAAGCGGGTGATCGGGATCGAGTCTGATCCGCTGGCAGTCCACTACGCGGAACTGAATGCGAAGAACGCCGGTCTCGACAACGTGCGAATTCGACGGGCGGACGTTGAAACTTGGCTCCTACCGAACGCACGCCATCTCGGTCGGATCGACGCGGTCATCCTCGATCCGCCGCGGACGGGGGCGGCCGATGCGGTCCCGGCCATCATCCGGCTCGAGACCCCGAAAGTGATCTACGTCTCGTGCGATCCGGCGACCCTTGCCCGCGACCTCAAGCAGCTGCTCGCTACTGGCTATCGCCTTGATCGCGTAACGGCCTTCGACATGTTCCCTCAGACGCACCACGTCGAGATCGTGGCCCATCTGTCGTTTGGTATTGGGTAGGTGGGACGCTTGGTGCGACGGGTTGGCCGCGTCTCCGCGTCGCCCCGGAGCTCACGGCCCAAGGTTGGCCCGGGCGACGCCCAGACGGCGCCCCCTTTTTGCCGATCAAGCAATCAGTGCGGCCGGACGAACCGACCCGGTGTTGCACCAGTGTGCTCGCCACCTGCCAGGACCCTGCCGCCGTTGACCCAGACGTCGCGGATGCCAACGCTGAGTTGGTGGGGCTTTTCGAATGTGGCGCGGTCGGCGACGGTCGTCGGGTCAAACACGACGACATCGGCAAATGCGCCCGGGTGGAGGTCGCCGCGGCCCTGGAGATCGAGCCGTGACGCGACAGACGAAGTCATTTTGCGGATGGCGTCTTCGAGGCCGATGACGCCTTCCTCGCGCACGTATTTGCCCAGCACGCGGGTGTAGGTGCCGTAGCCGCGGGGATGGATCGGGCCGCGCTCCTCGGCCCAGGCGGGATCGAATCCTCCGGCGTCGGTCGAGATCTTGATCCATGGTTGGCGCAGTTGGAGCGCCACGTTTTCCTCGGTCATGTTGAAGTAGATGGTGGAAATTCTCTGGCGCTCGGCCGCCAGGAGGTCGAGGGCAGCATCGATCCAGATCTGGCCGCGTTCGTCCGCGATCTCGGACAGGCGCTTCCCGACATAGCCTTGATGCTCCGGCAGATTCATGCCAATCGGCATCGTGCCCTCAGGATTGGCCTGGGCCGCGAAGGTTTCCCATTGACCCGAAGGTTCGAGTACTTCTGCCCGTATCTTGGCGCGCATCTCCGGGTCGACCAGGTTGTCGAAGAGCTTGCCTTCGGCAGATGCCCAGGGCGGCAGAATGGCGGTCAACCCGGTGCCGCTGGCGATGTACGGGTACATATCGGCGGTGACGTCGATGCCTTCGGCGCGGGCCGCGTTGATGGCATCGATGACGTTCGGAATCTTGTGCCAGTTCTGCTTGCCGGAGGCCTTCAGGTGGTAGATCTCGACCGCCACGCCCGTCCGGCGGCCGATCTCGATCGCCTCGGCAATGCCCTCCTCCAGCCAGTCGGCTTCGGAGCGGACGTGGGTGATATAGACCCCGCGGTGCTTGGCGACGACCTCGCAGATTGTGCAGATCTCGTCGGTATCGGCGTAGGCATCGGGAGGGTAGATCAGGGCGTAGGAGATGCCAAAGGCGCCGTCGGCCATCGACTCGTCCATGACGCGGCGCATGACCCCGAGTTCGTCCTCGGTGGCGTTCCCCATCGCCATGCCCTTGCCGATCTCGCGCAAGGTGCCGCCGCCAAGGAAGGAGCCGACGTTGGGTGAGACGCCGAACTCCTCCATCGCCCGCAACCAGTCGCCGAACGACGTCCAGCCTTTGGCTTTCTCGACCCAATCTCCGGGCGGCGGGTTCGACCGGTCTTCAAACGGATCGGTCACCTGACCTGCCACTGGTGCCGGTGTCCACGCCTCGCCCATGATCTCGGTTGTGACGCCCTGGGTAATCTTTGAGAGGCAACGGCCGTCGTGCATGAGCGGCACGATCGCGTGGGACTGGATATCGATGAAGCCGGGGCAAACGACGTGCCCGGTAGCGTCAATCAGCTCCGCCGCGGCTGAATGGGGTATTCGGCCGGCCCGTTCCACGGCGGCGATCCGATCGCCCTTGATCGCGACATCTCCGTAAAACCAGGGATTGCCGGTGCCATCGACGATCTTGCCGCCGTGGATCAGGACATCGAACTCGGAACCCGTCATGCCGGTACAGTCCTCCAGCTACGCATTGGCCATGGTCCTCTTGACATCCTTGCGGACGGCTTTGCTAGTTCGCGCTGCCCGGGGCCGACCAGATCAGATCGGCCTTCAGCGGCCAGTATTCGCCCTCGAGTCGCTTGTAGGGGATGGCATGCAGGTCGATTGCCGTTGCGCCCGGAGTATCCGCCCGGATGATCTCGGCCGCGATCGGTACAAAGGCAGCGCGGAAATGCTGACTCGACTTCAACGCCACAATCTTGTACGTCGTCACGTCAATCCCGTGCAAGAGGAAGATCTCCTGATCGAAGACCTGCGACCGGCGCGAGGTGACGACCACGTCGATCCCTTCGATCTCCAACCGGCACGACGGACCGAGATCGAACGGCATTCCGGCGAGCATCGGTGAGCTTGCCTTGAACTTCCCGTCCGAGAGCGCCACGACCGTTGCCGTCGCCTGGATCGGCTTGCCGTAGAGCGATCCAGAGCGGCCACCGAGGGATACCTCGATCGTGGCGCCTGCTCCGGCCTCATGGGCCTGCTTCGCGGTGACCGGGTCGAAGACCGCGCCGAAGCACGTCTCGGGCGTCTTTGCCGCCAGCAGCGCCCGGAGCAGGTGGGTCGCGTCGCCGGGAGCTCCGCCGCCCGGATTGTCAGACGTCTCGTTGATCACCACCGGGCGTCCATCGAACGCCAGGGCTCGCTCGATCGCCTCTTCCGGGGAGATTGGGTCGAGGGTGAATCCTTCCCGGCTGGCCCACAGCTCATTTGCCACGGCTTCGGCCGTGGTCCGGGCCAGGTCGGGGTCGCCGTCTGTGGTGGCGATGATCGTCACGCCGACCCGGGGGATATCGGTGTAGGGGAAGCCGTGCATGAAGGTGCAGTCGATCACGCCGGCCTTCGCTTCCCATGCGGCGCAGACCGCATTGATCGCTTTGGCCGGATCGACGTCCGTCGTCGAGGTCGGAATTATCATCGGCGGCTGGATGAGATGGGACACCGGCTTGAGTTTGCCGGCGGCAATCTTCTCGGCCAGCTCGATCGCCTCGATGCCGCGCTCGTTGGCGTCGACGTGCGGGTAGAGGTGGCAGCCGAGGAGAACCGTCGCTTTGTCCACCATCGTCTGGGTGACGTTGCCGTGGAGGTCAAGGGTTGCGATTACGGGCACGTCGGGGCCGACGACGTCGCGGACCGCCGACAGAATGGAGCCTTCCAGGTCGTCAGTACCTTCGGCGACACCGGCGCCGTGCAGTGCCAGGCAGACGGCGTCGATCGGGCCGGACTTCTTGGCGGCCTTGATGCCATCGATGAGGTCGCCCAGCAGGCGGTCGAAGGTTGATCTAGCGATCGTGCCCCAGGGCTCGGCCCAGGTTGCGAGCGTCGGCACGATCTCGTGGCCGCGCTCATTCGCGGCGGCAATCATGCCGCCGAGGTCGCTGCGCACCCCTTCGTAGCGTTCGATCACCCCTTGCCCCGAAACCCATCCACGCGCCCGGAAATGCTCTTCGGTCGTCTGCCCGGGGCAGAACGTGTTCGTCTCGTGGGCTATTTCTCCGATGACAATCCGCATCCAGGGTTCCCTTTCAGAGCGAGTCGATCTGCGATGTCCGTCATTCTCACCGAAGTCGAAAGATCGTGTTGCAACGTCGGGTACGCCTGCAGTTCATTGGGTATTGCCGCAAGCTTGTCGACGTGGTCCTATCGATATCCCCGCTCCCTCGCCTCGGTACACTGGCCTCGGAATCGGCGAAACCAATCGACTGACCCGGCCCGAGTGCACTGAGTCGACGGAGAACGGCGAGACGATGGAACGGCTGATCGACGATGTGCAGCGTGCCTACGAACGCCAAATCCTCGATGAAGGCAAAGAGGCCCAGGTGGTCATCCTGGTGACCTACGTCGTCACGTTCCTCACCGTCCGGTTCATCACCCACTCGATCCGCGACGGCAAGTACCGCAGGGTGTTTCGCAATGTCAGCGGGCCAGGGGGCACACACCTGCATCACCTCGTGCCGGGCATCATCTTGCTGCTGGTGTCAGGATTCCTGGGGGTGGGGATCGACGACCGAACCTGGCAGAACGCGGTCGCCGTCCTCTTCGGGATCGGCGCCGCCCTCACTCTGGACGAATTCGCCCTCTGGCTCCATCTCGAGGATGTCTATTGGGCCAAGGAAGGGCGCCAGAGTGTCGACGCGGTGCTGACCATGGCGGCATTGCTGCTCCTGGTCGTCATTGGCGCCGGATTCTGGATTGATGTTGGCAAGGCGATTGCCCGCGCGTTTTGAGCCGCGTGATGATGAGAATCGCGGTTAGGGCGCGCTGCTCTCATCGAGGCCGTAGTCGCGCAGGCGTTCGGCCTCGTCGGCGGCGCGCAGCTCCTGGACGATCGGCTCGATCTGGCCATCCATCACCGCCGGAATATTGCTCCGGCTCAGGCCGATCCGGTGGTCGGTGATCCGGTCCTGTGGGTAGTTGTACGTCCGGATTTTCTCGCTGCGTTCACCGCAGCCGATCTGCGAGCGGCGAGCGTCGCCGCGCTCCTGGGCGAGACGGTCCCGCTCGATATCATAGAGTCGGGAGCGCAACACGGTCATCGCCTTCAGCTTGTTCTTGAGCTGGCTTTTCTCGTCCTGGCAGGTGACGACCATCCCGGTCGGGAGGTGGGTGATCCGGACTGCCGAGTCGGTCGTGTTGACGCTCTGGCCGCCGTGGCCGGTCGAGCGATAGACGTCGATCCGGAGCTCGTTGTCGTTGATCTGGATATCGACCTCTTCCGCTTCGGGCAGGACCGCGACGCTCGCGGTCGAGGTGTGGATCCGGCCCTGGCTCTCGGTGGCGGGCACGCGCTGGACGCGGTGAACCCCGCTCTCGTAGCGCAGGTGGCTGTAGGCGCCCCGGCCCGACACCTCGAAGATGACCTCGCGGAACCCGCCCCCGTCCGTTTCGGTCTCGGAGACGACCTCGACCTTCCAGCGCTGGCGCTCGGCGTAGCGGGTGTACATCCGGAAGAGGTCGGCGGCGAAGAGCGCCGCCTCGTCGCCGCCCGTGCCGGCGCGGATTTCGACGATCACGTTCTTCTCGTCGGCAGGATCTTTCGGCACCAGGAGGGCTCGCACCCGGCGGACCAGTTCGTCCCGCGCCGGACGAAGTGTCTTCAGCTCTTCGGCGGCGAGTTCGACCATCTCGCGGTCATCGTCTCCGGCGATCACCTCTGCTTCGGCGATGGCGTCGTCCGTTTGCTTGAGCTCGCGGAAAGCCGTGACGATCTCGTCGAGTTCGGCGCGTTCCCGGCCCAGGTCCATGAGGCGGTCGGGATCGGTAGCGTTCTCGGGATCGGCCATCAGGTGGTCGAGTTCGAGGTAGCGGCGCTCGATCTCGCGCAGCGTCGAGAAGAGTCCGCCTGCCGCCGTGTCGGTGGTACTGAGAGTCATGCTCATCGGTGATCGTTCCTGGGTTGGTTCGCGCCGGTCGCCGGTGGGTGACGTGGTGCTCAAGCTGGACGGAGGGGTCGCGAACGTGCGTTCACCGATTCATGATACTGGATTGGAACATCCTTCCCGCGCCCGATCGCTAGAAGAACCTGATCAACACGACGCCGCCAAGCAACAGCATGACGCCAAGAATCCGCAGTGGCGAGACGGTGTGCTCGCTGACCCCGAAAAGGCCATAGTGATCGATCACCAAGGACGCCAGCATCTGGCCGACGACGACAAGCGCGAAAAGGAACGCCGCCCCCAGACGGTTGACCAGCCCCAGACTCACCAGGACAAAGACGACGCCGAGCAGCCCTCCCGTCCACACCCACCAGGGCGAGCCGGACAACCGTGCGCTCGAAGGGCACCGGGTTCCTGGTGGCGATGACCAGGAGAATCATTGCCGAGGTGCTCACAGCCACCGAGACAAGCGTCGCCGGGATCGGTCCGCCAACGAACGGCCGCAGGCGGCCGTTGATGCTGGCCTGGATCGGCAACAGCGCTCCGGCGGCGACCGCGACCAATGCCAGGAGCCAGATCATCTTGCCTCCACTTTTCATGCGGATCGCTTGCCGGTTGCCGACACGTTATTTAGGCTCCCCGAGCGGACATCTCAGCAGCGGGACGTAGGCCGGCCCGGACTTGTCGAGGATGCTCTGGTACAGGACGACCTCATCGACCGCCATGGAGATTGCGTTTTTCGGCGACGCGCGTCCCGATTCCGCCTCCGCCCGAAAGCGCTCCACGATGTGCTCGGGCAAGTCTCTGGTCGAGGTGTTCCGAACGTCGCGTACCCGGCCGAGGGTGATGTGCGGGTGGAACGGGCTTTCCTCTACTACGGCGAAGTCGAGCCCCCTAAGGAGCCCTTCCAGGTCGGAGCGCAGGGTAACGAGCCGGTGCCCCGGGCCGTACAGCCCCAGCCAGAGGACACGTGGCCGCTTCTGATTGGGGAAGACCCCGAGTTCCGCCGTGCGCAGCCGGAAGCGCTGGTGCTTGGCAACCGCCGCAGGCAGGGCGAGCTTGAGCAGTGCCGCCTGCTCCGCGGGCACTTCGCCCAGGAAGTGAAGCGTCAGGTGGGCGTTGTCGGGCGAGATCCAGCGCACCGGCCACGGTTCCTGGCGGAACTCTTCGACAAGCGTTCGTACCAGGGCGCGGACCGGGTCAGGCAGGGGAATGGCGAGGAACAGCCGGAGGGGCGCCTGGACCGATTCCTGGCGGATCGGGCGCTCTTTCGTGAACTTGGGGCGCCGCTTGCGCGGCTTGGGAAGATCGGGTGTCGTCATGACGGGAGTATAGAGGAGAGGATTCGGCCGGAATGGCGTCTGGACGCTGGCGATTCCATCTTCTAGAGTGCGGTCAGGAGGTTGATCTGCATGACACTAGCGTACTTGGGTCCGCGCGGCACGTTCAGCGAAGAGGCCGCGCTCGGATATCTGGAGCGGGAAGGGCAAGACCTCGATCTTGTCGCCTTCGCGAGCATCCCCGCGTTGACCGCCGCGGTCGAGACCGGTCTCGCGGACCGCTCGATCCTGCCGATTGAGAATTCGCTCGAGGGTTCGGTCAGTTCAACCCTCGATCTGCTCATCCACGAAACCTCGCTCAAGATCTGTGGCGAGATGGTGCTTCCGGTTCGCCACTTCCTGGTCACCGTGCCGGGGGCACAGCTGAGCGATATCGCGGTGGTGACCTCCCATCCCCAGGGCCTGGGACAGTCCCGCCGGTTCATCGAGCGGTGCATGCCGAACGCGCAGCAGGTAGCGGCGTTGAGCACGGCGGGGGCCGTCGAAGAAGTCGCCAAGAGCGGGGACACGACTCGGGCCGCGATCGGGACCGCGCGTGCCGCGGAACTGTACGGCGGCACCATCCTCGCCCACGACATCCAGGACAACCGCGCGAACGTCACCCGCTTCGTCGTCCTGGCGAGGGAGGATGCCCCGGCCACCGGCGCCGACAAAACGTCGTTCGCGTTCACCGTCAAAGAAAATGTACCGGGCGCCCTCCATGCCATCCTCTCGGTGCTGGCTGAGAAGGGCATCCAGATGACCAAGATCGAAAGCCGCCCGACCAAGGCGTGGCTGGGCGCCTATGTCTTCCTGATCGATATCGACGGCCACCGGACAGATCCGGTCGTCGCCGAGTCACTGGCCACAATCAACGAGTTGAGCGGCGTCTTCCAGGTTTTCGGCTCCTACCCAAGATTTCCGTTGGAGATCTTCGCCGATCTGTTCAACAGCCCGGGATTTCCGGTCTCGGGCTAGCGCGCGGTGTGGAACCCTTGGCGCAGACTCCGCGTTGCTTGGGCCAGGCGAGAGGATCCGGCGGCCGGCCGATCCGATAAAGTGTCGTGTCTCCGGGAACGGCGAGCCGGATTCCCATCAGCCGTGGGCGAGGAAACCCCGGGCGGCGCGCATGACTTGCGGCGCCGCTTCGGGCTCATCGGCCAGAACTAGCGCCGGGGCGCGGTCATCGAGCGATGGATTCATCCCCATCAACCACGATCGTACCGTCTGGCGCGACGACGCGAGCTCAAGCAGCGTAGCGATCTGGAACGTGTCACGGATACGATCCAGGTTGGTCGGATGGGGTTCCTGGCCGCGAGCCCATTTCCCGACGGTCTTAGGATTTTCGACGCCCGCCATGAGCGCCGTCAGTTTCTGGCCCAGGAGTTCCTGGAGATGGCTCGCCATCTCAGCCGGAGTGGCGGTCACGGCTCGCTGATGAGCCTCTTCGAGGATATGGTCCGCATGAGGACGGAGCGTCTCTTCGTTCGTGTGAGCAGTTGTGAGCGCCATACCCGCCTCCGCGCTAAATACCGAAAACATGACCATGAATGTGATCGCAAATATCACCTAAGCGCGTACCGGCTTGAGGTGGATTCGTCTAGGCAGGCTCACGCGTCCGAGGGACCCGGCTCCCAGCCGATGGCCTGCGACCAATCGCTCGCCTCGGCCGTCACGGCCCAGATGAAGGGGTTCTTGGCGTCCGTGTACCCCGAACGATCGTCGCGGTACCGTTCTGCCAGGTCGCGCTTGACGGCCGCGTAGCGGTCGGCCAGGTCAGGGCGGCTTCGCAGGTAGTCCCGGAAGAGGAGCGCGAACCGCTCGCTCCAGCTCCCGTGCTCGCGGACGTGGACGTGGACGTGGGTGCGTGGACTGCCGGGCGGCTCGCGGAAGTAGCGCTTCGTACGATCGGGGTTGTCGGCTCGCCAGACGTAACCAAGGCGCTTGAGCGGGCGGCAAATGGGGTCGAACGGCTCGAAGGACGCGACGGAGACCTGGATGTCGATGATCGGCTTCGCGGCGAGGCCGGGAATGGCGGTCGAGCCGATGTGGTCGATCCGGAGGGCGGTCTCGCCGAGGGCGATGCGGAGCGGCTCGGCAACGGCACGGAAAGAGCCCGGCCACTCCGGGGAGTAGTCGACGATGTCAATGGGGTTGGCTCTGGGGTCCACACGATCGGGGCGGCCGGATCGTTCATGCTCCTCCTCTACGAGCGGCGCCGAGGGAGAGGAAGGCGACGTGGATGTCTGGCGGCTCGTAGAGGAGGAGCATGAGGCGCGACTGGTACAGCCAAGCGAACGTCCGCTCCACCACCCAGCGGTGACGGCCGAGCCGGGCGCTGGAGTCGATGCCTTTGACAGCGATCCGGACCTTGATGCCCCGCCCGCGTCAACCGTAACCCGGCGGCAGCGCGGGCAATGGTAAGCCTTGTCGGCGAGCAGCTTCGCCGGGCACGTGCGCCGCTGGACCGGTGTACCGCGTGATCGTCGGGATTTCGTCGATGGAGGGCTCCGAAAGAGACGCTGTCGTGGCGGTTGGCCCCGGTCAGGAGCGCGGCAAGCGGGGTGCCGCGCCGGTCGACCACAAGATGGCGCTTCGTGCCCGGTTTGCCGCGGTTCGTCGGGTCCGGTCCGGTCTGCTGGCCCCCCTTTTTGCCGGGACACTGGCGCTGTCGAGGCACGCGCGTTCCCAGGCGTTCTGGTCAGCTGCCCCGAGACCGATCCATCACCGCCCGCGTCAACTTCTCCCTACACCCCGCCATCCTGCCAGTCGCGCAGCCGCCGCCAGCAGGTCATGCCCGAGCCGCAGCCCATCTCCTGGTGGAGTTCCTCGCAGGGCGGCCCGGTCTTGATCACGAAGACTATCCCGACCTGACCGATCGAGGATGTCGAAGCCGCCCGCCCTTGGGTTTCGGCGGCTCCGTCGGCAACAACGGTTCGATCGTGCCCCACAGTTCGTCGGGGACCAGGGGCTTGCTCATGCCCACACGCGCCGCAAGCCCGGTTCCATGGCTTTTGCCGCTCAGGAGCAGCTGCGGACCGAAGTCCGCAGCTGGTAAAGGCGTCGCGTGGCCAGATTCCTCCTGGACGCCTCCCCCGAGTGCCCCGGTTGCTCGCGCACCAGGATCAACGTGGCGTCGCGAGGCCACATTCGGCCATGCGAATCTCTCGCCCCGGGTGGCCCGGTTTCTCGCGAACCAGGTTCAACGTGATGTCACCTCACTCCAGGGACAGCGACGTGGAGAGCTGCCCGACCACGAGGTGATCGCGCTGGCCCGTCGCCTAAGGCGGGTCATCATCACGTTGGGTCGAGACTACAGCGATTACTTTCTGGATGCACCGCATCGAGATATCGGCACCATCTATCTCGATCTCCCTACCCGCCTCCGGAACATCCCGGCTATCAATCAGGTGCTCGCCGACTTCTTCGCCCGTCATGCCGAGACGATCGATCTGGAGCACTCGCTGGTGATCCTTCGGGAAGACCGCCTGGAGATGTCACGCTCGTCGATAATCTCGGCCTATGTCTTCGCCGACAGACCACGAGAAATGAAGCCTGTCTCAGCGATGTCGTTCGGGAAGACGACGAGCTCAGCACCTTCTCGACCTGTTCGGCCTGTGACTGGCATGGTCTCACCTTCTCAGCGATCGTCCGAGACGCTGCTCAGTTGGCCCTCACCCAGATGAGAGACACGCGAAACAGCGATAGTGATATGGGTGAGGGGAGTGTAGCCGAGAAGCAGGGGTACACTTTCGCCATGCGGGCCGCGACGTGGCGGCCGGTGCCTCACCGTGGAGGATGATCATGGTTGCAACCGCTGCGAGCCCCCAGGTTCCGTCCGCCTTCGAACTCACCGACGACCAGATCGCCCTGCGCGATACGATCCGCGAGTTCGCCGAGAGCGAGATCGCGCCCCACGCGGCGGAGTGGGACGAGCACCACACTTTTCCGGTCGACGTGATCCGCAAGCTCGGCGAACTCGGGGCGATGGGCGTTGCGTTCCCGGAGGAGTACGGCGGCCTGGGCGCCGGGGCGCTCGCCCAGGCGGTTGTCGTCGAGGAGCTGGCCCGGTTCGACTCGTCGGTGGCGGTGACGGTCGGGGCGAATGTCTCGATCGCGGGCGAGCCCGTATTGCAGTTCGGGACCGAGGAGCAGAAGCAGCGGTGGCTGGTGCCGCTTGCCCAGGGCGAGCATCTGGGCGCCTTCGGCAGCACCGAGCCGGGGAGCGGCTCCGATGTCCGCGCGGCGAAAACCAGCGCCCGGCGCGATGGCGAAAGCTGGGTGATCAACGGCACCAAGGCCTTTATCACCAACGCCGGCAACGAGCTGAGCGCCTTCTGCATCGTCACTGCCCAGACCGAGGTAGAGGGCAAGACCGCCCTCAGCGCCTTCATCGTGCCGAACGGTACCCCGGGCTACGAGCCCCAAAAACCCTACCGGAAGCTCGGCTGGCACGCCTCCGATACGCGCGAGCTGGTCTTCACCGACTGCAAAGTGCCGGACGATGCCCTGCTTGGCCCGCTCGGAAAAGGGGCACGGGTCTTCCTGACGCCGCTGGACGGGGGCCGGATCGGGATCGCGGCCATGTCGGTCGGATTGGCGCAGGGTGCCCTGGAGCAGGCAATGGCCTACGCCAAGGAGCGCGTGGCCTTTGGCGCGCCGATCGCCCGGCAGCAGGCGATCCACTTCAAGCTGGCCGAATTGAAAGCCCAGATCGAGGCGGCCCGGCTGCTGACCTACCGGGCGGCGGCGCTGAAGGAAGCGGGCCAGCCCTTCACCCAGGAGGCGGCGATCGCCAAGCTGTTCGCCTCCGAGGTGGCGGTCCGGGCGGCCGAGGAGAACCTGCAAATCCACGGCGGCTTCGGTTACATCGAGGAGTCGGCGGTGCCCCGGTTCTACCGCGACGCCAAGATCCTGACCATCGGCGAGGGCACCAGCGAGATCTGCAAGTACGTGATTGCCCGGCAAATGGGGCTGACGGAATAGGACTCACGTTCCGGGTTCCATCGGTTCCACTGGAACGGTGGGACGGAAGGAGCGACGGTCATGCAGGTCCACCTGGATCCGAAGTTTGAGGCGATGATCCGGGAGAATGTTGAGTCCGGAGAGTACGCCGACGCGAGCGATGTCGTTACGGACGCGCTGCGTTTGATGGAAGCGCACGATCGACGCGCCCAGGAACTCCGGGCTGAGGTTGCGGAAGGGTTCGCGCAGGTCGAGCGAGGAGAGAGCGTCGAGCTCACGCCGGAGCGGATGGACCTGATCATGGCGCGCGCGCGGGAGAACGCCCGGCGGGGGAAGCCGGTGAAAGATGCCGTCAGGCCGTAGCCTGCGGCTCTCTCACGACGCTGAAGATGATCTGACTGACATCCTCGAAAACACGATCCAAACCTGGGACGCAGATCGGGCAGAGTCGTACAGAGCGAGAATGTACCGAGCGTGCAGGGAGTTGGCCGAGTTTCCGTCCCTTGGCCGGGTACGGGACGATCTCGGTGAGGGAGTGCGGGCGTACGTTGTTGGCCAGCATGTCATCATCCATCGTCTCTCGGAGACTGAACTCGTGGTCTCGCGCATCCTCCACGTGCGCCGCGATCCTGAACGAGCGTTTCGCGACTAGACTGCCGCCCACTCGTAAGGAAGGGCAGGGGGAAGGGGGAGGACGGCGGCGTGTCGTAGGCCGTTGTACGTGGGGCGGTGGGTGTTTGTCGAATGCGACTGGAGTGCGCTGCACGGCGGTGTGTGTCGGCGTCAGCGGGCGGGGATGAGGTCCTCGCCGAGCTGGTGGACAAATCGGGTCAGATCCGCCTCGTCGAGGCCGTGCGGCGGTTGCACAATCAGGCGATGGACGCCGAGGGCGGCGAATTGGGCGACGGTTTCCTGGTTGAGCGGGCCGCGGGGGGTGACGCTAATCTCCAGTTCGCCCAGATCCGGGGGACGGGTCGAATATGCAGCGGCGGTACGGAGGCCGGCCAGGGAGCGGGCCGTGGCGTCAACATCGAGGGCGAAGCCGTACCAGCCGTCCGCCTGCTCGACCGCGCGGCGGTACGCCCCCGGGGAGTGACCGCCGATTACGAGCGGCATGAGGCGCCCACCCGGGCGGGAAGACGGCCGGGGCTCTGCGCGAACCCCGGCGAACGAGGTGAAGCGGCCGGCGTAGGAGGTTTCGCCCCGCCAGATTGCCCGCATCGCCGCCAGGGCATCGTCGGTGCGGGGGCCACGGTCCGCGAAGGGCACGCCGAGCGCCCGGAACTCCGGCTCCAGGTAGCCCACCCCCGCCCCGAAGAGGAGGCGTCCTCCCGAGAGGACGTCCAGGCTCGCCAGTTCTTTCGCCAGGACCAGCGGGTTGCGCTGCGGCAGGATGATGATGCCCGTCCCGAGCAGCACCCGGCTCGTGTGGGCGGCAACGAAGGTGAGGGCCACGATGGGGTCGAGGATCGGGTCGTCTGGGTCCATGGGTGACGGCGGCACCCGGGGATCGGGCAGGACGACGTGCTCTCCCGCCCAGAGGGAATCGAACCCGAGTTCCTCGGCCAGGACCGCAATCCGGATCGCGGCGGCCGGGTCGAGGCAGGCGCCCATGTTGACGGCGAAGAGTCCAAAGCGCATAGGAGTTGGGGAGAACGCTGCGGGCATTGGCGGGGATCCTCTCGGACGCACGGCGGATAACGGTCGGGAATTGGCGCCCACTGGCTGATCCAACTCTAGTGACGAGCGGGGCGGGTGTACAGTAGGCACCAGAAGGTGCCAGACGCACCGCGAGGTTCGTGGTTGAATGGGCAGGTTTGGTTCTTCAGGAGAGGATCGGGTGGGAGAGACGGTACGACCCGGCAACGTACTCCTCGCCGGGTGCCCGTCGCGTCAGGCGCTGGACCTGGTTGCCGACAAATGGACGATGCTAGTGATCAAGGCGCTGGCGGATGGGGTTCGGCGCTACGGAGAGGTGCGGCGCACGGTCGAGGGCATCTCGCAGAAGATGCTGACCCAGACCCTACGCTCGCTGGAGCGCGATGGGTTGGTGGAGCGTACGGTCCACCCGGTGGTGCCGCCGATGGTGGAGTATCGCCTTACCCCGCTCGGAGCCACCCTGATCGAACCGCTCTCGGCGGTCTCGGCCTGGGCCGAACGCCATATGCACGAGGTCGTGGCGGCACGGGAGCAGGCTGGTACTCCTGGATCATCGGTATCCGTGGGCTAACCCGCGCGAAGTAGACGGCGAAAAAGCATGATGTCTTGGGATGGGGTGTGAGCACCTTCGTTCCCTCGACCTGACTCCTGGAAGAAATAGCGGCTCTCGTTTTCTGAGACAGCTGGGCGCGGTACGGATATGCCCCGGCGGGCAAAATGGGTACACGTTGGAGGCGAATCCCGTAGGTTCACGGACGACTTGCCCATGCAAGATAGCCATACTGCGAGCAGACCGGCGTGCCTCAAGGCAAGAACGGACGGGGGAACGCGACCGTCCACCCTGCCCAGGGCACACGGCGGCACGTTCCGGACAGAGATTCGCGCAAAGGGGACACGGATGGCTTTGATCGGCACCGATCTGCACACGACCCGACGCCTAGCAAAATTCGCCCGCCAATCCAGGCGGGATCTGCTCCGGACCGGGGCCATCGCCGCTGGGGCCGCCGGGGTGACAGGGCTGGCGGGCCGAGGCGTTCGCCAGGCATCCGCTCAGGAGGCCACACCGGCGAGCGAGACCGGCGCGGTGATCGATCGAGCGAGCGTCACCGCCGCGATTGCGGAGCTGGAAACCCTGATCCAGGAGACGGTCGCCAGTGGCCGGGTGCCCGGGATCTCCCTGGCGGTGGTCCACGAAGACGAGGTGGTCTACACGGGCGGATTCGGGGTGCGGGATACGGCCACCGGCGAGCCGGTCGACGCCGACACCGTCTTCCAGATCGCCTCGCTCTCCAAGCCGATCTCCGCGACCGCGCTCGCGGGGCTGGTCGGGAAGGGGCTGGTCGGGTGGGACGATCTGGTGATCGACCACCTGCCCGATTTCCGCTTCTCCGACGTCTGGGCGACGAACGAGATCACGATCCGCGACTGCTTCTGCCACCGCACCGGCCTGCCGGGGACCGCCGGCGACGACCTGGAGGCGTACGGGTTCGAGCGGCCGGAGATCCTGCACCGCCTGCGCTACCTCGACCTGGCGAGCAGCCCGCGGAGTACCTACGCCTATTCCAACTTCGGCATGACGCTGGGGGGAGAGGCGGCGGCGACCGGGGCCGGAATGGCCTGGGAAGAGGTGACCGCCAGCCAGGTCTTCGCGCCGCTAGGGATGAACTCGTCTTCCTCGCGGAACGACGATTTCAACTCGGTGGCCAACAGGGCCCTGATCCATGTGCTGGACGAGAACGGGACGCCAAACTCCTGGGGTGCCCGCTTTACTCGCGACGCCGATCCGCAGTCACCGGCGGGCGGAGTGAGCACCTCTGCGCGGGATCTGGGTGAGTGGGTCCGGCTCATCCTGGGCGAAGGGACGGTCGGGGGCGAGGAGATCATCCCGGCGGACGCCATCGCCGAGATCCTGACGCCGCACATCCTGAACGGACGCGACCTGCAGTACGGTGCGTTCCAGTTCTACGGGCTCGGCTGGAACGTGAGCACCGACGACAGGGGGCGGACGATCTACGGCCACGCGGGGGCCTTCTCCCTTGGCGCCCGGACGACGGTGCGGCTCCACCCGGCGGAGTCGCTGGGGATCGTGGTGCTGGCGAACGCGTTTCCCTCCGGCGCCCCGGAAGGGATCGCCACCAGCTTCTTCGACCTGGTCGAGCACGGCAGCATCACCCAGGCCTGGATGGACATCTGGGATGGGCTGTTCCAGGGGCTCTACGACTCGTTCGCCGCGATCGGCGAGAGCTACGAGTCGCCCGCGGCGAACCCAACGCCCGCGCTGGCGAGCGAGGCCTACACCGGCACCTACCGCAACGACTACTTCGGTGAGATCGAAATCGTCGAGGCGGGCGACGGCCTGGAACTGCACATCGGGCCGGGGCCGGAGGTTAAGCCGCTGACCCACTGGGACCGGGACGTCTTTACCTACGTGCCCTTCCCGGAACCGCCGGCGCCGAACGCGGGGGTAATCTTCGAGATCGGCCCAGGCGGGACGGGGATGACGGTCCGGCTGGAGGATATGCCGGGGGATCCGGGGTTTTTCGAGAGGGTTGGGGAGGAATAGCGGCGTCCGGCGTTCGGCGTCCGGCTTCCGGGAAGGTGGGGAACGCGGGTTTAGACGGGGCCGGCGTAAGTATCGGTGAGCCAGGCGTGTTTGGCGGCGGCGTCGCGGGCGGAGAAGAGGTAGCGGTGCCAGACCATGCGCTCGTGGCAGATGACGCCAAGTTCCCAGACGCAGGCGGCGGGGGCGTCCTCGCCGGTCATGTCGACCCGGATGAAGGGGGCGCCTTTAGCCAGGTCGAGCCAGTAGGGACGCTGCCACAGCTCCTGGTGGCCGCGCCAGACGCCCGGAATCAGGAAGGCGTGGGTGGTGCTGACGTGGATCTGGGCGATGTTGAGGCCGTAGGAGAGGTCCCATTTCCCGGCGGTCGCGTCCTCCGTGATCGTCTTCCGGGCCAGGGCGTCCAGGTCCTCGGGCACCGGCACCCCGTCGCGGTGGACGTGATACCACTTGAAGATGCCGCCGGGGTTGCCGGGGATGACAATCGGCTCCTGGGGCGTGGAGACTCGCCACTCGTGCCGGTAGGTCTGGGGAACGTTGCCGAGGGCGGTCAGGTCGAGGGCGCTGGTGGGGACTGTCGATGTCGCCATGGCTGGGTCCTCCGGTGGATGGGGCATGATCGGACCTTACCTTGCCGTGCCGGTGGCCGTGCGTCCAGAGCCGGTTCGGGGGTGGCGGGTAGGGCCATTGGCGCCGAACCCCAACCCGAACCGGCTGGTGGCGTCAGGATGTCAGCGACGGGCCGAATCGGGATGACGCGAAGGCGAGGTAGTGGTCGACCGATTCGGCCGTCTGGTGCCGGATGGCCCAGTCCACCATGCGCAGGCTCATGTGCGCCCAGAATGCGCGCAGGGCGCCGGCGTCCATGGCATCGAGGCGGGCCCAGACGGCCGCCACGCCGGCAGGAGTCACCTGCTCGTAGGAGGAGGGGCTGAACCGCATGCCCCAGCCAAGGTCGAACGCCAACGTGACCAGGCCAAACCGCCGGTCGCCACGGCCCGCATCGCCCCAATCCACAACACCGGTAATCGCCCCCGCATCGTCCACCAGCACGTTCCCGAAATGGAAGTCGGCGTGGACAAGATCGGGCCCGGTCATCACCGCTGCCGAGTGACGACCGACGTCCCTGATCCAGCCCAGCAGGCGGCGGGTCCGGGCGTCGTAGCGTTCGAGCGATTCGTGCAGGCAAAAGCCGGGACCGCTCTGGGTGAGGTAGAGATCGAGCGGGGGGACGTCTGGCCGGGAGATGAGCAGCCCGGCGAACCGGTCGCTGACCGCGAGCATCGCGGTGATCAGGCGATCGTCGATCCGGCGCGGCGGTCCGCGGGGCAACCGCTCCTGGACGACAACGACGCCTTCACCGGGCAGATCCCGGACGAGATCGTAGCGGGGACAGGGAATGGCTTGAGCCCGCGCCAGTTCCAGGAGATCCTCGGTCCGAGCCAGCGCCGCCAGGTCTTCCGGGCCGCGGGTGAGGACGCCCTGTCGCCCGTCGGGCCAGCGCACGAAGGCCGCGCCGACCTCGCCTCCGCGAGCAGCGCCGACGAAATCCAGCTTGATGCCGGGAAGCGCATTGAGCCGTCGCACCAAACCAATCGCGTCGAGCTTCGGAACCGGCGGAAGCGGCGACTGGTCAGGCATGAAATCCGTCCTGTCGGGGCGCGAACATCGCACCGGGTCAGCGAAAACCGCACGGGCCAGGGCATTACCCCCGGGGCCCGCCTGTGCGTACCCGATGTGCCAGAGCCGGACGGGCCGCGCGCCCATCCGGCCAGCTTTGCCCATTCAACGGTACCGGTTATTTTGCGGCAACACTGGAGAAGACGTCGCTCAGCCAGGTTGAGGCGTCGTTGAGTTCGCCGGGTTCGATCCAGTGGCCGATGGGATAGTCGCCCGTGGTGAGGTCGGCGCCGGCGGCACGAAGAGCGGCGCGGCCCTGCTCGCCGAAGGCGTGGGAGATCATCGGGTCGCTGAGGCCGTGGCCCCAGAAGAAGCGGGTGCCGGCGACCGTTTCCGGCGTGGCGGCGACGCTGGGGTGATCCGCCAGGAAGCCGCTGAAGATCAGGACCCCGGCAAACGTCCCCGGGTGATGCAGGGCGTAGGCCAGGCTGCTGGTCGCCCCTTGGGAGAAGCCGCCGATCACGATCGGGCCAGGACGGACCGGCAGGATCTGGGGCAGGTTCGTCAGGAAGTGTTCCAGTTCCGCCTGACCGGCGAGGAAGGTTTCGGGCTCCGGGATGGTGCCCCCCAGGAATTGGTACCAGGCCCAGCCGCCGCCGTAGCCCCACTGCGCGCCGGGGAACGGGGCCTGGGGCGTGACGACGATGGCATCCGGCGGCAACCCGGGGCGGAGGCCCATCAGGTCGCCCTTGTTGCTGCCGCGGCCATGGAGCAGCACGATCACCGGGGCGTCGTCGGCGACGTTGGCGGGAAGGCTGAGGTCGTAGTCGAGCATAGTGGGTCCTTTCCGAGACGTCAGTCGTGAGTCGTGAGTCGTGAGTAGCGAGAGCCAGGAGCCGAGCAAACCTCGTCATCCTGAGCGGAGCGAAGGATCTTGGCCGTTTACGGCCTTTGTCGCCGCCCGCGCGGTCTCGCGTTCGGGAACGAGCACGGAGGCGCTGAAGCACCAAGATCCTTCGCAGGCTCAGGATGACGTTCTTTACTCACGTCTCACGTCTCACGCCTCACGTCTCATGACAGCGGCTTGAGCCCCTTCTCGACCTCATCGCGGCGGGGTTCGAGCCAGGCGGGGAGTTTGAGGGATTGGCCGAGGGAGGCGGGGTCCTCGTCGACGGCGAAGCCGGGCGGGTCGGTGGCGATCTCGACGAGGAGGCCGTCCGGGGAGCGGAAGTAGATGCTTCGAAAGTAGGAGCGGTCCATCACCGGGGAGACCTGGAGGCCCAGGCCGAGCAGGTGCTCCCGCCAGGCGAGCTGTTGCTCCTCGTCCTTCGCCCGGTAGGCGACGTGGTGGGTCTGGCCGACGCCCTCGCGGGAACGGCGGGCGTTGGAGGGCCAGCCGAAGAGGGTCATGTCCGAGTGTTCCTTGACCGTCTGGCCGTCGTAGTTGGCCCAGAAGTAGTGGAGGGTGTCCGGGTCGTCCTGGTTGACCGAGCGCTTGACCAGGCGGAGGCCGAGGGCCTGCTCGTAGAAGTCGCCGGCTGCGCCCAGGTCGTCGGTGTGGCCGGTGACGTGGTGGATGCCGTGCAGGGCCATGGCGGGGTCGATGTGGCGGACAGGATCCGGGTGGGTCATCAGGGCGATGTCGCCCTCGTTACGACCCTGGGGCAACTGGCTGACCTTGGGCTGGAGCAACGAGCTGCCGAGGGAATCGGCGGGCTCGTCGATGGCGAAACCGGGGCCGTCGGTGGCGATTTCGAGAATCTGGCCGTCGGGGTCCTGGAAGTAGATGCTCTTAAAGTAGCCGCGCTCGTACGGGCCGGAGACGGCGACACCGTGGTCGTTGAGCCAGCGCTTCCACTTCAGCTGCTGGTCGGCGTCGGCGACGCCCATGGCCACGTGGTGGACTCCGCCGACGCCCCAGGCGCCGCGCGGGGCCTGGGGCCACTCGAAGAAGGTCAGGAGGGTGCCGGGAGCGCCGGCGGCATCGCCGAAGTAGAGGTGGTAGGTGTCGGGCACGTCGAAGTTGACGGTCTTCTTGACCAGGCCGAAGCCGAGGATGTCGCGGTAGAAGTGGAGGGTGCGCTGGGCGTCTCGCGCGACCATGGTCACGTGGTGGAAGCCTTCGGTGACGAACGGAGACGCGGCTCCGTGCGAGACGGGGCTCCGTGCGAGACGGGGAGACGGGGAGACGGTTTGTTCAGCCACGGGATGGTTCCTCCTCTGGAGATTGCGTGGAAGCGGATAGAGCGGTCGGATCGAACGGGGGTAACGCATCGAGTGAGCGGCTCAGGGTGCGGAGGGATCGATCGACAGCGCGGATCTCGGCGGGATCGAGCGCAGCCCAACAGGCGGCGACGAGGGCTTCCTGGGCGGGAACGGCGCGCCGGTTGAGTTCCCAGCCGGCGGGGGTGAGGTAGAGATGGTTGCCGCGGCCGGTGCGAGCGGGCCGGCGCTCGACCAGGCCGCGCGTCTCCATCTTGTCCAACAACTGGGTGACGTTCCCCTTGGTGACCAGCAAGACGTTTGCCAGCTCCTGCTGGGTGATGCCCTCGTGGGCCCCGACCTGGGCGAGCACGTCGAATTGGGCAACGGACAGATCGTAAAACCGCAGGTGGTCGGCGGTGCGGCGGTCGATCTCCTTGAAGACCCTGGCCAGGCGCATCCAGGTGACGACGGCGGGTCTGGTTGAGGGGCTTTCTGGTGGGGCGGCGATGCGGGCTTGTTCGTTGGTTGGGGGGGAGAGGATGGCGGTCATGGAGCCTCCTTGGTTTAGGACTAGACATGAGTTTATAACTAAACTTCACGCATGTCAAGTGTTAGTGCCTCGTCGGTCCGTCACCCTCGGCAAAGCGACCGTTTGGGGTGGACACACATGACTTTTTGACATACGGCACAATGCCGAGCAGCATGCGAGTCAAAATGTCGGGATCCTGCTCGCTCGAATCGCTCGTAGGCACCGGAGAAGCCGCTGATGCCGGACGGCAATCCATCCAGGCGACAGCTGATACCCACAATGTGCGCCGCGTTTTCTTGGGTCAGATCAAAACCGGCCGTCGTCGCCCGCGCGCGCTCAACGAACAGGTGTACCGCCCCGGACGATCTCGCCAGGTCGTATGCGCCCGTTGCCTCCGCCTCTCCGTCGGATGGCAAGGTAAGGGGAGCGATTGAGTATTCCCGCCCCCTGAGACGCGCAGACGAACGCGGCTGATCACCAGCGCGACGAGATGTGGGCAGGATGTCAGCAGGTCGGCGAGCACAGGGGCCGCGTCGACGACCTGTTCGAAGTTGTCGATCACCAGCAGCAGGTGCCGGCCGTCGAGCGCCGCCTTGAGTTGCCCGATCAGGTTGCCATCGCCAACATCGCCTCTGCCGATCGCGCGGGCGATGGAATGGGCATCCAGACCCGGATCGGCCACCGGAGCGAGGGGAACGAACCGCGTGCCGTCACGAGACGCGCAGACCGAGGATACCGATGTGGCGAGTTCAATCGCTACCCTCGTCTTCCCAACACCACCGGGTCCGGTAAGGTTCAGGAGCCGAACTCCTTCGTCGAGGAGCAGCGCACGGAGCTCGTCGATCTCTCGCTCCCGGCCAATCAGCCGGGCGAGCGGAGTCGGCAGAGCACTCCGAGGATCGGCAGTGTCGGACGGAGCAAGGATTGGCAGCGCCCCAGACGCGCCGACATCGGCGGCGGCATCATCGACCCCTGAGATGACGTCCGTCAACAAGGCGCACGGGACAAGCGTCGAAAAAGAGCAAAGCAACCGCGCC
Organism: uncultured Chloroflexia bacterium; assembly: GCA_963724285.1. Lineage (GTDB taxonomy): Bacteria > Chloroflexota > Chloroflexia > Thermomicrobiales > UBA6265 > CAVRUD01. The sequence goes on along the minus strand of CAVRUD010000032.1, from coordinate 194,683 downwards.
GCTCACGTACCGGGACAGACGACGATCAGACTCCCTCAGGGTCGCGCGTCCGACCGCAGCAGCCCATACACCAGGACATCGACGTATTCGCCGTCGCGGTAGGTGGCATCGCGGAGGGTCGCTTCGTGGGTGAAGCCGAGGCGGGCGTAGAGGCGGTGGGCGCGGGCGTTGTCGGCTTCGGCGCGGAGCCAGACGCGGTTGAGGTTCCAGGCGTCGAAGCAGGCGGCGATGACGGCGCCGAGGGCGTCGCCGCCCAGACCCTGGCCCCAGCGGTCGGGACCGGCGATCAGGATCGAGAGTTCGGTCGAGGCGGCGGTGGCGGAGTACCGGCCGAGGACGACCAGCCCGACGGGATTGCCGTCCAGGTCTTCGACGATCAGGGCGGCCGGACGGCCCAGAGTCCGCTCTTCCTCGAGGTAGCCCTCGATCCGGCGCTGGACCTCGGTTCGCGAGAGCGTCTGGTCGGGCACACCCCAACCGGCCATCAAGGCGGGATCGTTCAGCCAGCGGTAGAGCAGGCCGTCGTCGGCCCGGTCGATGGCGCGCAGGTTGGTGAGGTCGCCGCGGATCATGAGAGGGGTGGTTGACCTGTTGGACCATGGGCGGCACCGGACCGGCGTCGCCCGGGGCTAAAGACCCCGGGCTAGTGAGATAAGCCCACGAAAGCGGCTGAGAACGGGGGCGGCGGTCGGCAAGCAAGGATTCCTCTTCTAGCCGGTCCTTAGCCGGCTTCGTGGAGGTAGCCGGTCTTAGCCCCGGGCGCTTGCCGGGACGGGGTCCCAGCTTCCGATCGTACCCGTCAGGCGTCGCCAAGCGGCGCCCGCCTTCCCGCCTAACGGCTCGCCAAATTCGACGCCACCGTCAGCGCCCCGCTCCAGCGGTCGGCCAGCTCGACGATCGGGTCGGAGAAGATGCCGAGGACGAGGGTGGCGACGACCATGCCGGCGATGCCGATGTTGAGCAGCGTGGTGGTGGCCGGGCGGGGAATGCGCACCGGCTCGTCGAAGTACATCACCGCCACGATCCGCAGGTAGTAGAAGGCGCTGACCGCCGAGAGGACCACCACCGCGATCGCCAGCCAGAGCAGGTCGGCGTCGATCGCCGCCAGGATGACGTAGTACTTGGCGTAGAAGCCGAGCAAGGGCGGCACGCCCATCAGCGAGACGAGGAAGACCGTCATCGCCGCCGCCGCCAGCGGCTGGGTGCTGGCCAGGCCGGCGAAGTCGTCCAGCGTCATCGCCGCGGCCGCGGTGCTGCAGCCAGGCGACGACGCCGAAGGCGCCGATGTTCATGAAGGTGTAGGCCAGGATGTAGTAGAGCAGCGCGGAAATGCCCTGGTCGCCGATCGCCCCGGTGCCGGCGTCGAAGGAACCGGTGGCCTCGTAGGCGGCGAGGCCGACCAGCATGTAGCCGGTGTGGGCGATCGAGGAGTAGGCCAGGAGGCGCTTGATGTTGCGCTGGGAGATGGCGACCACGTTGCCGAAGGCCATCGTCAGGAGGGCGAGGACGGCAATGAGATCCTTCCAGTCGTCGCGCAGGGGGCCAAGGCCCTGGACCAGAATCCGGATCGTGGCGGCGAAGGCGGCCGCCTTCGGCACGACCGACATGAAGGCGGTCACGGGGGTCGGGGCGCCGTCGTAGGCGTCCGGCGTCCAGAAGTGGAACGGGACCGCCGCCATCTTGAAGCCGAGGCCGACGATCAGGAGGAGGAGGCCGAGGAGGAGGGAGGCATCGAGGAACTCTTCGCCGGAAACGGCGGTCTCGAGGCTGTAGGCGATCTGGTCGAGGTTGGTCGCCCCGGACGAGCCGTAGATCCAGGCCATGCCGTAGGCGAGGATCGCGGAGGCGAAGATGCCGAGGAGGAAGTACTTCAGGGCGCCTTCGATCGAGGTGACGCGGCGCTTGGCGAAGGCGGTGAGGACGTAGGTGGCGAGGGAGGAGAGCTCGATGCCGACGAAGATCATCACCAGATCGCCGGAGGCGGCACGTGATCAGCGCCCCGAGGACCGAGAAGGCGAGCAGCAGGTAGAACTCGCCGATCGGCATCCGCCCTTCGAGGGTCTCGATGTAGGTGGCCGAGACCATCACCGTCAGGATCGCGGCGGAGAGGATGATCAGCGAGAGGAAGACGGTCAGGCCGTCGGAGCGGAACATCCCGCTAAAGGTCGCTTCGTTCTTGTCGTCCTGCCAGTAGAGCGCCACCATCGCCGCGGCGTAGCCGAGGATGGAGACGCCCGTCAGGACGGTGAAGTGCTGCTCCTTCGGCAGGAAGGCGTCCGCAAAGAGCAGGACCATCGCCCAGCCCGAAGACGATCAACTGCGGAACCAGCAGGCTCCATTCCGGGTTACTGAGATTCAGCTCCAACGGCATCCGACGTGCTCCCCTGCTGCCCAACTGGCGTGACTATGCGGTCACATGCTTCCTGGCTGAAGAGTTTGATGTCGCATCGTCGAAGTAGCGCGGTGGCGGCGGCGTCTTCCCGTCCGCCTCCGCGACCTCTAACCAGCCCTCGATCGCATCCTGCCCTTGAGCAATCGCTTCTTCGTAGGTTTCGCCATGGGTCATGCAGCCGGGGAGCTCAGGCACCGAGACGACGAAGATGCTGTCCCGTCGGATCCCACCGGATGATCATGGTGTAATGAATATCTCGCCGCGTCGCGGTCATGGCCGTTGCTCCTTGAACCGTCGGACCTCTTCGATCGCCTCATCGACCTTTTGTTCGAGGTAGCGACGGGCATCGTCACCGTCGTTCCCGGGCAGCGTGAGGTAGATATGCGGCGCCTCCGGGTGATACCAGTAGGTGTGACTACCCTTTGCCGGGCGCCAGACGAATCCTGCCCGCCGGAGCGCCGACTTCAACTCACGAATCTTACGCGGCATCGGCTCGTCCGTTCATCCCGGGGATTGCTCCTAGATGAACGGCGCCAGGATGCGCTGCAACGACGGCTCGATGATATCGAAGAGCGGTTTCGGGTAGACGCCGAAGACGATGGTCGCGACGGCGAGCGGGAAGAGCGTCAGCACTCTCCTTGCGGGTCAGGTCCTTGTCCAGGGTCAGGCCGCCGTGGTCGTCGTGGCCGCATCAGCGTGCCCGGCGTGCGCGTCCTCGACGTGTTGGGCGGCGGCTTCTATCCGGTCCGCGTCGCTCGTGACGTCGGGGATGTCCTGGGTGCCGGAAGGGTCGGTATCGCGGGGAGCGCCCGACCCAGCATGCTCGTGGGAGCCGCCGCTGACGGGCAGCGGGGCTGCATGTCCATGACCACCGTGCGCCGTGCCCGTGGCCACCGTGGGCGGCCAGGGTGGCGAGTTCCTCGCGCTCCTCGGGGGTGAGCTCGCCGTCGTGCGGATCCGGGGCCTCGCCCGGGGCGCGGCCGAAGATGATCCGCTGGAACATCCACATCATGTACCAGGCGGCGAAGATCACGACCGCGAAGGTAAAGAGGGCCGCAACCGGGTTGTAGTCCCAGGCGCCGAGCGCGACCAGGAACTCGCCGACGAAGCCGGAGAGGCCCGGCAACCCGATGCTGGCGAACATGAAGAGGGTGAAGTAGGCCGAGTAGACGGGCATCCGGGTGGCGAGGCCGCCGAAGGCGCTGATCTGGCGGGTATGGGCCCGCTCGTAGACGACGCCGACGAGGAGGAAGAGGGCGCCGGTGTTGAAGCCGTGGGCCAACATCACCATCATCGCCCCCTCCATCCCCTGGAGGTTCATGACGAAGATGCCGAGCGTGACGAAGCCCATGTGGCTGACCGACGAATAGGCGATTAACTTCTTCATGTCCGGCTGGACGAGGGCGACGAAGGCGCCGTAGAGGATGCCGATGATCGAGAGGATGATGATGATCGGCGCCCAGTCCTCGGTGGCCAGCTCATAGAGCGGCAGGTTGAAGCGGAGCAGGCCGTAGCCGCCCATCTTCAGCATGACCGCCGCCAGGATGACCGAGGCCGCGGTTGGGGCCTCGACGTGGGCATCGGGCAGCCAGGTGTGGAACGGGAACATCGGCACCTTCACCGCGAAGGCGACGAAGAAGGCGGCGAAGACCCAGAACTGGAAGTCGCGGCCATACACCCCGTTCTGCAGTTCCAGGACGTTCAGGGTGCGGATGCCGGTGTCGTTGAAGTAGGCCTGGTAGGTCGCGACGATCGCGACCAGCATCAGCAGCGAGCCGAACAGCGTGTACAGGAAGAATTTGATCGCGGCGTAGACCCGGTTGGTCGAGCCCCAGATGCCGATCAGCAGCGCCATCGGGATCAGCATCAACTCCCAGAAGATGTAGAAGATGAACAGGTCCAGGGCCATGAAGACCCCGAGCATGCCTGTTTCGAGCAGCAGCATTGCGATGTAGTACTCGCGCGTCCGCACTGTTGACCGTGTCCCACGACCAGATGATCGCGATCGTCGTCAGGAGGGTTGTCAGGGCGATGAGGAGGACGGCGATGCCGTCGACGCCCATCCGGTAGGAGACGCCCAGGTCCGGCAGCCACTCCACGTTCTCGTTGAACTGGAACTTATCGTTGTGGTCGAAGGAGAAGAGCAGGACGATGGAGAGCGCCAGGGCACCAAGGGACGCCACGAGTGCGACCATCCGCGTCGTCGCCTGGGTCACGTTCGGGATGAAGAAGATCACCAGCGCCCCCAGCAGGGGCAGGTAGGCGATCGAGCTCAACAACGGAAAGTCGTCCACTACGCTCCTCCGGACCAGACGTGAGTCGTGAGTCGTGAGTCGTAAGTACAGGATTGCGAAGGCGCCCTGATGCTCCTTGTCATTCCGAGCTTGTCGAGGAATCTCGAAGGGCGCGAATGACCGAGGGTGCTTCGACCTCCGGGACGACGATGCCGTTCTCTCGGAGGCCGTAGCCTCTCCGATACGCCGTCTCCTTCGAATCCGTCCACTCCGGTCGGGATGACAGGTTGAGCCGGGGCACCATCGCTCCGGTGCGGTCCTGAACGCCGTACGCACGTCTCTCATCATCCGTCTCACCGGAACAAGTTGCTGAAGCCGGTCAGGTAGATCCCAACGAGCAGGACCATGCCGAGGGCGATCGCCAGGGCGTAGTTGGCGACCAGACCGGTCTGGACGTGGCGCAGGCGCTGGCTGATCGCGCCGATGCCGGTGGCAACGCCATTGACCGTCGCGTCGATGATCCCGATGTCGACCACCTGCCAGAGCACGATGGAGAGCCGGTTGAGCGGCTGGACGAAGATGCGGTTGTAGAGCTCGTCGAAGCGCCACTTCTCCAGGAGGAACATGTAGAGGCCGTTGTAGCGCTGGGCCACGGCGCGGAGTCGATCAGGCCGCTGATGTAGGTCGCCGCAGGCGAGGGCGATGCCGCCGACCGCCATCAGCGTGGAGATGATGCCGAAGGCCCAGGGGTCGCGGAGGAGACGTGGTGGCCGGCCGCCGCGCCATGCTCTTCCTCGGCGGCGTGCTCACCGTCGGCGGCCGCGCCCGCGGCGCCCTCTTCGGCATGCTCCCCTCTTCGGTCGTCGCCGCCCCTTCACCCTCCGCGGCCGGGGACCTTCCTGGATAGCGTAGAGCGAAGCGACATCCTGGCTGGCCAGCACCGGCGGCCTCGTCCTCGGCTTGGAGCTCTCGCCCTCGAGGACGGGCTCCAGGAAGTGGTGGATCGGGCCCTCTTCCGGCGGCAGGCCGATGAAGCCGATCACCGCGGCCGGCACCGCCAGGATGACGAGCGGCGCGCCATCGTCGCCGGGGATCGTGAGGCGTGGACGTGCTCGGTGTCGAAGCGCTCTTTCGTGAAGAAGACCAGGAAGACCAGGCGGAACATGTAGAAGGCGGTCAGGAAGGCGGCGGCCAGCAGACGATCGCTAGACCTTGCCGCCCCGATGTCGCTGACCCAGGCCCCGACGATGATCTCGTCCTTGCTCCAGAACCCCGCCAGCGGGACGAGGCCGGCGTTGGCCAGCGAGGCGAGCAAGAAGGTCCAGAACGTGATCGGCATGTACTTGCGCAGGTTGCCCATCTTCTGGATGTTCTGCTCCTCGTGCAGGCCGTGGATGACCGCGCCGCAGCCGAGGAAGAGCAACCCCTTGAAGAAGGCGTGGGTGATCAGGTGGAAATCGGCGGCGACGCAGGCCGCGACCCCCAGGCCGGCGACCATGTAGCCGAGCTGCGAGAGGGTCGAGTAGGCCACAACCCGCTTGATGTCGTTCTGGGTGATCGCGATGGTGGCGGCCATGAAGGCGGTGAAGGCGCCGACCATGGCGACGATGACGGCGGCGGCTTCGGACGCTTCGAAGAACGGGAAGGCGCGGAAGACCATGTAGACGCCGGCGGTGACCATCGTCGCGGCGTGGATCAGGGCGGAGACGGGGGTCGGGCCCTCCATCGCGTCCGGGAGCCAGACGTGGAGGGGGAACTGGGCGCTCTTGCCGCAGGCCCCGAGGAACAGCAGGATGGCGATCCAGAAGACCGTGGTGTCGCTGGCCTCGCCGACGCGGGCGAAGACACCGTCCGGCCCGTGGAAGTTGACCGTGTCGTAGGTCCAGAAGGTGAGCATGATCCCGAGGCCGAAGCCGAGGTCGCCGACCCGGTTGACGATGAAGGCCTTCTTGGCCGCGTTGACGGCGGAGCGGCGCTTGTACCAGAAGCCGATCAAGAAGAAGGAGCAAAGACCGACCGCCTCCCAGAAGACGAAGAGGAGGAGGAAGTTGTCGGCCAGGACCAGCATCAACATCGAGAAGACGAAGAGCGGCAGGTAGGCGAAGAACCGGTAGTAGCCGCCGTCGCCGTGCATGTAGCCGATGGAATAGATGTGGACCAGCAACCCGACGCTGGTGACGACGAGCAGCATGATCGCCGTCAGTTGGTCGGCGAACAGGTTGATCTCGACGTTGAAGCTGCCGGAGGGGATCCAGGTGAAGAGGTGCTGGGAGATCGCGTGGTCTTTGTCGCGGATATCGAAGAAGACGAAGATCGAAATCAGCCAGGAGGCGAAGACGGCGGGAACGGAGATCCAGTGGGCGTTATCGCGGATGTAGCCGCGCCCGAGGAAGAGGTTCACCGCGAAGGCCGCCAGGGGCAGCAGGGGGATGAGGAACAACCAATCGGCCATTAGCGCGTCCCTCGTTCAGGATCGGCGAGCCAGGTTTGGCCCTGCCATCGCGCCCAGCCGGAACCCCGGTGGAGCCGGTGCACCATCGTCCTCCGTGCCTCCTCATCGACCTTCTCGACGCCAGCGCGGCGCCGTCACGGTGGGTATCTCCATTGGCCCGGCAGGTTCGGATCCGCCTGGCGAAATCAGCCAGCCAAGCAGCCGAAAGGTCCCGTCCGCGGGCCAGCGGCAAGGTTACCACGGCGGGGCGGGGGGTGCCGGGCAGGAACGCACCGGTGGGAGATCAGGGAACCGTCCGGCTCGCGATTGTAGACCCAGAATGTTATCCTGATTTGCCTTTCATCCGGAACACTTCTTCAGGGGCCTGCAGGGCTGTTGCAAAGTCGCCCTTCGGACTTTATCTCCGCCACCGAGACGGGGTGAAACGACGCGCACCAACTCGCTAAGCGTCGGATTCGGCGCATTTGGCCAGTTACACTGGAGTACACCCTGACTTCTCGCGACTTTGACACAGCCCTGAGGGGCCTGGCTTGCAACAGGCCAAGACTTCCGCAAAAAGACATTGCAAAGACGAGAACAATCTATGCACAGGGAGGTCGGGGATGACGCTGTCGGTGCGCACCATTCTCCTCGTGGCATTCGCGCTTGCCACCATCACCGGCGGCAGCCACGCGAACGCAACGACATTGCGACAGGGGGGCTGCTCGACCGACGAGTTGGTCGAGATCTATCCAGGTTATCCCGGTTTCAACGGATACCTGACTGGTGTTAGGCTTCAGGGCCGCTATGCCTGTCCGGACGATCTTGAAGACGCCGATCCCTCGTTCTCACGTCGACGTGAAGACGCCGAGAATCGTGATGCGGCTCGCGAGCTTGGTATCTCCGGCAGCATGTCGACCTGGACGTGGGAAAACTGGATGGCTATCGAGGCGGAGCGCGGCATGGTGCCGACATGCTGGTCGTGCGCGGTCCTCAATGACGACCCAAGCCAGGTCATGCCACCTGCCGGGCCATTTGATCCCGACGATCCTCGATTGCTGATCGGAGACGCATTCGGAACGAGCAATGGTGTCGTTCGTTATCTGCTAAGGAATGATCTGAACCCTAGCTTGGCGGATCAGCTACCCAACGACTACCAAGTGCGTGCGCTTGTCGGAATGGTGTCCGACGGCGAACACCTCAATTCCGTCGAAGTGCTTGAGGAATTCGAAGCACTCCTTGATTTTTCCCTTGAGGACTGTTGTCTTGATCCTGCACGACTATGGGACCAGCTCATCGAGACAGGCGGATACGTTCCGACACCTGAAACGGCGGTACCTGACGATCAAGTCTTTACGATCTACGTGGGCCTAACTGCACTCGAGGATCTCATGCCTCTCGGTTCGTACCAGGCCCACGCCAGAATTCTTGAGCGAAGTATCGAGGAGTGGAGACTTGAGGCCACCTCCGATCCGTCTGCTCCAAGCCTCGCAGAGTGGCTACGGGATGCGGGAGCTGAGGATTGGCTGTAGGTCTCGTTCCTCAGGCAATGTTCTCCAAGCAGGCGGGAAGTTAGGCATCCGCTCCAGAACTCGACACATTCGTCGGAACGTCCGTCGTCACGCCCTGGCCGCAGCACCCCTCCTCTGAGTTTAGTCCGTCAAGGAGCGCCAGGATCTCACCCGCAATGCCGATGGCGGCCGATGCTTGACGGGCGACGTTTGGACCCATGTCATCGTGGTAGTCGGCGCGGTGGCGGCGATCGCGGAGGTTGGACCCCAACTCTCCGATTCACCTACAGGCTCAGCTGTCGGCGTTCAGATAGGTCGCCCAAACTCGGGTATGTGGGTCTCGGCCAGGGCGCCAGCAGCCGTCGTCGCGAAGACGATTCTGGGCCAATGCAAAGACCGAGTAGTAGGACCTGCCTACTGCCGTTCGGAGGGAAGCCTCATCGGATGGATCGGCCAACATCCGCTCGGCAACGGCAAGAAAGAGGCGCCAATCGAAGCGACCACGGTCTTTGGCCGTCACGGCTCGGTCGGCCTACGCTACATCGACGTGCAAGAACCCCCGGGCCGCGGGAAGGGCGTCTAGCCACCAGTCGTCGTAGAGTCGATTCAGGCGGTCGAGGGCTGCGGGAACTGGAAGCGTCGTCACGATCCGGGCGAAGAGGGCCGAATCGCCTTCCTCGGGATCGGTCGACACTTCCAAGAGGACCGGCGTCTCGGCACCGAACGTCTCCGCGATGGAATGCCGTGCCTCGCGGAGCACGGGCACAAGGAAGCGGTGGCGGCGAGGAACCGCTCCACCGTCTGACGGTCTCGGACGGTGTAGCCGAACATCCTGTCGTCCGGATTCCTCGTTCCGTGTGCGGCCGACATCTCGCCGTCCTCGCGAAACTCCGCAAATCACGTCGCAGGCACTTGGGCCACGGCCTGGTGCATTGTGCCACTCGACGCCTGCTTCCGAACATGATAGGTGCAGATGTTGCGGTGGCCAGGCCCAATCATTGGTTCAGACTCGGTTTCGCCCGCCGATCAACCGGACCGTCAATGGCGGGCACCACGGACATCCGATGCGTCGATCTGGACCTCGACCCACGCGACCACCGCTTCGGCGATCCGGACAGCATCCAAGTGGTCCTCGCTCGTGACCTCCTCCGTGACGCCCGGATAGCGAGTGGCGACCGCGTAGCGGGTCAAACGTGCCGCCGCTCGGATCTCCTCGGGAATATGCTCGGCATCTGCCTCGACGGCGCTCAACAGGAGCGCCAGGTCGTGGGTGAACGGAAACGGGATATTCCGCGCGAGCAATAGGGCCTTGAGCGCTTTCTCCGCCGCTTGCTGCGCATCAAAACAGAGATCTTCGAGATAGATCCCCGGCGCGACGAGGCGCGCGCGGCGCAGGTTGCCGCTGGCGCGGTTCAGCCATTCACGCGGGTCATCCGGAGCCAGTCACTCGGGCAGATCACGCGGTGGCATAAACTTCCACGCCCTCGCGCAAAGCGGTTGCGATGACGAGCGCCGGTGACTCCCGGTAGCGCGCGACATCTTCGGGCGTGACGACGACAACGTCGACGGCGCGGCCCGCGCCGATCAACGCCGCGTAGATCTCCTCCGTCAGCCGGCCACGGTGGACCTCCCCCGCCGTGACGACAAGGAGGTCGAGATCGCTGTCCGCCCGCGCCTCGCCGCGGGCCGCCGAGCCGAATAGGAAGATGCGCTCCGGCGTCGCCACGCGGACGATGCGATCGACGATCTCCCCGAGGAACTCGACCTGCGCCGCGGGGTCGGCTCGGTCATCCTGATCAGACTCGGGTGGCATTTTCGCTCCGTTCCCCGGATCCAAGCATCCCGAACGCTCGATTCGCCGCTCTGCGCGTGGTCAGCATCTCCCAGCCCTCTCTAGCGTCCAGGAGTCCTGATCGTCCTACCAACCGGCAGCAGGATGCTCCGGCCGGGATGCTTCGATCTCAGCGGTCACGTCGGCGAACACCTCGTCGGGACCCTTGTCTGCGTTCCGTGCTCGAATCCGGCCGAGGTCTATCGCAAGGCTATCACGCTCAAGTAACGCGGGCGGACCCATCGCTTCTGGCAATACCTTCAAGCCATCGAGCCTCGCAGAACGTCCGCATCGCGCTTCCATACCAGGAAGGAGTCGAAACATGACGTTTGATCCGGGCTGCCATGTTGACTCGATCCATTCGAGATTCGGACAATTCAGCCTCTGGGTCGTATTGACGACAATGAGCTTTGCCGCCAGAGGTTGTGCACGAGCATTCGCCGGGGCCATGCCGGCGGTATCGCCCTTGCCCCATGAGCGGGGGCGCGGCATACACCGCGCCCCCGCCGCACATCAGCGGTTCACGAGTTCCACCCGGCGATCAGCGCCGCTTCGAGGGCCTCGCCATCCGGCGCCGTGGCGACGAGCATCTCGGAGCCATTGGCGACGGGTTTGGTGCGTCCGTCGTCTGGCGCTCCTGGCATGTCGATCACCGTCACGTCACGCGGCGTCAGCGTCACCAGACTCGGATCGCTCATCACGACCGCCGCCAGCGGGTCCCAGAAGTAGTAGCCGCCCGATTCGATCGACTCGGCGCTGTTGCTGAGCAGCGTCGCGACAAATTCGGCCTCGGGCGTCGTCTGCTCGGCGTCCAGTTGGGCGACGAATTCCGGCGTCACCGGCACCTCGTTGGTGGCGTCCAGCGGGACGAGCGTGATCGGCGCACCCGACTCGAAGACGAGACGCGCCGCGTGCGGATCGCAGTAGATATTCCATTCGGCGACGGTATTTTCCTCGCTGACAGCTGACCCATCGACGTCGACCGCGCCGCCCATCACGTAGATCATCTCGATGTTCTCGACCAGTTCAGGCGTGGCTTCGAGCGCACTGCCGACGTTCGTCAGCGGCCCCAACGCCAGCACGGTCACCGGTTCCGGCGAATCTTGAATCGTGGCTGTGAAGAGCGCGACGGCATCTTGCTCGACGGGGTCGCCGCCGTCCGGCAAGCCGAGTTCCTCAACCGTCTCGATGGTCGTGAGCCATTCCGTCGGGGGCGCGTTGTCACCCGTAAGCGGCGATTCTGCCCCGCAGCTTACCGGCACGTCGCCGTACTCCGTCAGCGCCAGCAAGCCCAGGGCGGACTGAACGCCAGCATCGCAGGTGGCGAAACCCGTCCCCGAGACCGTGATGGCTTTCACCGAGAAACCGGGATCGTTCAGGACAAACAATGCCGCCATCCAGTCGTCGGAGATCATGTCGCTGTCGATGACGACGGGCACCGGGTCCTGGGCCTGGGCGGAAACGGCCATCGTCCCGCTGAAAACGCCAAGCACACCCACGAGGATGAGGCATAACGCCACTCTGCTGAACATCGCACCTTCCCCCTTGCTGAACGCGTTCGTGAGCCAAGTCGCGCCAAGAGTGTGGCGCAGGTAACGGCGCTTCGCCAGGGGTGTGCCCCATCGAAGTGCGTGGGGCCACGGGCGCTCGCCAGACCGGTGCCGTCCGCCGTCCGCCGTCCGTCGTAGGGGAGGGTCCCGTGCCCTCCCATCGTCCGCAGGACGATAACGGGGCCGCGCATCACGGTTATGCCCGACCGGAGGGAGGGCATCGGGAGGGCACGGGACCCTCCCCTACGACGACGGGCGCAACACCGTGTGGCACACCCCTTCGCCAGTGACAGGCGGAGATCTCAAACCGGCACATCCACGCTCGCATCACACGATCCTATTTTCGTCGTGCCTGGCGGCGAATGGCGATCGATGCATCACGAGCACGACGTTTCGGCCGCGACCAGCGGGCGGCGACTACAGCCTCACCCCCTCATGCTCCAGCAGCCATCGCTTGCGGTGGAGGCCGCCGCCGTAGCCGGTGAGGGTGCCGTTGGCGCCAATCAGGCGGTGGCAGGGGACGACGACGGAGATCGGGTTGGCGCCGTTGGCGTGACCGACGGCGCGGACGGCGCGGGGAGCGCCGATCCGGGCGGCGAGGGCGCCGTAGGTCATGGTCGAGCCGACAGGGATATCGGCCAGAGCCGTCCAAACGGAGCGCTGGAAAGGCGTCCCTCCGGTGGCCCAGGGGATCCGGCCGAGGGCGTCGAGGTCTCCGGCGAAGTAGGCCGCGAGGTTGTCACGTAGGGCCGCCGGAGCCTCGCCAGGCTGCGGCGTCACGTTGGCGTACTGGCGACGGAGCATGGTACCGATGTTCTCCCTGCCATCAGCGAAGGAGAGGAGGCGCAGGACACTATGCTCGTCGGTCACCAGCGAGATGAGCCCGAGCGGAGACTCCATGGTGTCGAGAAAGAGGCGCTCCGGGTTTGTGACGGGGGCATACATGCTGGTTCTCCCGAACGTGGCGCGGACGTCCCGCGCCGGCCGCGTCACTTGTGTGATGCGGGACTTGCCTCCATCTTAGGTGAGGACCTGGCGCCCGAGTAGAGCGAGACGACGTGAAAAGGTGCCAGGTAGAAGAAGGGGGCATCGCATGTTCGCGCCAAAGTTGCGGCCCGGGGACGAGATTCGAGTTGTCTCACCAGCCACGAGCCTGTCGTACATTGCGCCGGAGCAACCGGCGCAGGCCGAGAAGCGGCTGGCGGCGCTCGGTCTACGGGTCACCTACGCCGAGAACGCCGCGGCGACGGGCCGGTTCGATTCGGCCCCGGTCGCGTCGCGGCTGGCGGACCTTCACGCGGCCTTCTCCGACCCCAACGTCAAAGGGATGCTCACCACCCTCGGCGGCTACACCTCCAACTGGCTGCTCCCCGGCCTGGACTACGACCTGATTCGGGCGAACCCCAAGGTCGTCTGCGGCTACTCCGATATCACGGCGCTGGGCACGGCCATCTGGGCGAGAACAGGGCTGGTGACCTACCAGGGACCCCACTTCTCGACCTTTGCGATGCGCCACGGGCTTGAGTACACGGTCGAGTCCTTCGAGCGCTGCGTGATGCGCGACGAGCCGTTCGTGGTCCCGCCGGCAGACCACTGGAGCGACGACGCCTGGTACGAGGATCAGGAGACCCGCATCTTCGAGCCGAACCCCGGCTACCAGGTTATCAATGAAGGCGAGGCCAGCGGCAGGCTGCTCGGGGGTCACCTGCTGACCTTCTGCCTGCTCTTCGGCTCGCCGTTCGCGCCGGATCTCGCCGGCTCGATCCTGTTTCTGGAAACCGATGACGAGTCGCGGGGCGTTCATCTGGAGTCGGAACTGCGCGCCCTGATCAACCAACCCGGATTTGGCGGGGTACGCGGGATCGTCTTCGGCCGCTTCCAGCGAGACTCGGAGATCGACCTGGCATTGCTGACCGAGATCGTGCGGTCTGCCCCCGAACTGAGCGGCATCCCGGTCATCGCGGAGGCGAACTTCGGCCACACCTCGCCGTTCTTCACCTTCCCGATCGGCGGCACCGGGTCGCTCTCCGCCCACGCCGGCGCGGCCTCGCTGACCATTACCGAGCATTGAGTTGGCGCGAGAGCAATCTTAGGCCGCCCCCCGACATCTGAGCCACCGACGACGGCCGGTCCAGTTCGATCTCTTCCAACCCCAGGCCGGCGGGCCGCGTGGATTATCTATGCGGCCCGCCCGGGACTCAAAGTCCCGGGCGACCTCTCGGAAGTCCCTCCGGGACTGGGCACGAGATGGGCCCCACGGCGCGGGTGTCGTAATCGAGCCGGCTTGAGCCGGCTTCCGTGGGTCAGCCCGGGACTTTGAGTCCTGACGTGTACCCACATCTCCAAGACCGCGTCGCTTCCGCCGGTAGCCTGGGGAACATCCGGCGGCATCCGCCAGCATCGCCCCCGCGTTTGACGTCCGGGACAACCCGGCCGTACGGGCGTTTTCCCGTGGTTACGGGCATCTTGCGACGGTCCGATTTCAGGGGCCGAGATGTGGATACACGTCAGGACTTTGAGTCCCGGGCGGGCCGACCGCGCGGTTTCGATAGGGACTCTCAGTAATACGCCTGGACGCGATGGCGTAGATGGGACGCAGGGCAAGAAGTGGTTCCCAGTAGGCAGTGAAGTTTGCGTGCGTTACACCTCACGGATGGCCGACGATCGCGGACCTGAGCGATGACGTGGCCGGTGCGCTCGCTACCGGGGATGGCTGGACGAACTTGGGCGCCGCTGCGCCGCCGTCCAGCCGGACGCGATCGTCCTCGCCACGCCCCACGGCATCCGGGTCGAGGGCGCCGTCGGGCTGGCGTCCGTCGCCCGTGGAGCCGGCATCCTCCATTGGCAGGACCGCACCGTCGAGATGAACATCCCGGTCGACCGGCCGCTGACCGAGGCGGTCGCCGCCGCGGCACAGGTGCGGAACGTTCCGGTCGCGCTGACGGGATTCGGCGGCAACTCGCCCTCGGAGGCGGTTGCCCCGCTTGATTAGAGCACGATGGTCCCGCTCTGGTTCCTGGGGCATGGCCGGAACCTCGTTGGCTACGGCCATGTGCTGGCCGATGACGCCGCCGACGACATCGGCCCGCCGGTCGTGATCCTGACCCCGGCCCGCGATCTGCCCGTGAGGCGTTGGTCGAACTCGGCGTGGCCGTCGCCGGGTCGGCCGGGGAAGAGCGCCGGGTGGCGTTCGTCGCCTCGTGCGACTGGGCCCACACGCATCCTGGCGGGCGCTACGGTGAAGCCGACGCCGCCAGCGAGGGGGATAGTGCGGTGGTGGAGGCGCTACGCGCAGGTGATCCGGGGAGGCTGATCAACCTCGATCCGACTGCGGTCAAGGCAGCGGCCATCGATGGACGCTGGCAGGCGCTGGTGCTCGCCGGGGTGTTGAAGCACACCCCGATGCGGGCCGGGGTCTTGGGCTACGAGGTACCACCCGCGTACGCGACCGGGATGATCGTGGCTGCGTTTACGCCTGACTGAACTGGACGCCGCGCGGCTGTCCGCGGCACCCTGCTCCCAAACGCAACGACCCGATACGCGAAGTGAAGGCGGGTCGAAATCGGTCGTGCGTAGCCGACGCGGGTGGTGATTCAAGAACCTACCGATGGCCCGATCGTCGCCAACTCCTGCGAGGCAGCAGCGCGTTTCCACACGCAATTCGGACCACAACAGAGAGAGGGGCGGCGCTCACGTGCGCCGCACCGGTGAGCGAGCCGATCATGATGCCAACCACGAGGGCCGCTCCGAGGATCTTCGATTTCATTCCTGTTTTTCTTCCCAATGCAATTGCCGTCGTTGCTGGGTCTCTCGCGTGAGTGGCCACTGAGTCTCCTGCCGAGCGGTGATTCCGCTCGATTCGTTGCTGATATCTCGTTGTGTTTGGGATCCCTGTGAGCCGTTCGTTTCTGATTCAGAGGATGCCTTCCGTCGGGTCAATGCGCATCGTCAGAACCGCGAACCCGCAACATGGCACGTCTGCGGAGGCGATGGGCGATATCGCGTGGCGCATCACCATGGCCGTGGGTGACACGTAGTCAGGTCCTGAACGGCGCCGTGTGCTTGGGGTGTGCGTCGGTTTTGGCGGGGTAGGGCATTGGAGGGACGGTCCTTCGCTTCCTACCGGCCATTTCTGCATCGCACCCGTGTGCCTGTCGTTACTTGCACCGCGTTGGTAAGGCGCTAAGATGGCGGTATACGTCACCGGAGGGGCCATATGTCTGTTCCGCAGCCGATCGAGTACGACGGAGTGGGCCTGCAGACCCCGGCGACTGATTCGCCTCAATCACGCGCGACCATCGCGTTACCGCACCTCCTGACGACCTTCGTAGGTCGCGGGCGTCAACTCACCGATCTGATGGCGCTGCTGCGCCCTGGAAGCGTCCGCCTGTTGACCCTGACCGGGCCGGGCGGTGTCGGCAAGACGCGGCTGGCGCAGGCAGCAGCCGAAGCCCTGGGCGCGTCGTTCCCAGACGGCGTGTACTACGTGCCCCTGGCGCCAGTTGTCGATCCCGCGATGGTGATCCCCGCGATCGCCGGTGCGCTGGATGTCAGCGGTGGCGGAGAGCGGACGCTCCTGGCGCAATTGACGAAGGAGTTGGAGGGTCAACGGGTGCTCCTGGTCCTGGACAACCTGGAGCAGGTGCTGCCCGCCGCACCCGTAATTGCCGATCTGCTGCGGTCGGTCAAGGGTGTTTCTGCTCTCGTCACCAGCCGGAGCCCGTTGGGGGTCACCGGAGAGTACGAGTATCCGGTCGCTCCTCTCGAACTCCCCGACGCCATGCGGCCAATCACGCCCGAGGATCTGGCGAGGAGCGAGTCGGCTGCGTTGTTCGTCCAGCGGGCGCAGAGCGTGCGCCCCGGTTTCACACTGAACGAGGGCAACGCCGCGGCCGTGGCCGAGATCTGCCGCCGGCTGGATGGCCTGCCGCTGGCCCTGGAACTCGCCGCCGCCCGGACCAAAGTGCTCAACCTGGCAGACCTGCTCGCCCGCCTGGAGCGGAAGCTGTACGTGCTGACCGGCGGGCGCAGCGATGCCCCAGCCCGGCAGCGGACGATGCGCGACGCGATCGCCTGGAGCTACGGCCTGCTCGACGCCGGCCACCAGGCGCTCTTCCGGCGGCTGGCGGTCTTCCGGGGCGGCTTCTCGATCGGGATGGCCGAGCAGCTGTTCGGCGATCCAG
Source organism: uncultured Chloroflexia bacterium (assembly GCA_963724285.1). Lineage (GTDB taxonomy): Bacteria > Chloroflexota > Chloroflexia > Thermomicrobiales > UBA6265 > CAVRUD01. Next base: position 177,551 of record CAVRUD010000032.1, on the reverse strand, counting down.
CGTCGCCTGGATCGCTGCACCACCAGGCGGAAGGGTCGCGTGCCCCGACCACTTCAGCCCTCGATATCCTCGTTGGTCTGGAGCATCTCCTCGATCAGAGCCTGTTGGGCCGCGATGAGCGCGCCACCGGCGAGAGCCGGCTCATGATGCTCGAAACGATCCGCGAGTTCGGCCTTGAGCAACTTTTCCTCCACGGCGAAGAGCCGGCCGTCTACAGAGGGTTTGCCGACTACTGGCGCACCCAGGCAGAGGCCAGCTGGGAGGCCGCCAGGAGCCTCGAAACGCTCAACCAATCGCTAAGTCGCCTCGAAGCCGATCACGACAATATCCGGGCTGCCCCTGGATTGGCTCGAGGTGGGGGTCCCGGCCAGGGCGATCGATCTGGCCGGGGCGCTGTTTTGGCTCTGGTTCGTCCACGGTCACCACGCCGAAGCGCTCCACCGCCTGGAGCAACTGCTGGCATCGCCACCTCCGGACACCCCGGTCCAGCCGGGAGCCAACGCCCACGACAGCACGCCGCTGGCAGCGGCGGTGGACGCCGCGCCCCGCGCCGCGACGCCGCGCGGCGGGCGGCGCGAGCGCCCCGCGCGGCGGCACGTCGACAAGGGCCACGACGGCGCCCGCTGCCGGGCGAGCCTGCGCCGCCGCCGCACCACGGCCCGGATCGCCCGCAAGGGGATCGCGCCCGGCGACCGCCTCGGCCGCCGCCGCTGGACGGTCGAGCGCACCCCGAGCTGGCTCAGCCGGTACCGGCGCCCGAAGATCCGCTCCGAGCGGCGAGCGGGCACCCACCACGCCTCCCTCCTCCTCGCCCTCAACCGGATCGAGGGCCGGTTTTGAAAGGCGTTCTTAGTGCAGCGGGGGGAAGGGGGCCGGGGGGTTAGGGGGTTCTTCTCACGTCTCACGGATCTCACCCATGGACACCGCTACCATCGCCGCCGTTGCCACCGCCGCCGGAGAGGGCGGCATCGGCGTCATTCGGATCTCGGGAGAAGAGGCCGCGCTCATCGCCGGGCGCGTCTTTCGCCGTGGGCGGGACGGCAAGGCCCCGGACCTCACCCGCCTCCCCTCCCATCGCATCCTCTATGGCCGGGTCGTCGATCCCCACACCGGAGAGCCGATCGACGAAGTCCTCCTGGCCTGGATGCGCGCGCCCAACAGCTACACCACCGAAGACACCGTCGAACTCTCCTGCCACGGCGGCCCCGTCCCCGTGCGCGAGACGCTGCGGGCCGTTCTGGCCGCCGGGGCGCGTCCAGCGGAGCCGGGCGAATTCACTCTGCGTGCCTTCCTCAACGGCCGCCTGGATCTCACCCAGGCCGAGGCGGTCCTCAACGTCGTGGCAGCCCGCACCAACGAGGGACTCCGCCTGGCGGTAGCCGATCTCGCCGGCGAGCTGGCGGGCCGGATCGCCCCCGCCCGCGACGCCCTCGTCTCCCTCCTCGCCTACCTCGACGCCGCCGCCGACTTCCCCGACGACGAGATCCCCGTCGCCGATGTCGGCGCGGGCCTCGCCACCGCCGAGGAAACCCTGACCGAGACGACCGCCGGAGCCCGGGCAGGACGCCTCTACCGCGACGGCGCTCAGATCGCCCTCGTCGGCCGCCCGAACGCCGGAAAATCTTCCCTGATGAACGCGCTCCTCCGGGCAGACCGCGCCATCGTCACCCCGATCGCCGGCACCACCCGGGACGTCGTCTCCGCAGAGGTCACCATCCAGGGGATCCCCGCGACCCTGCTCGACACCGCCGGCATCGCCGAGACGGCCGACCCGGTCGAGCTGCTCGGCATCGCCCGCGCTCGCCGCGCCCTCGCCGCCGCCGGGGCCGTCGTCCTTGTCCTCGACGGCAGCGTCCCCCCCAGCCCGGACGACCTCGCCGTCGCCCGTGCCGTCGCCGAGAGCGCACCCGAGGGTCTCGGCTCCCTGCCCGTCGTCGTCGCGATCACCAAGCGCGACCTGCCCGAGCGGGCGGACCAGGACGAAGCCCTGGCGCTCCTGCCCGGCGTCCCGGCCGTCGAACTCTCATCCGTCACCGGCGCGGGCATCACCGACCTTGAAGCAGCGCTCGCCGAGCTGCTCCGCGGCGAAGCCGCCGGCAACGCCCGCCCCGCCCTGATCACCGCGCGTCAATCCGCCGCCCTCGACCGCGCCCTGGAGCACATCCGCGCCGCCCGCGACGCCTACGCCGCCGGCACCCCGATCGACCTCCTCGCGGTCGACGTCCGCGCCGCCCTGCACGCCGTCGGCGAGGTCACCGGCGAGGAGGTCGACGCCGCCGTCCTCACCGAGATCTTCAGCCGCTTTTGTATTGGGAAGTAGGCAAGTCGTCGTGTGCGTACACAGCTCTGGCATCGGTGGCAATCGGGAAGCGACACGGGGAGATCGAGCGCGTGCTCCAGGGAGAGCATTTAGAGCGCCGATCAGGACCGTCGGGCACCGCGCCGTTCGGCCCAGTCCCGAAGGGACTTCGTGGGTTTAGCGCCAGGTTTCAACCTGGCGTCCGCCGCCAACGGTCGCATCAGACTGCGTCCTTGGACGGATGCCGGATGCCGGCCCTACGCTCTCTTGAAGCGAAGCGGCCACCCGGATCGGGGACGGGCCGAGTGAGCCCACCATCTGAGGAGCGCGCTCCTCAAGATTGAGGAATGCGCCCTCGTAAATGGAGGAGCGACATGGATAGCGCATTCGATCGAGTACCTCCGGCACCGGGCCGGCCTGCCGCGCCTGCCCGAGCAAGTCTACGGCGCTCATGGACACATTTCGACGCGTTCCCTCGATCTCACCCATACTCCCCTCGAAGCCCGCCAGCGACACACGTTGCTCCGGGCGGAGGGACGACGCCATGGCTAAAGATCCGCCCCGCGAAAACCGAACCACCTCGTTCGGCTCACTCCAGGAGCAATCGGCGCGCGCGGTCCAACACAACGCACGCATCGCGGCGCGGACCGATCAAGCGCTCCTGCGACTCCACGCGGCAACAAATCCGACGGCGGCCGGTGGCCCGCCGCACCAGTCCGAACCCGACCCGATCGATTCGACCCCAAGCGAGCAAATGCAACGCGGCCACGTCGTCATCATCAACAGCGACCCCGCGTTCCTCGATGCGGCCCGGGTGATGCTCCAGGCGGGCCACTACAACGTGACCACGACCAACCTCATGCCGCACACCTACCAACTCATCGAGGCGGCGCGCCCGGGGGTGCTGGTGATCGATCTCACCATCGAAGAACCGGCGATCTGGGCGCTGGTCGAACAACTGCGCGATGGGCATCGCACGCGCCAACTGCCGATCGTCTTTACCTCAACCGAAGATGCCCTGCTCGATCGCGCCGAGCGCCGGCCATGGCCGGCGGGCGGACGCTTCCTGTTCCTCAAGCCGTTCCGTCCCCAGGATCTTGCCGACGTCGTCCACGCCCTTGCCGGCCCGGCCTAGAGCGATCGCCATCAAGGTTGACCTGCCGCCCTTGTCGCCCGCAGTTAGAGGACTCTACGTCCCGGGCTGAGTGACGGAAGCCGGTTAAAACCGGCTGACGACCGCGGCGCGTTAGCCTCGGAGAGGCTGTTCTGTTTAGCCCGGGCCAACCCTGGGCCGTGAGCCCCGGGCGACCCGGAGACGCGGCCAACCGTCTCGACGAGCGCTCAAAGGTTCCGGAGGATGACCTCCGCGAGCACACCACCGGACAGGACAGCCACGCCGCCCCCGTCGGGAACCCCATCCGGCGGGGTGTCCGAAACCAGCCGCGCGGCACCAGTTACGCCACGACGTACCCGGGCCTGAACCAGATCAATGCGCGCGGCGCGATGCATCCTGATCTGGAGCGGGTGTGCCGGATAGCCGCGCCCTACCGCCGCGCCGCCTGGCTTCCCTTTCCCGACCGCGGCCCCGTCCCGAACGACTTGTCGACCCGCTCGAACCGGTTGGTCACCCCGTCCGCCGCGTACCGGTCGGCGCACATCACGTCGAAGGCGTGCACGCCCGACTCGATCGTCGAGTAGCGGCCAGGGGTGAAGGCCCGCGAGCGCGTCCCCGCCTGTTGCAACTCGCAGACCTCCCAGTCCTGCCGGTTGGTCAGGTCCCAGAACTCGATCGCGTCGCTCGGGTCGAAGTCCGGCTGCAGAGCGGCCTCCGGCGAGAAGTACCACTCGCAGGTCACCAGCGTCCGCCCCGCCGACTGCGGCCAGATCATGTGGGCCATCAGGTAGTCCGGGTGCAGGCTCAGGAGCAGGTGGGGCCAAACCACGAAGTAGTAGACCCGCTTCAGGTCCTGGGTCTCGATGCCAGGAACCAGCGCCTCGGCGTGGATCGCCCCGTCCATCGAGAGCGTCTCGTAGTCGCCGACGACCTCCATCCAGGAACCGTTCCACGGCCCCGTCGAGTCCAGCCATGCCCCCAGGTTGTACGGCGTGATCTTGTTCAGCAGTGGATCGACCCCCGGGCAGTGGTAGCACTCGGAGTAGTTCTCCACCAGCGCCTTCCAGTTCGCCGCCACGTCGTAGTCGATCCGTTTGGCCCGCTTGAGATCCGCCAGCCGGAATCGGGCGAAGAAGGCCGGCATGTCGCCGAACGCTTCCTCCAGCGGTGGGGCGCTGCCGTCGAGATTGAGGAAGACGAAGCCTTGCCAGGTCGCCAGGCGACAGGGCACCAGGCCCCACTCCGCCGGGTCGAAGTTCTCCAGCCGGTCCGTGTACCGCGGCGTGCGTAGCTTCCCTTCCAGATCGTAGATCCAGGCGTGGTAGGGGCACTGGAACCTGACCACCTGGCCACAGGGCTCCGTCACCACCGTCGCGCCTCGGTGGCGGCAGACATTGAAGAAGGCGCGCAGTTCGCCGTCCGTCCCGCGAACCACGATCAGGTTCTCGCCGTTGATCGCGCAGAGGAAGTACCCCCCGGCCCGGCCGCGTCCTCTTCCCGACCCACGCACAGCCAGGCCGGCTCGTACCAATTCGTCTGCTCGTACTCGTAGATCTCCGGGTCATGAAACACCCGGGGTGGCAGCAGGTGCGCCCGCGCAAGGGGAGCGCGGGTGGCCGCCACCTCGGAGGCCGAAACAGGCGACGGCGCACCGGCATCTGACGATGCTGAACGCTGCGCCCTGACCGTCACGGAATCGGCCATGCAAAACTCCTTCGGGGCACGTCGGAAAGGCAAGAACCTGTGCCGGAATGGCGACGAATCGGGCAGGCGATCGGTTGGCGAGACGATAGCATAGCAAAGGAAAATCGCCGCCGTGCCCCGGCTGCATCCGCTCCTGGAGCGGGGACGTACCTTCTCAAAGAAAGAAAAGGCGTTCCTGCTTCTGGTAGCCGGCTGCGGACGCGCGTACGTACCCGAACGTGCACGTTACCCCCGCAAGCGGCTATGGTTGACTGCAAGGCCGTTGACAGGACGGCTGGTAATGATAGGGTTGGGGTGTACGGATGCCCGTCCGGCGGGCTGGTCGCTCCAGCCACGCGCCGTCATACTCGCCCCGACCGCCCCGTCCGGCGTCCCGGGACACCCCCTTCCCGGAGCGCCACGATCCGGTAGCGCCAGAGCGGGCCAGAGTTGGCTTGGCCAGATCCGGAGATTGGGTAGGTTGGATGCGACGATCGGCACGGTTCCAGGGAGGTTCCGCGATGCAGGAGACGAGCACGTCCGGGCAGCAAGCGCACCCAGGTCAAGGCCAGGCGGCTCAGGCGCCGGCACGCTGGGTAGGCTGGGTAGGCTGGGCAGAGCGGGCCGTAAGCCCACGGCGGAGACGGCCACAGCATCTGGCCGCGCTGGCCGTCGTGCTGACGGTGCTGCTCGGAATCGCCGGCCTCGGCCAGCGCGGCGGCTCCGCCCAGGAAGAGGCTTCCCCAACGGCCGATGGCCTTTCCCCCAACGCCCAGGTGATCGCCCAGGGGCTCGCATTCTTCGATAGCGAAGTCGAGTATGTCTGGCGCGTGCGCGAGATCGCTCCTCCGCCGGAAGAAGAAGCCGGCTCTGCCGCCGCCGTTGCTTACTCGGTCCTGCTCCAGCGCACCGGCGCGACCATCATCCGCAATGACATCTCGCAGCGGCGGGCCCGCATCGAGCCGGGTGAGGCCTACTACCTCTCCGCCGACGACCCCTACACCCGCTACGCCAGCGGCGACGATCCCTCCAGCCTCTGGCTGATCGAACTCGTCAACGCCGACATCAGCGCCGACGAGCTCGAAGGCGAGGTCATCTACGACGGCGGCCCCATGAACGGCGTCCCCGGCGGCACCTGGGACATGGAGCTGGTGCGCAACATCCTCCAGCCCGGCGAGACGGCGGAACTACCCGACCACGAAGGCCCCGCCCTCGTCCTCAGCTCCTTCGGCGAGATCCAGGCGACCACCGCCTCCGGCCAGGGCAACGTCCTCGATACCGGCGAGGGGCAGCTCTCCGTCGGCCCGCTCGTCCTACGTAACAACGACGACCGACCCATCGTCTACCTCGTCGCCTATCTCGGCGACCGTGTCCTCGACCCCGGCGAAACGCCAGAAGCAGAGGAAGAGGCCGAGGAAGAGGGCGCGGCCACGCCGGAGGCGGAAGGCACCCCGGTCGAAGAGTCCGGTGGCCCCGACGATGACGACGACGGTGACGGCCTCACCAACGGCGAAGAAGAGGAGCGCGGCACCGATCCCGCCAACCCCGACACCGACGGCGACGGCGTGACCGACGGCGAAGAGGTCAACGACCTTGACACCGATCCGGCCAACCCCGACACCGACGGCGACGACCTGGAGGACGGCGACGAAATTGCCCAGGAGACCGATCCTACCCTGCTCGACTCCGACAACGACGGCTACCCCGACGGCGAAGAGGTCCTCAACTTCAACACCGATCCCAACGACCCGGAAAGCGTCCCCTAGTTCGACCTAACCCGACCTCCCCGATTCAGCACGGACGAGCGCGGCCCGGAGCAGATCGCTCCGGGCCGCGGCCGTCTTCCCATTCGTTCGCAGACGGCACAACCCGTTGTAGGGGCAGACCGACGTGTCTGCCCGGCTCATCCGCCAACCCGGTTCGCGTTCTGGATCCGCGTCCCGATCTCGAAACGCCGTGCATCCGAGGCCGGGCAGACACGTCGGTCTGCCCCTACAACGGGTGACGCCGTTCCCTTCTCCAGCCGGTCTTTAGCCGGCTTCGTGGAGTTAGCCCGTGGTCTTGAGCCCCGGGCGACACAGACGCGGCGCCCCGCATCGCCCCCGGGCGACGCCTGCACGGCGCACCCTCGTGCCCCGGGCGATGCCAGGACTGCGCCATCCTTGTCGTGCGACGCTCAAGTTGGTCCGTACAAGCAGATACCTAGCCCCAGGAGCGATTTACGACGCCAGCGCCGCCTCCGGCGCAACGGCAACCGAGCGGCTGGTCGCCTGCTTCCAGAAGGTGAAGGCCAGACCGGCGCTGATGATCACCAGGCCGAACGGGTCGATCACGCCGGGGAAGCCGGGCAGGCCCGTGGCCGTCACGAAGCCAACCGGGACAAGCGCAAACAGGGCGGCGACGATCCCGATCCACAACGGTAGGCGGCGCTCCCGCAGGGAGAGCCAGGCGATCGCGCCGGTGGCCATCGCCACGCCCCACCACGAGATGAACGCGCCGAAGTCGTCGAACATGAAGAAGGTCAGCAGGCTTTCGTTCGGGTAGGTGCCCTCGTCCATGCCGTTCGGCAGGTAGACCGCCAGGGCGCCCTTGAAGCCGTAGGCCAGCATCATCGCCCCGGCGCTCGCGGTCAGGGCCAGGTGCAGGGCGCCGCTCGCCAGGCTGGTCGGGGCAAAGGCCGCCGACCACCGTCGCCAGCCCGCCGCGAAAATCAGCAGGCAGAAGACCCCCGCCAGGCCGCTCACGATCCCGACGTGGTACGGCCCGCGCTCCAACGCGTCGATCACCGCCGCGCCGCTGCGGTACTCCTCGTCGCTCGGGTTCTGCATCGAGAAGAGGTGGCCAATCGCCCCGAGGACGCCGGCAGCCACGCCCCACAGGGGCCAGCGCCAGTTTGCGGCTACCCGTTCCTCGTCCGTCGTCTCAACAACCTGCCGTCGCGCGTTCATTCGTCCCTCCGCCTTCCGGGTTCATCCCGGCTCGTGTTGCCCCTGCTGCCCCGGCCCGCGCCGGGGCGGCCCCGTGTGATCCGCCAATCTCTAGAGGTAGCCCCGGTTCAGGCGCCGTAGCGTGACGCCGATGAAGCCGAGCACGCCCAGACCGATCGTTCCGAAGAGCCCCCCAGCCCGCTGAACACGTAGACCTGAGTCGATTCGGCTCCCTGGACCAGCACGGCGTCCTCCGGGCTATCCGGGTCGTAGTAGACCGTCGTCTCGGCGCCCTGCGGGTAGCGGCCCACGATGTCGTAGGCCCGATCGGAGCCGCCGCCGTGGTCGTCGGCGCGAATGTTGTCTCCCTCGTAGCGGACACCGTCAACCGTGTACTCGTAGGTGACGATCGGGGTGTAGGTCTTCTTGGTCTGGGTGCGGCCGTTGCGGCGCTCGGTCCGGGTGTCGAGGTCGACGGTGGAGGAGAGAACGCGCCCACTGGTCGCGGTCCAACTCTCGGTCTCCTTACCGTCGCGGTAGGTGTCTAACCCGACATACCCCAGGAACGCGCCCAGGATCGTGAAGGCGACCCCGAGCACGACGACGCCGATCGTTCCTTTCTGTTGTCGTTGAAGAAGAAGTGCAGCATGGCGGTGTGGTCTCCTGGTTGATGATGATTCGGATTGAATTGCCGGTGAAGCCGGTTAACGTCCGGCCGGGAGCAGGATCGGCGGTTAGATTTAGCCTCGGTTCTGGCGCCGGATGATGAAGACGGCAAGGGCGAGCATTCCCAGGCCGACAGAGCCGAACAGCCCGCCCAGCCCGCCGAAGAGATAGAGCCGCCCCGACTCAGCGCCCTGAACCAGCACGGTCCGCTCCGGATGTTCCGGATCGTAGTAGACGGTCGTCTCCGACCCGACCGGGTAGCGGTCCACGATGTCGTAGGCCCGATCGAGGCTGCCACTGTGGTCGTCGGCCCGGATGTTGTCGCCTTCGAATTGGGCGCCGTTGACCGTGTACTCGTAGGTGACGATCGGGGTATAGGTCGTTTCCCTCCGGGAGCGCCCGTTGCGGCGAACGGTCCTGGTCTCCGAGTCGACGGCGGAGGTGAGGACGTGGCCGGTCGTCGCGGTCCAGCTCTCGGTCTCCTTACCGTCGCGGTAGGTATCGACACCGATCGCGACCATGACCCCGCCGGCAATGGTGGAGACGATCGCGACCACGAGGAGGGCGATCAAGCCCCCTGCTTGTCGGTTGGAACTGGAGTGCAGCATGACGACGCAGTCCCCTGATTGGTGGCTGAGCTGATAGTTTGCCACCAGTCGAGTTGTCCTGGCCTAAGAATGCGATGACGACCTTCCCGGAACCTTCCATCGGTCCGGAAGTCCGATGTGTCGCGACCGAAGGGCGGCAGATGAGGGCAGGGGGTGTAGCCGGACGTGGTAGCCATGCACCGCCTTCGCCGTAGAAAACACCGCCTCGGCGGCGCGTTGTCCCGCCAGCGGGTAAAATCGAGCGGCACCGTCCCATCGGCCCGTGCACCCAAACGCCGAACGCCGAACGCCGGACGTCGAACTCCGCGCCTATCCCGTCAGTGAGGACCATGACCAGGCTTTTCCGGCTCGCTCTCCTCGCCGCCGCCGCGTCCTACGCCCTGATCGTCCTCAGCGGCGTCAGTCGGATCACCGACGGTCGGCTCGACGCGCCTTGGATCGTGGAGACGCTGCACCGGGCCGGAGCCCTCCTGACGGTCGCGGTCGTCCTGGCGGTCGCGGCCGGGACCGCGCTGACTCCCAGCGTCGCCGGTGTCAGCCGCCGCACTCGGATCGCCGCCTGGACGGCGGTCGGCCTGGTGGCGGTCCAGATCGGCCTCGGAGCCGTGGCCGAGACGCGCGATTTTCCGGCGAGCGTCGCCACCGCCGCCCTCGGCGCGGCCTTGCTCTGCGCCGCCGCGACGATGCTGACCGCCTACTTCGTTGCCCTGGACCGGGGCGGCCCGGACTGGCTGACTCAGGCCGGCGTCCTGCGCGCCAGCGGTCCGGACCACCGCGATCGCGGCTTCCTCGGCATCGCCCAACTCGGCGCCGCCGTCGTCCTGGTCCTGATCCTCTCCGGCGCCGCGACCTCCTCCTCCGGCGCGACCCTGGCCTGCACCGCCTGGCCCCTCTGCCAGGAGGGCCGCGTCCTGCCGCACGGAGCCGGCAGCGCGGAAAGCAGCACCTGGCTGAACCTCTCCCACCGGGGAGTTGCCCTGATCGGCATGGTCACCGTCGGCCTGATCGCCGTCGCCGCCGTGCGCCGGGGGGCGTCCCCGTTCGTGCAGCGGCTGGCGTTCGCTGCCTGCGCCGTGATCCTGCTCCAGAGCCTCGTCGGCGCCCTCTATGTCACGATCGACGTCGACGCGCCCTGGCTGGGCGGCGTCCACCTCGGCCTGGCAGCCATGCTCTGGGCCATGACCGTCGCCATCGCGATCGTCGCCCGCCGTGCCTGGGAGCCGGTCGAGACGGGAAGACGGGATCCAGCCGGGGCGGACGGGAAGACGGGAAGAATCGCGGCCGGGGGCCGGGAATGGGCGGGTCCGCTCGGCCTCGGCCCAAGCGCGTCTCTCAAGTCCCTTCGGTTGTCGGCGCTGTTCAGTCGGCTTCAGCCGACTTCCGTGGGTGAGCCCGGGACTTCAGTCCCGGGCGGAGCCGGCATACGCGCCGGTGTCGAACGGCACCGCTGCCGCCCTCTTCCCGCCGATGCCCTACCCGAGCCTCATCGTCGTCACCGCGGCCGACCTGCGCCGCTGGTGGGCGGCGGTGCCCGGCTACGTCGCCCTGACCAAGCCCAACATCCTCTCCCTGCTGCTCTTCACTACCGTCGCCGCGATGCCGGTCGCCGCCAACGGCGTCCCCGGCCTCTGGCTCGTCCTCGCCACCCTGCTCGGCGGCACCCTCGCCGCCGGCGGCGCCAACGCCCTCAACTGCTACATCGACCGCGACATCGACGCGATCATGCCGCGCACGCAGCACCGCGGCACGGCCTCCGGCGCGATCTCCCCGGAAAACGCCCTCCTCTTCGGCCTGACCCTGACGGTCCTGGCGGTCGTCGAGCTGGCCTGGCTGGTGAACCCGCTGGCGGCAGGGCTCGCCCTCGCCGGCAACCTGTTCTACGTCCTGATCTACACCAAGTGGCTGAAGCGGACGACACCCCAGAACATCGTCATCGGCGGGGCGGCCGGGGCGGTGCCGCCCCTCGTCGGCTGGGCCGCCGTCACCAACGACCTCTCGATCATGGCCTGGATGCTCTTCCTGATCATCTTTTGTTGGACCCCGCCCCATTTCTGGGCGCTTGCCCTCCTCAAGCAGGGCGAGTACGGCCGGGTCCACGTCCCCATGCTGCCGGTCGTCAAGGGCGAGGCCGAAACCCGCAAGCAGATCCTGATCTACTCGGTCATCCTGGCCGCCGTCTGCCTCGCACTCATCCCCCTCGGCCTGAGCTGGGTCTACGGGATCGTCGCCGTGGCCATCAACGCCCTCTTCCTTGGCACCGCCATCCGCCTCTACCGCACCCCGAGCAAGAAGCTGGCACGAAGCCTCTTCTTCCAATCCCTCTGGTACCTCGCCGCCCTCTTCGCGGCCATGGTCGCGGACCGGTTGCTCCTCGGGTAGGATCGGAAAGAGAAGACCTCACCCCCTACCCCCTCTCCTCTCTGGAGGAGAGGGGCCGTTGCGAACGCCATTTCCAAAGAACGGAGACGGCTTCACCGGATGCCCCTCTCCACCGCGGTGGAGAGGGGGTAGGGGGTGAGGTCCGCTCGGGCGATGGCTTTGACGAAGGCGGAATAGTGATAGGGTGAGGGGCCGGCGTTTGGCGCGGTGGATCGGCTCAGCTCGACGGTCGTGAAGCCGGGCGACAGGCAGGAGGCGCAATACGCCTCCGAGAAGAAGTGGCGGACGTGGCCGTCGCGCTCGAACATGTCGGGCTCGAGTTGTGTGCCTTCGCCGTACAGCGGGTCTTGCTCGGATTTGCAGAGGAAGCAGAGGAGACCGCCTGGTGTCAGCACGCGCTGAATCTCGCGAAAAACGGCCCGGGTGACGCGGTCGGGAAAGTAGTGGAGCGAGAGCCGGGCGTAGACGGCGTCGAAGGCATGGTCCTCGAAGGGAAAAGACCGCGCGATGTCCAGCAGCTCGAATCGCAGGTTGGGCGGGTCGTGAGGGCGGGACCGGCTGGCGGCGATGGCGGCTTCGGAGAAGTCGGTGGCGACGACGGTGTGGCCGAGCGACGCAAAGTAGCGGGCGTCGTGGCCGGGGCCGCAGCCCAGCTCCAGCAGGGACGCCGCGGCGGGGATGAGGGCGGCGCACTCGCGGGCGAGCGACGACGGACCCTGGTCCTCGGCCGTGGGAAATCGGCGTTCGTAGATGGCGTTCCAGTGACGGTGCTGATCGGACACGGTCGATGATACCTTTCGGGCGTGGCAACTTCGATGCCGGCGGTTGACGTGCAAGGCTGCCGAGGTCAAGGATACGCTCATGGACGTCGATCGGGACAAAGCGGCAATCCTCCAACTGTACGAAACCACACGCCGGGGCCACCTCGACGGGGACGCGGCCAAGGTCCTCGCCCAATACGCGCCACGATGGGATGACCTCCGCGACGGCACGGTCGTCGTCCGCACGATCGACGACGAACTCGGGCGGATTGCCGGCCAGCTCGTCTGCACGCGCTACCTCGCGTGGGACGACGTCAACCCGCCGCGGGTCGAGGTCTCGCCCGACGGCACGATGGCCTGGCTCCTCGGCGAGGTCCGGGCCAGGGCGATCCAGACGCAACCGGACGGATCCGAGCGCGAAATCGCCTATCGATGCGCCTGGCTTCAGGTATACGCGCGGCGCGACGGCCGGTGGGCGGCCATCGTCAACGCCCCCTCCGTCCAGATCGAATCGGGGTAGCATCTCAGCGCCATCCCTCCCCCTTCCCCGCTGCCGCGCTACGGAAGAGCCGGAGGAAGGGGGCGGGGGTAGGGCCCGTTTGCAAGGGCGTTGTCGCAGGAGGGAAAGACCGTTCTCAGCCCTGGAAGGGCTTCGTCTGGCGTAGCCCGGGGTTTCAACCCCGGGGCGACCGGCCCCGGGGTTGCTGTGCTACCAGGGCCCAGGGGGTAATTCCCCCAAGGAGAACATCACCATGTCCACCACCACCCCCAGCCGCGAAGCGATCATGACCGAAATCCGCGACGACGGCCCGCCCCGCGATCTGCTCATGGCCCACCGCGGCATGGTCGCCGCCGCCAACCACTTCGCCGCCCAGGCCGGCGTCGAGATCCTGCGCCGCGGCGGCAACGCCGTCGACGCCGCCATCGCCGCCGCCGCCGTCATGACCACCGTCGAGCCCTGGAACGGCCACCTCGGCGGCGACACCTTCATGCTGATCAGCCGCCCCGACCGCGCGGGCGGCAACGACGTGATCGCCCTCAACGGCAGCGGCGCCGCCCCGCTCGCCGCCACCGCCGCGGGCTACCGCGCCGCGGGCGGCTTCCCCGAGAAGGGGCTGCGCACCTCGACCGTCCCCGGCACCCCCAGCGCCTGGGCGTACGCCGCCGAGCGCTTCGGCACCATGCCCCTGGGCGAACTGATCGAAGCGGGCGCTTGGTACGCCGAGCACGGTGTTCCCGTAACCTCCCGTCTCCACGCCACCCTCAAGAACCAGGCCGCCGTCTACGCCAAGAACCCGGACGCCGCCGCCGTCTTCCTCCCCAACGGCGAGATCCCGCCCGTCGGCGGCATCCTCCGCCAGCCCGGCCTCGCCCGCTCCCTCAACCGGATCGCCGACGGCGGCCGCGACGCCTTCTACGGTGGGGATCTGGCCGCCGAGATGGTCGAGTCGTCAACGAAGTACGGCGGCCTCTTTGCCCTCGAGGATTTCGCCAATCACAAGACCGACGAGGTCGCCCCGCTCGCGATCGACTACCGGGGCTACACCGTCTACGAGCAGCCGCCCGTCTCCCAGGGAATCGTTGTCCTGATGGCCCTCAACATCCTCGAGAACGTCGATCTGGCCTCCTTCGGGCAGGGGAGCGCCGGGCACATCCACTACATGGTCGAGGCCCTGAAGCTCGCCGTCGCCGACAAGGATCGCTACATCGGCGATCCCGCCGTCGTCGAGATGCCGCTCGACAGGCTCCTGTCGAAGGAGCACGCCGCCGCGCAGGCCGCCAAAATCGATCCCAAGCGGGCGATGCCGGCCACCCTGCCGCAGCAGCGCCAGCCCGACACCACCTACCTCTGCGCCGCCGACGCCTCCGGCACGACCGTCTCCTACATCCACAGCCTCTTCACCGGCTCCGGCGTCATCCTGGGCGAGACGGGAGTGCTGATGAACAGCCGCCTCCTCGGCTTCAACCTGGAAGACGGCCACCCCAACTGCCTCGCCCCCGGCAAGCGCCCGGTCCACACCCTCAACCCCTGGCTGGTCCACAAGGACGGCCAGCCCGTCATCGTGGGCGGCACGCCCGGCGCCCAGTGGCAGGTCCAGACCAACCTGCAGATCCTGACCAACCTGCTCGACTTCGGCCTGGACGTCCAGCGCGCCCAGGAATCCCCGCGCTTCACCATCGGCCACCATCTCGCCGTCGCAGACCCGACGATCACCCTGGAATCCCGCGCCCACCCCGACGTCGTCGCCGAGCTCCAATCCTACGGCCACCCGGTCACCCTCGGCGCCCCCTGGTCCGCCGGCTCCTCCGTCCAGCTCATCGCCCGCAACCCCGACACCGGCCTCCTCCAGGGCTCCACCGAAGTCCGCCGCCCGGGTTGCACGGTTGCCGGGTACTGATGGCGAGCGACGCCGAACGGTCGCGCAACCGGCCGCCGGTCCTCGCTCGGCGCCCGGCCGACCGCCACTACTTCAACCGCATCAAGCAGAACTCGATGACGTCTAAGCGCAACACCGTCATCGACCCACGCGTTGACGTTGCTAACGATGTCGCCGCCATCAACAGGGGTGAGGCAGTTCGGCAGGGCGATTCGTATACTGTTTCTGGGCGCACGTACGTCCTGGAACCTTCGGGAAGACTCTCGCGAAGGACCGGAGACGGGTTCTACGTGCTGGATCGCGGCTCGTTCCATGCACTTTGGATCTACCGGCAGTTTGGGGACAGCGACCGCGCCGAAGCGATCCTTGCCCGCATGCACAACGTCGGATCCGATGAGCGTGACGCGGCGCTGGAGGTCATCCGGGCCATCACCGGAAAGGGATAGCCCATGTACTGGATGGATTTGGGTATCGACAGGCGCCTTACGGACGTGGACGTCCAACGAGGTTGGGCCAAGGCGTTCGGCATTCCGGCTGGCGCCGTCGCGGTGACGCCTAACTGGGGCGACCTGGAGCGTTGGGCGCGTCCTGGGATCAGGGTCGCTGTTGCGCGCATGGACTCGGAGGGAGCCGGCGACTTCCCGATGATGCTATCGGTCGTCCTCCAAGACGACGCGATGGAAGCACGGGTCGAGACCGATCAGTTGTCCATCGATGCGGTGCAGCGATTCTGCATGGCGCTGAATTGTCGGGCAATCATGTCCTCCGAATCCGACGATCAGTCGTCCTGGACGCTGGTGTCTCCATCAGCGCGCTGGCGTGTCCGGGGGTACGATCCCGATCAGGAAGGTGACCGCCTCGTCGACGCCATCCTCGAACCCCTCGCCGTCGTCGTCGCCTGACTTGACGGCCGTCGCTGCGGCGACCCATCATGGACGCTCATTCAACCTTCCGTCGCGACAGGACGAGCCCGTGGACGACACGACGCCCGATCCTCGGCATACCCTGTCCTTGCCGCCTATGCCGGATCGGCGCCGGCTTGGCGCGCCACTTCCAGCTCCGCTCACTCCCCTGATAGGGCGTACCGCTGAGGTCGCGGCAGTCGCCGAGTTGGTCGCCCACGGAACGCGGCTGATCACCCTGATCGGCCCCGGCGGAGTCGGGAAGACGCGCCTGGCTCTGGCCATCGCGGCGGAATCGGCCGCCGCCTTCCCCGATGGGGTCTGCCTGGTTACGCTCCAGGCAATCCTCGACCCGGCGCTCGTGATCCCGACGATCATCCAGTCGCTCGAACCGCGTGTGATCGTCGACGAATCGCCGGTCGACCAACTGGCGGACTTGATCGGCGATCGCCGCGTGTTGCTCGTCCTCGATAACCTGGAGCAGGTACTCGACGCTGGGCAAGCGCTCTCTCGCCTCCTCGCCGCCTGTCGGAATCTGACGATCCTGGCGACCAGCCGGGTCGTGCTCCGCCTCTCCGGCGAACACGTCGTCCCCGTTGCTCCGCTCTCAATTCCTGACTGGAACGCGGTCAACGATCCTACCCACGTCGCCGCGTACGGCGCGGTCGAACTCTTTGTCCAACGGGCACGCGCCGCCGATCCGGCCTTTGCCCTGTCCGCCGCAAACGCGCCGATCGTCGCTGACATCGTGCGCCGCCTGGACGGCCTGCCCCTGGCAATCGAGCTAGCCGCCGACCGGGTCCGCTCCCTGCCGCCCGACGCTATCCTCGATCGGCTGGATGACCGGCTACGGTTGCTGACCGGAGGCGCCAGGGACCTTCACGACCGGCAACGCACCATGCGCGACACTATCGCCTGGAGCTACGACCTGCTGCCACCTCACGATCAGGTCCTATTCCGCCGGCTCGGTGTGTTCGTTGGTGGGTTCCCCCTGGCGGCGGTTGAGATGGTTACGGGGCCGCAAGATAGAACCGCCGATCCGGTCGATGGCGTGACGGCGCTCGTGGATGCGAGTCTCCACCGAAAGCTCGACCATCCTACCGCTCCACGCTATGCGATGCTGGAAACGGTCAGAGCTTTCGCGAGGGAACAACTCGAGGCCAGCGGCGAGCTGGATGAGACAAGTCGCGCCCACGCCGAGTGGTGCATCAAGCTCGCCGAGGTCACCACCATGGGCCTGTGGGGAGAAGCCCCGGCCGATGCCCTCGAACGGCTGCCCGCGGAACACGACAACATCCGGGCAGCCCTCGGCTGGGCGATTGGCAACGGCGAAACAGAGATCGCCTTGCGCCTTGTCTCAGCCTGTGCACGCTTCTGGCATATGTTCGGGCATTTCCGCGAGGGGCGTCGCTGGGCATCTCGCGCGCTCAGCCTGCCAGGAGCCGCTTCGCCCGTCTATCGGGGCCGGGCTATCATCGTCCTTGCCTCTTTGTCCAACAGGTTCGCCGATCCAGACGAGGCGTTTCTCCTGGCGGGCGAAGGCCTGGCAATCGCCGAGGCCGCGGGCGACCAGGTAGGGAAAGGCAGAGCGCTAACTGTCCTGAGCCATCTTGCCATCGAGTCGGGCGATTACACCCTGGCGAACACATATTCCGAAGAGATCCTCGATCTCGCGCGCGCGATAGGCGATCCTCGCTGGGAACAGCAGACCCTCGGCGATCTGGGGCTTCTTGCCTATTTGCAGGGCGACCACGCTCGGGCAACGGCCCTGTACCAGGACGCGCTCCCGATTGCCCGAGCGCTCGACGACCGGATCCTTGGAATGCGTCTGGCCTCGAATCTGGCCGCTGCACTCGCCCTGACGGGCGAGATGCGCCGTGCGGCAGAACTCTGGCGCGAGGTGCTTGTTTACGCTAGAGAATTCGGTTTCCCCGAAGAACTGGCGATAACACTGAGTGATATCGCCGACGAGGCGGTCCACGCCGGCCGAGCGGAAGCAGCCGCACGTCTGCTTGGGGCCAGCGATGCCCTTCGTGCCGCAACGGGCGTTCCAGTGGCCCGCTCCGACCTGGATGGCCTGGCGGACCTGATCTCCCTCGTTCGCGAGCGGATGGACGAGGCGACGTTCGTTGCCTCCTGGGAGGCGGGAGCGTCTCTTCCACTCGACGATGCGGTGGCCGAAGCCGAAGGCATTTTGGCCGGCATCATCGATGCTCCTGCGGTCGAGATCTCGGAGAAGCAATCGCTCCCCGGTTCCCTCACGCCCCGGGAGGTGGACGTCGTCCGGCTGCTCGCCGCGGGCAAGTCCAACCGCGAAATCGCCGATGCCCTCTACATCGGCCACAGTACCGCCATCACCCACGTTCGCCACGTCCTCCGCAAGCTCGATCTGGATTCGCGCGCAGCCGTCGCCGCCTGGGCCGTGCGTCACGGGCTCGCCTAGCCATACGATCAGGCCTAGATCGATCGGCATCATCGGGTCGCTGACCCCAGGCGACATGCATACCTGTCCCCGTTAATGGGGAGGAATGAGCGGCCAGGCCGCAGGTGCGAAATCCTCACATGTGGGGACGCGCCGTAGCCTCCCCGCGCCCACAATGCCCTGAAACCAGACATCTCATTCACACCCTCTGGCCCGATGGGCGGTCAGTGCCAACAGGCACGGCCGGCAAGCGTCGGTGTGCCGTGCTGACCAGCCGGGACACGCCATCAGCCGACGCCAGATCCCCGTCTAAGACGGGTGGGGCCCACGCAACGTCTGGTTCCAGGAGTCGTGCCATGCCCCGATACTTCTTCCCCACGCTGATTGCTCTCTCGGGAGTGACCGCAATGGTTCTCGCCGCGACTGCGGTTGTCCTCCGATTTGAGGATTCCGCTCAGGTCGACACGGCGAACCGGGCGGTCAGCGGCGAGGTCGCGGTTCGGGCCGCCGTCGAACGGTTCTACGCCGCCGTCAATGACGGTATCGAAACCGGGGACACGGGATCGCTCGGGACCGCCATTTCCTTGGACTATGCCGAGGGAGCCCTCACCGGCCACACGACATCCGCCGGCGACGAGATCATCCGCCTGGTTCGCACGCTTCACGAGATCGTGCCGACGTTGCGGCTTCGGGTGACATCACTCGTCGCCGAAGGGGACTCCGCCGCGGCGACAGTGCACATGGAGGGCGCTGGGACATCCAAGTTGCTTGGACTCCGGCTCGTCGATCCCACGTTCTGGGGATCGAGCGATCTCTTCCGCGTGTCCGGAGATCTGGTGACGGAGCGCCGCTTCGCCATTGGTGATCGGCTCCAGGTCGACGCGCTCACGAAGCATTCGGACCTTGGGGAATCGGCGGCGGCAAGGCGCGTCATGTCCGCCCAGCAGGTCGTGCTAGCGCCAGGCGAGGTTTGGTCGAGTGAGCCCGTCAGGGGGATCCGCGTGCTGCGAATCGCATCTGGCGCGCCTACCGTCACGCTCCAGAGCGAGTCCAGTAACCCCGCTGGGGAGTTGTCGGTCACCCCATCGCCCGGGCTACCCGTGGCAGCGGGGGATTCGATCCTGCAGGACGGCTTGGTGTCGATCACGGTCAGCAACCAGAGTGATGCACCGGCCGCCTTTGTCGAGCTTGCCGTGGCCCGTCGTCCACCCTCCCACCCGGATCTCGGCTTCATGCCCAGTTCCGTAGACGATGTTCCAGAAGGAGACGTGCCAGATCCCGCTCATGAAGCCGGGGTAGGGATCCCCGCTGGATCGGTGACGGTCGCCAGCGGTCGGATCACGCTGGAACCGGGTGCCCGACTGGCGTGGGAACCAGGAGATCAGACCGTCGTACTCACGGTCACGTCTGGAACGATCCTCTTACAAACAGGGACGCCAGCCTCGCAAACCCAGCAGAACGATACCGGGGATAGCCTCAGCGGCTACGTCCGAGCCATTGTTGCCGGGGATGTGGCCCCCCTTGTTCCTGAGACGGGCGCCACAATCGACAACCCCGGCAACACCACGGCCGAGATCGTGGTCTTCACCTTCCTCACCGCGCCCGATCCCAACGCGACCGGACTGTTCCAGAGACGTGAGACGTGAGACGTGAGACGTGAGAGACGGCCCCCTTCCCCCGATCCTCCGTAGCGCGGCAGGGGGAAGGGGGAGACGCTGGATCCTGGGGCGGGTCTTTGCCGGAACAGGTTGTAGGGGCGTATGGCATACGCCCTTGTTGGCCGGGCGGGGCCACGGTTAGGCCAACCCGGCCCGGGATCGCGTTCGGGTTCCGCCGTGCCATCGTCGCGGCGACGCGGTTGGCGGCCGGGCGCATGCCATGCGCCCCTACAGGGGTGTGGGACGCATCTCCCCCTTCCCCCCGCCCCTCCGTAGCGCAGCGGGGGGAAGGGGGCCGGGGGGTCAGGGGGCACTCCTCACGTCTCACGTCTCACGTCCGCACTACTCCTCCGGGAACGGCAGCGCGATCTGATCCCTGGGCGGCCTCGTCGCCCCATCCGCAAACCGGGCGAGGTGGATCTCGGCGGCGGGGAGTTCCTCCACAGTGCCGGTGACGATCAGTTCGGCCATCGCTTCGCCCAGGCCGGGGCCGCACATCATCCCGTGGCCGCCCGCCGCCAGCAGGTAGCAGCCGGGCACGCCCGGAGCCTCGTCGATTACCGGTAGGTGGTCGGGCGTGTAGTCGATCGAGGCCGCCCAGACGCGGGAGATCGGCTGCCCGGCCAGGGCCGGAAAGGCCCCTTCCCAGACCGGGCGCATCTTTTCGTGGAAATCCCAGTCGAAGCCCATCTGGTAGCGGCCGCTGGTGTCGGACCGCTCTGCCGGGTTGCTCACCCCGACCATGGCCCCCTGCTCCTCCGGCCGGATGTAATACCCGTCCCCGACCGCGAAGGTCATCGGAAAGGGCGTCGCTTGGCCCTCCGCCAGCGTCGCGTAGGAGACCACCTGGTGCCGGGTCGCCGAGACCGGCAACGTCACGCCGATCATCTCGGCCAGTTGCCTGGCCCCTCGCGGTCCGCCCGCATCCACCACCCGCTCCGCCTGCACCATGCCCCGGGCCGTCTCCAGCCGGAATCCGGCCCCGCCCGGCGCGATCCCCAGCACCTCGGTATGCTCCCGGATCTCGACGCCCGCCCGCATCGCCGCCAGCGTGATATTGCGGGCCACGAGCGGGGGATGAACATACCCATCGGTCGCACAGTAGGTCGCGCCCGCAAACCGGTCCCAGGCAAACCCAGGGAATCGGCCTGGTCCATCGGCCGGGTCGACCCACTCCGTCGCCAGCCCGTGGGCCGCGTGCAGCGCGATGTGGCGTTGATAGATTTCGGCATCTTCAGGGGTGGTGGCGACCACGAAGTAGCCCGTCTCGACGAAGCCGCTATCGAGACCGATCTCCCGCCCGATCTGGAGGTACAACTCGCGGGAGCGGCGACCGAGCACGATCGCGGTCGCGGTGCCGCCCTGCTGGCGGATCATCCCGGCCGAGCGGCTGGTGGCACCCCACCCGGCCCATCCGCGCTCCAGCACCACGACCCGCCGGACGCCCTGCCTCGCCAGGGAGTAGGCCGTCCACAGCCCCAAATTGCCCCCGCCGACGATCGCGACGTCGTATCCGTTCGCGCGGCCGGTCTCCTCCATGCCCTGTACTCCCAGCGCCGTCTGGCACGGATCCTCTGCTCAGCGATGGTCCCATTGTCGCCGAAGACGCTGAGCGGAGCGGCTCTGACGCGGGCGAACCGCCCCGCTGGGACGGTCCGGCTCGGCGCATTGACGCCAAAGCAAGGTTGGATAGCTCCAACCCCGCCTTCGCGTTTGATCGACATCGAACCGGGAGATTCGTCAGGGATCGATCGCCGGGGTACCGGGCAAGCGCTATCCGCGCCGCGAGCTACCACACGCTTGACGCGGTTTCGGTAGCGTACTTCGCGGCGGGCGCACGCCAGATTCCCGGTCTAGAGCGCTCTTCAGAAACCTTGACCGCCCGCCCCGTCTAGCCTCGGAGAGGCTGTCCTTCTTAGCCCGGGCCAACCTTGGGCCGTGAGCCCCGGGCCACGGGAGACGCGGTCAACCAATTCAACGAGCACTCTAGGCGATCCCCGCATCGTCCGGGGCATCGTACTGGCATGTCGATTGGGCGTGGCACTCGCCTATGATGCCGACCTCTGCGTCGCGTCCTTCCGTCCCATATAGTGCGCCCGATGCTCTGGCTCGAAGTGCTCGAGGGCGAAGCGGAGGGTCACTCGGGGCATCCTCGCCGCGTGCTCGTCCAGCAGCGCCAGCAGCCGCGGCCGGTCGATGTCCCCCGCGACGCGGAGCCAGCCGCCGACCGCCTTGTTGAGGATATCCTCGGGGGCATAGAGCAGGATCTCAGCGATCCGGAACGTGTCGTCGGCTTGTCCCTGGCGGAGGAAGTAGGCCGTGCTCGCGATCGCCGTGCGCCGCTCCCAGACGTTCGCCGAGCGGGCGAGCTCGTAGAGGACATCGCGCGGTTTGTCGAACAGGTAGCCGCCAACGACAAATGGGGCGGCGAGATCGACAAGATCCCAGTTGTTGATCCGGTCCATCCGGCCCAGGTAGAGGTCGTACAGTTCCTTGCGCCGGGATTGATGCGTCTGCTTCCGCCGGGCCTGCTTGTCCATCACGCTCAGAGCGCCGGCCCGCACCTCGTGCAGCGGACTCTCCAGCAACCGCTCGATCTCGGCCGGCGGCAGGTCGATGAACTCCTTCGCCAGGGCGAACACATCGCCCATGCGCACGCCCAGGAAGGTGTCGCCCGCGCCGTACTCACCCTCGCCCGACTTGAAATACCGCTGGATTTTGGCCAGCTCCGCGTCCGATTGGACAGCCCGCAACCGGGCGACGAACCGGTCCGCCGTTAGCCCGTCGTTACTCACCCGCCGGGCGCTCCTGGACTGCCCAGCGGTTGCCGTCCGGGTCCTGGAAGAAGATGAACGAGTTCCACCTGCCCCCCGGGCCGTCAACCAGCGTCGCACCTTCGTAGTGTTGAACAGGGCTGACCGCGACGCCTCGCTCGACCAGCATCTCCCGGGCGGCCTGGATATCGCTGACGACCAACTGCATCCCCTCCAGCGACCCGGGCGCCATCTTGGCGATCCCACTCCCGATCACGACCGAGCAGCCGGAGCCGGGCGGCGTGAGCTGGATGACCCGCATGCCGTCGCCGATCGCCGTGTCGTGGTCGACCGCGAACCCGAGTTGCTCCGCGTAGAACCGCTTCGCCCTGTCCAGATCCGACACCGGCACCACGACCACCTCGAGCGTCCAATTCATCAACCCAGATCCTTCTTGAGCGCCTTGCGCACATGTTGTCCGCCCTATACCGCGCCGCGTCTCCCCCTTCCCCCTGCCGCGCTACGGAGGAGCGGGGGAAGGGGGTTGGGGGGTTAGGGGGTATCCCCGCCCCCGCCGGCCAGAAGCTCCTCCAGGCGGTCCATCGAGTCCTTCACTCCCCCCTCCATCCCGGATTGGATCATCGCGTCCCGGGCCTCGACCGTCTGGTAGACGGCGTTCTGATGCAGGACGGTCTTGTCACCCTGCCGTTCGAAGGTCAACGTCTCCAGGGCAACGTTCCCGGGCGCTCCCTCGAACTCGAACGTCTGGACGATGCCGTCCAGCGATGGGGTGCCGTGGAACACCCCGTGGAAGCCGTATTCCGTGCCGTCCTCTTCCCGGTGGACATACCGCCAGGTGCCGCCGTCGCGGACCTCATAGCGGTCGATGACCATCGTCAGACGGCGCGGGCCAAGCCACTGCGCCAGCAGATCCGGCTCGGTGTAGGCCCGGAAGAGCGCCTCCGGCGAGGCAGCGAACTCCCGGGTGATCACGATCTGGGGCACGCCGGGCTCGGCAACGATCTGGACCTCGGCCATGATGGACTCCTTCTCATCGGATCGCAGGACGAATCACGCGGGGCCTTCCCGCATGATGAAACACGGCTGGTACAAGGACTGGTGAGGCGTCATGGGTAGGGCGCGTCTTGCCCGGAATGCAGACACGGTCATAGGGCGAGGCATGCCTCGCCCAATCGCGAGAGAGCCCCGGCTCCTCATTGGCTCGGGTCCGATTCCCCGGAGGGTTCGGCCGGCAGGGCCGGCCCCAAGGTGGGTGCGGGGGCGGCGGGGTGGTCGGGCAGGGTAGCGAGCAGGTCTTCAAGTCTGGCGTAGCTCTCCTCCCAGTACTCGCGGTAGGCCGCCAGCCAGTTCGTCGCCTCCCGCAGGGGCGCCGCCTCGAGGTGGCTGAGGCGGGCGGTCGCCCGGCGCCTGCGCGAAATGAGGCCGGCTTGCTCCAATACCTTGAGGTGCCGCGAGATCGCCGGTTGCGAAACGGAGAACGGGGCCGCAAGCTCGGCGACGTTGGCATCACCCTGGGTAAGCCGGGCCAGGATCGCCCGCCGGGTAGGGTCCGCAAGGGCGCCGAAGACGGCGCTGAGGTGATCAGAACTCATCCATAACACTCTCTTTCTATAATATTATAGTTATACAACATGCCGCGTGGGGTGTCAAGCATCTCCGCGCAGCGAGCAGAGGTGTCGCGACCGGTCCCGGCGTGTACCGCGTGCATCGCGCCCTACCCCCGTGGGCGGGTGCCAGCGATGAGCGCGGGGATGCGCGGTCCGGTTACGCGCAGCGCCAGCAGGTGGCCGTGGCCGCTGTAGCCACCGTCGCCGGGCATCATGCCGGTGGCGACCCGGTAGACGACCGCGTCGCCATCGATGGACTGTCCAACCTGCGTTTGGGTCTCGGCGATCGTCCCCACCAGGGCAAAGAGGTCGACGCGGAGCGCGCGCATCGAACCGTCCCGGCGGGTCCAGGTCAGTCCGACCCGATAGATGCCGTCGGCATCGAGCGACTCGGCATCGAGCGCCCAGGGCGATCCGGGTTCGGCGCAGGCACGGCGAAGGTGGGGAGCAGGTGGGCATCCGGGTCTTCGGTCACCCACCCCGGGGTCGCCATCGCCGCCAGCAACGTTCGCGCGTCTGCTCCTCCGGCAAGGCCGTCCCGCAGGCCGGTGCCGCGCTCGTCACCGTCCCACCGCCGTGCGATCCGTGCGCCCATCGATACCGTCCTCCGTCGTTGCCCGGCCGTCTGTCTCCAACCACCATAGCGCCAATCTGTCGCGACACGCGAGCAGTCCGCTCTCACACCGACACGGCCCTGTTGACGTGCCCGGTCGTGTGCGTCGACAGTTCGTATGTCCGACAATCGCGCTGCGTATGTCGTCGCAACCGTCTCCGTGCTGCCCACCGCGGCGGTGGTCACGGACCGCTCTTGCCGCGGGACGATGGTGACCTGAGCCAGGAGTCGATCGCTATGCCGAACCGTCTGTCCGCTGTGCTCGTCGGGGTCGTGACCGTCGCGTTGGTCCTGGTGCCCGCGGGGGATTCCCGGGCGTGGACCACGGCGGCCCAGGATGACGCGCCCGGCTCGCTGACCGTCCTCACCGTCAACGGCGACGACGATCCTGTCCCGGGCGCCTGCTACGATCTGTTCGTCGACGAGGACGGACCGACGGAGTTCGTCGACGAGCGGTGCGACGCCTACGACGGTGCCGCCGACGGCACCACCTTCTTCGCGGAGATCCCCCCCGGCGATTACGTGCTGGTCCAGATCTTCGTTCCCGCCGGCTACAAGTCCGGGCAGGATCGGTCGCTCGCCATCGTGGCCGGCGATGAGGCGGCCTACTCCTTCCGTACGCCGCGCGGCGGTCGGGCGGCCACGCTGGCGCTCCGCGACGAAAACGAACAGCCGCTGCCCGGCGGCTGCTACAGCCTCTACCCCGTCGCGGGCGCCGGCCAACCCGGCCCGGCGCTGAAGGTGGCCTGCGATTTCTACGACGGCGCCGACGACGGGACGGTCACGATCGCCGGTCTGGACGACGGTGACTACGAGGTCATCCTCTCGGCGCCGCCGGAGGGCTATACCATCCCCGCTGGCCAGTCCATCCAGATCGGTGGGGCGGATCTGGCCCTTGTATTCGACGTCGCTCTCGGCGGCGAGACCGTCACCATCGCCAACGTCGACGAGGCCGGCGACCCGGTCCCCGGTTCCTGCCACCGCCTCTACACCGACGCCGGGGACGGCGCCCGCGGCGGCCTGATCGCCGCCGCCTGCGACCCCTCCGATGGCGCCAGCGACGGGACCACCACCATCGTCGGGCTTCTCCCCGGCGCGTATGTGCTCGCCGCTCCCTCCGCACCCATCATCCCTGTCGGCGACGGCACCGCCGGCGATAGCTCCCCTGCCAGTACCCCTGCCCCACCAGCCGACGTTTCGTTTGACGTCGTCGAGGGCGAGGGTGCCCAGGTTGAGGTGATAAGCCAACCGGTCGAAAGCGGCACGCCGGTGGCTCTATTCCCGGCCTCAATCCATGCCGGCTAGGGACGGATGCTCTGAAATGCTTGAACCAGGCGGCACATCTGGCGCAGGCGCGGACGTTGGCAGCTCGCAAGTGCCCCACCCCGCCCGGCTCGGGTTTCCGGCCGTCATCCGGGCTCCAAGCCCGGCGCGCACCCGCTCCCCGATCAGGTCGCGCTCGAATTCGGCCAGGGCCCCGAAGACGTGGAAGATCAGCTTGCCTCCGGAGGTCGTGGTGTGGATCTGCTCGGTCAGCGAGCGGAAGCCGATGGCCCGGTCCCGCGACTCACTGACGGTCGCTATCAGGTGCTTGAGGGAGCGGCCGAGACGGTCGAGGCGCCAGACGACGAGCGTGTCCCCGAACCGGGCGTAGGCGAGGGTTTCCTTATGAAGGGCCGTTCACTCTTCGTCCCGCTGGCGGTTTCGGTGAAGACCTATCCCATATCGACATCGGCTCTAGCCTGGATTATTCATGGGCGCCGTGGGAACGGCGGCGCCGCGGTGGCGTCGCCCGGGGCTGAAGACCCCGGGCTACATCCACAAACCCGGCTGAAGCCGGCTGCCGCCCGTCTCGACCGGCGGAGAGACCCGAACACCGCCCCGGCGTTCCAGCCCCCTTCAGGGGGGTTATCGGGGTCAGCCCGGGGTCTTCAGCCCCGGGCGAGGCCGAGACGGCGCCCCGCATCGGCCCCGGGCGCCGCCGGGACGGCGCCGCCGTCCCCACGCGGTACCCGTGAATCATCCAGGCTAGGCCGATCGCCAACCGTGTTTTGCCAACCCCGCCCGGTCCCGTCAGGGTCACCAATCGAACGCCCGGATCGAGCAGGAGAGGATCCAAGGAACCGATGTCGTCTTCGCGGCCAACAAAGGACGTCGGCGGCGACGGCAGGTCGCCCAGCATGCGCTCGGCTGCCGGAGCCAGATCCGGCTCGGTCGGGCGGGTTGCGGCAAAATGGAAAGAAGAGATGGAGCACATAGCCCGACCGCGACGCTGGAACGAATCGGACGCCTCTCAGGCCAATGATACTGTCGCCTCACCCCATCGTGTCCCCTAGGTTCTCGGTCCATTTCCCAAGCTCGGGCCTGAGTCAGTGACATGCATGCTTGTTCCGCCCGCCGCTCTGGAACTACTTCATGCTGCCCGATTCGTCGTAGTTACAAGGTCTGGAATCTGATCGACTGCATGCTCGAGAGTGGCGGCCCGGCGATCGACGCCGCTGACGGCATCGCCGTCACCGCGATGATTGAGGCGACGGAGCGGTCGATCGCCGAAGGCCGGCCGGTGAGAATTGTGGATATGACACCTACCAAGGAGCTAAGAGCTGGCCGTTTGTGATGTGCCCCCGAAAGCTGGTCCAAGAACCACCCCTCGCCACGACCTGCGTGACACGCGTGTGCCGTCGGGCGTGGCCGCGGCGCACTCCCGGTGGTCGCACCGTGCGACCGACCGTTTTTCGGGGGATAGCACCTCGTGACAAACCTCCCAGAGGATGGTTGCCGCTCGTGGGTCGCAGCGGTGGCCGACGAAGACCGTTGACAGCGTGCCGCCGCCGCGCTATGAGTGGCGCTCCGCGTGCCGACGGCAGGCGCGGGGTACGTCGGAGTGGAGCGTCGCGCGGCAATGCCCTGGGCGCCTGACTGAGTCATGTCCTGCCCGCCCGACTGGGGCTCGGCGCGCGACCGTTGAGGACCAAGATGGACTTCGAGTCGGTCACCGTGACGACCGTTGTTGAGACCTTCCTGTTGCTCCTGATCGGGATCGGCCCCAAGTTGGCGCTGGTGCCGTTCCTCCACGCGACGGCGGGGATGCCGCTGGCCACCAAGCGCCTCGTCCTGGCGAAGATGCTGACCACCGCCGCCACGGTCGCCGTCGTCCTCCTCGCCCTCGGCGGATTGTTGACGCAGTTGCTGCACTTCTCCACCGGGGCCCTCTCCGTCGCCAGCGGCATCCTCCTCCTCCTCATCGCGATCAGGATGGTCTTCGGGCGCGACGATCCGGCCGCGGGCAGCCTCGCCGTTGAAGGCAAAGACCCGATGCAGCTCGCCATCGTGCCCCTAGGGGTGCCCTACCTCCTGAATCCGGCCGGGATCGTGGCCCTGGTGACGGTATCGGCCGAGGCCGAATCGCTCGGCGTGTTCGCCGTCGTCGTCGCGACGCTCGTCGCGGTGCTCGCGCTCGACGTCGTCGTGTTCCGCAGGGCCACCCAGGTGAGCGAGCACCTGATCGAGAATCGCCTGCTCGTGACCGAGATGGTGTTCGGCTTCTTGCTCGCCGCCCTCGCCGTGCAACTTGCCCTCAACGGGCTCGACGAGGTTGGCGTCATCCAACTGACTGGCCATTGAGCGTTCCGCCCGTGACCGACTGGCCCCGTCGCCCATGACCGGTCCGCTCGGTGACGTATACGAAGGAGCCGTGCATCCGATCGAACGCGCCGGAGCCGCACCGACGACGGCGGTAAAACGCCCTTCCTCATCTGGCATCGGGGTCGCAATGGGATGACATCCGCGTGTCTCCACCGCGGCGCCCCATCCGCCAGCGATGCGACCCACCGGTGTCAAAGAAGACGCGGGGAGGCGTGGTCGGGCAGATTGTCAGGAGCAGCACCGATGAGTTCGGTACCGCCAAGGCGGAACATCCACCGTTCGTACCGGTCGGCGGACCAGCCGCGCTCATGGACGAGTGCCTGGTATACGTCAGGCCCGGCCAGAGCGTAAAAAGCGTCGGCGGCGGCGTCGATCCCGAGTCCTGCTCGCAACCCGCAGGTGGCATCGAGGGCGGTGACCGCGCGGCGGTTTGCGGCGAGGTGCCGCTGCTGCCACGTCTCCCAGACCGTTCTCAGCCCCTCGTCGCTGCCGCGTGCGCTTCGCAGGATGTCGGCGACCAGCCACGATCGCTCGTTGAGCAGCCTGATAATCCGCGCGCCGCTCCGCAGTTGTTCGACCGGATCGGTCTCTCGCTCAATCTGCTCGACGCTCAGGTCGGCTGCCGAGACGACCGCTTCCGCCATGGCCTCCACGATCGCCGCTTTCCCTGGGAAGTAGAGGTAGGCCGTGGCGATGGAGACGCTGGCATGCCTGGCAATGTTCTCCATTGTCACTGCGGCATAGCCCAGTGAGATGAAGAGCGATTCCGCCGTTTCCAAGATACGGGCGCGGGTTGCCCCGGCTTGCTCTGAGCGGCGCACTGAGTTGTAGGAGCGGCGGCTCTTGACAGACATCGACGCCAATCATACGATGCGTCATATTCGTTAGAGTAATCATCTAATGAATTCGAGTGCGAGCGTGTTGGCGATTGGCTCGATGACCTCCGGGGCTCGGGAAACAGCGTCGAGTCGTTGGGGGCATTCGGGGAAGGAGGATGCTCGTGGCGTATCAGGGCGAAGAGATTGTCAATCCCCGAACCGGTCAGCGCATGGTGTTCCTCCAAACGGCTGAAGACACAGACGGCGCGTTGCTCCAGCTTGAGACCGTCAATCCCGGGCACTCCCCTGCCGAGCCAGAGCATGTCCATCCGCTCCAGGAGAGTAGCGCCGAGGTGATTGCCGGAGCGTTGTATTTCTCTGTTCGGGGCGAGATTCAAATCGTGCGGGCGGGCGACAAGATCGTGATCCCGCCGAATACCCCTCATTCCTTCTGGAATGGCGGCGATGTCGATGCCCGTGCGGTCCAGGAATTCCGCCCGGCGTTGCGGATTGAGTCGTTCTTCGAGACGTGGTTTGGGTTGGCCCATGACGGTAAGTTGAATGAGAAGGGGATGCCCTCCGTGCTGCAACTGGCGGTCATGGTTCCGGCGTTCGCCGACGAGATGCGTCCCACCAGTCCGCCCTGGGGCATGCTTCGGGCGCTGTCGTGGCTTCTTGGGCCAATTGCCCGGGCACGGGGCTACCGAAGCATCTATCCGTATGGGAACAGGAGCGTTCCCATTGTGGCTACGGGCTAACGACTCGCCGAAATGCGGGAATCTGATGGCTCGGAACGTGTGCGAATTCATGCGGTGACGGCCCGGCCAGAGCGATCGGACGGACTCATGCCCGCACATTGACTTCCCCGGCGTGATCCCTGGGTGCTACCATTAGCCGGCTGTGACGGTTGGGAAACCGTAGACAAACGTGATAGTTCTTGGAATACGGCAAGCGCCCGGGGGGAAGGGATGGCGAGGATCTGTATTGTCGGCGGTAGCGGCTACGTTGGATTGGGCTACGCGGCCGCCCTGGCAGATCTGGGGAACGACGTCATCGGGCTGGATGTCGCGGAAGATCGCGTAGCGGCGCTGAACCGGGGCGAGCCACTCATCTACGAGCCGGGTCTTGAAGAATTGCTCTCGCGCAACCTCGCCGCCGGTCGCCTCCAGTTCACGACCGACTACACCGCCGCCGTCCCGGGCTCCGAATTCGTCTTCCTCTGCGTCGGCACCCCGTCGCTGTCGAACGGCGACGCGGACATGCGCCAGGTCCGGCGGGCCGCGATCGAGATCGGCAAGCACCTGCGGCCCGGGTTCCGCACCATCGTCGTCAACAAGAGCACGATGCCGCTCGGCTCTGCCGAACTGGTGACCCAACTGGTCGCGGAGTACGCACCCGAGGAGGCGGAGTTCGCGGTCGTCGCCAACCCCGAGTTCCTGCGCGAGGGCAGCGCCGTCCACGACATCTTCCACCCGGACCGGATCGTCCTGGGTGCGACCGACCGCAGCGCCGCCGAAGAGGTCGCGGCCCTCTACGCGCCGCTCGGCGCGCCGACGCTGATCACCGAGCCGCGCTCGGCCGAGATGATCAAATACGCCTCGAACGCCTTCCTGGCCACCAAGATCTCATTCATCAATGAGGTCGCACGGGTGTGCGAGCGGCTTGGCGCCGATGTGACGGTGGTGGCCGAAGGGATGGGGCTCGATCCGCGCATCGGTCCCCGATTCCTCCACGCCGGTCTCGGCTTCGGCGGCTCCTGCTTTCCGAAGGATGTCGGCGCGCTGACGCGGATGGCCGACGACGCGGGCCTGCATCCGGGCCTGCTCCGGGCGGTGCTCGAGATCAACGCCGACGTCCGTAGCCGCTTCGTCGGCCGCCTGGAAAAACTGCTCGACGGGCTGGACGGCAAGACCCTGGCGATCTGGGGCTTGGCGTTCAAGGAAGACACGGACGACCTGCGCGAGTCGCCGGCGCTCGACATCATTGCGATGGCCCAGGAGCGCGGGGCCGCTCTGCGTGCCCACGACCCGGCCGCGATGGCCAATGCCGCCCGCCGTTTCCCTCAGGTGACGATGTGCGCTTCGCCCTATGACGCCGCGACCGGGGCCGACGCGGTGGTGGTGGTCACGCCGTGGCGGGAGTTCCGTCAGGTCGATCTGGCCCGCGTCGCCAAGGCGATGCGTGGCGATGTGCTGCTCGACGGCCGCAACCTCTACGACCCGGCAGCGGTGTTTGCCGCCGGTCTCCGCTATGAAGGCATGGGCCGGGGCGGCCTGCCGCCGGCGGAGCAGCAGGACTCGCCGAGCGCCGCCGTGACCACCTTTGTGGCCACGACGCAGGTGTCGGCGGTGACGAATGGGCGGGAGTCGGCGGACTAACCGGCGTTCGGCGTTCGGCGTCCGGCGTCCGGCGTTCCGGGCTTCCTCCGCGACCATCATGCTCCGATGGCGCCCCGACCCTCCCTGTCATCCCGAGCTTGTCGAGGGATCTCGAAGGAAGCCTGGCAACGAGGAAGCCCAGGCCTCCGAGAGCACGCTGCCGATCTCTCGGAGACGGCGGCACCATCGTTACGCCATCCCCCTCTGGATCCCTCGACAAGCTCGGGATGACAGTGGAGGCGGCGGCGCCATCGGAGCCTGGTAGTCCCGAACGCCGAACGCCGGACGCCGGACGCCGAACGCCGTTTCTATCCGAACGTCAACCCCTTGCTACCTTCGCCGCCTGGCTTGAGGAAGCGGTCGTACCAGTCAAGCAGGCGGCGGAGGAGGTCGAGTTGGTGGAGGCGCTCGCCGATGCCATGGCCTTCGCGGGGGTAGCGGACGAAGCGGGTCGGGACGCCGAGGGTGCGCAGGGCGCGGTGGAACTCCATGCCCTGGGCGGGGTGGACACGGGCGTCGTTGTCGCCGTGGAGGATCAGGGTGGGGGTGGTGCAGCCCGCGATCTCCCGGATCGGTGAGGCCGCCCAGTAGGCGTCGATCTGGTCGTAGGGCTGCCCCGGGAAATAGAGCAGGTTGGCGTTGGGGATGTCGTCCTGGCCGTGGTCAGAGACGATGTTGCTCAGGCCGGCGCCCATGACCGCGGCTTTGAAGATGTTGGTTACCGTCACGGTGCGGGCCGTGAGGTAGCCGCCCCAACTCCAACCGCCGATGCCGAGGCGGTCGCCGTCGGCGATGCCGCGATCGACCATTGCCAGGGCGCCTGAAATCAGGTCCTGGGCCTCGCCGCCGCCGACGTCGTCCTGGAGGGCCTTTTGGTATGCGGCGCCGTAGGCGGTGCTGCCGCGTGGGTTGGGCTGGAGGACGGCATATCCGTGGGACGCGAGGTACTGGGCCCAGTCGTGCCAGTCCAGCATGACGCGCTCTGACCATTGCCAGGAGGGGCCACCGTGGATCACGACGACCAGCGGGTACCGGGTTCCTGGGGTGTAGCCCAGCGGGTAGGTCAGCAGGCCCTCGATCTCCATGCCGTCCGTACTCGTCCAGCGGACAATCTCGACCGGGGCCAGCCGGCCCGCGAAGTCCTTGCCCAGGTCGGAGACCCGCGTCGCGTCGGTCCCGCTGACGCCGCCGATGAAAACCTCTTCCGGGGTCGAACCGTCCGACCAGACGAACGCCATCCGGGAGCCATCGGCCGAGAAGGTGGGGCCGCCGAGGATACTGCCCTTCCAGGCGATGGCGGTCGGGGTGAGGGGCGTCAGGTCTCCGGTAGCGGCGTCGAGGCCGTAGGAGAGGCCGTGGGTCCGCTCGACCATCCGCACGGCCAACTCGCTGCCCCGGCCAACCAGCAACTCCACCTGGCCTTCGTAGCCGGCCAGCAGGTTGCGCGGTTCGCCGCCGCCGGCCGGGACAATCCAGACTGAGTAGACCGGATCATCGCGGTGGACGCTGCCCTTGACGGCGATCTGGAGCCCCTCGGCGGTGCGGACATAGACGGGATCGCCGACGAGCGAGCCGAAGGTCGTGACGTGCTTGGAGATCCCACCGGTCGCAGCCACGGTCCACAGTTCGCCCTTGTCGAAAATCGAATTCACTTCTGGCGAGCCGGTGGTCAGGAAGGCGATCCGCTCGCTATCCGGCGACCAGGCAAACGACCAGACGTTGCGGTCCCCGTACGTCAAGCAGGTCGCCTTCCCGGTGGCGACGTCCACAACCCAGAGGCGAACCCGCTTGAGGTCCTCGTCGACGACGATGGCGTCGTCCTTGTCCTCTTTGCGCTTTTTTTCTTCGGGCGTTTCGGGGTCGGGGCGGAGGACGGCAACCTGCTTGCCGTCGGGCGAGAACTCCGGTGACGAGAGATCACCCTTCAGGTCGCCGAGTGCCCGCGCCTCGCCGCCGGCGGTCGAGATCAGGTAGAGCTTGGATTCGCCCCGTTCGGCCCGGTCGGAGATGAAGAGGATCTTGGTCCCGTCCGGTGACCAGCGGGGCGAGTGGTCGTGGGCGGTCCCGGCGGTAAAGGCTTCGGCGGCGGCCCCATCGCGGGAGATCCAGATCGCCTGCTCTTTGTGCTCGCCCTTCTTCCCTCCGGGCGCGACGGTGAAAAGCGCGTGGCGTCCATCAGGAGAGATCCGGGGATCGTTCGGGGTCGGGCGGTCGACGATCTCTTCCGGGGTCAGCGGCTTGACCTCTGCCGTTGCTTCCGCCGGCGCGCTTGCCTCGATTTGGCTAACCACAGCGTCGGCGAGATGTCCGTTCTTGGCCGCGGCGGGCGTGGTGTCGGCTGTCGTCGGAACCGTCATGGAAATCCGGACTCCTTAGCAATGAGAGGGTGCGCGGCGCGATCCCGGCACAGAGGCCAGCCGGCCGTGTCGATCAGGTTGTGACCGCGCCGCATTGTAGCGTGCGTCGAAGAGCCGGGGCGGACCCGCCGGCGATGCGGTCGTTGCAAACAGCACCAAGGAGGCCGCCACGCCCGGTCTGCGTTGGGGCGAGAGACGAACCACCGCCTCGGGAAGAGGGCGATGCGTGCATCGCCACTACGGTGGGCGACCGGGTGGCAGATCACGAGGGACGGACCTCTAGCCCAAGCTCCCAATCCCTAGCCTCGCTGCCCGCAGCGCCGCGACCGGCTCGCCCGTCGGAATGAATTCCACCCCGACGAAGCCGTCGTAGCCCGTCTCCTGGATCGCCCGGTACACGGCGGGGTAGTTGATCTCCTGGCTGTCATCCGGCTCGTGGCGGCCCGGGTTGCCGGCGACGTGGTAGTGGCCGAACCAGGCGTGATGGGTCTGGATCGTGCGGATGATGTCCCCCTCCATGATCTGCATGTGGTAGACGTCGTAGAGCAGCTTCACCCGCGGCGAATCCACCCACTCGCAGACCTTGATGGCCCACTCCGTGCGATCGCACTGGTAGTCGGGGTGGTCCACCTTGCTGTTCAGCAGCTCCAGCACCAGCGTGACGCCGGCCTCCTCCGCCGCCTGCGCCACCCGCCGCAGCCCCTCGGCCGTGTTCTCCGCCCCCGCCGCGTCGTCGAGCCCGCCTCGATTGCCGCTGAAGCAGATCAGGTTCGGAATCCCCCACTCCTGGGCCGACGCCAGCCGCTCCAGGATCTCCGCCTCGATCCGGCCGTGGTTCTCCCGCCGGTTCAGTCCGTCCTCCAGCGGAAGCGTGACCCCGATCCGAGGCAAGCGTCAGCCCGGCATCGGCCACCCGCTGCCACTCCTCCCGCGGCGCCAGCTCGATGCCGTCGTATCCTCCCTCCGCTGCCGCCTTAATCAACTCCTCCGGTCCTAACGCCCGCTCGAAACACCACCACGCCACAGAAGTCTTCATCTCGGTTACGCCTCTCTCTGGTTCCCTGCGCCGCCAATGTCCAGCATCGCACCGGCGAACGATACGACGCCGGCGCCGGCGAGTTGAAACGGATCGTTTTCACATTGCGCCGCGACATGAGTTAAATACCTAGCCAGGATCAGGTCCGGATGGATAGCGTTTAGCCCCGTGAAGGAGGCAATCTGGATGAAGTCAATCGCGGAGTTCTGCCTGCGGCGGCGCTGGTTCGTCGTTGGCGGCTGGGTTGTCTTGCTGGTCGGGCTCTTCGGGCTCTCCAGCGCCATCGGAGGCGATTACCGGACCGAGTTCGAGCTCCCCGACTCCGAGAGTGCCCAGGCGATTGACCTCCTGGAGCAGCGGGGCGTTACCGAGCGCACCGGCTTCCCCGGCCAAATCGTCTTCCAGTACGAGGGCGATCAGGGCGTCCAGAACCCGGCCGTGCGGCAGACGATGGAGGGCTTCTTCACCCAGGTCACGGACGCGCTGGAGGGGGACCAACTCCAGAGCCCGTACGACCCGCAATACGCCTACCAGATCTCGCAGGACGGCACGATCGCCTACGCCGAGCTCAATCTCTCCGATCGCGAGAACGAGCAGTACCTGGAGGATGGCAAGGAGGTCCGCGAGCTCTGGGGGCAGCTTGAGACGCCGGAGGGCCTGCGGGTCGAACTGGGCAGCGACCTCTTCGCCGAGGAGGCCGAGTTCTCCAGCGAGCTCATCGGCATCGGCGCCGCCGTCATCATCCTGCTGGTGGCCTTCGGCTCGGTGCTGGCGATGGGGCTGCCGATCGTGACGGCGCTCGTCGGCATCGGCTGCGGCTTCGCCATCATCGGCATCTTCACCCGCTTCCTCTCCGTGCCCGAGTTCACGGGCTCCATCGCGGCGATGATCGGCATCGGCGTCGGCATCGACTACGCGCTCTTCATCATCACCCGCTACCGCCAGGGGCTGCACGACGGGATGGAGCCGCGTGAGGCGGCCGTGGAGGCGCTCGATACGGCAGGTCGCGCGGTGGTCTTCGCCGGGATCACGGTCGTCATCTCGCTCCTCGGCATCTTCCTGATGAATCTCGACTTCATGCGCAGCGTGGCCATCGCCGCCATCTCGGCGGTGTTGATGACCATGCTCGCCGCGATCACGCTGCTGCCGGCCCTCCTCGGCTTCGTCCGGCGCAACATCGACCGCTTTGGCCTTCCCCACCGCGCCCAGGCGGAGGGCGACGGGACGCGCTCCTTCTGGTACCGCTGGAGCCGCCTCATTCAGGCCCGGCCCTGGCCGGCCCTGATCATCGCCACCGTCATCCTGATCGTGTTGGCGCTTCCGGTCTTCGACCTGCGCCTCGGCTTCGCCGACCCCGGTAACCGCTCCGAGGAGGACACCACGCGGCGGGCCTACGACCTCCTCTCCGAGGGGTTCGGCCCCGGCTTCAACGGCCCCATGCTGATCGTGGTGGACACTCCCGGTGGCGAGGCCGACCTGCCGGGGGTCCAGCAGGTGGCCGAGGCGATCCGGGGCACGGAGGGCGTCGCCTCGGTCGTCGAGCCGCAGCTCATCCCGGGGGCAAATCTGGCGCTCATCACCGTCTTCCCGACCTCGGCGCCGCAGGACGAAGCGACGACGGACCTGGTGCACCGGCTGCGCGACGACACGGTCCCGGCGGCGGAGCAGAGCACCGATCTGACGATCTGGACCTCGGGTGGGCCGCCGATCGTCGTTGACTTCGCGGACTACATGGGGGATCGCCTGCCGATCTTCATCGGCGCGGTGCTGGTGCTCTCGTTCCTGCTGCTGCTGATCG
The DNA here is from genome assembly GCA_963724285.1 of uncultured Chloroflexia bacterium. Lineage (GTDB taxonomy): Bacteria > Chloroflexota > Chloroflexia > Thermomicrobiales > UBA6265 > CAVRUD01. The sequence continues at coordinate 140,728 of CAVRUD010000032.1, read as the reverse complement.
TCTTCCACAGCGTCGTGGTCCCGCTCAAGGCGGTGATCATGAACATGCTCTCGATCGGCGCCGCCTTCGGCGTCACCGTCGCCGTCTTCCAGTGGGGCTGGGGCGCCAGTCTGGTCGGGGTCGGCAAGGAGGGGCCGGTCGAGGCCTGGGCGCCGATGATGCTCTTCGCGATCGTCTTCGGGCTCTCGATGGACTACGAGGTCTTCCTGCTCACCCGGGTGCGCGAGGAGTACGACAAGACCGGCGACAACCGGCAGGCCGTGGCCGACGGCCTGGCCGCGACCGGCCGCGTCATCTCCGCCGCGGCCGCGATCATGGTCTGTGTCTTCGGCAGTTTTGTCCTGGGCGACGAGCGCGCTCTGAAGCTGTTCGGGTTCGGCCTGGCGGTGGCCGTCTTCATCGACGCCACGATCGTCCGCCTGGTCCTTGTCCCCGCGGCGATGGAACTGATGGGCAATGCGAACTGGTGGGCGCCGAGCTGGCTGGTCCGCTACCTGCCCACGGTCCGCGTCGACACCGTCGAGGAGCCGGTGCCGGCCCGCCACTAAAAGGATTAAGGGGGCTAGGGCGTGGTTGCAACGCGCGGTGCGGCGGCGGAAACCCGGGGTTGAAACCCCGGGCTCAGCAGGACGAAGCCCTTCCAGGGCTGAGCACGCAGGGAGGGACCGTTCCCACCGGCAACATCGCCTGTGCAAACACGCCCTAGGAGTTCGGATCATGCCCCCTAACCCCCGGCCCCCTTCCCCCGCTCCTCCGTAGCGCGGCAGGGGGAAGGGGGAGACGCGGCGCCCCGAGAGGAACGGGGGTCGTCGCGCGGAACCGGCCGATGCAGAGCCATCCATGTTGCGCTGGAGGACGACGCTGATCTTTGAAATGGATGCCAGGCCGTCAGATTCGCCGTTCGTGGATCAGGTTTGGCATGCCCGGAGCGTGGGTTCCGGAAGGTTTCAGTCTGTTGCTAAGAGCCATTTGATGATGGTCGTCACGGTGCGTAATGGCAAGTCGACGTTTACTGTGCGCGGACCCGAGACCAAGTCGACGCCGCTCTTTTGCGATGCGGATGGGGAGTGGGTCGGCATCGAGTTTCGAGTTGGCTCGTTCATGCCTCATCTGCCCGTCAGCGCGCTCGTTGATAGAGATCTGACGCTCCCCGGAGCTGGGAATCGGTCGTTCTGGTTGGATGGAGCTGCCTGGCAGTTTCCCGACTACGAGAACGCGGACACCTTTGTGGACCGACTCGTGCGGGAAGGTCTGCTTGTTCGCGAGCCGGTCGTTGATGCGGTGCTGCACGGTCGGCGGGACGACATGTCGGCACGCTCGGTGCAACGGCGGTTCGTGCGCGCGACCGGTCTGTCCCAGAGAGCATTTCAGCAAATCGAACGGGCAAGAACCGCATTGGCGCTGCTGCAGCGCGGGGTGTCGATTCTCGATACCGTTCAAGAGGCGGGCTATTACGACCAGCCGCATCTGACGCGATCGTTGAAGCGGTTATTGGGGCAGACACCCGCGGAGATCGTCGGTAATACCGTCCTCGAATAGCTGTCGTTTTCGTACAAGACCATCCCGAATCGCCGGTTTACGATGGGCGGACCGGCGTTGTTGTGCCCGTTTTCGCGAGCATCATCGGGCCGAAGGAGGTCTCAGCGTGAGGAAACTCATCGTTTCGACGTATGTGACGTTGGACGGCGTGATTCAGCCGATCGATTGGTCCATCAATTCGCACGACCCGGCAGCTGCCGAGGAGCGCGGGCAATACGCTCGCGATCTGCTGCTCGAGGCGGATGCGCTGCTGCTGGGCCGGGAAACCTATCAAGTCTTCGCCGAGGTGTGGCCAGCCAGGACCGCTGCCGATGACGACCCAGGGGCGGCCGGCGTCACCGATCGAATCAATAGCCTCCCGAAGTACGTGGCCTCATCGACGCTGAGCGAACCGCTGTCCTGGAATGCAACGCTGATCAAGGGCGACGTTCCACGGGAGGTCGCCAAGTTGAAAGAGCAGCCCGGGCAGAGCATCGTCGTGTACGGGTGCGGCCGGCTCGCGAAAACACTGTTCGAGCACAATCTTGTCGACGAGTTCAGGTTCTGGGTGTTTCCAGTTGTTCGCGGGAGAGGTACCCGGTTGTTCGAGGATGGCCTGAACGTGGACCTGGAGCTGATCGAGACCAGGGTATTTGGTGGCGGGTTCGTGGTCTTGACGTGCAGGCCGAAGTGGGCTGTTTAGCCTCCTACCGAGCCGAACGCCGCAGCGATACGTGGTGGTTGATTGGATACCTCAGAGCATTGAGCGAGTAGGAGCGGTGGGACGTGCTCTACGATCCGGCGACGGACGAAGGGCGATTGCAGCCGAATTGAGCGGATTAGCTTGAGACGGATGTGGGTATACTGAGGCCCACGATCTACCAACTAGCCCTCGCCGGGGAGCGCCTCGCTCCCCTGGACGTGCCGCTCTGCGGAAGGAGCACCCATGCCAACGATCACGGGCTTCTATCACAGCGGGATCTCGGCCAACGATCCTGCGGCACTCGCCGAGTTCTACCGCGACGTACTGGGGATGACAATTACTGGCGGCAGCAGCGCCGACGGTCCCTTCGGCGCGACCGCCTTCCTCAGCAGCCGGCCAGATGAGGAGAACCACGAGCTGGCGATCTTCGCCACGCCGGTGTACCGGCATCTCGCCTTTAAGGTCGCCTCGCTCGCCGATCTCCGTACCGTCCACCGAGAAATCACCGCGCGCGGAATCCCGACCAAGCTGACCTTCCACCACGGCTGCTCGCTCGCCTTCTACTTCGACGATCCCGAAGGAAACATGATCGAGGTGTATTGGCCGACCGGACTCCACAACCACCAACCCTACGGCGATCCGCTCGACCTCGAGGCCTCGGATGCGGACCTTCTCCAGCAGACGGCGGCGATTGCGGAGCGCGCCGGGCTCGCGCTGCCACCCACGCTGGCTTAAACCCTTTGCTAAGTACTTCTATCAAACCCCTCGGCGGCGGATGCCAGGTTGCAACCTGGCGCTCAACCAACGACGTCCCTCCGGGACTGGGCCGAACGGCGCGGCGCCCGACGGTCTTGATAGGCGCTCTAAGATCGTGAGACTGGAGCCAATCCAGCTTTCGAGCGGTGCGACGTTCTGGGTGACTAACCATCACCTGCATCGCTCACCGGCGCGGCAACTCGCGCCAGGGCGCTCGACTGCCATAACGACGAAGGGATATGAGAGGGGCGCCATCTCCGACATGGCGTGGCCGGCTCGCTGTCTCATTTCCTTTGCAAAATAACTTGCGACGAGTAACGGGTAAGGAATACGCAACGATAGACGGCAGCTACACCAGGGAGCGGAACGCCTCGGCCAGCGCCTCCGCCTCGGGCGCCGTGAAGGGCGCGGCGTGGTTGGCCACCACCTCCCGATACCGCCAGCCCGGATCTGCCCGCAGCCGCGTTGCCAGGCGCTCCATCGGTCCCCCAGCGGTCTTGCCCTCCGGGCAGTAGACGAAGGCGCGGGGCAGGGCGGCCGCGGCCGGGTCGCCCAGCCGCTGAGGCTGGGCGACCGTCGCCAGCGGGTGCGGCGTCATCTTGGCGATGACCCACGCCCGGTCGGCCGCGTCGGCGATCAGCGCCGCGACCTGCTCAGCGGGCACGGGTGCGTAGCCGGGGGTGCCGGCCGCGTCCGCCGCCGCCCGGTCCGCGACCCTGTGGGCCGCGCTGGCATCCACGGCGTCGTAGGCCGACTGACCGTCCGCAGGCACTGCGCCATCCCCGAAGACCAGTTGCGCCAGCCGCTCCGGCGCCCGCTCGGCCACCCCGGCGATGACAGTCGCGCCGTAGCTGTAGCCGACCAGGGTGACGTCCCGTAGGTCTTCGTAGGTGAGCAGGTTGACGACGTCGGCGACGTGGGTGTCGAGGTCGATGTCCGGGGTGGCGAGGTGGACGCGCTCGCCGAGTCCGGTCAGGGTCGGGGTGAAGACATCGTGGCCGGCGGCGCGCAGCAGCGGCGTGACCTTCTTCCAGCTCCAGCCGCCAACGTACATGCCATGCACTAAAACGAACGTGGCCATTTCACACCTCCTCACGTGAGGCTGGCCGCCGGGCAGCGGTCCGCGCTGCGCCAAGCCACAAAGAGGCTCAGGCTGGGGGCGCCAGTCCCATCGGCCGGCACACTGGCGACCCAAAGGGTTTCGTGCCGGATGATCGTTGTCTGAGGTAGATTCAGTATAGGCCGAAAGTACTGCCTGTCAATCGGCCCGCCACGCAATGGGGCGGCCCGAGACTGGGCCACGACCCACGACGACCACGCCGCGTGAATTGATCGTTGCCCGGTAGACAATGTAAAGGTTGATGACATGTCGACCGGTCCGCCCACCATCGGGGACGATGAGGTGCTCGTGGAGCTGAAGGCACCGCGCGCTGCGCGCGTGACCGGCCTCGGGCTTCGGCTCGGGGCCGCTTGCCCCGTCTCAGGATTGAGGACGAGTGGTTGGTGGTTGCGCCTATTCGCCGCCGCGGCGCATTGCCGTCCAATCAGGGCGCAGGATTGCTACCCGGACGTGGTCGACGCGGGCGCCGTTAATCTCCAGGTACTCCCGCGCGATTCCCTCTTCTTGAAAGCCGGCCTTCGCCAACACCTGGCGCGAGGCGCCGTTGGTGACGGCCGCGACGGCTTCGATCCGCCAGAGGTTGGCGCCTCCGGCGAGAGGGCGATCGCGAGGAGGGCCTTGAGTCCGGCGGAGGCGTACCCGCGGCCCTGGAAGCGCTCCGCGACGGTGTAGCCCACCGAGCCGATGCGGTGCTCGCGGGAGATGACCTCCAGGGTGACCCACCCGACCGGGGTGCCGGCGGCCTGGATCACCCATTGCGCTTCACTGTCGAAGGATGGGTCAACCGGCTGCCGAGAGCGGTGGATCAGCAACTCGTGGACGCCGTCGACGGGGATCTGGCGCAGCGGCTGATATCGGCGGGCGGAGGGCTCGGACCGCCAGGCGAAGATGGTTTCGGCATCGACCGGGCTTACCCGCCTCAGGGTGACGCTGGGCTCGCCGTTTGGGTGGGAAACTCCCGGTGCCTGATCTGACATGAAAAAGGCTCCAATGATCGTTTGTGATCGTCTGTGGGACTGTCTTGCGCTTCGGCCAGTCCGGAGCGACCATCCTTGGAGATCGGGAGGCTACCGACCGCTGATTTGCCGGTTGTGCCGTAGGTGAGGGCCGAGGCGACACTGGGATCAGAGAGGAAGGCGGAGACCGTCTCGTCGACCGCCACGATGAAGGCGGGGTCGATGGGGAGCATCCCCCCGCTGGGATCGCTGAAGTGCAGGGAGTGGTTCGTCCCGGTCCGCCCGAACTGGTCGGAGAGGGCGGTATCGGCCGTAAAGGCTTCTGCGCCCTCACCGATCCACCTACCGGCTGTGAGCCGATCCGATGCTCCCCGAGAGAGCGGCAGGCCGACCGCAAAGGCCAGGAGGCTGACCAGGAGGACGGCCCACCGTCGCCGCGCGACGAAGCGACCCCAGCGTTCGAACATCGTGGCTGGGGTGCTCCCGTCGGCTAGCCCTCACCCCGGGCTTCACGGACTTGGGCTCGCACTTCTGCCGGTGTCAGCGTATCGATCGAATAGCCGAGGAGTTGCTCGATATCGCCGCGCTTGTTGTAGCCGAGCGGGCGGGCCCACGCCCAGAACGCGGTCCAGGTCATGTCGGCCATGTCGACATCGTCGTCGTCCTGCGCCGGAGCGGGCGTGGGAGCGGGAGCAGGTTGACGGGCCGGCCGCTCGGGAGAGGCTGGGCGGGTCGTCGCCGCGGGGCTGGGCGCGGGACGCCCTGCCGCCGGGGCCGCCACCGGCCGGATCGGCACCGGATCTTCATGAGGCTCCGGGCTATCCCGCGTCTCGCGGACCACCGGGGCGGGGCGGGGCTGAGACGGCACGGTAGCCATAGCAGGCGCGGCCGGTGCGGCAGGCTCCGCCTGTGCCACAGGCTGCCTGGATTGGGCGGGCGGAGGAGGGACACGATCCGGCGGCGGGGGCGTCTGTCGTCGCTCCGGCGGACCGGGAGTGGTCTCGTCGTCGCCCTTCTCGGAGAACTGGGCGCCGTAGCCGAGTGCGTTTAGGGCTCGACCGATGGCCTTCGTCTCGGCCTTTTCGATGAAGTCACCAAAATCGCCCGCGGTTTCGGAGCCGTATCCGGTGGCCCTGCCGCCGGTGGGAACGGAGACAGTCGCCTTGAAGATGGCCATGCCTTCGTCGATGCGGACGTGCTCGGTCAGGATTTCGGCGTCGGGGTGCTCCCGACGAAGCCACAGCAGGCGCCACTTGACGTCCAGGTAGTCCTGGTTGCCGCCACGGCCGCGAAGTTGGCGCATGTAGGGCGAAGGGTCGAATCCGGACCGGCTGGCCGGGCCTTCCTCGCCGATGCTCAACCCTCGCTCGTCATCCCGTGGCGTACCTAGCGTGTCGTCCTCGTTGCTCATCGTGGTGGTGCTCCCGGACCGTGGCTGCCTGTCGCAGACTGAACGGAGTATAGCCCAATCACCTGCAACTAGAACAAATGATCGCTTCTTGCCGTGAGATCAAACCGGCTCGCCCAAATTGGCGTAACCTGGATGCCAGCCGCCAGAAGAGATCGTGCCGTTTTAGCAACGAGGAGCACCGTACGTGGACGCAGCCCAACACCGCCTGCTCGACCGTCGCCTCTTCCAGAAGCTTTGTCTCACTGTGCCGGTTCCCCTGGCCCTGGGGGTATTTGGCGGCCGCGCTGGGCTCGACGCCGCGCTTGCCCAGAGCGACGACGCCACCCCGGACCCGCGCGAGGAGATTCTGCTCCCCTCGCCCTCCTGCGAGGACGACGATGACGCCACCGGCGAGCAGACCGAAGGCCCGTACTTCACGCCAGATTCGCCCGAGCGGACCTCGCTCCTTGAGTCCGATATCCCGGGAACGCCGATGATCCTGGCCGGGCTGGTGCTCTCGACCCGGTGCGAGCCCGTGCCGAACGCGCTGGTCGATTTCTGGCACGCCGACGGCGATGGGGTCTACGACAACGAGGGCTACCGCTGCCGGGGGCATCAGTTCACCGACGAGGCGGGGATGTACTACCTGGAGTCGGTGGTTCCGGGCCTCTACCCCGGGCGGACGCGCCATTTCCACGTCAAGGTCCAGGCACCGGACCAGCCCGTCTTGACAACACAGCTCTATTTTCCCAATGAGCCGGGCAATGAGCAGGACGGCATCTTCGCAAGTGAACTTCTGGTCGAGCCCGACGGTGAGGCGGCGGAGCAGAACCCGGCCGACTACGCCGAAGGGACGGTCGCCTTTTTCAATTTCGTCCTCGATCTCGGGTAGGCTGGGCCAGGAAAGTCTTTCGGCACCAGGATGAGGACATTGGCCATGACGGAAGATCAGGCGGGGGCGAACCGGATTGGGGCCGACGACCCGGAAGAGTTGCTGGACATGATCTGGCCGGAGACCGGGCTCCAGGTGACGTCGCGGGCGCCGCGTCGCCCGAAGGACGGCCTGACCGAGGACGACACGATCGAGATCCAGGTCGATTTCGTCACCCTGCACCTGACCCCGCTCGAGTTCATCCAACTCGCCTCGTTCTTCCGCATGACCGTCGATGAACTGCTCGACCGGCATCCTGGGTTGCAGCGGGCGGTGGTGAACGCCTTCGATATTCGGGATTGAGAGGCGGGAAAAGAACCTCACCCCCTACCCCCGGACAGCCCTCACCCCCCAACCCCCTCTCCCAATCTTGGGAGAGGGGTGGCCCTTTAGGGCCGGGGTGAGGGCTGTTTTGTCTTCCCCTTCCCCTCCGTAGCGCAGCGGGGGGAAGGGGGCCGGGGTTAGGGGGCCTTTCCGGGGCGTCCCAATGCCTGGCTAGCGCGGTGCGGAACCCTTGGCGCAGATTCCACGTTGCCCGGGGCACAAGGGGCGGCCACCGGCCCGCACGCCGTGTTGGCGACGCCCGGGGCCGATGCGGGGTGCAGTGTTGGCTGCGCCCGGGGCTAAAGACCCCGGGCTGGCCCCGATAACCCGGCTGAAGCCGGCTGCCACCCGTCTCGACCAGCGGAGAGATACGACGTTCCAAGCCCCGGCGTTCCAGCCCCCTTCAGGGGGGTTATCAGATTCAGCCCGGGGTCTTTAGCCCCGGGCGCAGCCAACACGGCGTGCGGGCCGGTGGCCGCCCCCTTGTGCCCCGGGCGACGCCAACACGGCACCAACCTATTCGTGCAACGCTCAAGTCGCCTATCTGCGCCGCTAGCCCGTTGGTTTCAACGTCGGCGGTGCCCGGCTGGAGCGCTGCACCGGTGGCTCCCAGCGGGCGATGCCCCCGATCCTGGCCGTCGCGCTAGGATCACCGGTTGGCGCCAATGGGGCGATTGGCTTTCCCGGGCAGATCTCCCGGTACTCCGTGAAATCCTCCAGAAACAGCCACTCGAATGGCGACAACCTGTCCTCGCCGATGAACTGGAGCCATTCGTCTGGGGTCAGGTTGCGTGTCACGCGCTTGCAGGCCTGTTCGGCCATGGTCTCCGTGCGGGGAACGATCAGGCGGATGGCGCCGAGATCGCTGGCCACGGCTAGCGTTTCGCTGTCGGGGCTAAAGGAGATGGTGCGGACCCATTCTCCAATGCCCATGATCTGGACCGGCGCTTCGTCCCAGTGCTCGGTGTCCCAGATTTGGACGGTCTGATCGTCGCTGCCCGTGGCGAGCATCGTCCCATCCGGGCTGAACTCGACGGCGCGCACGTCGGCGTCGTGTCCCGCCAGTGGTGAATCAGGCTCCTCCAGGCCCGACTCCAGGTCCCAAAGGTGGGTGGCGCCCTCGGTATCACCGGCCGCCAGCACGGTGCCATCGGGGTGGATCGACAGCGATGTCACCGTGCTGATAGTGGCGTAGGACGCGAGGACAGGTGGCGGCGGCACGGTGGGAGGCGGTTCTGCGCCTGGGTCGTCGATCGGAGCCGCCGTTCCGCACCCTCCCGCGTGCCAGCCGCGCAGGTCCCACAGCCGGATCGATGCCTGTGACTCGCGGGCGTTAAGGCCGTAGGCGACCGCGAGCGTGCCGCCATCCTGGCTGAAGGCGATGGCCGTCACCGGTCCGGTTGGGCCCAGGAGGCGGTTGCCGATTGGCGCGCCGGTATCGGGATTCCAGAGTTGGACAGTGGCCGCCGGGGTGCCGGTGACGAGCAGGTTCTTAGTCGGGCTGAAGGCGACGAGGACCGCTCCGTCCCGGTAGTCCTCCAACTGAACGGGCGTGGGGGACTCGGCGGATGGATCCCAGAGCCGGACGATCCCGTCCTCGCTCCCCGTGGCGAGGTGCGTTCCGTCGCAGTTGAACGAGACGGAGTTGACCTTGAGATCTGTGTTGCCGGGGACGACCTCGACGCGTTGCTGCCTGGCCCCAGACGATTCGAGCGTCCAGAGGCGCAAGGTGCCGTCTTCGGCGGTGGACGCCAGGTGCGGCGCGGTGCCGGTTGGAGAGAAGTCCAGCGATCGGACATAGCTGGCGTGGCCGAAAAGGAAGTCCGGGGCGCTCCCGGTCTGACCGAGGTTCCAGAGCCGGATGGTGCCACCGGCGTGGGTCGATGCGAAGAACGCCCCTGGTCCACCGCTAAAGGCAACGCCCCGCACCCACTCGGTTGTCCTCCCCAGAATCGTGACCACGGCCGCTCGCTTGGACGCGATCCAGAGGCCGGCGCACCCCGTCTGGTCGGGGATAGGCGTGATCGCCGAGCAGGCCGGGCCATTGAGGTCTGCCTCGGCCGCAATCCACAGGCCAATCGAGCCGTCCTCGGAACCAGAGGCGAGTACATGCCCCGCCCGGCTGAAGGCCAGGCTGCGGATTCCTTCGTCGTGGCCGCGTAGCACCCGCGCTCCGGTTGCCGGAGAGGCGACGTTCCACAGGCGCACGTCCGCATCCGCGCCTCCTGAGGCAAGCACCTTGCCGTCGGGTGAAAACGCCAACGCCCGGATATCTCCCTGGTGGCCGTTGAGACATGTCGGAGCCGCGCTCAGATCCCGCATATCATAGAGGAGGACCGGGCCGGATCCCGTTGCGCACCCGTTGGGCTGAACGCCGCCCTGGCCGCAGCCACCAACTGCCAACCAACGGGTATCGAGGCTGAACGCAACGGCGCAAACCAGGTTCGCGCGTACCTTGAGATCCCGAAGTGGTTCGTCCAGCGCATCGAGCGACCAGAGACGGACGACTGCCTCCTCCCCGTAGCACTTGTCGGCCTTTTTGTCGCCGTCTGGCGGGAGCCCGTCCCTGGTCCCGCAGGTTCCAGCAGCGAGGATTTCGCCGCCGTCGAACGCGATCGACCGTACCTCCCCGCCCGGACTGAGCAGGGGTGGCTCGACCTGGTTGCCCGTGCTCGCCTGCCACAGGCGGACCGTCCCATCCTCGCTGCCGGAGGCGAAGAGGTCCCGGCGGGGTTCCGGGTGAAAGGCGATCGAATTCACTGGGGCGGCGTGGTCGGTACGGATGATCTGTCCCGATGCCGGGTCAGACACGTTCAGCAGGCCGATCGAATGGTCCGAACTCGCGGAGGCCAGCCAGGTCCCGTCCGGGCTGAACGCCAGACTGCTGACCCATGATTTCTGGGTGCCGACGACCGAGCTGTAGAAGGGTGTGCCCGCCGTCGCGTTCAGGGCAGTGCCGACCTGACCACGGATCTCGCCGCCTTCGTCGTAGTCGTACGCCTGCAGGGCCAGGAGCGTCGCCCGCTCATCCTGGCCGCGTGCGTCTTCCGACAGCGCCCGCGCCGCGAGCGCCTGGGCCAGATTGACCTTGGCCTGGCGTTGCTGCTCGACGTAGAGGATCGAGGAGACCAGGGCAAAGATCGTGGCCAACGCGGCAAGCACCCCGACAAATTTGAGCCAGCGTGTTCTGATATCCAGTTCGCGCCGCCGCTGGCGCTCTTCCCTGGCCGCGTCGCGTTTCAGGCGGTCACGACAGGCGTCGAGATATTGGCGCTCGCGGGTGTTGAAATCCTGCTTCAGTGCCTGCGGCAGCGTCTCGGCGAGTTCCAGGCGGGAGGCGCCATGGCGGAGGAGTTCGTCCTTCAAGGGGTCCGCGCCGGCGGCGAACCAGTCATTGGCGTCGTCGGCAACCTCCTGGCGGAGCAGGAGGGCAACGCGGTTCGCTGTGAGCCATCCCTGCACCTGGGGCCAGCGGCGGATGAGATCCAGGTGGGCCACCTCGACCCCGGCCGCCTCCGGAGCAGCGGGCCGGGCCGGCGGTGCGGGCGCAACCTCGGCGCCGTTCTGGGACGGTGGGAGCGGGCTCATGAGACCACCACCAATCCGGCGTCGGCGAGCCGGTGCACGAGCGCCCGCGTCACGAGCGGATCACCCCCGACCGGCACCAGATCCGGCAGGGGCACGCGCCGCCGGTCGTCCCGCGACGCTTCCCCCGGGCCAGAGTCATCGTGGAGGTGTGTCAGGCGTATGAATATCGCCTGGACCTGCGCTTGCTCCTCGGGAGTGAGTTCCCGGAACAGCCGGTCGGCGCGGTCCACGATCATCCGGCGGACCCTGCCGAGCGAGACGTACTCGCAGGTGCGCAGGTTGCGGCCGTGGCGCCGATTCCAGAGCTCCAGCAGGACGGATTGGATCAGGGCCATCTCTCCCGGCTCGCCAGCGCCGGCGGCATCGTTCAGGATCGTTTCGGCGAGTTCCGCCTCAAATGAGAGACGCGTGGCGGCCGCCTGGTGCCCGATGACCACCCGGAGCGCATCGGTGTTCAGGGGCGGAACGACGACCGTGCGGCCGCCCATCGCGTGCAAGAGCTCGGGGTGTTCCCGGCACAATTCCAGGCAGTCGGGACGCATGGTGAGCACCACGCGGCGGGACTGCATCTCCCCAACGATCCGGGTGATGAACGCGGAGCGCTCCGCCGCGGGGGCGCCTCCCAGGAACAACGACTCGAACCGGTCGATAATCAGCACCCCGCTTTGATCGGGCAGGGTGGACAGGGCGAGGTCGAGCCCGACCTGGGGCGTGGCGCCCGGTACAAAGCTGGCCCAGCGCAGACCAGGCTCGACCTTCTCCAGCGCGGGAATCAGCCCCGCCAGGACTACAGACGTCTTGCCGCTGCCCGACGGCCCGATGACCGTCAGGACGCGATCGGTTGCCAGGCGCCCCACCAGCCTCTGGATCAGATCGTCCCGCCCGGAAAAGAAGTGGCGGTCTTCGTAGCGGAAGGGCTGGTCACCGCGGAACGGTTGCCGGTCGTCGTACTCCGGTGGGTCCTGCTTGAGGGCCAACGCCGCGAACGAAAGCTCCAACGCTTCCAGGGACATGGCGTTGATCACGTCGAGGGCGTCCGACCGGTCCTGCTTTGCCCCCGCCGCCAGCGACTCCGCGTCCGTGCCCAGAATCGGCCGGAGGATCTGCTCCTGTACCTCCAATTGGTCCAGCAAGACCGGAGCGCGGCGCTGGAGCTCGCACCTGAGGCGGTCCAGTCCGCTGCCGATGGCCTTGCCGGAGAGTTCCTTCAGGGGCTGGGCCGCGGTGTCGAACAACGGATGACCGTCCAACCGGCTGAACAGGACGGGGACCAGGACATCCTGCTGCCTGGCCAGCCCGGCGGTCGCCTCGACCAGGGCCAGATCAAGCTCGCCGTGCGTGCGCAGCTGGGCGTAGAAGGCTTTGGAGAGCTCGGTGGCGGTTTTGACGCTGACCACGTCGGTCATCGCCACGACCGCCAGCATGCCGAACTCGCGGACCAGCCGCTGCCCGAGGCCGCTGTATGCCTCGCCCTCTTCGCTGGCGGCGCTTTCGCAGGCGGACAGAAAGGTGAAGTGGGGCGGCCGGCGGAGCCGCGCCAGCGCCTCCAGGAACTGATCGTCGGTGACGATCGCCTTGGAGCCGTCTGCCTTCTCGAAGAAGAGGGCAACCTGGCCGTTACGCATCTGGCCGTGGCAGACGATATGGAGAAAAGTCGGAGCGTGGGCGGTCAGGTGGGTAACGAGTTCATCGAGCGTCGGACGAGTACCGTCCCTGCCCGAGGCGATCACCTTGTGGGGGATGCTCTCCCCGAGCGCTCCGCAGACGCCCGTGACGGTGTCCTCAACCTCGAACGGAGCTACCCCGTCCGGTTTCGCGACGAAGATGATGGCGCTCAGATCCTGCAGGGCGATGGGAGCATACTGCCGGTTGGTCACGCTGGAGATCGTGAGCGAGAGCGGCGAGCCCTGACTGAGGGCAAGGTGGCGCCAGTTCTGGCCGAAGGGGGCACAAAGCCGCTCCCAGCGGAGGTGTTGCAGGGCGAGATCGTTGACGGAGAGCATCACCCGCAGCGGCTCTGGCGCGGCGCCGGAATTCGCCGCGGTGATCGCGTCCCGAAAGCGGCTGGCGACCTCGCCGGTGAAGAGGGCTTTGCCCAGAATGGTGCCGTAGTCGTCGGGCCGGATCGCATGGGCCAGCGCTTCACGATCAGCGGGCGTCAGCAGGATGGTGGATTCGAGCCGCGATGCCACGGCAAAGCCGCCGGCGGCGTGGTCGATGAGGACCCGGCTCGCCTCGCCCTTGCCTTCCTCGATTGTGATCTCGAAGGTGTGCATCTCGCCTCTCTGGGCGCGGTTAAGAACTCAAGCGTCCGGCGCCATCGCGTCGACGCGGAGCCGGACGGCGGGATCGCCGAGGATCACGTAGTTGCGGGCATCATCTCGCGCCACCCAGCGGTTGGCCAGCTTGACCAGGCCCGGATCGAAATTCCGCTCGGAGATCGCTTCGGCCAGCTCCGTCGAGAGGGCCGCCCAGCGGACGTTGAACTGATCGGTCGCCTGCCCGAGCCGTTCGCCCCGGAGGAGCCGCCCGATCACGTCGCGGAACCCCTGGAGCTGAGGGACGGCCTTGGGGGTCTGGAACGAATAGGACCAGGCCCGGTCGATGTGGCCAAGGGTCGCGAGGGCGCCCTGCTCCAGCAGCGACTGCGGCAAACGGGAGAGCGTGTCGTTCGGCGCCCGCTTCTTCGGGTTGTCTCCGAACCGGTCGAAGGTATCGAGCTGGGGCGAGCCGGCGCTGTAGCAGGCGAAGAAGAAGTGGATCAGGCCGTGGACCATGGTGTCGGGGGCCAGATCCCCGGCCGCGAACCAGTGGTTCGGCTCGATCGCGCCGAATCCTCCCCAGTCCTGGCAGACCAGGGCGCCCTGGTTGGCCGCGAACCCGGCATCATCCGGCGGGATCGCCATCCCATGGGAGCCGGTGAGCAGGAGTGCGGGCGGGCCGGCGGCGCTTTTCCCTTGGAGCAGGGTACGCAGCGTCTCCTTTGTGGCCGGCTCCCCGATAAACGATTCCCAGCTAAAGCCCTGCCTGCCGCCCAGCAACCCGTGCGGGCCATCCGACGCGACGAGCGGTCTGGCGACCTGGGTGGCAAACAGCTGAGTCGCCCGATCGAACTCGTGCTCTGTGGCGAACATCGCCGCTCTGCGTCGCTGCGGGACGGTCGCCATCGTCTCGTAGGCGACGACTCGCTCGGCATACCGGCGGTAGCCGTCGGCCGAGTCGAAGTGCAGCCGCCCGGTTCCCCAATAGATATCGAGGGTGTACTGGAACTCGAACGGGATTTCCTGGGGCGAACCGGCCAGCACGAGGTAGTACGGCACCCCCAGGAAGGGATCGACCGGGTTCATGCTGACGCCGTGCCGCGTCATCCACGTCTGGGCTGTGTCATCCGGTCGGTACCCGTCTGCCCCTTCGAAGACCTTGAACAGCGAGCCCGCTTCAGCCTGGCGGTGGTCGAGCAACTGCTTCAACGCGTCCTTGACGGAGCCATCGGCATCGGCGGGCAAGATGATGCCCCAGCCGGTCTGGCTGAGATCGTTGGGGTCGACATCGCCGATCGCGCCGAAGTTGGGTTGCTGGTTGAAGTCGCGTTCCTGGCTGGCCTGCTCCGCCACCGACGGGTGCTCGCTCTGCGCCGCCAGTTGCTCAAGGGCGGACTCCAGGATTCCCGGCAGGGGCTGGCCCGTGGTGGCGTCGATCCCGTTTGGAATAGGCTGCTGCTCTTCGTCTGGCATGGGACCTCTCCTATGGCAGGGCCGCCTGCCAGATGGCGTGGGCGACTTCCGGGCCGGCGATGTCGCTGTGGGCGCCGGACGGCCCGCCTCCGTCGCGGATGAACTCGCTGCTCTCGAGGTTGTAGACGGTCTTTGGGGCGAACCCATACGCTTCCGTCGCCGGTAGCATCGGCTGGTCGACGACGCCGCTGTCCAACCCCTGGATGCCCCAGGCGCCGATCCCGCCGTGCTTGGGCAGCCCAGGGACGAAGTCTTGCGGGCCGATCTGGGCTGCCAGCGGGTAGAACCGCCCGACCGCGCTGTCATGCTTGGAACGGGTTGTCACCACCGGGCCACTGACCTTGCCCTCGGCGATCAGGCGGTGGAAATAGCCCGGCGTCGAGTCGAGGTGGGGGATCTTGAGGCAGTACGACCAGAGTGACAGGGCTCCCTGGACCAGGACCACGGAGTCGACCGGCCGGGGCAGGGTCTGGGCGCCATCCTTACCCCCGATCATGGCCGAAACGACGATGCACCCAAAGCTGTGGCCCATCAGGTGGACCCGGGCCGGGAGGGTGGAGGTCCGCTCCTGGATGGCGGCGAGAAAGCGGTGCATGTCGTCCTCGCCGACCGTGCGGGCGCGCTTCTTCATCTTCCAGAACGAGAGTTGGCGTAGGGGGCCCAGGATTCCGCCGAAGAACCCGCCACCGAAACTGGCCGCCTCAACTTCGCCGTTGACAAAGGCGACGTCCGGATCGAACGGTTCCCGGTCGGCGTCCGGCGGGGCACCCTCTCCCTCCGCCCCGAGATCGAGGGCGGCATCGAGATGGAGATAGGCATCGCGGACCTCCGGCGGCAGTTCGGTCGCGGCGGCGTTGTCCCGAGCGGCCGCCACGATCGTCTCGAGGTCCGCCCGGATGCCGGGTGCATCCCCCAGGATCTCCAGGTATCGCTCGACCAGGACTTCGGCGGACGCCCCAGGGCCCGGCGCGAAGTCGTTGCCGCCGAAATCCTCCTCTCCCCAGGGTTGGCTGGGCCAGTGCAGCCCAATCCGCAGCGGCAGGAAGTTTGGCCGCCGCTGCGTCATCGCATCGAGGTCGGCGGCGAGCGCGGCCTGGGCCGTGACCCACTCGTCGTATTGCTCGATGGCCCGGGGGACATCGCCTTTCCAGCCGTGGCTGAAGAAGAAGATGTCGGTGATCGGTTCCGATCCGGCCCGGTCCAGCAGGATGTCGCTGAACAGACCGCCGTTCCCGGCCGGATCGTCGGTCCGCTCGTGGCCGTCCTCGTCAAAGGAGATCAGGGCATATTCCTGCCCGGAGACCGTCTGAAATGGCATGGGGAAGCTCCTTCCCTCCGAGACCGGCGGGGTCTGGGTACGTATCAATCGCCGTTCGCTGGCGCATTCGGCTTGTAGGGGCAGGGCTTGCCCTGCCCGGCCACGCACTCGCGGAACTGGGCAGGGCAAGCCCTGCCCCTACCGGAAGGCACCGCGACGCGGCCCGCCCTTACCCGTCCAGTGCCCAGCCGCTGGCGTGGACCCAACCGGCGTTGCCGGCGAGGCGATACCACCGGCTGACCCCGTCGATCTCCTGCCCCTTGTCGGTGAAGCCGTCGACTTTGTGGGTCGAACCGGCTTCCAACGAACCTTTGGGTTCACCGCTGTCTCGCGAGGGGCCCGGACGGATCGATGCCTGGTTGGCCCCGATGGTGAGCCGGCGCTCGTCGGCCTTGAAGTCGCGGACGCCGCCAGGAAGTTTCTTGTAGGTCCCTCCGCTGGCATGGACCCACTTCTTGTTATTGAGCCGGTACCAGCGGGGTGAGCCTTCGATCGATTCGCCGCCGTCGGTGAAGCCGGTGGTTTCGTACGTTTTGCCTTCGGTGAGCTGGCGCGCGTTCCCGCCCGCGTTCGTCCGCGGGGCGTCCCGAGCGATGGCGCCGGTGGCGGCCACCAGGTCCCCGGCTTCGGTCTTCACCTTGAAGTCGATGCCGTCCGGCCCTACCCCATCGCGGGCAATGCGGAGAACAACGGGATCCAGATTCTCGTGTGTCACCTTGTTGCCGGGACACGACTTCGGTCGTTGCCCGTTGATCCCGTTCTGATCGCGGTGGTACATGATGCCGAGCGGCACCTCGGGGTTGTTCATCCCGCCGTCCAGGATGAACTTGAGCGGGATTTCACGGTTGGCGTGTTTGTGGCGGGCGCAGACGATTCCCAGCACCTGGCCGCTGACCTCCTTCATTTTGGTGCTGAACTCGGCGTCGTCGCCGTTCCAGATATGCTCGATGTGGAGCCACCGAATGTTGCGGAAGTTCATGCCGATGCCGTCGTAGGCAGGGTGAGTGCCGATGTAGATCCTGGGAGTGCCCGGGCTGTAGCCATGTTCTCCGGAGTAGACCCAGATATGCGGCCCTGTGCCTTCGGGCCACTCCAGCTCATCCCGGTAGAAGTCGAAAATACCCTTCAACGAACGGGTTCCGGCCCAGTCCTTGGGACGTGGCACCTCGGTGTGGTGGTACCCGACCGCGTTGAACGGGCGGCTGCCCAGGCGCTGGACCGCGAACCACTTCCGGAACTCATCCAGGGTGAATTCGCGCCCGATAAAGAAGGTATCGCTCTCGTCCTGAGGCGGCCCAAAATCGACACCTGGATCCGGGATGAGTCCGCCTTCTTGCTCGACCTCCTTGTAGATTTGCTCCAACTTTTCCTGGTACGCGGGATTGGCGGCGAGGTCTTCTGGGACTCCGACGGTTGGTTCGGCTGTCTCAGTCACGGGACGCTCCTGCTCGTGTGTGCGACGGCGTACTTGAAGCGGGTGTTGCCAGGGGAGTGGTGGGAGATCGCTCGTTGCCCATGCGCGTCCCTCCTGTGGTTGCAGTCGCCCCAACCGGTGGCACGTCCGTCGTCTCAGTGAGGCGATTGGCTAGATCGTATCGAGTGCACAGGACATAAACATCCGCAACAATGCGTATTTCGCACGTTCCAAAGGTCCTAGGACATTTGACCCGCGCCGATTGGAGGCCCATCTGGCCGGCGGTCGCCGGACATGGAGAAGTACCGAACTGGTGCCGGTGTTCAATGTGGTAGAACCTCGCACGGCGTGGTGAGATCCGGGTACCCTGATCACGATCAAGGATCAGGCGGCGGACCAAGGGAGCTCCGGCCGTCGTGGTCAGCCGTCAACCACGAACAGGAGAGCCCGTTCCCGTGTCGAACCATCTCAATCTGCCCTTTTCCCTGCCTGGCCGGTTCTACCGAGGCAACCTGCACACGCACTCGACCAGGTCGGACGGGCGACTGGAGCCGGAGGAGGTCATCGGGCGGTACAAAGAGCAGGGATACGATTTCCTGGCGCTGACGGACCATTTCATGGAACGATTCGATTTCCCCATCACCGACACCCGCGAACTGCGCTCCGACGATTTCACTACCCTCCTGGGGGCAGAGTTGCACGCTCCGGCGATCGGCGACGGCGGCCTCTGGCATATCGTGGCGATCGGCCTGCCGCTTGATTTCGCGCCGCCGGAGTCGGACGAAACCGGGCCCGAACTGGTGGCGCGGGCGGACAAGGCCGGCGCCTGGATCGGGATCGCCCATCCGGCCTGGTACGGCGTGACCCTTCAAGACGCCCTGACCCTGAGCCACGCCCACGCGGTCGAGGTCCATAACCAGGGCCACACGGTCGACAGCGACCGCGGCAACGGCTGGTACCTGGCCGATCTCCTCTCCGCCCACGGCCGCCGCCCCTTGGCCTACGCGGCGGACGATGCCCACTTCAAGGACCGGCCGGACCACTTCGGTGGCTGGGTCCACGTGAAGTCGGAGTCGCTGGACCCGGATTCCCTGCTCGCCGCATTGCACGACGGCCA
Source organism: uncultured Chloroflexia bacterium (assembly GCA_963724285.1). Classification (GTDB taxonomy): domain Bacteria; phylum Chloroflexota; class Chloroflexia; order Thermomicrobiales; family UBA6265; genus CAVRUD01. Next base: position 121,859 of record CAVRUD010000032.1, on the reverse strand, counting down.
CTTCTACAGCTCGACCGGGCCGGAGATCTACAACGTCAGCGTCGACGACAACCGGATCAGGATCTCCTGCTCACCCGCTCAGTCGATCTTCGCCGGCGGGCGCGGGTCGGTGGCGAGATACGCCCACGGCGATGGCATCACCGAGGCCGACTTCCCGCTCGATCCCTTCCTCAGCGCATACATGCGCATCACGGTGCTCGATGCTAACGGCAAGCGCGCCTGGACGAATCCGGTCTGGTTCGACGACATCGCGCCGCAGTAACGAGGGGAGATGCCGGTTCGTGAACCACGGTGACAGGTGTTCATCGGATGCCTGTAGGGGCGCATGGCATGCGCCCGGTTGCAAGCCGCGATCGTTCGATGGAGCCGCGGCTGGTGGGAGGGCGGATGTCGGGACTGTCATCGGACGCCGTCTATCCGAACTGGGCGCATGCCATGCGCCCCTACAGGTGGCCGGTAGCGCCTCGAACCCTTCTTGCGCTCATGATCGGTTGTGATAAGGTATGCATCTTCACGACAGGTGACGCCAGGAGTTGCGGGGCGTCCTAAAACCTGCCATTCGGATTGGGGGTGCGCATGGACGGGGATCTGCTCACGATTCCGGAGGCTGCGGCCGCGCTGAAGGTCAGCCCGGTCACGATCGCCCGCTGGCTGAAGCAGGGGCGGTTGCCGGCGTACCGGATGGGTCCGCGGGCGGTCCGGATCCGGCGCGAGGACCTGATGGCGGTCCTGACGCCGTCTGGCCACGCCGAAACAAGCCGGACTGAACCGGAATCCGGCAGTGCAGGCTCCGATGAGCAGCATGGCAACGGCGCCGTCCACGAATTGCCGCTTACCCCGGCCATGAGCCTGAGCGTGGCCGAGCGCCTGGCCGCCCTGCGCGAGGCCGAAGGGCTGCGGGAGCGCATCTTGGCGCGGCGCAAGGGCGTCCAGTTGCCGGCGATCGAGCCGGAGCGGGGCAAAGAGAAGCGGGGGAAACGCTCGTGAGCGCGCCAGAGGGAGACGGACGGGTGGCAGGGCCGCCGTTGGTGATCGACGCCGCCGTGGCGGTCAAACTGGTGTTGCCGGAGGAGTTTTCCAACCGCGTCCAGGACTTGATCGAGTCCGCGTTCACCGCGGGCCGGCGGGTGATTGGCCCCCCGCTCCTCTCCATCGAGGTCGCTAATGCGATCTACGCCCAACGCCGTAACGACGAAATCTCCGGCGGCGAGGCGGATGCGGCGATGTCCGCCTTCTTGCGCCTGGGGATCGAATCGCTCTCCCCGGCTGGATTGGACCGAGCGGCATTCGCCTTCAGCCGGGCCCATCGCCTGCGATCCGTCCACACCTCTTACTACGTGACGCTCTCGCAGATGCTGAACGCGCCACTCTGGACGGCGGACCGGGCACTGTTCAAGTACGCGTCGTCGATCGCCCCCTGGGTCTGCTGGATTGGCGACTTTTCGGGGGAGTGAGGCGCCAAGGAGAGTCGCCAAAGTGGTCTCCTCTGCTTATAGCGCGGTGGAATGGGTGGCCGCGTTTCGGGGGCCACCCGCGGTTAGAAGGCTCAACAAATTCCCGATCTGAGTACCGGCAGTCCCCAAGGGACCGAGGACACGTCAGGCGGAGCGGCGGCCAAGGACTCCGATCGGCGCCTAAAGCGCTCGTCGGAATGGTTGGCCGCGTTCCCCTGCCGCCCGGGGTAAATCGGGGCGTCGTCCCGGCGCCGCCCGGGGCTGAAGACCCCGGGCTGACCCCGATAACCCCCCTGAAGGGGGCTGGAACGCCGGGGCTGTGTCCGGTTCTTTCTGACATTCGAGACGGGCGGCAGCCGGCTTCAGCCGGGTTTGTGGAGGTAGCCCGGGGTCTTGATCCCGGGCGACGCCACCGCGGCGCCGCCGTTCCCGCGGCGCCCATGAATCATCCGGGCTAGCGGCCGGCGAGGCGGGCGACAACAGGGGCAAGCGTGGTCAGATTCGGTTCGGTCGTGCAGATGTAGGAGAAGCCGTATCGCTCGCGGCGCTCTTCCAGGGCGGCGACCATCTCGTCCACGGTCCCAATGAGCATCAGCGGCGAGTCGAGGATGTCGTCCCGGGTGAGGCCGTATTGGCCGGCGAGCCGGTCGGCGGTGGCCTCGCGCTCCGACGTGATGACGATGTCGTTGACCATCATGTTGAGCTCGATGTCAGCGAAGCGGTTGCCGGCCGCGTCGCGGACCCAGCCGATCTTGCGCTCGGTCGCGGCGGCGGTGAGGTCTTGATCGTCCTTCAATCCGTCCGGCCGGGCGCGGGTGGTGATGCCGACGATGTCCGCCTCCTTTCCGGCGAGCGTCAGGATTTTCTGGCTGCCGCCTCCGACGATGAACGGCGGATGCGGGCGATCCGGCCGCGAGATCGGCTTTGGCGTGCAGATCAGGTCGGTGACGGTGTAGAACTCACCGGAGAACGAGACCGGGTGCTCTTCGGTGAAGATCGTCTTGATCAGGCGGATGGCCTCCGCCAGCTTGGCGATCCGCACGCTGGCCGGCTCGAACGGGATGCCGGTCTGGTCGTATTCCTCCTTGAGCCAGCCCGCGCCGATCCCGAGCTCGAATCGGCCGTCGGAGAGGACATCGATGGTCGCGGCGGCCTTAGCGGTCAGGGCCGGATGGCGGAAGTCGTTGTCGAAGACGAAGGATCCGACCCGCATGTTGGTGACCATGGCCGCCGCCGCCAAAGAGGCGACCGTGTCGAAGCCCCGGACGAAATGGTCGAGCGCCAGATAGCTCGTGAACCCGAATCCCTCGGCCCGGCGGAGCATCGCCAGCCATTCCTGATGGGGGCCAAGCGATCGCCCCTGAACGCCGAATCGAAAGAGCCGGGGATGGGCCATGTGGGCATGCTCCGTGAGGTGGGGGATCCGTGATCATTAGGGCGCTCGTCGGAACTCTTGACCGCGTGTCCCCTGCCGCCCGGGGCTCACGACCCAAGGTTGGCCCGGGCTAAGAATTGCAGCCTCTCCGAGGCTAGCGGCGACGGCGGCCAGGGCTCTCGGTGAGCGCATTAGTGGAAGGATGCGATACGCTCTGAAGTCTGAGGAGGCTCACTCGGTCCGCGTGCGAGAGGCTTTCCACCGCTCATACTCCGCCAGGGTCGCTTCGTTTGGCGGGTATGTGCCGGGTAGGGCGGCTCCGCCCTCGATTTTTTCGAGAACGAATCGCTCCAATGCTTCCTGCTCGGCGGCCGGGCGGGCGATCTCGGCGGCCAGAGATCGGGGGATCACCACGACGCCCTCCTCGTCGCCGACGAGGACGTCGCCAGGGAAGACCGCTACTCCGGCGCAGGCGATCGGGACGTTGATGTCCACCGCGTGGTGGGCGACGAGGTTGAGATTGGCCGAGCGCCCCTTGACGAAGACCGGGAAGGGATTCTGGGCGATCTCCGGCGAGTCGCGCACCGCCCCGTCGCTGACCAGCGCCGCCGCGCCACGAACCCGCAGCCGCGTGATCAGGATATTGCCGCCGGAGGCCGCCCGCGTCTCGCCCCGGCAGTCCATGACCAGCACCTGGCCGGGCCCGACCGTCTCGATTGCCTTCCGCTGCGGGTGATCGGGCTTCTTGAGGGCATCCAGGGTATCCAGGTCTTCCCGCATCGGAATGTTCCGCAGGGTGACCGCTTCGCCCGCAAACCGGCAATCGCCGGTATTGAGCGGCAGGAGCCCATTGAGGAAGCAGTTCTTCAGCCCGCGGGAGAAGAGTTGCGTCGTGATCGTGGCGGTGCTGGCCCGGCGTAGGTCGGCCAGCGTCTCCTCGGAGATCGGGATCAGGTCGGTAGCGGTCACCTGGCGCTCCTCGTGGCTTGGCCCTGCAAACGCGGGGACTGGTGGATTGAAGCGGCGGGCATCGTAACAGGGTGGGCGGATGGAGCGGAGAGGGCCCCCTAACCCCCCGGCCCCCTTCCCCCCGCTCCTCCCTAGCGCGGCAGGGGGAAGGGGGAGACGGCACGGCCCTCACCTCGGCCCTAACGGGCCACCCCTCTCCCAAACCTGGGAGGGTCGGCTGAGACATAACGTGACGTGTTGACAGGGGCGGGTCGCCCCGGCAGGGTGCTGGTGCTGAAGCCGCCGCTCTGCCGAGGAGACCCCCGCCATGATACCCGCGCCGTCGGGGCCATTGGGCCCCGCCTGGGAGGCCGCCCGTGACCGCGACCCCGTCGTCCAACGCTACCGGGCCTTCTTCGCCCTGCTGGACTGGGGCGCGGTGCCCGAGCGCGACCCGCGGCGGCCCTGGCCGGGATCGCCGCCCCACCCGGCGGCGGCCTACGTCCAGGCCCTGCTCGTCACATTGTGCGAGGGGGAGCCGTTCGTGACCGACCTGCGCGCCTTCCTGGTCGAGCACCCGCCGCTGGTGCCGGAGCTGGGGTTCCGGCCGGCGCCGGACGCCGCGGCGCCGACGGCTTCGACGTCGAGCGCACGGCGCCCGGCGACCGCTGGCTGCGCCACCAGCAGCAGACCCGCGACCCGGCCGTGCTCGGGGCGCTCTTGCGGGGCACCGTCCGGGCGCTGGCGGCCGAGGTCCCGGGCCTGGGCACCACCGTGGCGGTGGACGCCAAGCACATCTACGCCTGGGTGCGGGAGAACAACCCGCGCGAGCGCATCCCCCACCGCTTCGACCCGGCCCGGCAGCCGCGGGGCGACCCCGATTGCCGCCTGGGCGCCAAGCGCCTGGCCAACCAGGGCACGGCGCCGGGCGGGCGGGGACCGGCCAAGGAGGACCTGTGGGGCTCCGGCACCGGGATCGTCAGCACGGCCGATCCCGTCTACGGTGCCGCCGTGCTGGCCGAGGTCCCCCAGCCGTTCAACTGCCAGGACGTCACCGACTTCCACCCCGCCGATGCGCCGGCGGTCGCCAACCTGGGCACGCGCCCGACCAACCTGGCCGCCGACGCGGCCTTCGACGCCTGGCACGTCTACCCAGTCTGCGCCGAGCACGGCGGGCTCGCCGCCATCCCCCGCACCCCCGCAACCAGCGCGGCCCGGCGCCGGCGCGCGATCCGGACGGCCACCCCCGCTGCGACCGGGGACGGACGATGGCCCCGACCGCCCGGTTCGTCCACGAGGACGGCGTCCGGGCCCAGCGCTACCGCTGCCCCCTGCTCCGACCCGCGCGGACCGGGGAGACCCGCGACCACGCCCAGTTCGCCAAGGGGCCGGGGTGCACCAAGTACGTCAAAATCGGAGGCCGGCGGCGGGATGCGGGCGGACCTGGACCGGCGGGGGGAGCCGTACCGCGGCCTCTACCGCCAGCGGTCCTCGGCCGAGCGGATCAACAGCCAGGCCAAGGCGCTTGGCATCGAACGCCCCAAGGTCCGCAACAGCGGCTCCGTCCATCGCCTCAACACCCTCACCTGCGTCGCCATCAACGCCCGCGCCTTGCAGCGCGTCCGGACCACCAAGGCCGCCGCCGCATCGTTATGTTGACGCCGACCCTCCCAGGATTGGGAGAGGGGGCCGGGGGGTGAGGGCTGCTACGGGGAGATGGCGTACGCCATGGACGCGTCTCCCCCTTCCCCCTGCCGCGCTAGGGAGGAGCGGGGGAAGGGGGCCGGGGGGTTAGGGGGCTTGGGAGGTCGTTTTCACCGGCCCCGATGAGGCTACGTCGTACCCGATGCCGGAGCGCCGCACTTTGAGCGATACCGCCTCCCCACGGACCTCCAGCCCGTGCAACGTGGCCTCATCGAGCCACGGTGGGAGCGCGGGGTCGATGAGGAGGTGGCCGCCGGGTAGATCCAGGCGCAGGCCAAGCATTGCGGCGAACAGAAGCGGGCCGGACGCCGCCGCCCAGGCCTGGGGAGAGCAGCTCACCGGGTAGGCGACCGGGGCGCCGGTGATCTTGTCCCGCGGGAACCCGCAGTACAGCTCCGGCAGCCGGTCGAGCGGGTCGGACGTGGAAACGTCGAAGAGGGCAGACGCGATGTGGTTCGCCGCGCCCCTGTGCCCGTAGCGAGCCAACCCGGCGGCAATGAGGCTGTTGTCGTGGGGCCAGATGCTGCCGTTGTGGTAGCTCATCGGGTTGTAGGTCGGCATCGCCGAACTCAGGGTGCGGATGCCCCAGCCGCTATCGAGATCAGACGCCGCCAGTCTTGCCGCCACCCGTGCCGCCCGCTCGACCGAGGGCAGCCCACAGAAGAGCAGGTGGCCGGGATTGGAGGAGATCGCCGCCACAGGCCGCTTTTCGGCATCCAGCGCCTGGGCGTAGAACCCCTCGTCTTCCAGCCAGAACTGCGCCTCAACCCGTGCTCGGACTTCGTCGGCTTTGCCGCGCAGCTCGTTCGCCCACCCCACGTCGCCGTAGTGCTCCGCGACATCGGCCAGCCGGGTAGAGGCGGCGTAGACGTACCCCTGGACCTCGACCGCCGCTACCGGCCCCCAGACAGGGGAACCATCGGTTCGGTTGAGGGAATCGTGGCTGTCCTTCCACACCTGATGGACGATGTGGATGCCGTCCGACTCGTGGGCTTCGTACTCCACGAACCCGTCGCCGTCTGGGTCGCCGGGTCCCTCAATCCAGGCCAGTGCCCGCCGCGCGTTCGGCAAGAGGTCGCGGTAGAGCGCTTCGTCGCCCGTCCAGGCAACCGTCTCGGCGAAGAGCATCAACCAAAGCGGGGTGGCGTCGACCGTACCGAAGTAGGGCGTATGCGGCACCTCGCCCCAGCGGGCCATCTCGCCATAGCGGAACTCGTGCAGGATCTTGCCCGGCTGCTCCCCTCGCCAGGGATCATCCTTCTCCCCCTGAAGCGCCGCCAGCACCCGCAGCGTGCCCTCGGCCCGGCGCGGAGCCAGGTAGACGGTCTGCAACCCGACGATCAGGCTGTCGCGCCCGAACGGCGCGATATACCAGGGGATCCCGGCAGCAGGCAGAGACCCTTCGTTGAACGTCGTCTGCAGCATGTCCAGGTCGGAGAGGCTGCGAGTCAGAAAGGCGTTGAACCCGTCGTGGTCCGTCGAAATCCGGGCGACCGGCTGAACCGTCTGCCCGGCGCGATCGGTGCGGGAGGAGATCGGCCGGCCCGCCGGGTGGGGCGTGACAACGATCGTCGTTTCCCAGGATTCGCCGATGTTCAGGGCGATCGGGAAGGTCGCGATGACCTCTGGTGCTTCTTCCCCGCCTCCGTTCGCGGCCGAACTGGTCATCACTGCACTGGGATCGACGGAGATTGTGGTGGCGACCGTCGCCCCATCCAACCCGTCATATGCCAGCCTGATCGCCCCAGGCTCGATCTGCGGAGCGTGCCGCGACCCGCGAGCCTTTCGTTTGAAGCCGCGGATATCGAACAGGTCGCGGAAATCGTTCGCCCAGGCGAGATGCAATGGCAGGTCCATTGGGCGCCGACCATGGTTGTGGACTTCGATCCGCACCCGCAAGTCGCCATCCAGGCTGACGTGCTCCTCGACGGCGACGGTCAGCGGCAAGAGATCCCCATCTGCGGTCTCGATTCGCCGGTTGCCGCTCGTCACGATCGCCGAAGTCGGGCCGGTGACGCGAATGGCCAGGGTCTCCAGTGGCTCGCCGCCGAGCGTCATCGTGAAGCGGCTGAGGAACCGTGTGTCTCGCGCATAGAGACCCTTGGCGCCGTCCGCCCCCTCGGTCGCGGTGATGTCTCCGGCCAGAAACAGTTCGTCGCTCTTGAGGATCAGGTTGTGGTTGAGCACGCGCTATCCCACGCCTCCTGCGTTTCGGGTCTGGTGCGACGCTGCACGAACTGGAGCTTACCGGCCTACGTGCGACATGGCGAATCATCACCGCGCGCATCGCCGGACACAACCCGGATCGTGGCCGCTCGGCCGACCGCGCGTTAGCCCTTGATCCCGCTGGAGGCGTTGCTCTCGACGAAGTAGCGCTGGAAGATGATGAAGAAGATCGCGATCGGCACGGTCGTGATCACCGCGATGGCCATCTGGGTCGGCCAGTCCGTCTTGAACTCGTAGCGGAAGAAGGCCAGTCCCAGCGGCAGGGTGTAGAAGTCTGAGTTACTGATGTAGATCAGCGGCTCCAGAAAGGCGTTCCAACTGGCCTGGAAGGTAAAGATCGTCAGGGTGATCAGGGCCGGCATGGTATTCGGCAGGATGATCTGTGCGAACATCCGGAACCGGTTCGCTCCGTCGACCCTGGCCGCCTCCTCCAGCTCGCCCGGGATCGACTCGAAGAACTGTTTCATCAGGAAGATGCCGAAGGCGCTGGAGACGAACGGGATCGTCAGCGCCCCGTAAGAATTGAGGAGATTCAGTCGATCCAGGATCAAGAACCTGGGAATGATCAGGACGATGCCCGGCACCATCAGGGTGCTCAGGATCGCCAGGAAGACAAACTGGCGACCGGGAAATTGCATCCGGGCAAAGGCATATCCCGCCATCGTGTCGAAGACGCACCGTCCAAAGACCCAGAGCACCGCCACGAGTGCGCTGTTGGCGAACCACTGCCCGACATCGGCGTCGAAGACCGTTCGGTAGGCGTCCAATGTCGGGTTCTCCGGCCAGAAAATGGTGCGGAACGTGAGGTTGTTCGCCTCCTGGTTGGTCTTGAGCGACGTGACCAGCGTGAAGGTGAACGGCACGAACATCACCAGCGTGACGGCGACGAGGACGACGTACGCCACGACTTTGAGCACCTGGTCGAGGGCTCCTGTTCCCTGACCGGCGGGCTGCACCTGAACGCGGGTGAGTTGCGCGGGCGCGACGGCGGCGCCGACATCCCTCTCAGCCATCGCTGCCTACCGCCCTTCTGTTTGACCGACAAGCCGGCGCTGGATCAGGAAGAGCACGAAGATGATACTGAACAGGACGATCGAGAGCGCGGAGGCGTAGCCGAGCCCCTGCCCGAAGCGGAAGCCTTCCGTATAGATCAGATAGGCAATCGTGGTGGTCGTCTTTGCTGGGCCGCCTTCGGACATGACGTAGATCTGGTCGAAGACCTGGAAGGTGCCGATCAGGCCGAGGGTGACGACGAACAGGGTCACCGGGCGAAGCAGCGGCACGGTGATATCCCGGAACTGTTGCCAGCGGCTCGCGCCGTCGAGTGACGCCGCTTCGTAGACATCGCCGGGAACGTCCTGAAGACCGGCCAGGAAGATGACCATCATCGTCCCGGCGGTCGTCCAGACGTTGAGCATCATGATCGAGGTCAGGGCAACGCTTGGGCCTTCCAGCGCCGTGGGCAAGGAACGACCGGCCATCAGCTCGAAGATGCCGCGTGGGTCGGCGAGCCATGCTCGCCGCGGCTCGTCGAAGCCGAGTGACGTCATGAGGAAGACGAGGAGACCATCTTTTGCATAGAGCCAGACAAAGATGATTGAAATCACCACGGATGAACTAATAGAGGGAAAGTAGAACGCGGTCCGGAAGAACCCTCGCCCTCTGATCTTGCGATTGGCGAGGACCGCGAGGCTGAGACCGGCGATGGTCTGCAGGGGAACGACGATGAGGGCAAACCAGGTCGTGTTCCGGAAGGCCTGCCAGAAGTCGCGGTTGTCCCGGAAGATGTGGCGGTAGTTGTCGATCCCGACGAACTCGTTGACGGTCCCGAGCGAATCGCGCTCACGGAAGCTCACCCACAGCGCAAACAAAACGGGCCCCAAGAAGAAAACGCCGAGGATGATGACGGCCGGCAGGATGAAGAGCCATCCTGCGATCGCGTCCTCAGCCGCGATTGGATTGCGGCTTTTCTTGGCCTGATTCGGACGACGACGGGCTACGGTCGCCATCTCGCCTCCTGGGATGTCGGTGTTGGCCCGGTGGACCGCGGCGTCCGGAAAGAGGACCTCACCCCCTACCCCCTCTCCACTGCGGTGGAGAGGGGCGTCCGGCGGCGCCGTCTCCGGGACGGGCGCCGTCCTCCCCCTTCCCCGTGCCGCAGCGGGGGGAAGGGGGACGGGGGTTAGGGGGCTTAATTGGACGCCGGACGCCGGCCGACCCCTTAAGCTTCGGGCGTCGCCGCTCCGCCGCCCCCGAGCGTGATCGTCTCCTCGGCCCGGGATTGGAGGTTTTCCATCGTGGTGGCGACGTCCTGCTGCTCGGCGAAGAGCGCCTCGATCTCGCCGTTGGCATCGCCGTTGAACTTGGAGCCGCCGGGGCCCATGGCGAAGCCACGGGCGAACTGGCCGCTATCGAGGAATGCCTGGAACTCCGGATACTCCGCCAGGAAGCCTTCGGCCAAGGCCGGGCGCGACGGCATCAGAATGGCCGACGAGGTCCAGAGCGCCATGCCCTCAGGGCCGGTCAGATAGTTCACGAGTTCCCAGGCGGCCTCCCCCTTGGCGGGATCGTCGGCGAAGGTTTGCGCGTTCAGGCCATAGGCGGCGGTGAATGCCAGGGTCGCCTGGCCCGCCGGCCCGGCCGGCATCGGAGCAACGGCGAACTCCTTTTCTGGATCCGCCGCCTCGAGCGCACCAAACATCCACGGCCCCTCAAAGACGATCGAGGCTTCACCCGTGGCGAATGCGTCACCTGTCCAGCTCGCGCCAACGTCGGAAAAGGTCTGGGCAATGCCGTCGAGATAGAGACCCGAATAGAACTCCATCGCCGTTGCGGCTTCGGGGGTATTCAGGACGATCGAGGAGCCATCCTCACTGATTACGCTGCCGCCGGCCGCGAAGAGGAAGGCCATGTAGCGGTCGAAATTCGGCCCGATGACGATCGGCGGCTGGTCAGCATCGATGAGCGCCTGACCCGCCGCCCGCAATTCGTCCCAGGTCGCCGGCGGGGCCGCGATCCCGGCGGCCTCGAAGGCGACGGGGTCATAGACCATGGCGAGGGTCGAAAAGTCCTTCGGCAGGGCGTAGGTCTGGCCTTCGTACTGGAAGTTGGCGACCAGATCCGGATAGAAGTCGTCAACCGCGACGCCGGACTGGGCCATCAGGTCGTCGATCGGCTGCAAGACGCCGCGGGACATCAGGTCCGGGGCAAGAAGATCGTTGAAGACGAAGACGTCGGCGGCGTTACCGGCCGCCAGGTCGGTCTGGAGCTTCGTGTCGTAGTCGGACGGCACCGGCTCGTACTGCACATCGATGTTGGGGAAGAGCCCTTCGAAGGTTGCGACCAGTTCCTCGTACGACGCCCGTTCCTCCGGTGAGGCGAACGACGTCATCATCCGAATCGATACCTGATCCTGCGCCCTCGCCTGGAGCGAGAAGACAGGCACCAAGAGCGCCAGCGCAAGGAGCACGGTCAACGATGTCGCGATCCAGCGTCGTCGCTGGACCACCCGCCGCGTTACACCCATCTGCACCCTCCTGAAACGAACGAACCCGAACAATTGCGGCGGCCATCGCGGCGGCGTAGCCGCGCCGGCAGCCATTCGGTCCACGACACGCCTGTCGGACGCCACCAACGAGGACTCCCCCTTCGGACGCGTCGCAGGCGCTCGTCGATGCCGGTTCCGATAGCAAACTCGCGGCCACTGTGCGGATTTTGGAGGTGGTGACGCCCCGTGCGGATGTAGCCCGCACAACATCGATGGGCGGCCGATCGCATGCCCAGGCAAGAACGACCAAAGGGCGGGAATCCCCTGCCAGGTTGACCCAGTCTTGGCCAGGTACCTGGCCTCCTGGCGTATCGCCCATCTTCACGCTGCCCTCCTGGCGTACCATGCGCGTGAACGTGCGCGGGAGGAGGGGTGATTGAGCGACCAGGATGCGGCCCAGAGCGCTTTTGGCGCCTGGCTGACGGCGGCGATGCAGGAGCGCAATTTGTCCCAGGCGGACCTGGCCCGCCGCCTGGGTGTCGACGCCGCTCAGCTCTCCCGCTGGCGCCGCGGCCTGGTGACCCCATCGGTCAACCATCTGCAAGGCATCGCCACGGCGTTGGGCGTGCCGCGCGAAGACCTGGATCGCCTTGCCGGCTACCCGGTCGCCGACACCGCCGTTCCCCTCCCTGGCGCCGACGACCCGTCTCGTTCGATCGAGCGCGAGGCCTACGAGGCCTGGTTCGGCCGCGTCCTGGAACGCAAGATCCCGCCCCTCCTCTGGCGCTCCTACGCGGGAGCCTGCGCGGCCCTCGCCGATACCCTGATTGAAGGGTTTGACGCGGCGGTGGAGGAGGCGAGGGCGTGGGAGGCGGTGAGTTTTTGCCCCCGAACCCCCCAACCCCCTTCCCCCCGCTGCGGCAGGCGGAAGGGGAGAACGTGGCGTCCTCGTCGCGCTTGTAGGGGCGCATGGCATGCGCCCTCATCGGGCCGGCGGCGTCACACAGGTGCCACCCCGGCCCGGGGTCTCGCCCAGGTTCTGCCGCGCACCAATCGGGCGACGCGGTTGGTCACAGGGCGCATGCCATGCGCCCCTACAGGCCTACGCGGCGTTCTCCCCCTTCCCCCTGCCCTTCCTTAGTGCAGCGGGGGGAAGGGGGTTGGGGGGTTCGGGGGCCATTCGTTGGAGGATCACATGCGTGTCTTAATCCTCGGCGGAACCCGCTTCATCGGCCCGGATGTCGTGCGGTATTTGGTGGGGGACGGTCACGCGGTGACGCTCTTTCACCGGGGACAGACCGAGGCGGAGGGGCTGCCGGATGTGGGCCACATCCACGGCGACCGGACCCGGCTTGGAGATTACCGCTCTGAGTTCGAGCACGCCGCGCCGGAGGTTGTGATCGACATGCGCCCGGTCACCGGGGCGGACGCCACGGCGGTCATGGAGACCTTTCGGGACATCACCGGCCGGGTCGTCGCCATCAGCAGCGCCGATGTCTACCGCGCCTTCGGTCGCATCATCGGGACGGAGCCCGGACCGCCCGATCCGGTGCCCCTGACCGAGGCATCCCCGTTGCGCGAGAAACGCTATCCCTACCGGGGCGAGGAGCGCCGCTCTGCCGACGATCCTCAGGCGGTGATGGACGACTACGACAAGATCGACGTCGAGGAGAACGTCCTTGGCGACCCGGCCACTCTGGGGGTCATTCTCCGGCTGCCGATGGTGTACGGGCCGCGTGACGGCCAGCACCGCTTCTTTGATTACGTCAAACGGATGGAAGACGGCCGCCCGGCAATCATCCTGAGCGAGGCTCAGGCGAAGATGCGCTGGGGCCGTTCCTTCGTCGAGAACGTCGCCGCCGCAATCGCCCGGGCCGCGACCCACCCGCAGGGCGCCGGGCCGGACGGAACGGGACGGATCTACAACGTCGCCGAACCGGAGCAGCCGCCCGAAGCCGACGTCATCCGCGAGCTGGGCGACATCGCGGGCTGGAACGGCGAGGTCGTCGTCGTCCCGGATGCCGACCTACCGGCCCATCTCGCCTCCGGCGCCAACCTCGATCAACTCCTGCACATAGGCTCGGACAGGATCAGGTCCGAATTGGGCTACACCGAGCCCGTGCCCCGCCACAGCGCCCTCTCCCGGGCGATCGCCTGGGAGCGCGTTCATCCGCCCGCGGAGTGGCCAACCGAGCGGTTCGACTACGCCGAGGAGGATGCATTTCTCGCCAGCCGGTAGCCAACCGGTAGCAACCTGGTAGGCGCAGTTCCGACTACCGGCCTGGTGGTCGGGACAGTTCGTTCTCAGCCCTGGATTTTTGAAGTTGCGAAAGCGATCGGGTGTTTGCCGGAGCATCGGTGGCCGTGGGCGATGCCGTTTCCCCTGTCGCCCGGGGCTCACGGCCCAGGGTTGGCCCAAGGTTGGCCCGGGCTCAAGCGTCACAGCCTCTCCGAGGCGAGCGGCGCCGGCGGCCAAGGTGTTCGGTGAGCGCATTAGCCTCGGAGAGGCTGTAGCTGTGAGCCCGGGCCGTGAACCGTGAGCTTTACCCACATCTCAATGGCCACATGAGGTCGCGCGAACGACGTGCCGGAATCTCGGGAACATCGCGTCGGCGCTCGCCACCGATCAGGTTGCCAGTGTTCCCCGGAATACCGCGCCGTTCTGGAGATGTGGGTAAAGGTCACGCCGTGACCCCGGGCGGCCGGGTAGACGCCGTTCCCCGTCCGTTCACCGTTCCCGAAATCCCGCGACCGAGTCCGCAACCTCCATCAACCCCGGGCTTAGCCCGACGAAGCCCTTCCAGGGCTGCGAACGACGACACCTGTTCGGAGGGGTTTGATCGGCGCTCTTAGTGGAATAGTCGACCTAAGGCAGAGGCTTGTTCATCCGTGATGCAGATCCTGCCACACCTCGTTTATTAGTCGGCCTGACGTGCCCCGGCGACGGCGAGGGAAATCGTCGGCTTGATCTCGATGCGGAGGCGGGCGTGGGCCTCGCGGAGGGCGGCCTCGACGGACGCCGGGGTCTCGCCGCGGGCGAAGATGAAGCCCAGGTAGCTGGCGCCCTCGGGCAGGGGCAGGATCGGGTGGTTGAGCTTGGCGGTGATCTCGATGCCGGTCACGCCGGGGACGGTCAGGGCGTCGTCCTGGCCGTGGTCCGCTGCCAACAGGCCCGCCTCGGGATAGGGATCATCATCACGCCGGCGGCCTCGCCGGGGCGCTCCGTGGGTGGCGAGTTCGAGGCCGACGGCGTGGCGGAGGATCAGCTCCTCGAGGGAGATGCCCGCGCCGAACTCCAGCACGCTCGAGCAGAGGCCGCCGATCGAGCGGCCGGCCAACTCGATCGGCCAGGCGTCGCGCTCGTTGATGCGCAGCTCGGCGTGGACCGGGCCTTCACGCAGCCCCAGAGCGGCGGCGGCCTCGGCGGTACGCCGGGCGATGAGGGTTTGTGTTCCGGCGGGTAGGCGTGAGGGGGTGACGTAGATGGTCTCCTCGAAGAAGGGGCCGTCGAGGGGGTCCGGCTTGTCGAACAGGGCCAGGACCTGTAACTCGCCGCCGGTGAGCAACCCTTCGACGGCGACTTCGACGCCGGGGAGATACTCCTCGACGAGCAAATCGAAATCGGCCGGCGCGTGGCCGTCGGCGACGAGCATCCGGTGGGTCCGGTTCCAGGCGGTGATGAACTCGGCCGGATTGTCGGCCCGGATGACGCCGCGGCTGCCGGAAAGGCGCAGCGGCTTGATCACGCAGGGGTAGCTGACCGCGTCCGCAACCGTCGCGGGGTCGGTCTGGCCGGGATACCGGGTGAACTGGGGGACGGGTACGCCGGCGGCGGCCAGGGCTTCGCGCATGACGAGTTTGTCGCGGGCGGCGAGGGCGGATGCCGGATCGTTGTGGGGCAGACGCAGGGCGGCGCTGACCTGAGCGGCGAGCAGGGTGCCGTTGTCGTCCAGGGCGAGGATGGCGTCAACGGGGCGGTCGCGCAGGAGGCTGCTCAGGGCCTCGGCGGCGTGGTCGAGACGGGTGAAGTCGACGCCGAGCTCGACGTGCCAGTACTCGGTGAGGGGGTCGGGCAGGTCGAGGACGCGGATGACGGACAGGCCGAGCCGTTCGGCCGCCCCGAGGAAGGCGGCGGAGCGGTACGTGGCCGGGGTCATCAGGAGGGCGACGGCCGGCGGGCGGTCGCCGTTCGGGGCCTGAGTGGCCTGAGGGGCCGGGGCGGAGGAACGGACCGGCCCTGTGGTGGGCCGGTCCGTGTCGCCGATCATGAGATCTGCCTGCGTCTGCCGCTACGGGGTAGCGGCCGCGGCCGCGGCGCGGCGGCTGCGACGCGCCCGAGCGAGCAAACGACGACGGTGTAGATGCCGCCGCTGCCGTCGTCGGTGACGTTAATGCTGCGCACCCGGAGGTTGGCGTAGGGGCCGCCGGAGCGGTCCTTGCCGAGCCAGGTGTTGACCCTGTCCATCGCGCCGCCCGGATCGGTGGCCGCGTCGGCGCTGTGGAAGAGGAACACCCGTGTATCGCCCGCTGGAAGATCGATCATCGTCGCGAACTCCTTCTCACCGATCCCGCCACCAGCCAAGTACCTCCTGAACATGTGCGGGACGGCTTCTGTGGAGTATAGAGCGGATGGGCAGCATTCGGCGTTCGGCGTTCGGCGTTCGGGAACAGTCTCCCCCGTCCCCCTGCCCATCCTTAGTGCAGCGGGGGGAAAGGGGCCGGGGGGTTAGGGGGCTAATCCGAACGCCGAACGCCGAACGCCGGGCGATTACGGGAGGACGACCTGGAAGTTGGCGCCGAATCCTGGGGTGCTGCTGGCGGAGATGGTGCCGCCGTGGGCTTCGACGATCGCTTTGGAGATGCTGAGGCCGAGGCCTGTCCCGCCTTGGGCGCGGGCGCGGCCGGTATCGACCCGGTAGAAGCGGTCGAATAGGCGGGGGATGTGCTCCGGGGCGATGCCGTCGCCCGTGTCGGCGACCCAGATGCGGACGCCGCCCTCCCCGGGCCCAGCACGGGGCGCAGCCGAGGGTGACCCTGCCGCCGCGGGGGGTGTGGTTCAGGGCGTTGTCCACCAGGTTGACCAGGACTTGCAGGATGCGGTCTTCGTCGGCGACGACGGTGCAGGGGCGGACATCGGCGACGATCTCGACGCCGGAGGCCTCGGCGGTGCTGGAGAACTGCTCCCGGACCAGGTCGATCAGTTCGACGACGTCGATCTCGCCCCGCTCAAGCTCCAGGGCGCCCGTGTCGGAGCGGGCCAGCTCCAGCAGCGTACCGACCAGGCCGGTGAGGCGCTGGAGGTCGGTCTCCAGGCTGGTCAGGGCGGCCTGGTACTCGGCGGGGGTGCGGGGGCGGGCCAGGGCCAGGTCGACCTCGGAGCGCATCAGGCTGAGGGGGGTGCGGAGCTCGTGGGCGGCGTCGCCGGTGAACCGGCGCTGGCGCTCGAAGGCGTCTTCGATGCGGCCCAGCATGCCGTCGAAGGTTCTGGCCAGGCGGCCGAGTTCGTCGTCCGGCAAGCGCAGGTTGAGGCGGGCGGAGAGGTCCTGGGCGCTGATCGAGGCCGCCCGCGCGGTGATCGCGGCGACCGGGGCCAGGGCGCGGGCGGCGAGAAAGTAGCCGATGGCCAGGGCGCCGGCCAGGACGAAGGGGGCGGCGATGGTCAGGGCGCTGATCAGTTCGAACAGGTCTTCCTGGACGTTCTCGCGGGAGAGGCCGACCTGGAGGACGCCGACGACCTGATCCCCGGCTCTGACCGGAGTGGTGATGACCCGGACCGGATCGTCGTCGACCTGGACGGTGGAGAAGGTTGTCTGGCCGCGCAGGCCGGCATTGACGGCATCGCGGCCGAGCTGGGTCTGGTCCAGAAGCGCCGGGGCCAGGGAGACGGTGACGCCTTCGATGTTGAGGAGGCGGATGAATTCTTCGTCGCCCTCTTCGTCATCGATCGTCGTCGGGCGGAGGAGCAGTCCGTGCGCGTCGGTGCTGATGTTGGCCAGGGTGACGTTCGCCTGGGAGCGGAGTTGCTCGTCGATCAGCTCGTACAGCTCGCCTTCCAGCCCCCGGTAGAGGGCGATGCTGAACAGGGCGTACCCGATGGTGATCAGGAAGGCGTAGAGGAGCGTGAGCTTCCACCGGATCGGGACGGACCGGAGCCAGCGGCGCAGGGCCCGGAGCATGCCTAGATCGCCGTCCGCGGAGAGCTTGTAGCCCGCGCCGCGGACTGTCTGGATGAGGCGGCCGGGGTAGGGGTCGTCGAGCTTGCGGCGGAGAGCGCGGATGTGGACGTCGATCACGTTGGTGACGTTGGGGAAGTCGTAGTCCCAGACGTGCTCGGCGATCATGGTCCGGGTGAGGACCCGCTCCGGGTGACGGAGGAGCACTTCGAGGATGCGGAATTCCTTGTTGGAGAGGCCGATCTCGCTGTCGCCCCGGGTGACCCGGCGGGTGGCCGGGTCGAGGGCAACATCGCCGGCGCGGAGGATGGTCTCCTGGGCCTCCGGGGCGCGGCGGGCGAGGGCGCGGAGGCGGGCGGCGAGCTCGGCGAAGGCGAACGGTTTGACCAGGTAGTCGTCGGCGCCGGCGTCGAGGCCGGCGACGCGGTCGGCGACGGCGTCCCGGGCGGTGAGGAGGAGGATGGGCGTCTGGATGCGGGCGGCGCGCAGGCGGCGGGCGACCTCGAAGCCGTCGATGCCGGGCAGCATGACGTCGAGCACGATCGCGTCGTAGGTCGCGGTGGCGGTCCAGTCCAGCCCTTCTTCGCCAGACGCGGCCACGTCGACGGCGTGACCCTCTTCCTCCAGGCTGCGGCTGAGGAGGGCGGCGAGCCGGGCTTCGTCTTCGACTACCAGGATGCGCATCGATTGCTCTCCGGCCAGGGCTGGGTCAACCGCCGGCTGGGGCTCGCCCGGCCGCTGGGGTTCTGGAACCTCGACGTGAGGATTGGCCGGCGATTCGCCGGGTAGTTCCCACCCGGATAGCCTACCCGGGACTGCCCGAATTGCGCACAGGGTAGACCAGAATGTTGGTTTGTGCGTCCGCCGAGGCGCTTCGTCCGGCGGGGAGGTGTTCGGTGTCAACGTGGTGAAATCTGACGTTCTAGTGCCATCCCCGGCGCGCGGCCAGAGGGGATGGCATGCGGATGCCACGCTGTGTATCGTGAGGGACGCGCGTTAAGGGGGGATGAAGGTCTCAGGGGGCGCATATACCACGGACGTGTGAAAGCCCCCTACCCCCCCGGCTCCCTTCCCCTCGTTGCGCTACGGAGGGACAGGGGGAAGGGGGAGAGGTCGGCCAAAATGGCCGACGTTGAACCATCCGTCAGCGCCGCAAGTCGATTCGGGTCTGCGGTCGGGGTGGATGTGGGTTCCGTCGGTGGTCGTGGGGGATGGGTGGTGGACGCCGGTGCTGACTTGATTGATGAAGAGGTTCCGTTCGAGGACGGGAACGTCTCCCGTGTCGTGCGGGTTGGGCAGACCGTGCGGCGGAACACCGGCGCGTGGACACCGGCCATCCATGCGCTCTTGCGGTACCTGCGCGAAGCGGGGTTTACCGGTTGCCCGGAGGTGTTGGGGATGGATGAGCGGGGGAGAGAGGTGCTCTCGTTCGTCCCGGGGGAGACGGCGCCGGCGTCGTTGGAAGGCTGCAGGGACGACGCGACCCTGGTGGCCGCCGCTCGCCTGTACCGGTCGTTCCACGACGCGGTGTCCGGCTTCGTGCCGCCAAGGGATGCGCGATGGCGGTTCACGGTCGGGGCGCCGGAGGACGGCGAGATCGTCTGTCACAACGACCTGGGGCCGTGGAACACGGTCATCGCGGGCGGTCAGCCGGTGGCGTTGATCGACTGGGATTTTGCCGCCCCGGCGCCGAGGGCGTGGGACCTGGCCTACGCGCTGTGGCGCTGGGCGCCGCTGTATGCCGAGGAGCGGTTCGGCCCACTGGCGGAGCGCGCCCGCCGGATCGCGGTGTTCTGCGATGCGTACGGCTGGGACGATCCTGCGATCGCTGCTCGCCGTGATCGCGGAACGACAGCGGGTGATGCGGGCCACCCTGATCTCGTGGGGCGAGGCGGGCGTGCCTGGGTTCGCGGAGATGCTGCAGGATGGGCACTGCGAGATTATCGAGTCCGATATCGCCTACGTTGACCGGGCGCGGGGAGAGATGGAGCGGGTGCTGGGGAGGAGGTGAGATGAAGGGCGTGGTCCAGGCTTCGCCCGCAGTCAGAGGACTCGAAGTCCCCTACCCAGCGGGCGGAGTGACGGATGCCGGTTTAGAGCGCCTATCACAACCGCGTGGTCGGCGGCTCCACCCCTAGTTAGAGGGACTGAAGTCCCGGGCTAAACCGACGAAGGCCCTCCGGGACTGAGAACGAACCCGGCGGCAACGGCGGGTTGTGATAGGCGCTCTTAATGACGGTTGCGGAGTTGATCACGGGTTGGCGGGGTGGTGCTGGGACGGGCGATGGCGTCGCCGCTGCCGCCCGGGGCTCACGGCCCAGGGTTGGCCCAGGGTTGGCCCGGGCTAAACAGAACAGCCTCTCCGAGGCTACAGCGCTCGGTCCGTCCTGAGTCCCGACGGGACTTCCGTCACTCAGGGATGGTTCAAAACCGGCGGGTGGGGCTTGACGGTATGTGGGGGTGGCGCGGGGGCCGCTCGGTCGGTAGGGTGGTGGTGCTGTCCAGCCACCCCGACCGAGGAGGCTCCCGTGCCCGCCCATCCTAGCACCCCCGCCGACCGCGTCGTATGGATCGGCCGGTTGTTGGCCGACGAAGGGGCGTACGGGGCCGTCACCGACCTCGGCCGCCAGATCGGCGCCTCGCGCCAGACGCTGACGGCCTGGCGGGAGCGCGGGCGGGCGGCGCTGGTGGAGGCGGTCGAGCCCCCCGGGACGAACCCGCTGCTGGAGCGCAGCATCCTCACGTTGTTGGTGGTCGGGCATGCCAGTTACCGGGGGATCCAGGCCTGTCTGGCCGAACGGCTGGGCTGGGAGGTCAGCCTCGGCACGATCGCCGGGGTGGTGGCCGAAGCGGGGGGCGAGCGGCGGCGCTGCTGGGGGCAACCTCCTCCCCGGCGCCGGTGGTGCTGGCGGTGGACGAGATCTTTGGCGGGGCCGCCCGGCACGGCTACCTCAGCGCGGTCGACGCCCGGAGCGGGGCGGTCTGGGCGGCGACCGGCCCCGTGGTCCCCGACGTCGCCGGGTGGCGGCACCTGCTGGCGGGGCTGGCGGCGCAGGGGGTCGCCTGCGTGGGGGCGGTCCACGACGGGGGCCGGGCCGCCGGCGGGGGCGTCGCCGCCGTGATCCCCGACGCCCCCCGCCAACGCGACGTGTGGCATGCCTTGCATCGGTGCGCCCAGGCCCAGGTCCGGATCGACCGGCTGGTGGCCAAGGCGGAGGCAAAGTGGGAAACGGCCGAACGCTACGCGGCGATGGTGGCGGCCGGCGGACGCCCGCGCTACCGGCCGCCCACCGCCTCGGCGGCGGTGCAGGCGGCGGCGGCAGATGCGGTGGCCGAGACCGCGGCGGCGCTGCGGTGGCTGACCGGCGAACTGCGGCGCTTGCTGGGCGTCGTCGTGGTCGAGCACGGACGGCTGCTCGACGCGACGACGCGGCGGGCGGAGGTGGCGACCGTCCTGGCGTTGCTGGAGGAACTCGTGCCGACCGCCCCGGCGGCCGCGCGACCCGATCTCACCGCGCTGCACCGCCACCTGGCCGAGGCCAGCGCCGGACTGGTGGTCTTCGCCGACGCCCTCGACCCGATCCAGCACGATCTGGCCCCGATCCTGGGGATGCCCGGGGTCGCGCTGGTGGGGTGGGCCTGGGAGCGGCGCGCGATCCTGGGCACGGGCGAAGCCGTGCTGGCGCAGCTGCCGCCGTCCTGGCGACCGGCGGCCCGGGTGTTGCTGGCCGCCTGGGAGGGGACGGTCCGGGCCAGCAGCGCGGCGGAAGGCTGGCACAGCCTGCTGCGCCCCCATCTGGCGGTCCACCGCTCCCTCTCCCCGCCGCTGCTGGCGGTGCTCGCGGTCTGGCACAACCACCGCGTCTTTGCCCGTGGCGCCCACGCCGGCCAGAGCCCCCTCCACCGGAGCGGCCTGACCGACGCCCCGACCGACTGGCTGGCGGCACTCGGCTACGCCGCCCCGACCGTGGCGCCCACACCCATCCGCGCCCCCACCCCGGAGGCCCGGATGGCTGCCTGACCCCCAGAGTGTCAAGCCCATTTGAACCATCCCTCAGGGATGGTTCAAAACCGGCCACGGTCGCTTGACGGTCTCCGCGTACGGGGCAGCGCCGTTCTCCCCCCTTCCCCCTGCCCTTCCTTAGTGCAGCGGGGGGAAGGGGGGCCAGGGGGGGTGAGGGGGCCGCTCCGGCGCGACCAGAACCGTCAAGTTCATTTTAACCATCCCTGAGCCCGGGAATTCAAGTCCCGGGCGGCAGCGGATACGCCGTTACCCGTCTCATCACCGCTCCCGCAAACTCGCGACCCACTTTGCGACCTTCATCAACCGGTGCTAAACCTGCGCGGAATAACGCGGGAGCAGGGTTCGGTGTTATTTCGGTGGCCGGTGTTGGTTGGTGGATTGGCCATTTCGGCCCCATGCGCCAATGGCCATTGACGGCCCTGGGTGCGCTCGGTACGATATGCCGAGCAATAAGCGTGTATATACACGTATCAACATCGCGTACCGAAAGATCCGCACATGCCCGAATTGTCAGGAACGCCGACTCCCGTCATCGCTCCGCCCCTGCCGTGCGCCTGCACCGCGCTGCGCCGTAGCGGCCGGGCCCTCTCCCGCCTGTACGACGATGCCTTGGCCGAGACCGGTCTCCGGGTGACGCAATATGCCCTGCTGGCGGCCCTTTCCCACTCCGGTCCGGCCCCGCTGACGGCGCTTGCCGATCAGTTGGTGATGGACCGGACCACGCTCAGCCGCAACCTCCTCCCGCTGGAGCGGGCCGGGCTGGTTGTCCTGGAGCCGGGGCGAGACAGGCGCACCCGCTGCGCTCACCTGACCAAGGAGGGCGGGCGGCGCCTGGCCGAGGCCCGGCCCTACTGGCTGGCGGCCCAGGAGCAGGTGACGGAGCGGTTCGGCCGGGAACGGCTCGGGGCGCTGATGGCCGAGTTGGCGGCGATCGTCGGGGTGGTCCAGTAGTCGATATCAGGTTTCCGATGGACGACGGCGCCGGCGCGGCGCCTAGGGTGATCGCGTAGTGGAGTACGAACCGATGCGGCGGGTTTGGGGCCAGGGGAAGATCCACTACGCCTGGATCATGGCCAGTGTTACCTTCGTCACCCTGATCGGCGCGTCCGGTTTCCGATCCGCCCCCGGCGTCTTGATCGTCCCCTTGCAGGACGACTTCGGTTGGAGCCGCTCGACCATCTCGTTCGCGGTCTCGGTCAACCTGCTGCTCTTCGGTTTCATGGGGCCGTTCGCGGCGGCGATGATCGACCGGTGGGGCTTCCAGCGGACGATCTCCACCGCCCTGTTCACGATCGCGACCGGCGCCCTGCTCACCACCCAGATGACTGCGCCCTGGCAACTCGTCCTCCTCTGGGGCGTCGTCGTCGGGATCGGGACCGGCTCCATGGCGACCGTGCTGGCCGCCACGGTCGTCAACCGCTGGTTCGTGGCCCGGCGCGGCCTGGTCCTGGGGATATTGACGGCGGGCAGCGCGACCGGGCAGTTGATCTTCCTCCCCGGGCTGGCCTGGCTGGCGGCGCACATCGGCTGGCGGGCGGTCTCGCTGATGGTGGCCTTGGGGGCGCTGGCGGTGGTGCCGCTGGTTGTCCTGTTCATGCGCGACCGCCCGGCCGATCTGGGGCTGCGCCGCTACGGCGCCAGCGAATCCGACGTGCCCCCGGCCCGGGCCGGCAACCCGATCCGGGCGGCCTTCGGTGGGCTCAAGATGGCGTCGAACTCGACCGACTTCTGGCTGCTCGCGGCCACATTCTTCGTCTGCGGGGCATCGACCAACGGCTTGATCGGCACCCATCTCATTCCGGCGGCGATGGACCATGGCACGGCCGAGGTGGCGGCGGCCAGCCTGCTGGCCACGGTCGGCATCTTCGACGTGATCGGGACGACGGCCTCCGGCTGGCTGACGGACCGGGTGAACCCGCGCCGCCTGCTGTTTGCCTACTACGGCCTGCGCGGTCTCTCCCTGATGGTGCTGCCCTGGGCGTTCGACTCGCCCAACTTCGGCCTGATGCTGTTCATCGTCTTCTACGGCCTGGACTGGGTGGCGACCGTGCCGCCGACCGTCGCCCTGACGACGGATGTCTTCGGCAAGGAGAAGGGCGGGATCGTCTTTGGCTGGGTCTTTGCGGCCCATCAGGTCGGGGCGGCGGCGGCGGCGTACGGTGCGGGGGCGATGCGGACCGAATTCGGCGACTACCTTGCCGCCTTCACGATCGCCGGGGTGCTCTGCCTCGTCGCCGCCGGGTTGTCGCTCCAGATCAACCGCCAGCGGACGGCCGGCGGCGGGATTGGCCGGCGGCGGCCCGTCGTTCCCCACCCCGAACCGGTTGGCGCGGACTGAGTGCGCTCCAACCGGAGTGGCTTACCGAATCCGGGGGCGCGTTCTGAGGCCAGATTCGACGCCCCGCTACGAGATGCTTTACCCAGGAGTGCCCTCGACCGTGGCAGGAACGTGCCGCCCGCGCGGGTTCAGTCTTCCCGCGTGGGCGGCAGGTAGCGGCCGGGGGCGAGGATGCCGTCGGGGTCGAGACAGCGTTTGAGGCGCCGAACCAGCTGCCAGAACGTATCACCCGCCGGGTCCAGGCGGTCCATCCCGTCGATGGCCATCCGCGCCGGCGGGTACCCGGCCGCCAGCGTCGCGTCCACAATGGCATGGTGGCAGGCACGGGCCGCGGAGCGGCGGTCCTCCCGCTTGCGGTCGAAGGCGATCCGCATCACCAGGGTGATCGACCGGCCGGTGACGAAGCGGAGCGCCAGGAGCTGTGGGCAGCCGTGCGCCGCCAAGATTGGGCGGACCAGATCCAGCAGCGCCCGCACCTCCCGCCCGAGCGCCGGGCAGGTGGGCCAGGCGAAGTAGAAGCCGTAGTCGTGGTCCAGCGGGTCGGTGGAGGACGGCGGCGCGGTCGGGTGCTGCACCGCCGGCCCGCCCAGCCACGCCAGCAGGCCCTCGGGCGCCATCCGCGGTGCCGCGAGGGGATCGGTCCGCCGCAGGATGTTGTCGAAGTAGGGGTTGGCGGGCAGTCCGAGCGCCGCCAGCGTCGCCGTCCGCGATGCCGGGTCCGCGGTCTCCTCGGGCCGCGGAAAGGCCACCTTCGCCGCCGGTGCCAGCGCCGCGGTCAGCTCCGCGCGGTGTGCGGCGACGGCCTGGGGGTGACCCTGAAGGGTTGTGATGCCGAGCCAGACCGACCGCTCGCCTGCGGGTGTCAGTTGGAGCGGCTGTCCGGGAATCACGCCACGGATGCGGAAGGGCCGCAGCGCGTCGATGGTGGCCTCCAAGGCCTCGTCCGGCACCGCGTAGTAGCCGAGTATCGCGTGGGCGGGCCTCGGCTGGAGACAGAAGCCGAGCTCGGTGACGATACCCAGGTTCGACTGGCTGAACAGGCCGTCGAGGGCCGGGCCGATCCCCCAGCGGGCGACGTGGGTGACGCGGCTGCCGGGGTAGTGGCCGTAGCCGGTGCGCACCTCGGTGCCGTCGGCGAGCACGACCGCCATGCTGCAGACCCGGGCGACGCGCTCATCGCGCGTGCCGCCGCGCTCAAGGATGTTTCCGAGGACACTTGTGTCCGGCCCGGCGGCGGTCGCGTCGAGCCACCAGGCCGAGTCGTTTGCAGCCAGGTGGGCGGCGAGTTGGCCCTGCGTAACGCCCGGCTGCACCACCGCGTAGCCCAATTCCTCGTCGACGGCGATGATACGGTCCAGCGCGCTTAGGTCCAGGATGACCTGGCCGGCGGTGACCGCGCAGGCGTCGCCCCAGCCCCAGTTCCTGCCTCGGCTGATCGGGTAGAGCGGCACCCGGTGGGCCGCCGCCACCCGGACGACCGGCGGGACGTGATCGACGGCTCGGGGCCGCAGGACCGCCACGGGGCGTGTCGCGTCGGGCAGGGTGGTCCTCCCGTAGCGCGCCAGGACACCGGAGTCGCGCAGCACGGCCTCGGCGCCGAGCAGCGCCTCCCATGCTCGACAGGCGGCCTCGAGTGCCCCTGGCTGCGCCGGCGCGTGTGCCATAGCTCATTCCTCCGCGTTCAGCCTTGATCCACCGATCCGAAGCAGAAGGGTGAGCTGGCACACCTGCGCGACTAGGGTGGTCGTGACAATTGGCTGAGGACAGGTGGTCGCCATGGTATTGCCTCGCGCGAGTCCAGCCAGCTACGTGCCTGCTTGCGTTTCGAGCAAGCGCAACGCCTGGATCACCCTCGCGAACTGCTCCAATCCCCGTTCCGTTAACAGCGGGAAGAAGGTCCGTAGCTCATCGGCCTCGCCGTCGTCGATCCAGCACGACAGGTGCTGCACCCCCGCGGCTCGGAAGGCGTAGAGCTGCTCTGCGATCTCCTCCGGTGTCCCGCGCAGCGCCCGTGCGCGTGGCCCGGTCGTCGCGTTGCCCGGCGCAGCAAACGTGATCAGGGTGTAGGCGGTGTGCAGCAGCGCTACGGGGTCACGCCCAAGGTCGCGGCACGCGTCGTCGAGGCGTGTAAAGGCCGCGACGAGGTCGTCCGGTGTAGCGCCGGGCGCCTGGTAGTTGAAGGCGTCGGCCCAGCGGGCGGCCAACCGCAGCATCCGGGGCCCTGCCGCCGCGACCCAGATCGGCGGGCCACTCGGGCGTGGCCCGCGTGGGCGCAGCTCGCATCCATGCACTTGGTAGTACGCGCCGTCGAAGTCCAGGTGCCCCTCGCGCAGGAGGCGGGCGATGATCTCCAGGGCTTCGGCGAAGCGGCCGACCGCGTGGTCCGCCGGATAGCCGAAGATGTGCCAGCTGGCATCGACCTGCGGAAGGCCGCAGCCGAGCCCCAGCAGCAGCCGCCCGCCGCAGACCTCGTCGAGCGTCGCGGCCATCTTTGCCAGCAAGGCGGGGTTGCGGAAGCCAGTGCAGGCAACGTGCGGCCCGATCGTGGCCCGGCTGGTGACCTGGGCCAGCGCCGTCAGGATCGTCCAGCATTCCCAAAAACCGACCTCCCGGCGGGCCTGGAGGTGGTCCGGCACCCAGAGCGTATCGATGCCCGCGGCCTCGGCCAACCGCGCGAGCGCCTGGATGTCGGCCCACCGCGGCGCTTGGCCGGATTCGACCTCCCAGGTCGGGAGATTCAGCCCCAACTGCAGCCTGCCCGGTGCCTCGGTCATTGCGGCGCTCCCTGCTTACCGCGCGGCCTGCCCCGGCGAGGCGACGATGCCGAACTGTTCCCGGAGGCTGAGGCCGTCGCGCATTTCCCAAACTTCGGCGAATCTGCCCTCCGACGATCCGGTAGTGGTCCAGGTAGGTGACCGCGATCGGCTTACCACTGGCCGGGGCGGAGCCCAGCGTGGGATGGGAAAACTCTCCGGTGTGCGTTCCCCGCATCGTCCAGCGCACCGCCACCCACTCGCCCTCGGCAAGCATCTGTTCCCCGATCCACTGGACGTCGGGGACCGCCGTCCACAGGATCGTGCGGAGTTGCCGGATGACATCGCGGCCGATCGGATGGCCATTGTACAGGCACGGGTCGGCGAAGAGATCGAGCCCGGCATCGACCCCGCCGCTGTTGAGCGACGCTCCGAGCTGGCGGATGATCGCCTTGTTCTCCTCGACGGACATGGGTCCACCTCCTGGGTTGGGATTGAACAATCTTGCGATCCGCGGGCCCGGTGGCGCCGCGCTGCGGAGCCTGTCCGCCTTCGCTCTGGCTCGTTCCGGCGCCGGGATCAATCGTTGGCCACATGGTGCCAAGTCGGTTGCCCGCGCGCCAGATGCGTCCAGGACGCCGAGCAAATCGGGATCGGCGGCGCACGGATTACCGCCCGATCACTGCTGGCAGCCAGCCGTTATCCAGCCGGCGTTCCGGCATCGGCGCCTCCCGGTTGTGGTTCCAGCGCCTCGGCGGGAAGTGAGAGCGCGACGAGCAGCATGGCCTGCCGGTCCTCCCAGGGCGGCAGGCACAGCCCCAGCTGCAGCCTGCTCACGGTCTCCGCCATCGTGGCGCCCCTTTGCTAGCCCGCAGCCTGCTCCGGCGCGCTTCCCGCGCCGATTTGTTGCAGCAGGCCCAGCTGGTCCCAGTTCGCCCACACCTCGGCGATCCTGCCGTCGGCGAGGCGGAAGACGGCGATCCCCGTGCCGACCACCGGCCCGCCGGTCGGTGCGACGCCCCGAAAGGCGCCCCGGTGGGTGCCGCGGAAGGTGTAGCGCGCCGCGACCTTGTCCTCCTCCCCGACGAGGTCCTCCACGGCGAAGCGGAGGTCGGGGAAGGCCGCGCGTAACAGCGGGTAGATCTGCTTGAGGCGCTCGCGATCCAGCGGCGTCGGGCGGACCGGGTCGTGCTGGACGTAGTCGGGGGCAAGGAGTTCGTCGACCGCGGCGAGGTCCCACCGGGTGAAGACCTCAGCGAAGAACCGGTGGACGAGGCTCTTGTTCTCCTCGGCGGACATGGGGCTGACTCCTGGGGCGGGGCTGAATTTTTGCGCGATCCGCGGGCCCGGTTGCTCCGCGCTCGGGCGCCCTCCGTCGCTCCGGCTCCGGAACCAACCATTGTCCGCATGGCACTCCGCTCGCTTCCGTCGAACCCGATGCGTTAAAGAGCCGCACCGATCGGCATCGGCGGCGCGATCAGTGGCTGCGGGCGGCGACGCTTAGGGAGCCGGTGTTCCAGCACTGGATCCTCCTGGAGGCGGCCCCAGCGCCTCGGCGGGGAGCAGGAGCGCGACAAGCAGCACGGCCGCTTCCGTGCCCTCGTTCCGCGCCGAGTTCGGGGTATCGCCAGGCACGAGGATCGCGTCCCCGGCCGTCAGCGTCACGTCCGTGCCGGCCGACACAGCCTCGGGCACGCCGCCGGTCGCGGCACGGGTCACGGTGGCGGGTCCATCAAGCCGGATCGAGAACGAGCCAGATTCGACGTAGGTCAGCGTCGGACCGGGGTCAGCGCCCACGTCCTGGTTGGCGCCCGGCGCCAGGGTGACGCGGATCATGCCGAGCACCAGCGGCGGTGATGGGACCGCCTCGACCGGGCCGAAGGCGATCGGCGAGATGTCGAAGCCGAGGCCCGCGCTTCCGGGTTCCGGCGTGCTTTGCAGCGGGGTTGCGTCCTGAGCAACCGAGCGCGATGACGGCACCGCAGCGACCACGGCGGTCAGCAGGCCGAACGCGAGTACGATGGCGAATTTACTTCTCACGGGTCTGCCTTTCCGCGAGCGCTCAGCCGGTGGGGCCGCTCGCAACCGAATGGCGACGGCCGATCGGCCGGCGGGTGTCGACGATCCGATGGTCATGCGGCAATGTCCGGCGTATGGATCGAGCACCGATTGACCACCTGCCATCCCGCTGGCTGTCTCATCCAGACGTCGGTCAGGAGGAACAACCCGCTCCTGGGAACACCATCAACGAGAGCGACCTGGCGGTAGCGCACAAGGACCAGCGCGAGGTCACCGTAGACGCGGATCTCCGGCTCCTCGAACGTGAATCGATCGATCTCGTACCGCGGAACCATCGCCAGCCATTCCTGGCGCGAGCGGCGCCCGTGGCCGGTCGCGGTGTAGGTGAAGTCCGGGGCCAGGAGCCGCTCGAGCAACTCCATATCCTTGAGGCGGACCGCCTCCATCCACCGGCGCTCACAGGCCATGAGGTCGTCCACGATCTCGGTCATTTCTCTTCCCTTGGAGCGGCGAACGAGCCCTCGCCGCATCAGTACCGGCCGTTGCCGATCGCTCCCTAGGTTCGCCGGTTCACGGCACGTTCGGCACGGTCGCGCAAGACGACTTCTCGTCGACGCCGGCTCGTCCGGCCCAGGCGCCGATGTAGATCACGTCGTCGTCGCCCAACCCGTCAATTCGGGCCACGTTGGCGGCGACGACGACGTCCGCGCCGCCGTTTCCCCTCACCACGCCGCCGACCTTGACGATCGGCGGCGTCAGCGGATTCAGGGGCAACGGCCAGCGGGCGAGCGCGTTGGCGATCGGCATCGTCACCCACAGGGCGTCCGCGACGGCGACGACGTCGTAGGGCTGGCCCTCCAACTCGATCGTCACGACGACGCGGTTGCTCGCCGGGTCGATCCGGCTCACCTCCAGAGCGTCGAAGCTGGCCACCCAGACGGCGCCGTCGGTGATCGCCACCCCCTTGAGGTTCGGTCCGACCGGGATGGTTGCGATCACATCGCCACTCGAAGGGTCGAGCCGGACGACGTTGCCACCGTCGGACAGCGAGACCCAGAGGCCGTCCTCGTCGATCGCGACCGCCTCGGGACAGAGCCCGCAGACCGGCGAGGGGCGTTCATCGCCGAGAGTCAATCGCCGCTTGCCCGTGTCGGTCACCGGGTCGATCTCGGCCACGGCGTTGTGCCGGTGCAGCGCAACCCAGACCGCTCCCAGGCCGATGGCCAACCGGGCGGGACCGGGGACGTCTATCTCCGCCGCCACCTCGTTTGTCACCGGATCGATCCGCACGACGCTATTGCCGTCCAGTGACGACACCCAGACCGCTCCTTCCCCAGCGACCATGGCGTAGACCGGTAGGCCGATCGGAATGGTCGACGCGATTTCGTTGGTCGCCGGATCGATCCGGACGATCGCTGTGTCGCCTCCGACCGAAGCCGAAACCCAGACAGCTTCCTCCGTCGCGGCAACTGCCAGGGGCGAGCCGGACGCCGCGGGATCGCCGACCTCGATGGTGGCCTGGACTTCACCGGATGCCGGATCGATTCGCGAGACGTTGTCGGTACCGGCGCTTGGCACCCAGAGGCTGCCGGACGCGAACGCCAGGAAGACCGGCTCGCGCTCGACCGGGAGCGTGGTGACGGTTCCTTCGGCCACCGGCGTGCCGGCCACCGACATGGCCGTACCCATGGCGGTGTCTGCCCGGGGCAACAAGAGCATCAGCGGGACGAGCGCGAGCGAACCCATTCGGATCTTGCGCATGGCGATGATCCTTTGGTCGGCGCAATCAAAAGGCGCCGAGCGTCTGCCGGACTTAGAGCACCTATCAAAACCGGTCGGTCGGCGGCTCCACCCGGGACTCAAAGTCCCGGGCGACCTCTCGGAAGTCCCTCCGGGACTGGGCACGAGATGGGCCCCACGGCGCGGGTGTCGTACTCCAGCCGGCTTGAGCCGGCTTCCGTGGGTCAGCCCGGGACTTTGAGTCCCGGGCGGGCCGACCGCGCGGTTCCGATAGGGACTCTTATCCCAAGAGGGCGCAGAGCTTGGGTGACAGCGGACCAAACGAGCCAGCGATCGGGGTCGAGGTGGTGGACAGGAGGACGAAGTCCGGGGCGGGCCCGAAGGTGTGCGTCGTGAGCAAGCGACCGGCGTCGTGGGAGATGCTGCCGACGCCGGGGATGACGATATTCTGGAAGGCGCCGACGAACTCGTCCGTGAACGTCACCGAGCCGTCGGCGTGGAAGACCGGCGGCGCGACGTCGTACCTGATGTTTAGGCCACGCGTCTGCGTGCCGGAGATCGACGCGCCGGTGAGTTGGTTGGTGTAGGTGGTCGTCAGGTGGGCGTGTCGGATCTCGCGGAATGTGCCGTCGGGGCCGACATGGAACGCGACCTCCCAGGTTCCCTGCTCGTGAACGATGATCGGGAACGAGCACGTGTGAGCGGTCGCCGACAGCACCTTGGCGCGATCAATCTCGACGGTAATGAAGAACGGCTGCTCCGCGCCGGTTGGCACGGTGCTCGCCGCCAGGGACAGGACGGCGAAAAGCGTCAGGAGAACGATTCGATGGGTGATGAAGCGACGCATCCGACGTTCCTCCTCCCTCGACGCGCAATCGGCCATGCCGTAGCGTGCGCCTTGGGTGCAGGGAGGTCCACCACCCAAAATCCCCATTTTGTCGTCCGGTCGGGCGCGACGGCGTGGGGATTTTCGGCCAGGAGATCAGTCCGCCCGCTAGACAAGCCCGCGCCGGACGGCGAGAGCGGCTGCGGCGGCACGGGACCCAACGCCGAGCTTGGCTCGGACGTTCTCCAGGTGGCGGCCGACGGTGCGAGAACTGATCGACAGGGCGGCGGCGATCTCCTTGTCGGAGCGCCCCTCGGACGCCAGCCGCAGGATCTCGCGTTCGCGGGGTGTGAGCGTACGATCCCGGGTATCGCCCAGTCGATCCGGGGCCGCCGTGCCAAGCGCGATGGTGATGGCGATGGCGGCGGCATTGTCGACACTCAGGCGGGAGCCGGTCGCTCGGGCGGCAGCGGACGCCTCGGGGCCGAGGTCGGCCCGAGCCCGATCCGCCGCCGCCGCGTACCCGGCGCCGGCTGTTGCCCGGTGGACCGCGTGCCCGCACCGCTCGCGCAGCGCGGCCGCCGCGCCAAAGAGGCCGGCCGCCTGATGCGCTCGCCCGGTCGCGACCGCCACGGACGCGATCCCGGTCAGGCACTCCGCGATCCCGATCGTGTCGCCAAACGACCGGAACGTGCCGATCGCCTCGGCGAACAGCCCGGCCGCCCGCTTGTGGTCGCCTTGCTCGTGGGCGGCGTCGGCCAATATCAGGAGAGCGACAGCGGTTCCTCGCTCGTCGCCGGCGGTCCGGTGCAGCGCCAAAGCCTCAGTGGCCAGTTCCACGGCGCGCTCTAGGCCCCGCTGACGCGACGCGACCGAACCGAGATGGTCGAGGGCGTAGGCAGCGCGCGCCGGATTGCCGACCGCGCGCCAGAGATCGGCCGCGCCGGCCAGCCATTCCGCGGCCTGTGCGAGGTCGCCGCGCCCCTGCGCCGCCCGGCCGAGCGCGTAAAGCGCGCCGGCCATCAGGGAACGATGTTCCAAGGCGCACGCGATCGCATGGCTCTCGGTCCCATGTGCCTGGGCCGCCGCGGCATCGCCCTGGATGTTGGCCATCATGCTGGCCCAGGCAAGCGCGCTTGCCCGAGTCGACGGCGCGGCGGCGCGCGCCTTGTCCAGAGCCAACTCCAGCCAGCGACGACCCTCATCCGGATGGTCGTGGATCGCCCAGAAGCGCCCGAGGCTGTCGGCGAGCTGGAGCCCGATCTCCGCGTGACCGGATTCCAGCGCCCAGGTCAACGCGGCGCGAATGTTATCGAGCTCCGTTTCGAGACGTTCCAGCCACCTCTCCTGGGTGCTTCCCCACAGTTCGGGCTCGGCCGCCTCGGCCAGCACCAGGAAGTACTCCGCGTGCCTCCGTTGCGTCGCCTCGGCCTCAACGCTCGCTGCCAACCGCTCCAGCGCGAACTCGCGGATCGTTTCAAGCATCGTGAGACGCGGCTCTCCGGCCGGGTCGTCCTCGGACTGAACCAGGTGGTGGAGGATCAGCGACTCGAAGGAGTCCGGGCCGCCGGTAGCCCTGCAAACTGCGGTCGCCGCGTCTAGCGTGCCGCCACCGACGAAGACGGCCAGTCGTCGGAAGGCCGCCTGCTCGTCCGGCGCCAACAGGTCGTGCGACCAGGCGATGGCATCGCGTAGGCTCCTGAGCCGAGCCGGCTGGTCCTGTGGACCGCCGGTCAGGGCGGTCAGGCGGTTGTCCAGCCGGGCGAGCACGGCCGCGGGCGCCAGGAACTTGCTCTTGGCAGCGGCCAGCTCGATCGCCAACGGCAGGCCGTCCAGTCGCCGGCAGATCTCGGCGACGGCCGCCGCGTTGTCGTCGGTCAGCGCGAAATCGCGCCGGACGGCACGCGCGCGCTGGACGAAGAGGGCGACTGCTTCGTTGCGCTCCACGTCGGGCAGAGATTGGCGTCCCCTTGATGGCGGGAGCGGCAACGGCGGCACCGCGAACTCCACCTCGCCGTAAACCTGCAACGGAGCGCGGCTCGTGGCCAGAACGGTCAGGTCCGGACAGCCCTGGAGGAGTTCGACCAGAGCCGGCCCGCAGGCGCGCACCTGCTCGAGGTTATCGAGGACTAGCAAGGTTCGGCGGACATTCAGGAACCAAACCAGCGCCTCGCCCACCGGCCGGTTCGGCGCCGATCGGACGCCCAGAGCCCGCGCGACGATGGGGAGCACCGACTCGGGCACCCGAACCGGCGCGAGCGGCACGAACCAGACGCGGTCGGGGATCTCGGTTGCGAAGTCGGCTGCCACGCGCAGTGCCAGGCGCGTCTTGCCGACGCCGCCCGGCCCGGTCAGCGTGACGAGGCGAGCCCCACCGCGAAGCCGCTCAGCCAACGCGGAGAGTTCGTCACCCCGACCGACAAGGGCGTGAGCGGCACCGGCACGGCGGTTTGACGCCGGTCTCGCTCGGCGAGCGGGACCACAGGCGCGACGAGGGGAGAAGCGTCGGCGGCGTGCGACATGGTCGGCCCCGGGGTCCCGAATCAGCCAAACGGCGCTCGCCAGCATGATGCCGAGCGAGCGAGCGGCTCGTCAACCCCGCTCGATCGAGGACGACGCCCGGACGGCAACGTTCCTAACGGCACCATCCGGGCTAGCCCGAGACTCTGACCGCCACGGCCGATGGGAACGTGTTCTGCCCCCTGGCTGCTGCGGGTTGACGTTTAATCCCCGGTAATGGGGCACCCCGCGTATCCCCACGATCCGTAGAACTCCCAGGCGCCGCCACCAACGACCTGGACGACGACGAGATTCTCTTTGGGACCGATCCCAATCACGAAGACACCGATCTCGACGTCTACATTGATGGCAAGGAGATGTACGAGATCGGCACCGATCCCCTGCCGCCGGACCTGGCCGGGGTCGGCCTGGACCCGAACGATGACGATGACGGTGATTTCCTCCTGAGCGGCGAGGAGATCAATGAGTACGGGGCCGACCCGCGCAACTCCGACTCGGAGGGCGACGGCGTCAACGACTACCTGGAGATCGTCACCTACGGCAGCGATCCCTGGGAAGAGGACACTACACTGACGACGACGGCTACACCGACGCAGAGGAAGTGGACGCTGGCAGCGATCCGACCGTGCCGAACGAGTACCGGTGTGACGGGGCGGCGGTTCTGGAGCGCTCGCCGAGAACCTGATCTGCATCTGGATAACGCCCGGCGCCGACGGCCCCAACCCGGCGGGCTGAACCTCACAGCCTCTCCCGGGCCAGAACAGGCGAGCAGACGAGCAGGCGGGGCCGCGACCCGGGGAGTCATCCCCGG
This sequence comes from uncultured Chloroflexia bacterium, assembly GCA_963724285.1. Lineage (GTDB taxonomy): Bacteria > Chloroflexota > Chloroflexia > Thermomicrobiales > UBA6265 > CAVRUD01. The sequence goes on along the minus strand of CAVRUD010000032.1, from coordinate 87,461 downwards.
GTCGCGGCCTTTTTGTCCGGCCGGAGGGCCGGTTGACCGCGCGGATTGTGGCGGTCACAGGTCCCGGACCATCTCGCCACACTTCCGCGACAGAGGCGACGGGAGGGCGCGACAGATGGGGGGTAAGGTGATATCCGTACGAACCGGCCCAGGGGTGGCCGGCGGGGGAGACGGCGCACGGGCGCTACGTTCCCCGCCTCCCCGGGCCGGCGTGGAGTCATCCGATGACCTGTCCGTTCTGTGGTAAGGCCGCTAACCCGGCCCACGCTAAATACTGCTCCCATTGCGGCACCGCGCTGCTCCCGTCTGCACCGACCAACTCCGGCCAGCCCAACCAGCAAGCTCAGCCGGACGAACCAATCCAGGCAACCCAGGTGAGCGAGGCGTCAAGCGCTGCCGCCCGGCAGGGCCGGTCGCGCCACGGCTTCTACGCCGGCCAGGTTAGCCACCTCGACCAGGTCGGTCCCGCCCAGGGCGCCGGCGACATTCACACGCCGAACCATTCCGACCGGACCGACGATACGGGGCAGGACGCGGGTGTCCAGCCGGTTGCGGGCCATTTCGACGAGCGCTACGGCACCGGCGGGCGGTTTGTGTCCCAGCGGGCCGTGCCTCCTGCCCCGGCGGAGGCGCCGGCCCCGCCCGAACCCGAACCCGCGCCGAGTCCGGCGATTACGCCGGAGATGGTCTTCTGGTTCGGGCCGAAGGACCCTGCTCCGGCGGAGGCGTCCCCTTCCGCCGAGTCCCGGCCGGCGCCGGGTGGCGCCCCGGAGCCGGATCCGGTTTCGCGGTCTTTCGGGACCTGGGAGACGCCGCCGGAACCGACGGTCCTGCCCGAGTTCATGGACGCCGCGCAGCAGGTTCAGGCTCAGGACGCGCAGGCCGTTGACGCTGCCGCCTACTCGACCTCCCAACTCGACTTGTCGACCGTCAGGGACCTCTTCCCGGAGCCGCGGCTGGATGCGACTGCGACAAGCCAGCCGCGAACGGCGGACGCGGCAGAGACGGGTTCTTCCCTGCATGTGCAAACCGCTCAGGCGGCGGAAGGTCATCTCGGTGTCGATGTTGAGATTGGCCAGGTGGCCGGCGAGTCCAGGGATGCCCCGCCGGTTGTCGCCGCCATGGCGACCGGTTCGCGGGACGTGGTTGGCGGATCGGGAGCGGAGGCTGCGACACGGTCCGCCGGTGAGCGCGAGCGCACCGCCGATGATCTCGGGCGGGCCGCGAGCAGCGCCGATCCGGCTGGGTCCGCTGGTGACGCCAGGAGCGGCCATGCCGGGGGACCGGAGGGGCCGGTTGGGCTGGCTGGGCCGGTCAACGGATCCGCGCATATGGGCGGCGAACTGGGCGGGGCGGTGCCTCCGTCCATGCAGTCGCGCTACTGGGCGACCGGTGCCCACGCCTCGGCCTTCGTCGGGGCCTGGATGGGGGGCGTGCCGGCCTTCATCGGGCCGCTGATCGTCTGGCTGGTGCGCAAGGATAACGATCCCTTTGCGGCGGAGCATGGACGCAACGCGCTCAACTTCAACTTGTCGGTGATCGTCTACATGCTGGGGCTGATCATCGTCTCGATCATCACCTTTGGCATCGGCCTCCTTCTGACGATCCCGGGATTCATCGCCCTGGGCCTGGCCTGGTTCGCGTTCACCCTGGTCGGGACCATCAAAGCCGCCAGCTCCGAGACCTTCAATTACCCGCTGACGATCCGGTTCGTCCGGTAGTCGTTTGGGTCGATCCGGTGTGGAATCACGGGCCGGGGCGGATTGCCCCGGCCCGTAGAGTTTTCAGGGGGTGGAGTGGGGTTCGGAATCTTTCGCCCTGGTCCCTGCCGCCCGGGGCTCACGGCCCAAGGTTGGCCCGGGCTAAGAATTACAGCCTCTCCGAGGCTAGAATCCCGCGCCTTATTAGCCTCGGAGAGGCTGTAACGTTGAGCCCGGGCCGTGAGCCCCGGGCGACAGGAGCTACGCGTCAACCTTTCGCACGGCCCAATGGCCAGGACTTTATTGACAACATTGGCGATGGTGAAGGTATTTACGAACTCTCAGGACTATGATAAGTTGACACGGCATCATCCTGTGTCAATTTGTCAACCGTGGGTCCCGGGTCCGCAACCTGCCTGCGAACTTGTTGTGCCGTCCATGACGGAGGGCACGCGTTGCTGTGGGCGATGTCGCGCATCGATGCGTCGGCCTCGCCAATTCAACGTCGACGAGGGTGCCCGTGATCTCCCGCACGTTCACCGGCAAAACGTTGGCTCGTGGCGCGGTACCGCCGTTCGCGGTGGTGGTGCTGGTTGTGATCGTCACGATCGGACTTGGGACGGGACGAACCCCGGCGGCAGAGATCGAGGAGACGCCGGTCGAAGCCGGCGAGTCCGCGGACCCCTCGAACCCCGCGAACCCCGACTCAGTCGCGACGGAAACCCTTATCCCGACCGAATTGCCTCCGCCGCTTGAGCCAACCTCGACGCTTACGCCGGTCATCGTCCCGACTGCCACGATGGCGCCAGTGGCGACCGAGCCGCTCACCGGCGATTCGGTACCGGTACCGGATCCGAGCGCGTCCCCTCCGCCGACCGCCGATGCCGCCGCGCAGGACGGGTCACCACCACTCCTCCGGGGCATCGCCGAGCGGGCCGCGATTGAGATCGACGGGTGCATACCCACCACTCAGGTGGCCACTGAGGATTTTGTCCAAGGTGGCAACATCGTCTACGGCTGCCAGGCAACGATCACGGTCGCGGACTTGCCTGTATCGCTCACCGAGGTCCTGTTCGAATGGACCGTGACCACCGACGTTTCCCCGGGTTGGACCGCGGATCTGCGGATGCATCCAGGCGTCGAAGACCAGTGGGACAACGTTGACACGTGGCTCCCGGGATCGGCTCCCGGGCTGGTCGTCACCCAGGTGTTGACCGGTGACGATGCCGGTTCCAACACCTCGGGCGGCGTCTTGACCTATGGCGTCCGGTTCGACCTCCGGTTGACCGTACCGGAATGCGGCGGGCCGCTCGATCCGCTTGTGACGCTGACTTCAGGCGTCGCGACGACGATAGATGGCGTTCCGGGGGCGTCGGTCCAGGGCCAAACCGTCCAGCCGGTACGGCCCGTCCTTACCATTGCCGCGCCCTCGCCCTCGCTGAGGCGGGGAACCACCGGAGTACTCGACGACCCGAGCGTCCCGCTGCGCTTTTCGCACGCCGATCAAGTTGTGGACGCGGGAACGATGGAATTGACCGTGACGAGCGGCTACTGCGGCGGCTGGACCGTTTCGATCAGCGCGACGGACTTTCTCGCGGTGGACGACGGCGTGACGTTCGATGCCGCAAACCTGTCAATGATCGCCGCCACGGATGGTCCTGGCCTAGACGGCCAGCCTGGAACCGCGCTCCCGCTGAGTCCCGTCGTCCAGTCGATCGTGTCTGCCCAGGGTCAGCCGATTCCGGCCGGCACCTATACCCATTCCTTCAACCTCACGCTCACCATCCCCGGCGGCACCCCGCCCGGGATCTACACCTCAACGGTGACGGTCACGGCGAGTGCGGCGCCGTGAGGTCGCGTGGTCGTGAGCACGGCGAACCGTGATCGCGACGTCGAGCGGACTTTGTCGGATTCGTCCGCGCAGGCGGGAAGAGGGAGGAGGTGGATCGGAAAGGACGAGCGGGGGAAGAGATTTGGGGCGCGGCCGGCGACTGTGTTCGGCCTGAGCGGATGGCAGTTAGGGGAGAAAGCACTGTGAATTGGAGGCAATCGTTCTTCGCGTTCGTCGGCGCGATTGCGGTGGCATTCGGATTCGCCGCCCCTTCCGTGGCGCAGACGACCGACACGGTGACCGTGACGCTTGGCGGTGGTGTGATTACGTTCTCGATCGACGTCACCGCGAACATTTCGTCCTTGGCCTATAACCACGATACGGGGTACACGGACGGGTCTGGTGGCGCCTTCAAGGTCGTCGTCAAGGACGATCGCAACACGGCGGCGGGGTACGTTATCTCCCTCGCGGCCAGTAGCTTCACTCGTGTTAGTGGCGGCGGCAGCATCGTCCTTGGTTCGACCGGGACGCTCTCCGTTCCCACGGCGGGCACGGTGACGAGGGACAACGGCGATCCATTCAACCTGCCCACAGCGCACACCGCGGCGAATCTCTCGAACACGGCAGTGCCTATTCTGTCGGCGGCAGCGACGTTCGGAAACGGGCACTACACGGCGTCCGGCTACGCGCTTGCCTTGACCGATGTCGAAGCCAGCGTTCCGAACGGCACCTACACCTCGACGCTGACAGTCTCAAGCACCGCCGGTCCGCAGTCCTAGGGACCGAGCAGCCGCGTCTCGTTGAGCGGCGATAGCTCGATACAAGAGGGCGCCGGCACGCGAGAAACTGGCCTGCCGGCGCCCGCTCCATTGACGACTGAACAGCGGAAAGGATTCGCGGGGTGGCCCAAGTCCTGTCGAGAAGGTTTTGGCGGGTGGCGCTCATGCTGACGCTTGCCACCGGTTGCGGGTTTGGGTCAGTCGGGGCGCAATCGGACGGGACGCTGATCGAGGACAATCGTGACCCGGAGCCGGCATTCGCGATCGCGCCGTCCGGCGAGGTTGAGGGCGCGTACTTCGCGGTGACGATGAAACCCGGGGACGCGCAAACGTTGACTGCCGCACTGGTCAATGCCGCCGACACCGCGTTTGACGCCCGAACCTTTGCGGCGGATGCCTACACGATCGTCAATGGCGGCATGGGCGTCAGGGAAGACGGAACCGAGGCGACCGGAGTTACGACCTGGATCGACTATCCGGCCGAGACACTCACCCTTGAACCGAGCAGCACCATCGAGCGCAGCTTCACTGTGACGGTTCCGGACGACGCGCCGCCCGGCCAACACATCACCGGGATCGTGCTTCAGACTGCTCAGCCGCTCCCTGTCACCGGTAGCTCGACCTTCAACCAGATCCTGCGGAAGACCGTTGCGGTCTTTATCACGGTTCCCGGGCCGGTCGAGCCGGCCTTGAACATCGGTGCGGTAACGCTTGAGCCGGGTGCGGCGTGGAATACGATCGCGGTCGAGGTCGCGAATACTGGAAACGTGCTCATCCGCCCAGCGGGCACGGTGGTGCTCCGCGACGGAGCCGGTGCCGCCGTTCTGACCGTCCCGGTCTTGATGGGGGTCGTCTACGCCGGCCACCAGACCATGCTTGAACTCTTGATTAAGGATTCGTTGCCGCCCGGAGATCTTGTGATCGACGTTGAATTGACCGATGCCACGCACGGATTGGCGGCCACGGCGGGGGGAACGGTCACTGTGCCAGCCGAGGTCGCAAGCGTACCGCCATCTCCGGTCGCGTTGAGCGAGGTGATGGTGGTCGCGGCCCCGACTCCGGAGGCGATTCAGTACCTCGACATTGGCGTCCGGATCGCGAATTCCGGAGCGCCGATCGGCAACGCCCGCGTGGTCCTGCACGTTCGCCACGACGGGGCGTTGGTCGAAGATTTCCCGCTGGCGTCGTCGCTCGCGCTGCCCGCCGGCACGACCGACGTGGCGCAGCGCTTCGTCCCGGCGGGTGGCTGGACGGCGGGCGATTACACGTTCGCGCTGACGCTGGAGACGGTCGATCCGGCCAGCGGAGTTGCCGTCATGGTCGATGAGGTCGCGATCGACGGAGTCATCACGGTGCCGTGAAAAGCGTGATGACGCATCACAATTCCCGTCGTCTCGGACGCCTCGCCACGACATCCTGGCTCTTCCGCACTCCCGATGAAACCAAAGCGCTCGCCTTAAAAGGTTGGCCGCGTCTCCGGGTCGCCCCGGGGCTCACGGCCCGGGCTCACAGTGTCAGCCTCTCCGAGGCTAACGGCGACGGCGGCCAAGGTTTTCGGCGAGCGCCCTAAGCCGTGAATCACGATTGGTAGGGGTTGGTGCCCGAACTCCTCCCCCACCACTCGACAGCATCTCCGAAAGAGCGGAAGAGCCGACATCCTTGACACCTGTGTGCACTCGGCGGTGGCGGCGCCCGCCACGTGACCGGTGCTGCCGCTTCGAGCAACTCGGGACGGCCGGTCTCTTCCCACGACTGCGCGCCTGATGGGTTGGCCTTTCACGCGGTCAAGGTCGGCGCCCTCCGGCGATCACCGCCACCGGCATGCGGGCCGATCCCGTGTCGTCCCGCCGCCCCGCGCTTCGTCGAAGCGGGCGCCGGGCTGTCCGCTCCTTGTGTCCCCGCCCCGGGCGGTGTAGCGTACCCGACACCGGACGACACCGCGACCGACTCGGGGGCCTTCGCACCGTGGCCAGCGCTCCGCCCCTCCCACGCGCCAGCACGCTGCCCCTCCCGCTCACGCCGCTGATCGGTCGAGGACGGGAACTCGCGGCCGTCCGGACCCTCCTCCTCCGCCCCGACGTCCGGCTGGTGACGCTGACGGGCCCCGGCGGGGTGGGCAAGACGCGGCTGGCCCTCGCGGTGGCCGAGGAGATGGCCGACGCCTTCGCGGCCATCCACGTCGTCCCCCTTGCCCCGATCCGCGATCCCGACTTCGTGCTCCCGACCATCGCCCGGGCGCTGGACGCGCCCGCCGGCGATGAGCTGGTGGCCCAACGCCTGGCGGCGCACATCGGCGCGGCCGCGCTCCTGGTGCTCCTCGACAATTTCGAGCAGGTCGTCGAGGCCGCGCCGGCGATCACCGACCTCCTGGCCGCGTGTCCGGGGCTGCGGGTCCTGGTGACGAGCCGGGCGCGCCTTCGCGTCGGCGCCGAACGCGTCTTCCCGGTGCCGCCGCTCGGCCTGCCCGATCCCGGCGGGACCGACGGCGAGACCGGGTCGGAGGCCGTGGCGCTCTTCCTCGAGCGGGCGCGGGCCGTCGACCCGGCCTTCGCGCCCGTGGGCGACGAGGCTGGAGCGGTCGCCGAGATCTGCCGGCGGCTGGACGGGCTGCCGCTGGCGATCGAGCTGGCGGCCGCGCGGGCGGCGCTGCTGCCGCCGCGGGCCATGCTCGGCCGGCTGGAGAAGCGGCTACCGCTGCTGACCGGGGGCGCGCGCGACGCCCCCGCCCGGCAGCGCACCATGCGCGACGCCATCGCCTGGAGCCACGACCTCCTCTCCCCCGACGAGCAGGCGCTCTTCCGGCGGCTGGCGGTCTTCGTCGGCGGCTTCACCCTGGAGGCGGCGGAGGCGGTCGCGGGCGATGCGCAAGCTCCCGGCGGCGTCTTCGCGGGGATCGAGGCACTGGCCGGGCAGAGCCTGGTGCGCCGGCTCGACGTCGTCGCCGCGGAGCCGCGCTACGCGATGCTGGAGACGGTCCGGGAGTACGGGCTGGAGCGGCTGGCGGTGAGCGGGGAGGACGGAGCGGTCCGCGCGCGGCACGCGGCCTGGTGCTTGGCGCTGGCCGAGGAGGGCGAGCCGCACCCCTGGGCCGGCGCGCTCCAGGGGCGGTGGCTCGACCGGCTGGAGGGCGAGCTCGCCAACCTGCGGGCGGCGCTGGCCTGGCTGGAGGAGACGGGGGACGCCGAGACCGGGCTGCGCCTTGCCGGGGCGCTCGGCCGGCTGTGGCTCTACCGCAGCCACCGCGTCGAGGGGCGCGCCTGGCTGGAGCGGGCGCTGGCCCGGGGCGGCGAGGCGCCGACCACCGGCCGCGCGATCGCGCTGGAAGTGCTGGGCATGCTGGACGTGTATTTGGGTGGCGAGCGAGCGGTCACGCTCTTGGCCAACAGCCTGGCGCTGTGGCGGGACCTCGGCGACGCGCGGGGCACCGCCGGCGCGCTGTTGCTCCTGGGGTTCGGGGAGTTGAACCAGGGCGACCGCGCGCGGGCGGTGCGGCTGCTGGAGGAGGCGGCCGCGCGGTTCGAGGCGCTGGGCGACCGCAGCGGGGTGGCCCACGCCCGGCTTGAGCTCGGCAATGCCGCGGTGGAGGGCGGGGACGGAGCGAAGGGCGAGGCACTCCTGGAGGAGGCCCTCGCCCTGTTCCGTCGGGTGGGCGACCACTTCGGGGTCGCCGGCACGCTCATCATGCTCGCCTGGGCGGCCGAAGACCGCGGCGACCCGCAGGGGGCCGCCGCCCGGTACCGTGAGAGCCTCGGGCTCTGGGTCGAGATCGGGACGCAGGAGGGACTCGCCGACGCCCTGGCCGGGGCCGGCGCGGCTGGCCGCGCCGGGCGGCCAGCCCGCGCCGGCGGCCCGGCTGCTCGGGGCGGCGGCCGCATTGGGCGAGGCCCTCGGCTACTTCGTGCCGCCGCCGGAGCGGGCACGGTGCGCGCGCGCCGCCGCCGCCGTCCGCGCGGCCCTCGGCGAGCACGCGTTCGCGGCGGCCTGGGCGGCGGGTCGCGCGCTGACGCCGGAGCAGGCCGCGATCGAGGCCGCGGCCCTGCTGACCGACCTGACCGTCCCCGCCGCGCCGGTCGCCTCGGCAGGGGGCGGGGGCGGGGACCGGGCTGACGCCCCGCGAGTTGGACGTGCTGCGCCTGCTCGTCGAGGGGTGCTCCAACCAGGAGATCGCGGCGGCGCTCTTCGTCAGCCACCGCACCGCCCGCACCCACGTCGCCAACATCCTCGCCAAGCTCGGTCTGGGCTCGCGGACGGCCGCCGCCACCTACGCGGTGCGCCACGGCCTCGTCTGAGCCGCCGGTCGGCTGCCGGGTCACGCCCACGTAGCCTACGTAAACGTGCATAGGGCGGAAACTCGACGCGCCGTCCGCAAAATCGGTCACCCGGCCGATGCGCGCCGCCCACCGACGGCGCACCATGGTGTCGTGCCCGCCCGGTGCGGGCGCACGCTGAAAGGCCCGCGCAGATGGAGGGACGGCATGAAGATCGCCATTGTCGGGGGCGGCATCGGCGGTATGGCCCTCGCCCTTGCCCTCCACGACGCCGGCCTGGTCGACGTCGAGGTCTACGAATCCGCGTCAGCCATCAAGGAGCTGGGCGTCGGCATCAACGTCATGCCCCACGCCGTGCGCGAGTTGGCCGAGCTCGGTCTCCTCGACGACCTGGTCGCGGTCGGCATCCCCACCGCCGAGTTCGTCCTCTACTCCACGCACGGGCAGCGGATCTGGGGCGAACCGCGCGGCCTGGCCGCCGGCTACCGCTGGCCGCAGTTCTCCATCCACCGGGGCGAGCTGCTCGGGGTCCTCCACCGTGCCGTGCTGGCGCGGCTCGGCCCGGCGCGCCTCCGGACCGGTCACCACCTCACGCGCTTCGGGCAAGAGGGGGATCGGGTCTGGGCGGAGTTCGTCGACCGGACCAGCGAGCCTGCAGTCAGCCGCTGTGAGGCCGACCTGCTCGTGGGTTGCGACGGCATCCACTCGGTCGTCCGGCGGGCGTACTACCCGAACGAAGGCCCGCCCCGCTGGAACGGCTTCACCATGTGGCGCGCGGTCACGGACGGCGCGCCATTCCTGTCCGGACGCACCATGATGATGGCGGGCCACTTCGGCCGCCGGGTGATTGTCTACCCGATCTCCCGGCGGCACGAGGAGCGGGGCCGGGCGCTGATCAACTGGGTGGCCGAATTCAAGATCGCCGACGGGCGGCCGATGCCCGCCCAGGACTGGGTCCACACCGCCCGCCACGAGGACGTTCTTGCCCCGTTCGCCGCGTTCGGCTTCCCGTTCCTCGACGTGCCGGCGCTGATCCGCGGGGCTGGGGCCATCTACCAGTACCCGATGGTGGACCGGGACCCGCTGCCGACCTGGGACTTCCGACGGGTCACGCTTCTGGGCGACGCCGCCCACCCGATGCACCCGACCGGGGGGAACGGGGCCTCGCAGGCCATCCTCGACGCGCGGGTCCTGGCCCGGGAACTGGCGTTGCGACCGTCGATCGACGGCGGCGGTGGCGGCCTACGATGCCGAGCGCCGCCCGGCCACCGCCGCCGTCGTGCTGGCCAACCGCGCGGGCGGTCCGGAGCGGCCATTGGAGCTGGTGGAGGAGCGGGCGCCCGACGGGTTCGCGAACCTCGACGATGTGGTCAGCCAGAAGGAACTGGAGGAGATCGCCAGTTCCTACAAGCACACGGCCGGCTTCGACCCCGAGACCCTCAACACACGGCCCTCGCTGTCGGTCCGCGCCAAGACCGATCGCCTTCACGCCTCGCCGGAGCATGCTTGACACATGTTTGCAGTTGGCCGTGGCAGAGAACGATGGGGACACCGGGGTCTTAGCAAGTGTCTCAGACCACGCCTCGCCACGAAGTGGGGTGCGTCTGTGGGCAGGATCGGTGCCGTATCGGATCGGAGTTGACGGCCCGACACAGGTACGCTAAGACAGTCGCCGCCTGCCGAGGTGGAAACGGAGGGACACGACGATGGCGTCGCCGTTGCATCAGGGTGAGGTCGCCGGCACGCGGTGGGATCCGGCACTCTACGCGAAGTTCGCCGACCACCGACTGCGGCCCGCGCTCGAATTGCTCGAGCGCGTCCCCCTGGACGCGCCCGCGGTGGTCTACGACCTGGGCTGCGGCACGGGGCAGGTGACCCGCCTCATCGCCGACCGGTGGCCGGCGGCGGCGGTCTCCGGACTCGATCACTCGGCGGAGATGCTGGCCCGGGCGGCGACGGAGCCGAGCCGGGTGCGCTGGATCGAGGCGGATCTCCGCGATTGGCACCCCGAGGCGGCACCCGACCTGATCTACGCCAATGCGACGCTCCACTGGGTGGACGGCCATCACGAACTGTTCCCGCGCCTGGTCGGGTTGATAAAGCCGGGTGGGTGCCTGGCGGTGCAGATGCCGCAGAGTTGGGCCGCGCCATCGCACCGCCTGATGCGTGAGACCCTGGCCAACGGCGGCCCCGACGACGAACCCATCGGCCCGGAAACGCTGCGGCAGGCGGTCGGCCGCAACTGGGTCGAAGATGCCGCTGTCTACTACGACCTGCTGACGGAGCGCACACGCGGCCTCGACATCTGGGAGACCGAATACCTGCAGGTGCTCGAAGGGACCGATCCCGTCCTCGAATGGGTGAAGGGAACGGGGCTGCGGCCGATCCTGACCGGCCTGGATGACCGCGGGCGCGCGAGCTTCCTTGGGGAATACGCGCGCCGCCTCCGCGCCGCGTACCCCGTCCGGGCCGACGGGCGGACGCTCTACCCCTTCCGCCGCCTCTTCATCGTCGCGACGGTCTGACCAGAACGGCGGGCACGAGGACGATGATGGATGCGCGCCGAACCCGCGCCGCCGCCGCCACGCCCGAGGCCTCGGCGCTCCGCGCCAAGGCCCCGACCCTGGCCTGGCTGTTGACGGCGCTGAGCTGCTTCCTGACCGGCTTGGCGCTCGGCGAGGGGCGCTACTACGTCGCCGTGCCGCCCGCCCCGCCGCCCGTCGCCGTCGTGATCACCGTCGAGGTGGGCTACCGGCCCTCGCCGACGCCCGAACCCACCCCGCTGCCGACCCTGATGCCGACACCCGCCCCGCTGGTCCCCACGCCGACGCCCCATCCCGGCGGCACCGGCAACGTGCGGTAGGTCGGCGGGGGGCCGACCGACCCAGCCCGCGGCGGCGTTGAGCGCCCGCGATCGCCGACGCTGGGTGGCTCCCGCGCCGCTCGGTCCACCCCGGCGGCCGAGCTGACGCCGCTCTCCACGCTGACGCTGGCACCCGTCCGGCTGCCCCCTGGTGCTACGGCAAGACCGCCGTGAGCGGGGCCGCACGGTACACCAGCGTTCATCCGGAGTCCGCAAAAGAGGAGGATCGGCCGCCCCGATTACCCATGGGTGTCAACCACATCATGACGGGATGTGTGTCTGAGCCGCCGGCCGGTCCCTCGGTCCTGCCTCCATCGCCTACGTAAATGTGCATAGGGCGAACACCATCGCGCCGCCCGTGAAATCGGCCCTCCGGCCGGTGCGCGGCAGGTCGTGGCGGCGCATGATGGCGATGCGTCTGCAAGCACCGGGAAACTTCTCGATTTCGTCGGCAGACGCGGTCCCTGTCGAGGCTGTCGCGGTTGCCTTGCCGCGGTGAGGAGGGCGTGCCATGCGCCGGTCGGTCCCCCTTCCCTTGATCTGCGTGCTCGCCCTGGCCACCGGTGTTGCCTTGCTCGGGACCGGCACCTTGATCGCGCAGCCCGCGCTCCAGGCCGGGTCGCCTATCGCCCAGGGCGCTGCCGCCGCCGCCGACACAGCCCTTGTCCGGCAGTACTACGCGGCCGTCAACGAGGCGCTGCGGACCGGGGACGCCTCGTCCCTCGACGGGGTGGTCGCCGCCGACTTCGTGGACCGCACGGCGCGCCCCGGGTTCGCTCCGACCCGCGCCGGCCTCGTCCGGTACCTCCTCGCCCTCCGCGCAACCTTCCCGGCCATGCGGCTCACACCGGAGGGGCCGATCGCGCAGGGCGACTCGGTCCTGGCACGGGTGTGGGTGGATGGCGTCGCGGACGGAGAGTTCCTCGGCGTTCCCCTGGCCGGCCTGTCGCCGACCTGGGAAACGCACGACCTCTTCCGGATCGCCGGCGACCGGATCGTGGAACGCTGGGGCGCCGGTGACTGGCCGGTGCTGCCCTCTCCCCTCGGCCAGGCGCCACTCGCGCGGCCGCCGGCAGCGGCCGTCGTCCGGCTGGCGCGCTACACCTATGCGCCGGGGGCGCGTCAGCTTCGGATGAGCGACCTCGGTCCGCTCCTCCTCGCCGTGGAGGCCGGCACCCTCACCGCCCAGGTGGACGGGCCGGCGGTGCTCACGCGCGGTGCGGCGGACGGGGTGGGCAGCCCGCAGCCGACGACCGCGCCGGTCGGCGTTGACGTTGCGTTGCATCCTGGGGATGGCCTCCTCGTCTTCCCCGGCGTCCGCCACGCGTTCCGCAACGCCGAACGGACGCCCACCGTCGTGCTGGCCGTGACGCTGCTCCCGTGGCAAGGCAGGGGCGCACCGGGGGGGGACGCGTACCTCTGGCCGATACCGGGGGCGCCGGACATCACGGCCCAGCTCCTGATCGATAAGGTGGCTCTCGAACTCCCGACGGAGCCGGCCGCGATCGCGCTGGGGCGGCTCACGCTTGCGCCGCAGACAGGTCTCGCGCCGTACGGCGCGACCAGGTCGCAGTTCATCTTCGTCGAGGCGGGGACGCTCAGCTTGGCCACCAACAACGGCGACGCCCACCGCTCGGCCGGGTCGCAGGCGCTCGTTGAGCCCGGTGCCGTCGCCACCCTCCGCAACGGTGGGGACGGACCGCTCGTCGTCCTGCTGGTGACGATCGCGCCGGATGTTCCCGAGACTGTGCCAGGAGAGCGGGGGCCGTGATCGTGACGGGCGTGGGAGCAAGCGCGTCGTTGGGGGTCAATGTGGGTCCGGCCCTGATGGAGGTGGCGGAATTGATCATGGCTTTTTGGGGGCGGTGCCGGGACGGGAGATGCCGGCTCCGCTGCCGCCCGAGACTCACGGCCCAAGGTTGGCCCGGGCGAGAAGGGGGCGCGGCGACGCTCCAAAAAACCCGCGATCGTTTCCTCAATCTCCATAAGGGACCGGGCTAGACGGGCGAAACCTCGAAGGAAGCGTTGAAGATGACACCAGGAGGGAACCGATGGGCGGGCACGAGTCGAACCAACTGGACGGAACGGCCGCGGAACTGAACGAGCGCTACCTGGTGCCGGCGGGTGACGCGCCGGACGCGTCGGCGCAGGCGGTGTTCCACCAGGAGTGGCAGACCTACCGCACGATGGTCGACCACAACTACCTCTTCCATCGCGAGGTCTACGGCTGGCTGCGCCGGATCCTGGTCGACGAGGCCCGCCAGCCGTTCCGGTTCGTCGATGTCGGCTGTGGCGACGCCGTCGAGATCGTCGACGCGCTCAGCGGCACGCGGATCACCCGGTACCACGGCATCGACCTCTCCCGCGCCGCGCTGGACCTGGCGGGGCAGGCGCTGGCGGCGCTCGACTGCCCCGTGACGCTGGAGCAACGCGATTTCGTCGAGGCCCTGGGCGAGGGAGCGGAACCGGCGGACGTCGTCTGGATCGGGTTGTCGCTGCACCACCTGCTGACCCCGGCCAAACTCGCCGTGATGCGCGCGATCCGCGGCATCGTCGGCGAGCGCGGGCTGCTCCTGATCTACGAGCCCGCGAGCCCGGACGGCGAGGATCGCGCCGGATGGTTGCGTCGCTGGGACCAACAGCGGCCGTCGTGGACGGCGTACACGCCCGCGGCATGGGACACCTTCGTGGCCCACGTCCACGCCGCCGATTTCCCCGAGACCGCGTCCCGCTGGCACGAACTGGGCCGCGACGCGGGGTTCGGCACCGTGCAGGAGGTGTTCGTCGCACCGTCGGACCTGCTCCGGATGTACCGGTTCGGGGCATTAGGCGAGCACGCCTCGTCGTGACGTCCGCGGCCGGAGCGAGAACGTCCCATGACCGCCACTGTGCCGTCAGCCGTGGCAGAGAACGATGGGGACGCCGTGGACGAAGACGAGCGGCGGTTGCCGTGCCCCCCGTGGGCATAGAAAAGTCGCGTTCCCGGCACCGTCAGGTGAGGCATGGGCACCCCTCACCGGGCATGTCGCTCGCGGTCCAACCGACCGCACGGTCGGCACCCCGCCGACCGGAGCACCATGGCGTGTGCTACGCCCGACCGCAAACAGGTGTCAAGCATGTCGGCTCTTCCGCGACGTTGATACGGCCGGCGAATGCGCAATGGGGAGCGGATCCGACCCCGATGGCCACCCCGCCCCGCACGTTCGGGCCTGCTGGCGGTCCCGTTAGCCGCCGCTGCCGTGCCTCGATCCCACCACGAGGAATTCGCCAGCAGTATCTACGGTGCGGAAGACCCAGGACGTCGTGGCGAGGCGTGTCGTCTCGCGTGTCTATGGAAAGCAGGGAAGATCAGCGCCGCACCAACCGCAGGACGAGGAGGAGGACGATGGAGCCACCGACGGCCACCGCGAAGCTGGGGATGTTGAACTCGAAGTTCCAGTCCTCGCCAGAGAAGAGCTTGTAGATAATCCCGCCGATGAAGGCGCCGACGATGCCGACGATGATGTTCGTCAGGCAGCCCGCGCCATCGTCGTCGCCGGCCAGTTTCCCGGCCAGCCAACCGGCCAGCGCCCCAAAGACAATCCACGCGATGAAGCCCATTACGTATGTCCATGGGCGTTTAGGATCGAGCGGTCAGCAACGAATCCATTCTCGCAGATGTCGCACGCGTTGATTCGTGCGGAAATGGGCTTGAGTGCCTTTGCGTTGCCGCGGACTTCGCGGTGGGTCAATCGCGCCGAGGCGTCTTGCGTGCGATCGTGCCCAACGATGGATTGCTCAGACCGAACCGTCGCTGACGGTGACGGTGGCCAGGCGCGTGTTGTTGGTCTCGTCGCTCTCGCGGATCTGGTTCTCGCTGTCGGCGGTGACGCGGACGAGGAAGGTGCCCGACGGGACGCCGACGAAGGCGAATGAGGTGACGTCGCCGGGGGCGAGGAACTCATCGATCTGGGCGGTGCGAACGCCGAAGCCGGATCCGCCAGCGCGGACGGTGAAGGGGCGGGCGGTGGCGCAGGTGCCGGTGTTGGCGACCGTGAAGCTGGACCCGACGACGGAGGTGATGATGAGATCGGGCCGCTGGCCGGGGCCGCAGAGGGCGGGATAGGCGGCGGCCCCGCCGGGGCCGGTGGGGCCGATCAACGCCGCTCCTAAGAGGACGAGGATCGCGGACGCGATGAGCAGGCGTGTTCGCAGGGGTGATGTGGCCATGGATCTCATGTCGACACCTCCGATGGGATGGTTCCAAGGGCAAGCGCCGCGTGGCGTCGCCGGTGGTGGTAGGGTGCCGTGGACAAGGGATGGCGGCATCGTCCAGGCTGCCTATTCGCGCGGGCCAGGGCCGGCGAAGCTGGTCGGCACGATTGCCGAGGACGGGCCTTCTATACTCCTGGTTCAAGACTCCTGATTCAAGGCGCTTGCCGGTCGGGAGCGGGGGAGCGGGCGCAGGTGATGGATGACCATGGGATCGGTGAAGGAATCGGGCGGTCGAGCGACAACGGAAGCCTGCCGGAGACCCCGCACGAGTTGCCGGTGGACCGGGGCAAGGTGGACGATCTGGTAGACAGGGTGCGGTCCGGGGAACGGATCGACCTGCTTGACGCGTTTCTCGGGGTTGTCGATTGGCGCACCGCGTTCGGCGCTGAGAGCGGCGAGCCCCTGACGACCGCGGAGCTTGCCCGGCTGGTTGGCTACTACCGGGAGAAGTTTGCCGACGTTGGCCCGCTCTACCTGGCGGAGATGCTTTCGACCGAGTTCATGACGGAACAGCGAGCCCGGGGCGATGTCGTCTTCTCGGAGCGCCTGCTCGCGCTCGGTCGCCAGGACCCCGAACTCTGGACCGAGATCCGGCTCTTTTTCCGCCGGAAGGAGTTCGTGACGGCGCTCCTGGCGATGGCGAACGCGGGCGCGGAGGGTGAGTCGCCTCCACAACGACGCTAGAGCGCTCGTTGAAAAGGTTGGCTGCTCTCCGGGGTCACCCGGGGCTCACGGCCCAAGGTTGGCCCGGGCTGCCGGGGACACGCGGTCAACCGTCCCGACGAGCGCTCTAGTCGGTCAGGACGCCTCGCCACGACCTGCGTGGCACATGTGTGCCGTCGGGCGGGGCCGCGGCGGACTCCCGGTGGTCGCACAGGGCGGCCGGCCGGTTGGCGGGGGGGAGCACCCCGGGACCGGCCGCGCCAGCGGACGGGTGCCGCCCGGGGGCGCGGCGGTGGCCGCCGACGACCGGTGACCGCGGGCCGCCGCCGCGCTCTGCGTGGCGCTCCTGTCGATCACCGCGACGACCGTGGTCGGGGCCGCTCCCGGTGCTCCCGGTCGGGAGCGGCCCCAAGGTGGCGCTGGCGCCGGTCCTCCACGCGACGGCGAGGAGGCAACTGGCCACCAAGCGCCTCGTCCGGGCCAAGACGCCGACCACCGCCGCCACGGTCGCCGTCGTCCCCGCGCCCGCGGCGGGGTATCGCCGCGGCCGCCGCCCTCCTCCACCGGGGCCCTCCCCGGCGCCAGCGGCACCCCTTCCGCCTCCTCGCGATCCGGCTGGTCTGCGGGCGCGACGATCCGGTCGCGGGCGGCCTCGCCGGCGAAGGCAAGGACCCGAAGCGGCTCGCCCTCGGGCCCCTAGGGGTGCCCCGCCTCCGGACACCGGCCGGGGCCGTGGCCCTGGCGACGGCGTCGGCCGCGGCCGAACCGGTCGGCGTGGTCGCCGTCGGCGTCGCGGCGCTCGTCACGGGGCTCGCGCTCGCCGCCGCCGTGGTCCGCCGGGCCATCCGGGTGAGCGGGCGCCTGATCGGGCATCGCCCGCTCGGGACCGAGGTGGTCTTCGGCGTCGGGCTCGCCGCCCTCGCCGTGCGTCGTGGCCGCCACGGGCGCGACGAGGGCGGCGCCATCCACCTGCCGGGCTGCTGATCGTCCCGCCGGTGGCCGACGTGGCCCCGGCGGCCCCGCCCGGTCCGCGCGGTGACGGATCGACGGGGCCGCGCGCCCGACCGCACCCGCCGGGGGCACCCAAGACGCGGCGAGACGTGGCCGAATCCCTCCACTTTCCCAGAATCGTCTTTGCCTGACGTCCCTCTCCTCTTCCCCCAATCTTGCCCTCTCCGAACCGTTCCCTATAATGCCTGCCTGTCACATGCCGAGCGGGCAGGGATCACGATGGTGCGCGGGGGGATGCCCGCCGGCGGGTGATCCTGAATCCGATCCCGGTGGGCCCCGGCCGCAACGGTGCGGCTCGGATCCGGACGGGTCATGGAACGGGAGGGATAAGGTATGTATCGTCGTACTGGAGTTGCGGGACTTACGCGCTGGTCGTCGCTGCTCATGGCCATCGTTATCGGTAGCTTGGTCATCGCGTCGGCCGGCGTCGCCGCCCAGGGCTCGCCGGAGGCCTCACCGGCCGCCACCGGAGGCGGGGGCGGACTCGCCACCATCCCGGTCGCCCCGGGCGCCGATCAGCCGGGCGCCGATCCGGACGCGACCATGACCCTCACTCTCGGTGAGGATCTCTCATCGGGTGATCCCCAGGCAGGGGTCGCCTTCCTCGTCGAGATCGAGATCGCCGCCAAGGTCTTCGCCCCCCTCCTCGCCCTCACCAGCGAGAACGAGGTCGCGGACGCCGGCGCCACCGCGATGGAGGTCTCCGCGGACGGCACGGTCTACACCTTCACGATCCGTGAGGGCATGACTTACTCCGACGGCGTCCCCGTCACCGCCGGGGACTACGCCTACGGCATCCGCCGGGCCTGCGATCCGAACGTCGCCGGCGTCTACTCCAACATCCTCTACGCCATCGCCGGCTGCCAAGAGTGGCGCGAAGCCGATGTCGCTACCGCTGACCTCGCGCCGTTGCAGGCCGCGGTCGAACAGTCCGTCACCGCGCCCGACGAGCAGACGCTCCAGATCACCCTCAACCACGCCGCCGGCTACTTCCCGTACGTGATGGCCACCTGGGTCACCTACCCCTCTCGCCAGGATCTGGTCGAGGCGGGCGGCGCCACCTGGTGGCAGAGCCCCGAAACCTACGTCGGCAACGGCCCCTTCAAACTCGTCAGCTACACCCCCGGCGAGTCATGGGTCTTCGAGCGCAACGACTCATACTTCCGCGGCACGCCCGGCATCGCCGAGTTGTCCTACCGCATCATCGAGAACACCCAGACCGAATTCCTGGCCTACCAGCAGGGCGAGATCGACGTGATCGGCCCGGCCGCCTCCTTCCTCCCCCAGATCGAGGCCGATCCGGCCCTGAGCGAGCAGTTCCACCGCGCCGTCGGCGCCAACACCTACTACTTCGCCTTCAACATGGCCTCCCCGCCGTTCGATAACCTCCAGGTGCGCCAGGCCTTCGCCGCCGCCCTGAACCGGGATCAGTTCATCGACCAGATCCGCAATGGCGTCGGCCAGCCGGCCGGCACCTTCCTCTACGAGGGCATCCCCGGCTACCAGACCGACTACCAGCAGACTTACGACCCGGAGCGCGCCAAGGCCCTGCTCGCCGAAGCCGGCTACCCAGAGGGCGAAGGCTTCCCTCAGCAGCAGCTCCGCTACGTCGCCGACGACGCCGCCTCCCAGCAGCAGGCGACCTTCTGGCAACAGAACATCCAGGAAGTCCTCGGCATCGAGCTGGAACTGGTCCCGACCGAAAGCACCGAGCTCGTGAGCCTGCGCACCAACCGCGACCCCTCGCTGACGATCTACCTCGGCAACTGGTTCGAGGACTACCCGCATCCGCAGAACTGGCTCTCACTGGTCTTCGGCCCAGGCTCGACCCGCTCACCCCTCGGCTGGGATGACCCGACCTACAACGACCTCGTCACCCAGGCCGACGCCCTGCCGATCGACGAGGCGATCCCGCTCTACCAGCAGGCCGACGCCTACCTGATGGAGCAGGCCCCCATCGCGCCCTACTTCCACAACGAGAACCTGGTCCTGATCCAGCCCTCCATCCAGGGCTACGTCACCTACCCAACGAGCGTCGTCGACACCATCTACCAGGTCGAAAAGATCTACAAGACGGCGGAGTAGGAGCGGTTCGTGGAGATCCCCCTCCCACCAACCTGTCATCCCGAGCTTGTCGGAGGGATTGAAGGAGGGACGGCGTGGGACGATGGTGCCACCGAGCCGCGAGAGAATCCGTGCCATGTTCTCTGAGGCCGGGACTTCGTTCGATGCATCGGGCGGACACGCTGGTCGAGAGGTCCGCCCCTACGACTCGGGAATGGCGGGCCACCCTCGGCGCGATTCCGCAGCGCCCCCATCCCCTCGGCGGGGGAAGGGCCGGGTGTCACGAGACCTCCTCCTCGCCGTCCCCGCATAAGGACTCGTACTGCGTGCTCAGACTCGTCGTATCCCGATTCCTGTGGGCCGTCCCCGTCCTGTGGCTTGTCGCGACGGTGACGTTCTTCCTCATGCACGCCGCCCCGGGCGGACCCTGGGACGCCAAGTCGGGCGGTGGCCGGATCCTCGACCCCGCCCTGGAGGCGTCGTTCGCGAGCAAGTACGGCCTGGATGATCCCCTCTGGCAGCAGTACGTCCGCTACCTTGGCAACGTGGTCCGGTTCGACTTCGGGACCTCCTTCAGCCAGGAAGGAACCGACGTCTCCGAGATCGTCCTCCGCGGCTTCCCCGAGTCGGCGACCATCGGGGTGCTCGCCTTCGCCATCTCGCTGGCGATCGGCCTGCCGATCGGCGTGCTGGCGGCCCTGAAGCAGAACACCATGGTCGACTACGTCAGCGTGCTGATCGCCACGATCGGCTACACCCTGCCCAGCTTCGTCGTGGCGATCTTCTTCCTGGTCATCTTCGCGGTGAAGCTGGAGTGGGTGCCGGTCCTCTTCGACGGCGGCACGTCGTACATCCTGCCCGCCCTCGTCCTCGGCATCAGCGGTTCCGCCTTCCTGGCCCGCCTGATGCGCTCCAGCACCCTCGAGGTGATGCGCCAGGACCACGTCCGCACCGCCAGGGCGAAGGGGTTGCGGGCCCGGATGGTCACCGCGCGCCATATCGTCCGCAACGGCATGATCCCGGTCATTACCGTGTTAGGCCCCACCCTCGCGAGCCTGATCACCGGCACGATCATCATCGAGCGCGTCTTCGGCATCCCGGGGATGGGCTACCTCTTCATCGACAGCATCACCCGCCGGGACTACCCGGTCATCATGGGCACCACGATCTTCTACGCCTTCATCGTCGTCCTTGGGAACCTGCTGGTCGATATCGCCTACATCGTCGCCGACCCCCGCATCCGCCGATGAGAGGACCTCACCCCCTGCCCCCTCTCCTCTCTGGAGGAGAGGGGCCGTCGCCAACGCCGCATCCAAGAACGGAATTAGCGCCGCCTGGTGCCCCTCTCCACCGCAGTGGAGAGGGGGTAGGGGGTGAGGTCCTCTCATGTCCTCGCTAGCGGCCGAGGCCGAGAAGATCCCCGCCCGGCGTGGGCAGGGCCACGCTCGCACTCGCGGCCTGTGGTGGGATGCCTGGTGGCGATTGCGGCGCAATAAGGCGGCCGTCGCGGGATTGGCGTTCATCCTCCTGATGTTCCTGGTCGCGCTGCTGGCGCCGGTGCTCGCTCCCCACGACCCGAATGCGATCTCGCCGACCGCCCGCATCAATACCCCGCCCTTCTGGATGGAGGGCAGCGACCCGACCTACCCGCTCGGGACCGACAGCCTGGCCCGGGACGAGCTGAGCCGCCTGCTCTACGGGGCGCGGGTCAGCATGATCGTCGGGTTCGTGCCGACGATCCTCACCCTCCTGATCGGCGCGTCGCTGGGCATGTTCTCCGGTTGGCTCGGGGGCCGGGCCGACAACTTGATGATGCGCGGCGTCGACGTGGTGTATGCCTTCCCCTCGTTCCTCTTCTTCATCATCCTCCAGGCGTCGCTGCGCGACACCTGGCTGGGCCAGCAACTGGGAGGGCTCCTCCTGCTGTTCGTTGCCTTCGCCCTGACGGGCTGGGTGGGGATGGCCCGGCTGGTCCGCGGTCAGGTCTTGAGCCTGAAGGAGCGGGAGTTCATCGAGGCCTCCCGGGCGATCGGCGTGCCGACCCACCGCATCCTCGTGCGCCACATCCTCCCCAACACCATGGCCCCGATCATCGTCTTTGTCTCGTTCGACGTGCCGGCCTACATCCTCGCCGAAGCCGGGCTCAGCTTCCTCGGCCTCGGCATCCGCCCCCCGACCGCCAGTTGGGGCAGTATGGTCTTCGAGAGCTTCCCCCTGATCACCTTCCTGCCCATCTTCGTCATCATGCCCTCCACCCTGATCGCCCTGATCATGATCGCCTTCGCCTTCCTCGGCGACGGCCTCCGCGATGCCCTCGATCCCCAGATGAGCCGGTAGGATCGGATTCTCTCCTCGTCCGGCGGAACAGATGATTGCGAACCGTCTGCACGGCGAGTACTTTGTCACTGTGGAGGCACTTTGGCCGACGATCCATCATCCGTATATGTGACGTACTCCGATCATGCGCGGCAACGCATGCGTAGGCGCAACGTTTCGGCGGCACAAGTCATCGCAACGGTCCACTATCCTGACAACCGGCGATATCGGGCGGATGGCAGGGTTCAGGTCGTTCGCCAAACGGCGGTGGGAGCTTACCTGCAGGTCGTCTATGAAGAGCAACGCACTCCTGATGGCGGTATGAGCGCCCATGTGGTTACCGTCATGCGAGGAAGAAGGTAGACACGATGGCGATGAGATTCGAGTTTGATTCCGAGGTCAACGCCCTCTACGTACGCATCAACGACGGCGAGGTTGACCGGACTGTTGAAGTAGACGAGTCGATGTTCATCGACCTCGATGAGCACGGCAAAACGCTAGGATTCGAGTTCCTGAACGCCAACGACTTCCTGGCCTTCATCGGCCGCCACGGTGGCAACATCCAGATCCCCGAGCAGATCGATGAAGTGACCGAGGACTTGTTGACCGTCGCCGACTAACTTCGGCGCATGGTGAGACACGGGCGCCGACCTGTAGAAGTTTCAAGAGGGTTCGCGAGGAGAGGCATGGACCCGGAGAGCGACGGTGCGATGACGGCGAACCTAGCTGGTCAGGTGTGGACGCTCAACGCCGAGCAGAGCCTGGCGTTCGCCCGCGCCGTTCTCGATCCGCCAGAGCCAACCACCGCCCAATGGGCATACGCCGCCGACTACTGGGCTGCTGTTGCCGAGTTGGTGGCATCGGAACGCAACGCCTCCTTGACCACTCAATGCGATCCTTCTTGCCAGTGAAGCACGCGGAGGCTTTGCTGGCATCGTAGGAGATTGCTCCGTTCAAGGAGACCGCGTTACGGGCGGCGGGACTCCGGCATCGCGGCGTTACCCTGGTGGCAGCAGATACGCCGGAGAATCTCAGGTGGCAACCACGATTCGAGCGGTGTTCGATGGGTCGGTCTTTCGACCAGAACAGCCTCTGGATCTGCGCGCTGGCGCCACGTACATCATGACGATTGAGCATGAAGCGTCAGACGACGGTGAGCCTTCCCCGACCGGAGAACATCCGTTGACCCAGATAAGGCGGCTGGCGACGGACATGGGCGTCGATGATCTCTCCATCCACCACGACTGGTATGCCCGCGGACGGGGTGGGGACGTATGGTGGACGGACGAACCGGGAGCAGCGGCGACGGCCACGAGTCCACCGGAGCAACGCGTCACCCTCTCCGATGTCTCGTGGGAGACCTACGAGCGTCTGCTCGCCGATCACGTGGATTGCCAGACGCCGCGGTTGACCTACGACCGGGGTACGTTGGAGATCGTTGGGACGCTGTCGCAACTCCGTGAGGAGCCGAACGCCATCCTCTGGTCGTTCGTCGAGCACATCGCCACGGAGTGGTCGATCGACACGTACTGCGTCGGATCCATGACGTTCGTCCACAAGGGCATCCAACAAGGATTCTCGCCCGATACCGCCTTCTACATCCAGCACGCGCCGCACGTCCGCGGCCTCAAGCAGATCGACCCGACCATCCACCCGCCCCCGGACCTCGTGATCGAGATCGACATCTCGCGCCGAGTCGTTGAACAAGCTTCCGATCTACGCCGCGTTCGGCGTGCCGGAGATCTGGCGGGTGCGGGACGGCGCCGTCATCGTCTACACCCTGCGGCCGGACAGGTCCGGTACGTATGACGAGGGCGGCCCCAGCCGCGCTCTCCCGCCGCTGGACGGCGCAACGCTGACCCGCTTTCTTGCGGACGGTCTGGCGCTCGGTCGCGCTGAGTGGGTTCGGTCCATCCGTGCTTAGGCGCAGAGCGCGGCGGGGTAAGTAGCCGGCTCCTTGAAACGAGTTGGGGCGTCCTCCGTAGATACTGGGATGGGAGAATTGGCCTCGGAGCACGACAGTGAGACAATAGTGAGCCAAGAGCAACACGACATCTACCTAGGCTCGAAGCGTCTCTTCTTGCCGAAAGAGCTGACTCAACTGCTGCTTGGCCACGACGGTCCGGACTCCCCTAACGGGCATTCGACATCTGGCACACTAAGCCCATAATAACGAGCGCTTTGGACGTCATGGATTGATGCTACTTGGTCCAGTTCGTTTCTTGGCAAGGTGATGATCAATGTTGCGTGCCATCGGCTGGGTTTGCCTTGTATTGTTGGGAATGGGGTTATTCGCTTCGTATCCGGCAGTCTCGTTGACTGTCGGCTTGTTGATCATGGTCGTGGTGTGGTGGAAAGAGAATCGCCGGTCCCAAGTCCGCGGGCCTTTGCTCGAGGAAGGCCTTCAGTTAACTAGTACGTCCTCCGATCCGTTACTCATGACGCCCAGAGAGTTTGAGCGTGCCGTTGCCGCGATGCTCCGGAAGAATGGCTATAGAGAGGTCGAGCACGTTGGGCAAGCTGGAGACCTGGGAATTGATGTGATCTGCCGGGACGGGGAGGGGCGAAAGGTCGTCGTGCAGTGCAAGCGGTACCGTCCTGACAGAAAGGTTGGCTCGAAAGAGATCCAGACATTCATCGGAATGATGACCGTCCAGCATCGTGCAGACCGAGGAATCTTCGTTACTACGTCTGTTTCACCGTACCGGCGAGGAACCTCGCCGGAGACCACAACGTCCGAACCATCGAGGGCACCGCCTTGAAGTGGATGATGTAGCCGAGTTCTGCCCTCCCCTTCGGGTACAATACCGCCGCGCGCGACGGTGGCTCCGTCGTGGTACAACCGTGGACCGCAAGTCATCGTGCGAGACTGGGACGGGTGCGGCCTGTCCGCGTGATTCGGACCGAGCGATCCGAGCGACGAGGGGAGCGAACGAAGCATGCCCGCTGCCGACCAGCCGTTGTGGTTGACGTTCATCGTCGGGTTCATCCTGATGAACGTCGTCCTCGTCGGCATGGCCTACATGACCTGGTTCGAGCGCAAGATCATCGCCCGCTTCCAGGACCGCCTCGGCCCCACCCGCACCGGCCCCTCCGGCCTCCTCCAGCCGATCGCCGACGGGATCAAGCTGCTGGGTAAGGAAGACCTGATCCCGGCCGCGGCCGACAAGATCGTCTTCTTCTTCGCCCCGCTGGTCATCTTCGTCACCGCCATCGTCTCGGTCGGGGTGATCCCGTTCGGCGGCACCGTGGAGATCTTCGGGCGGGACGTGAATCTGTTCGCCGCCGATCTCAACGTCGGGGCCCTCTTCATCCTCGCCTTCGGCGGGGTCGGGGTCTACGGCATCATCCTCGGCGCCTACGCCTCCGCCAACCGCTACTCGCTCCTCGGTGGCCTCCGCTCCGCCGCCCAGGTCGTCTCCTACGAGATCACCCTCGGCCTGGCCCTGGTGGGAGTATTCATGCTGGCCGGCTCCCTCAGCCTGCGCGAGATCATGGTCCAGCAGCAGACCACGCTGGACATCGGCCCCCTCTCGGTGCCGAACTGGTTCATCCTCTCCCAGCCGCTCGCCTTCGTGATCTACCTCATCTCCGCCGTCGCCGAGACCAACCGCGCCCCGTTCGACCTCCCCGAGGCCGAGACGGAACTGGTCTCCGGCTTCCACACCGAGTACTCCGCCTTCCGCTTCTCCTTCTACTTCCTGGGCGAGTACATCAACATGATCGTCATCTCGCTCTTCGCCAGCACCCTCTTCCTGGGCGGGACCGACGGACCGGGCTCGGAGAAATACTGGGGCCTGGGCATCATCTGGCTCCTGCTCAAGACCGTCGCCTTCCTCTTCTTCTACGTCTGGCTCCGGGCCACCCTGCCCCGCTTCCGCTACGACCAGCTCATGGGCATCGCCTGGAAGGTCCTCCTTCCCCTCGTCCTGGTGAACATCCTGATCACGGCCTTCATCCGCCTGGTCGCCAACGACGACCTGACCATGCCCACCTGGGGCTGGGTCGTCCTGGCCGCCCTCTTCGCCGGCCTGATCGCCGTCTCGCTCCGTCCCGTCGGCACCGCGGCGCGAGACGCCGCGCCGTCGCCGCGGTAGAGGGAGGCACATGAGTCGCGAGATCGAGAAACCGTGCTGCGGAAGCGCCGGGGGCGACCGCCCGGCAGAAATGGACGCCGTGCAGGCCCCGCCCGGGGCTAAAGACCCAGGGCTGAACCCGATAACCCCGCTGCAGGGGGCTGGAACAGCAGGGACTTTGCCCGCTCTCCGACTCTTGCGCCGGGTGGCAGCCGGCTTCAGCCGGGTTATCTCGCTCAGCCCGGGGTCTTTAGCCCCGGGCGATGCCGCAGCGAAGCGTTTCTCCTCGCTGTCAGACATGAACGTCTCACGTCTAGGGAGTCGCGATGTCCTGGGAACTCGTCATTTTTTACATTCTCGCGGCGGTGAGCGTCCTCGGTGGGGTCGGGGTGGTGACCGCGCGGAATCCGGTGCACGCCGGCATTTTCCTGGTGATCTCCTTCTTCAACTCCGCCGGCATCTTCGTGATGCTCGGGGCGGAGTTCCTGGCCGCCGTCCAGGTCATCGTCTACACCGGGGCGATCCTCGTCCTGGTCCTCTTCGTCCTGATGCTGGTCGACACCGAGTCGCTGCCCAAGTTCTACGAAGGGCGGCCGATCCAGCGCACGGTCGGGTTAATCCTGGGGGCGATCCTGCTCCTCGAGATCGGCGCGGCGATCCTCAACCGCTCCGTGGTCGGTCCCCAGGGTGAGGCAACGCCCGAGGCGGTCGCCGCCGTCGGCGGCAATACCCAGGCGCTGGGCCGGTTCATCTACTCCGACTACCTGCTCGCCTTCGAGGTCGCGTCGCTCGTCCTGCTCGTCGGCGTGATCGGCGCGATCGTGCTGGCGTTGCCGGAGCGGCTGGGTGAGCGCGTCGGCCGGCGCAGCGGCACCATCTCCCTCGGCCATCCCCGCGGCGTCGACCTGGCCCTGCCGAGCGGTCCCCGGGGCGAAACCCCGATCCCCGGATCGGTTGCCGCCGAGGAGCGCGAAGCCGCCGCCGCGGCCGGTTCCCGCGACCTGATCATGGTCAAGGACGCGGACGACTTCACGACGATCGGCGTTCGGCGCTCGGCGCTCGGCGCTCGGGACGAGACATAAGATGGTTCTGTTGGTGAGTGACGTGACGGACAGGGTCGGCGGGGCCAAACGTACTTCCAAACGCCGAACGCCGAGCGCCGAACGCCGTCAGGGGTACGCATGAACGAACTGCAGATCGACCACTTCCTCTTTCTCAGCGCGACGCTCTTCATCATCGGGATGATGGGCGTGCTGATCCGGCGCAACCTGATCATCATCTTTATGTGCGTCGAACTGATGATCAACGCCGTCAATATCGCGCTGGTGGCCTTCGGCTGGGAGAACAACTCGCTCCAGGGACAGGGGTTCGTGGTCTTCACGATCACGGTCGCCGCCGCCGAAGCCGTCGTCGGCCTGGCGATCATCCTCGCCCTTGCCCGCCGCCAGGACAACGCCACCGACGTTGACTCGGTTCGCAACCTCAGGGACTAGCCCGGATCGCCTTCAATTCCACCCCCTCTCCCTAAGTGGGAGGGTCGGCTGTGACATAACGCTGATGCTCGGCCGGATGGCGGTCATCGCCACCCGCGATCCCGGCGGCGGCGGACCGCGACCATCGCCGGACGTGGGACCGCACCCGCGCCGCTCGCCGCATCCCCCGGCGGCCCGGTGTGGCGCCGTGGATACGCAGATTGGGCAAGGTTATCCCGCCGAACCGGTGCGCCATTATGTCACAGCCGGCCCTCCCAGCATTGGGAGAGGGGGTGGTTTCGTGTTCGGGGAAAGGACCTCACCCCCTACCCCCTCTCCTCTGCGGAGGAGACGGGCGGCAGGCGGCGGCGGCAGTCCCGGATCTGGCGCCGGCCGGACGCCGGGCCCGGGGCGCCGCCGGGGCTGGTCGTCGTCGGTGGGCCCCCTGACCACCTCCCGACATATACCGACCCCTGGCCGCCCCGCCGCGGGGGAAAGGGTGGCGCGCAACGCCGGCCCAGGGTTGGGGCGAGGGCCGTCGCCGTCGTGAGGGCTGCTCCCTCCCTACACCAGGTTGTTGCGCAGTGCGAACGCCGCGGCGGCGGTGCGGGAGCCAACATCCAGCTTCATCAGGATGTTGGCCACATGGCGGATGACCGTGTTGCGCGAGATGAAGAGGGCGTCTCCGATCTCGCGGTCGGTCTTGCCCTCGGCCACCAGACGAAGCACGTCGATCTCGCGCGGGGTCAGCCCACCAGGAGCCGGCGTGGCCGGCGTGGATGGCGAGATTGCCGACAGCGCGGCCAGGAGGTCGTTTGCCAGGGAGAAGACTCCGGTGAGGTCGTCTTCGCCGGCCGCAGTAATTGCCAACCCTCGCGGCGGCTCGTCCGTTGCCAGGGCGGCGAGCCGCGCCGCGGGTTCGCGCTTCCCCGCCCGCTCGGCGATCTCGGCGATCTGGGCGATGGTGGTCCTGGCTCCCGCCCACTCCCCCCGCTCCCGGTGAAGCATCAGGGCTTCGCGCAGGGCGGCCGCCGCCTGGGCGTAGTCGCCCGTTTGTTCCCGGGCGTCCGCGAGGCGACGAAGCGTCTCCGGAACCGACCGCTGGTCGGTCTGGCGCCGAAGCCTGAGCGCCTCCTCGAACCGGGCGACGGCGCGGGCGTGATCCCCCTGCTTTCGGGCAAGCCTCCCGAGGGCAAAAATCGTGTTCGCGGTGCGGAAGGTGTCGCCGGCGGACTGGGTGATCGGTAGCGCTTCGGCGAGCAACTCCGCCGCCCGGTCGGTTTCGCCGAGGTTGATCAGGGTCAGGGCCATGTTCGTGAGCGCGGTCGCCATCGTCGGGGCGTGGCCGACCTGACGGCCGCGGGCGAGGCCCTTGGTGTAGTAGTCGATCGCGGCGTCCGAATCTCCGAGCGAAAAGCCCCGTTACCGAGGGTGTGGAGCGCCCGCGCCGCGGCGACGGTCTCCCCGAGTGACTCGGCGATCGCGAGGCTCTCGGCGCCGAAGCGCATGACCGCGTCGTACTCCCGCTGGCGGTAGGCCAGCGCCGCGGCGGTGTGCAGGGTGAGGCCGCGGGCCCGGGCGGTGCGGGTATCGTCCGGATCGGGAGCATATGGGAGGCCGAGCATGCGCTCGGCCCAGGTCCGACCGCGGTCGATTTGCCCGGTGGTCTCGAACCACTCTCGGAGGGCACCGGTCAGCCGAAGCCCGGTGCGAACATCGCCCGATGCCTCGGCCCAGGTCAGCGCAGCTTCGAGGTTGGCGTCCTCCGCTTCCAGCCGGTGGAGCCAGAGCCGGCGGTCGGGACCCGCCAGGGCCGGGGCGGCGGCCTCGGCCTGCTCCGCGAACCAGCGGGCATGTCGGGTTCGCGTGGCGGCGTTATCGCCGGAGGTCTCCAGGGCATCCTGACCGAACTCTCGGATCATCTCCAGCATCGTGAAGCGGGGTTCGATCTCGCGGTCGCCGCTCGGTGCTTCGAACTCCATGGTCCGGACGAGGCTCTTGTCCATCAGGGAGCCGACCAGATCCAGGACGGAGGGGGACAGCGCTGTCGGGCTATCCCCCTCAGGGCGCCAGCCCTGTCCCTCTCCGGCGACGGCCTCCGCCGCGTCGAGCGTGAACCCCCCGGTGAAGATGGAGAGGCGCCGGAAGACGGCCTGCTCCGCCGGCGAGAGCAGTTCGTGCGACCAGGCGATCGCGTCGCGCATCGTCTGCAGGCGTTGGGGCTGGTCGCGGGGTCCTCCGGTGAGGAGGGGCAGGCGGCGCTCCATCCGGCGGAGCAACGCGCCCGGCGGCAGGACGCGTGCCCGGGCCGCGGCGAGCTCCAGCGCGAGTGGAATGCCATCCAGCCGGCGGCAAATCTCGGCAACGCTCTCGGCGTTGATCGGGTTCAGGTCGAAGGCCGGGTTGGCGTCTCGCATCCGGTCGACGAAGAGGCGGACCGACGGGATCTCGGCCAGGGTAGCGAGATCCGGCGTCGTCTGCGCCAGCGACCCGCTCACGGTGAGCCGGGCGGGCGTTGGCAGGGGCATGACCGGCACTTCGATCTCTCCGCGGACGCGCAGGCGCTCGCGGCTCGTGGCCAGAATCGACAAACCGGGGCAGAGCGGGAGCAGCCCGGCGAGCACTGGGCTGGCCACGAGGAGATGCTCCATGTTGTCCGCGATGAGGACCAGCCGCTCGTCGCGCAGCTCGTGGGCGATTCGGTCGCGCAGGGGGTGGTCGCCGTGGAGGGGGATACCCAGGGCCGCCGCCACGGCGGTCAGGACGTGGGCGGGATCGCGGACGACATCGAGAGCGACGAACAGGACGCAGGCATCGACGGGCGGGCCCGCTAACTCGTTGGCCACCGCGAGGGCAAGGCTCGTTTTGCCGACCCCGCCCGGGCCGGTGAGGGTGACGATGCGGCCGTCCTCGCCCATCAGCAGCCCGAGGACCGTTGCGATCTCCCGGTCACGGCCGATGACCGCGTTGGGCGGCATGGGCGGAGGCGTGGATGAGCAGAGCGCGTACAGGGTTGCCGGTAACATCGGGCGCCTCGATCGGCGGATCGCGGGGGTCGGGCCGCGAACCGCGTGGTGCAGCGCTGCAGCGCGGCGGCGGGCAGCGCTGCACACCGGTCCGTGGGTTGTGGGCATAGAGTAATACGGGACCGCCCTTGATGATGGCCAAACCCGGCGCCAGCCCGCACTGGAACGGGGGGCCACCTGGCCCCCCGTTCCCATCCCTATCAACGTCCCACCTGAAGACGCACGTCTGACGACTCGCGTCTCGTTACGCGTCGTAGTAGAGCAATAATTCGTACGGGACCGGGCGGAGGGTCACCGGGACCAGATCGGTCTCCCGCTTGTAGGAGAGCCAGGTCTCGATCAGGTCGGGGGTGAAGACTCCCCCTTCGAGGAGGAACTCGTTGTCCTGCTCCCGAGCATTGAGAACTTGGCCGAAGGAGGTTGGGGTCCTCTACAGGCAGGCTGACTCCTCGCCTTCCAACCGGTGTCGGCGATGCCGCTCGACTTGAATTAGGCCTCGGCCTTCTGGGCGACGAAGCGGGGGTCGCGGGTGTAGGCGATCTCCGCAATGGGATCGACGATGTTGCCGATCAGGGTGAGGGTATTGACCCTGTAGAAGGGGTCGATGGCGGCGGTCGTCGGGTCGGCGACAAGGGTCATGTCGCTTTCCTGGATCTTCTGGAAGCCGCGGACGGAGGAGCCGTCGAAGGCCGCCCCTTCGCTGAACAGCTTTTCGTCGAGCTGAGAGACGGGAATCGTCCAGTGCTGCCAGGTGCCAGGAAGATCGACGAACCGGAGGTCGACCATCTCGACCTCTTCGTCCTTGGCCATCTTGAGAACATCGCTCGCGGACTTCGCCATCGCCACAACGCCTCCCAATGCGGAAGGGGCGTCGCGGGCGGCGCACTCGCCCCCGCACAACACCCCTTCGACGTGTAACCGCCACCGGGGAGCGGGCTACCCGCCCGCCCCGTCCGTGCCATTGATTAGGAGGAACGCACCGTTGCGCCCCGGAGCCGTCCTCCCTGTCATCCCGACCGGAGTGGAGGGATCTCGATGGAGACGGCGATTTGATGGGGCCTCGGCGGTCGAGAACACGAAGCCGTTTTCTCGACCGTTTGAGGCCTCTCCGTTGCGCTGGTCCCTTCGAGATCCCTCGACAAGCTCGGGATGACGAAGGGCGATTGGCTAGTAGACCTCCAGGTACCGCTCGCGCTCCCAGGAGGAGACGTGGCGGCGGAATTCGCCCCACTCGCTCGTCTGGGCCTCGATCAGGCGCTCGGCGACGTGATCACCGAGGGCGGCCCGGACGACCTCGTCCTGGCTCATCTCCTGGACGGCCTCGCCGAGGGTGGCGGGCAGGGTCGGGATGTTGCGCCGCTTCAGGTCCTCGTCGGTGAAGTGGTAGAGGTTCTCTTCGACCGGCTCCGGCAACTGGGTCTGGTTCTCGATGCCGTCGATGCCGGCGGCGAGCATCACCGCGAAGGCCAGGTAGGGGTTGCAGGAGGGGTCCGGGCAGCGCAGCTCGATGCGGGTGGCGCTGGTGTGGCCGCCCCGGATCATGGGGATGCGGATCAGGGCGGAGCGGTTGGTGCGCGCCCAGGAGACGTAGACCGGGGCCTCGAAGCCCGGCACCAGGCGCCGGTAGGAGTTGACCAGCGGGGCGATGACGGCGCAGAGGCCGCGGGCGTGGGCGAGCTGGCCGGCGATGAAGTACTTGGCGAGCTGGGAGAGGCCGTACGGATCGTCGGTGTCGACGAAGGCGTTCTTGCCGCTGTCGAGGAAGGCGAGGCTCTGGTGGACGTGCATGCCGGAGCCGTTGATGCCCTCGATTGGCTTCGGCATGAAGGTGGCGTGGAGGCCGTGCTTCTGGGCGATGGCCTTCAGGATGTACTTGAAGGTGACGGCCCGGTCTGCAGTCGGAACGGCGGCGCCGTACTCGAAGTCGATCTCGTGCTGGCCGGTTGCGACCTCGTGGTGGGAGGCCTCGACGTCGATGCCCATTTCGACGAGGGCGGTGACCATGTCCTTGCGGACGGTGCCGGCCAGGTCGGTGGAGAGGTCGAAGTAGCCGCCACGGTCGTGGGGGAGGGGATGGATATCGTCGCCGTCCTTGGCGAAGAGGAAGAACTCCAGCTCCGGGCCGACGTTGTACGTGTAGCCGAGCTTGGCCAGGCGCTCGAGCTGGCGATAGAGGACGCCGCGCGGGTCGCCGGCGAAGGGGTCACCGTTTGGGGAGTAGACCCAGCAGATGCAGCGGGCGGTGGTGAACTCGCCGCGCTCCCAGGGGATGACGGTGAAGGTGGAGAGATCCGGCTCCAGGTACATGTCGGATTCGGCGATGCGGGTGAAGCCGGCGATGGAGGAGCCGTCGATCCACTGGCCGCCGTCGATGACGTGGCCGAAGATCGAGGCCGGGATCGTCACGCTCTTGACGATGCCCATGACGTCGGTGAACTGGAGGTTGATGAATTTAATGCCTTCGGACTGGATCTGCCCGAGGATTTCGTCCTTCGACGGCGCCTTGCCCAGGATAGAGTCCCGGCTGATGGCTGATTCGGTGGCTGACATTGGTGACGTGCCTCCTGCACCTTTCCGACCATGCTGAACCCCGGCCAGACCCTGCTGCCCGCCCGGTGCGTGCTTTGTTGCCACACCGCACAACAGGCGGAATGGTATGAGAGGCGGCGCCAAACCGTCATCGTGCTCGATAGCCGAGATTTTTCAGGGGGACTGTGCGTGGTGCACAAGCGGAGTGCATGGCGGTGGGTGAGGGATGGGCAGGGTGGCTAGAGAATGGCAGTCGATGGCCTAGTGTGGTGCGTTTTGGAACGCGTTTTCGCTGCGACCCCATCAACCAAGGTGGTGGAGCGGGGAGCGGGAGTGTCCTGGGCGGGCTCGGACCCGGGGATCTCCCGGGGAGCGAGCTGGCCTGGGGCCTGGATGACGGCTGGACTCCGAGCCGGGCAGGGTGACGCGCTGCCCAGGCCCGCACCCCGGCCGGGTGTGCCGCTTAGTCGCATCATATCAGAACATATGTTCTTGTCAAGGGGTGGTGGAGGGGAGGGGCCCGGCGCCCGCCCGCCGGGGTGGTTGGGGCGTGTCAGCCGAGGCCGGTGTAGGCGCAGGTGCGGCAGCCGAAGCCGCGGCAGGTGCCGCAATCGGCACCGAGCCAGCGCGTCGATTCGACGCTGCGGGCGTGAGCCGGACGGGTGTCGCGGACTCGACGGACGGTGGGGGAGGATCCGTCATCCGGGCCCGGTTGGTGCAGGCGGGTCCGGAGGCGGTTGACGGCCAGCGTCACGACGCGATCGGCGACGATCGCCAGGATGAGGGCGGCGGTGAACTGCCCGTGCAGACGCTCGACGAGCAGGGCGCCGCCGACGGCCAGAGCCAGGTGCCAGCGCAGGTGATCGGTGGTGGGCATGGTGGTCTCCTTCGCGAAGAGCCGGGGGTCGGGCCCGGCCCGGCCGAAGCGTAGGCCGGCGGGGATCGGCGGGACACCGCCACGCCGCCCAACCGGGGCGGCCGATCTCGGTCGGTCTGCACATGGTGCTGGCCGGGTGGCGCGGCGAGGGGGGACCGATGCCCAAGGCCGGTATGGCGGCGGTTGGGCCGAGGGTCCGATGGGCGAGGGCGGGTTAATCGGGGCATCGCGGCCGGGAGAGGCGCTAGGTTGAAACCTGGGGCTCATCCCGCGAAGTCTCTCCGAGACTGAGGACGGTTGCCGGAAGGGGTGGGTTGTGTTTACGGTCGGCCCAGTCGGAGGCGGTCGAGACGGCGCGGGCGAGGGCGGCCCCGGAGCGGCCCCCTAACCCCCGCTGCACTAAGATTGACTATCAAAACCGCTCGCTCGGCCGCAAGACCCGGGGCTGATGGAGGTGGCGGATTGAACGCGGGTTTCTTGGAGCGCCGCCGCGCCCCCTGGTCGCCCGGGGCTCACGGCCCAGGGTTGGCCCAAGGTTGGCCCAGGGTTGGCCCGGGCTCAACGCTACAGCCTCTCCGAGGCGAGCGGCGACGGCGGCCAAGGAGTTCGGTGAGCGCATTAGGCCGGGACGCAGTCAAAGATCGTGTGGGGGCCGGTGGTGGGGATGAGCCGTTCAAGGCGGAAGCCCGCGCGGTCGAGGAGGGCGCGGAACTCCGATTCGGTGCGTTCGCGGCCTCCCACCCGGGCAAGCATCGTGATGTCGATCATGACCGGTTCTAGGCCAGGGTCGCCGTCGGCGGGGAGGAGCAGCTCGATGAGGAGGAGGCGGCCGTGGGGCATGATCGCCCGGCGGCAGGTGCGTAGGATCGCCTCGGACCGGGCGTCGTCCCAGTCGTGGATGATCGAGCGGAGGAGGTAGCAGTCGCCGCCGGCGGTGACCCGTTCGAAGAAGTCGCCCCCGTCGAACTGGACGCGGTCGCTCAGACCGGCGGTTCGGATCGTCTCCTCCGCGTCTGGGCGTGAATGGGGGAGATCGAAGATGACGCCGCGCGGTTCGGGATACGCCCCGAGGATCTCCGCGAGCAGCGATCCGTTCCCACCCCCGACATCGACGATGGTGCTGAACGGCGCAAAGTCGTACGCGGTGGCCACGGCGGGTGCGGCTGCCGGCCGATTGGCCATGAATTCGTTGTAGATGGACGCCGCGTCCGGGTTGGCGTCAAGGTAGGCAAAGGCCGACATGCCGTAGACGTGATCGAAGGCCGTCTCGCCGGTCCGGACGGTGTGGAGGAGGTTGCCCCAGGCGCGTTGGAACATCTCGTGGCCCCACAGACGGGCGGTCGGACTCAGCGAGTCTGGCCGGTCGCTGCGCAGGAAATCGCCGACCGGGGCTAGGCCGAAGCGACCATCGTTCCCCTGGTCCACCACACCAAGCTGGGCGAGCCCACGCAGGACGCGATGGAGGGCGTCGGTGTCGGCGCCGAGTTCGGCGGCCAAATCGGCGCTGTCCCGCGGGCCGGCGACGAGGAGGTCGGCGATGCCGAGTTCGGCCATCACGTAGAGCAAGTGGGTGCCGCGAAAACCGAGGATCATCTGATGTGCTGTCATCCGAGGGGACTTGTCTGCCATGGAGCACCTCCTGTGCAGTGAGCCCCACACTCTAGGGATCGGATTGACGGGTGTCAACGGTGATGTCGGGCCAGGGTGTGCCCCATCGTTTTGCATGGGGACGAGGTCAGTCACCAGTCTGTCGTAGGGGAGGGTCCCGTGCCTTCTCTCCCGGACAGTTTGCTGAGAGGGCCGAAATTGGGCTCCTTGTGGGGGATTCTGGACCGGATCTCGGCTCGCCAGATGGCCCAGAAGCCGACCGCTCGGACCGATTCGCGCCCCACGACGCTCCCTGGAGCGGCGCGGCGCCTTCAAGAACGCTGCCTGGGAGCGCCGATTCTGAAACTGTCCGGGAGAGAAGGCACGGGACCCTCCCCATAGGCGTCAAGCGAAGGGGAATGGGGGGTGGCGGGATGACAACGGGGACCGGCTCCGGCCGGGCGGCAGGGCAACCGCCCGCCCGCCCGCGGCGGTCCCCGCACGGCCACGGGCGGCCCACGGGTCGCGACGGCGCTGGCGCGCGTTCTGACCGGGGTGCCCGGGGGGTTGGCCCGCGCCGGCGGGTTCTGCCGCCGCCGGAGCACGGTGACCGCCGCCGCCGTCGTGCGGGCGCTGGTCTTGGGCTGGTGGGCGCACCCCGCCGGCGCGCCGCACCGCCTGACCCAGGCGGCCGCGATGCTGGGGGCGACGCTCAGCCCGCAGGGCCTGGCCCAGCGCTTCACCCCGGCGGCGGCGGCGCTGCTGGACGGGGTGCCGGCGGCGGCGACCCCGGCGGCGGTGCGCGGGGGCAGCGCCACCGTGGCCTGGCCCGACGGCCTGGCGCCCGACTGGGCCGGCCGCGGCGGGCGGGTGCCCCGGGGCGGCCAGGCGGCCCGCAAGCTCGCCGTCCGCCGCGGCCGGTGCCCCGGGCGCCTCGGCGGCCCGGCCCGCACGGCGGGCCGCGCCCAGGGCAAGGCCAGCTCCCGGCGGCACGCCCCGCTGCCACCCGGGGCCCTGCGCGTCACCGGTGTGGGCGGCCGGAGCCGGGCGGTGCCGGCGGGGAGCGCCGCTTAGGGCGCCCACCCCCCTCGCGGCTGCACCCGCGGGCCGCCGCCGCCGTCGCCGCCGCAAGCCCAGCCCCTTCCAACTCCTCACCGACCCCGCCCGCGGCGGCTTAGCTTGATGCGTATGGGGCGTGCGTAACGGCCCCCTAACCCCCCTTCCCCCTTCCCCCCGCTGCGGCAGGGGGAAGGGGGAGGGTTGGCCATTTTCTCCGCTCCTGTCGGGTACAACCCTCACCCCCAACCCCCTCTCCCAGCATTGGGAGGGTCGGCTGTGACATAACGGCGAGGAAGATCGGGTGAGAATCACCTGGAAACCTCGCCAAACCTGGGCGTTTCCGCCGGCCGTGCCCGGCGTTGCG
This sequence comes from uncultured Chloroflexia bacterium, assembly GCA_963724285.1. GTDB lineage: Bacteria > Chloroflexota > Chloroflexia > Thermomicrobiales > UBA6265 > CAVRUD01. Next base: position 50,722 of record CAVRUD010000032.1, on the reverse strand, counting down.
CCCGTGCGGCGCGCGGCGATCGGGGCTTCGCCCCCGGCACCGGTCGATTTCCGCCGGTGCCGCGCCCGCGAGTGGCGATTTTCGTCAGGTGCCCGCCGCTCCACGTTATGTCACAACCGACCCTCCCAATGCTGGGAGAGGGGTGGCCCGTTAGGGCCGGCCCAGGGTTGGGGTGAGGGCCGTGGCCGGAGTGAGCGCAGGAGATTGGCGCGTCTCCCCCTTCCCCCTGCCGCGCTAGGGAGGAACGGGGGGAAGGGGGCCGGGGGGTTAGGGGGGCCGTTACGCACGGCCCCCATTTCGGCATCCCCGCCGGGGAGCGCTGGACAACCTGGCCGATTGGGCGGAAACTGAGGGGGTGCAGGTCCGGCAAGGCGCGTGGTTGCCTGGACCAAGAGAACGTTTCCCCAAGGTGGGACGAGCTGGAACGGGAGCGCGGAGTATGGTGCCCTACGTCAAACGGTGGTTGCTCGCCCCAGCTATCATCCCGATCGGGGTTTCGATCGTCGTCGCCATCCTGATCATCGGCATCGGCGAGATCCTGCTGGCGCTTGTCGATCCCGATGCGGAGAAGGACTCACTCGCGCGACCAGAGCTGCTGTTTGCGATGGGGCTTTCGGTCGTCTTCCTGGCCGCTTGCGCCTTCGTCGCCACCCGTCCGAAGGGTTCTACGGGCGCCCTCGAAGCCGATCGCGTCATCGGAGGTCCGTTCCTGGCTCCCCCGCCGCCGCCGCTTGATGTTCGGATGCGCTCCGGTCGCGAGGGCACCGTCGAGGATGTCGTCGAGGGGTACACCCTCTACGCCCGAAACGGGCCGCTGGCGCGGGTGCTTGGCACCGTCCCCGGCTCTGAGGAATACGGTCGCCGGTTCAGCGGCTACCTCTACGCGTCGGGGTTGTACGGCGCCAGCGCCGAGATGTGGGTACCCTTCGAGGCCGTGATCGCCGTCTACCCGGATACGAGATCGGCGTTCCTCTCGATCAAGGGCGACGAAACGGAGCACTTCGGCTGGACCAACCCGCCCCTCAGCGTTAGCCGCAGGGCGCCGCGCCCCGAAGGGCCGAAGGGGCTCTAACTGGCGACCCGAGTACCGAGAGTCGAGACGATCGTTTCAGGAGCCCGGGACCATTGGCCCGGGCTCTCCTGTTAGCCTCGGAGAGGCTGTCGGGTTCAGCCCGGGCCAACCTTGGGCCAACCCTGGGCCAACCTTTGGCCGTCAGACCCGGGCGAGAAGCATACGCCGGACGCCGGACGCCGGACGCCTCAGTTTGGATCGAACGATGAGCCGCCTACGATGACCATTCGCACCGTGCGCGCGACCCGGTACGTCACCCCCTTGCGGGAGGGCGGGTCGTTGCCGGCCATTGTTGAGGCCGACGACGACGGCATGTACGTCCTCAAGTTTCGGGGTGCCGGTCAGGGTCCTCGGGCCTTGATCGCCGAGCTCATCGCCGGCGAGATCGGGCGGGCGCTGGGATTGCCCGTTCCGGAGATCGTCTTCGTGGCGCTCGATCCGGAGATCGCCTCGGGCGAGCCTGACCCGGAGATTCAGGCGCTCGTGGAGGCCAGCGGCGGGATCAATCTGGCCCTGGATTACCTGCCGGGCGCGGCTCGCGTACGACCCGCTGACGCCGGTGCAACCGGATGAGGCCCTGGCGTCCGAGATTGTCTGGCTCGACGCCTACATCACCAACGTCGACCGCACCGCGCGCAACCCTAACATGCTCTTCTGGCACCGGAACCTCTACCTGATCGACCACGGCGCGGCGCTCTACTTTCATCATGCCTGGGGCGACTACCTCACCCGGAGCCGCTCGCCGTTCGCCCGGATCTCCGACCATGTCCTCCTGCCGCTGGCATCGGACCTGGAAGGAGCCGATCGCCGCCTGCGCCCGAGGCTGACGCCGGAGATCATCCGGAGTATCGCCGCCCAGATTCCGGACGACTGGCTCGACGAACCCACGTTCGCCGGGCCGGACGCCCACCGGGCCGCCTATGCGGCCTACCTGGAGGGCAGGTTGGAGGCCGCGCCGGTCTTCGTGGCGGCGGCGATGGAGGCCCGCTCAAAGCGCGGGGTCGGCCGGTGAGCGGCGAGCAGCTGGCCCCTGAGGCCGTGCCCTATGCCTACGCGGTCATCCGGGTGGTGCCGCGGGTGGAACGGGGCGAGTGCCTGAACGCCGGGGTGATCCTCTTCTGCCGTCCGCGCCGCTTTCTGGAGGCCAGGATCCACCTGGACGACGGGCGGTTGGCGGCGCTGTCGCCGGGCTTCGACGCGTCGATTGCCCGGCAACTGCTTGATCGCATCCCGGTGATCTGCGCCGGGGGAAAGCAAAGCGGCCCAATTGGGCAGCTCACCCAGGCGGAGCGGTTTAACTGGCTCGTTGCCCCCGCCAGCACCGTGGTGCAGCCTGGGCCGGTGCACACCGGCCTGTGCACTGATCCGGAGCCCGTCTTGGAGCGGCTGTTCCGGACGCTTGTGTTGCCGGTGGGGCCGCCCGGGGCTCACGGCCCGGGCTGAACGTTACAGCCTCTCCGAGGCTAACGATCCCGTCCTCAGTCCCGGAGGGACTTCGTAGGTTGAGCGCCAGGTTTCAACCTGGCGTCCGCTTCAGCGCCGCTGCCGATCCATCGGCGCGTACAGCTCCGCCGGACCAGAGACCGTGTCGAAGGCGGTGCCACCGGATTGATTCGGCACGGCAACCGGCTCGTTGCGCGCGGTCCATTGCGGCGGGGCGCTCTCGGCGTAGTCCATCCGGAACTCGACGATGATCTGCTTTTGTATCACCCGCTCCGGCGTAAAGCGCAGCAACAACGACGGCGTCCAACCGTCTGGAGCGGCGAGCAGGATCGCCGAGCCGTCCGGTGACCAGGTCAGGGTCGAGGAGGTCGGGCTGTCAAGCGTGACCCATCCTTGCCGGAGCACGCCCGCCTGCCAGAAGCCGATGTGGAGCACCGCTCCTTCTTCGACGTAGGCAAAGCGGCTGCCATCGGGCGACCAGACGGCCTGGGTGACGATCGCCCGGTTGGTGTGGATTGGCGCAAGTTCGCCCGTTGTCGCGTTGAGCGAGTAGAGGTCGGTCGGATCGGGGGAGTAGCCTATGGCGTCCGCCTTCGTCTGCACGATCAGGCGCTCGCTGCCGGCCTCTGGCGACCAGGTTACCACCCAGGCCATGTTCAGGTCTTCATTGATCAGGTCCGTGAACGTGCGCGTCGCCATGTCGAGCACCTGGACGCCGCCCCGTCCAATGCCTCGGCCGCCGTTGTCGTCCGGATCACTGGTGCGGTGGACGAAGGCGATGCGCTTGCCGTCCGGCGACCAGGATGGGGAAAGGGCGATATCCCAACGCCTGCCCGTGAGGTCGGTTTCGACGCGGGTGGCGACATCGACCATCCGCAGGCCGACCGGTCCACCGCCCGAGCGCCGGTCGTAGTTGGCGAAGCTGCTGTAGGCGATGGTGGTTCCGTCCGGGCTCCAGGAGACACCGCGGAAGGCCGCCACCCGGGTCGCCAGGCGGCTGAGACCCTTCCCATCGCTGCCGACGACGTAGAGGTCGCCGTAGAGCGTCTGGTCGTCGTCGGCGACAGTGAAGGCGACCCGGGTGCGGTCCGGGCTCCAGACCGGCTGTGTCGTCGATTCGAGCGTCGAAATCTGGTGCTCGTCGTCCAGATCCGGCCCAACGAGGTAGATGCCGTCGTCGCGGCCGACCAGGATCGGGGCATGCTCTTGCTGAATCCAGGTGAGGCGCTCCGCGATCTCGGTGTTGGCGGGATCCTCGGACAGCAGGGCGGCGTAGGTCCGCTCCGCGGCCAACCAATCGCCCTTGTCCATGGCATCTTCGGCGCTGGCCATCAAGGCGTTCACGCGGTTGGTGTGCGCCTGGGCCAGAAGCGCGGCGATCTCAGGATCTCCCGGGTGCTGGCGGGCGAGGGGATCGAGCAGCGCGATCGCTTCGTCGAATCTGCCCGCGTCGAGCGCGTCGGCCCCCGCGCTCAGAGCGGCGACGTAGGCATCCTGGGCGGCGATGGCCCGAGCGTCCGCGTCGCGGTAGCCGGCGGCGTCGGCAAAGAGCGCGGCCGCCTGGGCGTAGCGGCCTGCGCCTTCCGCCGCTTCGGCTTCGGCGTACCGGGCGGCGAATCGGTCCTCCTCGGCCCGCTGCGCCTCCGCCGCGACAAAGCCGACGCCCAGCGCTGCTAATAGTGGGATCGCCAGGAGGATCCGCATGATGGTCCGCCCCGGTGTCCCGTGACCACGTCGTCGCCGTGCACGGCTGGAGACGATGGGAGACGGGAGGGGCGGCTCGCCGTTCGGTCCCATGGCGGTTTGCTGCAGTGCCAGCACGGATCCGCACTCGACGCAGCGGTCGACCCCCCTCAGGTTGAAGGAGGAACAGGTGATACAGAAGGTGCCATCTCGCATGGGCAGCTACCTGACGTCTGTTGGGGCGAGCGGCCATCCGGGATGGACATGATCCTAGCACTTACCGTGCCCAAAGGCGACGCCTAGGCGCCTTTTCGCATCGTCCTAGTATTGAATGACCTATGCAGACCACCCAAACGGATCGACACCCGTTGCGCCAATCACACGAGATGGGGTAGGTTGACCCGATCGCACGTCCGCCTCGCCACCCCGCCGCATCGATCCACAACCGTCACCGGGCGTCGTTTTCCGCCGGGACCGTGGGTATCGTACGGCGGTTGGCGTCTCCGGTTTGCTGGCTGGCTGGCTGGCCGGTTGGCTGAATGGACGGCGAGCAGGCGATCCGGCTGTTCGGGAAGGAGGGACCCGATGCGCCGGGTACTCGACGCATTCGGAACCCATAGGGTCAGTTTTGCTACGACGCGGTCCGGGGCGATCGCCGCGTGGCTGGCGATGCTCTTGATCGTGGCCAGTATTCCGGCCGTTTGGGACCGTGGTCCCGGGGCCTCGAATGCCGTGGGAGCGTTGGGGGCGCAGACCGCGGAGATTCCATCGTATTCCCCGTCCGATCCGTTGCTCGCGCCGGCGCGAGGCAGTGTCGAGCGCATCCTGAACCACGCGCGGACGTTCGGCAGCCAGCGGATGGCGGACGTCGAGGCGTACGTCACCGAGGTCTACCGCCTGGCGCCCCTGGTCGGCCTCGATCCGGCCGTGGTCGTCTCTCAGTCGAACCTGGAGACGGACACCTGGCGCACGGCGTACTGGTCCAATAACCTCAACCCGGCCGGGATCGGGATCACGGCGGACGGTGTGCCGTCCTTCACCTGGAGGAACGGCACGGAGGCTGCCCGGGGTCAGATCGTCCATCTGTATCTCTACGCGGTGGGCATCATCCCGCGTGGCCATGTCCTGGAGCCGTACATCCCCCTCGATCCTCGCTACGACGCGGCGATCCAAGCCGGGTACGCGGGGATTGCCAAGACGATCGACGACCTGACCGGCCGCTGGGCGGTCGATCCGAACTATGGCGACAAGCTCGCCGGTCGCGGCAACGAGATGTTCGTCCGGCACTGGATCGGGGCATACGCCCAGAGTACCGGCTCCAGTTCCTCGGCATTGGCCGCCGACGGTAAGCCGACAACCGCCTGGGCGACGGTGACCAACCCGCCGGCCAACCCCTCCTATGCCTGGTACGACCTTGGCGGCGTCGTTTCGATCGGGTCGATTCGCTGGGTCTTCGCCCAGACGGGGCTGGCCGATCAGTACGAGGTGCAGGTATCGTCCAACGGGTCGAATTGGGCATCCTTGGGGACGTTCACCAACGTCGCGGCGGGGTCGTGGGTCAATCTCGAAGTTTCGGCGTCCGGCCGCTACCTCCGCTTCCTCTTCCGCAACCCGAACGGCGATACCAAGCTCGGCGGCCTGGGCGAGATCCAGGTCTGGCCTCCGACCAGCGCGCCGCTGCCCGGGCTGCCCGCGGCGTCCGCGCCGCCCCCCTGGACCCCAGGCGCGGGCGCATCGCCAACACCACGGCCGACCGCGACCGCGGTGCCGAGCGGTCCCCTCGCGGTCACGTTGAGCGCCAGCCGGGGTACGGTCAATACCTGGCTGGGCGTGACGGTGACCGGATTCTCGCCGGGGCAAATGATCGACATCCAGTGGAAGGGCGTCATCAAGGCCCAGGCAACCGCCAATCAGAACGGCGGCGCCTTCGTGCGGATGCGCGTGCCCGCCGCCTCGATCGGAAGTTACACGGTCCGGGCGGTCAGCGGCAGCAGGTCGGCATCGGCGACCTTCACGATCGCCCCGCGGGTCAAGGTCACCCCAAACCCGGGGTCGCGCGGGGAGACGGTTGACGTCTCGCTCCGTGGCTTTGGCAAGAAGGAGACGGTCCGCATCCGCTGGATACGGGACGGCAGGTTCGTCGACATCACCACCGTGCTCACGTCCAACACCGGCAGCGCCAACGTCCCGGTCGAGGTGCCGGGCTGGGTCCCGGACGGACCGACCTCGGTGCGTGGCGATGGTCCAGTCGCCCGCGCGCAGACCAACGCCTTTGTCGTTGAGGGTGGGGATTTGACCGCCGCCGAAGCGGGCACACCGACGGAGACGGCGACCCCGGCGACCGACGGCACCCCGATCGGGACCGAAACCGAGACGCCAACGGCGACGGTCGAGGTCCCGACCGAGACACCCATGGCTGAGACCGCCACGCCAGAGCCGACCGCCACCGAGACCCCGACCGTCGAACCGACGCCGACGGACACGCCCCCGGGAACTCCGGTCGATGAGGTGCCCGGGGAAGGCACACCGGAGTTCACGACGGAGATGTAATAGTGACCCGGGATTGATGAAGGTTGCGAAAACGATCGGGTTCTGTCGAGGCATCGGTGACCGTGTTGCCCTGCCGCCCGGGGCTCACGGCCCGGGCTCAACCGGACAGCCTCTCCGAGGCTAGGAGGCCGTCTTCGTTAGCCTCGGAGAGGCTGTGACGTTGAGCCCGGCCTGAGGCCCGGGAGGAGACGGTGCTCCTCGTTCCATCACCGTCCCGAAAACACTCGATCAATTCCGCAAACTTCATAAACCCCGGGCTAAGCGTACGAAACCTCTCCGAGGTTGATCGTCTTCTCGGGCATGTCCGCCCGCCCCGACCCCAGTCCCGGAGGGACTTCGTAGGTTTAGCCCGGGGTTTCAACCCCGGGTCTTCGGAGGATCGCCCGCCCCACCGCGCGTTACGCCCCGCAGGTGGCGCAGCGCCTGCGAGCCAGCACCCGTGAGATGCGGGACCGGTTGCCCGCGACGATGCGGTACCCGAACTCGACCAGCCAGACCAGGGGCGGCAGGGACGCGATCTTGACCAGCGGCGTCATCCAGCCGACCGAGTCGAGCGCCCCGAGGACGGCACGTCCCGCAACGTGAACGTCGTCGTTGGGCCCGATGGTGAGGACGGAGTGCTTTGCCCGGGCCCGCAGCGGCGGGATCAACGGCGGATCTGGGGCGTCCTGGTAGGGGACGGCGTGGAGCTTCCCCTGCCTGTCCTTGGCTTTGAGCCAGTCGACACAGGAACGGCAGAAGCCGCAGTCACCGTCATAGAAGAGCCACGTCTGTCCAGGCTGGATGGTGGTCTCTGTTGGCATCGTCGGCATCGGTGCAGCGATCGCCTCCTCGTTGACTGCCGGGACGGATCACCATCGAGCGCCCCGGGCTGGTGCCGATAGCATACGCCGCCGCGACGCCGGATGCGGAGACCTGCTCCGGAGTGGCCCTAAGAGTGCCTATCAAGACCCTCCGAACGGGTGTCGTCGTGCTCAGCCCTGGAAGGGCTTCGTCGGGCTCAGCCCGCTGGGTAGGGGGGTCAACCCCGGGTTCCGTGGCCGAGCAAGCGGTTTTGATAGAAGTTCTAAAGCCGCAGTTCGTACCGCTCTTCGATGACCGGGACGCCCCAGTCGGACGGCGGTAACTCGTGCGTCTTAACGAAGCCGGCCGAAGCATAAAGATGGGCCGCGGCGGGGAGCCCCTGGACCGTCCAGAGAAAGACGGAGTCGTAGCCCACCTCGCGGCAGAACGCGAGCGCGGTTTCGAGCAGGTGCCGGCCCAGGCCGATCCCTCGGCCTTCTGGCGCGATAAGCAGGCAGCGGAGTTGGGCCGCGTTGTCCTCGCGCCCGATGATACCGATCGAGCCGACAATCCGGCCGTCGATCTCGGCGACCCAGAGGCGGTCGCGCTCCGTTCGCTCGGGCTTCCCGAATTCGGCCAGCGTCTCGGCCGCGTACGCCTCGAACTGGGGGCCGAAGCCGTACTCCCGGGCGTACAGCTCCCCGTGAAGGGTGACGATCCGGCCGAGATCGCCCGGGCACAGGTGGTGGCGAAGGGTGAATGCCTTGTCCGCGTTCATGATCCTCATTCCTGGTATTGCCCTGCGAGAGTGGTGTCAGAAGAGGCGAAGAAGCCAGTAGGCGACGAGCCCTCCGGCAATGCAGGTCCACACCTTGCCCGTTCGGAGAACGACGGCGGCCCCGACGGCGACGGCCGCCATTCCCTCCCAGCCGGTACGCTGGTTGCCCGACAGCGAGATAACCACGAGCGCCGCCAGCAGGGAGACCGGGACGAAGCCCAGCGCACGTTCCCAGGCGGAAGGGACGGTGACCGCCGGCAGCGAGAGCCCGGCGAGCCGGAGCAGGAAAACTCCGGCGCCCATGGCGAAGACCAACTCGAGGTCGCTCATTCAGGTGAGCCTTCCTGCGCCGGTTTCGCGGCGTTGGCGTTGGTGCTGGCCCATGCCCCGGTCCCGGATCCGGCGATCCCCGCGCCCAGCACCGCGATTCCGACCGGAGCGAACTGGATCAGGACCAGGGCGGTCGCTCCGGCGACGATCGCGGCGAGCAAGGCCGCGCGCCGCCGCGCTAGAGGGACGAGGATGGCCGTGAAACTGAGCGGGATCACCAGGTCCAGCCCGAATCGGCGTGGATCAGGGACGGTCTCCCCGGCGACGATGCCCAGGGCCGTGCCGATGTTCCATCCCAGGAACATGCCCGCGCCCGCTCCGAGGAGCGTGGCAAGCCGCAGATATGGGTCTCGCCCCGCCGCGACGCCGTAGGCGCCGTCGGTCAGCAACACCGCCGTCAGCAGCCGTTGCGGCCAGGTGAGTTGCAGCCGGCGTCCAACCGCGATCCCGAGCAGCAGCAACTGCGCGTTCAGGGCCAGCATGGATCCGATTGCGACCCATGCCGATGCCCCGCCCGCCAGGATGGAGAGGACCCCGACCTGACCGGCGGCGGAGAAGACGACCAGGCTCATCAGCTGGGTCTCCACCGCGCCGAACCCAATTGCGCGCGAGGCGACGCCGTACGCCACCCCGGCCGGGACGGCCCCAGCCCAGAGCGGCAGCATCGAAGCAAAGCCGCCCACGAAGGCAATCCACCCCGACGACGTTGGGGTAGATGGTGCCGGCAAAGGCCGGTTCGTTCGCGGAGACGACTCGTTCTCAGCCCTGGAAGGGCTTCGTCTGGCATAGCCCGCTGGGTAGGGGGGTTCAACCCCGGGTTTCCGTAGTGTGACACGTACCTCCTGCTTCTGCCCCACGTCTGCTACGGTAACGCCAGGAGAACGCGCCGTCATCGTGATCGATGACGAATCGTTTGAGCAGGCAAGCGGGTCACAACGGTGGCAAACGAGCTGACGGGCGCGATGACCGAGCGAGCAGGGGAGCCGGGGGGCGAGCGCTTGCGGGAGTTGCGCCGAGCCGCGGGCCGCACCCAGCTCTGGGTCGAGGCGGAGGCCGACCTGGGTACGGGTTATCTCCAGCGCCTGGAGGCCGGCAAGGTCGCCCGGCCCGGGGCGGACACGCTGGCGCGCATCCTCAACGCCCTCCGGGCCCGCTACAGCGAGCGGCGCGACATCATGGAGCGGTTCGGCTACACCGTTGCCACGCCCCTACCGACGGAGGACGATATCGACTGGGCGCGGAAAGAGGCCCGCCGCGATCTGGACGAGGTCGCGTTGCCGGCCTATGTCCTCGACTGTACCCACCGCCTCATCGCCTGGAACCGCTTTCTGCCCCATCTCCTCGGGGTCGGGCCGGAGCATCGCTACCTGGACGAGCTCGCGCAGGGGTCGATGATCGTCCACTGGTTCGATCCCGCCTCGCCCCTGGCGCCGCTCCTGGCCGAGCCGGACGTCTTCCTGCTGGAGATCGCCCGGGCGATGCGTGTCGAGATGCGCCGGTTCCGGTCCGAACCATGGGCGGCCGAGTTGATCGCCGGGCACATGGCTTCGATTCCCCGCTTCCGTGCCTTGTGGAATGCCGCCGAGACGGCGCCGGCTACCGCCAGCGCCGCTCGCGCCTTGATCCCCGTCCGCCTGCGCGTGCCCGGCGCGGGGCTCCTCTCATTCCACCTGTCGTCCGAACCGTTTGTCCGCGACGCCCGATTCCGGGTGATCTACTACTTCCCGGCCGACCCGGAGACGATGGGGCAGTGTGCTGCGTGGGCGTCGGAGTCGGCGTAAGGACCGTGATACGATCCGAATAAATTCTAGAGCGCCGTGCGAAAAGGTTGGCCGCGTCTCCGGGTCGCCCGGGGCTCACGGCCCAGGGTTGGCCCGGGCTAAACCGGACAGCCTCTCCTAGGCTAGGGAACCGTCTCGTTTAGCCTCGGAGAGGCTGTGACGTTGAGCCCGGGCCAACCCTGGGCCATGAGCCCCGGTCGGCAGGCACCAGGACGTCACGGATCCCGCACGGCGCTCTTAAAGAAGGAGCAGCGCCGGATTGGCGGGAAGGGGAGTGCCCGTGTCCAAACCGCTGACCATTAAAACCGATGATCTGGCCATCGTGGTGATCGATGTTCAGCCGGGCTTCCTCGATGGCTGGATGGCGGGGCCGTCCGAGCCGCACTTGATCCGGCTGGAATACCTGTTTGGATTGGCGACCGTCTTCGACTTGCCCTGCCTGGCGACCTTCGAGCAGCCGGTGGAAACGAACGGCTGGCTGCCGGAGCGACTCGACCGCTACTTCCCTGCGCACGGCCAGCGCCACACCAAACAGACCTTCAACTGCTGCGCCGAGCCGCCGATCCTGGCCGCTCTGGCCGCGACGAACCGCTCCCAGATTGCGGTCGCGGGGTGCGAGACGGATGTCTGCGTCCTGCAATCGGTCCTCGGCATGATCGGCGCCGGTTACCAGGTCTTTCTCCTGGAGGATAGCCTCTTCTCCTCGGAGCCGCACACCGGCCCGGCCATCCGCCGCATGGAAGCGGCCGGCGCGATCCCCAGCACCGTCAAGACCCTCTCCTACGAACTTCGCCACTCCGTCGCGGTGCCCGGTCCACGCACCAAACTCCAGGAGCGATCTCCGGATTTGCACCTACCTCGGCCGGAGGATTTTCCGGATTGGGTGGATCCCTCCAATCTATGAGGAGGATCACGAGGTCCCGTCGATCGCCTCGGCGCGGCCAAAAGGTTTCACGGAACCGGCAGCTTTCATGACATCGCGTGTTTCGTTCAGTCTACGGCTACGCTGGGTGCCGTCAGAATGTTGGCGGTCGCCTTGCCAGTGGTGATGTCGACGAGATTGAGTTCAAGGGAGTAGCCGAGGGCCAGGAGGTATCGGTGGAGGGTATCCCATTGAGGCGTTCCGCCACGCTCGAATCGACTGACGGCCTGCTGCTGAAAACCGGCGAGCTCGGCGGCGGCAGCCTGAGAGAGACCGCGACTCTGCCGGGCATGGTACAGCAGCACCGCGAGATCCAAGGCAGCCTCCGCGGCGGGGAGCCGACGGCGCTCCTCTTCGGTCAGCGTTGCGATGTAGGCATCGATATCGTCGATACCATCGTCTGGACTCGGTTCTGGGACTCGGCGCGCCGCCTTGGTGGTCATGGATTCCTCGCCTCCCAATCGGCCTTCAGGCGTTCGGCCCGCTCCACCTCCCGCCGATCGAGCCGTTGCGCCTTCTTCACGTACCCGTTGGTGCAAATGATCTCTTGTCCCGGCCGGAAGAAAAGGAAAACCCTGGCAATATTGGTACGGCCTACCCGCAGTTCGTAGATCCCCTCGGTGCCCTGGACTCCGTCCGTCCGTGGCGGCCCGTGATGTTGTCTCTGCTCAAGCAGCTTGACCCCGACGACGAGATCGTGGAGATCGGGGGAGTCACGCTGCAGCGACCTGAGGAACTCCACAAGCGGACGCGTGCCGTCGCTCGTCTGATAGAACCGGACGCGGAACTCCATCCGGGCTCCTGCACAACATCCATGTTGTACTACGTCTCACCGACTTATGTGCGTGATGCGATAGGGGCGAGGACGAGCTAAGTTGTCGTCCTCGCCGAGATGAATGTTGCCTACCCCTCGATGAGCAGGCTTTCCGGATCCTCGATCAGCTCCTTGATGCGGACGAGGAACTGGACGGCTTCGCGCCCGTCGACGATCCGGTGGTCGTAGGAGAGGGCGAGGTACATCATCGGGCGGATGACGATCTCGTCGTTCCGAACGACCGGGCGCTTCTGGATGGCGTGCATCCCGAGGATGCCGACCTGGGGCGTGTTCAGGATCGGGGTCGAGAGCAGGGAGCCGAAGACGCCCCCGTTGGTCAGCGTGAAGGTGCCGCCCTGCAGCTCGGAGAGGGCGAGTTTGCCTTCCCGGGCCTTGCCCGCCAGCTCGCCGATCTCTTTTTCGATCTGAGCAAAACTCTTGCGGTCGGCATCGCGGATGACGGGAACCACCAACCCCTCTTCGACACCGACGGCGACGCCGATATCGTAGTAGTGCTTGAGGACCAGTTCGTCGCCTTGCAACTCCGCGTTCACGGACGGGAAGGCCTTGAGGGCGCCGATCGCGGCCTTCGTGAAGAAGGACATGAACCCGAGGTTGACGCCGTGGCGCTCCTTGAAGGCGTCTTTGCGCCGGGAGCGGAGCTCCATCACCGCGGTCATGTCGACCTCGTTGAAGGTCGTGAGCATCGCCGCCGTCTGCTGGGCCTGGACGAGGCGGGTGGCGATCGTCTGGCGACGGCGAGACAGGCGAACCCGTTCTTCCCGGCCATCCTGTGAGGGCGCGGCGGCGGGTGCGACCGGGGCCGAAGCCGCCTGAGCCGGAGCAGGTGCCGTGGGTGCTGCCGCTGGTGCCGGGACGGTCGGAGCGGTCGGAGCGGCCGGAGCAACCGGGCTAGTTTGGCTGGCTTGGCTGGCTCTGGGAGGCGGCGAGGACATCCTCGCGGGTGATGCGACCGCCGGGGCCGGAGCCAGCCAGCCGGTTGAGATCGAGGTGATACTCCTCGGCCAGGCGGCGCACTGCCGGCGCAGCTCGCTGGGCGCCGGGGATCATGGCCGCGTCGGCGGCCACGGGCGCGAGCGCCGGGGCAGGAGCCGGGGCAGGAGCCGGGGCAGGCTGCGCGCCATTGGTCTGTGCCGCCGCTGGAGCGCTCTCCACGGCCTGCGGGGCCGGGGCGGGTGCTTCCCCAGCGGGCTCGGACGCCCCGTTGCCGCTACCGACACCGACGATGCCCAGGACTTCGCCGACCGTGACGGTATCGCCCTCCCGCTTGTCGATGCGAGAGATGACGCCGTCATCCTCGGCGGTGACGTCGAGATTCACCTTGTCGGTCTCAAGCTCGACGACGGTCTCTCCGCGAGAAACGGAGTCCCCTTCCTGCTTGAGCCACTGGCCAACCACGGCGTCAACCAATGATTCCCCGAGCGGTGGCACTCGGATTTCGACGGGCATCGTGTGTGTTCCCCTTGAGACGATGATTGTGAGACATGAGTCGAAACGTGGCGGTCGGGTTCGCCAGGTTGAAACCTGGCGCTCAACCTACGAAACCTCTCCGAGGTTGATCGCGTGCGCGGACATGGAGTTCGTCCTCGTGCTCAGTCCCGGAGGGACTTCGTAGGTTTAGCCCGGGATTTTAATCCCGGGCCAATCCTATGCCTTCTTCCTCCGGGCGGTCGTGGCCGGGGCCTTCGCCGCCTTGGCGGCGCCGTTGGACGAAGCGGTGCTGACCGCTTCGTCCAAGCTGGCAAACGCGAGTTCGACGATCTTGGCCTGCTCCTTGGCGTGGCGGTCGGCCGAACCGACCGCGGGGCTGGCGCGCTCTGGACGGCCAACGTAGCGGATCGGGATCGGCCGATTGAGTCCCTCCGGATCGGCCAGCAAAGCGCGCAGGCGCGGCTCCATGAAGAACCAGGCGCCCATGTTCTTCGGCTCTTCCTGGACCCAGACGATCTCGCTCAGGTTCGGGTAGCTGGCGATCAGGTTGCGTAGGGCGGTGTTCTGGAACGGGGCTAGTTGCTCCACCCTGGCTATCGCCACGGACGGATCGGCGCGCTGCTCGGCCAGGTGCAGATCGACGTAGACGCGACCGGAGCACAGGATCAGCCGGGTGACGGCCTCACGCCGCTCCGGCGCAGTCGGGTCGTCGAGCACCGGCATGAAGGTGCCCTGGGTAAAGGCCTCCACTGGCGACGCCGCCTCCGGGTGGCGCAGAAGGCTCTTTGGTGTCATCACGATCAGCGGGTGCGGATCGTCGTCGAGCAGGGCCGCCTGCCGGCGCAGCAGGTGGAAGTACTGGGCCGAGGTCGTCGCGTTGCACACGCGGATGTTCTCGTTGGCGCTGAGCTGGAGGAACCGCTCCAGGCGGGCGCTGGAGTGCTCTGGGCCCTGGCCCTCGAATCCGTGCGGCAAGAGCATGACCAGGGCCGGCTTCTGCTCCCACTTGGCCCGGGCCGCGGCGATGAACTGGTCGATATGAACCTGAGCGCCGTTGACGAAGTCGCCGAACTGGGCTTCCCACAGGGTCAGCACCGTCTCGGCGTGGATGTCGTAGCCGTACTCGAAGCCGACGACCGCCGACTCGGACAGCGGGCTGTTGTAAACAGCGAACGAGGCCTTCGCCTGGGGGATGGCCTGCAGCGGCGTGAAGGTCTTGCCTGTGGTCGCGTCGTGGAGGACGAGGTGGCGCTGGCTAAAGGTGCCGCGCTCGGCGTCCTGGCCGGAGAGGCGGATGGGGGTGCCGTCCGAGATGATCGCCGCGAAGGCCATCGACTCGGCGTGTGCCCAGTCCAGCTTTGGGTTCTCCGCATCGAGGAGCGCCCGGCGGGCATCGAAGATCCTCAGCAGCTTGGTGCTGGGCTTGAACCCGTCCGGCAGGTCGTGGATTGCCCGATGGAGCTCGCGAAACCGCTCCATCGGGACGGCGGTCTCGACCTCACGGCGGGAGCCGCGCTTCGGCATCTCCACCGGCGGCGCCGGGGCGCCGTCGGTGATGTCGCGGCGGATCGCCGCCAGCCCATCGATCACCGCCTTGTCGATCTCGGCGGCCTTCTCCTTGCTGACGACGCCGTCCGCGATCAGGCGATCGGCCCAGATGGTCCGGACCGTCGGGTGCTTCTTGATCTTGGCGTACATCTCCGGCTGGGTGAAGACCGGCTCGTCACCTTCGTTGTGGCCCCAGCGCCGGTAGCCGACGACGTCGATCAGGAAGTCCTTCTGGAACGTCGTGCGGTAGGCCACCGCCATTCGCGCCGCCAGCAGGCAGGCGAGCGGATCATCGGCGCTGACGTGGACGATCGGGATCTCGAAGCCCTTGGCCAGGTCGCTGGCGTAGAGCGTGGAGCGGGCATCCTGCCAGTCGGTCGTGTACCCGATCTGGTTGTTGACGATGATGTGGATCGTCCCGCCGGTGCGGTAACCCTTCAGGCGGGAGAGGTTAAGCGTCTCGGGAACGACCCCCTGGCCCGGGAAGGCGGCATCGCCGTGCAGAACGATGCCCATGCTCGCCTGGGCGTCCTGAACGGGCGGGCCGCCCTTGTCGCGGATGTCCTGCGAGGCCCGGACCATCCCGACCACGACCGGATTGACGTACTCAAGGTGGCTCGGGTTGGGCGCCAGGACGATCGGCACCTCGACCAGGGCGCCGGTCTGCTTGACCTTCGCCAGCTTGGCCCCGAGGTGGTACTTCACGTCGCCGGTGGCATCGAGATCATCATTGAAGTCGGACGCGGAGGTGGCGGTCTTGGCGCCCCCCTCGAAGGCGCGGATGATCGCGTCGTACGGCTTCTCCAGGATGTGGGTCAGGACGTTGAGGCGGCCGCGGTGGGCCATCCCGATCGCGATCTCGCGGGTGCCGCCGGCGGTGGCCTCGTTGATCACCTCGTCCAGCATCGGCACGACGATATCGGTGCCCTCGATCGAGAAGCGCTTCGCCCCCAGGTAGGTCTGGTGGAGGAACTTCTCGAAGCCTTCGACCTGGGAGAGGCGCTCGAGCAGTTCGGTTTGTTGCTCCGCGTCGAGCCGCGGCACGAACTGGCCGGTTTCGACAGCATCGCGGAGCCAGATCCGCTCGTCGTAGGACTGGACGCTGTCGAAGTCGTAGCCGATGGCGCCCTGGTAGATCGAGCGGAGGCGGGCGATGGCTTCCTGAGCGTTGGCCGCCCCAGCGGCGGCCGGGCCTTCGACCACGTCGGCGGGGAGGGCGGCGAGTTCCGCCTCGGTCACCCCGTGGGACTCGGCGACCAGCTCCGGTGCGCCGTTCGGGTCGCTGCCGAGCGGGTCGAGCCGCACGGCAAGGTGCCCGTACTCGCGGATCGAGTTGGCGAGCCCGACCGCACCAACCATGGCCTTGACATTGATGGCGGGTCCGGTGGCGACGGGCGCCGCGACCGGAGATGTCCCGGCCGTGGGGAGGCGTCAGAATCTCTGGGGTGACGGCTTAAAGAAGTCCTGGGTGGCTGGATCGACGGTGGACGGGTCGACCAGATACCGGTCGTAGAGTTCAAGAACGTAGCCAGCGTTCGGGCCATAGAACGCATCGAGCGTGGCGGCGGTGTGGGTTCCGTTCCCGGCAGTTCCAGCGTGATAGTCGTGCTGGTTGCCGGAGCCGTTCGATCCGTGCGATCCCGGACCTCCGTTCGCTGCCTGTCGATCGCTCGCGGGGGCGGTAGCACCCCCCCGGGGTTGCCCGCTTTGGTCACTCATCGGTTGCCTCGTTCGTCGCGTTGTGCGCGCCGGCCGAAGGGCTCACCATCTGATTGCGGACGGCATGCCCTGGCCCCGCGGAAGACCCGCGGCACCATGGGTAGGATAGCACGGACGGGCATCCGTTCCTGTGGTGCCGGCACAAGTTCGCGTGGACGCGAATTCGCGCGATCTCGGGCAAAACCGGCGATGGGTGTCGGACGAATTGTGCGGTTTAAGGTGGGTCACTCATCGCGATGGTCGATCCAACCGGTTCGCCTGATAGTTCACCCAGGCTCCGGCGTCCGGACCTCGATCCGCCCGGCGGCACGCTCAAGCAACTCCTGATCCCAGGTGACCAGCGGCAGCGTTAGACGGGCCGCCAGCGCCACGTACACGGCGTCGGCGCCGCGGATACGCAGGTCGATCGCCAGATTAGTCGCTGCAACCGCCAGATCGTAATCAAGCGCGTGGATATGCACCGAGCGGAGTCGTTGAACTCGGCGAACGACCGCCCGCGCACGGACCTTGTCGTCCGATATCCGTCCGATCGCTCCCCCGATCTCGGCGAGTGCGAGCGCCGGGAGCAGGACGCCGAATACCGGACGCCGTTGGCGATCGAGCCATGCGCGGCTGAGCGCGTGAAAGCGGTCTTGTTCAAGAACCGCACTGATCCACACACTGGCATCGATCACAACGGGGTGGTCAGAACCGGCGCTGATCTCGGATGGCATCGACTGCGGATACCCCCTTCGGCCAGCGCTTGCTGATTTCCTCGCCGAGGCGCATGAGTTCGGCCCACGTGGCGTCATCTTCCGCGTCCACGTCGTGGTCCGCAGCCGGAGTGACCGACATCGGCGGATCGACCGGCGCGAGTTGGGCAACGATCTGCCCCTCCGAGACGATCTGGATCGTTTCGCCGTCGTCGGTAACCCGCCGCAACGCCGCGTCGATGCCGGTGCGTAACTCCTTGATGCCGATCGTGCTCATAACGGCGCCCTTCTTGATCGACCACGTCTTGCCACGACCACTGTATCACCCAGTGGAAGGGTTCCTGCATCCGCGGGAATCTCAACTCGACGGAGTTGAGACCTGCTCCGGTAGGCGGACATCGACGCGGCCGGCAGCCCGCGCCAGAGGCAAGTCAGTATTCGCGACGGACATCGCGCATGACGTCGACGGCGGACACACCTTCTGGCCAGTGCTTGCTGATTTCCTCGCCGATCTCCTTAAGCCGCGCCAATGCTGCCTCGGTCTGAGCACGTTCTTCTTCGGAGAGAGGTTCGACCTCATCTGTTCAGCGCGGTGGAACGAGGCGCGCCGCGACACGGCCATGGACGACGATTTCGATAGACTCTCCGGTTTCTTCGGCGCGATTGACGAGATCTTCCGCCTGTTCTTGGAGTTCCTTGATGCCGATGGTGCTCATTGCTGTGCCTTGTCGCTCATGTATAGATGCATCTGACATCACTGTTGCACCCTGAGAACTACGCCTGACGCAATTAGGCCGGGCAGCGTGACACTGCGCTGCCCGGCCTTCTGCGTCTCCAACCGACTAGTTTGAGCAGAGCGGTAACAAGCTCTCGTAGCAAAGCCTCGCGGCCTGGGCGGCGGGAATGGCCCAGAGGTCGGCGTTGAACATCTCGATCGAGAAGGGGCCGGTGTAGCCGCCGGCCTCGATCGCGGCGATGAGCTCGGGGAGGGGAATGATGCCCTCGCCTGGGAGCACCCGGTCGGCGTTGCAATCGCTCAGGTCGCCGGGAATCGGGCGCATGTCATCCAGGTGGACGTGGCGGATCCAGCGGGCCGCCTCTGGCGTGAGGTGCTCCAGCTTCGTCGGGGTGCAGTGGTAGTGGGCGGGGTCGAAGAGGACGCCGGCGCGCGGATGTTCGGCCGCTTCGCAGACGCGGACCGCGGACTGGAAGCTCTTGACCATCGGGCCCCAGTTGAACTCGATGGCGACGGTCACGTCCAGACCATCGATCGACCGCAGGAAGCCGTTCAGGGTATCGGCCACGACCTCCAGCCCGGCAAGCGTCTTCCCGGGCGGATCACTCGGGCCATCGGTGCCGACGACCAGCGTGCCGCCCCCCAGATCGTGGATAAGACGGGCGTTCTCGCGCTGAAGCGCGTGGTTCGCCTTTCGCGAATCGGGGTCGGAAAAGCATTCGAGTCCGACCTGGAAGCCGCCGATCGGGCGCAGGCCGTAGCCGTTGAGCAGGGCGCGGGCATCGGCCACCGTGTGTCCCTGGGCAAGCCATTCCTTGACGTGCGGCAGGACGAACTCGACCTGCCGGAAGCCGGCCTCGGCGTAGGCAGAGAGTGCTTCCTCAAGGCCGGACTGCCGGGTGGAGACGGAATTTATTGCCAGTTGCTGAATCTGCATGGCTAGGCGATCTCCGCGATTTCGATGATCCGCTGCATGACACGGACATCCTGCAGGGCTTCGGAGGCAGGGGCGCGAGGCGGTTCGCCGCCAGCCAGGGCCCCGACGAACCCTTCGGCCTGCCGGTAGAACGCCCAGCCGATCGGCGCATGGTGGTGGACAGTTGTTGGTGCACGGCCGGCGGCGCTGCGGACGGTGACCTCCGCCACGCGCTGGCGGTTCATCGGGGTTGGGGTGGCGATGCGGATCTCGCCTCGCTCGAAGACCAGGATCGTCTCTTCCCGCCACTCGTGGGCCCGCGACATCGCTCCGCGGATTGTCACCAGAACATCGCCCGCGTAGAGCGCGGAGGAGAACGCCTTGCTCCGGCGGAACTGGGCGGATGCAGGCGTCATCTCCATGCCGAGCAGGAAGTGGCAGAGGTTGACGGTGTGGGAAAAGATGTTGAGCAGCCAGTCGTAGGCGACCCGGGCGTCCTGCGTGCGGCAGGCGTCCGGGTAGGTCGCCGCGGCCGGTCCAGGCAGCGGCGAGGGAGAGGGAACCCGGATAGGGGCTTCGATGTTGTGGAGCCAGTCGCCTCCGTTGCAGAGCGAATCGACCGCCAGCAGCGGCCCCAGCGAACCCGAATCGACGGCTTCGCCGATCAGGTCCTTGGCGAGTTCGACGCCGGGGTCATATCGCTTCATGAAGCCGACGGCGTAGTGGACACCTTGCTTGCTCGCGAGCGCGACCAGCTCCTCCGCCTCGTCCACCCGACCGACCATCGGCTTCTCGGTGATGACGCTCTTGCCGGACTCCAGGATCATCTTCACTAGCTGAAAGTTGTTGGGCCGCTGCTGGATGCAGGCCACGCCATCGACCGCCGGGTCGGCGAGCAGTTCCTCATCGGAGCCGTAGACCCGCGGCACGCGATAGGCGTCGGCCACGGCCTCGGCCAGCGGCCGATTGAGGTCGGTCACGCCGGCGATCTGGCATGCCCCCGCGTCGCGCAGCCTGGCGTAGTTCGCAAGGTGGGCCAGCTGGCCCATCATCCCGGTTCCGAGCGATGCCATCGTGGGAGTGTTCGTGGTCACGTAGGTTGGTCTCCATTGTCGGGATGGGGATACCAGCCCTCATCCCCCGGCCCCCTCTCCCAGGATTGGGAGGGGGGGTGGCCCTTTAGGGCCGGGGTGAGGGCTGTCCGCCGGGATGAATCAGATGGTTGAGGGTTTGCCAGCCGCGAACCAACCCTTCGTCATAGAGTGCGCCGCCTGTGTGCCACCCGTAGATATCGTCCTCATGTTCGATCGCGACACCGCCCGTGTAGCCGATCTCGTTCAGCACGGTGATGAACGCGGCCCAGTTGATCTCGCCGTAGCCGGGGATGCGGAACCGGAAGGGAAGGCCGTTGACGCCCTGCCGGTAGCGGCGTTCCGGCAGCATCTCCGTATCCTTGGCGTGGACGTGGTAGACCCGGGATGCGTATTCGCGAAGGGCGCGAATATGGTCGATTCCCTGCCAGTAGAGGTGGGACGGATCGAACTCCAACCCGAGCGCGGGCGAGGGCACCGCCGTGAACCAGGCGTCCCAGGTATCGGGCGAACCGCCCATGTTGACCGGGCGGAAGGGCAGGCGCCCCCCAAAACCCATCCAGTTCTCGAAGGCGATGCGCAGGCCACGCGCCTCCGCCCGTTCCGCCACCGGCGCGAACCGGTCGGCTGAAGAGCCGCATGTTGCCGTCCCAGTCGCGGTCGGGGTCAAAGCCGCTCATGCTGGCGATCACGTTGACGCCCAGCGCCTCGGCGGCGTCGAAGACGTGGTCGTAGGTCTCAGTAACCCAATCCGACCCGCCACCTCCGCCCGCCAGCCCGTAGTAGGCCACGGCCGTGATCGTGACGCCGAGCTCCGCCGCCTGCTCCCTGGCGGATCGCACGAGGCCGGGATCGAGCGGGCCAGTGCGCGGATTGCCAAACGCCTCGGCCTTGAGCTCGATGCCGTCAAACCCAAGGCGCGCGGCCTTCGCAATGTCGGCCGCATCGCCGGTGAGAAATCCGAACTGCACGTGGACACTCCTTCCTCTCAAATACGAGGGCAGGGCGCAGGGGGACAAGGCTGATCGCCGTGAGGGGGACAGCCCTGCGGGCTGAGGGGGAGAGGGGGAGAGAAAGGCCGTCTTCCCCTCTCCCCCTCAGCTTTGTCCCCCTCAAGGCCGCAGCCTTGTCCCCCTCCCTTATCCCTTGACCGCGCCCGCCGTCAGGCCCTGGACGAAGCGGCGCTGCATGATCACGTAGATGACGATCATTGGGATCGAGCCCACGCTGAGGGCGGCGAAGATCGGGCCCCAGTCGGTGCGGCCCCAATCGAAGAAGAAGACCTGGATCGCCAGGGGCACGGTGCGCAGTTCCGGCGAGCGGATCAGGATGAGCGCGAGGAAGTACTCGTTCCAGGCGGCCAGGAACTGGAGGATCGATACGGTCGCGATGGCCGGAGTCGGAGATCGGCATGACGATCCGCAGGAACGCGCCCAGGCGGGTGCTGCCGTCGACGACCGCCGCCTCCTCCAGCTCGCGTGGGACGGTGATGAAGAAGGCCCGGAAGATGAAGACCGAGAGCGGCAGCCCTCCGGCGGCAAGAGGCAGGATGTAGCCGATGTAGCGAGTCGGTGAGGTGGAGCTTTACCAGCAGGACATAGAGGGGAATGACCGGGACAGGAGCCTGCATCGTCAGGACGAAGAGCAGGAAGATGGGCGTCGCGAACCGTAGCCTGAACTTGGCCAGGGCGTATCCGGCGGGGGCGGCAATCGCGACCACGAGCACGACCGTCGAGAGCGAGACGAAGATGCTGTTGAACAGCGCCCGGCCCAGCCCGGCCGTGTTCCAGGCATCCCGGTAGTTCACCCAGGCCCAGGACTTAGGTATTCCCCAGATGTTGGAGAGCAGATCGGTCTGGTCCTTGAGCGAGGCGAAGACCATCCAGGCGACGGGATAGACCACGATCACCGCGAAGATCGCGAGGAGCGCGTGGCTCGCCAGTGACGCCAGGATTTCGTCTGGTCGCCGGCGTCTCTGTTGCGGCGTGAAAGCGGTCGAGTTCACAGGAAGGACCTCACCCCTACCCCCTCCGCGGTGGAGAGGGGCGTAGGGGGCGACGGTCCTCCTCTTGGGGTTCGGGCGCATGTCTCAGTACTCCGCCGTGTTGCGAGAGAGCAGCTTCAGCTGGATCAGGGCGATGATGGTGATAAAGAGGAAGATGACGTAGGAGAGGGCCGCGCCGTACCCGAAGCGGTTGAACTTGAACGCCTGCAGGTAGTACATGTGGAGGGCGATGACGTTGGTCGAGTTGGCCGGGCCGCCCTCGGTCATGATGTAGGGGATATCGAAGACGTTGATCGCCCCCATCAGCGCCAGGGTGACGTTGACCAGCATCACCGGCCGCAGCAACGGGAGGGTGATGCTGGTGAACTGCTTGCAGCGGCCGGCGCCGTCCATCCGGGCCGCCTCGTACAGCTCGGTCGGGATCGTTTGCAGCCCCGCCAGGAAGATCACCATGTGGAAGCCGTACCACTTCCAGATGTCGACCCCGATCAGCGACCACAGGGCCACTCTCGGTGTCGCCCAGCCAGTCCTGGGTCCAGCCCGCCCAGCCCGACCGAGCGCAGCAGGTTGTTCACCAGCCCGAAGTCGTCGTTGTAGATCCACGTCCAGAGGATGCCGACCACGACGAACGACATCACGACCGGCAGGAACAGGGCGGTGCGGTAGAACGCCCTACCCCGCAGCGATTGGTTGAGGAGCAGGGCCAGGCCAGCGAGAGCACGATCTTGCCGGTGACCGTCCCAACCGCGTAGATGCACGTTGTGTCCCAGGGCCTCCCGCAGCCGCTCGTCGTTGAGCATCCGCTCGAAGTTATCGAGGCCGATGAACTCCGCGTCCTCGATGCCGTCCCAGCGGAGCAATGCCAGCCAGATCCCCGAGATGAGCGGCACGATCGTGAACAGGCCGTAGAGCGCCAGGGCCGGCAGCACCCAGAGATACGAGGCGACCGCCCGCCAGCGGCGGCCGCCCCACCCAACGCGGGCCGGGGCCTGCGTGTTCCTGCACCATGGTCTGGGTTTGATCGGTCACCGTCTCAACCACTGCAGCACCGAAAGGGTGTCCTCTCGTCCGAGCCTACCCGGCCCCCCGCGTAGCGGCGATGCATGCATCGCCCTTTTCCCGACAGAACGGCGGTGCCCCTCGTTCCGATGCGGCCAGCGACCGGGCGAGGCATGCCCACGTGGACCAACTAAATCGGATCTGGGGTGCGGCGGTCGCGCTTGCGGCGGGCGTGGCGGGGGGTACGGACCCGGCGCGAGGGCCGGATGAACCCCAGCCGCCGGCCGTCGGCGGCGAAGGCGGCGACGGGATCGCCATGGCCCCGCGCCGCGTACTGGGGCAGGTACTTCGCCAGCAGCGGCGGCGACACGTCGAACGGGTCGACCCCGGGCCTCGGCCGCCACCAGCACCCGCAGCGCTTGCAGCAGCTGGGCAATCGTGAGCACCGCCCAGACCTGGTGCAGGATGACCGCCGGCTTGCTCGACCACAGCAGGTGCAGGTGGAGGTCGGTTTTGGCGGTGTTGACGGCCATCTCGATGTCCCAGCGGCGGGCATAGAGGCGGGGGATCTCGGCCAGGGGCAGGCGCCGAGGCGAGAGGACGTTGGTGAGGTAGCGGTGCAGCGTCGGGCCCCGGCGGTATTGGACCAGGCGGACGGCGATCTTGGCCCGGTCGGCGCGGTGCCGGCCGAGCCAGACCAGGGCGTCGCGGGTGTCGCCGTCCTCGCAGAAGACGTGGGCCACCTCGTAGCTGGTCTTGGCGCGCAGGCGGCTGACCCACCGGAAGCCCCCGGTGGTCAGGTCGTCGAGCCACGCGAAGGCGAAGTAGCCCAGGTCGAACAGCAGCAGGCTGCGGCGGGGCAGCCCGGTGACCAACTCGCGGCAGGCGAGCTTCTCGTTCGGCGCGGGTCGGGCAGGTAGTCGACGCGGCGCCAGAGCTGGCGGCGGACGTCGAAGACCCCGGCCAGCTTGCCCGGCAGGAGGCGGTCGTCGCCTGGCGGCATCCCGCGCAGGGCGGGCAGGAGACGGGCGACCGGATCGAGCGTCGTCTGGTCGAGGGCGAAGACCTCGGGGGCGAAGGGCGCGAGGGTGCGGTCGGCGTGGGGCTCGCGGCGCGCGACCAGCAGGGCGGTCAGGTCGGCGAAGAGGCCGGCCACCGGGCTGGGCCGGGCTTCGGCCAGGCGCTTGTAGACCGCCTCGTCGGAGACGGGGAAGGGGGCGAAGTGCCACAGCCCGGTGCCGGCCAGCAGCCGCCAGAGGCCCTTCTGGTCGGTCCAGCCGCGCAGGACGCAGACGAGGAGGCCGCCCCACAGCGCCAGGGCCGGCAAGATGCGGGGGCGGCCGCGGCCGGTCGGGCCGGGCGCCGCCGGTTCCAGGCCGGCGGCCAGCTCGGTCAGGACCGCCTCGACCCGGTCCAGGACCGGGCGGTCGGCGGCGGGAGCGGGAGCGGCGGCGGCGGGGAGCAGGGCGGGCAACGCCGGCATCGCGGGCACCTCCGGGGGCGGGGACACGCGGCCAACCGCCGCGCCCCTCCAGCTTACCGGGAATTAGTTGGCCCAGGTGACACGGAGGTCCGCCCCTACGCATATCAGCCGTGGCGGACTTTTAAGAGTGCCTATCAAAATCCGCCGGGCAGACGTTGTCGTCCTCAGCCCTGGATTTCAACCCAGGGTCGTACGGCCGAGCGGTTTTGATAGGCGCCCTACACCTGGAACTCGTAGTCCTCCCGAGGGCAGGTGATGATCGCGGACGTGGCCCGCGAGATCGGCATATCGCCTTCGGGTCTACGGTCGCTGTTTAGCCGGCACCGGGCGGGTACCCCGATGGCCTACCTGCAAGCGATCCGGGTTCAACACGCCCTGGGGATCATCCGCAACTCGAACTTGTCCCTGGAAGCGGTCGCCCATGCCTGCGGCTACGACTCCGCCAGCCACCTCAGCCGCCATGTCAAACGCGTCACCGGCCAGAGCCCGGGGACGCTGCGCGGCAGGGGTTGAGCGCCTCGTTCTGAGCTTCGCGGCGGCCCGCTCCACCCGGGATTGATGGAGGTTGCGGAACTGATCGAGGTCTTTCGGGAGCGGCGGTGGCCCTGGGCGGCAGCGGAGACGGCGCCTCCCGTCCCGTCACCGCTCCCAAAAACCCGCGACCTCCGCGCCTCCATCAATCCCGCGTGGAACCCACCGTCGAACGATTCCGAACGGGGTATGGCGGTACGGTACAATCGCGGCGTTTGGGGGCCGGGTAGGGCTAAGGTGTGGCTGGTCAGGTTGGCAGGGCCCTTGGGCCGCCGAAATCGGGCCAGCGGGCGAGGTCACTCGAGAGCGATCGTGGGAGAGGCGGGGGGAGATGGCGTACCGGTTCTTGTTGGAGGTCCCGGGCTCGCTGGTGGAAGACGCCAGTATCGCCGTGGAGCGCACGGGAGACGCGCAGGTCGTCGTGGTGCGCACCGGGCATGGTTTGGGGTACGACGATCCGCTGGTCGATCTCACGGTGGCGGCCCACTCCCTGCTCGTGATCGATTCGCTCTACACGTGGTTCGATTCGCTAGGGGCGTCGCGGCCGGATATCCGGCTCGTGCTCCACGGCGGAGACCGCCTCACATTTGAATCGACCGAACGTGGCAGCATGGTCGCGGCGATTCGCCGTGACCAACCCTGGGTCGAGCGGTCCTTGCCCCGCATCGGCGACCACGTTATTGAAGACCTTGCGGGCACCCAGCGAGTGGCCACGGCCACGCCGGCCACCGGCGGCGCCACGTCAGCGGTGGCGGTGGTCGAGCGACAAGTCGTCGAAACAACGGCAAGACGGGGGATCATCGTGCGCGCAGTCAACCATGTCGCGATCCGTGTGCTGGACCTGGCCAAGGCCGAGACGTTCTACACCCAGTTCTTCGGGATGGAGTTGGTGGGGCGATCGCGCCGGGGACCGGGCGGCACGCTCGTGCCCCTCAACGGCGACTACCACTGGGATGAAGCCCGGGCGAACGGCACCGAGGCCGACATCACCACCCTGCGCAACGGCCCGCTGACCCTTGCCCTGCAGCGCGTCGGCCGGGGAGCCCGGCTGGATATCGACTCGATCCTGGATCACGTCTCGATCGGGGTCGACGGCACGACCTTCGCCACCATCAAGGGCGAAGTCCTGATGGGCGGGTTCGTCACCCTGGCCGTCGGCGCCACCTCCATCGCCTTCCGCGATCCCTTTGGCCTCGCCTGGGAAGTCACCGTCGGCCGCTAGAAGAGACGTGAGACGTGAGACGTGAGTAAATAGAGCCGAGAGCCGGGAACGGATCGAGGGTCATCGCCCTCTCACTCCTCACGACTCACGTCTCACGTCTCACGTCTCGTAATGAGGTCACCATGCTGGACAGCTATCAGGATCTGATCGATGAGCTCATCGGCACACCGACGATCTTGCGCCAGGGCCTCGACGAGCGGAGCGGTGCGGTTCCCGCCGAAGCGGCCCGCTTGATCGCCGAACTGCGCGACCGCGACCTGGCCGTGCTGGAGCGTCTGCAGACGATGCTGCGCCAGCGCGACCCCGTCCTGCGGCCCCTGCCGGAGTCGCGGTTCCGGAGCGAAGATCCCGACCCGGAGGCGGCCCTGGCCGGGTTCAACACCGCCCGGGGCGAGGTGATCTCGCTGCTGATGAACCTGACGCTGCGCGACTGGGAGCGCACCGCGATCGATGCCTCCGGCGGCAAGATCATGCTGGACGAGGAGGTCGAGCGCCACGTCGAATTCGACGAGGAGCACGTCGACCGGTTCAAGGTGGTGATAAACGAGACGTGAGACTGTCCGCGTCCGGCGTCGCTGGGCATGTTGTGCATTAGTAGGGGCGGACCTCCGTGTCCGCCCGGTCGCCACAACGACGTTCGCCTTCGGGGACGGCGTTCCCATCCCCGGTCCACGCGGTCGGTTGCCGGGCGGACAGAGGTCCGTCGCGGCTACGATGGCGGACGCTTCCGGCCCATGGTGCCCGCCCGACGCCGGACGCCTGAAAAGGGGTGAGCCGCCGGTGTGGGGAACCGGCGGCTCGGGGATGTGGGGAGGGGAAAAGATGGAGGGGCCGCCAGCCTGGTGAGCCGCGTGGGGAGCGGCGTCGAACCCAGCGATGAAGGCAACTGCAGAATAGCACAGATGTTCTTGTCTGCCAAGGTGCGAGGCGGCGGTCGCCCTTCGCGGTTGCCTAATCTATCAACGCACCACGCAGCGTTTCGTTTCAGCCGGGTATTGTCGCGGCGTCGCAGGCCTAGTATGTGACTCCGGGCTGCCGAATTTGCCCGCTTCTCGGTTGCTGGCGGTCTGATCGACATGGGCATGCCGACATCTTTGCTGGTCATCGACTCGCCGGAGTCATGCTTGATTGACAACACGATTTGTTAATCTTCGTTAGAATTGGCCCGTTTCGTTGTGGTTGGTGCGGTTGGAGGCGATATCCGTAATGGTGATGGCCCGGTTTCTCCCGAAGGACGCGCACTTCTTCGATCTGTTTGCCGAAGCTGCGGCGAATGCCCTGGCGACGGCCCAATTGCTCGCCGAGATCATTTCATGTAGCGACGACATCGAGCGCAAGGTGCGCCGCCTCCGCGAACTCGAACACCATGGCGACGAGATCACCCACCGCGTCTACCAGGGGTTGAACAGCACCTTTGTGACTCCTCTCGACCGCGACGATATCCAGCGCCTGGCGGGCGGGATCGACGACTTTGTCGACGATCTGGAAGAGGTCGGAAAGCGATTCCGTCTCTACAAGCTGAACGAGTCCACGGATTCCGCTAAGCTCTTTGCCCGGATCTTGACCGAGCAGGCCGAGAACATGGCCAGCGCGATTCCGCTCCTGAGCGAGGTTGGCAAGCGTGCAATAGATCTGCGCAAATTCGTACTGGAACTCCACCGTGCCGAGAACGAGGCCGACGATGCCCTCAACGTTGCACTTGACGAACTGTACGACGGCGTGACGGAGGTCCCTTCGCTCATCCACGCCCTACGCTGGGGCGAGCTTTATCAACTTCTCGAGGATGCCACCGATCGGGCCGAGGACGTCGCGAACACGCTGGAAGGCATCTTGTTGAAGTATGCCTAGCCTGGACGCCGAGCTGCTAGTCCTCGTCTTCATCGTGGTCCTCGCCCTCGCCTTCGACTTCATCAACGGGTTTCACGATACCGCCAACTCGATCGCGACCTCGGTCGCGACCCGGGTGTTATCGCCTGGCCAGGCGGTCCTGATGGCGGCCGTGCTGAATGTCGTTGGGGCGCTGTCCGGCACGGCCGTCGCCGAGACGGTTGGGGCCGGGATTATCTCGCCGGAATTGGCGACCCAGCGATTGATCGTCGCGGCGCTCTTTTCGGCAATTACCTGGAATCTGGTTACCTGGTGGCAGGGGATCCCGTCCAGCTCGAGCCACGCGCTCGTCTTCTCGATCGTTGGAGCGGGGGTGGCCTCGGCGGGTGCCGACGCTATCGAGGTCGATGGCGTCACGAAGGTGCTGCGCGGCATGGTGATCTCGCCGGTCCTCGGGTTCCTCGGTGCCTTTCTGCTCTTGGTCGGTCTCCTCTGGCTCGTGGCTCGCCGCCGTCCCTCCCTGGTCAATCGGGTCTTCGGCCGTCTCCAGATCGGCTCGGCCGCGTTTATGGCCTTCAGCCACGGCGGCAACGACGCCCAGAAGACGATGGGCATCATCACCCTGGCGCTGGCCACCTACCACGGCTGGAGCGGCGACGAGTTTGAGGTCCCTCTCTGGGTGATCCTCTCGGCCGCCGCCGCGATGGGGCTGGGCACCGCGATGGGCGGTTGGCGGATCGTGAAGACGATGGGGCTCAAGGTGGTCGAGCTGCGGACGATCGACGGCTTTACGGCCGAGACCTCGGCCGCGACGGTCATCGAGATTGCCAGCCGCCTTGGTATCCCGGTTTCGACCACCCACGTGATCTCGTCGGCTATCCTGGGCGTCGGCGCGACCAGACGCGCTTCCGCGGTGCGCTGGGGTATGGCGGGCCGGATTCTGACCGCCTGGGTGGTGACGGTTCCGATCTGCGTCATATTGGGCTGGCTCTTCTACGAGGCGCTGGACCTCCTCCTCGGGCTTTGGTCGTAAGAGACCTCGCCGGCTAGCCGGGTACCGGCGGGAGGCTGGGGGTGCCGATGGACGAATCGCCACGTGACGATGGTAACGAGACGGGAGCGTTTGAGCCTGACGACACCCGGTGGGCCGCCTGGCGGCCGGAGGAGATCACCCGCCGTCTGGCCGGCGTTGCCGCTCCCTGGTACGTCGCGGCCGGGTGGTCGATCGATCTCTTCCTGGGCCGCGAGACTCGCGAGCACGACGACCTCGAGATCGCCGTACCGCACCAGCGCTTCGGCGAGGTGGCGGCCGCCCTCCCCGAGATGGAGATGTTCGTCATCGGCGACGGCACCGCCTGGCCACTCGCCACCGCCGGAGCGGAGTTTGAGAAGGAGCATCAGACCTGGATCCGGGAACCGGATTCTGGACTCTGGCGGCTCGACATATTCCGGGAGCCGTCCGCAGACGGGCAGTGGGTCTGCAGGCGGGACAAGCGCATCCGGCTGCCATATGACCGTGTGATCCAGCGGACGGAAATGGGCATTCCATACTGCCGGCCGGAGATCACGCTGTTGTTCAAGGCGGGAGCCAGCCGCCCGAAAGACGACGCGGATTTCACGAACGTCCTACCGCTGTTACCTGGTGATTCCAGGCGCTGGCTGGCGGACGCCCTGCTGATCGTCCACCCGGGTCACCGCTGGCTCAGCGAGCTTGCGTCGGAATCGCGGAGTAGGTAGTCGCAGCGCGGATCGCAACATGACTCATCCGCCACCTTTGGACGGATGACAGCCTGCTCGTGACCCGCTACCGTGGTGGTGGCCGAAAATCCGGGCGTCAGCCCCAGAATGCTCGGCGTGTTCAACGGCATTGCCTGAGCCGGGCGGCGGCATCCATCCCGGCTGTCTGTATCCGTTCCGGATGAGGAGTCCGATGGCCAGCACGATCACCATCGACAATCTGGGAATCCCGCCGCTCGCCGGCCTGTGCACATACGAAGAGGCGAGCACCCCCGGTCTCTCGGTCGAGACCACGGTGCGTTTTCTGAAGCGGCTTGCCTACGTCAAGGCCAGGCTGAACCGCCTGCAGGCGGCCCACCTGCCTCGAACCCCCGAGTGGGAGGTGAAGTGCGCCCTCGGGCTGCACCTCTGGCTCGACGCCGAGCATGCAACCCTCCTCCGCCGGCGTGTGGCCGAAATGCGCCAGCCGCCGCTGGGGCTCGACAAGGTGCCGGACCCGCGCCTGGAAGCCTGGCTGGACGAGGCGATCCGGGCCGAAGACACGGTCGAACTGTTGGCCGGGCTCATCCGCTCGATCCGGCCGGAGATCGTGCGCGCGGCCGAGCGGTTGCTGGCCGAGTCCAACCCGATGCTCGACTACCCCACCCGGCGAATCTGCCGGCAACTCCTCCTCGACGAGGCAGAGATGATCGCCTGGGGAGAGCAGGCCCTGGCGGCCCTGACGGCCACGCCGGAGGCCCGGGACGCGGGCGGACACCTGGGTGGCGCACCTGAATGCCTATGGTGACGCCGCTGGAGGCATCTTCGACGGCCTGGAGGCTGGCCCGACTGCAAGCCAAGCCGAGGCGGCCGCGCTCCCTGTGCCTCGCTCCGATGGCCGGCCCTACGAGATGGACCCGGTGCCACGGCGCGACGTGCGCTTCGTCGATCCGTTCAACCGGGCTGCCGCCTTCGACGCCTACTACCGGGACGAATCGCGGCCCCTGCCGGAACGCGTGATGGCTCTCATGGCAAAGCGGCTGCGCGAAATGGACGTGCCCGAGTGGATGGCGCCGATCCTGTACAAGACGGATGGCAAGCCCTGGGAGTATTACCTCGACCTCAGCCGGCAGCTGTGGGACGAAACACGCCACGCCATGCTCGGCGAGATCGGCTTCTCCGCCGAGATATCCCCTTCACCCGCTACCCCGTCAGCGTGGCCGCTTCGCACACCCTTAATACGGAGTTCGAGCCGATCGAGGCCCATGTCGTGCTCTGGGGCATCGAGCAATCGCTGATGGCGCGCAAGACCGGCAAGAGCTACGAGTGGGATGTGGCGGTCGAATCCGGCGACGAGTTCGCCATTTCGATGCAGGACTACGACTGGGCCGACGAGGTGCTCCACGCCCAGATCGGGCGACGATGGCTAATCCCGGAGCACGGAAGTCAGGCGGCCCTGCGGGAGTACGCCTCCGGTGTGATCGACCGCTGGGCCGAGTCGATGGAGGCGACCCGCCCGGCCTCTTCCCAGGAAGACTGGTGGCCCCAATTGCAGGCTGACATCGGTGTTGGTGAGGATTCGGCGGCCAGGGGCGAGTAGGTTCGGTGAGATAGTGGAGACTGGGACGCCGTTTTGGCGTCGCCCGGGGGATCGCGGTCCGACGCGATCTGACCCTTCCGAGCGGGGTGGCCGGCGTCAGGGGCGGACCTTGCGTGATCCGTTCGCGTCCAGGCCACGCGGGAGACGGTTCCGAAACGCCGTTCCTCAGAGCGGTATTTGAGTGTCGGCAGCCGGGCGGACGCCACGGTTCGCCCCCCTGAACCAGTCGGATCGCCGCGGCATTCCCGGATCTCCGGGGCATTCCGCCGGACTTACTGGCCCACCTCGCGCCGCAGACCCCACGCGCGACCTCGAAGTGGCGTTCCCAGACACGGCCACCTTGTCCCCAAATCTATCCGCCCTTGACCGGCCTGCGCACAATTGTGCCGGGCGCGACCGCCGCTCCTTGCGCGGCGATGCGCCCATAGGGTCCAATCTCGGCAATTGGATGGTTGGGCAGGTTTGGCATTGTCACGGCGAGGCGCCGCGCATCGGTGCAGGAGGCGAGGGGGCGAAGATGAGCACGCCACAAGCGAGCACCGCGGAGAACGCCGGCAGGTGTCCAGGCGCGGGAGTTGCCCCCGGTTGTCGTCGTTGGGGCCGGGATGGCCGGTCTGACCTGCGCGGCGGCCCTTCATGCAGCAGGCCGCAACGTCGTGGTCCTGGAAGCGTCGGACGGGATCGGTGGCCGCGTGCGCACCGATCGTCACCCGGATGGCTACCTGCTCGATCGGGGCTACCAGGTGATCCTGGACGGCTATCCCGCCCTGCGCCGGTGGGTCTCCTTGCCGACGGTACGGCCCCGGGCCTTCGACGCCGGCGCCCTGGTCTGGACCGGCAAGCGGCTTGTGCCCCTGGCGGATCCGCGCCGCCACCCGGGCTCGATCCTGCGCAACCTGACCAACTCGGTCATCACCCCGGCGGACAAGATCCGGCTGGGCCCATTCGGGACGAAGGCGCGGATGGCTCCCTGGGCGAGCGCCCGGGAGGCGGCCGAGTCCGTCGGGGCCGAATCCAGCCTCGATGTGCTTCGCGAAGCCGGATTCTCCGAGAAGTTGATCGACCGGTTCGCACGGCCGTTCTGGGGCGGGATTACGCTCGATCCCGGCTTGAATGGCAGCGCTGGGCCGCTCCTGTTCACGCTCAAGATGTTCTTGCAGGGGTCGGCGGTGCTGCCCGAAGCGGGCGTTGGCCAGGTGCCGATCCGTCTCTCCCAGAAGCTGCCGGCCGGCGCTGTGCGCCTGCGCACCGCAGCCGAGGAGATCGTGCTGGAGGGAGGACGGGCGACCGGTGTCCGCGCAGGCGGGGAGACGATCCGGGCGGCGGCGGTGGTCGTCGCGACCGATCCCCCGGCGGCACGTGCCCTGACCGGGATCGAATCCATACCGACCGAAGGACTGGCCAGCTTGACGACCTACCTCATTGGATCGCGCGATCCTGGCATCGGAGCCAAGATCGTCCTGGACGGTACCAGGAAGCTGGATCTCAACGAGATCGCGCCGCTCTCGACCGTGCAACCCAGCTACGCCCCGGCCGGTAAGCACCTCATCGCGGCGGCGGCGGTTGGCGAGCCGCTGGAGCGGTACGGTGACGACGAGTTGGCCAACCGGCTGCATGCCGACGCCGTCACAGTCCTCGGGCACACCCCAGAGGATTGGTCGATCCTGACCACGGTGCGCGTTCCGTTCGCGCAATTCGCGCAACCGCCCGGCATCCACGAGAATCTGCCCGGGAACCGGACCGCCACGCCGGGCCTGTTCCTGGCGAGCGAAGTCACGGTCGATTCGAGCGTCAACGGCGCGGTGATCAGCGGCGAACGCGCGGCAGGTATCGTTGACGTGTTTCTGCGGGGAGAGAAGGGGGGACAGGGCTATCGCCCTGAGGGGGACAGCCCTGCGGGCTGAGGGGGAGAGGGGGAGGGGACGGGGCGTTCTCCCCCTCTGCCCCTCAAGGCGATAGCCTTGTCCCCCACACGGCGCAGCCGTGTTCCCCTCATGGCCGCAGCCCTGTCCCCCTCGTTACCAGGAGCACGCATGCACGGCGAGTACAAGACACCCGGCGGCAAGCTGATAGTGGTCGATTTTAAAGTGGAGGATGGCACCCTCTCTGAGGTGATGGTAAGCGGCGATTTCTTCCTCTATCCCGAGGATGCGCTCAGCGATTTGACCGGCGCGTTGGAAGGTGTTTCGGTCGAGCTTTCGGAAAGCGAGATCGCGGAGAAGGTGCGCTACGGGCTGCGCCGGGAGGCGCAACTGCTGGGATCGTCGCCGGAGGGAATCGCGACCGCCGTCCGGCGCGCCCTGGCCCCAAATGGGGTCGCGGGCGGCGGTTCGAATCAGGATCTGGGACAGGAGGTCGGGTCATGAGCGATCCCGGTGAGCGGGGTATAACGGCGGCGTCCGACCTGATCCATGCGGTCACTGGGACCGAGACCGATGCCGATCGCGCTCAGCGCCAGGCCCGCTGGAAGGGGGCGGAGTGGCGGCTGATTCCCGGCACTCCCCGGCCACCCCTGCTGAACATGTCCCTGGATGAGGTGCTGACGCTCCGCGTCGGCCGCGGCGAGCGGCCACCCACAATCCGGGTCTGGGGCTGGGACCGGTCGTGCGTGGTTCTCGGCCGGTTTCAGTCGGTTAAGAACGAGGTCAATGAGGAGGCGATGCGAGCCAATAACGTCGAGCTTGTCCGCCGGGTTAGCGGCGGCGGCGCGATGTTTATCGAGCCGGAAGGGGCGATCACCTGGTCGATCTACGCTCCGGAGTCGCTGGTCGCCGGGATGACCTTCCAGGAGTCGTACGAGTTCTTCGATGGTTGGGTGGTCGATGCCCTGCAGGAGCTCGGCGTCGATGCCTGGTACCAGCCGCTCAACGACATCACCTCCACCGGCGGCAAGATCGGTGGCGCGGCCCAGGCCCGCCGCGGCGGAGCCGTCCTCCATCACACCACGATGGCCTATCAGATGAATGTTGGCCTGATGACGCAGATCCTGCGCATCGGCCAGGAGAAGCTGAGCGACAAGGGCGTGACCTCCGCCGAGAAGCGCGTTGGCCCCCTCCGCCAGCAGACCGACCTGCCCCGCGACGTCATCATCGAGCACATGATCGCCCACTTTGGCACCCAGGTCCGCCTGACCCCCGACGACGTTACCCCCGACGAGCTCGAAGAGGCGGAACGGCTGGTCCGCGACCGCTTCGGCACCAAGGAGTGGATCTACTTCCTGCCGTAGCGGAGGCGGAGAGCTGAAGCCTAGAGTCGGGTGTGCCTCATGGATCTGCACCGGTCGCCGTCGGCGGGTCGTCGTAGGGGAGGGTCCGGTGCCCTCCCACGGCCGCCAGGCCGTAGCCGTGACAGGAGCGTATGCCCTCCTGCGTCGGGCATCGGGAGGGCACAAGACCCTCCCCTACGACGCCACCGCGGCAACGATCGCACCACGCAAGACGGTGGGGCGCACCCCCTAGAGGCTGTTCTTGACTTTGCGCGGCTAAGGAGAACAAAAGATGGAGCAACATGCAAGCAATTGCCAGCAATTGTAAGCCCGCGACCGTTTCGGGCAAGCGTTCATAGTCCTTCGCCAGGCGTCGGAACCGGCTCGCTCAGCCAAATTGGACTTGATCAGAGATAGACAGGATCGCTTCGGTCTATCGCTGTAATCCATACGATGTATCTATTGCAGCAGGCTGGCTCTAATCCAGGTGATCGACGTGTTGTTGAATCCAGCTATGGACTTCAATGTATCGCGCTCGAACCGTGCTGCAATTTGTACGGAGGCTCTGATGCCTGAAACATCATGGCTTCCGCAAAATCTTCGCCATCGCCTTTCCCTTCGCAAGCTCATCGATCAATTTGTCCATGTAGCGAACTTCCCGCATGATTGGATCTTCAATATCTTCCACTCGGACGCCGCAAACCACGCCCTTAATCAGAGCCCGCGAAGGATTCAGCTGAGGAGCTTCCGCAAAGAAGGTCTCGAAGTCCGTCTGCTTTTCCAGTTGCGCTTCCAACTCGGCCTGACCGTAACCCGTTAACCATCGAATAATTTCGTCAACCTCCGCTTTCGTGCGCCCCTTCTTCTCTGCCTTGGCGACGTAATGAGGATAGACACTTGCGACGCTCATTCGATAGACCCGATGGTTTGTCATGATCCCCTCGCGCTTCTGCGGGCTCCTATATTCTAGCACGAGAATACTGGGCTGCTATCAAAGGCGTGTGATGCGGATTGTGTGATCGGCGTTTGCTGGGTGGATCTCATCCGCGATTCAAGGGGCGCGTCCGATGCCCGCTCGCACCCGCCACCCGCATCGCCAACTTCGGAAAATCCGTCGAGATGTTGTCGACACCCCAGCTCATCAGCGTGCGGATGCCCTCCTCGGTGTTCCCGGGCCCGCCGTCTGAATCAGCGGCGTGTGGCCGGAATGCGGATCACGACGATGGCAATCCAGATGAGGGCGGCGACGCAGGAGATCGCCAGGGCCGCCGGGGTGCCGAGCCAGTCGGCGAGGGCGCCGACCAGGACCTGGCCCAAGGGGAGCATGCCCCAGGTGAGCAGATAGATCGACAGGACCCGGCCGCGGGACTCGTCGGCGACCCGCAGCTGCAGGGACGTCTGATTGATCGCCAGAAAGGCGGCGCTGGCGCAGCCGGCGGCGAAAAGCAGCGGAACGGCCGTGATTACCGACGGCGAGAACGAGAAAATCAGGACCAGGAGGGAGAAGACCGCCGCCGCGAGGGGCTGGGCCGGGTGCCAGGTGACCAGCCGGATCGAGCGCGCGACCCAGAGCGCGCCGATGACCGTCCCCACCCCGGTGCTGGCCAGGAGGAAGCCGAGGCCGGTCGAGCCGACATTCAGCACGTCCCGGGCGAAGACCGGCATGAGGTTGATGTAGGGCATCACCAGGACATTCGTCGCCAGGGCCATCAGGATGAGGCCGACCAGAAACGGGTCGGCGGCCACGATGCGCAACCCATGGGTCAGGTTGCCTTTTCCACCGGCTCCCCGGTGGGTTTCGCCTGCGGCCTTGGCCGGCAGGCGCGCCGTCGACGACAGCGCCAGGATCTGGAGGAGGGCGGCGACGGCGAACGAGCCGGTGACCCCGACGATCGCGATCAGGATGCCGGCCAGGGCTGGCCCGACGACACGGGTCGCGTTCTGAGCGGCGGCGTTGAGGGCGATCGCGTTGGCGAGGTCGTCGCGCTGTACCAGCGAGGGCACGATCGCGGTCCTGGTGGGGAAGACGAACGACATCGCCGTACCGTAGGCGGCGCAGAGCACCAGCATCGACCAGGGGGCGATCAGGTCGGTCGCGACGAGCAGGGCGAAGAGAGCGGAGACGATCATCACGCCCCACTGGGCGTAGCGCAGAACGACTCTCCGGTCGACGCGGTCGATGGCAACCCCGGCCGGAATCGAGAGCAGCAACAGCGGGATGCCCCCGGCGAATCCGGTCAGGCCAACGAAAAAGGCAGAATCGGTCAGTTCGAGCGCCAACCAACCAACCGCGACCTGATACATCCAAAAGGCGGAGTTGGTCGCCAGGGTGCCGGACAGCAGCAGGCGAAAGTCGGGGTACGTGCGCAGGGAGTGGAGGGTGCCGCCGGATTGGGAGGAAGCCGGCGAGGGAGCGGCCGGAGCAACCGGGACGATCGTCTCGATCCGTCCCCCTGCCTGCTTGGCCCGACCCACGTCCGACACGCGTCGTAACTCCTGACGCGGCGATGACCGAAGGTGGTGCTGGGCAAGATGCCGAGTACGGTAGCCGCTG
The DNA here is from genome assembly GCA_963724285.1 of uncultured Chloroflexia bacterium. Taxonomy (GTDB): domain Bacteria; phylum Chloroflexota; class Chloroflexia; order Thermomicrobiales; family UBA6265; genus CAVRUD01. Next base: position 13,270 of record CAVRUD010000032.1, on the reverse strand, counting down.
AACCGCCCCGGGAAGTTGTTCATCCTAGCAGGATTGTGAACGCGCTGCTGTGCCAGAGAAAAGATCATCTTGGCGCCGTGCGTCGTTCTGACTGTTCCATTGACAGCGCGGCACTATAGTGGAATAGTATTCACTATGACGGAGACAGGCCAGAACGGGGGCGGAATCGAGATCGAAGGCGGCTTGGACCTGGCGGCGCTGGGCGAACGGGTCCGGAACGAGCGGGTGCGGCGGCGCCTGTCATTGGACAGCCTGGCGGAGCGGGCCGGGGTGAGCCGGAGCATGCTCTCCGCGGTCGAAACGGGGGGCAAGGCCCCGACCGTCCTGACGCTCCACCGGATCGCCAGTGGCCTGGGGGTGAGCATGTCCCGGCTGTTGGGCGAGGAGCGGGCGGAGCCGGTGGTCGTGCTCCGCCGGGAGGAGCAGTCGGTGGCGCGGGACCCGAGCGGCTGGGAACGGCGCAATCTGGCGCCGCCGATGCCGGGGCGGGAAGTTGAGTTCATGCGGACGGAGATCCCGGCCGGGGTGGACGCCGGCACCTTTCCGCCGCACGGTCATGGTTCGCGGGAGTACGTCGCCGTCGAGCGCGGCACGCTACGCCTGACGCTGGAATCGACGATCTACGACCTCCGGGCCGGTGACAGCATCTCCTACGACGGCGCCTGCCGCCACGGCTTTGCCAACCTCGGCGCCGAGTTGACCGTCTACTACCTGGCCCTGGTGGAGCCGGAGAGGAGCCCGCGATGACGGCCACGCAGGATCACGAACCTCGGGCGGCGATCTCCATGGAGCCGGAGGAGTTTCGAGCGCTCGGATACCGGGCCGTAGATCTGGCCGCCAACTACCTGGCCGGGATGCGGGACAGGCCCGTCTTCACGCCGATGACCCCGGACGAACGGTCGCTGCTCCTTGAAGCGGAGTTCCCCGAAACCGGGATCGCGCCGGCCGCGATTCTGGACCGGTTCGCCGCCGAGATCCTTCCCCGGCCGATGGGCAACGGTCACCCGCGCTTCTTCGGTTGGGTGAACTCGCCGCCGTCGCCGATTGGCGCCATCGCCGAGCTGCTGGCGGGGGCGATGGGGCCGAGTTGCGCCGGCGGTGACCACGCCGCGATCTACCTGGAGCGCTGCGCCGTCCGCTGGCTGATGGAGCTGGTCGGGTTCCCGACGGCGGGCAGCATGGGCATCCTCGTCAGCGGCGGTTCGATGGCTTCTCTGACCGGTATCGCCACGGCCCGCCACTGGGCGGCGCGGCAGGACGGCTGGAACGACCGCGAGGAGGGCTTGCACGCCAAGGACCGGCCGCACCTGACGCTCTACCTGTCGAGCGAGGGCCACACCACGCTGCGCAAGGCGGCGGAGTTGCTTGGGCTCGGGGCGGAGGCGGTGCGGATCGTCCCGGTCGACGCCGGGTACCGGATGGATGTCGATGCGCTGCGGGCGGCCGTTCGGGCCGATCGAGCGGCGGGCTACCGGCCGTTCTGCGTCGCCGCCAGCGCCGGGACCGTCTCGACCGGCGCGGTCGATCCGTTCGACGAGATCGCCGATCTCTGCGCGGACGAGGGGCTCTGGCTGCACGTCGATGGGGCGTACGGGGCAGTGGGCGTGCTCGATCCGGCGGCCGCGCCAATGTTCTCGGGGATGGAACGGGCGGATTCGCTCGCGATCGACCCGCACAAGTGGCTCTCGGTGCCGATGGAATGCGGCTGCGCGTTGGTCCGGGATGGGGCGCTGCTGCGGGACACCTTCAGCCTGGTGCCGGCGTATGTGTGGACCGAAGAGGGGAAGGGGTTTGGTGGGCTGCCGTGGTACTCGGAGTACGGCTTCCAGCAGAGCCGGGGTTTCCGGGCGCTGAAGCTGTGGATGACGTTGCTCCAGGCGGGACGGGATGGGCTGGTGGCGACCATTTCGGGCCACAACGCGTTGGCGAGGCACCTGGGGGGACTGATCGACGCCGCGCCGGAGTTGGAACTGCTTTCCCCGCCGGTGCTCTCGATCGTCTGCTTCCGCTACGTGCCGCGCGGTTGGACGGGAGACGATGCCGGTCTGGACACGCTGAACAAGGCCATCATGGAAGCGGTCCAGGCGGGCGGGGAGGCGTTCGTCACCCAGGCAGTGTTGGGCGGGAAGTTCTACTTGCGCGCGAACGTACTCCACTATGCCACTACAGAAGAAGATGTCGAGGCGCTGTTGGACATCGTTCAACGGGTAGGGGTCGGGTTGGCGTCGCGATAACGGCCCCTACCACGCGTCCAAATCGGCGAAGAGTACCTTGGGGGCGATCAAGAGCTCGGGGATGATGGTAGAGCGATATAGGCCGTTAACGGGCTGGAACTGGACAAGGCGGCCGTCGGTGAGGACAAGCTGGGTGATTGCGGTCTCAACCGGATCGAAGGCCCAGTACTCGGGGACGCGGTAGCGCTCGTAAAGGCGCGCCTTCTGGGAGAAGTCGTAATCACGGTTGGAGGGCGAGAGGACCTCCATCACGATGTCGGGGGCACCGTGAATTGTGTTGCCCCGGCAGATACCGCGTCGCTCGGTACGGACGAAGACGATGTCGGGCTGGACGAGGTCGTGATTCGAAAAGCGGACATCGACGGGGGCGAAGAAGACTCGGCCGAGGCGACGCGGCAGCACAAGCGCGCGGGTTTGGCCGTAAAGTCGTCCGATGACCTCCTGGTGATCGAGCGACGGGGCGGCAGCCACGTAGAGGACTCCTTCGATGATCTCGCGGCGCATGCCGTCGTCGGGGAAGGTGTCGAGATCATCGGCCGTATAGTGGTTCTTTGCGGGAGAGGTAACGGTCATTGGGCACTCCCTTCGCGTGCATTCAAATCTTACTCTGCCGGAGGCAGCCGGTTTTACCAACAGTTAGGTGTTGCGTTGGGCGGGGTATCATCCGGACCACGTAACCGTGCCGCGGGTAGCGGCGCGATTCACCTGCCTCCAGCGGAGATTCCCACCATGCGTCTGGTCAAGATCGGACTTGCGAGCGTCAACAACACGGTCGGGGCGTTTGCCGCCAATGTCGACCGGGCGATCAGGGTCGCCGGGGAGATGGCGGCGGACGGGGTGACGCTGGGCGTCTTCCAGGAGCAGCTCGTCGGGGGGTATCCGGTCGAGGACCTGGTGCAGTGGCAGGGGTTTGTCGAGGGGCAGTGGCCGCAGCTCGAGCGGTTTGCGGCGGCGACGGCGGAGTTGCCGGCGGTGTTCGTCTGCGGCGTTTCGGTGATGCATAACGGGCTGCGCTACAACTGCGCCGCGCCGGTTGCCGGGGGCAAGATCCTGGGGCTGGTGCCGAAGGAGAAGCTGCCGACCTACAACATCTATTACGAGGGGCGGACGTTTTCCCGGGGGGTGCCCGGGATGGCGGAGTCGCACCGGGGCGTCGCCCTGGGGGACATGCTCTTCCGGTTTGACTTCGGCATCGTGGCGGTCGAGGTCTGTGAGGATTTGTGGAGCGCGGACGGGCCGATCAAGCGGCGGACCTATTCCGGGGCGGAACTGAACGTCAACCTGTCGGCCTCGGTCTTCCGGGTCGGGATCGTGGGGACGCGGCGGGAGTTGATCGCGACGCGGGCCGGGGACCATCAGTGCACGATCGCCTACACCAACGCGATCGGGGCGAACGACGGGCTCATTTTCGACGGGGGCGGGTTCGTCAACCAGAACGGTAAGCCGATGCTGGAAGCCCCCCGCTTCCGCGAGGGGTTTGCGAGTGTCGTCGTCGATCTCGACCGGACGGCCAGGCTGCGGGCGGAGGCGACGACCTGGCGGAGCGACCAGGAAGATTTCGCGCGGACTCAGGCGCCGGTCCCGATTGTCGATGTGCCGGCAGGGGTGTTTGCGTCGCAGCGGGATAGGTTGACGTATCCGGTCCCGGCGAACCGGTCGTTCTTCCTGCCGGACGACACGCCCCGGCCGAGCGCCCGGGAAGAGCTGTGCGAGGAGATCCTGGACGCGCTGGCGTTGGGGGTGGGCGACTACTTCGAGAAGACGGGCGCGTTCAAGCAGATCGGGATCGCGCTCTCCGGCGGCCGAGATTCGCTGCTGACGCTGCTGGTCGCGCACCGGTACGCGAGCAGGGTGCGGCCCGATGATCCGGGGTCGCTGCTGCGGGCCTTTACGATGCCGTCGCGGTTCAACTCGCAGGAGACCCAGTCGGCGGCGGCGGCGATCTGCCGGGACCTGGGGGTGAAGCTGGAGGTCGTGCCGATCGAGGAGGCGTTTGGGCGCGAGCTCGAGGTGGTGCGCGGGATGCTGGACGAGGGCCAGGAGCCGACCGAGCTGACCAAGCAGAACATCCAGGCGCGGTTGCGGGCGCAGCGGATGTGGAACTGGTCGAACTCCTCCGGCGGGTTGTTCCTGCAGACGGGGAACATGAGCGAGAAGGCGGTCGGGTACACCACCGTCGGCGGCGACCTGATGGGGGCGCTGGGCGTGCTGGCCAACGTGCCCAAGACGGTGGTGATGTACCTGCTCGACTACCTGCACGAGCAGACGGGCTATCGCGGGATCGGGCTGGTGCTGGAGAAGCAGCCGGGGCCGGAGCTGGCCCCGAACCAGGTGGGCGAGGAGGAGCTGATGCCTTTCCCGATCCTGGACGCCTGCTTCCACCTGTTCGCCGCGGAGAAGCTGCTTCCCGGCGAGATCGAGGACGTGCTGGCGGCGATGTTTCCGGAGGTGGAGCGGGAGCGGCTGGCGGGCTACGTCGCCAAGTTCACGCGGCTCTTCCTGCAGTCGATCTATAAGTGGGTGCAGTCGCCGATATCGATTCATATTGGGAATCTCGATCTCGATCGGGAGCGGGCGTTGCAGTTGCCGGTGGTGACACGGGCGGGGTGGACGCAGGGGTAAGACTGTGTCCCTTGTCGTGCTACGATCCGATTGACGTGAGGGGGAACACGATGCCTATCGTGGTCACGACAGAGACTGAAGAGAAGATCCTGGAAAAGTTGGAGAGCGGCAGATACGCGAGCGCCGAAGACGTGATCGTGGAGGCGCTACGACTGCTGGACGAGCATGAGCAGATGCAAACGCTGCGGGCGGCCGTCGCTGAAGGGCTCGCAGGGGAGACGGTCCCGTTGACCCGCGCGTCGTGGATGGATGCGTGGGAGCGGGCCAAGATCCGGGCTGGGATCGTCGAGACGGACGACGTGTCTCCGAAGCCCGCCGATGGCCCCGCGTAGGCGTCCCGTTCGGCTCTCACCGCGGGCTGAGGACGATCGAGACAGCATCTTCGATTATGGGATCGAGGAATGGGGCGCGGACCAGGCCCTTGCGTACATCGTGGAGCTCTTTGAGGCCATAGAAAGTCTCGCGGACTTTCCCGAACTGGGGAAACGGCGCGACGACCTCGCCGAGGGGATGCGTGGACTTCGTGTCGGAGAGCAGGTGGCCTACTACGTGATTGAACCAACCCAGATTCGGATCAGCCGAATCCTGCATGCTCGTAAGGACCCATCGGCGGCGATCGGTCACTGATCGCCGGTTGGTAGGTGGGCGAGTTCCAATCATCAGGCGGAGAGGCAACCTTCAGTCCTACGCCGCCGAGAAATTCCTTCCCGGTGTGATCGAGGAGGCGCTGGCGGCGATGTTACCGGCGGTGGAGCGGGAGCGGGCGTTGCAGTTGCCGGTGGTGACACGGGCAGGGTGGACGGAGTCGGAGAGAGCCCCCTAACCTCCCGGCCCCCTTCCCCTGCCGGAGCGGGGAGAAGTGGGAGTGTTGGTCATGGGCGATGCCGTTTCGGCTGCCGCCCGGGGCTAAAGACCCCTGGCTAGGTCCACGAAGCCGGCTAAATACCGGCTGGAGGGCCGGGCGGGGGAGTTCGGGGTTCGGCCGGTCGATGGCCTAGTGGTCCGCGCTTCGCTACTACCCCATCCGTCCTACGAGGGGGCGGATCGGGGAGCGGGGTCTACAGGGGCTCCACCTGGCGAGGACCGGTTCCTCCGGGAGCGCGCGCTGGGGCCTGGATGACGGCTGGAAACCCGAGCCGGGCGGGGTGGGGCGCTGCCCAGGCCCGCATCCCCGCCGGATGTGCCGCTTGCCTCTATAATAGAACATTTATTCTAAATGTCAATGCTTGAAAACGGGTAGGCGGGAGGGAGGCGAGGTCATGGGTGTCGTAGAACTCGGCGGCCTCGGCCTCGGTCGCGAAGTCGGGGATGTCGTCGACGCGCTTGATGGGGATGAGGCGGTCGGTCACGGCGTCACCTCCTGCGTAACCTAGGACTGGTAGACCCGGATTGAAATCCGGGGTTCTGCCCGTTCCCCGTTGAGCGCCAGCAGCCGTTCCAGGATCGTCTCCTCCGGGACCGTCGCCTGGTCGGGATTGTCCTATTGGATCTTCACCGGATCCGTGTCCCGGTCCCCTGCCGCCCACACAGGGGGCGGCAGGCGACCGGCGACGGCCGAGCGGCCGTCGCCGGGGGCTAGCAGTAGACCGCGGTTTCGGCCGGTGGCCGCGGTTCCTCGTCGGCGAGCGCCCACTCCCAGACCACCGCCAGGGCGGCCAGGTCGCACCGGGAGATCGTGGTCGACCAGGCGCCGTAGCCCATCAGGTCGGTTGACTCCAGGATCGGCTGGGCGTGGCCGAGCCCCAGCGCGTGTCCCAATTCGTGCATGGCCGTGCTCAGGCTGATCTCGTACGGGTACGGACCCGGCTTGCCCGGTGGCGGCTGGGGAATGGGGTGGAGCACGGAGCTCTGGAGGATCGTGCAGCCGCTGTTGGGCAGGCAGAGCGCGAAGGCGCCGAACAGGACCCCGCCGGCCCGGCTCTTGGTGAGCACCACCCGGATGTCGGCCTGGGCCTCGGCAGCCGGGTCGCCGGTTACGTTGGTCAGCGTGACGGCCCCGTCGAACTCCCGCAGGAGGGTATCGCTCCAGATGGCGATGGCGTCCTGGACGGCGGCGAGGGTTTCCGGCGCCACGCTGGCGCCGCCCTGGATCGCCACGGTCAGGTGCGGGTCCACCCAGCCGGGGTAGTAGACCTCGATGTACTCGGTATCGCTGGGCTTGGCGGCTTCGGCGCCGCCGAGACCGCTAACCAGCAGCCCAACCAGGGCTAAAGCCGCGAGAACCGGGCGCAGCATCTCGTCCCTCCTCCCGGCTCACGCCGGGACGCGGACCCGCCGCCGCCGAGCCTCCCCCGCGCGCGGCGAGCCTTAGCGCCACCTTACGCGCCGCTTCAGGACCCGTCAATCGGCCAGGTGCGCCGACACCGACCCGACCGCCGGCTCGCGGCCGATTGCGGTGGGGTTCGGGCGGACGCATGCCGACAGGGGCGGCTTCGTCAATATCCACCCGAACCGTCGGGGGGAGGACGGTGAGGGCCGTCCAAGCGGGCAGTTTTATGGTACCAGTACCTGCGTACAGTGGAGGGTGACAAGTATAGCGATATCGTGGAAAAAGTTGACATCAGCCACAATCGGGAGTACTGTATGGGCACAAGGAAACGCGAATACTGACGTGCTCCGGCGCATACGCACTTGCAGAGAGGTCGGTGCGGCCTTTGCGCGCCTGAGTCCGATGTGCTCGCCGCTCCTGAGGGGTATCGGCGCCACCATGCGGTGGCGCCGTGGGACATCATTTAGAGGGGCAAAGACATGGATGGGGACCGGTTCGACGGCATAACACGCCGGCTCGCGCAGGGGGTTTCCCGCCGCGAGGCGCTTCGCAAAATCGCGGGAGGCGCGATCGGCGGCTCCCTGGCGCTAGGTGGCCTGCGCCGCGCAGGGGCACAGGCCAACAAGGTTGGGGTTTGCCACCAGACGGGCTCCGCCTCCAACCCGTTCGAATACATCGAGGTCAGCGAGAACGCGGTCCCGGCGCACGCGGCGCACGGGGACACGATTAACCCGGATTTCTCGTCCGACGAGCTTAACTGCGGCGGATGCGGCATCGTCTGTGCGTCGAACGAGGGTTGCTGCGGCGGTGTCTGCATCGATATCCAGTCCGACGTGACAAACTGTGGTGGTTGCGGCATCTCCTGCGACGATGGGATTGCTTGCACGACCGACACCTGCTCGGGTGGCGTGTGTGCGAACACGCCGGTCGATGCCGCTTGCGACGACGGCGACGCCTGCACCACCGACACCTGCGTCGTGGGGACGGGCTGTGTCAGCACGCCGCTCAATTGCGACGACGGGATTGCTTGCACGACCGACACCTGCTCGGGTGGCGTGTGTGCGAACACGCCGGTCGATGCCGCTTGCGACGACGGCGACGCCTGCACCACCGACACCTGCGTCGTGGGAACGGGCTGTGTCAACACGCTGAAGGATTGCTCGGGCGTAGCGAACGAGTGCAACGACGGGATTTGCATCGCCGACGGAAGCTGTCAGGCGGTCCCCACACCCGGCGAACCCTGCGTCATCAATGGCGAAGACGGTACCTGTTCCAGTACGGGAACGTGTGTCCCCAATTGCGTGCCCACCAACGGCATTTGCACCACGTCGGCCGACTGCTGCGCGGTGAGCGAGGTGTGCGAGGGGGGAGTCTGCAAACTGCCCACGACCTGCAATCTGCCGTTGCAGTCGGCTCAGCCAAGGATCCGGAACAGCCGGGACGTCGCAGTGCTTCGTCAATGGCTCCTGCGTCCAGAATATCCAGGTGAACCTGACGGGCGCGCTGGCCCAACACCTCGCTCGACGTGTACATCGACCAGGCGAGCCAGGGCAGTCTCGATTCTCACATCTATGCCGGGACGCTGACCACCGACGGTGGGGGCAACGCAGCGTTTGTCGGCAGTACCTTCCGTTCCGGGGCCTTGCCCGGGGACGGTCGACAACGAGATCGTGTTCCAGGGCGACAGCCCGTTCAATCATCAGTTCATCCAGCAGAGCTTCGTTCCCTGCACAAGTTGCGTTAGCTAGCATCGGTCCCGCCAGGTTCTTCAAAGGCGATCATTGATCGTCGGAGATAGGCTTCCCGTCAGATCGGCCCCCCTCGCTCGGGCGAAGGCGAGCGAGGGGGGCACCCGGCATCGACCGACCGGGACACGATCATGTGTTCCAGGATCGGGCGATGCCACGACGAGGACGTCGATCGCGGCGGCTACCGGGGAAACGAATTGGGGAGCGGGAGGCAACGCCTCCCGCTCCCCTGTTTGCCGGCCAGATTTCCCTCATTCGCCCATTCTCGGCGGCCCGAACTCCGGCCGGTGCCGTCACTGACCTGGGTGGTGATGGCCTCCCATACGGGTGCCGCGCGGGCCTTCCTCCGGGATGTCCAGGGGGTGCGATGCACCAACCCGCCCTGTTCTCTACGCGAGGACGCGGATCCGGGGAAGCAGGCCGGGTGTAGGGATCGGGTCCCCAGCCCATTCGCTTCGCGTTCGACGCCAGCAGGCGTTGGAGGATGGCGGCCTCTGGGGTCGCCGCTGGATCGGGGTCATCCCAGGCGTAGGCGGCCCAACGAGTGCGGTCGCGGGAGCCGTGGGCACGGGTGAGCCAGGTGGAGCGGGTGCGTGTGGCCAGCATACGGAGAGAAGCGGATAAGTGGGCGAGACTGCCCCCGGCCCGGAGACACGATGCCGGAAGTCAGGGCGGTTCCGTCGGTTCGGATTTATGCGCTTGTGATTAATCGATCCCGATTGTGTTGATGGCCAGGCCGTGGATTGGGTAGGCGGTTGGGGTGTGGTTGGGTACGATGCATTCATGACAATGAGATGTGGCGGTTGCGCGGGCGGGGACGGGGGCGATGGCCGACGGGTTTGATGTGCCGCTCGTGTCGCCGGTGATGGTCGGGCGGGAGATGCACCTGGCCGCGCTGCGGCGCGGGATCGATGCGGCCGCGGATGGCGCCGGTCGGGTGAACCTGGTCGCCGGAGAGGCTGGTATCGGCAAGTCGCGGCTGGTGGGCGAGGCGGCGGCGTACGCGCGCGGCCGTGGTATGCGGGTGCTCACCGGGCAGGGCTTTGCGGCCGACCGGGCGTCGCCGTACGCTCCCCTGCGGGACCTGCTGCGCTCCGATGTCGTCGGCCAGGAGTGGGCGGAGGCGATCCTGGCGGGCGCGGGGGGCGACCTGGGGGTGCTGCTGCCCGAGTTCGCGCATGGTAGGCATGGCGGGCAGGACGAGTATCCGGGCGCGACGGCGCGGGGGGAGTCGGACCGGCGCCGGGTGGCGCTGGCGGTGCGGTCGCTGCTGGAGGCGATCGCGGCCGAAACGCCCGTGCTGCTGGTCCTCGAGGACGCCCACTGGAGCGACGACGCGACCCTCGATCTGCTGGTGCAGCTGGCCCGGTTCGTCCGGGCGGAGCGGCGCCGGATCACGATCGTGGTGACGTTCCGCGACGACGAGATCTCGACCGATCTGGCGGGGGCGCTGGCCGCGCTCGACCGGGAGCGGCTGGCGGCGGAGGCGCGCCTGGGCCATCTCCCCCGGGCCGAGGTGATCGCGATGCTGCGGGCGCTCAGCCGCCAGCAGGCCAATGCCCCGATCAGCGCGTCCCTGGCGGAAACGATTTACCGGTTATCCGAAGGGAACCCGTTCTTCGTCGAGGAGCTGCTGCGGTCGGCCGCGACGCCGGCGGCCGGTCGGGGCCGGATGGAGCATCCGGCGGGTGGGGCCGGGGTGTTTGTGTTGCCGCGCAGCGTGGCGGAGGCTGTGCGCCAACGCGTGGGCCTGCTGAGCGAGCGGGCACGGCGGACGTTGACCCTGGCGGCGGTCTCCGGGCGCCGGTTCGATTTCGCGCTGCTGCAAACGCTGGGGGCCGGCGATGAGGCCTCCCTGATCGCGGACATCAAGGAGTTGATCGCGGCGAGGCTGATCGTCGAGGAGTCGGCGGACCGGTTCGTCTTCCGGCACGCGTTGATGCGGGAGGCGATCTACGACGGGCTGCTGGTGCGGGAACGGCGGGCGCTGCACCGTCAGGCCCTCGATGGCATCCTCCAGGCCGATCCCACCGCGGCGGAGACACAGACCGCCGATCTGGCGCGGCACGCGATCGGGGCCGAGGCCTGGGCGGAGGCGGTCGAGTATGGGCACCGGGCCGGGCGGCAGGCCCTGGCGCTGTATTCCCCGGGCGCCGCGATCGAGCTGCTGGGGCACGCGGTCGACGCCAGCGCGAAGCTCGGGCGGCCGCCGGCGGCCGCCCTGCTCCGGAATCGGGGGCAGGCCCACGAGATCCATGGGGACTTCGATGCCGCCCTGGCCGATTACGAAGCGGCGGCCAGGCAAGCACAGGCTGCCGGAGACGCGATCGAGGAGAGCGAAGCCCTCCTCGCCCTGGGCAACCTCTGGGCTGGGCGCGATTACGAGCAGGCCGGGTCATTGATCCGTCGGGCGCTCGATGTCGCCCAGCGCGGCGATGACCAGCGCCTCTCTATCAGGCTCCTCAACCGCCTGGGGAACTGGCACGCCAATAGGGCCGAGACGGAGGAGGCGCTCCGCCTGCATGGGGAAGCGCTGGCGCTGGCAGAGACCGCCGGTGACCGAAAGGGCGTGGCCGAGTCACTCGACCTTCTGGGCATCACCCGCTATCTGGCCGAGGACTACATCGGAGCCGTCGCCGAATATCGCCGCGTCATCCCGGTTCTGCGCGAGGTCGACGACCGTCAGACGCTCTCGACCGCCCTGGCGATGCTGGCGTTGACACTCGGCAGTGTCGTCAACGGTATAACGGCTCCGGGAAGCCGGGATGGTCTGTCGCCGCGCGATCTGGTCGATGAGTCGATCGCCGTAGCCCGCCAGATCGACGCGCGGACCGCCGAGGTGTTTGCCCGGTGTTGCGCCGGGATGGTCCTGGGAACCGATGCAATCGGCGAGGCGATCGACCAGGCCGAGATGGCGCTGCGACTCGCCGAGGAGCTCGGCCATCGGCAGTGGGCGATCTTCGCCAACTTCACCCTCGCCACGCTCTACGAAGCCCTGCTCGATGTTGAGACGGCGAGGGCCTATCTCGACGCCGCGGACGAGGCCGGCCGCAGCGTCGGGTCGACGTTCTGGAAGCGGACGGTGATGAGCGGCCTCGCCCGGATGTCGCGCCTCGAAGGGGACCTGGACACCGCCGAGCGCATCATCGCCGACATGGACCTCGCCGGAACGACGCGCGGACGCCGGCTCCCCTGGTTCGAGAAAGCGGAGATCGCGCTGGCCCGCGACGACGCCGACCAGGCGTTGGCGATCGCCGACCGGCTCATTGCGGAGAGCGCGTCGACGGGGATCGAGCTCTCCCAGGTGCCGGAGGTTGCCCGGCTCCGCGGCGAGTCGCTGGATGCCCTGGGCCGGCCCGACGAGGCGATTGCCGCGTTCGACGTGGCCCTCGCCGGCGCCACTGAGCGCGGGCATCTGCCCTTCCTCTGGAAGATCCATCTCGTCCGGGCGGCGTTGCTCCGCCGGTTGGGTCGGCGTGATGAGGCCGAATCCGATCTCGCCGCGGCGCACGAGGTGGTGACAACGTTCGCAGAAGGCATCGGCGACGCGGATCTGAAAGCCCGATTCTTGGAACGCGCCGCGGCCATGATGCCGTCGCCACGCGGCGCATCCCGTGGCCAGGGCGCCAGAACGGCGGCCGGGGGGTTGACCGCTCGCGAGCGCGAGGTTGCGATCCTGATCGCCGCCGGGCAGTCGAACCGGGAGATCGGCGACGCGCTCTTCATGAGCGTGCGCACCGCCGGCACCCACGTCGGCAACATCCTCGCCAAGCTCGGTCTCAAGTCCCGCGCTCAGGTCGCCGCCTGGGTGCAGGAGCATGGATTGACCACCGAGGGCGGAGAATAGGGTCGGCGTTCGGAACGAGCCCCCGACGGCGTCTCGGCAAGCTGGCGTTGCGAACGTGGGACCTCTCGGCAGTCGCGCCGGTGGTCCCGCATAGCCGGTTACGGTGCCGGGCGGCGGCAGAAGGCGTCCCCATCTCCGACGGAATGATCGCCGCGACCTCGACGGAGGCGGCCTCCTGGCCGTGTCCCGGACCTTTCCGCCGGCGAATGGCGGGAAGACGGTGTAGTCGCCCGCCCCCAGCGTGAACTCGGCGTTGGCGGCCACGGGTTCCCCGGTGGTCGGTCGCCCCGGCGCGGGTGACCGTGACCGGGGCGTCGACGGTGATGGTCAACGAGCCGGCCTCGCTGTAGACGAGGGAGATCTCGGGGCTGGGAGCGATGGCGTAGGTCACGCCGGGCGCGAACGTCAGGCGGTAGAGCGATGGCGCCTCCTGCCCTGCAGCGAAGGCGAGTGCCTCGGCGGTCACGCCGGGGGAAATCTCGAACCCTCCCGCCGGCGGTGTGCCCTCCTGGGCGCGGGTTTCCGGCCGAGACGGGCGGCGGCTACCAGG
>CAVRUD010000031.1:0-225116 GCA_963724285.1 uncultured Chloroflexia bacterium | reverse complement strand
TGGGCGATGGGTCATGGGGAAGGGACGGCCGGTTATGGGGCGGGTTTTGGGCCTTGCATGAGGGAGAGGACGGCGCCGGCGGGGTCCTTAATCGTGGCGTAGGAGCCTTCGGAGCCGGGGTCGCCTTTGATGGGGGTGAGTTGGGTGCCGCCGAGGGCGACGCATTGGGCGAGGCTGGCCTCCAGGTCGGCGACGGTGACGTAGACCAGCCACTGGGGCGGGAGGTCGGCGTTGACGCCGCGGGCGTGGCAGACGCCGGCGGTCCACTCGCCGCTCTCGGGCGATTTCATGACGTAGTCGGCGTAGCCGCCCATGTCGAGGGGCTCGACGGTCCAGCCGACGACGGCGGCGTAAAAGTCGCGGACCTCGTCGGCGTTCTCGACGGTCAGGTCGAAGCCGTTGATGGTGCCCAGCGGTTTGCGTGGTGTGGTTGCGGCTGCTCGGTCATGGTGCGGTTTGCTCCTTGGTATGGTGAACGTACACCCCGCCTCTATGGTGGCAAAGGTCGCGGTGGAGCGCAAGACCGATTGCGTTGTGGGGGCATTATAGTGGGTGCGGGTGCTCGTCATCCGGGGGAGCGGTTGGTATGGTTGCGGCATGACGTCTCGCGCATCTCAACGCCGGGGTCCGGCCGCGTCCGGGGCTGCCGGTGCGCCCAGTACGACCGCGGCCGCTCCCGGGAACGGGGCCAGCCCTGGCGACCCGACCGCGCCGATCCAGCCTGTCCGGCCGGCTCGGTGGGTGGCGGGCGTCCGGGCCGAAATCAGCGCGTCCGAGGCGCGGGAGAAGGGGGCCGCGGTCCGGAAGTCCGATGCGAAGGGGATCGCGCTGACGGCGTTGATCCCGATCGCGCTCTACGGGTTGGCGGCCGCGCTGCTCCTGGTGAAGATCGGCGGGCACCCGCCGTACGCCTACAACTGGGAGAACTACACCGCCTGGGGGATGTTCCGCTACTGGGACGACCTGGCCGGCCGCGACGACCTCTTTACGATGAGCGACGGCCTCATGACGGACAGCGGCGAGGGACCGCTGATGGTCGTCCCCATCTGGTTCGGCTGGAAGATCCTCGGGGTGGGGATCGAGGGGTTGCGCATCCCGATCGTCCTGATCGCGGCGCTGGCGGCGCCGCTGACCTGGCTGGTGGGGCGGAGGACGGTCGGGCCGGGCGCGGCCGTGCTCGGGGCGACCCTGCTGGCGCTGTCTCCCGTCTTCCTGCTCTACGGGCGAACGGCGACCCTCGTCGGGGTCTCGCTGGTGCCGGCCCTGGCGACGATCTACGCCCTGCTCCGGGTGCTGCGGCCGGAGCGGGAGCGGTTTGGCGTCTGGATCGGGTGGCTGGCGGCGCTCCAGGTGCTGCTCGTCGCCGATTCCTACGCCTACGCGGTGATCCGCTTCCTCTGGCTGATCGCGCTCATCCTGCTGGCGGGGGAGGTGGTGCTCCGGTCGGGGTTGCGGCTGCGGTTCGCGGCGGCGCTTGGCGTGACGGCCGTGGTCCTGCCGCTGGCGCTGCTGGGGCTGGGGGCGCAGGGACGGGTTTCCAGCCGGGCCGGGGCAGATCGATGAGACGCTGCGGCGCTACTACAACGGCCGGGGCGAGCAGATCGTCGCCCTGAACGATGATCCCGGCGGCTACCAATACTTCCTGGAGGACGGGAGCGAGGTCGACGTCGAGGCGACCTCGACGGAGGATCTGGCCTGGCGGCTCATTGGCCAGAACGCCAAGGATTACCTCTACCTCCATCTCGACCGCGACACCCTTCCCGCCATCACCGACTACTGGAATCCGCAGGGGCGGTTGCTGCCCCAGGTCCAGGTGCCCTTCTTCCTGCTGGGGTTGGTGGTGTTGATTGTCCAGGCGTGGCGTCCGGCGGTCGGGGTGGAGGCCCGGGCGATGCTGGCGCTCTATTTCGGCTTGGGACTTCCGCTCTTCCTGACCTCGCGGGTCCACATCGGCCGCCTGATTTTTGCCGTGCCGCTGCTCTGCCTGATCGTCGGGCTGGGCGTGGTAGCGCTCTTCCGGGCTGGGCGGATCGGCGCTGCCGTCTGGAGCGGCCGGACGGATGCCGCCTGGGGCAGGGTCGGCTCGCTGGCGTCGCCGGCGGTGGTGCTGGCGGTCATCCTGATCGGGATCACCGCGGCCGACACCTGGGCCGACTACACGATCTCGCCCCGGCTGGAGCCGCAGCGGGGGTGGGCCCTGGCGATGGAGGAGCACGTCGACGAGGTCCGGGCCGCCGGGGGTGCGGTCCTCGTCATGCCCTCCGGGCTGGGCGCCGAGATCGAGGGGGTCGACGCGGCGGGTACACGGTTGATCGCCGGGGATACCTTCCGGTACGTCAACCTGCGCGAGCCCTCGCCGGACTCCGGGTCGGAGGACGATCCGCCGCTCTACTACGGCAATGTGTTGGGGTTGCTCGCCGACTCGCCGGATCGGGTGCCGGACCGCTGCGAGGCGGTCTATTTCGTTCGGCCCGACGCTGAGGAGGAGTTCAATCGGGTGACGAACAACGGGCGGCTGGCAGGGTGCGGCGAGCCGCTCAGGGTTGTGGTGCTGGGGTAGAAGGATCGAGCTGTTCGTCCAGGAACTGAAGGAAGTCGCGCGGGCTGAGGATGCGGACGCCCTCGAAGGATCCGAGTTTGAGCAGTTGCCGGTCTCCGGATACCAGGACGTCGGCCGATGCGCTGACGGCGGTCGCCAGGACGAGGTCGTCCTCGGGGTGAGTTGCAATTCCGCTGACGGAGACGGTCAGTGCCGCCATCAGCGCGCGTTGCTGGATGATCTCTAGGGTGGCTTCGATGAGCTGTATTGACCTGCGCTCCGTGAAGTATGGCTTCTGGAGCGCGCGGCGGACCTCCACCATGATCGGGCCGGAGACGATCAGAGCGTATTCGTCGCTACGCCAGCGTCGAAGCACTTCTCCGGGTGGACTCCCAGAAGCAAGCAATCCCATGAGTCCCGAGACGATGACGTTCGCGTCTAGAACCGCTCGCATCACGTCTTCTGGGTCCGAAGCGCCTCTGCCTCGCGCTCCGCCCGCATTTCGGCTCGAACCTCGGCGAGCGCCTTGGCTGTCTCTCGCTCGATCTCTTCAGGAGGAACGTCCGCAAACGCTGCGGCGAATTCGTCGAGGACGGCGAAGTCGGCTTCGCGCTTGCGTTCGTACTCCTGAAAACGTTCCAGGTCGCGGGCGGAGATGACGGCGGCGACGGGGATGCCGCTACGCTCGATGACGACGCGTTCTTCGCCGCGATAGACGCGGTTGACAACCTCGCTGAAGTGCTGGCGGGTCTCCGAGGCGGACATGGTCTGGGTGGCAGGTTTGACGGGTTTGCGGTCGCGCATGGCGGTTACCTCCGCCCTGATTGTACACCCTTGTACAACTCCGTACTACGGGCGAACCGCCACGTTGTGGGCGATGACAGCCTCGGCGAGGTCGAGCAGGGAGGTGGCGCGCACATCTGGCTCGTACCGGCCGAGGTCGGCGGGCTGGCGGCCGTAGCGGTCGAGGAGGGCGGAGCGCATCCCCACCTGCCGGGCGCCGATCACGTCGGACCGGGGCTGATCGCCGACGTGGAGGGATGCGCCGGGGTCAACGGCGATGTCGGGGTGGTCGAGGGCGGCGTGGTAGGTGCGGGGGTCGGGTTTTTCCCAGCCGACGACTGCCGAGGTGATGACGGCGTCCATGGCATCGTAGATGGCGAGGTGGGTGACGAACTCGGTGACGTCGGCGTCGGCGTTGGAGATGATCGCCCGCTTCACGCCCGCCTTCTGCAGGAGTTGGGCGGCGGGGAGGACATCGTCGAAGACGCGGTAGGGGTGCCAGCGGGCGTTGGTCTCCATTTCGGCGCGGTAGGCGCGGCGGACCTCGGCGATCTGGGCGGCATCGAGGGTGATCCCGGCGGCCTCGCACCAGCGGCGGTGGTATTCCAGGCGGAAGGTCTCCTGTGCCTGGAGCGAGCGATCGCGGATGGGGATCCCGCTGTTCTCCTCCGTATAGTAGTCCTCGGCGGCAACATCGGCGGTCCGGAGGGCGATAGGGTCGGCCGAGATCCCGACGTTTGCCAGGGCGGTCGCCAGGCGCTTCCAGCGGGGCGGGACGAGCTCGATCAGGGTGTCGTAGAGGTCGAAGGTGACCAGTTCGATGGGCGACCGCTCGCTGTCGGTTTCCGCCAGCCTCGCCACGATGTCGCCGACTGCAGGGGCGTGCGTCGTTTGATCCCGCGTTGTTGCCGTTTCTGCCTGGGCCATGATTGGTGCCGAACATCCTTTCCGTGTGTCATCGGGCCAATCGCGAAGGCTGGGCCGGATGGTTGTGGGGACCATGCTAGCAGGGTTGGGATGGTGCCTCGGGAAGAGCCCCCTAACCCCCCGGCCCCCTTCCCCCTGCCGCAGCGGGGGGAAGGGGGAGAATTGCCTCCCGGACGCCGGACGCCAGCGGTGCTCACGCGATCTGGCGGAGCTCCGGGATGAGGTCGCGGGCGATCTGCTCGGCGGCGGCTTGACCTTTGGCGGTGATCGGGGCGTCGAAGAGGAACTGGCTGACGCCGGCGGCGCGGTATGTCCGGATGAGGTCGAGGAAGCCTGCTGGGTCCTCCAGGCGGTCGGCGCCGAAGGAGGAAGAGCGGACGATCTGGCCGCTGTCGCGCCCGATCTCGGCGCAGTGGCGATCGACTTGCTCGGAGCGGGCGCGGTACTCCTCCGGGGTGCCGCCGGCGTCCCAGATGTCGGCGTGTTTGGCGATCACCTGGAGCATTTTGGGGCGCTGGCCGCCGACCATGATCGGGAGGTGGGCCTGGAGCGGCTTGGGGCTGAAGGGGGCGTCGTCCAGCTGGTAGTAGCGGCCGGCGAAGGTGGTGCGCCGCTCGGTCAGGAGGGAACGGATGACGGTCAACGATTCGTCCAGCATCGCGACCCGGTCCCCGGCGGAGGGGAAGGGCAGGCCGTAGGCGGCGTGCTCGCGCTCGTTCCAGCCGGTGCCGATCCCGGCGGTCAGTCGGCCGTTGCTGAGGTGGTCGATGGTGACCATCTCCTTGGCGAAGACGGCGGGGTGGCGGTGGGTGTTGCCGTAGACCAGGGCGCCGATCCGGATCCGCTCCGTCTTCAGGGCCATGGCGGCCAGGAGGGTCGAGGCCTCATGGCAGGGGCCATCGGGGTCACCGTAGAGGGTCAGGAAGTGGTCGAAGACGAAGACGCTGTCGAAGCCTTGGGCTTCCGCGCGTTGCCAGTGGTCGATGAGTTCTGGGAGCGTCATGTTGTGCTGGCCGGTGACGATGCCGAAGGTGATCGGGTGGGAGGGTGCTGAGGTGCTCATTGTGGGATGGGGTGCTCCTGCGATGTTGACGTTGGTCGGGTGGAACGGGGCCTGTCTCGCTATCCTTTGCCGCCCGGGCAGCGTGACGGAAGCGGGCTGATGAAGGTGGCGAAGACGATCGGGTGTCTGCGGGGGCATCGGTGGCCGTGAGCCCCGGGCGGCAGCGGCGCCGCCATCTCCCGCCCCCTCGCCGCCCCGACAACACGCGACCAATTCCGCAACCTTCATAAGCCGGCTGAGGCGATGGGGTGTGATCAGGCGGAGGGGACCGGGGCGGTTGGGGCCTCGGTACCCGCTTCGCCTTCGCCGGGAGGGGCGGCCGCTGGAGTGTCGATTGTTGGAGGCGGTGGTGGGGCGGGAATAGTCGCTTGGACTGTTGACGGAGCGGGTGGTTCGGCGGACGTCGTGGTGTCGATGGTGGCGTCGTCCTGCTCGGCGGCGAGATCCGCGATGGCACCTGGGTTGATCGCGGAGCGTGCGAGACCGACGGCGACGGCGTCTTCCGCCAGGGCGACGAGGAGGTCGGGCAGACCGGTAACGCGGCCGGCGACGATCCGGAAGGTGAAGCCCGCCACGCTGCCGAGGCCGGCCCCCGCGGCCCCGCGAAGGGCGGCCGGGACAACCGGTGTCCCCTGCGTCTGGGCGAGGGTCGCGGCGGCGAGGGCTCCGAACCCGAGGCGACCGAGGAGATTCTTCGGACTGACGCGGCTGCGCGCTAGGGGGGTCTTATCGACGATCACTTCGCCCAGGGCGGAGAGCTTGAGAACGCGGCGGCCCTGTGGCGAGCGCAGCAGGCGGCCCAGTGCGCCGGCCGGAGGCGCGATCTCGCCATGGTCGACCGCCCGCGCCATTACCCCGAGGGGAGTCTGTGAGCGCAATCCGGCGACGATCCCCATGAGGGTGGCCCGGCGCAGCCCTGCCTGCTCCTTCGTCAATTCGCTGCTTGTCACGTCTTGCCTCCCATATGTCCAATTCGACCAGTGATTGCCGGCGCGTCTGCCCGCTATCGAACGACCCTGGACCTGGAACGCCGCGCCGAACGGCACGGACCGTGCGTCCGAAGACGACCATCGTACCCCGCCGGTGGCGGCGGTAGCGGCAATGCCGGCGAACAGGCACAATAGCCGCCGAGACGATGACGTGGTTCGGGCAGCCGGCCGGCTGCCGGGCCAACCCATGAAGGAGATCTCCCCATGAGCCAACCAGGCGGTTCCGGCATTCCACTTCGCCCGTTTGGTGCCACGGGTGAGCAGGTGTCCCTGCTGGCGCTGGGAGGAGCCCACATCGGGGGCGGCAAGCTGGCGGAGGAGGACAGCATCCGCCTGATGCACACCGCCTTCGACGCCGGGGTCACCTTCCTCGACAACGCCTGGGAATACAACGCCGGCATCTCCGAATTCCGGATGGGCAAGGCGATCGCCTCCTGGCGGAACCGCGACGACCTCTTCGTGATGACGAAGGACTGTGCCCACGACCGGGTGGCGCAGAACTCGATGGTCAAGCTGGAGCAGAGCCTCCGCCGCCTCCAGGTCGAGGCGCTGGACCTTTGGCAATTGCACGAGGTCGTCTGGGAGGAGGATCCGGACCGGATCTTTGCCCCTGGCGGCTCGGCCGAGGCGCTGATCAAGGCGAAGCAGCAGGGAAAGGTCCGCTACATCGGCTTCACCGGACACAAGCATCCGGACATCCACAAGCGAATGCTCTCCCAGGGTTTCCCGTGGGACGCGGTTCAGATGCCGCTCAACGCCCTGGACGCCCACTACGCTTCCTTCGAGCGGGAGATCGTCCCGATCTGCCAGGAGCAGGGAATCGCCATCCTCGGGATGAAGAGCTTTGCCGCCGGTTCGATTTTCCAGAGCGGCGCGGAGATTACACCCCAGGAGGCGCTGCGCTACGCGATGAGCCTGCCAGTGGCGACCGTCATCAGCGGGATGGATTCGATGGAGATCCTGGAGCAGAACCTGGCTGTGGCCCGCTCCTTCACGCCGCTGACGGACGAGGAGCGCGCCGACATCCTGGCCCGAACGGCGAAGGTTGCCGGCGGCGAGTTCGAGCGGTTCAAGACCACCCGCGACTTCGACGCCAACGAGGGCCGGGTGGCCAACAACTACCAGTTGATCGGGGCCTGAGCCGCCGCGCCGCCCGCCAGGACGGCCCGCAGTACGTCCGGTTCGTCGATGGTGAGGCCGGAGGCGCCGCGGGCGGTCAGGTCCTCGCGCAGTTCCTGGGTGTTGATCGGCCAGGAGATCACGGCGATCTCGTCGGCGACGAAGCGGGCGAGGGTCGGTTCGTCCAACAGGCGGGCGTGGATCGAGACCGCCGGGTCGGGGAGGGACGCCAGGCGGGCCCAGACGGCGGCCAACTCATCATCGTCGCCAACGGAGTGGATCACGCGGACATCGGGATGGCGACCGGCCGCTTCGAGCGCGGTCCAGTTGCGGGCACAGATCAGGATCGGTGGGGCGGAATCGCCCGCCGGGGCCGGGCGTGCCATGCGTACCGCCGCGACCAGACGCTCCGCGAGGCGCTGTGAGCGACCCTTCAGGTCGAGCATGAAGGTCGTGCGCGGTTGGGCCGCGCCGTAAATGTCGGCAATGGTTTGGCGGCTGTGGGAGCGGGCGATGCGGACGTGCCAGTGGTCGGTCAGGATGGAGAGGGGGCCAAGGCGGCGGGCAATCGGGAGGTCGCGCGGGGCCCGGTCCCAGAGGATGACGGGGCCGAGCGTCTTGGCGTGGCGGACTTCGAGACGGCCGCGGTAGTCCCAGACGTCGATCTCGATCAGGTCGGCGCCCAGGTCTTCGGCCCTATGGAGTGTCTCCAGTTCGTTTCCCGCCCGGTGGGCGATGGCGAGTGGGCGTCCCCCGGCTTGCTGGCGGAGGCGGCGGATCTCAGCTCCGGCTCCGATGACACCCACCCCCGCGGTCTGCACCCCCATCGTCGGCCTGCCCTCCAGCCTGCATCGCAATCGGCGTCGATTCGACGGGAGAGTATGCAGGTTTGGGATCGCAGTTGCGATGGGGCGTGGCCAGTGTCGGTAGAGAGCCCCTTACCCCCCCCGGCCCCCCTTCCCCCCGCTCCTCCGTAGCGCGGCAGGGGGAAGGGGGGAACGACGCCGACGGGTGGCCTAGCGGTCCGTCGCTTCGCGTCGGAGCTTGCTCAGGGCAGCAGCGCCCGTGGCGAGGAGGCCGGCCACGACGGCGGCTGGTGCCCAGTCATTGCCAGAACCGATACCGGTTGAGCCGGCGCCGGTGTTCGGCAGGGTGAGCGGCGGAGTCGGCTCGGGTTCACCACAATCTCCGCTGGGGCAGTCGCACAGACCCTCGAAGCACGTCAGCCCGCCTGTGCAGACGATGCCGCAGCCGCCGCAATTGTTGTTGTCGCAGCAGGAGTCGATACAGACGCCGCCGCACTCGATCTGTCCCTCGTCGCAGCCGCAATCGCCGCTTGGGCAATCGCAGATGCCTTCGAAGCAGGTCCGGCCGTCGGCACAGACGACGCCGCAGGCGCCGCAGTTGTTGTTGTCGCAGCAGCCGTCGACGCAGACGCCGCTACAGACGAGTTGGCCTTCGGCACACCCCCCACAGGTGCCGTCGACGCAGACGCCGCTCTCGCAGACGACCCCGCAGGCGCCGCAGTGGTTCGGGTTGGTGAGGACGTCGACGCACTCGAGGTCACAGAGGTCGGGCGCTGCGACCGGGCAACTCGTGCGGATGCACTGACCCTGGATGCATTCCACGCCGACGAGGCTGCTTTCACAGATCACGCCGCAGTCGCCGCAGTTCGCCTCGTCAGTCATCGTATCGACGCAAACCTCACCGCATGGGGTGAGAAAGTCGGCGCAGCCGAAGTCGCCCTGGGCGGAGGCCGTTGCGCCTCGGGCCAGGACGCCGGCGGCGGCTCCGGCAGCGGCGGCGCGGAGGACCGATCGGCGAGAGGTTCGTTGGGCGAAGGCGCGTGCCAGCCGGTCGAAGCGTTGGTCGTCCATGTCCCCTCCTTGGGCGCCGGTGCGAGCGCAGCCGGCATCGGCTGCGTCCTCACGATACACCCGGGGAAGGAGGCGTCAATCCCTGCCGACCCCACCGAACGCTGGTGGGCATTCATCGTCATCAGCGCATTGGGCCGAGAGACCGGTGCGGAATACGCATCTTTACGGATGTGCCGGCGATTGACATTCCCTAGAGTGGTGAGCACCGAGATATCTTCGCGCTCATGCGTACCTCACCCAGTCTTGGAGGACAGGATGGACAACTGGCGCACCCTGGGGGATACGACGCTTGCAACCTACCGGGCGGAGTTCACCCGCCTGCAAAGTCCGATGTTGCCCGAGGCCGAGGCGATCCACGCGGCCGCCCGGCCGCATTCCGCCCTGGCCCTGGCAATCATGTTCCACGAGAAGAAGTACGACACCGCCACCGACATCATCCCGGCCCATTTTCACAACCCGCTGGCGGTGGGTAAGCCGCTGGGCGGGATCGGGCTGGACCGCTGGGAGCAGTACGACACGTACGCCGACGCGGTCACGGCTTGGAAGGAGCGGGTCACCTCCCCGACCTATAAGGACGGCGTCTACGCGAAGACCACCACCCTGCCGGAGTTGATCCACGTCTATGCGCCAGCGGAAGATAAGAATAACGAGATCCGGTATCACGAGGTGCTGCTCGAGCGCCTGGCCGCGTTCCCGAAAGCGGAGCGATTGACGGACGAGGACCCCGAGGCGTCGTCGAAACTGGCACGGCCGGTGCCTGTCCGGGGCTTGCCGGACCTTGATGGCCACGACGCGGCCAGCCTGGCCGCATTCACGAGAGTAGAGGGGACGACCTACATCACCGTGACCGATCAGGTGGTTGCGATCCGGGATACGCCCCGCTACCAGCGCGCCAACCCGAATGGCGCCCGCATCGGCCCCGACATCAAGAAGGGCGAGCGTTTCAACCCGGCCTGGATCTTCGCCGCCGAGGACGGGGAGATGTGGTACCTGACCCCTTCCTGGACGCGGGTGCTCGTGAGCGATACGCAGCGGGTGAGCGACCAGACGAAGCAGACCTAAAGCACTCGCCGAAAACCTTGGCCGCCGTGCCGCCCCCTGAACGCGGCGGAGGCCCACTTCGCGGCGGCGGACGCGGTCCCGTTCTCGGTCCGCGTCCGGACCTCGGGGGAGACGAACGCGAGCGGGCCGCCGGCCCCCGGTTCAGCCCGGTCGCGCCGTAGCCGACCGCCGTCGGGTCGCGGGGCTGGTTGCCGGGCTGGACGCCCGGGGCGAGGGCGTCCCGCCGGCCGATCTGGGGCCGGGCCGCGGCGCCGGCGCCGGGGTCCCTGGGGCTCGGGGAGGCGTGCGGACCCACACCCCGCTCCTGCTCCTGCTCCTGCTCGCGATCCCGGCGCCCCACCGTCCGCCCGCCGCGCGGCCCACACAACCGGACGCGTGGGGCGTCGCGTGGGCGGCGTGCCTGGCGCCGGGACGACCCTGGGCGCACGATGGGGGCGGAGCGATGGCCTTCTGTCGCAGGGTCGGTGGGCGGGTGGTCGGTATCGGCGCCCTCGACGTGGGCACCGTCCTGCCGCCGGCGGCCGCCGCGGCGCCGACCGGGGCCGTTGCCGACACCCGGGGCCGGACGCGGTCGATGGCCCGCGGCGCACCCCGCCCACCCACCTACCGAACTGGCTCCGGTGCCGGGGCAACCGCGGCCCCGCGGGATTGAAGGAAGGAGTAATTGAAGGGAGGAGGAGCAGTACTTTCGTCTGACCGGGCTAAAGCGCTCGCCGAAAACCTTGGCCGCCGCCGTGCCACCCCGTGCTCAATCCCGGGCGGCATGCCGATGCGGCCAACCGTCGCCGCGAGCGCTCTCGTCACCAGTCCCCGATTTGGCCGTACGCACAACGACGTTGCCCATGTCCGGGCGGGATCCGACGCCGGCACCGGAGCGCCGCACCCCGTTCCGTGTTGGGTGGAGGACTGGTGGCCAGGCGAAGCACGGACTACGGGGCCGCGATCGCGGCCCATAACACCCAACGACCCGCACATTCACCCAGGAGGAGGACGCATGGTGGACATCCAACTGAAGACTGTGGACATCGCGGGCCTCGGCCCGGTCCAGATCCCCGCCGACATCGTGTTCGAGCAGCGGCTCATCCCCGTGGGCCAGCTGAATCAGCGGCCGGGCATTCCGATGGACGGCGGCAAGGCGAGCTTCTGGATCCAGCACGAGACCGGGCAACGAGAGACCGGGGGCCGACGCGGACGGGCACTCAAAGTACCTGGACGACGGGGCGCTCGCCAGGGACAAGGAGGGGAACCTGTTCTCGCAACAACTCGGCTACCACTTCACCGTCGACGACCGCAAGATCATCCAGAAGATCCCCATCAACGAGGTGTCCTGGCAGGCGGCGGACGGCCCCGGCCCCGGCAACATGGACTCGGTGTCCTGCGAGGCGTGCGTCAACATCGACGGCGACGAGAACCGGATGCGGCGCAACGCGGAATTCCTGGCCGCGGCCGTCTGCCGGGGGCTGGGCCTCGGGCGGGCGCAGATCACCCGGCATTGGGATCGCAACGGCCACCAACCGCCGGGCGAGCGTCACGAATGCCCCAATCACATGATGAAAGACGGCTACTGGGAGACGTTCGTGCAGCACGTCCACCAGCTCATCCAGGACCCCGACCTCGGCGTGCACCCCGCACCCGCCTTCTTCGACCTTGAGAAGTGGGACGGCACGGACCGCACCCTCGACGACGGCACGGAGCTCTACGCCTGCAAGCGGGTGATCACGGCGAAGCGGCGGACGAAGCGGTACCGGTTCGCCGACCCCGCGGCCTCGAGCATCGGCCCCGACGTCCAGAAGGGCGAGACCGCCGAAATCCAGTACGTGTTCAAGACGCAGCCGGGCGGCTTCCGGTGGGCGTACACCAGCTTCGGCACGCGGCTCCGCCTGGCGCACTTCGAGCCGTTCATCAAGGTCGGGCCGCAGGAGTAGCGATCACGGTCCCAACCGCCCCACAGCCCGGCCGCGATGAGCCATGTCGCACGCGCTGAGACGCGGACGGCGGGCAGGTGATCGAACGGGGCACGTCACCGCGGCGCCGGGGAGGGGTTCTACCCCTCCCCGGCGCCGCGTGCGATGAGATCATGCGCTCTTGGGTGTGAGCGACAAGCGGAAGGCGGTCCTGCCCGTTACGGCGATCCTGCCGGCGGTGGCGACATCGGCGTGCAAACGTGGGTCGGCCGGCTCGATGGCCACGAGTGGCGAAGCCCGCTTCGCCGGCCCGCCCGGTCGGCACCATCGCGACCGGTTCGAACTCCCGCCCCGTCGGCGAGAGGTCCATACGGACCGTGGGTCCGCCGCAGTCCACCCGAGGTCGCGGGTCGATCACCGCCCCGGGCACCTTCGCCGCCGTGCACCACCGGTTCCACAGGGTGCTCACCTTCTCGCTGGTCTCGATCGAGTGCGGCGCCGGCGTCAGCACCAGGCAGCCGGAGCACGTTCGGAGAGACGTCGCGCAGACGACGCTCGATGACACCCCTGCTGACACCGACTAGAACCGTGCCTGCGTGAGCGCCGGCTCGGAGCGCGATGCCCGCCGTCCTCTCGGGTGGGTGGTGGCCAGCGCCCGATCCGCCTCGTCGTCGAAGCTTCGCGCAATGGATCGGTCGAGCTTACGCAACTCCTCATGGACCGATGCGACGCGCTCGGTGGGCACGGCGTCGGCAAGGTCGAGGAGCATGCTCCGCAGTCGGCGCATGACCTGGACCGAATCGTGGCCGTATCGACGAATTTCGGTCACCGCCAGGAGCAAGAACTGTTCCCATGTCGGCGATGGTAGGACGACACGCTGCCGACCCGACCGGCCGCGCAACTCGCCTACGGCCAGATCGCGTTCCGCCAGCATCATGAGCAGATCCTCCACCCGGTCAATGACGTGGGTGGCTGTCGTCGGATCGTTGATCGCCGGCGACAGGGCCTTGGCCGCGATATCAACCAGGATGCGCAGCGCGAACGCCGGATCCTGTTCGAAGGTGCGCTCCGGGCCGAGGGAGATAAGGTGCTTGAGTACCCGTTCGAAGACCGGTTTGCGGGCGCCAATGACCTCGACGATGACCGAGCCGCTCGCGACGTAGTCACCGACCGTCTGGGGAAGGACGAGCACGCAATCGGCGCGCTCCGCCATCGACACCAGCCCGTGTCGGCTGATAGCGAGGATCACTCCGCCTTTACCCGTGTGCCGCACCGGCTGGACCTTGGCGTCGGCGGGCAGATCGGAACCGGCGGAGTCGGTCGCGCGTTCTCCCGCATATGGATGGGGGTAGACGCGCTCAATCACCCGGCGACCCTGCTCGGCAACGCTTGAAGCGGCGGTGGCGGGGCGCAGGTGTTGCACGAAGTAGCTGACGAAGGCGAGGAACAGCAAGATGCTGGCGAGGACCAGGAAGCCGCCGATCCAGAGCGAGAGGCCGGGGACGAAGCCGTCGCGCATCCGGCTCATGACGACGAAGACGTAGGTCATCGTGCCCAGGAAGGCGCCGAAAATCAGTTTCAGCTTCGGATCACGATAGATGAGGTGCAGCACCCGGGCCGAGAGCTGCGAGCCGCCGAACTGGGGGACGAGGAGCAACATCGTGAAGACGAACCCGGTGAAGGTGATCGATGCCGTGACGATCGCCGACAGCAGGGCGGTCGCGGTCCCCTCGCTGTAGACCAGCCAGCCCTTGCCGGCCTGGTCCCACCTCTTGTCCAAGGTGACCAGCGAGATCGCCATCAACACGCCGATCACAGCGCAACCGACCGGGATGATCCAGAGGCTGCCAAGCCAGTACTGGCGCAACCGGAACGAGAGACTCCAGATCATCGCCGAACCTCACGATCTCCGGCATCGTCGCCGTCCGGTCGGGATTCTCGACGGCACGGCCGTCGGATCAGTCGCGGTCCTGGAGCGCAACTGCCAACCGCCGGAGTACCCGCACGTCGTCGTTGGAGAGCTGGCTGACGAGCGCGACTAGATCGGCCCGCGCGGCTTCCGGCGTCGGGCGGGCGACAACCTTGGACGGAGCCGGCGAACTGGTTCCGTCCGCCGCGGGCGTCAGCGTGGCGACGCCGGCGCCGGCAAACGCCGGCGAGGGTCCGGTGGGCAGGAGCGATGTGTCCGTGCCGGGATGCCACAGGTTCACTGCCAACACCCCAAAGATCGCGATCAGCAAGACAATCCCGACCCAGCCGATTGGCAAGGGGTCGACGGCGACGAGCAGCAGGCAGCATAGCACGCCCACCCCGATGATCAGCCCGACCCGATGCGCGTCGGCCCAGGCGGTGAGCCGCGAGAGTTCGGGCCAGCGGGCTTTAGTGGATTGCCAGGCGCCCTTCACCGACCGGCGCAGATCTTGCCGCTCGCGGCTGATCCAGCTACCGGGCCGGGTGAAGTAGACCAGCGCCGCGACGACGAGTCCGATCAGGCAAAGGAGGCGCGCCGCATCCCGCATATAGCGGCCGATCGTCTCGAAGAAGGACTTGGCTGCCGCGGAGTTGACGCTCGACGGCAAGTTGTCTAGCACCCACCAACGACTGACCGACAGGAGCACCAAGAAAAGGGCCATCGCCGTGGCCAGCCCCAGGCCGCTCCAGATCAGTGCCTGGCGACGCCGCACCGAGAGGGCGATGAAGGCCACCAGCGAGGCCAGGGCTAAGATCGGCAGGGCGACCGATAGGCGCTCTAACAGGCGGACGATGTCCTGCGCCTGGGCCAGATCCTCCGACTGGAAGAGGATGAAGGTCGTGTCGATCTGGTCGAGCGTGATGCGGTCGACGATGTCGAGCCCACGTTCCTTCAGCCGGTTGAGAACCTCGGTCAGGAGGGGGGTCAGGTCGAGGATGATCTGGCCGTTCTCCGTGGCGATCGAGGGAGTCCCTTCGCCCAGCAGGATTCCGGAGACGATGGGGTGGGCGGCACGGCTGATCTGCTCCCAGATCTCTGGGAAGCGGTCCGAGGTGACGAAGGTCAGGGTCGTCTCCGCGACGTACTCCTCGACCATCTGGATGAGCGGCGCCGCCAGGACGCGCTCCCGGTCCAGCAAACCGTCGCTTTCGAGCAGACCGTCCAGCGCGTCGCTGACCAAGGTGGTGACCCGGGTTGCCAGGGCCGTCTGGATCGCCGGGTCTGAGGCCAGTGGCGCGACGGTTCGCACGTAGCGATCGGTGTCGTCGATCTGGTTCGTGGTCCAGACGGCCAGGATCGACGACACGCTCGACACGCAGAAGATGATCAGCATGGCCCACGCCGTCCAGCGTCGACCAAGGGAAGGGTTCGGCGTCGTCCGCGCGCCCGCCGCTCGCTCAGCTCCGTCCATCGTTGTTCCTCCCTGTCGCTGCCGCCGTCGAAGGCGTCTGGGTTGCGTCGGTGGTTCGGTCGGGTTCGACCCGGGCGGCGCCTATGGTCTGAGCCCGCAGCTCGGCGATCAGGCCGCGCAACTCGTCCAACTCGTGCCTGAGGTCGGGGTTCGGGGTCATATCCGGTTCCGTATCTTTCTCTTTGCCGCGTCTGGCGCGTTTGGGGGCCAGAAAGAGGTTGGCCAGGAAGCCGGTGAGGACGCCGAACAGTCCGACGCCGATCGTCAGCACCAGGACGCCAATGTTCCGGCCGATGTTGGTGACGGGATAGCGATCGCCGTAGCCGACGGTGGTGATCGTGACGTAGGACCACCAGAGCGCGTCCGAGGCGGTGACGATGTTCGGGTTCTCGGCGTCCTCCTCGGCGATCAACATCGCCATGCTGCCGTACTGCAGGACGATGATGGTCAGGAAGATGGCGACAAGCATCGAACTGCCGGCCCGATCGGCCATTGCCGCCGAGGTGATATTGCTCACCCCGTGCTGCCGGATGGCCCGGCCGACGCGGACGACCCGGAACACCCGGGCCAGCCGCAGCCCTGGCAACGGTAGACTGCCGAGCAGGTCGAGCCATCCCCCATCGTGGAAGAAGTAGCCCCGCTTGGACGGTGCGCGACGGAGCCGCAGCAGGAAATCGGCGAGGAAGATCAGGGAGAAGACCCCGTCGACGATCAGGACGACGTTGTTGACGTCGGAGTCGCGCAGGACGAACGTCAGCGCGATGTTGACGATGGAAAGCACCGAGAGGACCAGCACGAAGACGTCGAACCCGGTCGGGATCGGCTCTTGCCGTTCCGTTGACCGCGTCTCGCCGCTCGTCGCGATGACGCCGGTGCGCTCATCCATCGGTCGTGACACCCCTCCGATCTGCCGCCCGCCCGCCGCTGGTCGCATGTCGATATGTCGCACTGTACGGAGTCACTGGTCGTACCGGCATCCCTCCAAAGAAGCATTCGAGGTAGCTGACCGAAGTCCGGGGTTGAGCCCGGCTCGAATGCGCCCTTAGACCGATGCGACTACGCCTCCGGAATCGCTACGGTGCGAAGCATCGGAACGATGGCGTTGAGCGGCGGGACGGAGGCTACCCTTGGCTCATTTCCTCAGATGGGCGATCGGGACCATTATCGTCCAGACGGTGCTCGTGGCGGTGCTGGCCTGGCTCCTGCCCGGGTTCACCCTGGGCGGGCCGGGCGGGGCGGTCTCCGGCGCGCTGGCGATCTCCCTCGCGTTGGCGGTCGCCTGGCCGGTCATCTACCGCGTCGCGGCCCGGTTCCACCCGCTGGTCTTCCCGCTGCTGACATTCGCACTGACTGGGGCCGTCGTCTTCCTCGTCGGGCAGGCCGACGTCAACCTGTTCGACATCGACGACGTCTGGACCGGCATCTGGGTCACGATGGGGCTGACGATCGGCAACGTCGTCGTCGGGGCGCTCTTCTCGCTCAACGACACCCACGGCTACGACTGGTTCGTCGTCCGCCCGCTGCGGAAGGCCCACACCGCCACCCCGAAGACGGCGGAGCCGGGCATCCTCTACCTGGAGATCGACGGGCTGGCCGAACCGATCCTGCGTCGGGCCCTCGCCGACGGGTACATGCCCACGCTCAAGCGCTGGCTCGACGAGGGCTCGCACCGGCTGCTGGGCTGGGAGCCGGACCTCTCCTCCCAGACCTCGGCCAGCCAGGCCGGCATCCTGCTCGGCGACAACACCGGCATCCCCGCCTTCCGCTGGTACGACAAGCCGGCCGGCAAGCTGATGGTCACCAGCAAGCTGGAGACGACCAGCGCGGTCGAGCACCGCCTCTCGACCGGCCAGGGCCTGCTCGCTGACGGCGGCGCCAGCCGGTGGAACATCTTCTCCGGCGACGCGACCGACTGCCTGTGCACCTACAGCGCCGTCCATGACAAGCAGCGGATCACCTCGCGGGGCTACGTCGCCTATTTCACGAATCCCTACACCTTCTCGCGGACCCTGGCGCTCTTCGCCGGCGACGTGATCCGCGAGCGCTGGCAGGCCCGCGCCCAGGTCCGCCGCGACGAGCAGCCCCGGATTCAGCGCCATTTCAAGTACGCCTTCATCCGCTCCGGCACCACGACCGTGATGCAGGAGGCCGGCCTGTTCATGCTGGTCTCGGACATGTACCGGGGCGTGCCGGCCGTCTACAACACGCTCTTCGCCTACGACGAGGTCGCCCACCACTCCGGGATCGACCGGCCGGACGCCTTCAAGGTGCTGCGCACCCTGGACCGGGTGTTCGCCACCCTGGAGCGGGCGGCGGCGCAGGCGCCGCGGCCCTACCACCTGGTGGTCCTCTCCGACCACGGCCAGAGCATGGGGGCCACCTTCCTGCAGCGCTACGACAAGACCCTCTCCGACCTGGTCGGCGAGCTGATCTCGGCCGACCAGGAGGTCAAGGGGTTCGAGTCGACGGCCGAAGACACGGGCAACGTCAACCTGGCGCTGACCGAGGCGACCCGCCAGGGCGGGAAGGTCGCCGGGCTGGTCAAGCGGGCCACGCGCGGAAGCACGAGCGGTGAGGAGGTCAACGTCGCCTCCGCCGAGGAGCGGGCCGAACAGGCCGAGGCGGCGACGGCGGGCGCGGCCAACGTCGTCGTCCTCGCCTCGGGCAACCTGGGCCTGATCTCCTTCCCGGGCTGGAAGGAGCGCATGACCTACGAGCAGATCGCCGCCGCCTACCCGGACCTGCTGCCCGGCCTGGTCGGGCACGCGGGCATCGGCTTCGTCCTGGTCCACTCGGAGCGCGATGGCGGGCTCGTCATCGGTTCCGAGGGGAAGCACTACCTCGCCACCGGCCGCGTCGAGGGCACGGACCCGTTGGCGCCGTTCGGGCCGAACGCCGCCCGCCACCTCAGGAGAACCGATGGGTTTGAGAACGCGCCGGACATCCTGGTCAACAGTTTCTACGACTCGGCCACCGGGGAGGTGGCCGCCTTCGAGGAGCTGGTCGGCTGCCACGGGGGACTCGGCGGGCCGCAGACGCAGCCGTTCGTGCTCTTCCCGGCGGACCTTGCCGCGCCCGACGAGCCGATCGTCGGGGCGGCGGCGCTCCACGCCGTCCTCAAGGGCTGGCGGGACACCCCGGGGCAGGGGGCCGCTCTGGGGGTGGCGGCGCCGGTCGAAGCCGTCGCCTAATTTGGCCGGCCGGCCAACCGGCCAACGCATTTAGGGAACAGGAGGGGTTTGGTGAAGTTACTCGTGCGGTGGTTTATTACGGTGGTCGCCCTCGTGGTGGCCGCCTGGATCGTGCCCGATATCACGGTCGAGGGTGACGGATGGCTCGCCTTCGGTGTGGTGGCCATCGTCCTCGGTCTGGTCAACGCGTTCGTCCGGCCGATCCTTCGCCTGCTGACCCTGCCGATCACGGCGATGACGATCGGGCTCTTCCTCTTCGTCATTAACGGGGTGACCCTCTGGCTCTCGGCGTGGATCGCCGACCAGGTCTTCGATCTGGATTTCCACATCGATGGTCTGATCCCCGCAATCGGTGGCGCGATCATCGTCAGCGTCGTCTCTTCGGTGCTCGCGTTCTTCCTGGTCGACGACGACGAGAAGTAGCCGATCGTTTCCGCCGGTGTCGCGTCAGAGAGGGCCCAGTACATCCCCTACGGGGCGCCGGTGGCGGTCGCCACGGAGGCGGCGATTGCCCATTCAGTCAACGATCGGTGGTGATGGTGGTTGGCCAGCATCGTCGTGCCCGGCGACACCGGGCTTGACCGGGTTTCGCCGGGCGCGGACGCGGTTCGCGATCGGCGAGCCGCTGGTCGCGACCAACCGCTTGCGCGGCATATTCGCCGTCCACTGCGCCCACACGGTAAACCCCACCCCGACCGCCGTGGTGATTCCGGCCAGCGCTCCCCAGGTGAGCGCGCCTCGGCGTCCCACCAATTGGCGATGGTGGCAGATCCGCGTGGAGGCGATGCAGGTGGCGGAGACGCGCCGCAGGGTGCGGCGGCGCACGTTGTGATACAGAAATCGCCGCGGGTCAAAGATCAAGTCTTCCATCGACGCTGCCTCCGGCATGAATCAGGCTGGTTGACCAACGCGTCCACGGGGTAGCGGTCCCCGGCGCAACGCCGATCGGGCATGGGCTAATAGTGCCAAATCGCCGGGCGTAGCCGCATGAGTCCTTCGGCGTATTCGGCCCGGGCACAGGGGGCTGTTTCGTCTTTTTGGCGGCGCTCTAGAGCAGGCCGAGGCGGCGGGCCTGGTCGACGGCCTGGGTGCGGTTGGTGGCGCCGAGCTTGCCGAGGATGCTGCTCAGGTGCTTCTTGACCGTCTTCTCGCTGATGAAGAGGCGCCGGCCGACGTCGCGGTTGGCCAGCCCCGTCGCCACCAGCCGCAACAACTCGAGTTCCCGTTCGCTCAAGTCGACCAGGCCCGCAAGATGGGCCTGATCTGAGAACCTGCACGCCGCCCGTTGGTGAATCATGGGACTGGGGCTGAACCTGAAGGACGTGCTCTGGTAGGTGCGGAGATCCGATAGGTTGGGCTACGGACCTTGGCACCAATGGCACGACGAACGGCTTGGTCGTTTGGCGGGCTGACAAGCGGCGACGGCGCAGGTTGCGGCTATGGGCTCTCCTGGGTCTGGCGGCCCGTGGAGGGGGGTGGGTGCGCGCCAAAGGAACGGTGCCAACCGGGCGCGTGATGCACCGGCGTTTCCGCGCTCTCAGCCAACTCGGGCGCGTCCGGCGCGGCGGTTTCCAGGCGGCGCGCATACCACGACGACAATGGCACCGCTGTCAGCGCGTGCAAGAGCACGCTCAGGAAGATGGCCCACCCTGCCATCGCAACCAGCGTCTGCGCCTCCTGTTCCGCCTCGTGCAGCGCCTCGACCGCGATCAACATAAAGACCACCGATGCCAGGCCGCGGGGTCCTAGCCAACCCATCATCAGGACCGTATCCCGCCGCATGCCGGTGCCGCGCAAGCTGATCGCCACCGGAACCATCCGTACGATGGTCAGGGCGAGAACCGCGAAGGCGAACGCCCGGGCGTCGAACTCCCGGAGCAGCGGAACGACCAAACCGGTACCGAAGATGGTCCAAACGAAGATCGACAGCATCGTGCCGCCCGACTCGGTGAACTCCGTCGCCTCGCGCATCTGGTAGCGAGTCACGTAACCGAACACAAGGCCGCCGACGAACGCGGCGATGAAGCCGTTGCCGTCCACGCCGAGGGCTGCCCAGTAAGCCCCTAGCGCCAGCGCCAGGTTACCCACCTGCTGGGCGGTGGTCGTCGTCCAACCGTTCTTCACCGCGGTCGCGAAGAGCCATCCGCCGGCCAACCCGACCGCCGCCCCCACGACAAGCGCCAGGCCGATGTCGGATAGCGCGTCGACCAGCCAGCCGCCCTCCGCCAGATCCGCTTCCGCGACGGTCAACGCGATGAACAGCGTGACCAGCGGGGTGGCGATCCCGTCGTTCAACCCACTCTCGATGTTCAGAGCCCGGCGGATCCGCGCTGGTACACGGGGGTTGGTGAAGATGGGCAGGCCGAGGGCCGCGTCGGTCGGGGCAAGGATCGCGCCGAGCAGGAGCGCAAACCCGATCCCCTCGCCGGGGAAGAGGCCATACGCCACCAACCCGCCCAGCAGGACGGTCAAGGGGAAGCCGATCAGAAGCAGCCGCCCCGGCAGCCCGGCGTCTCGACGCACCTCGTTGAGGTTGAGCGTCGCGGCGTCGGCAAACAGCAGCAAGGCCAATGTGATTTCGGTTACCTGTTCGATGCCGGTCGTGCCGATCGGGATATCCATCAGGCCGAGCGCGTCGGGTCCGAGCAGCGCGCCGGCCAGGACGAAGACCAGCGGTCCCGTCACGGAGAACCGTCCGAGCCAGGCCGCGCAGACGGTGTAGAGGACTATCACCAGGAGCAAGCGCACCCAGTCTTGTTCGCTCATTCGGCGATCACCTCATCGTTCCGTCCGCGGTCGCCCTGGCGGTTGCCTCGGGCATCGCTCAGCGCGTTCGGCGAAGCCCGATTCCTTTCTTCTCTTACGCGTGATTCTCTTACGCGTGGTTCGGCAGTCGTGCCCCGGGGGCCTCAGGGGCATCAGGCGGACGGCCACCTCAGGGCGCGGGCACGGCCTGGACGGTGGCTGGTTCCTGCCTGGCGACGGGTGGAGGGTCCTCGGTCGCGTCCGATGGGCAGGCCCTTGCGGCGCAGGGCGGCCACGGCCGGGTAGCTGACCAGGGCGAAGGAGGCGCCCATCACGATCGGGGCGAGCACCGAGGCGGCCAGCTTCACGCCGAGGACGACCGTCACGCCAGCCAACACCAGCACGGCGCGGGAGGCGGGACCCCAACCGATGGTCCGGGTCATCTCGGGCGCTCCTTCTCCCAGCCGCGGCATGGCGTCGCCGTCGGCAATGGTTCAGATCGAGTTGACATTCCTGGAGCAGTCTCACCTTCCAACCGCGAGCAAGGACAGGTGGGTGCCGTTCGCGTCGGTCGTGCCGCTGATCGTGGCGTTCATCCCGCCGACCGATTCCGGCCGTCAAGCGGCTATCGTGGATCGCGGTCAGGACCCTGCTCGATCGTTGGAACGGTTGTGTCCCGATTTTCCCGAGGACGAGAGGGATCGTCGCAGCGGTCCAGGGTCGCATTCGGCCCTGCCAGTGGCCGGGCGCCCGCGCGAGCGCCCGGCCATCCGGCGCCGTCTACCTTCCGCGTGCCAGCACGCATCAACCGCGTACGCTTGATCTCGTGCTGGATCACGTCGCCGGTCGGTAGCGCCCCGGCGGGTTATTGCCGGGCCATCGCCACCCGGAGCCGCTCCTCCGGGCTGATCATGTGGTCTGCGTCGGCGGCGGCCGCGTCGATGTCGATCTGGACCCAGCGGACCCGGCCGTTGAAGTCGTTGCCCTTCGGCCCGTAGTCGTCGCTGACCGCGGTCCCGCTGTCCACCCCGACGTCGGTCGTCTCGTCGGCGGAGAAGATCATCGCCTGGGTGTGCTCGACCCGCCCCTCGCCGACCTTGCCGCCGTCGATGAAGAGGGAGACCGTGCCGCCCTTGGCCATGCCGCCGCCGTCGTAGGCGAATTCCATCCGCACCTGGTGCTCGCCGGCCGGGATCTGCTGGTCGCCGTAGACCTTGAACTGTTGCAGCCCGAGGAAGTTGTAGCAGTAGGCCGGTTTCCCGTCTTTGACGTAGAGGCTCCAGCCGCCGATCATCGCGCGCCCTGGGCCACGATGACCCCGCTGGCGCCGCCCTTGGGCACGTCGAGCTGGGCGGTAACGGCGTGGGACTTGTTCTTGATGTTGACGACGGTGCTCTCCGTCAGTCGCCCCATGCCCGCCGAAGAGCATCTGGGAGTTGCCGCGGATCAGGCTCGGCCGTCCGGCCTTGTCGGGATCCAAGCGCACCTCGAGCCGGTCCTCCATCGGCAGCACCTGGTACTTGGCGGCTTCCAGGAGCCAGAGCCGTTGCAGGTGGTGCAGCCGATCCGGATCCTCGGCCGCCAGGTCGCGGGCCTGGCTCCAGTCGACGGTGGTGTCGTAGAGCTCCCAGACGTCGTCGTCGAAGGCCGGCACCGTGCTCGCCGATCATCAGCCACGGCGTCTTGTGCTTGGTGACCGCCGTCCAGCCCCGGTGGTAGATGCCGCGGTTGCCGAACATCTCGAAGTACTGGGTGTCGTGTCGCTCGTCGGCGGCCGCGTCGTCGAAGGAGTAGGCCATGCTGGTGCCTTCGATCGGCTTCTGCTGCACGCCGTGGACGCTGGTCGGCTGGGGCAGGCCGGCCACTTCCAGGACGGTCGGGGCGACGTCGATGACGTGGCGTGAACTGGGAGCGGATCTCGCCCCTGCGCCTGGATGCCGTTCGGCCAGTGGACGATCGTGCCGTTGCGGGTGCCGCCGAAGTGGGAGGCGACCTGCTTGGTCCACTGGTAGGGCGTGTCCAGGGCGTGCGCCCACCCGACCGCGTAGTGGTTGTAGGAGGTCGGCCCGCCGAGCTCGTCGAGCCGTTCCGATCATGAACTCCGGCGTCTCCAGGGCGGCGGCGCCGTTGAAGTTGATCATCTCGTTGAAGGTGCCGTTGAGCGTGCCTTCGGCCGAGGCGCCGTTGTCGCCGATGATGTAGTAGATCAGGGTGTCTTCGAGGATCTCCAGGTCGGCCAGGGCGTCGATCACCCGGCCGACGTTGGCGTCGGTGTGCTCCAGGAAGCCGGCATAGATCTCCATCTGGCGGATCAGGACCGGCTTGAGGGCATCCGGCATGTCGTCCCAGGCCGGGATCTCGTCGTGGCGCCTGGTCAGCTCGGCCTCCGGCGGGATCACGCCCAGGGCGCGCTGCCGGGCGAAGGTCTCCTCCCGCAGCTGTGTCCCAGCCCTGGTCGAACTTGCCCTTGTACTTGTCGGCCCACTCCTTGAAGATGTGGTGCGGGGCGTGGGCCGCGCCGGGGGCGAAGTAGACGAAGAAGGGCTTGTCGGGCATGAGCGCCTTCTGCTGCTGGACCCACTCGATCGCCCGGTCGGCGAGGTCCTCGGTGAGGTGGTAGCCCTCCTCGGGGGTCCGCTCCGGCTCGACCGGCACGGTGTCGCGGTAGAGCGCCGGGGCCCACTGGTTGGCCTCGCCGCCGATGAAGCCGTAGAAGTGCTCGAAGCCGCCGCCGCCGGTCGGCCAGTTGTCGAACGGACCCATCGGGCGAGGTCTGCCAGACCGGCACCTCGTGGCACTTGCCGAACTGGGCGGTGGCTGTAGCCGTTCAGCTTGAGGGTCTCGGCCAGCGGCGCGGCGGTGTTGGGGCGGAGCGAGTTGTAGCCGGCGGCGCCGGTGGCGATCTCGGTGATGCCGCCCATGCCGACCGAGTGGTGGTTGCGGCCGGTCAGGAGCGCCTGCCGGGTGGGAGAGCAGAGGGCGGTCGTATGGAACTTGTTGTACTTGAGCCCGTTGGCGGCCAGCCGCTCGGCGGTCGGGGTGCTGATCGGGCCGCCGAAGGCACTCGATGCGCCGAAGCCGACGTCGTCGAGCAGGACGACCAGGACGTTGGGCGCGCCGGCCGGGGGACGCAGCGGCTCGATGCGCGGGAAGACGGTTGCTGGGTCACGGGCGTCGAAGGTGGTCAGCCCGGTGAAGGGCCGGTCCGGGATCGGGAGGACGGTGCGTGCGATCTGGTCTGCCATCTCGTTGCCTCTCCTTGCGACTGTTGCTCGTCGTCCGTTCGGCGAACCGTTCCTATTGCCGCACCATGGCCAGCTTGAGGCGCTCTTCGGACGAGATCAGGTGGTCGGCGGGTTCACTCTGCCGCTCGGCTGGTCGTAGTCGCATCCCGCCAAGGGCGTATTCGGTCGCAATGGGTCTCGTTGGAGCGTGTTGGCAGTCCCGCGAATGTGGTGTTGCTGTCCTCGGCCCCATCTGAACCGGAGGACACAACTTGCCGGCCAGCCGTCCGAGCTAACGGAGCCGGCTGATTCCGACCGCAATCGAACGCTCGTTCCCTCCGAACTTAGGCGTATCCGCCGAACTCTTGACCGGGGGCGATGTTCGGGAGGCGGGACGCACTTTGCTGAAGCGCGCCCAGGCGTTGAGCGACCGGTGCCAGCACTCAGACGCAGTCGAGGAGTTTCTCGATCAGGTCCCATTCCTCGACCGGATCGTCGATCAGGTCGCACACAAATGGCCACTGGGGCTTGATGATCGGTCCGCTGGTGCTCTCGGTGTAGCGCAGCACGACCTTCATCGTGAGCGAAAGGATGGTCGTAGTCGCGTCCGGCGACGGGTGTCGTCGACCGTGACAGCGGGTGGGTGGGCGCGTCGGATTATTGGGAGCCGCGTTCGTGTCGATTGAGGCTGGCCACCTGTTCGCCAAGGTCACGCACGAGCCGCTTGATTTCCTCGATCTCCACTCGGATGTCGCTCGAATCCTCCGTTCGTTGATCAGGCTTGGCCCGCTTCGGAGCCAGAAACACGTTGGTCACGAAACCGGTCAGCACGCCGAACAGCCCGATGCCGATGGTGAGCATCGCGACGCCGACCACTCGTCCCTGATTGGTTACGGGAAAGCGATCGCCGTAACCGACGGTGGTCACCGTCACGTAGGACCACCAGAGGGCGTCGGACGCGGTCTTAATGTTGGTGTCATCCTTGTCGGCCTCCGCCCCCAGGATGAACATGCTGCCAAACTGGAGGACGATGATCGCCAGGAAGAGGGTGCCCAGCAGGGTGCTCCCCGCCCGATCGGTCCCGAACATGCGCCAGATGCCGCGGAGTCCGCGGTGGCCCGCGGTCCGGCCGACGCGGACCGTCCGGAAAATGCGCGCCAGCCGGAGCCCCGGAAACGGCAGGCTGCCGAGCAGATCGAGCCAGCCTTTGTCCTGGATGATGTACGCCCGCTTATTCGGGGCATGCTTGAGCCGAAGCAGGAAGTCGGTGAGCAAGACGAGGCAGAGCATCCCATCGACGATGAGGACGACGTCGGTGACCGGGTCGCTGAGGGGCGCGATGAGCAGGAGGATGTTGAGCAGCGACAGGACAGACACCCCCAGCACGAAGACGTCGAAGTTGGTCAGCTCCTGATCGTTGCTCTTGTCCGTCATCTGTCCGCCCTCGACGAGTAGGTGCTTCTGAGGAGCGCGCGAGTGAGCGCCCTCAGGCCCAGACCGTTGCGGTCCGCTGCGTGCTGGGACCAACTGCTACGGAGGTGTGTCAGCGCCGACCGTGCGCCTGGCTGTTCGGCGTGCGCGGTCGGCCGCTGACGTTTCCACTGACGGCGCCATCGCGAACCGATTAGGGTCCGAGTTGACCGCTTGCGGACTCCGTGATGCCGGCGATGTCCGCAATCTATGGGTCATGAAGTCGTAGCAGCACTGGTCCAACGGCGTATGCGCCGTCGGCCGTGTTCTCGTCTATTCGATCGCGACATCGCGGCGTCCGATGCACGCTGTTCCCTGCCGAGGATGGTAAGGCAACACAGGCGCCGAATGTTCCTATGGGAGGTTGTGGCTACAACTCAGAGCACGCAAATATGCAGCAGCCCCACGGGGTCGATCAAGGAACTGACCAGGCTTATCTTCGCGGTGCCGGTGATGGGTCTCGCCGCCGGCAGGGCCGGTCACGCCTACCTCGGCGCGCACGGCGCGCACGGCGCCTCGAATGACTTCGAGGCGTTCCACGATCAGGTCGGCAACGACTTGCAGCCGGGCGGCGCGGCGCTCCTGCTGTTGGCCCAGTCCGACGCCCGGGAGCGAGCGATCCACGACCACGGCCGTCTCGGTGGCGCTTTCCGCTCCACCGACCACTCCGACCGCCAACGAGCGGAGGTCCGGGCCGAGATCGACAAGGTCGCGGCATCGTGATGCCGGCGACGTGCGGCGCCCGGGTCGACCCGGCGCCGCACGTTCCCGCTTCGGACGGCGAGGTGCCCTATGGGGCTCCCGATGGCGGTCCTATTTGGACGCGTTTGGCGGCGGCCTTGGGCCGGGCGGGCGCCTTCTGCTCGGCGGCGGCCGGCCCGTCGGCGGCGGCCGCCTTGAGCCGGGCGGCGAAGAAGTCCAGCGCCAGCCGCGTCTTGGTCTGCTGCACCCCGCCGAGGTCGATCCCCCGCTGGGCCAGGAGCGCCCGCGTCTCCGCCGCCGCCTGGAACGCCTCCCCCGGCGCGCACTTGGTCGACAGCTCCAGCACCCGCGACCCGTCCGGATACAGCCACATCTCCGCCACCAGCCGCCGCGGGTACCCCGCCAGGGCGAACTTGAGCTTCAAGACGAAGATCGGCCCCAGCACCGCCAGGTCGTCCAGCTCCAGCCCCGCCGGCGCGTGCTCGGCGTAGAAGGCCCGCTGCTCCTTGGAGAAGAGCGTGCTGATCCGCCGCGTCCCCAGGACCGCCGCCTCGCGCACCTCGGTGGTGCCCAAAGTGCCCTTCAGCGAGCCGGAGCAGACGAACCCGCCCGGCATCGCGTCGACCTCGACGCCGAAGGCCGGCGACTTGCGCACCGCCTTGGGCAGCTCGGCCGGCACCACCGGGCGCAGCTTGACGACCGAGTCGCTGGGCTTCCTGCTGGATCCGGCGGGCGCGGGGCACCACCCCGTGCCGGTAGAGGGTCAGGTCGGGGGTGTCGAAGAAGAAGACCTGGCGGATCTGGGCGTCGAGGGGGTCCATCCCCAGGGCGTGGACCGCCGAGACCTGGTCGGACTCCGGCACCGTCAGCTTCAGCTCGACGCTGTCGGCCCCCTTGATCAGGCCCATCAGCTCCAGCAGGTCCGCGTCGCTCAGCGCCGGGCGCCCCTCGGTCGCGGTCGCCATCATCAACTCCTTGCTAATACGCGAAAGTTAATGATCTCATCTTGCCGGAGCGGAGGGCGTAGTCGCATCAGTCCATCGGCGTATTTGGCGCCGTTGTCGGTCGAGTAGATCACGATCGTGTTGTCGGCGATGCCGAGCTGCTCGAGCTTGGCGAGCAGGTCGCCGACTATTGCGTCGTGCTCGACCATGCCGTCCGGCTTGAGGCGGGTCCAGACGGGCATCCGGGTGGTATTGAACCAGGCGAAGTACGCGGTGTCGGCCCGGACTGAGCGGTCGATGAAGCCGGTGGCGTGGGCATAGACCTCCGCGTCGAAGGTCTCCATCCGCTTCTTGGTCAGCGGGCCGGTGTCCTCGATCCGCTGGGTGCCGTCCGGGTTGGCCCACGCGTGGAGGTCGCCGCGGGGGCCGTACTTCTCCTTGAACGCGGGGTCCTTGGGGTAGAAGT
The DNA here is from genome assembly GCA_963724285.1 of uncultured Chloroflexia bacterium. GTDB lineage: Bacteria > Chloroflexota > Chloroflexia > Thermomicrobiales > UBA6265 > CAVRUD01. The sequence goes on along the minus strand of CAVRUD010000031.1, from coordinate 196,728 downwards.
AGCCCTCCGGCTCCTCCTCGGCGTTGAGGTGGTCCTTATCGGCCGCGCCGATGAGGAGCCGGACTGCAGTACCGGCCGTTGACGGCTAGGAGCGCGCCGCGTTCGTCAGCGCCTCGCCGGCCGTGGCCTCCACCGCCGCGGCGCCGAGCGCGGCCCCGCCGGCTGCCGCCTCGGCCGCGCCCTGCGCCGCCAGGTCGCGGGCAGCGGCGTCCAGGGCGCCCGCCGCCGCCAGCTCGTCCAGCCCGCGTTCGGCCCGGACGACGCCCCCGACCGCCAGTTCCTCGCTGCCCGCGGCCATCGCGTCGGATGCCGCCAGGCGCACGATGCCTTCGGCCACCTCGTCGGCGCTCAGGGAGGCCAGGTCGGCCCCCGTCGCCGCCAGCGCCCCCGCCAGGGCGCGGGTGCTGGTCGAGCGCAGGACGGCGTGGACCGCCAGCCCGTTCAAGCGCTCGCCCCGGCTGTGGAGGAAGCCGGCCAGGGTCGGCAGTTCCATCCGGTTCACGATCGCCCCGGCGACCCGCAGCTCGCCGGCCAACCGGGCCAGGGTCAACCCGTGCTCCAGGTCGGCCTCGCTCATCACGCCGACGACCGCGCTCATCACGGCGACGTCGTCGGAGGTGGTCAGCAGGTGGATGCCCTGGGCGACATCGTTGACCCCGGCGCCGGCGACGACGGCGCTGAGGGTGCCCAGGCGGTCGGCGACGATCTCGGCGTCGGCGGCGCGGGTCAGGTCGGCGACGCCGGCGGCGAGTTCGGCGGCGGCGGCGTCCTCGAGGGCGCCCGCGTCGAGGAGGGTGTCGGCGGCGTCCGCGAGGGTGTCGGCGCCGCCGAGCGCGGTCGCGGCGGCGTCGACCTTGAGGTCGGCGCCGGCCTGTGCCAGCCTGTCCTGGAGTCTTGCCATTGGTCGTGGACTTCTTCGATTTGCTCGTGCGCGCCATGGTGGTTTTCTCCTCAGGAACGCGATGTGAGAACAGCTTGTCGCCGGAGATCGGGTGGGCCGACAAGGCAGCACGCCCGACCCTACAATCCCAACGCTTCCAAACTTATCGTCGTCGATCGCGCCGTCGATCGCGCCGGTTCATCCCGGCCAGCGAGACCGGCGAGAGCGGCCGCCCGAACGGGTCGATGAACAGCGTGCAGGCCCCGGCCCGCTTCGGCAGCGTCCCGTCGAGCACCGTCGCCGCGTAGCTCAGGTCGGCCCCGGTCACGACCGGGTCCGTGATCGTGATCACCACGTCCTGGGGCGTCTCCTCGCCCTGGGCGACGAAGGCGAGCACGGCGTTCGGCGGGTCCTCCTGGAAGCTGTCCTCGCCGTCGTCCCACAGCCCGACGAACTCGGCGGTGTGGAGGTGGCCGACGACGCGCTGTGGGCGGTCGCTGAAGTAGAGCGTCGAGGGCGTCACGCCGCGCAGGACGAGGCGGCCGTCGGCGTGCTCGGCCCCGTGCGCCGTCTGGACGAAGAGGGCGCTGATGTCTTCGAGTTCCTTGACGATCTCGGGCTCCGACATGATGTACTCCTATCAAACTAGGACGCTCGTTGCCCAAATGTACTGGATCAGCGGGCGTGAACGGACGACCGCTCCGATCGTCGGGAGGGCGATGAAGTCACTTTGCCAAAATGCTGGTCGTAGTCGCATCCAACCAAAGGCGTATACGGTGGACGGCGACGGCCGGGCGGTGTCACGAAAGGAGCATGCCGAGGTCAGGGTTGGGCGCTTCGCTGCATCTCGGCCTGGAGGTCGACCAGCGGTCGTTGGGAGACCTGGATATACCCGCGCTCGGGGTCGTCCAGGGCCGCGATCATGACGAGCACGATGGAGAACGACAGCGCCATGATCACCATCACCCAGGTCCTGCGGGAGTCGGCGATCGCAGTCTGGTAGCCCACCGCGATCATGCCCAGCCCGATGAGAGCGTAGAGCACGTACCACAGCTCGGTCGGCATGCGCGCTTGCACGGCTATCGCGATTCGCGTGGCCAGCATGTTGCGCATCTCGTCGATCGAATCGACGTACATGGCGGAAATGTCCGAGTTGTCGCCGAGCCGCACGTTCTCGACGGCCATGTCCCAGAGCTGCGTCTGGATGGTCTGCGCTGCGGAGATCAATGCCGGGATGTCGTCGACGTTGTCGGGATCGGCCGCCTGGATAACCAGATCGATGTACTCGTTGTACAGGGTCTTGGACTCGCCGCGGCTCGGCTCGGGCAGGAAATCGGAGTTCGAATAGGCTGACCGAATCGTCGCAGCCTGGTCCCGGACCAGTTCCCTACGAGAGTCATACTTGTTCGAGACGATCCCAAATGTGAACGCCAGAATGAAGGCCAACAGCGCCAGTACCGTGCCGGTGATCGCGGAGACGGGGGATTCCTTCTCGTCCTCCGATCTTCGCCGAGCGGCCCGCCCGAGGAGGTAGCCCACCTCGATCGTCCCCACCACTAAGAGGGTCGTGACCGAGAAGAGGAGCCAAAGTGGAATGTCGTCGAAATTCATGGATCGCTCCTTCTATCAGGTAGCGGGCGATGCTACGGGTTGGCAGGCTTCTCGATTGCATCGTCCACGTTCTGTTCCCCACATGCGGCCACGTTCAGACCAAGCATCCGCGACCGTCGCAGGCACCGGGCAGCCACCAAGATCGAGCAACTCGCCCCGACGGCGCTGCTCGGATTCGCTCACTCCTCGCGCCCGTCGGCGAAGCGGGATTCGGGCGTTGGCGGTTGTTTCCACGGCCAGCGGTGTTCGATCTCAACCTCCAGCGACCAACTGAGGAAGGTCCGGATGAGCACCAATAGGCCAAGCGTCGCAACACTCTCCAGCGACGGGTCAAGCGCGACGGTACGGACCACGTCCGCCGCGACGAGGATTTCCAACCCCAAGAGCAGGGTTCGCCCCAGGCGGACGCGGTAGCGGTTGTACACGGTATGTATGTCAGACGGACTCCGGAAGCGGCTCACGTAAGAGTAGGTCGCCCAAGCGATTCCGATGACGATGATCGCAACGGCGAGCACCTCGATCCCGACCGCGAAGTACTCGATGACGTCGAGGATCTCGGCGATGACCTCGCTCTCGGACTCGTGCTCCATCTACCGCTCCTGGGAACGCGACGACAAACGACTTGGTCACTCAAGACAGGCGCTCGCCCACCTCGCGCCGAGTGGCCAACCACTCGGCGCGAGGTGTGGGCACGGATGGATTGAGGCTGCCCGACTGTGCGGTCGTCGCACCCCCATCGCCGGGTCCGGCGAGTCGGTCAGTTGCGGGCCGGGGGCAGCGTCCGGATCTCGTCGAGCCGCTTCAGCGCGTCCATGGCCCGCAGGCTCTGGTCGTTGATGCTGCCGGCGCTGAGGCTGCTGCCCATCTGGTGGGGGTAGTCGTTCAGGGTTCGCCCCGTCCGTATGGAACGCTCGCAGGTCAGGCACCTGGGCAGCCCCGACTCCCATCGATGGGTTCCCGTCCCGGCCGACATCTCTTCACGGATCGGAAATCCAGGCGAAGCGGCATCGGCGGCGGGATGCGGCCCTGCTCTGCTCGGTGCTGACCAAGGAGGCGGCGCGAACTAAGGCCTGCCTCCTCATTGGGAGTACTGCTGGGCCCGCTGCTGGTAGGCCATCTGCTGGGCCACCTCGTAGCGCGAGCCCGGCTTGGCCGGCAGGATCGCGCCGATCAGCCACAGGAACGGCACGAAGATCCCGACGATGCCCAGCATGGTGTGCCCCTTCTGGAACGTCAGGGAGCAGACCGTGAACAGGCAGGTGATATAGAACGCGAACAGGATGAACCCGAGGAACCATTCCATGGCGGACCTCCTAGGGTGGGCTCCGGGCCCGACGCGGACCCGCGCGGCGAACGGGGCGATGCCGGTGGGTTACTCCGGTCTCGGCGCCGGGCACGAAGGGCGGGGGGGTGTACCCGTAGTACCCGTAGATGCTGTTGACGTACCGGTCGGCCACGTCCACCCGCGGGTCGTAGCGCGGGGCGCCGGCCACGTGTTCGAGCGCGTGGTCGATGTAGACGTGGCGGTCGTCGACGCGGCTGACCGCCTCGACCGGGATGAGCGACTTGTGCTCGCCGATGCCCAGGAATCCGCCGGAGCCGACCTCCAGGAAGCGGACCCTGCGCTCTGTTTTGTCGATCAGCAGGTCGTCGACCTCGCCGATCTGCTCCCCCCGACCGTGACGACGTGCCGGCCGCGGACGTCGTCGGCCGGGTCGTCGATCATCAGGTCGGCCCGGCTGAGCTTGACCAGGTTCGACGTGGTTTGGTCTCCCATGTGGTGCACCCCTCCCAAGCCCGGGCTTCGGCCCGCCGTCTCCGCGCGAGCCCCCGCCGGTCGCCCGATGCGGATACGTGCTCGCGAGTCAATCTCGGTGTCCAATGACCACGTTAACGGTATGTTGGTATGAGTCGCATGGGTCCTTGGGAGTATCCAGGGGCCCATCTGAAGGAACCGAACATCAGGTCCCATGGTCTCGGTTGCTTCACGACACCTACGTTCGGCCGATCACACCGGAAAACGCTTGGCCATTCGGGTATTCCTTGAGCGCCATCGACGATCTCCTCCTATTGGCACACAGAGTGAAGGTGGTATCACTCTGCCGAACGGCTGGTCGTAGACGCATCCCACCAAGGGCGTATTCGGACATCCGTGCAGTCGTTCGCCGGGCAGCCACCTGGCCAGCTTCGGATCGGAGGCATCGCGCCGCCGGTGTCACGCCTCGACGGGCGTGGCTCAGGGGATCGCGACACGCCCGCCGGATCAGACGGGTCTTTCGCTTCACCGGCGGCGCACCGCCAGATGTCGTTATCGGAGTATTCGGCGAGCGGACTAGAGTAGTCCCAGACGGCGGGCCTGATCGGCTGCCTGGGTCCGATTGACGGTCCCCATTTTTGTCATGATGCTGCTTATGTGTTTTTTGACCGTCTTCTCACTGATGAAGAGGCGCTGGCCGACGTCGCGATTCGGCAGCCCGGTCGCCACGAGCCGCAGCACTTGCACTTCCCGGATGCTCAGGGACTCGACCAGCCCGGTCTGAACCGGGGCGGGAGGCCTGGACCGCCGTCGATTGCGGTCAGGAGACGCTGGGCGTAGTCGCGCCGGGAGCCGCGAGTGGCGGCGTGGCGCAGCAGCGGCTCGATCGCTGCTCCTTCATCGACGAAGGCCCGCATGTAGCCGGCCGGTGCACCGAGGACGAGGGCACGCTCCAGCGCCACGAGCGCGTTCGGGTGGTCACCGGCCGCCTTGTGCGCCAGAGCGCGCAGGACCAGCATCTCGACCATCTCGCCGAACCGGCCGGTAGACTCGGCCGAGTCCAGAATCGCATTCAGGATGAGGAGGGCGAGATCGGGCCGGCCGTCGAGAATCTGGAGCCGCACGAACGTCAGGTGCTCCGGCAGACGCTCGTACTCCGGTGGCAAGTAGGGATCGAGTCCGGAACTGTCCGCCCACCGGCGGGCCAGGGCGATCTGGTTGGAGGCCAACCAGAAGGATGCCTGCCGGGCACTCGCGTTTCGCGCATCCTCGTCTCTGCCTGTCTGCCTGGCAAACTCCATGGCCCGTTCCAGGTCGTCGAACGCGTCTTCGTCCTCACCCCGCGCCCAATTCACGCGCGCCAACCACAAGTGGACGCGGCTGCCAAACAACGCTGACTTGGTCATCCCTACCAACTCGATGGCCCGCCGCAGGTAGCGTTCGGAATCGTCCAACAGGTCCCATTCAAGGTAGACAGTGCCGAGATGGTAGAGCGCGTTCTGAACGGGGGGGGTATGCCGGTGATCGCCGGTGCGAACGACCCGTTGCAGCAAGACTTCTGCTTCCTGCAGGTTCCCTCGCTGGATGAGGACACTCCCGGAGTACACCGTCTCCATCTGATTGGCCCAATACAGGTCCTTGCCATCCATCGCCATCCGGGCGGCGGCCAACGCGCGATCGGCGGCGTCGGGGAAGCCGCGCATGCAATACGCTACTCCCAACCCGCTGAATGCAAGTGCTCGGTCGGCTGGTCGGTCCGTGGGCAGCAGTTCGAGCGCTGCCTGCATTGCTTCGGCCATCCGCCGATAATCGGCGGTCATGAGGTGCTGAGCCCCAATCAAGATCTGAGCCAGACCGCGGTCCACCGGATCACTCACGTCCATCCAGGTATCCCGGACCTGGTTGACCAGTGGTAGCGCCCGGCGAAAGTCTCCCGACCGCACCAGGGTCCATGCAAACCAAAACGTGAGGCGAGGACTTCGATCGAACACCTGTTGCGGGAGGCCTTCCAGCCAGGAATGTAAGAGCCCGGTGCGATCGCTCTCGAAGAGCGCGGTCCCAATGCGTTCGAGCAGCCGAACGGTTCGTTCCCAGTCTCGCGCCGCCACCGCGTGGCGGACAGCCTCTTCCATGAGATCGTGCGCTTCGAACCACTCGGCGGCGCGAAGGTGGAGCCTCGTCGCCTCATCCTCGGACACGACCTGCGTCAAGCGATCGCGCAACGCGTCGGCAAACAGGTGGTGGTAGCGATACCAGCCGCCTTGACCATCCAGGGGAATCACGAAGAGGTTGGCGTCGTCGCAGTGGCGGATGAACTCGTCCGCGTTGCCGGCATCGGCGACAACCGCGCACAGGTCGGCATTGAACCGATCCAGGATTGACGTGCGCAGCAAGAACGCCCGCAGCTCCTCCGTCAAGGGTTGCAGGATCTCTTCCCAGAGATACTCGTCGACGAACCGGGCATTCCCGCTCGTCTCTTTGGCGAAGCGCTGGAGGCGTGCTCGGGGCTGCCCGTGCATCGAGATGCCGAAGAGTTGGAGGGCGGCAACCCAACCCTCACTGCGGTCGAGGAGCGCCTCGACTTCGCCGGGGGTCAAATCGAGGTCGAGCGTTCGCTGGTAAAGCGAGAGCGCCTCCTCCTGCGTAAACCGCAGATCGAGTTTGTCCAGCTCGATGACCTCGCCGCTCGCCCGCAGCCGAGCCAGCAGTAGCGGCGGCTCGCTGCGAGTCACGATCACCACGCGCATCCTCGGCGGCAGGTGGTTGAGCAGGTAGGTGACGCTCGTGTGGATTTCCGGAGCGGTGATGGCATGGTAGTCGTCGAGGACAAGGACGAATGGCCGCGTCGCTGTCGACAGTTCCGCGACAGGGAGCCAATGATCGCCTGCTCGGTCAGCGCGCCAGTGCGTTCGAGGAGGGCCTGCGTTCCGCTGACAAGGTCTTGGTCGATTGCGTTGATCGCGGCAGTGAGGAGGGAGAAGAACGTCCAGGGATCGTCGTCGCCCGCGTCCAGCGACGCCCAGGCGACCGGGGCTCCGTCGTGCTCCAGCCATTGGGCCACAAGGGTCGACTTTCCGTAGCCGGCTGGAGCTCGGATGATGATGAGACTCCCCCATCCGGGGCCGTCAACCAGATCGAGGAGGCGCGGGCGCCCAACCAGCCGGCTGCGGATCCGTGGCGGGTACAACTTCGCCGTAGGGGGCAGTCGACGCGGAGCTGTCGTCGCGGTAGCGGGAGCGAAATCGGGCCAGGACTCGACGACGGACATCATGACTCCCAACCAGAGCGGTCAGACCGTCTCAGGATCATCCAGCAGCTCCGTGACGAGTCGCCGGAGGCAGGATAGCAGGCGAACTGACCCGATTGCCTGCCGATCCCGTCCCAGGGCTGTGTCAGGTACGTCAGGCAAACCAGTGCAAGATGGCACGGCGCACCTTCGAGCCGACTAGAGCAGCCCCAGGCGGCGGGCCTGGTCCACGGCCTGAGTCCGGTTGGTGGTTTCCAGTTTTCCCAAGATGTTGCTCAGGTGTTTCTTGACGGTCTTCTCGCTGATGAACAACCGTAGTCCGACGTCGCGGTTGGGCAACCCCGCCGCCACCAGCCGCAGCACCTCAAGTTCCCGTTCGCTCAGGGCGTCGGCGCCCCCGGACTGATGAAGCAGCGGCGCGAGGGCCGACCCGTCGACGACGGCCAGCAGCCGCTGGGCGTATTCGCGATGGGTGCCGCGCGCCGTCACGTGGCGGAGCAGCGGTGCCGCCGCCTCCCCTTCGTCGGCAAAGACCCGCACATACCCGCCGGGTTCCCCCGCGCGGATTGCCTGGTCAATGGCGAAGAGTGCGCTCGGGTGGTCCCCGCCGGCCCTGTGCGTCAACGCTCGCAGCAGATGCACTTCGACCAGCTCGCCGACACGGCCGGTCGCATCCACTTGCGCCTGTATGGCGTCGAGAACCCGCAGCGCGGCGGCGGTGCGCTCCTCCGCGATCAAGAGCCGGACGAAGGTCAGGAGTTCGATCTGCCGCTCATATTCGGGTGGCAGGTAGGGATCGAGGCCGCAGCTATCGGCCCAGCGGCGGGCCAGGGCGTGCCGCTTGGTCGCCAGCCAGCATCGCGCTTGTTGAGCCAGCGCGTTACGTACCTCCTGAACCGATCCCTTCTTTCTCGCGAACTCGGTGGCACGCTCCAGCGCGTCGAAGGCTCCTTCAACATCGCCGCGCGCCCAGGCCAACCGCGCCAACCCGAGGTAGGTCTCGGGACGCCAGATATCGGAGCCGGTTTGATCGGCCAGCTCGTCGGCCCGCAGCAGGTGTCGCTCGGCCTCCTCCAACATGTCCCACTCGATGTAGATGCTGCCGAGCCGCGAGAGGGCTTGCTGGACGGCGAGGGCGAACCGGTGATCGCCGAGCTTGATCACCCGGCGATAAAGCACCGTTGCTTCCAGCAGCTTGCCTTGTCGCACCAGGACGTTGGCCGCCCCAACCATCTCTTCCAAACGAATCCAGTTGATTCGCGAGCCCTCAGCATGTGTACGCACCTCGGCGTACGCGCGCTCAGCCTCCAGCGGTTCGCCGGCGTCACAATGGGCTGCGCCCAGAATGAGCATCGCCATTGCTCGCTCTCCCGTTTGGTGTTCCGACAACAGGGAGAGCGCCCGGCGGGCGCAGTCGATTGCTCGACGGTTGTCGGATGCCGTCAGGAAGCGTAGGCCGTGGCAAAGTTGGATTGCGCCGAGGCCGGATCGGTTATCGGCCACCAACCATTCCTGCTCGGCAATTGTCAGGAACCGGTTGGCTCGACCAAATTGGCCCGCCCGGGTATAGGACCAGGCCAGCCAGAATGCCAAGCGCGGAGTGCGTTCCAGCGTCTCCGCCGGCAGGCCTTCCAACCAGCCGCGCATCTCGGCGTGGCGATCCTGGTCATAGAGATCGGCACAGAGCTGTTCGAGGAGCCGTGTGACCTGATCCCAACTCCGGGCCGCCAACGCGTGTCGGATCGCCTCCTCGACGAAGTCGTGCGCCTCTAACCACGCCGCCGCACGGCGATGGAGTTCGTCGACCTCGTCCTCGGACACCTCTTGTGCCAGACGGTCGCGCAGCACGTCGGCGAAGAGATGGTGGTAGCGGTAGCAGTGGCCGAGATCGTCCAGGGGGATCAGAAAGAGGTGCGCCTGCTCGCAGTGACGAAGCAGTGCGGCGGCGTCCCCGGTTTCGACCACCGCCTCGCAGAGTTGGGCATCAAATCGGTCAAGGATGGAGGTGCGCAGGAGGAACGCGCGCACCTCCGTGGGCTGACGCTGGATCGCTTCTTCCCAGAGGTAGGTCTGGATGAAGCGGACGCTCCCGCCGATCTCGGCGGCAACGCGTCGGACCTGCTCCCGGGGCTGGCCCCGAAGGGCATGGGCGACGAGTTGAAGGCCGGCGACCCAGCCCTCTGCCCGCTCGTTCAGGCTCTCGATTTCGCCGGGTGCAAGGTCGAGTCCGTGCATCCCCTGGAGGAGGGTCAGCGCTTCTTCGCGCGTGAATCGCAGATCCAACTCTCGCACTTCGAGGACATCGCCGTGTGCTCGTAGGCGGGCCAGCGAGAGCGGCGGCTCGGTCCGGCTGGCCAGCACGACGCGCATCGACGGCGGCAGGTGCTGGAGCAGGAGACCGATCGCCTGGTGGATCTCCGGCGTGTCGACAGCGTGGTAGTCGTCCAGCACCAGGACGAACGGCCGCGTCACTTCCGCCAGCTCCTCTAAGAGAGAGTCGGCGATGAACTGGGGATTGAAGGACCCTCGACCGTCGAGGAGAGCCGCGGTGCCGGCGGCGAGTTCGGGGTCCACGGTCTGGAATGCGGCAACCACCAGCCGGAAGAAGGTCGTGGGATCGTCGTCGCCCGCGTCGAGCGAGGCCCAGGCCACGGGCTGGGCCGACTGCGCGAGCCACTGAGCCACCAGGGTCGACTTGCCGTAACCGGCGGGAGCGCAGACCAGGACCAGGCGGCGGTCTGCGGCGGCGTCCAGGGCGCCGATCAAACCGGGCCGGGGAACGAGGGTTCCGCGGACACGAGGGACGTGAAGCTTGGTTGTGAGGAACCCGTCGCCAGGAGCGGGTGCCCCCTCGACGCGGTCGGGCCGGATTACTGGTGCTTCCACCTCTGTGCCTTTTCGCTGCGCGTCGCGCCCAGCCTCAACCGGGATTGTCGCTCTTTTCCGGAGTCATGTCTCCGGTTTGTTCCATTCAGGCGCCATCGTCCGAAACGTGCGCTCGGCGTGCGGCTACGGTCGCCGATGGACGCGGTAGAAGTCGTACAGCCCGGTCGCGACCAGGTTCGGCACAAAGCCCTCGATATCGTTGCGCAGCACCGTCGGCCACTGGGGCTGGAGGGCGTAGATGGCCGCCGGATCGTCACGCGTGACGATCTGTTGGACCTTACTCAGCGCCGCCTGGTAGGTGGTCTCATCTACCGCGTCGCGTGCCTGGGCGAGGAGCGCGTCGACCTCCGGGTTCGCGTAGTGCCCCGCGTTGCCGCCGCTCCACGCCTCCGACGACACCTGCGGCCAGAGGTGATTCCAGCCGTCGTTGTAGTCCGGCGACCATGCCGCCGGCATCAGGTGGGGCCGCTCTTCCGCCGGCATGTCCCCGTAGTAGATGGATATGAGGGTCGGGTAGTCGACCGGCTGCGTTTCGAGCGCCAACCCGAGTTGCTCCAGGTTCGCCCGCAGCAGTTCCGCGGCCGAACCGACCCACGGAGAACCGCTCGGAACGAACATCGTCAGGGTCGTCCCCGCGGAAACGCCCGCCTCGTCCAGCAAGCTCCTGGCGCGTTCGAGGTCCGTCTGGTAGGAGTAGGTTTCCGGGTCGAACCCGTGGCAGAGCTCGGCGCACGGGCCGACCGCCCGCTTGGCGTACCCCTCGTAGACGCCGTTGACGACCTCATCGTAGGGGAAGGCGTGGCAGATGGCCTGGCGTGCCCTCGGATCCTCCAGCGGGCCGGTCCCGTTCAGGATGATGTAGACGACGGTCAGGTTGTACCGCAGGTCGACGAGCAGGTCGGGGTTGGCGACGAGGGCGTTGAGCGCCTCGGGCGAAATGTTCTCAACGATGTCGGCATCGCCGGTTTCGATCAGTTCCCGGCGGGTCTCCGCTTCGGGGACGATGCGCATGACGACGCGCTCGGTATACGGAGGATCCCAGCCGCGCCAGTACGCTGCGTGCCGCTCGAGCACCGTCCGGGCCAGGGGGTCACTCTCGACAATGCGGTAGGGTCCCGTGCCCAGCCCGTCGGTCGTCGTGATCGCCCAGGAATTCCCCCAGTCCCCATCCACCTCGTGCTGCCGCGCGAGCCCGGCGTTGACGATCGACGCCCCATTCGCCGTGGCGAGCGCGGCCTCGAACAAGGGTTGTGGGCGTCCAAGATCGAAGACCACCGTGGTCGCGTCGGGGGTCGTGATCTGGGCAGCGTCTTGCACGAAGCGCCCGATCACCGAGGACGGAGCGCGGTCGATGGCGAGCAGGCGTTCGAACGAGGCCCGCACCGCCGCGGCGTCGCACGGCGTTCCGTCGTGAAACGTCACGCCTTCATGGAGGAGAAACGTCCAGACGCTCATGTCGTCGTTGGCGGTCCAGGAGCGCGCGATCAAGGGGTCGAAGCGATCGGCCGTGCCCGGTTCGACGGTGATCAGTGTCTCGTACGGCCCCTTCTGCGCCACGATCGATCCGAGGTCGTAGGCCGTATGGGGATCGAGATCGGTCGGCACCCGGTTGGTGGCGATCGTCAGGGTGCCGGCGTTGCCGCTCTGCCACGCGGTCAACCGTGCAGGTGAGGAGGACGCCGACGCCGCTGCTCCGCCCACTCCTCCCGATGCCGCGACCGCGCCGAGTCCGAGCCCGCCGACACCACGGAAGAGTCGTCGGCGCGTGAAAGCCGGCGTGGCACGCAGCGGCCGAACCCCCGTCGACGATTCATTCGTCGACGGGGGCGTCGAATCCAGGGACCCGGAGCGCGGAGTCGGAACTGGCCGGTGCATCGGAGACCTCCCGCTCAAGGGGGATGTTGAGCATGGTTGCGGGAGCCAGGCCCGCACAGCGGGCGCTTCCATCAATTGCTCTAGATTGTCAGTGCCAAGGGAAACGTTCCGATTTGATGAAACGCATGCAGCGCCGGCCGCCGAGGTCCCGTCCACGATCCCGGGTGAAACCCGGAATCGGGCACGACAACGCACAGCCTGCGTATACGCCGCGGACAACCTCGGTCTCACGGAACGACATGAGCGCGATTCTGCCTGCGGCGCCCGCTGCGAAGTCGATCGTCTTCGAGGTTCACACCTTATCACAGCATCACGATGTGTGAAAGCCGCGACTTATGGGGGGGCAAGAAACGACTATGGGCCTCTGTATGCGTGGCTACTCTTGTATGCGAAGAAAGAACTAAGGATCGACGCCAAATTCAATGGTCCGCTGCCTAACGCCGGGTGCATGGCCACCACGCCTTTGCTTCATGCCGAGTGTGTGATATCACCGGTGGCGCATCCCGATGCTCACGTCCGGGAAGAATTCCTTGGGCCGCCGGACGACCTTCTTCCGCACATCAGGATCGCTGGATCCGGACCATGTCACTCGGAGTTGTGTCGTCCGCTCAATCACACGAAGAACCACGCGGTCGGCTGGTTTGTTATCAGGACGCCGGCGATCACGTGCCCTGCCCAGACCAGGGCGGAACCACTGCCGCCAATCTCTACCTTCGTTGTTTGCGGTCGACGCGTGCTCCTGTCTGCCACCGCCGACCTTGGGAGCTCGTGGTCGTACGGTCATGGACCGAAAGGGTCTTTCGCCCCGTCCTCCGGACGGCGATCCAGCCAGCGTTCGGGATGTCGAGCCAGGAACGCCGTCAGCTTGACATCGTGGCGCCGCGCGAGCGCGGCGTTGAGCTCTGCTCCGATAACGACGATCGCGCTTATTAGGTAGAGGAACCAGAGCAGAATCAGAACGCTGCCGGCGGCGCCGTAGGCGCTTCCCGGATCGACGAGCCGCACGAGGTACTCAAGACCAAGTGAGGCGAGGGTGATCACGCCTGTCACTCCGGCCACACCGGGCACGATCCACCGCATCGACAGCTCGACATCGGGCGCCAAGGCGTAGAGCAGAAGCAGCGTGCAGGCCACCAGGGCGATCGCCCAGGGGCGGGCGTCCGAGACCAACTCGACGAGGACGTCCTGTCGATCCGTCGACTCCGCCACCCATTCCCCGATCGACCGACCGAACGTGAACAAGACGAAAGCGGCGGCCACCAGGAAGCCTCCTATGCCGGTCAACGCGAGCGTGAGGAGTTTGCGGGCGACGTACGAGCGGCGGTCGGCAACGCCGTAAACGCGATTGCAGGCGTAGATGAGCGTCCCGACCGCGCCGGCAACGCCCCAGACGGCGAGCAGCAACGAGAACAACGCCGCCAGCCCGGCGGTGCTGCTGCTCATCTCCGCGATGGCATGTTGGACAAGGTGCTCGAGGAGCGGTTCTAGCTCGTCCGGGGCCTTCTCGTCGATGAGGCGAAGCAACGCGTCAGAGAGACCAGCCTCGGTGCGATTGTCGACAATCGCCGCCACGGAGAAGAGGACGATGAACAGCGATGGGAACGCGAAGATGAGGCTGTAAGCGGACTGTTTGGCCAGCATCGAGACGCGATGCCGCCCCACGCCACCGACGACTTCCTTCAGCAGCCACCAGATTTCGGATGATAGGCGGGTGACGATTCGGAACGTCACGGTTGAGCCGATCAACGAAGCAAGAGGTGTCGCCATCGTCGCCGTCGCCGCCCTCTACCGGCGGCCCGATGCGCGTCGGTATTGGCCAAGGAGTTCAGTTCGAAAACACCCGCAGAGCCTGCCCTTACGGCGGGACGAAGACGGCAAGGCAGTCTGTCGCACCAGGACAAAAGTTCCACGAAATCGGAGAAGCGGGCGGGTCACCCCGCCCGCTCCCCTTGTGCGAAAAGTCTCTTGTCCGTTCGACTATGCCGGCGGGGTTCCCTCACCGGAGGATTCGGTAACGAGCGCCCTGAGTTCGAGCGGATGATCGTCGTCGCCCGGATCGCCTATCAGAACGTACTGGTAGGCATTGCCGGCCTCGACGGTGCCGCCGGTAGCCGTCACCAGCACCTCGCCGGTGTCTGCCAGGCGCACCTCGGCGTCGTATGTCCCGGCTGGCACCGCGACGGCATCCGAGGTCCGTCCGTAGGCGAGCTGAGTCGCCAAGTTTATTTCGTCCCCAGTCGCCACGACGTTGACTGCCGGGGTATCAACCGAGGCGTGGGTGATCTGGACGTTTGCGTTGTCACCCCGCACTTCGCTGTTATCGAACGTGCCGGCCATGACCAAGGCGTCGGTGATGATCAGATAGTAATCGTTTCCGGCAGGGACCGGGTAGACCGCGTTGAAGACGGTGTAGTTGATCCCCGCCCGATCGCGGGTGATCCAGATCTGAACGGTGCCCGGGTCGACATCGACCCAGTCGGTCTCGTCGCCGTACTCCAGTTCCTCAGCCACCGTGTCGCTGTTGAAGGCGACCTCGACCTTGCCGAGATCGGTCGCCGCGTGCAGCACGATTGCCCGCGTCTGGATGTCCTGGGCGACGGCCTGCCGCGTCCCAGCAGATGCGGCGACCGCCGCGACCGCTGTCACCATGAGTAGCAGGGCGACCACGAATCGTCCTGGAATCAAGAAACCTCGCGACTGTCGAAGCATCGTGCCTCCTCTTCTGCGCTCCCGTTGAAGCCGATTCTCAACGGGTATGTTCGCCTTGGCGATCAGCTCATGTAGGTTACGCGCTCGTGCCATGTGGTGTCACGATGACGCGTCTCTGCGTGAACTGAGCCTTGGTCTACATACCATACGCTAGAAGCGTCCTGGTCGTAGCGGCATCCCTCCAAGGGCGTATTCCCTCCCGTCTGCATTGGGAACCCCTGGGTTTAGCCTGGCAATGGATCTCTTCGATCGAACGGCCTGCTCAATGTCTCGCACCGTCGGAGCATCGCTATCCCGCTGTTGGATGCGATTGCTGCTGTATGGAGCGGCGCCGCACGACCGCGTCCGACTCAACGACGACGAGGCCGCGCGGTATTTTCCTGGCCCGATTCAGCAGAATGCCGCAAAACATAAGGATCCAGGTGGGGAAGACGAGTACCAGCCAGGCACTCAATGACGCCGTCAAGAGTAGCCCGATGGCCACCGCAAAACCGGCGAGGACGAACCAGCGCGGCAGGATCCCGCTGGTCCGTCCAAGATTTGTTGTCGTGAGCACGAACATCGCGGCCATCCGCATCGCAAAGATGAGGAGCAACGCCGTGCCGTATTGCGGGAACTGCCGTGTGTACGCCGGATCTATCGGCGTGTCCGACAACTCGCTGCTCGCTGCCACCACGGACATGGAAGCGCCAGCCACGAAGAGCAGTCCGGTGTAGATCACGGCGCAGACGAGCTGGACGTTGGAGAACAGGACGTTTTTTCGCCGGGCGCTCGCCGCCACCCACATCCGCAAAGCAACGCTGAACCAGATGAAGGCAATCCCGGCGAACGGCAACAGGTAGAGCCCGGCGAACACGACGACCCGCCGCTCATCTGGATCGCTATAGAACGCGGTGATCTCGGCGTCGGTCGCATCCATGTCTGGCGCGCGCCCCTTCAGGAGCACCACGGTGAGAACGATCAGCACCGCGTGGACGATGCCGAGCGTGGCGGTCAGCGTCGCCGCCTTCCGAACCGCCAACGGTTGACGCGGAGCGCTACCGCGCAATCTGGCGCGTGGGACGCGGGGCCGTGGACGTTTGGACGGCCCCTTATAGGGCGGCATGCCGGGCCGCCTTTCTCTTCGCTCTGCGTCCCGGGTTTGCGTCACCAGCCATGCCAGTCGACGATGTCCTGGTAGCGCCCTACTGCGAGTAGGCCTGGACCTGCTGCTGGTAGGCCATCTTTTGCGCGACCTCGTACCGCGACCCCTGCTTGGCCGGCAAGAAGGCGCCGATCAGCCAGAGGAACGGAACGAAGATGCCGATGATACCCAGCAGCGTGTAGCCCTTCTGGAAGGTGATCATACAGACCGTGAAGAGGCAGGTGATGTAGAACATGAACAGGATGATTCCCAGCGTCCACTCGAGCCAGCTCATGGTTGTCCTCCTCTGAATGTGCATGCAGCGTTGCCGATCGCCCGCCGCGCCCAACGTTTGCGAACCGACCGAACCAATTACGCCTGGCCCGTCCGGGCCGCTTCATCCGCCTCCGCGCCGAACTCTTCGCCCATCGCGATGAGCGTGGCCGGCGTCAGCCAGCCGTGAGCGACGACGCGTCCGTTCGAGTTCTGCAGCGATTCCTTTAGCCCGATTGCCCAGAGATGCTCGAGGAGAAGGAACGCCGCCGCCGATCCGCGCGGTATCAGGTCGGCGATCGCGTCGATGTCGTCGGCCTTCAGGCCGAACTCCCCTTCTTCGGCCGCCAGCCCGCCAAGGGCGGCGCCAAGATCGATGCCCTCCTCGCCGGCCGCGCCATAGCCGAAGAGCGCGCCGGCGAGGCTCCCCAGAAGGACAGCCTCATCCGCGCTGAGATCGCTCACCCGAATCTCGTTCAGGTCGCCGTGCTCGTCCTTGGAGACGAAGACCGCGTCGACCAGCCGCACGACGCCGTCATCACGAAGGCGGCGGAGTTGGTTCACGACGTCCAACGGGAGCGCCGCCCGATCGAAGCCAACAACAAGCAATTGCATTGGACCGTATGTCATCGTAGCCTCCCGGTGCAGGCCCAGCCGACGGCCGTTGCCGACCGTACGCTAGCGGACGTCACTCGACATCTGATCGATGCAGACGCAGATCGCCAGGATCAAGATGTCGTTCTGCCCGGGAGCAACCTCGACCCCGTAGGAGTCACGCACACGGAACCACCGCTTCGAAACCGTGGCCACGTTCCCGATCTGATACTCGTGGGCGAGGATGTTCCCCTGGACGTCCAGGTCGGGGCCGTCACCGATCTTGGCGACGAAGCGGTCGCGGAGGGGCGTGATCATCGCCTTCTGGACCATCGCGATTCGGCGGCCGTCCGGACCTTCGATCTCCATCGAGTTCCGAAGCCGGGCGACCCGTTCCTGGATCTTGCAGAGCTCGTTGCCTTGGGCGTCGCGAAAAATCAGCGTGTCCCGCATGCGCAGGGCTTTGCCGTCGACCTTGAAGGCGCGCTGGCCGTGGTCGTTCTGGATAAAGAAGTCGTCACCGATCGAGGCTAGCTTCTCCACCATCCGATAGCGGTTGCCGGAGGTGGCGGCCGCTATCGGCGCAGCCATTGGCGCCGCTATCGGAGCCGGGGTCGCGGCCACGCCGCCGCCCCTTCGTCGCCGTAACATCGTCTTGCTCCTTCAGTAAATCCGCGCCCGATCGCTCGCTCGTGTGATGCGTTTCCCACGGAACGGTTGCCGTGATCCGGGAGGAAATCCTCAGTCTGCCGCTGCTTGATGCTGGGACATGACCGTTCTAAGAGAATGGGACGTATTCGGTAGTACGTGCATCCGCCCAAGGGCGTAATCGGTAGGTATGCGGGCCGGTGGGACCTCTGGCCGCTCCCCGGCAACTTCGACCGTCAGACACACTGCACTGGCCCGGGTCGAGATGTGGCTGGAGCTGGAAATGCCAAGGCGACTGTCTGCCAAGGTCGTTCGAGCCGGTATCTACCGTGGTTCGGACTGGGGTGCCCATGGTGGCTGGTAGCCGTAATACTCGTAGATCTCGGAGAGGTAGAGGTCGGTCAAGCCCACGTGCGGGTTGTAGACCGGCGCGGCGTCAACGTAGGCGAGCGTCCGATCCAGGTGGACGATGTGCTCGCCGAGCCGGATGACGGCCTCGATCGGGATCAGTGCCTTCCGCTTGCCACTCCCCGGGAATCCCACCGAGCGGACTTCGAGGAACCGCACCTTCCCCTCCCGGATGTCGGCCAACAGATCGTCGACGGTTCCGATCGACTCACCGTCGACCGACTGCACGTAGCGACCGCGCACGTCCGGCTCGACGGTCCCGATTGCTGGCGTTGCCTTGCTGAGTTTGACGAGGCGCGATCCTGATAAATCTCCCACGCGATCGCTCCGCATCTGTGAGACCGGCGCGAGTCGGACGTCTTGGCCAAGGTGCTCGAGCGCCGGTCTCTCAGCTCTCGTGCAGCACCTGCTTCGACCCGGCGAGATGCGCCCCAGACGTCAGACGCCGGACCCTTCGTCCTTGTACGCCTGCTTGATGGCCTCTTCGTCGATCGCCGCGATGACCAGGGTGCCTTCGTAGCCTTCGAGCGCTTGCTGCAACTTGAGCGTCGACTCGTCGTCGGCCAGAGCGACCACGGCCGCCTTCCCTTGCTCGAGCCGGTCGGCGACCTCCTTGAGATTCTCGGTCTTGATTCCGGTGTCGCGCAGCCGACCCACCAACGCGCCGATCCCCCCGCCGGCGAGGACGGACACGATCAGGCTCGGTGGATATATCAGGCCGAGCACGCCGGTGACGATCGCGCCGCGTCGCGCCCCCTTGCGAGTGGTGAGTTCGGTCGTCTCCTCGATCTTGATCTTGCCCTCGTCGTCCTTGGTAATCAGCGCCGCGTCGACCAGGGTGATTGTGTCGGCCCGGTGCATCTCCTGGAGCATGTCAAGCGTAACCTTGGCGTGCTCGCGATCGGGGTAGACCGCCGCCAGAACGTGGACAGACTTGCTCATTGTTTGCGCCTCCTATGGGATGACCGTACGACGAGGCGCCTGGCCCTACGCAGCCGGGCACCGCTACCGGCTCCGACACAGCCGGCCACAGCATGTCGCGGCCACGCGTGTACCCTTTGCACCTCCAGCTCCCAATTCAACGACTGTTCGTACGACCGCCATCCAAGACCGGCCGGCGGCGCTCCATCGGTCGCCGATCTGTCGGACTCATCGAACAACGACAATGGACACGGGTTCGGGCACGTCAGCCCGCCCCGCGATCCAGATGCCGATCCGCCCGTACTCCTCGATCGGCGGGGACTCGACCGTCGCTACCGGACCATGCGTGAGCGTTGACCCGGCCGGAGCGACGTTCGACGGCGGCGAAGGTACCAGCAAGTCGGGCGGAAGCTGCTCCATCGGAGCAGCAGCCGGAGTCACCGCCTCGCTCGCCGCCTCTCCTGTCATCGTCGGACTGCTGACCTAAGGAGATAATGGAAGATTCGAGGTTGTAGCGTCATCCACCCAAGGGCGTAGTCGCGCCGGCTGAACCGGCAGGGCGCAACAGATGACCGCGTCAAAACCCAGGAACGACCTGGACGATGGGCGGTTCGTGTTCAGCCACGAGCGGGTGTGATTTGGGCGACTCTCCTAAAGCGCTCGACATAAAGGTTGGCCGCGTCTCCGGGTCGCCCGGGGCTCACGGCCCAAGGTTGGCCCGGGCTGAACCGGACAGCCCCTCCGAGGCTAGGGGCGACGGCGGCCAAGGTTTTCGGTGAGCGCACTAGTCGCGGTGCGGTCGCATCGACGGCCGTTGCGAGCCTTTGGCGAGGGGTTGATCTCGCTGCCAGGCACCGATGAAGTGCGACGCGCTATTCGCCGCCGGGGCTGCGAGCGGTCGACACCGGCGGATCATCGACGGGGGCTCCGGCCGCGTCGGATTCATTGGACGTTTCCCGCTCCCCCGCCGCCGGACCAGAGGTGTCCGGTGTACGCGGTTCCGCCGAGCGGTGGCGGCGGCCGAGGACGGCAGCGTAGAGGAGCAGGGCGCCACCAGCCAGAATCGCGAGCCAGCCGAGGAGCTTGATTGGCGAGCCGTCGCGGTCTAGGGCGAAGAGGGTGAGGAGCGCGAGCCCGAGGAGGGAGAGGGCGACCGTGAGGTCAGAGTTTCGCCTATAGGTGTCCGATGAACCGCGATAGACCATGATCAGATCCAAGGTGCCGAGCAAAGCGAGACCAACCGCGAGCAGGAATTGCGCGGCCTCGAGTCCGACGTAGGAGGAAATCGGTTCGAGGATCAGGCTGACGCCGGTCGTCACCGCGATCCCGGCCGACAGCAAGCGATGCTGCACCTCGGTCAGACGGCCCATATCTCTGGCAACGATCGATCGGTATGTCCAGAACGCCGCGACCAGCAAGAACAGAGCGCCAATCAGCGGCATCAGGAGGTGGAGCATTGCGTCGGTAAACAGGACGGCCGCCAGACCGATGGCGATGGTTGCCACTCCGGCGACCATCGTCGCTCGCGAGGTGAGTCCCGCCAACCTGGGCATGTTTCGCCGGAGGAAGTCTCGGGCCGCGTCACGAAGTTGTACGTCGTCAGGTGCGGTTGCGAGCGCTGCCTCTGTTGCACCGACCCTACTCGCTGCATGCACGAGCACTTCGCCGGTCTCGGCGGTTGACGTCGGTATCGCCGGCTCACTCACCGGCTCGAGTTGATCCTGCGGCAACGCGGCGAGCCATGCCTCGCCGGCGCGGAGCGCGTCGGTCGTCGATTCCCCGATGACGTTGCCCGCCAGGAAGACGCGATCGGCGCCGATTGGGTCGAGTTGACCGGCGCGATCCATCCGCTCCTTGACGGACGGATCGATTCCAGCGAGCAAGAGGACACCTCTACGGGCTCGCAGATCGCCAGCATAGGTGCCGATCACCTTGAAGAAGGTACTCCCGATCTCTGCTTGACCCCGAAGGCGCATGACGACACCGGCGTGCCGCGATGACTTCGGGTCGGGGAGGATCTTCTCCAGGGTGCGGGCACCCGCGTAGAAGAGGTTGCCATCAACGTCCAACACGGTGACCGCGTTGCTTGGCAGTTCCTTGGGTGGGTCTGACACGACGAGACGGTCGCCGACGACGTGCATCTGTCGCACGCGCACGTCGAGACTCGCTCGGTAGAGGAAGAGGACGGCGGCCAGAGCGATCCCCACCATCACCGCCTGTTGGAGCGGCATGACCAAGGTGGCCAAGAACGTGACCGCCATTCCCGCAAATGATGTCCAAGACGTTCGACTGACCGTCGCGATCGCGGGGAGTTTGAAGGAGAGCACCGCCGAATAGATCAGCAGCGCCGCGAGCCCGGCCATCGGTATCCGGCTCAACAGGCCGCCGAAGAGCAGGACCGCGACGAGCACGACCCCGGCCTGTACGACTGAAGCCCAACGCGTTCTGGCACCGGCTCCAACGTTGAGTGCCGTCCCGGAGAGCGAGCCGCCGCCCGCCATGCCGTTGAAAAACGAGCAGGCGATGTTGGCAGCTCCCTGGCCCGCGAAATCGCGGGAGTCATCGTTTTCGGAACCGTCTGGGTTCGGGTAGGCCTGAGCAACGCCGGCTGCCTGGAGGAGGCCGACCGCGCCGACCGCGATGCCGGCCAGCAGCATGTCGGGGATCAGCGAGAAGGAGGGCACTTCGAACGAGGGCAGTGACTGCGGGATCTCGCCGAGGCTGCTGACGAGCAAGACGGAGTCGAAGCCGGCGATCCAGGCGACGGCCGTCGATAAGGAAAGGACGATCAGCAGGTTGTAAGCGCCTAACCTCGTACGCATGAGCAGGAACATCAATAGGAGTGACCCGACACCGAACGCCGTCGTTGCTGGGTCGACGTCGCGGAGATTTGAGAATAATTGCGCGGTCTTTTCGAGTTTGCTGCCGCCCTCACCCTCGTAGCCGGTCAGGTCCCAGAGCTGGCCCATGATGATCAACGTGGCGATGCCGGTCAGGAAGCCGATCATCACCGAGTTGGAGACGAACTTGGTGAGCATTCCGAGCCCGAGGATGCCAAGGACGAGTTGAAATGCACCGGCCACGAGCGCGATGGTGAAGATGGCGGCGGCGCGGTCATCACCCTGTCGCTCGCCGAGCCCGTCCACGGCGACGAGCGTCATCGCGCTGGTGGTGTTGAACATCATCAATTGGGTCGAGATCGACAACGCGGCAACCGGTGTGCCGATGATGAGTGTGTAGATGCCGTAGACCGGGTTGATGCCGGCCAGGACCGCCGAGGCCATGCCGTCGGGGATGTTGGCGATGCCGGTCGTCAGGGAGGCGAGAAGGTCCGGCTTGCCGATCTTCGGCCGCGTGAAGCCGGTTGCGCTTGAACGGAGCCGGCTGACGGTGCCGGCAACACGATCGGTGATTGCATCCATCGGGCAATCCTGCTCGCGCGGCGCTCCGCGCCGATGTCCGGACTGGCGGTGGGTCGAATGGGCGCTGGCAGTGGCGACAGTGGTGCGGCATGCTCGCCAAGATTCGGCAATTCTGCTCCACCTGGAAATCGCGCCTGTCTGAACTGACTGGGCCGGCGGTTGCGTTCACCGTCCGGCAGCGTTGCCGTCCGGTTTTCGACCGCTGATCCGAGAGTCAAGATAGGTTTGCCGAGTTGTAGCGGCACCCCTCAAACGGCGTATTCAGCCGAGCCGGCCACGCCGCATAGACCTACCTAACGGTCAGCCGAACGGTGGTAGGATCGACCGCCACGCCGCTCGCTAGCGAGGTTTGGTCCTTTGCGCCGGAGACGGTTGGAGCGCACGCCCTCAGACCAGGCCCAGCCGGCGGGCCTGGTCGACGGCCTGGGTGCGGTTGGTGGCCCCCAGCTTGCCGAGGATGTTGCTCAGGTGCTTCTTGACCGTCTTCTCGCTGATGAAGAGACGCCGGCCGATGTCGCGGTTGGCCAGCCCCGTCGCCACCAGCCGCAGCACATCCAGCTCCCGGTCGCTGAGCGCATCCTGGGTGTTGGTCTGGGGGACGGTGGCCGGCGCGGCTCCCCCCTCGATGGCGTTCAGCAGGCGCCTGGCGTAGTCGCGGTGGTTCCCGTGGGTGGCGGCGTGGCGCAGCAAGGGAACGAAGGCTTCCCCCTCGTTGGCAAATGCGCGGACGTACCCCCCGGGCTCCCCCAGCGCCAGTGCCCTATCTAATGCCGCCAAGGCGGCGGTCTGGTCGCCGTCCGTGTTGTGGGCCAAAGCCTGCAACACCGCGATCTCGACGAGGTCGCCGTGGCGGCCCTGCGCGGTGGCGTGAGCGGCGATGGCGTCGATGAGGGGGAGCGCCAGAGCGGGCCGGTCATCGGCGATGAGGAGGCGCCCGAAGGTAAGGTACTCGGCTTGCCGCTCGTAGTTGGGTGATTGGTGCGGGTCGAGATCGCAGCCCTCGGCCCAGCGGTGAGCCAGCGAAGTTTGACCTGCGGCCAACCAGAAGCGCGCTTGCAGCGCGTGCGCGTCGCGCACGACCTTCTGCCACCCCATCTGACCGGCGAAGTCAACGGCCCGATCGAGTTCGTCGAAGGCCAATTCTGCGTCACCTCGGGCCCACGCGATGCGCGCCAGCCCGAGACAGATCCAACCACGCCATGTCGGTGTCTTCGTCTGCACGGAGAGTGCGTCCGCTCGCTGGAGCGTCCGCTCGGCGTCGTCGAGGAGGTTCCATTCGACGTAGACGTCGCCGAGCCGGTGCAACGAATGCAGACCCTGGACCTCATCATCGCGGTCAGCGAGCGCGCAGACACGCCGCAGCAGGACCGTGGCGTCCAACAATCTTCCACGCTGCACCAGCACGCCAGCGGAATACGCCATTTCAAGCAAGCGGAGCCAGTCACGGCGGCCGGTGTCCAGGGTCGTCCGAGCGCTCGTGAATGTCGCTTCAGCATTGAGGCAGTCGCCGGTGAAGAAGTACCCCGATCCAAGCAAGACGAGTGCATTGGCCCGCTCGGCTGGCTGATCGTCTGGGAGAAGGTCGAGCGCTTGGCTGGCGTAGTCGATCGCTCGCGATGCGTCCAGCGAGACAGTACTTCGGATCGCTTGGACCAGCCGGACGAGTCCGAGGTGCGCATGGTCGCCGGAGGCCGTCCAGGCATCTTCGGCACTGCGGAGGGGGCGCACGGCTTCGCGCTGACGACCGAGACGCGTCAGCGAGTAGGCAAAGTAGAAGGCGAGCAACGGACTTTGCTCGAGCACGTCGACCGGCAGCCCTTGCAGCCACTCGCACAGCGGCCGGTTCCGGTCCTCCTCGTAGAGCCGAGTGGCGATCTGCTCGAGCAGCCTGACGGTCCTGGTCCAGTCACGGCCGGTCACTGCGTGCCGGGCCGCGTCCTCGACTTGGCCGTGCTCCTCCAGCCAGGACGCCGCCCGCCGGTGTAACTCGATCAGGTCATCCTCGCTCACCTGCTCCGTCAGCCGCTCGCGAAGGACGTCGGCGAACAGGTGGTGGTAGCGATGCCAGCGGCCGACGTCGTCCAGGGCGACCACGAACAGGCAATCGTGCTCCAACTTGCGGATCGTTTCGGCGCTGTCGCCGCCCCCGGTGACCGCGTCGCATAGCGCGGGACTGAACCGGTCGAGGATCGAAGTCTGCAGCAGGAACGCTTGCACCGCCGCCGGCTGCTGGGAAATCACCTCTTCCCAGAGGTAGTTCTCGATCGAGCGGATGCTCCCGGAGAACTCCGCGGCGAATTGGCGGACGCGGTCCGGGGACTGCCCATGCAAGAGGTGGCCGACCAACTGCAACCCGGCGACCCATCCCTCCGCCCGCTCATTGAGCGTACCGACGTCGCCCGGCGTCAGCTCCAGCCCGTTGGTTCGCTGAAGCAGGTCGAGTGCCTCGGCATCGGTGAAGCGGAGGTCCTCTGGACCTAGTTCAAGCAGGTCTCCGCGTCCGCGCAGCCGCGCCAGCGGCAAGGGAGGTTCGGACCGCGCCAGGAGGAAGACCCGTATCGTCGGCGGCAAGTTCGACAGCAGCGTCCCGATCGCCGCGTGGATAGCCTGGTCCTCAACGACGTGATAGTCGTCGAGCACGAGCGCGAACGGACGCGTCGTCAGCGCGATGTCCATCAGCAGCGAGTGGACGATCGCCGGCACCGAAGGCAGATCTCGCCCATCGAGGAGCGCCTGTGCGCCGGCCGCGCTGGACCGATCGATCGTCTGGATGGCGGCGACGACGAGCGCGAAGAAGTCCAAGGGGTCGTTGTCGTAGGTATCCAGCGACACCCAGGCGGAGGGAAGACCGGACTGGATCAACCAGTGGGTGACCAGGGTCGACTTGCCGTAGCCGGCGGGGGCATAGACGAGCGTCACGGGAGCATCGGAAGCAGAGATAGAGTCGAGTAAGTCCGATCGGGTGACCAGGGCAGGGCGAAGCCGGGGGCGGCTCAGCTTTGTGGTCAACAGGCGACCGTGGGGCCATAGCGCCGGCGGATGGGGCTGGGGGAGAGATGTGGCGCTCATCGATCCCTTGTTGAAGGCGACAATCCAGTTTGGACGTCGCCGGAGGGCTGGAGAGGCACGCGAGCTAAGTCGATGGAAAAAAACCCGCAGGGCAAAATATGCTGAAAGATAGGCTCGTACAAACAGCATACAGTTTTCGCTTAGTGAGGACAAGTGTTAGTGACTCTTTAACGTGATGGATAGGACTTATGGCTCACGCTGTTCTTCATGGCATCCGGACGGACCATCTGGAGTCCGGTAGAAACAGGTCGCTTCGGCAAATGCAGAGCGATCACGGGGTGTAGGTCGGCGCCGTCTAAGGACCGAGGATGCTGGACACAGCCGCCTTGTGTCTTACCATCTCCGACTTCGGCGTCCGACCTACGGCCTCGGATTCCGGATCGCCGTAGTGCTTGCTGCTCGTCGTGCCGCCCTCCTCAGCCAGGGAGATCGAGGCACTCACTATCTCGTTGATTATGAGTGAGTGCGAGGCTGCTTCTTGCCGATCGTGTGACCGATCGAGCGCCCGCAAGCGATGCGCCGCGTGCTGGCGGTCCAACCGGCCTGGGCAACTGCGGGCGACGCGGAAGTCGGACGACCACGGAGCGGCTACGCCGAGCGTACGGGTTCGACCGACCGCGTCGCGTCGCTGGGTTCGTTGGCGAGCCGAGCGAGGCGAACGGCAAACCGGTCGTGCCTGGCTCCTCGTGACCGAGGTTTCCACGAATACCACCTTCGACTGATGCGGGTACGACCACCTGTTGCATACTGTTCGGACGGTGGATGAGACTGGCGCGGGTTGGCCGCGCGTCCCCGCCTTTGGAAACGGGAGATTTCCTCATGAGCACCTTGATCGCCATCGCCTATCCGGACGAGATCACCGCCAAGCGGGCGATGGCCAAGCTGGGCGAACTGCAGAAGCAGCAGCTGATCACAGTCGACGACGCCGTCATCGCCAAGCACGACGGCGACAAGATCAAGCTCGATCAGGCGACGAGCATGACCGGGGTCGGCGCGGCCGGCGGCGCCCTCTGGGGCGGCCTCTTCGGGCTGATCTTCCTGATGCCGATCGCCGGCATGGCCATCGGCGCCGCCTCCGGCGCCATCGCCGGCCACTTCAGTGACTACGGCATCGACGACAAATTCGCCAAGGAGATGGGCGCCAAAGTGACGCCCGGCAAGGCCGCGCTGGTCCTCCTCATCCGCTCCGCGACGACCGACCGGGTGGTCGCTGAGATGAAGAAGGAGCAGTTCGGCGGGGAGTTGATTCAGTCCAACCTCTCAGAGGAGGACGAGGCCAAGCTGGTGGCGGCGGCGACCGCGGCTTCATAGCCGCCGATCCGGCAAGGGGTCCGGGTTCACCAGTGGCGCGGTGACCTATCGGTGGTCGGCGAGCGACCGGTTGCGCCGGTCATCCAAGGGGGCGTCGATGAATCAGTTGCTGGTGATCACCTTCGACGTCGAGGACGAGGCGCATGAGGCGCTCCGCGACCTGCGGAAGCTCGAGTGGTACGGCGAGATGCGCCTGGCCGACTCGGCGGTCGTCACCAAGGATGCCGACGGCACGGTCCACGCCAAGAACGAACTGAGCAGTGGCACCGAGACCGGCGCGCTGGTGGGCGGGAGCATCGGCGTGATCCTCGCTGGAGTCTTCTTCCCGGTCGTTGGAGCACTCGTCGGCGTGGCGGTCGGCGCCTTGCTCGGCCGAAAGCTCGGCGACGGCGTTGATCGCACATTCGTCAAGCAGGTCGAGGAGTCGATGGTGCCCGGCACCTCGGCCCTCTTCCTGCTCTTCCGCAAATACGACCCTGCCGCCATGGCCGCCTGGCTGAAGCCGTACGCGGGGCGGGTCTATGAGACCACCCTCTCGCCGGAACTCGCCGAGCAGTTGGACCGGGCACTGCATGAGCCGGCGTGACGCTTGACCAGTGATGCAGGCGGCGGGATGACCGAACAAAATGGACGCGTGGCGGGCGGACGGTGATGGATTCCTGGCCCACTTCGACGAACGTGCGGCACGACGAGACCGGGCAACTGGGAGAATGACGATGGGCACGTTCGGCATGGTGCTTCTCTGGATCGGCTCTGTTATTGTCGGCTCACTGGTCGGGTTTCTGGTCGGGTACGCCCTCTGGAAACTCGGCCTTGAACTGATCGGCAGTGCGGTCGCGCTGGTCGGCGCCGGTATCGGCGGGATCCTCGTCTTCTTCGGCCTGCTCGCCTGGACCGACCGGCGCAAAGCCGGCAGCCGATAATCGGACGGTCTATGGAGGAACGGTGGATGGCCACGCTTGTCCAGGTCTTGCCAACGGCGCCAAGCCCCGGGGCGCCGCCGGCCAAGGACATGGTCTGGATCCCGGGCGGCACCTTCGCGATGGGTTCCGCCAACCACTACCCGGAGGAGGCGCCGGTCCATACCGTGACGGTCGATGGCTTCTGGATCGATCGCTATCAGGTCACCAACGCTGCCTTTCGCCGCTTCGTCAAGGCGACCGGATACGTGACCGTGGCCGAACGGGCGCCGAGGACCGAGGACTACCCGGGCGCCGAGCCCGAGATGCTCGTCCCGGGATCGGTCGTCTTCAAGCAACCGCCCGGCCGGGTCGACCTGGGCAACCACTACAACTGGTGGGATTGGGTGCCCGGCGCCGACTGGCGGCACCCGGAGGGGGCGGGCAGCAGCCTGAACGGCCGCGACCGTCATCCGGTCGTCCACGTTGCCTGGGAGGACGTCGAGGCGTACACCGCCTGGGCCGGCAAGGCGGTCCCGACTGAAGCGGAGTGGGAATTTGCTGCCCGTGGCGGGCTTGACGGCGCCGAGTATGCCTGGGGCGACGAGTTCACGCCGAAGGGCCGGATCATGGCCAACTACTGGCAAGGCGAGTTCCCGGTACAGAACCTGAAACTCGACGGCTTCGAGCGGACGGCGCCGGTCGCCAGCTTCCCGCCCAACGGCTACGGCCTCTTCGACACGATCGGCAACGTCTGGGAGTGGACGTCTGACTGGTACGTGGACCGGCACGAAGTCGCCAACGGCTGCTGCGGCAGCGCGAACGCTGATCCGGCCAACGGTGGCCGCGAAGCGAGCGTCGATCCGCGGGCTCCCGGTCTGCCCATCCCTCGCAAGGTGCTGAAGGGCGGGTCGTTCGCGTGTGCCGAGAACTATTGCCGCCGGTACCGGCCAGCAGCGCGGATGCACCATCCAGTCGATACTGGCACCTGCCACGTCGGCTTCCGTTGCGTCGTCCGGGCTGAATCGCTGACATCCTGACCGACAGCACTACCGATCTACGACGTCATCGACGAGGCGGCACGAGGAAGCGGTACAGCTACGTCCGGCACTGCCTGAGGCAATGACGAAGGAACTGGCACCCCAGCGGGGCAGCCTTGGAAAGGCGAACAAGGGATGGACGATTTCATGTTCGGTCTGCTCGCCATTGTGCTGGGGGCTGGCGTCTGCTTCCTCGGGCTGCGGCTCTGGTTCATTATGCTCCCGATCTGGGGCTTCGTCGCCGGCTTCTTCGTCGGCGCCGGCGCCGTGACGGCGATCTTCGGTGACGGCTTCCTGAGCACCGTCAGCGGTTGGGTCGTCGGAATCGTCGTTGGGTTGATCTTCGCGTTGTTGTCGTACCTCGTCTGGTACGCCGGCGCCATCATCGCGGCGGGGGCGGTCGGTGCGCTGGCCGGTTCCGGGTTAATGGGCGCCGTCGACGTCGAGACAGGCTGGATCGTCTTTCTTGCCGCGGCCGCTGGCGCCTTCCTGTTTGGCCTGTTCGCGCTTGCCTCTGCGCTCCCGGTGTGGGTGGTGATCGTCGGCACTGCCTCGAGCGGCGCGGCCGCGGCAATTGCCGGGGTGCAGCTCGTCTTTGGCCGGATCGACCTTGAGGAACTCGAGCGTGGGGCGACCTGGGCGATGATCGATGATTCCTTTTTCTGGCTCGTCGTCTGGGTCGTCATCGCGTGTCTGGGCATCTTCGTCCAGGTGCAGTCGATCAAGGCAACTGTGCTGCCAGACGATTTGTGGACGCGAGCGCAGGACTTCCCGCCGCCGTCAGTCGCGGCGGCCTGATCCACGGACCTAATCGCGCGGGTCGACGGCGGCCCGCACACGTAAGGAGATGAGCCATGTCGTACGGACCTTTGGAGATGCTCGTCCTCAAGTTCCCGGGCAATCAATTCACCGGCGAAGTCGCACCCGCGCTCAAGGAGCTGGTCGACACCGGGACGATCCGCGTCATCGACCTACTTTTTGTGACCAAGGACGCCAATGGCGCGGTCGATGTCCTTGAGATCGACAGCGCCGGCGACGCGGTCGTCGCGGCATACAAGCCGCTCGTCGCCGAGCTGGCCGGGCTACTCAGCGACGACGACGCATTGCACTTCGCGGCGGCCTTGGAGCCGAACTCTTCGGCGGGGCTGCTGCTGTTCGAGAACACGTGGGCGGCGCGTTTCGCCGAAGCCGTACTCAACGCGAACGGGCAGGTCGTCCTTAACGAGCGCATCCCGCGCGCGGTGGTAGATGAGCTCCTAGCCTCGGCCGGGACAGAGGCATGACGGCGTCGATCCGTGTGGATCGAGCGTAACGCGTAGGAGGACAAGGCAATGATGCGGAGACGTGGACCAGGGTTGGTGCGGACGGTGGGTCGGACAGCCGTGATTGCCGGGACGGCGACCGCGGTCTCAAACCGCGTGTCCAGGCGGCAGCAAGGTAGACAGGATGCCCATGCCCAGGAGGAGTATGCTGAGCAGGCGGCCCTGGACTCGCAGCAGCAAATCGCCGATATGCAGGCCCAGATGAACGCGATGCAAGCGCAGCAGGCGCAGGCCGCCATGGCCGCTCCGGCGCCGGCAGCCGCTCCGGCGCCGGCAGCCGGAGGAAGCGATATGATGGCGCAGCTTCAGCAGTTGGCGCAGATGAAGGAAGCGGGCATCCTGACCGACGCCCAGTTCGACGCAGCCAAAAGCAAACTCCTCGGGGCCTAGCAGTCGCCGCGCCGAATCGTCGGGCCCAATCGACGTTGGGCCTGGCGGCTCGGTGGGGTCGCGGTTGGATCGTCCGTGACCCCGCCAACCAATACCCCTTTCGCGTCATGCGGGCACAACCCAGCGGCGGTTAAGGTCGAGTGCGTTCCGCCCGCTTCGGCGGGATCGCCCGTCCGGCGCCGAAAGACAAGGAGGTCCAGGGTTATGAGCGCCACGTACGAAATTCTGATGGCCGTCTTCCCCGACCGACCTCGCGCCGAGGTCACGATGGACGCGATCAAGCAGATGAGCAAGAGGGGCGAGATCGAAATCCTCGACGCGGCCCTGGTCGAGAAGGACGTCTCCGGCAAGGTGCACATCAGCGAGGTCAAAGATCTGACTCCCCGCAAAGGGGCCACCCGTGGCGCAGCGATTGGCGGCGCGATCGGGCTGATTTTCCCGCCGAGTATCTTGGCCAGCGCGGCGCTCGGCGCCGCTGCCGGCGGCCTGATGGGCAGGCTGCGGGACACCGGGATCAAGACCGCCGAACTGAAGGATGCGGGCGCTCAACTGAATCCGGGCCAAACCGGCGTCGTCGCGGTCGTCGAGGCGACCTGGGCCGAGAAGCTGTCGCAGGCACTGGAGGGACAAGAGAGGCTGGCGCGGCTCGTCCTCGAAGCAGACGAGGCGGCGGTACTTGTTGGCGATGCGGAAACCGGCGCCATCGCGGGCGCGGCTTGGACGACAATCGACGCCGAGTCGTCCGCAGAGTCCGCCGAAGCGTCGCCGGCTCCGGGCGCCGAGACATCGGCAGGGCCCGCCGGGGCGCCGCCGGCTCCAGGCGCCGAGACGTCGACCCCGCCGACTGCCCGGGAGAATGCGTAGCGGTCGGCCAACCGACCTTTGATCGCTGGAGATTCAGGCCAGTCGGGAGATCGACCCATGTCAAGCGACGTCAAGGGCGGGGCCGTTTCTCCCGACGCCCCGATTGACTACGGCGCCGCGCGGCGCGCGGTGGCGGAGCGGTTGGCCATCCGGCCGAGTGCCTACTCGGTTGACGGCCAGACCTTCGCCTTCGAGGCGCCCCTCGCCTTCGATATCCCGACCGGCGGCTTCGTGCAATTGCGGACCGCTGCTGGCATGGCCTATCTCGGCCAGGTCCTGGACAAGGAGGTCGTGGGACGCGAGGGACCGCAACTGACGGTCGAGGGCGACGCGGGGCTGGGATTGGATGGCACGCCAGTCCGGGTCGCTCAGACGGCCTTCCGGGTCCGGCTGCGCCACGTCGAGGGGAGCGGCCTGCTTCTCGGGCGGATCGACGATGACGGTGTCGCCGCAACCTCGCCCCGCGATCTCTTCGAGGAAGCCGACATCACGCTCGCCCCGGCAAGCGCGATCGCCAGCTACCTTGAGTCGCGCGGCCGCGGCCGGGTGACTCTGGAAGTTGGTTCCCTTTCGGCCGGCGACGGTCAGGAGCGGGCGAGCCTGTTTGCGGCCGGCTTCGACCGCCACACCTTCCTCTGCGGCCAGTCCGGATCGGGAAAGACGTTCTCACTCGGCGTCATTCTGGAGCGGCTCCTGCTGGAGACCGACTTGCGGATCGTGGTCATCGACCCGAACTCGGATTTCGTCCGCCTTGGCGAGATGCGTCCGTTCGAAGAGGTCACGGCGCGTTTCCCCGGAGGACTGGACGCGGACAGGTACGCGGCCATCCGCGAGCGATACGAGCGCGTCGCGCAGGGGATCCGCGTCTTCCGACCGACACCCCGCGGAACCACCGGCAAGAACGCCCTTCGGATCCGCTTCAGCGACCTACCCGCGCCGGAGCAGGGCCTCGTCCTTCAGCTCGACCCGCTCGCCGATCGCGAGGAGTACACCGCCTTCTGGACGATCGTCGAGCGGCAGCAGCGGCAGCGGTACTCGCTCGCCGACGTTCGCGCTGTGGCTGCCCAAGACCTGTCACTCGACGCACGGCGGGTCTCGCTCCGGATCGCCAACCTCGGTGTGGACGATTGGGACGTCTGGGCAGAGGCGGACGAACCGTCGATCGCGGACGTCGGGGACGACTGGCGGGCCGCGGTACTCGACGTTGGCGGCTTTGGCACCCAGGTGGAAAAATCGCTCGTTGCCAGCGCGGTGCTCGGCGCGTTCTGGCATCGGCGCAACGAGCGGCGGCCGGTCCTCCTCGTGGTCGACGAGGCCCACAACGTCTGTCCCCAGGAGCCGCTCGATCCGATCCATGCCAGCGCCACCGAGCACGCGATCCGGATTGCCGGCGAAGGGCGCAAGTTTGGGCTCTACCTGCTTGTCTCCACCCAGCGGCCGCAGAAACTCCACACAAACGTCCTTTCGCAGTGCGACAACCTCGTCCTGATGAGGATGAACTCGGAGGCTGACCTCGATCGTTTGGCCGGCGTCTTCTCATTCGTTCCCGAATCGCTGCTCAAGCGATCGTCGTACTTTGGGCAAGGCGAGGCATTGCTGGCGGGCAAGATCGTCCCGACGCCTCTCCTCACCACGATCGGAGGCCGCCTGACCCAGGAGGGTGGGGGCGATATCCCAGCGACATGGGCGCAGCCGCGGTGACCACGGCACGATGGGAGCACTAATGACCAGCCCGACTGCTGCGTTGACGGATCACTGGACGATCGTCAACGGCCTGCCGCTCTTCGCTCGCGTCGGAGTTGATGCGGCACCGCAGGACGCACTCCCGATCGTCCACATCCACGGGTTCGGCATCTCCGGCCGCTACCTGGTCCCCACGGCCGAGCGCTTGGCTGTCCATTACCCAACCTACGTGCCCGATCTGCCGGGATACGGACGCAGCCACAGGCCGAAGCGCGCTCTGACCATCCCCGAGTTGGCCGACGCGCTGGCCGCTTTCCTGGACGTGGTTGGCGTGCCGAAGGCCGTCCTGCTCGGGAACTCGATGGGGTGCCTCATCGCGGTCGAATTCGCCCACAAGTACCCCGAGCGGATCGATCGGGCGATCCTGGTCTCTCCTGCCGGCGGACCGCACAATCAGCCCCTCTATCGCGCCGTGCCGCAACTCGCCCTCGATGGCCTGCGCGAGAAGCCGCGGATGCTGCCGGTCGCGGTCCCCGACTACGTCCGCTTCGGGCCGGTCAGCTCCCTGCGCTTGTTCCACGCGATGTCCCACTACCCGACGGTCGAGCGAGCGTTGGCCCTGGAATTGCCAATTTTGGCGGTCGTCGGGACGCGAGACCCGCTGATCTCCAAGGAGCGGATGAAGGAGTTCTCGCGGCTGCACGGGAACCTGACGCTGGTCTTCCACAACCGGGCGGCACACGCGATCAACTTCAGCCACCCAGACGCGCTGGCTCGCGTCGTCCGCGCTTGGCTGCAGGACCAACCGATTGTCGTTGCGGGCGAGGAGACAGGTGACGTGGTCGTGGTCGGTGATACGGCGGAGAACCCAGCGGTTACCTGACGCGCAGCCCACGACGGCGCCCATGTCCTTCATGTCAATCACGCTTCGTACCTGCTCTTGGGGACGTGAGATGTGCCGGCGGGACCAGCGACTGCCTCGACTGGGCTAAGGGTGAGCCCGCGGATCGTCAGTTCCTCGCCTGGTACCGCGACGGACGATGGTGGGCATCTCCGGTTAGGGGTTGGACCGCCCAGAGCGCTCGTGGGAATGGTTGGCCGCGTTTCCCCTGCCGCCCGGGGCTCACGGCCCAAGGTTGGCCCAGGGTTGGCCCTAGGTTGGCGCGGGCTTAACCGGACAGCCTCTCCGAGGCTAGAGGCGACACCGGCCAAGGTTTTCGACGAGCACATTAGCCGTGGAACTGCGGCGGCGGCCGGTGCGGTGTACGCGCCGGCCGCTTCGATCTCCCGCTTCGTCCAGCTATGGCTGGCGGCCGGTCAGGCCGAGGAGGCGGTCTTGCAGAGGGGCGTCGTCGGAAACGTCGACCTTGGGCCCGAAGACGCCGATGGCTCGCCACTCCTCGGCGTGGGGCTCGATCTGGTCCCAGAGACCCTGGGTGAGATCGGAGGGAAGGGTGCTGTCGACGCCGATGGCTTTGGCGATATCGTGGACGCGTAGGCCGCGGAAGCTGGTGATGTGCCAGAGGTACTCGCGGGCGGGGACGTCGCCGTAGGAGAGGTGGACGACCCGGTCGAGGTCGTCGATGTCGCGTACGGCGGCGACGGCGGCGTCGACGTGCCGGGCGAAGCCCTGCTTGGGATCGTCGCCGAGGAGATCGCCGTCGTGAGCGGTGCCAACCTCGTCGATGGTCTTGCCGGCAAGGGTGTCCGGCACCCAGGCGTCGTCGTAGGCGTGGTAGTTGACGACCTCGCGCAGGGTCATGGTGGCATTGGGGTCCCAGGTGGGGAAGTCCGGGGGCATGGTCATGCTCCACTGGTCGGAGCGGACCTGGTTGATGATGCCCAGCAAGGTGGTGTCGGCGAGGATGAAAAGATCCTGTTCGTTCATACACGCTCCCTTGGTCTCCGGCCGCCGGTTGCGGCCGGACAATGATAGAACATGCGTTCTCTGCTCGCTGGTACACGGTTGATGATGTTGACGGAGGCTATGGCCGGAGGCAGCAGAACTCGTTGCCTTCGGGGTCGAGCATGAACCAATGGGCTTCGTCCGGTGGATTCTCGACGTAGCGCTGTTTGGTCGCGCCGAGGGAGGCAAGGCGCTCGACTTCGGCTTCCCAGTGGCTATCGATTGGAAGTAGATCGAGGTAGACCCGGTTCTTGACGACCTTCGGCTCCGGCACCTGCTGGAACTCGATTGGCAGGCCGCGGCCGGTGGGGTCGATGAGCACGACAGCGCCCTCGTCGTCACGGGCGAAGTCGTAGTAGAGGGCCGCAGCCCAGAAGCGGGCGAGCCGGCGGGCGTTGGCGCAGTCGATCACGGCCTGGCGAACGATCAGTGACACGGAAATCCCTCCTTCCGCACCGGGTGGTGCCAGCGCCGAAGGAGGGTTCGCAGGTTGCGGACCGTGGGGGTTTGAGTCGGACTAGGCCTGCAGGGCCGGGACGGCGGACTCGGTGCTCACGGGCTTCGTATTCTCGGTGCGGGGCCGGATCGAGAAGCCGTTGAGGAAGCGGGCCGCGAAGAGTCCGAACGTCGCCAGGGACATACCGACGATGCCGTCCATGATGTAGTGATTCGCGGTGAGGACGGTCGCCGAGATCATCAGGACCGGCAGGATGATGCCGACGTAGCGGACGATGCGGTGCCGGGCCTGGGTGGCGAGGGCGATGCCCATAAGGAGGTCCCAACCGCAGTGGAGGCTCGGCATCGCCGCGTACTGGTTGGTCAGGGAGGGCGGCTGCAGGACGCGGTAGGCGTTCGAGTGCAGGGTGACGGTGTCGATGAAGCCGAGATCG
Source organism: uncultured Chloroflexia bacterium (assembly GCA_963724285.1). GTDB lineage: Bacteria > Chloroflexota > Chloroflexia > Thermomicrobiales > UBA6265 > CAVRUD01. The sequence continues at coordinate 161,001 of CAVRUD010000031.1, read as the reverse complement.
CCCAGGAACCGGGGCGGGGCCATCGGCCAGACCATGAAGCAGACGAGGCCGATACCGCCGGAGATCAGCATCGCGTTGCGGAAGATCGGGTACTGCCCCCGGTGGCGGACGAGGAGCCACACCAGCGTGGCGACGATCACCGGCCAGTGGGCCCAGATGTAGACCCAGTTGGCGGCGGTGCCCAGCCAGTCATAGCGCAGGGCCCATTCCTGGAGAGTCGGCTCCCAGAAGAAGCCGAGGCGCTGCTCGAAATCGACCAGCCAGCGGGCGTGCTCGAAGGCGCGGTGCTCCTGGCCGTGCATCAGGCCGCGGACGAAGAAGTAGAGGTAGACGGCCACCCCGACGATGGCGATTTCCCGCATGCCGCGTGACGTTGCAATCCGGCCGGCGCGCTGGGAGACGGTGAGGGAAGCGTTCTGGCTCGGCGCTGCCTGCCGGGTGTGGTTCGTCCGGGTCCGGTCGGCGTGCGCGGGTCCGTACGCGGGGCGCAAGGCAGCGCGGCCATTGCGGCTGGGATGGGGTGCTGGGACGTGATGGGAGCCGATGGCGTGCTGCATGTCGTGGTCTCCGGCGGGGTACCGTGGGTCGTGGGCGACCCAATTGCATCCTGCGCGCATCCGAGCGTGGGTGGGGCCTCTCCCCTCTTAAAACCCAGTTTCGGACGGACCTGTGCTGCCGCAATGGCACACCTGTGGCGAATGTGTGGCATCCGCATTATGGACCGTCCGTACACTGTTGGAAAGGGGCACGTCACTTCGATTCTCAGACAACGTTCGGTCGCCGTTCGGCGGCGATGTGGCTAAGATAGGAGCCGGACCTTCCCGAGAACTTCCCGTACGATCTCTCCACGGAAAATCCGGTCTCTCGTGCGTTGCCATGGAACCTGCGCCGGCCGGGGGCAGGTTCCATCGCCGCCGCCATCTGTTAACAGGATCGCTGAGGATGCAAAATGTGAGATTCTCTGGAGCGTGCGCGCCAGGCGACATGTCGCTTACCGATGCGCAGAACGGACCCGGTCGCCGTGGCTGACCCATCGCGTCCTGGTCGAGCCAGTTAAGCGGTCCAAGCGGGAATTGGTGCTCCCGGGTGGACGCGCGGTGGGCCTACTATGGTGGGGGTTCCGCTCAAGCCGGGTTCCAACTTCGGAGACCGAACATACGACGTTGCTCAACGATTGAGTGACACACGGTCAGCGCCGAAGATCCGGATGGACGTGGTGCAAGGGAGGAACATGCAGTCCATGGGAGCTAATCTGGCCGCGATCCGGGCGCATTTCAGTCCGGCGCCGGGGACGGCCTATCTCGATACGGCCTCGTATGGGCTGCCGCCCCGGGCGACGGTGGAGGCCATGCGGGAGGCTGTGGAGGCCTGGCAAGCGGGGACGGCCTGGTGGCTGGATGATTGGGATCGGCAGGGGGAGGATTGCCGGGCGGCCTTTGCCACTCTGATTGGGGCGGTGAGCGACGAGGTGGCGCTGGTGCCGACGGTCTCGGTGGCGGTGGCGGTGGTGGCCGCTTCCCTGGAGGCTGGGGATGAGGTGCTGGTGCCGGCGGAGGAATTCACCTCCGGTCTGTTCCCTTTCCTGGTGGTGGCCGAGCGGCGGGGCGTGCGGGTGCGGCAGGCACCGTTCCGGGCGCTGGCCGAAGCGGTTGGGACCGAGACTCGATTGGTGGCAACGAGTCTGGTCCGCTCGCAGGACGGCGCCGTGGCCGATCTGGGGCCGATCCTGGCGGCGGCGGAGGCGCATGGGGCGCGGGTGCTGATCGATGCCACCCATGGGGTGCCGTTCGTGCCGGTCGCGCCGTACCTGGACCGGATCGACTACCTCATCTGCCACGGCTACAAGCACCTGCTCTGCCCGCGCGGAGCCGGGTTCTTCTGGGTTCGCCGCGACCGCCTGGCCGATCTGCCGCCGATCATGGCGAACTGGCGCTCGGGATCGCCGATGTACGACCGCTCGTACGGGGGAGGATTGGATCTGGCCGAAACGGCGGCCCGGTTCGATGTCTCGCTGGATTGGTTTGCCTGGGTCGGAGCGCGGCAATCGCTGGATTTGCTCTGCCGGTGGCGGGCGGAGGGCGCCTGGGCGGAGCCGCTGAGGCTGGCGGCGGATCTGGCGGAGCGGCTGGGGCTGGCCCGCCCTGGGTCGTCGATCGTGAGCGTGCCGGTGACGGATCTGGCGACGGTTCAGGCTGCGCTGGGTGAGAGCGGGGTACGGGTGTCGACGCCGAATGGGAGGATCCGGCTGTCGACGCACGTCTACACGACGGCGGATCAGATAGACCGGGCGGCGGGGATTATCGAGCCGTTTGTGGACCGGGATGCGGAGCCGATGCCGTGAGGGGGAAGTTGTTCATCTGCGTGGAAAACGTGACGCCGTGTTGGCGGCGACCGGGGCGAACGCCGCGGTGAATTCGAAGCCCCGTCCCGGCCACGCCCGGCGCCTCGAATTGGCCCCGGGCGTGGCCAACACGGCGCAACCCTTTGCCCCGGGCAAGGCCGGGAAGGCGCACCGCAATCGGTCTGGTCCAACGTGGTTCCGGCGCATACGTGTTAGCGGAAGCGTCCGACCGAGTAGGGCGACAGATCAAGGTGGGACGGCTTGCCGAGGGCGAGATCGGCGGCGATGGCGCCGGAGTAAGGACCGAGCTGGAGGCCGGAGGGGCCGTGGCCGGTGGCGAGAAAGACGTTGTCGAGGCCGGGGGCAGGCCCCAGGATAGGATTGCCGTCGGGGGAGGCGGGGCGCATTCCGATTCGCCATTCCGCGACGGTGGCATCGGCCAGGCCAGGAGCGACGCGCAGGGCCTGGGTCAGGACGTCGTGGGTGCCGCCCACGGTGAGCCGGTAGTCGAAGCCGGAGCCGGTCTCCCGGGTGGCGCCGGCGACGACCCGGTTTGGCCGTAAGCAGAGCAGGTACTGGGAGTGGTAGCCCTGGACGATGGGCCAGGATCCGGTGTCGACGCCGGGCACGGCCATGTGCAGGATCTGGCCGCGTTGCGGCTCGGTTGGGAGGGGGATGCCGAGGGTATCGGCCAACTCGTGCGACCAGGCGCCGCCGGCGACGATAACCGCCCCGGCCGACAGCGTATCGCCGTCGACGGTCACTCCGGTGACGCGGCCAGCATTGACCACAGGGCGGCCCTCGCCCGGGCGGATGGTGACCCCGTGTTTCTCGGCGGCGGCCCGGAGGGCGTCGCGCAGCTTGCGCCCATCAACGCGGGCCGCTTCCGGGACGTAGATCGCGCCCGGCAGATCAGCCAGGGGCGGGAAGAGGGCTTTCGCCTCGGCGCCGGTGACCATTGTCACGTTGCCCAAGTTGGGCACGCCCGCGGCGGCACGCTCGCGCATCAGGGCGAACGTTTTGGGTAGGAGGTCGGCCTCCTCGGCGTTGGTGGCGACGTGGAGGGAGCCGACGACCTCGTAGCCGGTCGCGGTCTCGCCGTCCTCGGCGAGGTGGGCGAGGATCTCAGGGTAAAAGCGCACTGCGGGTGTGGCCAGGGGCAGGAATGCCGGAAGGTCGCGCAGGCTCGTGCCGGGGGCGATGATGCCGGCGCCGGCCGCGGTCGCCTGGCCGGCATCGCCCCGGTCGATCACGGTGACGCGGGCTCCAGCACGGGCTGCGTGGTAGGCGGCGCTCATGCCGACGACCCCGCCGCCGATGACGACGATCTCGCTTAACTGCCCCCCGATTGTCACACCCGCTCCTTCCGCCTTATCCTCCGGATGGCAGCCGCCTCGATCATCTGCCGTGCGTGAGCATATCCGCGATTGCGGCGAGATGTGGGACGTGAGACGTGGGACGTGAGACGTGAGTAGAGAGATGGCACGGCGATAGGGCGGAGGGTGTATGACGGCTCAACTGGGGCAACGCATCGTGACGCCGATCGCCGCGGTCGAGCCGGAGATCGCCCGCTGGCTGTTCATTCTGGAGGACACGCGGAGGAGGACGCTCGATCTGCTCGAGGGGATCGCGCAGGCGGCGATTGATTGGGTGCCGCCGGAAGGCGGGAACACGATCGGAACGCTGCTCTATCACATCCCCCTGATCGAGGTCGATTATCTCTACGTCGACGTCCTCGGACTGGACGACTACCCGGCGGAGCTCGCGACCGTTTTCCCCTACCAGGATCGCGACGAATCCGGGCGTCTGACCGTGGTTTCCGGGGTCGACCTGGGTCTACACCTGCAGCGGATGACCTGGACCCGGCAGTGGTTGCTGGCCGCGTTTGCCCAGATGACCCTGACCGCGTTCCGCGCTCCCCGGACCGTTCCTGGCTACGAGATCACGCCGGAATGGACTCTGCATCACCTGGCCCAACACGAAGCCGAGCACCGCGGCCAGATCGGTGACCTGCGGCAGCGGGCCGAGCGGTAGGGCCGGTCCCACGGATGGGACACGGCGTCCGGCAGCCGGGTATGCCGCTCAAGGTGCGTGTGATCTAGGCGGAACGGTACCACCACCGCCGGTTCAGGAAGGGCACGATATCGGGCATGAGCACGTCGCCGGCATCGAGGCGATCCCTGCCGTCGCTCCGACTGGCTCAGCCACTGAGACCCTTGGCGCTCCCCGCGCCGCTGACCCCGCTCGTCGGTCGAGAACATGAGGTTGCGCTGGCGGTGGCGTTGCTGCGCCGCCCGGACGTTCGCCTGCTTACCCTTACCGGCCCCGGTGGCATTGGCAAGACCCGATTGGTTATCGAATTTGCGCGGGCGGAGGCCCGCGCCTAACCCGACGGTGTGGTCGTTGTCCCGCTGGCGGCAGCGCAGGCGGCGCGTTCGTTGACGGTCGTTTCAATTCTCGCCACGGTGTCCGCATCGGCGGGAACGCTCTCGGGCCAGACGGGTAGGGGTGTCGGCTGGGGTCGTGCCGCATTCGATCCGACCGGTGGTCCCCTTTCCATCGCGGCCAGATCCTCCGCATCCCATGGGGCGATCTGGCACTCGGACGGATCGGGGGTTTGCGGAATTGCGGCGGGTGTAACGTTCGGGGCGAACGCTCTGAGCGGATGCGGCATTAGGGCGAAGAGCTATACGGACAGACGGCACATCGGTCCTCCTCGTTGAGCGGTTGAGCCTGGGACGGAACGAATCCTCTCCGCACATCCAGCACAACTCCTCTCCGACGGCTGATTCCTGCCATCGCGATGAGACCGGTGAGGACGGTGGACACGCTCTGGGCTGCTACCATCGCCTGACAGCTCCGGATGCCGTCAGGCGGCGGTAAGCCGGTGGTTGGGCACGATATGGAGAGCGTCCTACCGATGCAGCGCAGCACCGAGCGGATCCTGACGACGCATACCGGCAGCCTGCCGCGCCCGGAAGATCTGCTGCCGTTCCTCGACGGCCAGGGGGGAGCGGGCGGAGAACAAGATGCGGCCCGGGCCCGCATACGGGTGGCCGTCCAAGAGGCGGTCGATAAGCAAGTCGCGGCCGGTATCGACATCGTGAGCGACGGCGAGATGGGGAAGCCGGGCTTTGCCCACTACGTTGCCGACCGCCTCACCGGGTACCAGGGCACCGCCGGTGCCCGCCCCTTTGCCCCTCGCGATCTGACCGACTATCCGGACGTGGCCCGGCGGATTTTCAGCACGGCCGGCGAAGAGCGCCCCCGCCCTCCGATGCCGACGAACGACGGACCGATCGTGTACGTCGGCCAGGAGCGGCTGGCCGCCGATTTGGACAATCTGGCGGGAGCGGTCGCGGGGAAGCCGGTCAGCGAGGCATTCCTGCCGGCGATCTCTCCTGGGTGCGTCGCCTTCTTGATGGGGACGACCTATTTCCCCACGCGCCGTGACCTGGTCTTCGCCCTGGCGGATGGTCTGCGGGTCGAGTACCGGGGCATCGTCGAGCGGGGATTCCTGCTGCAGATCGACTGCCCGGATCTTGCCCTTGGGCGGCACGTCGAGTTTGCCGATCGCTCAATCGAGGAGTTCCGTGAGATCGTGGCCCTGCACGTGGAGGCGCTGAACCGCGCCCTGGAGGGGATCGACCCAGAACGGGTGCGGATCCACGTCTGCTGGGGGAACTACCCCGGTCCGCACCACCACGATGTGGCCCTGCGCGACATCCTGGACATCGTCTACCGGGTGAACGCAGCCGGGCTCTCGATCGAGGGCGCAAATCCGCGCCACGAGCACGAGTGGCGGGTCTTTGCCGATCTGCCGCTCCCGGACGGCAAGGTGTTGGTCCCGGGTGTGATCGATACCTGCACGAACTACATCGAGCATCCGGAGACGGTCGCCCAGCGGATCGTGCGCTACGCCGGCGTTGTCGGCCGGGAGCGGGTGATCGCCGGGACCGACTGTGGCTTCGGGTCGATGGCAGGACGATCGGCGGTGATGCCGGAGATCGCCTACGCGAAGCTGGCGAGCCTGGCGGAGGGGGCGAGGATCGCGAGCGGGGAGCTGTGGTAGGGAATCTCTCGCGACCCTGCCCGGTGGTGAGTGTCATGGGGTAGAGGGGCGGCGCAATGACGGCGTCACCGCTTGCCGAGCGGTCCCCCAACGACTGGTGGCGCCAGATTGTCCCGGCACGGCGTTGGGGTCTGTAAGGAATCTGTTAGACCGGCTCGGTATCGTCGCAACACCTCGGTCGTCGCTCTGGCGGCGTGCCACAGGGCGCGCCGCCCGGGTCGACACCACGCCGCGCCGCGTTACCGAAAGGGCCGTTCCATGTCGCACTCCGGACTTCGCCGTCGCCAGCCCCGGCTGGTCCTCGCCTTCCTGCTCCTCGCCGCCGCCGTCGCCGGCACGTTCCCCGTCGCCCCTACCCCAGCCTATGCCCGACAGGATGAGGCCGCAGACGTTCTCCTTCCTCGTGGCGACGTGGGCAGGGGCGGTGCGATGCCCGGCCCCGGGCCGGAGGAGCAGCCGGACACCGCCTGGACCGTCACGACCGATGCGGTCGTCATGAGCATGGCCGCCCAAGGCGGGACGATCTTCGCCGCTACCAAGAACCCTGGGACGCTTGTCGCCCTCGACGCCGCCTCCGGAGAGGAGCAGTGGACGGTGGAGTTTGGCGACGAAGCCACCATCTTCGGTCCGGCTCTCAGCGGTGACCTCGCCGTCGTCGGCGTCTGGGACGTCGACGGCAACGCCGTTGTCGCCGTCGACCAGGCATCGGGCGACGAGGTCTGGCGGTCCGAACAGGCCGCCCTGCCAACCGAGCCGACCGTGGTCGACGGCACCCTTCTGGTCGCCGCCGAGGGTGGGCTCGATGCCACCGCGAGCCTCCAGGCACTCGATCCGGAGACCGGCGAGGAGGACTGGACGCTCGACCTGGACGACGGCCGCCCGGGCGAGTCCGTCGCTGTCACCGGCGACCTCGCGTTCGTTGCCAACTCGGGCGACGGCCTCGGGCTGTGGGCGGTCGACGTGGCTACCGGCGAGGAGGCCTGGACCTTCACCGGGGCGGACAGCATCACCGGCAGCCCGCTCGCTGGCGACGGGGTCGTCCTGATCCCAGATTACCCGACCTTTTGGGCGCTCGACGCCGAGTCGGGCGAGGAGCTGTGGTCGGCTCGTGGCCCGAGCAGCGGCGGGGGCGCCGCGGTGGTCGACGGCGTCGCCTACCTCTCGTTCGAGGAGGAGGTCCGCGCGGTCGATGCCGCCACCGGCGACGAGATCTGGACGGTGCCCCTGGTTGGCATCGCCGGCCCAGCCGCCATCGCCGGCGATATCGCCTACGTTGCCGCCTGGCGCGCGAGTGATGACCGGGGCAGCCACTGGATCTACGCCTTCGACACCGCCTCCGGCGACGAGCTGTGGTCCCTGGAGACTGACCTGATCCTCTCTGGCAACCAGCCCATCGTCCTCGACGGACTCCTCTACGTCGATACCGGCGACGGTATCGTCGCCCTCGGCGACTCGGGCGCGTCGGACTCCGCCGAGAACGGCCAGGGAGACGACCCCGAGGAGGGCGGAGATTCCAGCGACGGGGCGGGTGAGGCGGGCGAGTACGAGAGCCCGGAGTTCGGCTTCGCCGTCGAATGGTCTGACTCCTGGGCGCTCGATGAGGGACGGTCGGACGCGGAAGAGGGCAGCGACCAGGTCTGGCTGACCACCGACGACGCTGAGTTGCACATCTCCGCCTCCACCGTCGACGTCACCCCCGAGGAGGTCATTGCGTTCCTGATCGACGATCGATCGGACGCCTACGACGAGGTTGAGGTCCTCGACGAGTCGGCGGACGGGGAGTTCGCCCGGGCAGTACTTGCCTACGAGGTCGACGGCGACGAGTTCCGGGAGTACGCCGAGGTCCGCGCCGCCGAGGAAGGCGAGGGCATCCGAATCGTCCGCTTCGTAGCGCCCGACGACGCGTTCGATGACGCGTTCGCCAGGGTTCAGGCGGACATCACCCTCGACGGCGACCCGCCCTTTGTCGCCGAGCCCGAGGCCTCCGACACGGGCGGCGACCAGGGTGAGGAGGAGGCGGGCACCTACGAGAGCCCGCAGTATGGCTACACCCTGACCTACGACCCGGACGAATGGGAGATCTCGAGTGAGGATGACGACCCAGACGATGCCTACGATCGCGTCCAGCTTTCCAACGGCGTCAGCTTGGTCGCCCTGATCGGCGACCCCGACTACGACGCCGACGAGCTGGACCGCTGTCTGGACGATTACCTTGCCGGCCTAGAGCAGGACGAGGCCGTCGCCGATGTCGAGGTCCTGGAGGACGGCGACGGCGATGCGATCGAAGGCGAGGACGACGGGCTCGCTTTCGCCGCCTACACGTACACCTACACCGGCGAGGACGGCGACGAGATGGACCTCGTTCGCTACGCCTCCTGCGAGGACCTAGGTGACGATGTCACCCTCGTCGTGATCCAGACCACCACCCCGGACGACTACGAGGATCAGTTCGCCGCCCGTGAGGAGCTGCTCGAAGCGTTTGAGGCGGAGTAGGGTGGTGTTGGGGAAAGCCCCCTAACCCCCCGGCCCCCCTTCCCCCTGCCGCAGCGGGGGGAAGGGGGGAGACGACGCGCACGCGGGGCGACGGGACCGTTACGCTGGGGCCATCACTTCGGTGAGCAGGGCGCCTCGTTCACCGATGAGGTCTGGCACCCCATCAGGTAAAGGCGCCCAGAAGAAGGCGAATGGGATTGGGGGATGACCGGGGCTGCCGTCGGGGTCGGTTTCATGGTGGAGCCAGGTGTCCGGTGGCGTGCCGCGGACGCGCAGGTGGAAGAAGTGGCGGTGATGGAACTCGTCCTTTCCCCAGGGGCGGAAGTCGATGGTGCGTTCGCCGAGGAAGCGGACCAGTTCCAGATCGGTGAGCCCCGTCTCCTCCTCGGCTTCGCGCAGGACGGCGTCGGTAGGGGATTCTCCGGGCTTCATCGTGCCGGCCGGGACCTGGATGCCAGCGTCCGAGGCGAGGGGGTGGGTGAAGACGAGGAGCCGGTGCGTACCGGTATTCGGATCGGTGTGGATGATGTAGGCGACGACCTTTTCGCGGGTGGTGGTCATCGCTGGTAGACCGTTCGCCCGTTAACCAGGGTCATGGTCACCCGGAGGTCGTCGGTGAGCAGGGTCAGGTCGGCGGGATTGCCGGCGGCGAGGCGACCGAGATCAGGGCGACCGATGATATCAGCCGGGGTTTCGGTCGCCATCCGGATCGCGTCGGCGACGCTGGCGCCCGTCCAGGCGACCATGTTGCGCACGGCGGCATCCATGAGCAGGGTGGCGCCGGCGAGGGTGCCGTCGGCGAGGCGGGCGGAGACACCGTCGGTCGTGACGAGTTGATCGCCGAGCGGGTAGGTGCCTGGCGGCATGCCGGCGGCTGCCATCATGTCGGTCACCAGGGCGATCCGGTCCGGACCCTTGGCTCGAAGGGCGAGACGAAGCGCGGCCGGGTGGCTGTGGACCCCGTCGGCGATGAGGCCGGCGGTCACGCGGTCGTCGGTGAGGACCGCGCCGATCGCCCCCGGCTCGCGGTGGCCAAACGGCGACATCGCGTTGAAGAGGTGGGTCGCCATGGTCGCGCCCGCGTCCACTCCGGCGGTGAACTCCGCCACCGTGGCATCGGAGTGTCCCAGGCTGACGACGATGTCCCGGGCGCGCAGGCGGCGGATGCGGTCGAGGGCGTCCGGCCGCTCGGGGGCGATGGTCATCAGGCGGACGGCGTCGCTCGCGCTCAGTTCATCGAAGAGGGTATCACCGGCCGCCTCCATCCACTCCGCCCGATGGGCGCCCTTCCGAGCGGGGGACAGAAAGGGGCCTTCGAGGTGCAGGCCGAGGATGCGGGCGCCGGTGGTGGACTCGGCGGCGGCCGGGAAGGCGACCAGGACCTCTCGGTAGAAGGAGGCAGGCGAAGTGATGACAGTCGGCAGCCAGCTCGTCACGCCGGTAGCCGGCAGTTTCGCGGCCAGCGTCTGAATGGCGGCGGGATCACTGCCGACCTCGATGCCGAACCCGCCGTTGACCTGCAGGTCGATGTAGCCAGGGGCGACAATGGCAGCGTCGAGGATCGGGGCCGGCAGCGCCCAATCGTCCTGCTGGCGCGTGACCTCCACGATCCGCCCGTCGTCGACGATGACCGCCCCCGGCCGGAGGCGATCGCCGAGCGCCAGCTTGCCCCGAACCGTGAACCGTGCCATGTGCCTGCTCCTTGCCGGTGGGCCGGTCACCGGATGCGTAGGTCCCGCAGGATGCGGACCGCTCCGTCCACGATCGCTTCCCCGGTTTCCGGGGCGTATGGGCTGGCCAGCGCCTCGTACGTGCCCGATTCCTCTGCATCCCGATCGACCAGATAGCCGACGTGGCCGTTGGCGTAGCCCACGATCACGGTGGTGGGGAAAGGGCTTCCCTGCTCGATCTCGCGGCCAAGTGAGGCGAATAGCTCTCCGGGGATCGCAACGACTGCCAGATCGCCGAGGGACCAGGCCGTGATCCGGGCGGATTCGGGAATGCCGGTCGCGCCAACCATCGCCGCCGCAAGTTCCGCCCCCTGCGCGCGGGTGAAGGCCTGCCGTTTTGCGGCGAGACGGGCATCGCTCGCCAGCACCTGCTCCGCCTCGGCACGCAGACGGGCTGCGTTCTCGGCCGCGCCGGGCCCTGGGTCCGGCTTCCGGGCGAGGCGAACATCCAGGGCCGCGCGGCGGAGCGGGCCGTAGAGGGGCACGGCGGAAGATACCGCCAGGGAGGCGCTCTCGGCGAGAAGCGAGCCTAGGCGGTTGACTTCGGCGTAGGTCTGGCTCTGGCGGGTGAAGCGGGTGCTAATGTCCCCGGCCGCGCCGTTTCCGAACAGGATCACCGGAGAATCGGAGAGCCCTCCAGACATGGCGCGGCGCATCCCGCCTGGAAGATCGGCCGACACGAGCCTGCTTTCGGCGTCGAGGATGGTGGGATGACAGGCAAAGTGGACGAAGGTCGCCAGTGACACATTCACTCCACCCCGGACGACCCTGACAGACAAGGTCGTCACCCGGCCGTCGCTGGGGCCGTCGATGGCATTGCGATTCGCGCCCACGCCCGGGGCAGTCGTTTGGCCCAGCCAGAGCGTGGCGGATTGGCGACCCGTCGCTGCCGTTCGGATCGCCTGGCCGCAGCACGCGACGAACCGGGCTCTCAGGCCGGCATCGATCGCCTCGCCGGTGGCGGGGTGGAGCCTCTTGATGATACCGGCGGGGCCGCTGTGCGTATGGGAGGCGGCCAGGAAAAGGGTTTCGGGGTCGATCCCACCGGCGGTCGCCACCTCATCCACGAGATCGGCGTCGATGCCGATAAGGTCCGCGGTGACCAGGACGAGCTCATCGCCGCCGTGGCCAAGCGCCAGGGCGGCGATCTGGAGATCGTCCAGGGTACCGCTGGCCGGGCCGGTGCGAGCGGCGTACCCGGCAAGGGGAGTGCCGGCCGGAACGGGGAACAGCACGCGGGCGGCGCCTGCTTGCCAGGGCATGGTCATGCCGGTAGGTACCTTGAGGAGCTGGCGCTCACGGCTGGCGGAGTGTGCGTTTGATCGTCTGCAACCATACTTCGTCGATCTCCAGGCCGAGCAGGCGTCGCGCGACGATCAGACCGCCTACGGCGGGCGGAAAGCGCGGATCGCGGTCAACTGCTTCCGGCCACCCCTGCGTCAGGGCAGCGCGGAACGGGCCGCGGAGGATGTCGCCCGCGCCAAAGACGCCGCCCGTCAGGTAGACGTCGACAGGTTGGCCGGGCTCGAATAGCTTGCGGACGGTTGCCAGGGCCGTGCGGGCCAGTTCTTCGCCGGCGGTGCGCATGATCTGGGTGGCGACGGCGTCGCCATCCCGGGCGGCCGCAGCGACGTCGGGAGCTAGGAGCGAGAGACGGTCCCGCGAAAAACCGGCGGCGTAGACGATCCGGGTGATCTCCCGCATCGTGTCGAGGCCGAAGGCGCGCTCGACGATGCTCTGGAGCACGGTCGGCTCGTCGCGGCCGTCGCTGGCGCGGGCGGCGGCGATGGTTGCCAGCCGGCCGATGTTGAAGGCACTGCCCTCGTCGCCAAGGAGGTAGCCGAATCCGCCGCTGAGGGCCTCGCGGCCGTCGCCGGTCACGCCGTAGGAGATCGCGCCCCCGCCGGCGATGAGCACGACTCCGGGTTGTCCGCCGGATGCCCCGGCCAGGTTGGTGATGTAGTCCGGCCCGACGGAGATCGCTTGGGGGGCGAGCACCTCGTGGATGATCTCGTGCACGATCGGGGTGGCGGTGCCTCCGGTCGGGGCACCGGTTAAGCCCAGCGCCACCGACACGACCCGGTCTGGCTCAGCCCCGGCGTCGGCGAGCGCGGCCCGAATGGCGCCCTGGATGGCGATCCGGTTCTTCTCCACGCCGCCCTCGATGTGGAAGTGGTCCGACGGGCCGCCGCGCCCGGCCCCGAGGACGGTGCCGTCCAGCCCGGCGACAAGCGCCTTGGTTGAGGTCTGGCCGCCATCGACCGCGAGGATGAGGTCGGAGGTGTTGGTCATGGATGCCTTTCTATGGGTGGGGCCGAGGGAAGAGCCCCCCTAACCCCCCGGCCCCCTTCCCCCCGCTGCGGCAGGGGGAAGGGGGAGCACGCGGCGTCACCTGACGCCCCTCTCCTCCGCAGAGGAGAGGGGGTAGGGGGTGAGGTCGTTTTTTCTCGCCCTACCCCTTCAGCAACTGCAAGCGCCCCCGGTACGTCTCGGTCAGGGCACGGTTGCGCTCGTCGCCGCCGGGGACGTTCATGCTGACGATGGCGGGGACCGGCTTGTTGGCGGCGAGGAGGGCGGCGACCGTCTCGGCGACGATCGCGTTCATCAGGGCCGCGCCGAGGGCGGTCGAGGAGGCGGCAACCTTGGCGTCGAGGCCGTCGAACGCAAGGATCGCGTCGCCGTTGGGGACCAAGCTGTCGACGGTCAGGTCGACGACATCGGTCAGCTTCTTGCCCGAGGAGTGGCGAGATTTGGCGCCCGCGTAGTTGGCGGCGGAGCTGACCGCGATCGTCTTCGCGCCCAGCTTGCCTGCTTCGATCGCCAATTCGATCGGGACCGGGTTGATGCCCGAGTTGCTGACGACGATGACGACCTCGCCCGGGCGGACATCGAACGAGCCGAGGATGACCGGGGCATAGCCTTCGGTCCGCTCGACCATTCCTGCCTTGAGGGTGCCGAACGAGGTCAGGTTGACGTCGAGCATGGCGTTGAAGGCGAAGAGGCCGCCGGCGCGGTGAAAGACCTCCTCGGCCATCATGTGGGAGTGGCCGCTGCCGAAGACGTGGACCACTCCGCCGTCGCCGATGCAGGCGGCGCACATCGCGCCGGCCGCTTCGATGTTCGGTCCTTCGGCCCGGAGACCATCCATCAGGGTTGCTAGCTCGTCGAAGTAGCGCTCATACGCCTTGGTCACAACTCGTCCCCTTGTTCGGTGAATGCCGTCTGTGCGGATCGTTGATACCCGAAATCCCCTATCGCTGGCGAACGGCCATGCTCCGCACGAAGCGCTCGGTGATGGCGAGCGGGTTGGTGATCGCGGTGCCGACAACGACGAAGGAAGCACCGACGGATAGCGCCCGTTGCGCCTGCTCTGGGGTCCAAAAGCGACCTTCGGCAAAGACCGGCACGTCCAGCTCTGCCGCGAGGTGGCCCAGCAGGTCGAAATCCGGGTCATCCTGCTTGCGGCTGTCCGGCGTGTAGCCGCTGAGGGTTGTCCCGACGGCGTCCGCGCCGCAGGAAACGGCGTAGCGGGCGCTCTCGACCGTGTCGATGTCGGCCAGCGCCGCACCGCCGCGCGCCTGGATTGCGGCCACGACGGTGGCCAGGGAATCGCCACCTGGGCGGGGCCGGGTCGTGCCGTCGAGGGCGATCAGGGCGGCGCCGGCCGCCATGACCGGTTCGACGCTGGCGACCGAGGGGGTGATAAAGACCGCGCCGTCTGGGCCGGTCTCCTTGGCGATCCCCATGATCGGGATGCCGGGGCCGATCGCCTGCCGGATCGCGGCGACATCGGTTTCGCCGTTGGCCCTGATGCCGACCGCGCCGCCCTGGATCGCGGCCACCGCCATCGCCGCCATGTACTCCGGCCCATGAAGGGGGTTGCCCTCCCGTGCCTGACAGGAGACGACTAAACCGCCGGTCAAGTCGACGCAGTTCGGTTCGTCCGTCCATGTTTTTTCTCCCGGCGTTCGGCGTTCGGCGTTCGGCGTTCGGCGTCCGGCGTCCGGCGTCCGGCGTCCGGCGTTCGAGCGTATCGCGTTGGTGACCGGCGAACCCGTCATCCCGAGCTTGTCGAGGGATCTAGAGGGAGATGTCGTTCCGGCACCGCCACTGAGTTCGAGAGAACTAATTCGATTTCTCGGAGGACAGGGCCACCTCAACACCCGGTGCCCTTCGAGATTCCTCGACAAGCTCGGAATGACAGGGGAGGACGGGGCAGCATCGATGCATTCAGGTCCCGAACGCCGAACTCCGAATCCCTAACCTTTCACCCCCGACATTGTGAGCGCTTCGATGAAGTTTCGTTGCAGGACCAGGAAGACGACTAGGACCGGGAGCATGGCGAGAAAGGCGACCGCCATCAACTGCGGGTAGTTAGTGCCGTAGGAGCTCTCGAAGAGGGCGATGCCGATCGGCAGGGTCCGGTACTGATCGTCGGTGGTGACGAGTAGGGGCCAGAGGAAGCTGTCCCAGTTCCACATAAAGATGAAGATGGCGAGGGAGGAGAGGGCGGTCTTGCTCATTGGCAGGACGATGCCGGCGAAGGTGCGCGGCTCACTGGCGCCGTCCATCCGGGCCGCATCGAGGAGATCGTCCGGGATGAGTGAGCATCTGCTGGCGCATCAGGAAGATGCCGAAGGCGCTGGTCCCAGCTGGAAGAATCAGGCCAAGGTAGGAATCGATCCAGCCGAGCGACTTCACCACCATGAAGAGCGGGATGATCATCGAGGCGAGCGGGATCATCATCGTCGCCAGGACGACCCCGAAGAGGACATCGCGCCCGCGATAGTGGAACTTGGCAAAGCTGTACCCCGCCAGGGAGCAGGTGAGCAGGTTGAGTGCGGTGACGCAGACGCCGACGAAGAGGCTATTGCGGAAGTAGTGGCCCAGGGGGTGCTCCTGCCAGGTTGTGGAGTAGTTGTCCCATATGAAGCGTATCGGGGATCCACTGCACCGGCGTGGTAAAGACCTCGCCGGTCGTCTTCAGCGATGTCGAGATCATGTAGGCGAACGGCAGCAGCATCAGTACCGCGCCAGCGGTCAGCCCGATATAGAGGGCGATGTGGCCCCAATTGAGCGGTTTACCTGTTTCGCTGAAACTCTGACGGCGTCACCGCCATGAGATAACTCCCAAAGAGGGGGCGACGCGCTCTCGGTACTCGGAATTCGGAACTCTGCTCATGTCTTATGGCTCAGTATGCTCGTGAGCGGTAAAGGCGGAATTGAGCGAGGGTGATGATTGCAATGATGGCGAAGAGGACGACGGACATGGCGGCGGCTTTGCCGCCGTCGAGGAAGACGAAGGCGGTCTGGTAGATGTCGAGGGTGAGGACGAGGGTCGTAGTTCACCGGGCCGCCCTGGGTCATGACGAATTGGGGGATGAAGACCTGCAGGCCGGTGACCAGCCCGATCACGGTGGCGAAGAGGATGGTGGGCTGGAGCAGGGGCAAGGTGATATGGCGGAAGACCTGGAAGTTGGTCGAGCCGTCGACTTTGCCTGCCTCGTAGAGATCCGAAGGGATCGTCTGCAGCCCAGCCAGGAAAATCACCATGAAGAAGCCCAGCTTCTTTCCAGGCGCTCATCAGGGTGATCGCATCCGGGGCCAGATTGACGTCGGTGAGCCAGTTCTTGGGGGGGATGCCGACGGAATCGAGAAACATGGTGTTCAGGAGTCCGTTGCGATGGAAGACCAGCTTCCAGATCACGGAGACGACAACCCAGCTCATCACCACCGGCACGAAGTAGATCGTGCGGAAGAGCCCGCGGGCCTTGATGCGGGTGTTGAGGGCAAGCGCCAGGAGCAGGGCCAGTATCCAGACAGGGATATAGGTATAGGCAACATAGCGGAACGATGCCAGAAGGGAGTCATTGAACCGATCGTCACCGACGATGCCGCGGAAGTTTTTCAGGCCGACGTAAGTCGGCTCGGTGACGACGTCGTACTCGAAGAAGCTCAGGTAGAAGGTGCGCAGGATCGGAAAGATGGCAAAGAGGGCGAAGAAGACCATCGCCGGCAGCGCGAAGACGAGGCCCCAGATATTGCGCCGCTGCATGTAGGTCAGGCCAAAGCGGCGGGCGGAAGCCGGAATCCAAACGTCGATCTCGAAATCGGTGGAAGCCATCGGGATCCTTTGATAACAATCAGAGATTTCTTGACAGCGCTTACCCTCGGTCCCCCTGCTCCATCGCGGGGAGAGGGGACCGGGGGAAGAGCTGCTCGCTAGCCTTCCAGGACCGATTCGATCTGGGGCTTGGCGGCGTCTAAGGCCTCCTGGGGTGGGACTTCGGTGAGGACGGACGACTCGATCGTGCTCTTCATGATGTTGTCGATTTCTTGGGCCTCCGGCGTCACCGGCAGGAACTTGCCCTTGAGCATCTCGCCGGCCCAGACGTCATAGAACGGGAAGTTGTCCGCCTCGGGTAGCTCGTTCCAGCCCACCTTCGGCTGGATGAAGTTGACGTTCTGAAGCCACGGGCCGGGTTCGGAGGCGAGGTAGGCGACCAGGCAGAGATGCCGCCTCCTTGACCTCGCTGGCGGCGCTGATGCTCCAGTAGTAGGCGTAGAGCGGGGCCGACCGGATTCGTCGGGATCCCACTTGCGGCAGGGGAACGACCGCGTTAGTTTTCGTATGATCGGCCGATTCCTCGGTGACGAGGCCCATGCCCCAGGGGTTGAGGAGGGACATCGCGACGTTGCCGTCGAGGAAGTCCTGGTAGGGGACGGTTGCCTCGCGGGAGGCGACGTTCGGGTCGGCGATGCCGTACTCATAGATCATGTCGTACCAGATCTGGAGGGCGGCGACGGTCTCGGGCGAGTTGACGGTGACCGTGATGCCGTCCTCGGCGACGTATGCGGCCTCCCGTCTGGAGCATCAGGGTGCCGAGCTGGTTGTGGTACCAGCCGGCGTGCAGGTAGAGGAAGTCGAAGCCGCGCCGGGTGAGGGTGTCGCCGTCCTTGACGACGAGTTCCTGACCCATGGTTCCCTACCTCTTCCCAGGTCTTGGGCGGGGTGTTGGGATCGAGGCCGACCTCGGTAAAGGCGGCGGTGTTGATGGCGAAAGCGGTGACGTTGAACTCGCTCGGAAGTCCGTAGATTTGGCCGTCGACGGCCGCGCCTTCGAAGGCCCCGGGGATATAGTCCGCTTCCAGCGCCGCCAGGTCGCGAATAGCCGAGGGCGACCGGATCGACCGGGGAGACGAGGCCTCGGGGGATGTAGATCGAGCGCATCTGGTTGTCGTCCATGTTGATGACATCCGGCCCGGTGCCGGTGCCCATGGACGAGAGCATCTTTATCGGCGAACTGGACGTTCGGGATGATCTCGTACTCGACCTCGATGTCGGGATTGGCGGCCATGAAGGCCTCGATGGCGGTCTCGTTCTGGGTCGACCATGGGAGGGTGGGTGTGGGTCCAGAACTTGACGACCGTCTTGTCCTGCCGCTTCGCCGAGGAGCGCCGGACACCGCGGGTGGCCGCGCCGACCCCGAGGGCGGCCGCGGCCGTCCCCTGGACGAATGTCCGGCGGGAGACGCCGGTCTGCGGGGCGCCAACTGGCTCGGTCGGAGAGACGGGTTTCTCGTTCGTCATCGCATCTTCTCCCATTCGCAGCGTGGCGCCCGGTATTCCCGAACGCACGGGAAAGCGCCGTGTCCCGTGCGACACCGAAAGATCCTTACTCGGCAGCGTGACCGTATCACAGGGGCAGGAGGCTGTCGACGGCCTTTGGCATGTTCGTTGCTGCATTGCCACAGGTGGTTGGTGGTCGCTCGGGATGCAGGCGGGGATGGAGTGCCGGAAAAGGCGCGGTTGACAACTCGGCACCGATGGATATGGGCAACGGCACCGCCGTATAGGCGTGCAGGATTCCGCGGCTGCGACAATATTGCGGGTATGCACACTCATTTAACATCGTTGACCGGTGCCAATCGGAACAGTGGCACGCCTCAGAATATCCGCCGGCTAGGACGAGGGGGATGAAAGATCCCCGCTCCTGGTCTCTGCGGACTCGTTTCCTGCTGGCCGCGTTGGTGTGCCTGCTCCTTCTGGGCTCTGTCTCGGGGTACATCCTCTTCAAGAGTCTTGAGAACAACAAAGACCAACTCATCGACACCGAGACGACGATCTCCCACGTCGTTTCCGAAACCCTGCAGGCGTCGTTGACCGAAAACCTGGGCGTGGTGTCGACATTGGCCTCCCAGGCCGAGGTCCAGAGCCTGATCGCCTCCCGGGCCCAGCCCGCGATCGTAAAGGCGGCCGAAGTTCGCCAGAGCATCGGCGGTTTGATGCTGCTGGAGATGCCGCCGGGGGGTGATCCCAGGGTGGTCACGACCGCCGGCGTCGATGCCACGGACGCGCTCCCGCTTCTCTCCAGCACGTTTGACCGGGCGATGACGGGCGAGACCGCGGTGTCCGATCCGGTGCCGGTGAACGATCAGAAATACATTGTGTTGGCGGTCTCGGTGCCGTCCAACTCCGATGGGACGATCGGCGGCCGGAATCCGGGAATCCTGGCGGCGTTCCTTAAGCAGGAGCGCATTGCCGCCCCGATGACGCCCTGGGCCGGGGAAGACACGATGATCACGGTCGCCTCGCAGGATGCCATCATCGCGTCGTCGGCGGCCATGCCCGAGGGCGACCCGTTCTTGACCCGGTTGGCCGAACCGATCGAGCGAGCGCTCGCCGGAGAGGATGGCACCTACACGTTCGAGGGAGACAGCGGGAGCGAGCGCCTGGCTGTCTTTGCCCCGGTCGATTTCCCGGGGGCGCAGTGGGCGGTGCTGGTCACCAGCCCGTCGCCGCAGACGTACGGGCCGAACCAGGATCTCCTGCAGAATGGGCTGATCGCCATCGGGATTGCCGGAGCGCTGGCGCTTGTCCTGGCGTTTGCTATGGGCGAGTTCACGGCCCGGCCGCTGCGCCGGCTGACCATCAAGGCGGAGGAGATCGCCAGGGGGGAGCATTCGCAGCCGATTGAGCCTTCGGGCGCGGAAGAGGTGCTCCAACTTGGGCAGGCCTTCCAGAAGATGGAGGACCAGCTCACCGATCACGTGGCGGACCTGGAAAAGGGGCGTCAGGAGCGGGAGCTGCAGGCGGTTGAGCTGCGTGATCTGCACCGCCGGACGGTGCGGTTGCAGGAGGACGAGCGGCGGCGGATCGCGAGCGAGATCCACGACGCGGTGTCGCCCCTGATCACCGGAGCACTGTACCAGGCGCGGGCGCTGCGAATCTCCAACGGATCCACCTCGCCCGAGGAGCGCGACGAAGGGCTCGACGCCGTCACCGACCTCCTCGGGCAGGCTGGGGAAGAGCTTCATGGCGTGATCTTCGCGCTGCGGCCGCCCGATCTCGACGATCTGGGTGTGGTGCCGGCGATCGAGCGTTACATCCAGACCATGCAACGAACCGGCTTGACCGTCCAGTTCGAACTGGTCGGCAACCCGCCGGCGCTCACCCCGGAAATCCGGCTTGGGATCTACCGGATCGTGCAGGAGGCGCTGCACAACGTCGTTCGCCACGCCGATGCGGACGAGGCGGTGGTCCGATTCGACGCGTCCAATGATATGCTGCGGGTGATGGTGCGCGACAACGGAAGCGGCTTCGATCCGTCCCGGGCGCAGGGGCCGACCTCGCTGGGCATTTTGAGCATGCGGGAGCGGGCGGCGGCGATCGGGGCGACCTTCACGATTGCCTCGCGGGTTGGGGGCGGCACCGTGATCGTGATCGAGCGATCGGGCACGAGCCTGCTTGTCCCGGAACCGGAGTCGCAGGGGGCGGGTGGCAACGGGGCGCAAATCGTTGATACTAGCGATATGAATCATGCCAATAGCCAGACTCCCCAGGTTGAGACTCCTGTCGCCATCGCCGGCGTCGATGCGGAAGCGGGCGCCCGATGATCTCTGTCCTGCTCGTCGACGATCATCCGGTGGTGATCGAAGGGCTGCGCAAGCTGCTCACGACCGCGGGCGACATCGTCGTGATCGGCGAGGCGCACGATGCGTCTGGCGCGCTGGAGCAGGCCCGCAACCTTGAAGCCGGACGTGATCTTGCTCGACCTGCGCATGCCGGGGGCCAACGGCGTGCAGGCGACGCGGCGGTTGCGGGAGCAAGACGTCGCCTCGGCGGTGATCATCCTGCACGTCATACGGCGACCAGGCGTACGTGCGGCAGGCGTTGGAAGCCGGGGCGGACGGGTATTTGCTCAAGACGACCCCCTCAGAAGAACTAATCGCCGCAATTCGGTCGACACTGCGGGGCCGGCGGCAGCTCAGTCCGGAGTTGCTGGACGGGGTGTTGCGCGAATACGGCGGCCTGGCCCGGGAGTCGAACCGGCGCTCCGCCGACCTCTCCGAGGACGACCGCGAGATCCTGCGGCGGGCCAGCGAAGGGTCGACGAACCGAGAGATCGGGGTCGTCCACTGGCCGCTCCGAAGTGGCGATCAAGAAGCGGCTCCAGGTGATTTTCGCCAAGTTGGGGGCGGTCGACCGGGCGCACGCGGTGGCGGAGGCGATCCGGCGGGGGTTGATCTAGCAACACGCTATTCATTACGTGGGCGAGCGCCCCTTCGTGGGGCGCTCTATGTTTGTGTGCCGTAGAGCCGGAGGCCAGGGATATCCGTGTAGTCGCGGATATTGCCGGTGACGAGGGTGAGGCCGTGCTCGATGGCGGTGGCGGCGATGAGGATGTCCATGGCGCGGTGGTTGACCTGGCGTTTCTGCGACGAAGTTCCAGCCGGATCTTGCAGCCGGGTTCGGCGATCGGCCCGGCTGACCACGATGTATCGCGGATGCGGCGCAGGACGATCCGGAATCCACGGCGGTTTCGGTTGAGCTCCTGCCACCCGCGATCCCCTCAAGGACTTCCATGTAGGTGATCGTGCTGATGGCGAGTCCTTGACGTCTCAGATCTGCCAACGAGGTCTCATGGTTTCCGATTGATTCAACCAGGAAGTCGACAGACATTCGAATCGATGAGGTAGGTCATTCGTCGGGACATATTGATTTCGACGGGAGGGCGTTCGAGCTGCGACCTTCCCGGATCTGGCGCTTGAACTCTTCGGATCGACCACGCCCGGCGAGTGCACCGGCGGTGGAGAGGAATGCCTCCTCGTCGGCTTTGGCCTTTTCCTCCGGAGTGGGCTTGCGGCGTTTCTTGCGGGCGGGGGCGAGGGTGATATTGCCGCCGCCGGCGATGCTGACGAGGCGGGGGCGGTTTCCTGCTGGACGTCGGCGGCGATGCGGCGGAGGTCGTCGAGGGTTTTGATTTCTTCAATGGCTCGTCGTTGGTGGTGGGGCGGGCACGGCCATTGATGTCTCCTTTGCCCCTGTAACTCGTTCTGGAGGACCCGTTGAGGCTTGGTGGTCCGGGTCGCCCGGGACTCGAAGTCCCCTACCCAGCGGGTTGAGTGACGGAAGCCGGTTAAACCGGCTGGAGAATGGGTGGGCTAGGCGGGGCCGTCCGGGGTGTTTTCGGCTGTGGACGAGGGACTTCGGGGGTGGGTTCGGTTTCTTCGGTGACGGGGATTTGCTTCGGGGGTGGGTTTGGGTTGGTAGACGTGGCCGGGGGCGATGCGGGAGGCGAGGACTTCGGCGATGTGCTTGGTGCGGCGGTCGGTGAAGTGCTCGATCTGCTGGCGGCAGGAGACGCCGGCGACGGCGACGACGGTGTCGTGGGCGAGGGCCTCAACTGTGGGGAAGAGGCGCTCTTCGCCGATCTTCTTCGAGACCTCGTAGTGCTCGGTCTCGTAGCCGAAGGAGCCCGCCATGCCGCAGCAGCCGGCGCCGCTCTCCTTGGCGGTGTAGCCGGCGGCGGCGAGGATCTTCATCGAGGGGCCGACGCCGATGAGGGCCTTCTGGTGGCAGTGGCCGTGGAAGAGGACCTCGGGGGCGTTGGTGGTCTTCCACTCGATGCCGAGGTCGTCGTTCGCCTCGAGTTGGGCGAGGAACTCGTCGATCATGAAGGCGTTGTCGGCCAGCGCCCTGACGTCCGGGTCGCCGGGGAGCAAGTCGATGTACTCGTCGCGGAGGGTGAGGATGCAGCTGGGCTCGGTGCCGATGATGGGGATGCCCTGCTTGGCGTAGGGGGCGAGGACGGCGACGTTGCGGCGGGCGCTCTTGCGGGCGTCGTTGATGAGGCCCTTGGAGAGCATCGGGCGGCCGCAGCAGGCGCGGCGCTCCTCGACGACTACTTCGAAGCCGGCGGCCTCGAGCAGCTTGACGGCGGCGAGGCCGATGCGGGGGTAGTTGTAGGTGGCGAAGGTGTCGTGGAAGTAGACGGCCTTGCCGCGCGTTCGGCGTGAGACGTGAGACGTGAGGCGTGCGGCGTTTGCGTGTCGGCTTCGAGCGCGGTGCTCGGACGCCGTTTGCCGACGCCGGCGTCGTGGTCTGATGTTTCTGGTGGGCGCGCCAGCGGGTGACGAAGGTGCGGCGGGCGAAGGGGGAGAGCTTGCGGTCGGGGTGGACGCCGAGGGCCTTCATGACGGGGCGGGCGAGGGGGGTGCGCATGCCGAGGTTGGCGAGGGGGGCGATGGGGGCGGCGATCCGGGAGAGGCGGTGGATGTGGCCGAAGACGCGGGAGCGGACTGGGGTGCCGTGGGCGGCGTGGTAGTGGGCCAGGAACTCGGTCTTGATCTTGGCCATGTCGACGCTGGAGGGGCATTCGGTCTTGCAGGCCTTGCAGGAGAGGCAGAGGTCGAGGACGTCGTAGGTCTCTTTGCTGGTGAAGGACTGTGGGTCGAAGACGCGGCCGGCGAGGGCGTTGCGCAGGGCGTTGGCGCGGCCGCGGGTGGTGTCCTGCTCGTCCTTGGTGGCCATGTAGCTGGGGCACATGGTGCCGGCTTTGAGCTTGCGGCAGACGGCGGCGCCGTTGCACATCTCGACGGCGCGCATGAAGCCGCCCTCCTGGGAGAAGTCCAGGTGGGTTTTTAGCTCGACCGGCTGGTAGGTCGGGCCGAAGCGGAGGTTTTCCGTCATCGGGGGAGCGTCGACGACCTTGCCGGGGTTCATCAGGCCGCGGGGGTCGAAGACCTGCTTGAACTCGCGCATGGCGGCGTAGAGGTCTTTGCCGAAGATGACCTCGTTCAGCTCTGAGCGCTGGAGGCCGTCGCCGTGCTCGCCGGACATGACGCCGCCGAAGCGGTGGGCCAGTTCGGCGGCGGCGTGGGCCATCTCCTTCATCGCCTCGACGCCGTTGATCTCCTTCAGGTTGATCAGGGGGCGGATGTGGAGGCAGCCGGCGGAGGCGTGGGCGTAGAAGGCGGCGGTGGTGCCGTGGTCGGCGACCATCTGCTCGATGGCGCCGACGTATTCGGCCAGGTGCTGGACGGGGACGGCGACGTCCTCGATGACGGGGATCGGCTTGGCGTCGCCGCGGACGCTCATGAGGAGGCCGAGGCCGGCTTTGCGCACGCTCCAGACGTCGGCCTGCTGCTTGGCGTCGAGGACGCGCTGGGGCTCGGCGGACATGCGGATGTTTTTGGCGCGGAGGTGGTCCTCCAGGCGGGCGCACCTCTGCTCCAGCTCGAGGTCGGACTCGCCGTAGAACTCGACGGCGAGGATGGCGGCGGGATCGCCGTGGATGAAGGCGATCTGGGCGGCGTAGCCGGGCTGGGAGCGGGTGAGGTTGACCAGCATCCGGTCCATCAGCTCGATGGCGGAGGGCTCGGTTTCGAGGATGGTCTCGGTGGCGGCCATCGATTCGACGAGGTCGTCGAACTGGAGGAGGACGAGGGCGGTGCGCCAGGGGACGGTTTGCAGCTCCAGGGTGGCGGAGAGGACGGTGGCGAGGGTGCCCTCCGAGGAAGCGAGAAGGCGGGCGGGGTTGAACTCGCCGTCCGGTTTGAGGAACTGGTCGAGCGAGTAGCCGGTGGCGCGGCGCCAGTGGGGCGGGAAGTCGCGGGCGATGAGGGCCGAGTGCTTGTC
Source organism: uncultured Chloroflexia bacterium (assembly GCA_963724285.1). GTDB lineage: Bacteria > Chloroflexota > Chloroflexia > Thermomicrobiales > UBA6265 > CAVRUD01. Next base: position 136,445 of record CAVRUD010000031.1, on the reverse strand, counting down.
GCGGTAGGCGAGGAGGTCGGTGAGCAGGCGGCCGGTCGGGTCGGGGTGGGCGGCGCGGGCGGCGAGGTCGGCGAGGGAGGCGGGGCCGAGGTCGACGACGCCGCCTTCGGGCAGGGCGATGCGGACGGAGCGGATCGAGTCGGCGGTCATGCCGTAGAGGATGGAGTGGGCGCCGGCCGAGTTGTTGGCGATGACGCCGCCGACGGTGGCGCGGTTGGCCGACGAAGGATCCGGCCCGAACATGAGGCCGTTGTTCTTGAGACCCTTGTTGAGGAGGTCGAGGTTGATGCCGGGCTCAACGGTGACGGTCTTGGCCTCGGGGTCGATCTCCAGGATGCGATTGAGGTACTTGCTGGTGTCAACTATTAGGGCGGCACCGACGGCCTGGCCGGCAAGGGAGCTTCCGCCGCCGCGGGGAAGGATGGGAACGCCGTGGGAGGCGGCGAGCTCGACGGCGGCGACGACGTCGTCGGCGGTCTTGGGCAGGACGACGCCGACGGGCTCGATCTGGTAGTTGGAGGCGTCGGTGGAGTAGAGCATCCTGGACGTTCGGTCGAAGCGGACCTCCCCGGCGAGGCGGGCGGAGAGTTCGACCTGGAGGACGTGGGCGGTTTCGGCGGCAGCCTTGAGATCGCGCAGGTCCTTGGCGGGGCCTGCGATCTGCTTTTTGGGGGGCGGGACCAGCGAGAGGGCGTCGGTCTCCGTTACCTGCGCTCCGTGCGTACCGGTTGCGGCCATGCGATGGGGCTCCCTGGTTTTTCGAGAGACGGGAAGACGTGAGACGTGAGAAGGGGCGGGTAGATGGTCCAGGGAGTTTAACACCGGGTGGGGGTGTGCCGGAGAAGGTCCCGTAACCCCCCGGCCCCCTTCCCCCGCTGCACTAAGAGCGCCTATCACAACCATTCGTCCGTCGTGGACGCCAGGTTGAAACCTGACGCTCAACCGACGACGTCCCTCCGGGACTGAGCCCGACGGCGCCATCGCTGGACGGTTGTGATAGGCGCTGTAAGGAAGGGCAGGGGAAGGGGGAGAACGCGGCGCCACCCAACACACCCGTCATCCTGAGCGTGCGAAGGATCTTGGCGCTTCAGCGCCTTCGTGCTCGTTCCAGACCGCAACGTCGCGGTCGGCGACAAAGGCCGTGAACTACCGGGGACGGCCAAGATCCTTCGCACGCTCAGGATGACGATTGCTTGCCGCCTTGTTACTCACGTCTGGCGTTGGTGAGGTCTTTGTCTTCCATTTCCCAGGTGTGGTCCAGGGTGTGGAAGGCGGTGTGGCGGATGAGGTAGCGGAGGGGCCAGGTGCGGGCGGTTTTGCCTTCGGCGTGATGCTCGCGGATGGCGGCGACGTATGCCTCGCGGTGGGCGGCGACGGCGTCCGGTTCGGCAGTGATCTGTTCGAAGGGGGCAAGGCCGAGTTTTCCGGGCCAGTCTTGCTGTTCGCAGGCGAGGGTGTGGCGGACGATGTGGTCGCGATCGCGGCCTCCGCCGCGGGGGCCCTTGCGCATCTCCGGGGAGACGCGGGCGCGGACGAGGTCGAAGTAGGCCCAGGCGGCGCGCATGAGGGCGATCTCGCGGTCGAGCTCAGGGGCAGACATGGGCTGGTGGTCGAAGGCGGAGAAGGCGAAAGAGATGCCCCAGAAGTCGGTGGAGCCGACGCCGGGGTAGCGTTCGGCGATGTCGAGGTCGGTCAGGGCGGCGGTGGCGGGGAAGTCTGCGGTCAGGCCGGCGAGGTTGGCGACGGGGGCGTAGCGGGGGAGGTAGGCGTGGAGGATTTCGAGGGCGGCCTCCTCGGTTTTGGCGCCGCGGGCGAGGCCGGGCCAATCGGGGGCGACGGCGACGACGCGTTTGCCCTTTGGGCCGATTTCGAGGTTTACGCGGATGGTGGCGGTCATTGGTCTCCCCGGGGCGTACAGGCGTTCTGGCAACCGCTCGGATCGGATTGCCGAGACCCTATTGTGACGGGTGAATAGGGCAGGGGGTGTCCGGATTTGAAGGAAGACCTCACCCCCTACCCCCTCTCCATCGCAATGGAGAGGGGCGTCTCCGTGTGCCGTTTCCGGATTTGGGCAGTCGATGGCCTAGTGTGGTGCGTTTGGGAACGCCTTTTCGCTGCGACGCCAACCTCCCGGTCAATCTGGCGGGGTGGAGGGCGGAGCGGGGTGTCCTGGGCGGGCTGCACGCGCGGACGTCGCGCGGAGCGCTCCTGGCCTGGGGCCTGGATGACGGCTGTGGTCCAAGCCGGGCGGGGTGGGGCGCCGCCCAGGCCCGCACCCGCGCCGGGTGTGCTGCTTACCACGATCATAGCAGAACAAACGTTCTTTTCAATGGTGTTAGCCTGCCCTCTCGCGTCCTCCCCGAGGGCAGGTCAAGTCGACCGGACCCTCATAATCATTGGACCAAACATTGGGGGCAGGTCAAGGTCCTTGGGAGATCTCCGTCGAAGTTCTAATAGCTAGGTTTTAGAGCTATTCTTCCTAGCCAGGACAGTTGCACATCCGGCCGGGGTGCGGGCCTGGGCAGCGCCCCACCCCGCCCGGCTCGGACCACAGCCGTCATCCAGGCCCCAGGCCGATGCTCCCGGAGGGCCCTCCTCGCCGGTATCAAAACGCAGCACGCCCAGGACACTCCCGCTCCCCGATCCACCCCTCCACTAGGCGGTTGGGGTCGCAGCGACATCGCGGGTTCACACCGCACGACACTAGGCCATCGACTGACCAATCGCCGTCCCGACGCCTTGAGCGCCAGGTATCCTTCCCCGGTTGACCACCCGACCGCGCCGCACCGGCGCATCCACATCACCGGGAGTACCGTATGTCCGGCAACGTCCAGTTCAAGAATTACATCGGCGGCAAATGGCAGGAATCCGTCTCTGGCGCCACGACCGAGCGCCACAACCCCGCCACCGGCGCCCTGATCGGCGCCTACACCAAGAGCACCACTCAGGATGTCGACGCCGCCGTCGCCGCCGCCAAGACCGCATTCGCCTCCTGGCGCCTCTACCCCGCACCTAAACGCGGCGAGCTCCTCTTCAAGGTCGCCCGGCTCCTGGAGGACCGTAAGGAAAAGCTGGCCCGGGAGATGACCGAGGAGATGGGCAAGGTCATCGACGAGGCCCGTGGCGATGTCCAGGAGGGCATCGACATGACCTACTACATGGCAGGCGAGGGCCGCCGCCTCTTCGGCCAGACCACCCCCTCCGAACTGCGCAATAAGTTCCAGATGTCGGTCCGTAAACCCCTCGGCGTCTGCGGGCTGATCACCCCGTGGAACTTCCCGATGGCGATCCCCACCTGGAAGATGATGCCCGCCCTCATCGCCGGCAACGTAGTGGTCTTCAAGCCGGCCACGTTCACCGCCCGCTCCGCCGTCCGCCTCGTCGAGATTCTGGAAGAGGCCGGCCTGCCCTCCGGGGTCGTCAACCTGGTCCTTGGCGGTGGAGAGGAGGTGGGAGACGCCATCGTCGCCCACCCCGATGTCCCCCTGATCTCCTTCACCGGCTCCAACGCCACCGGCCTCGACGTAGCAGTCAAGGGCGCCCGCCACAACAAGCGCGTCTCCCTGGAGATGGGCGGCAAGAACGCGGTAGTGGTCATGGACGACGCCGACCTCGACCTCGCCACCAACGGCATCCTCTGGTCCGCCTTCGGCACCTCCGGCCAGCGCTGCACGGCAGCATCCCGCGTCGTCGTCCACCGCGCCGTCCAGAAAGAGCTGGCCGAGCGCCTCGTCGCCCGAGCCGGCGGGATGCGCCTCGGCGACGGCCTGGAGCAGACCACCGACGTCGGCCCCGTCGTCAGCGCCAACCAGCTCACCCGCATCAACGAGTACGTCAAGATCGGTCAGGCCGAAGGCGCCAAACTCGCCACCGGCGGCCAGATCGTCCGCGACGGCGACCTCGCCAAAGGCCACTTCCACCAGCCAACCATCTTCGACGACGTCGCCCCCGGCATGCGCATCGCCCAGGAAGAGATCTTCGGCCCCGTCACCGCCCTGATCCCCGTCGACTCCCTCGACGAGGCGATCGAGGTCGTCAACGGCGTCGAGTTCGGCCTCTCCGCCTCGATCTTCACCGCCGACGTCAACCGCGCCTTCCGCGCCATGCAGGACATCTTCACCGGCATCCTCTACATCAACGCCGGCACGACAGGAGCCGAGATCCACCTCCCCTTCGGCGGCACGAAGGGCACCGGCAACGGCCACCGCGAAGCCGGCACCGCCGCCATGGACTTCTTCACCGAATGGCAATCCATCTACGTCGACTACTCCGGCACCCTCCAACGCGCCCAGATCGACCCCGTCGAAGGCGCGTAACGACTCAAATCACCCCCTTCCCCCTGTCGCAACGGGGGGAAGGGGGCCGGGGGGTTAGGGGGCACTCCCGCATCACCAACCCCAACGTCCCGAAAGGACCGCCCGTGATCGCACGCCACTGGCGCGGCTGGACCACCGCCTCCAGAGCCGACGCCTACGCCGCCTACTACCGCGACGACGTCCTCCCCTACCTCCACCAGATCGCCGGCTTCCACGGCGCCCACCTCCTACGGCGACCCGCCGGCGCCGAGGTCGAGTTCCTCTCCATCACCCGCTTCTCCTCGCTCGCCGCTGTCCGCGCCTTTGCAGGCGACGACTACGAAGCCGCCGTCGTCACGCCCCACGCCCAACAACTCCTCACTCGCTTCGATCCCCACTGCCTCCACTACGAGATCTCCGTCGACTCCGACCCCTCCTCCGCTCATGCCGCCACGCCGTAGCAGCCAATCCGACCGCCTGATCGCCCGAGCGAGGTGCCGACCATGCCCGATCCCTCCCCAGCGCCACCGCCCGCCGGCCCTGCCACCCTCATCACCGGCGCCCAGGTCGTCGACGGCACCGGCAACCCCTGGTTCTGGGGCGATGTCGCCCTGCAGTGACGGCCGCGTCGCCGCCGTCGGTCCCGCCGGCACCGTCTCCGCCGGCCCCGCCGCCGAGGTCGTCGATGCCCGCGGCCACGTCGTCTGCCCCGGCTTCATCGACATCCAGTCCCATTCCATCGTCTCCTTCTTCCGGGACCGCCGCTCCGTCTCCAAGATCACCCAGGGCATCACCACCGAGATCATGGGAGAAGGCTGGACCCCCGCCCCCTTCGGCGGTCAGAACCCCCACCCCATTCCCCCGGACGCCCGCGCTTGGCTCGGTGACGAGGCCTTCGCCGAGTGGGACGCCCGCGCCCGGACCTGGACCCGCTTCGGCGACTGGCTTGCCGACCTGGAATCCCGCGGCGTCTCCCCCAACGTCGGCTCGTTTCTGGCCCTCGGCACCACCCGCGCCCACGCCAAGGGGTTCGCCCTCGGCCCCGCCACCGCGGACGAGCTCGCCGTCATGCGCGATGTCGTTGGCGCCGCGATGGTGGACGGCGCCTTCGGGATCGCCTCCGCCCTCGTCTACCCGCCCGACGCCTACGTCGACACCGACGAGCTCGCCGTCCTCTGCGCCGTCGTCGCCGCGCACCGCGGCGTCCACATTACCCACATGCGGTCAGAAGAGGCCCGCCTCCTCGATGCACTGGAGGAGACCATCGGCATCGCCGCCCGCACCGGCGTCGCCACCGAGATCTACCACCTCAAGGCCGCCGGCCACGCCAACTGGCACCTCATACCCCAGGTCATCGAGCGGATCGCCGCCGCCCGCGCCGCCGGCATCGACGTCACCGCCGACATGTACCCCTACCCCGCCTCCGGCACCGGCCTCACCCTCTGCCTTCCGCCCTGGTCGGAGGCCGACGGCCGCCTCTGGGACAACCTCCGCGATCCCGACACCCGGGCCCGCATCCGCCGCGAGATGCTGGAATCAACCCCGGAGTGGGACAGTTTTGGTGTCAACGCCGGCCCGGAGAACGTCATCCTCGCCGGCCTCCTCAAGCCCGAGCACCAGGCGTTCCTTGGCCGCTCCCTCGCGGAGGCCGCCGCCGCCCGCGGCGAAGACTGGACCGACACCGCCATCGAGCTGCTCCTGGCCGAGGGCCAGAACATCTTCTGCTTCTACGTCGAAATGTCCGAAGACAACCTCCGCCTCCAGCTCCGCCAGCCCTGGGTCACGATCTCCACCGACGCCGGCGGCGTCGACCCCAGCGACCTCCCCACCCCCGGCCTGCTCCACCCCCGGGCCTTCGGCACCTACCCCCGCGTTCTCGGCCGCTACGTCCGGGATGAAGGTCTCCTCCCCGTGGAAGATGCCGTCCGCAAGATGACCTCGGCCGTCGCCAGCCGCCTCTCCCTCCACGACCGCGGGATCCTCCGTCCCGGCTTTTGGGGGGATGTGGTCGTCTTCGACCCTGATGCGGTCACCGACCACGCCACCTTCGCCGATCCGCACCGGCTCTCGACCGGCGTCCGCGACGTCTGGGTCAACGGCGTCCGCGTCGTCCACACCGGCGACCACACCGGCGCCCTCCCCGGCCACCGCGTCTACGGCCCTGCCTTCCGCCCGCGGCACTGAGCCCCTATCCGCGTTGGTTCGTGATCGTGGCGCCCCCTTTGCGCTCGTCCCTAGTTCGCGCTGCCGGCCCGTCCCACGATGCGACCGGCCGGCGGAAAATCCCGCCGGCCGGTCGGATGGAGGACGTCAGGCATGACCTGCGGCCGAGATCAGTCGGCGATGCCTTCCGCAATGCTTGGGGCGAGTCCTTGGGCCGCCGGAAGGTGTGGGTGCGGCGCCGGACGCTCTATCTCGAAGGCAGGTAGCCAGCTCAACACGCTCGGCAGGTACCAGTTCCACCGGCCTAGCAGCCGCATGCTGGCCGGGACCAGGACGGATCGAACGATCGTCGCGTCGATCAGGACCGCGACTGCCAGGCCGAAGCCGACCTGCTGCATCGCCACCAGATCGCCCAGGGCGAAGCCGCCGAAGACCGCGACCATGATCAGGGCGGCGCCCGTGATCAGGCGCCCCGTGGACCGTAGCCCGTACGCCACCGCCTCGCTGTTGTCGCCCGTCTCCATGAATCGCTCCCGGATCCGGCTCAGCAGGAAGACGTGGTAGTCCATCGAGAGACCGAACAGGACCGCGAACATGAACAGCGGCAAGCCGGTCTGGATCGCCTCCACCTGCTGGAAGCCCAGCAATTCGGCCCCAACCCCCTTCTGAAAGACCAGCACCAGCAGCCCATAGGTGGCGCCCACCGAGAGCAGGTTCATGAGGATCGCCTTCAGCGGGATCACGATGGAGCGGAACGCGACCATCAGGAGCAGGAAGCTGAGGCCCAGGACGAAGACGAAGACGATCGGCGTCTAGGTGTCGTTGACCTCGACGAGATCGACGAACCCGGCCGTCTTGCCGGTGACCATGGCCCCGGCGGGAACGCCGGCGAAGGCCTGCGGGATGTGGACCGCGCGCAGCCGCTCGACGGCCGCCATCGCCTGCTCGCTCGCCGGGTCCCCCGCCAGCCAGGCGCGGAGAACGGAGAGGTCGGCGTCCGGATGCTCCTCCAGCTCCGTGGTGACGAAGGCCGGGTCGGCGGCGATGGCCGCTTCCAGTCGCGTGATCGCCGCCTGCACGGACTCGCTGCCCGTTTGTCCATCGATCACGATCACGGCCGGCAAGTCCTGCCCGAACCCGAACTCCTCCTGCAGCACGACGAACGCGGACTTGGCCTCCAGGCCGTCGGGCAGGGCGCTGACGCCGACCTCGCCCTGGTCGAGATCGAAGGCGAAGCTGGCGGCGGCCAGCAGCACCCCGGCGGCGAGCACCAGGCTGACGACGGGCCGGCGCATGACGGCGTTGGACGTCCGGTACCAGAACCCGCTGGTGGCCTCGGCCGGCGCCGCCGTCTTGCCGCGCTGGGCAAACGGGATGCGGATCGCGTTGACCCTGTCGCCCATCAAGCCGAGCAGGGCGGGCAGCAGCGTCATGGAGGCCAAGACGGCGGCGATGACCACCAGCATCCCGCCCACCCCGATCATCTGGTTCGCCGAGTCCGGCGTGATCAGCAGGCCCATCAGGGCCAGCCCCACCGTCATGCCGCTGATCAAGACCGCGCGGCCGGCGGTGGCCCCGGCGGTCGCGATGGCGTCGACCTGCTCCAATCCCTTCGCCGCGCTCCTCCCGGTAGCGGGAGACGATCAGGAGGGAGTAGTCGATGCCGACGGCCAAGCCCAGCATGGTCAAGATGTTGATCGACGAAGAAAGGCAGGTCGAACGCCTGCCCCACCAACGCCGTGGCCCCCAGGGCCACCACGATCGCGCCGATCGCCACCGCGATCGGGAGGACGGCGGCGGCGACGGCGCCGAAGACGATCGCCAGTACCACGAGCGCCACGGCGATCCCGATGCCTTCGCCCTTCGCCAGATCCTTCTCGGCGACCGCCGTGATCTCCGCCTCCAGCGTCGCCTCACCGGTGACGAGGGTCAGGAATGAGCCATCCTCGCCGGCCGCTTCCACGACCTCCTGGACCTGAACCACCGCCTCCGCGGCCCCGTCCGGCATCGCCAGCGTCAGGAGGGTCGTCCGCCGGTCCGCGGAGACCAGTGTCTCGTCGCCCGCCAGGTAGTAGTGCGTCCCCCCGGCGACCACCCCCTCGCCCAGGGCGGTCAGGTCGCCGTAGAGTTCCTCGACGTAGCTCCGGTACGCCGGGTCGTCCACCGTCAGGGAGGAGGAGCGGACGATGACGATCTCGTCGGTGGTACCCGTCTCCCCGAGCCGCTCGCTCAGCAGGGCATCGGCCTGGACCGACTCCGGGTTGTTGGTGAAGGTCGAATTCGTGGTCAGCGCGTCCCCAAGCAGGGTGGCGGTCAACGCGATCGCGACCGCGAGCCCCCCCAGCCAGACGCCGACGGTGCGCCACGTATGCCGCGCACAGGCGCGGGCCAGATTCTCCGTAGACAGACTCGACAGCATCCGCGACAACATCCGCATCTCCTTGGCATCGACCACGGCGTTCGCCGCCGATCACAGGACGATGTTGCCAGCGAGAGACGCGCCCGCCTCAGCCGAAGGGTGCAGCCGGGGATGTATCTGGGGGGTGTAGTTGGCGATCGAGCCCACAGACGCCAGGTTGAAACCTGGCGCTCAACTCACAAAGTCTCTCCGAGACTGGGCCGTGGGACGTGGCCCGGCGACCGATTCGAGCCGCCGACCACGACAATGTGTGGCACAGCCGTCGTACTCAGTCCTGGAGGGACTTCGTCGGTTTAGCCCCAGGTTGCAACCTGGGGCACCGCTGGTTACAGCAGGCTCAACTCCGTTGCCCGGGCCATGGCTTCGGTGCGGTGACCGACGCCCAGCTTGCCGTAGGCGTTCGCGATGTGGCGCTTGACGGTGGGCAGGCTGATGAAGAGCTGGTCGGCGATCTCCTGGTTCCGCATCCCCGCCGCGATGAGGCGCAGGATCTCGATCTCCCTCGCCGTAACCGGCTCGGCCAGGTCGGCCGCCGCGGTATTGGCCGGAGTGGCGACAGGCAAGGCTGGCTTCTCGAAGGCGGCCAGCAGTCGCCGGCTGTACGCGCCCCCGATGCCGCCGGCAACGGCGTGGCGCAGGAGGGTGCGCATCGGCTCCCCCTCGTCCACGAAGATCCGGACGTAGCCCTCGGGCTCGGCCAGGGTCAGGGCGCGCTTGAGCGGCACGAGCGCACTGGGGATGTCGCCCCGCGCCTCCTGCGCGAGCGCCTGCACCACCAGAATCTCGATGATGCTTCCCGTTCGCTCTCCGGCGTCCGCCGCGTCCAGGAGCCGCTCCAGGAGTGCAACGGCCTTGTGCATGAGGTGATCGTCTCGTTCCCGCAGGAACTGGGCGATGCGCACCCGCGCCAGGGTGATGTGCTCGAACTCGCGCACGTAGCTGAGCTCGTCGTCAACGGACAAACCGCGCGCCCGCACCCACCCCAGGGCTTCCCCCAGCCTGCCCTGCGCAATCCAGACCCGCGCCTTCAGCGCCCCCGCGGGGCGCACGTCGGGCTCCGGGCTCTGGACGTACTGGCGCTCCGCCTCGTCGAGCAGGCCGAGCGCGCCGTCCAGCTCCCCAAGCGCGACCTTCACCAGCGCCATCACGACGAACCAGCGATGGCGCGTATCCGGTAACCCGGCGTGCTCACCCAACGCCTTGCTTTGCTGCAAGAACTGGGCGGCGGCGTCCAGGTCGTCGCGCTCACGGTGCAGCGCCGCCAGCCCCACGTACAGGTCCGCCGTCCCCCAGGTGGGATCGCCCTGCTCCGTCGCCAGCCGCACCGCCTGCTCGTAGGTTCGGCCCGCGTCGTGGAGACGGCCCTGCGCAATCCGGATGTCCGCCAGGATATGGGTGCCGATAATCAGAAACTGGACGTTGCCGGCCGCCTTCTGACGCGCCATGCCGTCGGCGAAGTGCCGGTAGGCCGCCTCCAGCTCTCCGCTCGACCAGTAGGCGATCCCCAGGATCGAGGCCGCGGCTCCGCTCCAGGTCAAGTCGTCCTCGGGCAGGAGGTCCAGCGCCCGCCGCGCGTGCTCCACGGCGCCGGGCACGTCGCCGAGCGCCCCGGCCTGGTAGGCGCGGGCGATGGCGATCGTTCCCGGCAGTGACCGAAATCCCGCCTCGTCGGCGACGACCATCTCGAAATGTGGGCTGGGTGGCATCTCTCGGGCTTCCCGTCGCTCACGCGGGTCCGCAAGCGTGTTCAGCCATCGTTCGGCGTCGCGCAGGCGGGCTTCGGCGGCCTCAAAGCTGCCGCGACCGAGGATCGCAAAGGCGTAGTAGACGCTGAGTACGGGCCGGGCGCGGACCACCTCGTCCGGGAGCGCCACCAGCCAGCCGTGCAGCGTGCCCTCCTGACTGCTGCCGAGCATGCCCATCGCCGCCACCTCGACGAGGTTCGCCGCCCGCCCAAAATTGCCGGCGGCGAGGGCGTGCCGAATGGCGTCGGACCGGAGACCGTTGGCCTCGAACCATTCGCTTGCCCGACGGTGCCGCGCGGCGACCTGATCGGGCTCCTCCAGTGACCTGGCGCGGAGGACCTCCGCGAAGAGGTGGTGATAGCGATACCACTGGCGCTTGTCGTCCAGCGGCACGACAAACAGGTTGCCACGCTCCAGGGTCTGCAACAGCTCTTTGCCGTCATCCCGACCCGTCACCGCATCGCACAAGGGTCCGCTGAGCCGGTCGAGCATCGCGGTCTGCAGGAGAAAGCTTCTAACCGCTTCCGGCTGACGCTGCAGCACCTCTTCGACCAGATAATCGACGATGTAGCGGTCGTCCCCGGCAAAGGCGCGGATGAAGCCGGAACGGTCCGCGCGGCCCTGCATCGAGAGCGCCGCAAGTTGCAGCCCCGCGATCCAGCCTTCGGTTCTCCGCTCCAGGGCCGCCACGTCGCCCGCCGAGAGATCCAGCCGCATGGCATCCGTGAGGAAGGACGCCGCCTCCTCGGGGGTGAAGCGCAGCTCGGCGGCACGCACCTCGACCACGTCGCCGCGGGCACGGAGACGAGGCAGTGGCAGGGGCGGGTCGGACCGGCTGGCGATCACGAGGTGCATCCGCGGCGGCAGGTGCTCGAGCAGGAAGGCGACTCCATCGTGGATCGGCTGGGCATCGATGACGTGGAAGTCATCGAGGATGAGGGCGAAATCGTCCTCGATCGCGTCGATCTCGTTGATCAGGATTGTCAGGATCGCCTCGATCGGCGGGGGCTGCGGCGCCTGCGCCAGCGTCAGCGCGTTCCCGCCGACCCCGGGGTGGATCTTCCGCAGGGCGGCGATGACGTAGGCCCAGAAGAGCGCGGGGTCGTTGTCGGACTCGTCGAGCGACACCCACCCCGCCCTCCCCGCGGCTCGTTCGCCGGCCGGGATCGACGCCAGCCATTCGGAGAGCAGTGTCGACTTGCCGAACCCCGCCTGCGCGGAGACGAGGGTCAGCTTGCGCTCGATCCCCTGGTTCAGGCGCTCGACCAGCCTCGGGCGCGACACCAGACCGGAACGCCATCTGGGGACATAGAGCTTGGTCTCTAGGAGCGAGATCCCCGCGACCGCCTGTTCCGCTGCTGTAGCCATGGACGCAGTATGCGCGAAAGCTCCCGGTCGCACCCATTCTTCCCGTCGCCTTCGGGTTCAACGGCGCAGGGGAGGGTCCGGACAGATCAGGATCGGCAGTCTACTGTGGCGGCAAATCCTTGGGATCGGCGTAGACGACCACCCTGCCCTCCTCGACGACGACCGGGTACGTCTTCACCCGAGCCTTGGGATCGACCAGGCAACGGCCGGTCGCGATCTCGAACTCCCACAGGTGCCACGGGCAGCGGATGATCTCGCCATCGCGGACAATATCGAGGTTGGCGTCCTCCACCGTGGGCGGGGCATCGGCCACGACCCGGCCGCTCACCCGCCCGGTGCAGAGCGGCCCCGACTTGTGCGGGCACAGATTGCGCAGTGCGTAGTAGGCCCCGTTGACGTTGAACACGCCGATCCCCGCCCGCCCCCGAAATGGCACGACGATCTTGCGAGCCCCAGGCGGAAGCTCTTCGACGGACGCCACCTCGATCCGCCGAGTGTCCTCAATAGCCATCAGCGATAAGCTCTCAGCCTTCAGCGGCCAGGAGCGACCGTCGCCTTCCCGTCTCTCGCCTACCCGTCTTCCGGTCTCTCGCTAGAGCGAGAACAACTCCCGCGCATTCTCCGAGAACACCCTCCGGTGGAGCCGCTCCGGCAGCTTCGGGAAGGTCGTCGCCGGGTCGTCCCAGTCCCAGTGGGGCCAGTCGGACGAGTAGACCAGCGTCTCCTCGGCGTGCAGCGCTTCGAGCATCATCCAGAACTGCTCGTTGGTCTCCGGCTCCAGCATCGGTTGGGTTCCGATCCGGATGTGCTCGCGGAAGTAGTCGCTCGGCAGGCGCTTCACCCAAGGGGTCTGGTCGCGCAGCGACTTCCAGTCCGCGTCCATGTGCCACATCAGCCCGACCGCCCAGAACTGGTCGCACTCGTCGATCAGCATCTTCAGGCCCGGGTACTTCTCGAAGACGCCCTCGGCGATGAACGACACCGCATGGGCCATCGCCATCTGCGGCCGGGCCATCCGGGTTTCGATGTAGTAGGTCGGGTAGCCGACGCCCGTCGGCGGCCCGGCCATGCCCGCCCCCTCATTGCCGGGGTGGATGGCCACGACCAGGCCGTGCTTCTCGCACGCCTCCCAGATCGGGTGGTAGAAGCGGTTACCGTAGGGCATCCGGCTTCCGGTCGGAATCATCACCGCCTTGACGCGCGGGTCGTCGCCCAGCCGCTCGATCTCGGCAATGGCGAGCTGAGGGTCGCTGACGCTGATCGAGATGGCCATCATCAGGCGGTCATCCCGCTCCAGCCAGTGCTCGATGGTCCAGTCGTTGAAGGCGCGGCAGAGGTCGGCGGCGAAATCTGGATCGGGCAAAATCGACGCGCCGTAGGTGCTGGCGCCCGTGAGCAGTACCTTGTCGACGTTCCAGAGGTCGAGGTGCTGCTCCTTGAGCAGGTCGAACGAGGAACCCATGTCATGGACGTTGTGCTTCGGCGCGTCGCAATCGGTGGCCAGATCGGTGCGGCCCGCGTCGATGGCGACGTTGAAGTAGCCGGAGCCCGCCATGCGGATCCCCTGCTCCGTCGCCTGCTGCCGGTAGACCCGGGACATGTACGGGATGAGGTCGTCCATCTTGTGCACCGTCTGATGGACGTCGCAATCCACCAGCGCGATATCCGTGTGCGCCTTCCCAGACCACCCCGGCGCCATGATCGGACGGGCTCCAACCGCGATCGACATGAGATGCCTCCCCGACGTATTGCGTTGCACTCCGTGCCGTCGCGGGCACGCTATCAGCGGAAGGTGTGCCTGTCAACGAGACGGCGACGATCAGATCCGCGGCCACGACGTCTGCCTGGAAACACACAATCTGTATACGTTGCCGTACACACGCCGGTTGATGATCGCTAATTGTCAACGAGAAAGGAGCGACGCATGGCTACGGTTCGCGTCGACCCAAAGCTGCATGAGACGTTACGGGCATTGTCGGAAGCCGAGCACCGATCGATCAGTCAGGTCATCGAAGTCGCCATCGACCGTTACCAGAAAGAGAACTGCTGGAAGGCGATGCATGCAGGATTCGCCCGGCTGCGGGCGGACCCGGACGCATGGCGAGACTATCAGGACGAGGCAGACCTCTGGGATTCGGTGAGTGGGGACGGTCTGGAGGAAGAGGAGCCGTACTTCACCGAGGAGGAGGCACGGGATGAGATCGCTGCCACGCCCACGCATCGGTGAAGTCTGGAGCGTGACGCTCGACCCGGTGCGAGGCCATGAGCAGGGCGGGGTGCGGCCCGGCCTGGTCATCTCCAACGATTCCTTCAACCGGACGCCGCATACCTTCTGCATCTTGGTGCCCCTGACCAGGACGGACCGGGGGATCCCGTCGCACATCCCGATCCATCCGCCCGAGGGCGGGTTGCGGGATCGCTCACTCGCGCTCTGTGAGCGGGTCAAGTCGCTGAGCGTGAGCCGGCTCCACCGGCGCCTCGGCGCAGTCGACCCGTCCACCGTCGAGCGCGTGCAAGCCATGGTCGGGCAGTTCATCGACCGGTGACGGCCTCGTGATGTCTGGTGCGATTGTCCAGAACGACCATTCGATCCCCACGGGTAGTTCGCCGGAACGAGGCACTACAGAGGACTGACGACGCGGCCTCCCAGACGTCGGATCCGTCTGCCACAACGAAATCCCACCGGTAATTCAAGGCTTATGGACATCGGCGCCGCGCCGCGCTTCGGCTCGGAGACACGCGCTTACTCCGCCGGAGAGGCCGAGGGCGCGGTCTTGGTGACTGTTGACAGGGTCTTTTCATCACTGTAGGGCGGTGGTAGGCTCGGGGCCTCGTGCGTCCGTCGTGTGGCAGGGATCGCCGCCGTTCGAGGACGACGCGGATGCCCTGGGGCCGCTCGGCCTGCCGCCGGGGCGCAGCCCCTCGGTGGCCACCCCGCATCGGGTCTGCAAGGCCCTCGACGTCGCCGCCTTCGAGCGGGCGCTGGGGGCGTGGCTGGCGGCGAGCGGCGTGGGGCCGGGCGAGGCGCTGGCCCTGGGCGGGAAGACGTTGCGCGGCCTCCACGGCGACGCGGTGCCCGGCGTCCACTTGGTGGCGGCCTTCGCCCACCGCTCGGGGGTGGCCTTGGCCCAGGCGCCCAGCGCCGGGAAAGGCCACGAACGGGCGGCCGTCGCGGCGGTGCCCGCCGAGGCGCCGCTGGCGGGGCAGCTGGTGACCGGGGACGCCCTGCTCACCCAGCGCGCCGTCTGCGCCCGGATTGTGGCGGGCGGCGGGGACGACCTGCTGCCGGTGGACGCCAACCAACCGGCGCTCTTGGCCGCCTGCGAGGCGGCCTTTCCCCCATGCAGGCCGAGCGGGGCCGACGGGTGGGGGCCACCGGCGATCCCGCCCTGGTTGGCGGCCGAGTTGGGGCGGCTGGGCGGCGGGCTGACGGCGGTGACCGTGGCGAGTCCCACGGCGCGGCACGGGCGGCGGGAGACCCGGATGCTGTGGGCGCTGACCGACCCGGCCCGCAACGCGTATCAGCTTGGCTCCGCATCTTCGGCATGGTCAACGCCGCCTCCGGCTTCACCAACACGCCCGCGGTCATCAACGGCTTCTCCGACCTGATCCTCGACCGCTTCGGCCCGGAGGTCGGCCAGCACGCCCGTTCCGCCGTCGGCCTGGCCGAACTTCCGCTCAATATCCCCGTCGAACTCGAAGCCGAGGTCGCCATCCGCCAATAGCGCCTGTGGGGCTGCTGCCGGCTGAAGCCTGCTCCAGACACGAAGCGCTCTCCGTGTACGAGCGGGACCTTCCATTCCCATACGCACCAAGCGTTTCGGCCCCGGGCGACGCGGAAACCGCGTCGCCCAAATCACGCCCCTCTCCCCGCCATCCGTTCGTCCAGTTGCACCAGCACCTGCGGCCACGCCTCCTCGTGCTGATCCCGGACGCCTCATCGGCAAAGCCCGCGTGGGTCAACCGCACCGTCACCACCGTCTCGGCCCCCTTTGTCCCCTCCGCCCCGGTAACCCAGGTCATCTCCACCAAGCGGTCCGGCTGGAGCCGGAGGAAACGGCCATAGTGCGGATGTCGCCGGCCGGCATGGTGGGTCTCGAAGAAGAACGGCGCATCGACGTCCCCCCGCATCAGGACCGTGCCCGGCGCGGCGAACCAGCGGTCGAACCGCTCCGTCGAGGCTCGGTAGAGCACGTCCGGCGGCGCCGCTATCGCGCGCTCGACGGTCAGGGCATGCGGCCGCGAGGAGAGGTCGGGAATTGTGATCGGGGCGGACATCGGACACCTCCTACGAGCTACGCAGATCGAGGCCACGACGCCCTATTATATTCTATTATGGGCATATACGATCCGGGCGAGGGCATATCCCCCAGTTCGCACGCGCGGCACCACAATGGCCCGGGACCAGGGGTCGCCCCGCCACGCTACGGAGGCGGTGGTCCGTCAGGCCGGCTCGAAGAGCTCGATCGCGTTCCCAGACGGATCATTAAGCAGGATCTGCTGTCCGCCGTTCCCCTGCACGATCTCGCTCCGGAACTGACATCCCGCCGCCCGCAAGCGCTCGACCATCTCGCCCAACCCCTCGACTTCGAGTTGGAACCGATTCCACCCGCCGGGGGCGGGGCGCTGTCCGTCCGGCATCGCCTGTCCCGCTCCGCCCGCCCCGGGCCGGTTGAGCAGCAAGAGGAGATTCCCCTTCGCCAGTGCCGCGAATCCAGGTGCCGGGTGCATCTTCACCTCGAACCCGAGCATCTCGGTGTAGAACGCGATCGCCGCATCGACGTCCTCGACGATGTACCGCACGCTCACCTTGTCCATCGTGCTCCTCTTCTCGCACCGCCCGCTTCCGGTCCTCGGACGCGGCCGATGGATACAGAGATTCTGCCTGCATCGGAGGTGCCAGCGGCTGATCGCCGGGCATCGGCACGCGGGACGGCATCAGTCCGCCACAAAAATCACCGTCACCGGCGACTTGACCTCGAACACGTTGCCCGTCTCCTCCAGCATCCCCGTCTCGGGGTTCCGCCGGAAGGTCACCACGGTCCCGGCATCCTGGTTCGCCGCCAGCACCCACCGCCCGGACGGGGACATGCCAAAGCCGCGCGGCGTCTTCCCGCCGGTCGGCACCCGACCGACGACGCTGAGTTCTCCACTGCCCTCGTCGACCTTGGTGACGGTGATGCTCCCATGACCACGGTTCGAGCTATAGACGAATTGACCATCCGGCGAGACCAGCACGTGCGCGCCGGAAGGCTCATCGGTGTAGTCCTCCGGCAAGGCAGGCACCGTCTGCCGGGCAACCGGGGAGCCGTTGTTCCAGTCGTAGGCCGTCAGGGTGTCGGTCAGCTCATTGATGACATAGAGCGTCGCGCCGTCCGGCGAGAACGCGAAGTGCCGTGGCCCCGATCCCGGATCGGCCTTCGCCGTCCGCTCCGGCCGCGGCCCCAGGTTGCCCGCCTCCGCATCGAACCCGTAGGAGAAGACCGAGTCCGCCCCCAGGTCCGTCACCACGATGGATTCGCCGTCCGGCGCGGCGTGGATCATGTGCGGGTGGGCGCCCTCCTGCCGGTCCGGCCGCACGCTTGATCCTGTGTGCTTCACCACGTCCGACGCCGGCTTGACGCTCCCGTCCTCGGCGATCGGCAACACCGCCACCGACCCGCCCGTGTAGTTGACCGCCAGCGCGTACCGCCCGCTGGGATCGATGCTGACGTAGCAGGGGTCGGCGCCGTGCGTCGCCTCCCGGTTGAGCGCCACCAACTCCCCTGTGACGACATCCCGCGCGAATGCGGACACGCCCCCCTCGGGCAGCTCATTCGTCGAGTAGACGTGCCGCCCATCCTTCGCCGCCACCAGAAAGGACGGGTTCTGTACCCTGCCGACGATCTGGACCAGCGTCAGGACCCCCGTCTCCTCATCGAACCGGAACCCCGAGATCCCCGGCCCATCCCCATACGGCGCCTCGGTGTAACTCCCGATGTAGACGAACACAGGTACCCTCCTCAACGCACAACGTAGAGAGCCACTCTATCGAACCATCCTAACCCGCGCTAGACTCCCTTCGTCGAACCGATCCGCCCACGTAGCCGGATCATCAAGAGAGCCGGGAGATGAGGTCAGCATGCCTCCTACGCCAACCGCCATCATCGATACCGATGTCCACGTCAACGACACCCCGGCCGCCCTCGCGCCATACATCGCGTCCGCCTGGCGGCCGTCGCTCGACACGCTGGCCGGGATGCCGGGCCGCTACCTCGATGTCCCCGGCTACGCGCCCGCGCTGAAACTCGACCCGCCCATTCCAGGCAGTCACCCGTATCGCTCCGTCCCGACCGCCGCCGACATGCGCCGGGGACTGGCCGCCCTCGGCATCGAGACCGGCATCCTCTTCCCCGATCACTTGCTCCTCTTCGCCACCATCCCCAACATCGAGTACGCCACCGAGCTGGCCTACGCCTACAACCGCTGGCTGGAAGCGGAGTGGATCGCCGAGGAGCCGGGTCTCTACGGCGCCGTCCTGGCCATCCCCCAGGACCCCGCCGCGTCCGCCCTCGAGATCAGTAAGTTCGCCCAGAACCCGAAGATCGCCGCCGTCTTCCTGCCCACGGCGGGCGTCAACCCGCTCTGGGGCCATCGTCGCTACGACCCGATCTTTCAGGCGTCCCAGGACGCCGATCTGCCGGTCGTCCTCCACAGCGTGACCACGATCACGCCCTCGTTCCCCTGCCAGCTCGACCAGTTCGAGAATCATTTCGCCCGCCAGGTCCTCTCCCACTCGTTCGCGATGATGGCCAACCTCGTCTCCCTGATCCACTCCGGCGTCCCCGCCCGCTACCCCAACCTCAGAGTGGTCTTCACCGAAGCGGGCGTCGGCTGGGTTCCCTACATGACCTGGCGCCTCGACCGCTACCACGCCGAATACCGCCGGACCGTGCCGATCCTGGAGGAGCGCCCCAGTGACTACATCCGCCGCCAGATGTGGTTCGCCACCCAACCCGTCGAGGAGCCCGACAACCCCGAGCACCTCGCCGACACCATCCGCCTCGTCGGCCCCGACCGGATCGTCTTCGCCTCCGACTGGCCTCATCACGACTTCGACCACCCCAAAGTAATTCAGACCTTGCCCCTCACACCCGACCAGAAGAAGGCCATCTTCGCCACCAACGCCCTCGCCGCTTTCACCCGGGTCCAGCTCCCCGCCGTCGCCCTGGCCTAACCGTCCCAGCGTGGCCGGCACAAGGGTTGCCGGCCACGCTTCCAGACGCGAAGATGCCCCTACCCCGACAGTGGGATGGACCATCGTTCGCTATGCGGAGAATGCCCCTTGGACCTAAACGCGAACACCCCGGCCATCGCGGCCGCAACCCCGACCTCCTAGTCGACGCCAACCGCCGTCGCCAGCCCCGGTCCGGCTCACCGTGCCAGGCTGCAATGGTTAGACTGGCAGCGCGGCCGCCCCGTCCGTTCTGCCCGCACCCCAGGGATCCTGAATGCCCACGCACGTCATCGGACCGGCCACCGACTTTCCGCCTGGCACCCACCGCATCGTGAGGCTCCGGAACGCCCAGATCGGCGTCTTCAACATCGGCGGCCGGTTCTACGCCCTGCCCAATCGCTGCCCGCACCAGTTCGGCCCCCTCTGCGAGGGACCGGTCGGCGGCACCACCGCCTGCAACGCCGACACGAACTGGAAGTTTGCCTGGATCCGCGACGGCGAGATCGTGACCTGTCCCTGGCACGGCATCGAATTCGACATCACCACCGGCCAAAGCCTCACCAACGCCCGCCTCAAAGTCCGCACCTACTCCATCACTATCGAGGACGACCAACTCATCTTGACGATATAGCTAAGAGCTATCAGCGAATACCTCCCAGGAGATCCCATGCTTCGTCAGATCGATCACATCGTCATCCTCGTCCGGGACCTCGACCGGGCCGCTGACGGCTATGCCGCCGCCGGCTTCACGGTCGTCCCGGGCGGTGTCCACGCCGGCGGCGTCACCCACAACGCTCTGGTCGGCTTCGCCGATGGTACCTACCTCGAATTGATCGCCTTCACCGAGCCGGACAAAGACGTTCCCCATCGCTGGTGGCGCCGCCTGGCCAAGGGCGAAGGTTTCATCGACTACGCCCTCCTTTCCGACGGCCTCGACGCCGACGCCGCCGCCATGCGCGCCCGCGATGTCGATCTCGAGAACCCGGTCGTCGGTGGCCGCGACCGGCCCGACGGCCAGCACGTCGGCTGGAAGAACCTCCACCTCACCGCCGCGCCCGCCCGCATGGCCCTCCCCTTCGTGATCGAGGACACCACGCCGCGCAGCCTGCGCGTCCCCAGCGGCGACTCCGCCGCCCACCCCAACGGGGCGGCCGCCGTCAGCAGCCTGACCCTCACCGTCACCGACCTCGCCGCCGCCGTTCGTCGGCTCGGCGCGGTCCTCGACCAACCAGGCGAGCCCGCATCCCACGGTGCAGGCGAGGCGCACACCTTCCGCGTCGGCCTCCAGGACCTCATCCTGCTCCACCCGACCGACCCAGATTCCGACCCCGGTCGCCACCTCGAGTCTTTTGGCGACAGCCCCTACGAACTCGTCCTCAACGCAGGAGGCGCCGACCTGACCGACGACGCCCTCCTGCCCCTCGACCAGACACACGGCGCCCGCATCCGGATCATTGCCTAGCGGGCCGGGAGCATGCCGTCGCCCGCCAATACGGGCCTGGAGGCCGGAATGGACGAGACAACCCGACCGCCCCTCGGCAGCCTTGTGCCCCTATGGCGCAACCGCGACTACGTGCTCCTCTGGTCCGGCCAGGCGGTGTCGTTCCTGGGGACGCAGGTCACGCAGATCGCGTTCCCGCTCCTGGTCCTGGGCCTCACCGGCTCGGCCGCCGCCGCCGGATTCGTGGCGGCGGCCCGCACGCTCCCGTACCTACTGCTCACCCTCCCGGCCGGCGCGCTCGTCGACCGCTGGGACCGCAGGGCCACCATGGTCGTCTGCTCGGTGGGCAGCGCCCTCGCTCTGGCCTCGGTCGCAGTCGCCTACGCGGCTGATGCCCTGACCATCCCCCAGATCGTCGTCGTTTCCTTCGTGGAGGGCTCCTTCGCCGTCGCCTACGGGCTCGCCGAGACCGCCGCCCTGCGCCAGGTGGTGCCCACCGCGCAGTTGCCGACCGCCGTGGCCCAGCAGCAGCTGCAGTACTCGGTCGGCGGCATCGTCGGGCCGGCGCTGGGCGGGGCGCTGTACAGCGTGTCCGTCGCCCTGCCGTTCGCCGTGGACGCCGCCTCCTATGCGGCGTCGGGTGTATCCCTCGCCGCGGTGCGCACGCCCCTTCCGGGCGCGCCCGCCGCCGCGCGGTCGATCCGGGCGGAGGTCGCCGAGGGGGTGCGCTGGCTCTGGGACCGCCCGCTCTTCCGCTACATGGCCCTCCTGACCGGGATGCTCAACTTCGCCGGGCAGGGGGTCACGCTGATTGCGGTGGTGCTCGCCCGCGGCCAGGGCGCCTCGCCGGCGGAGGTCGGGGCGATCTTCGCCGCGGGCGGGGTCGGCGGGGTGCTCGGCGCGCTCGCCGCCCCGTTCGTGCAGCGGCGGCTCTCGTTCGGGCAGGCGATCGTCGGGCAGATCTGGTGCACCGCGGCGGCGATCCTGCTCCTGTCGGTCGCCACGACCCCGCTCCTGGTGCTGTCGGCGCTGTTCCTGGTGAACCTCGTCGGGCCGTTGTACGACACCGTGCAGCAGTCCTACCGGATGGCCTCGATCCCGGAGCGGCTCCAGGGCCGGGTCAACAGCGCCTTCCGCATGGTCGCCCAGGGCATGGGGCCGATCGGCCTCGCCCTGACCGGCGTGCTGCTCGACCGCGCCGGCGGGGCCGCCACCGCGCTCGCGTGCGGCAGCCTGCAGGGCCTGCTTGCCCTGGTGACCGCGCGCAACCCGCACGTGCGTAGCGCCCCTCGCCTGACGCCTTCGATGGCCAGATAGGAAGATCTCAATGCGCCCCATGTCTCCCGACGAAGTCGAAGCCTTCCTCAGCCACGGCACCCGCACCGCCAAGCTCGCCACCGTCCGGGCCGACGGCCGCCCCCACGTCACGCCCGTCTGGTTCGTGATCGACCCCGCCACCGGCGATCTCCTCTTCAACACCGGCGAAAACGCCGTCAAAGGAAAGAACCTCGGGCGCGACCCCCGCGTAACTCTGCTCGTCGACGAAGAAACTCCGCCCTACGCCTTCGTCCTGATCGAGGGCATCGCCACCCTCTCGACCGACCTGGAGGAGATGCTCCCCTGGTCGACCGCGATCGGAGGGCGCTACATGGGCGCCGAGAACGCCGAGGTCTTCGGCAAGCGCAACGCCGTCCCCGGCGAACTACTCGTCCGCGTTCGTCGCGTCAAGACCATCGCTCAGGCGGAGATCGCCTCCTGACCTCCCCGGCCGGTCAGACCGGCGCCATCACGATCGAGGAGCCGCACGCGAAGCCAGATCCGCCGCCGGTGGTCCGATCCGTCCCGGCGAGCATCCCGCTCCTTCTCCTGAGCGCGGTCGCCTTCGTCGTCATCGCCGATGCCCGCGTTGTTGATCCACTCCTGCCCGTCATCGCCGACGATTTTGGGGTTGGGATCGGGGCGGCGGGCTTCGTCGTGACCGCCTACACCCTGCCCTACGGCATCTGCCAGCTTGTCTACGGCCCGCTTGGCGACCGGATTGGCCGCCTCAGCGTGATGCGCGTGGGTCTCGCCCTCTTCGCGGTTGGCACGGCCGCCTGCGCCCTGGCCCCTGGACTGCCGTTCCTCGTCCTGCTCCGGTTCCTGACCGGTGTCGCCGCCGCCGCGATGATCCCGCTCACGTTGGCCTACATCGGCGACCACTACGCCTACTCCGAGCGCCAGGCCACCCTCGCCACCTACCTTAACGCCGTCGCCCTTGGCCAGATCCTGGGCGTCAGCCTGGGCGGCGCCGTCGCCGATTTCCTCTCCTGGCGGGCCATCTTCCTGTCGTACGGCCTCCTGGCCGCTGTCCTTGCCGGGATCTTCTGGCGCCGCGCCGGGCAACGCCTCGACCGGCCTGCTCCCGGCGCTCAGGCACAACAGGCCCGGCTCTTCTCGCTTAGGCCATACGTCCGCCTGCTGCGCGATCCGGCCGCCCGGATCGTGATCGGCACGGTCTGCCTGGAAGGCTTCTTCTTCTCCGGCGGCTTCGTCTACGTTGGCGCCTCCCTGCGTGAGCGGTTCGACCTGCCCTACGCCGCCATCGGCGCCATCCTGGCTTCCTTTGGGCTGGGCGGCCTGATCTACAGCCGCCTCGTCCGCCGGATTCTGGGTCGGGTGGGGGAACGCGGTCTGGTCCTGATGGGCGGCGCACTTGTCGGCGCCTGCCTGCTCGGAATTGGGCTGGCCACCACCTGGATCGCCGTCGTCCCCCTGGTGATCGTGACCGGGATCGGCTTCTACGCCATCCACGGCACGCTGCAGACGAAGGCGACGGAACTCTCCCCGAACGCCCGCGGCACGGCGGTCGCCCTGTTCGCCTTCGCCCTCTTCCTCGGCCAGGGCATGGGCGCCGCCGCCCTCGGCTGGGTCGTCGGCACGGCGGGCTATACCGCCGTATTCACGATCTCCGCCATTGCCATGACGATCCTGGCTATGGCCTTCGCCCGCACGCTGACACCGCGCCCCACGGCCTAGCCCCCTGCCATCAGCCACTACCGTATATGCCATCTAGCGTATATTAGGCGCTGCGGACGCAGTGCTCGTCCAATCGCCCCGCCTCATCCTGCGTGTGCGAGGCGGAGAAGGTGGCACCGGCAGGAGGTTGCGGGTCGTGCTCGGAACGCTTCATGAGGCGCCGGATGGCCGGTTCGCCATCCGCCTCGGTCGGCAGATTCCCCAACCCCCAGAGCACATCTGGCCGTACATCACCGACCCAGCCAAACTTCCAGCCTGGCTTTATCCGGCCCAGGTCGACCTGACCGGCCCCGCCGGAACCGAACTCGTCTTCACCAACGTTTTCCCCGAACGCGACCCCGCCGCACCCGTCGCCGCGGGCTGGCACGCCGCCCTGGATGTCTTGGAAACGCGCCTTGACGACCGCGACATCGACTGGGACCCCTGGAAACGCGCCGAGGCTCTGACCGCGGCCGACGACGAAGCATTCGCCACAAACGAGGTAGCGCCCGCAAATTGTTCCGTCGTAGGGGCGCTACGCTGCGAATAGGACCTAAATCCGAATCACCATCCTGCCCACCAGGAGATATCGTTCATGACCGCCGACCAGGATCAGCAGCAAGAAGCACCGACCGAACCCAACCACGCCGAGTCCTACGACGCCGATATCCGCTTCGCCATCCCTGGCTACGAAACCCTGCACGAGGTCGCCGCCGCCCTCCTCACCGTCGATCTCGAAGATCGACCCCCACCACACGTGCTCTGCGTTGGTACGGGCACCGGCGAGGAGATCATGCGTCTGGCCCCGCACCATCCTGCCTGGCGCATCACCGGGGTCGACCCGTCCGCTCCGATGCTCGCCATCGCCGAGCGCAAGGTGGCCTCCGCCGCTCTGTCCGACCGGGTCACCCTCATTCCTGGCTCGGTCCCCGATCTCCCGGACGATGCCCGCTTCGACGCCGCCACCCTCCTCTTAGTGCTCCACTTTCTCCCTGACGACGGCGCTAAGCTCGAATTGCTACGCGGCATAGCCGCCCGCCTTCACCCCGGTGCCCCGCTCATCCTCGCCGACCAGCACGGCGACCTCACCAGCACGGAGGACGGCCGCCTCTACCGCGCCTGGCGGGCTCGCCAGATCGCCCGGGGCATGCCGCCCGAATCGGCTGACGCGATGTTCTCCGGTCTCCCCCAGGTCATCCACTTCATCCCGGAATCCCGCTTGCGCGACCTTCTCACCGAGGCCGGTTTCACCACCATCCAACCCATCTTCCGCGCCCTCGTCATCGGCGCCTGGCTCACCCACCGCTCTCCCTAACCCCAGCCCACGCCCGCCGCGACTCCCCCTTCGCCCTGTCGCAGACGGGGAGACGGGGGCCGGGGGATTAGGGGGCCTTCCCCGTCTTCCCGTCTCCGACAGGAGGTCCCAATTGAACACCTTCCAGATCCTGGCCGAACCCGTCCGCCGCGACATCCTCGATCTCCTGCGCGAGCGCGAGCGTACCGTCAACGAGCTTGTGACCACTCTCCGCCTCCCCCAGCCCGGCGTCTCCAAGCAGCTGAAACTCCTCCGCCAGGCCGGACTCGTAGATGTCCGCGTCGACGCCCAGCGCCGCTGGTACGGCCTACGACCCGACCCCCTCGCCGAACTCGACGCCTGGATCGCCCCCTATCGCCGCTTCTGGGCCGCCAACCTCGACGCCCTCGAGACGCCACCTCGACCGGATGACCGGACTCGACCGGCAATCAACCGACGCCTCGGCCAACGCCCCATCCGCCCCGACGCCTACCGACTCATAGGAGGACAGACCGGCATGACCCACTCCCACACCCGACCCAGCACCTACGAAGACGGCACCCTCAACACCGTCGGCGACCGCAGCGTCATCCGCTTCGAACGCCACCTCAATCACCCGGTCGAGCGCGTCTGGCGCGCGATCACCGCCCCGGCCGAGATCGAGGCCTGGCTCGCCGTCGCCGAGATCGACCCAGTCCCCGGCGGCCGCGTCCAGCTCCGTTGGCTCAACACCGACCAGGGCGGGGGAAAGGCCATCGCCCGCGGCGTCGTCACCGCGATCGAGCCGCCCCGCCTGCTCGAGTTTGAAACCGACATCCACGGCCGCCTCCGCTGGGAACTCCGCCCCAGCGGCCACGACGGCGGCGCCTGCCTGCTCGTCTTCACCGCCTCGGTCGCCCTCCCCACCGAACTCCGCCTCATCGTCCTTGCGGGATGGCACACCCACCTCGACTTCCTCGCCGGCGCTCTCGATGGCCACGCCATCGACTGGCCAAATTGGCCCCGCGATCACTGGCAGGAAGTCCACGACCACTACGTTGAGGCACTTGACCCAACCGCCTAATACCCCGTGCAAGCTCAATTGCCCGGCTCTTGGGGTGTCGGGAGGACGGCGCTCCGCAGGGGCCCCGATCTCCCGGGTCATCCCGAGCTGGTCGAGGGATCTCGAGGGAGACGGCGTGACGATGGCGCTGCCGGCACCGAGAGGACGTTGCCGTGTTCTCGGAGGGTGGGGCTTCCTCGTTGCTTCGTTCCCGTCGAGATTCCTCGACAGGCTCGGAATGACCGGGGGGCCGGGGCGGCATCGCTCCCTGGCCCGAGCGGACAGATGACCTCGCACGAGGTGCTAGGCGCCGCAGGGTCATTTCATCACCAGGCAGCCGGCGGAGGCGACCAGGGAGATCGCCACGTGCGGCCGGCCGGCGAAGGTGCGGCCGGCGGCGGCGATAGTGGGAACGCCCGCGCGCCGCAGCAGCGCGCGGGTGAGGGTGCGGCAGGCGGCCGTCGCCTGCGGCGCGGCGCCGCTGCGGATCTGGGAGCGGTCCTCGTCGCAGGCGATGTCCCGGACCCGGTGCCGTTTGTTCTCGATCCCCCAGTGTCCCCGCCCCGCCGCCAGCAGCGCCGCCGCGTCCGCCCGCTGGGGTGGCCGGCTGGTGACGGCGTACGTCGCGGGGCGCTCAACCTCCCCGGTCCGGCAGTCGACCCGGCGCCGCTCGACCCGGCAGACCTGGCGCCGGTGCGGCCACGGCGTGCCGTGGTCCCCGGCCTCACCGGCGCGGGCGTTGCGTGCCGGGTCCGCCAGCGCCCACAGCATCCGCGTCTCCCGCCGCCCGTGGCGCACCGTCGGCTCCGCGCGCGTCGCCGCCGTCAGCCCGCCGCCCCGCTCGGCCCGTCTGGGGGGGAAGGCCGCCGCGCAGGCGGCCAGGCGGCCAGGAGGGCGGGTTGGTTGGCGTCCACCGGCAGCACATGGTCGCCGCCCGCCCCCACGATCCGCTCGCGCACCGCCCGCTGGGTCAGCGGCGCGTCGCCGGTCACGACCCGCCCGGCGAGCGGCGCCTGCCCCAGCACCGTCGCGACCGCCGCCAGTTCCCGGCCCTTGCCGGGGATCGGCGCCTGGGCCCAGACCAGGACCGCCCCGGCCCGATGGGCGAAGGCCGGAAGGCCGCCGCCAGGTGGACGCCGGGGACCGCGTCGCCGTGGATGCCGCGCAGCGTCGTGCCGTCCCGGGCCAACGCGTCGTCCGCGGCCACCCCGCTCGCCGCCAGCCACGGCCCGAGCACCCGCGCGAAGGCGGCGACGTCGCGGGCCTTGACGACCCGGCGCAGCGTCGCCACCGACGGGCTGCGCCCCGGCGGCAGGCCGAGCGGGACCAGGGCGTTGGGGTCGTCTTCGACCCGCTCGCGCCCCCAGTGGGCGGCGGCGCACACGCCGCGGGCACCGCACGGCATCGCCGCGACCGCCACCTGCAGCAGCCCGACCAGCGGCAGGGGCGGGCGATCCGGCCGCCACCCCAGCGGGCGGCGCGGGTCGGGCACGGCCGCCAGCGCGGCGGCGCGGCGGCCGGGCGAGGCCGGCGGGGCAACGGGCAGCGGCTTGGGCATCGCGGGCCTCCTCAGCGCGGGCGGTCGGGTTCGGCCGGCAGCCTACCCCGATCCACCGGTGATGAAAAGACCCTGTGGGCGCCGTCTCGGGCGTTGACAGGAAAGGTTGGAGTTTGATATACGTCCACAAGTCTAGACCTCTATGCGTATGGATCAGGGTGGTTTCCGATTGGCGGGGACCGAGCGGATGACGGTCGCCGTCGCCGTGACGTGAGCGAGGGGCCAGAGTTCTCGGTTTGAAGGGGGCGCCGGGACGGCTCGGCGCGGCAACGCCTTGGGGCGTGAGGCCAGAGACGGATCGGAGGTTGCGAATGCGAGGCAGTCAGAACCTGGGGCGTGGGGGACCGAGCCGAACCGACCGGCGGTCGTTGCTCAAGATGGCCGGCGCCGGTGCCGGAGCGGCGGCCCTGGCCGGGTATGGAGGTCACCGCGGCTTCCGAGCCGGGGCGCAGGAATCGACCCAGATCAGCTTCTGGACGCCGGGCGGCTCCGGCGTCTTCTGCGACGGTTTCAACACGATCAGTGAGAATTTCACCCAGGTCCATCCCGAGATCACCGTCGAAGAGGTCCAGTGCGGCACCGGTCAGGAGAATTTCAACGAGGTGCTGCTGGCCAGGGTCGCCAGCGGCGATCCGCCGGACTCGACCATCCTCTGGACCGCCCCGGCCGCCTTTGCGGCGCGCGGGGCGCTGGAGCCGCTGGACGACCTGATGGCGGCTTCGGTGAACTCCCAGCTCGAGAACTGGCCGGAGGCGGTGTTGGCAAGCTGCCAATGGGAGGGACAGACTTACGGTTTGCCAGCAACGGCCGGGACCTACGCGGTCATCTACAACCAGGAGATGCTCGAATCGAAGGGCATCCCATCGGACCGGGCCAGCTTCCCCAAGACCTGGAGCGACCTGCGCGCCCTCTCGAAAGAGTTCACCCAGTGAGACGGCGACACGCTGGTCACGATGGGGATCCTGCCCAAGCCAGCCGATGCGGTTGAGTTCGCGATCGTCTCCGCCTCGAACGGCGGCCAGCTCTACGACACGGCCAACCAGCAGTACACGATCGACTCCGGCCAGAACCTCGAGATTATGCAGTTCTTCCTCGACTGGCTGGACGAGGAGTACCAGGGCGACTACCAGAAGGTCGTGACCTCCAACAACTGGACGGAGAACGTCGTCGACGGCAAGCCGCCAATGTTCCAGGCCGGTCACCTGCTCTCGGTGCGGACCGGCTTCTGGATCACCGGCGAGCTCTACGCCCAGGCCGAGCCGGTCTTCACCAGGTGGGACGCGGCGGCCTTCCCGACCGGCCCCAGCGGCACGACCCAGGTCTCCGGCTACTGGCCGAACTGGCTGGTCATTCCGAAGGGCTCGGAGCACGTGACCGAAGCCTTCACCTACCTTGACTACATGTGCGTCGATGGCATCAAGATCTGGTTCGACAACATCCCCGACCTGCCGACCAACGTGAAGGTGCCGTTGCTGGTGCCACAGGTGGCGGTCGAGGAGCGGGGCGAGGAGTTCGCGACCGAGATCACCGAGTTCTTCCGCAGCCTGCTCGGCATCTCGACGCCGATGTGGACCTCGCCGGTGGCCGACTTCAGCAACGACCAGTTGACGCTGGCGATCGACAAGATCATGTACAAGGAGGCCTCGCCGAAGGACGCACTGACCGAGGCGCAGCAAGCCAGCCAGGCCGAGCTGGAGCGGGTGCTGAACAGCGCATCGTAACGACGGCGTTCGGTATTCGGCGTTCGGCGTTCGGAGCACGCTTTCCGAACGCCGAACGCCGAACGCCGAACGCCGGCACTAGGGGGTATCGATGGGGCCAGCGGGGTTGACGATCTCGAAGCGGAGTCCGATCCCGCTCTATTACCAGCTCGCGGAGCTGATTCGGGAGCGGATCCAGTCGGGCGAGCTTGCATCCGGAAAGCAGCTTCCCTCCGACCGGGAGCTGGCGGAGCAGGCCGGGATCAGCCGGATGACGGCCCGTCAGGCGATCGCTTACCTGGTTCGGGATGGCACGTTGGTGGTCAAACCTGGCATCGGCACCTTCGTGGCCGAGCCGAAGCTCACTTACGACGCCCACCATCTCCTCGGCTTTACCGAAGAGACGATGCAGCACGGCGGGGCTGTCACGACGACGGTCCTGGAACAGGAAGTCATGGCGCCGCCTCCCCTGGTGGCGGCGGCCCTTGGCCTCGGTGCAGAGGAATCGACGGTCAAGATCGTCCGCCTGCGCGGGGCGGGCGAGACTCCTGTCCTGCTGGGCACCAGCTACGTCCCGGCCAGACGCTGCCCCGGCCTCGAAGGCGCGGACCTGGAGACGCAGTCCCTCTACGGTCTGCTGGAGCTGCGCTACGGAATCCGCCCCCAACGAGCCCGGCAGACGATCGAGGCGACCGTCGCGAACGAGTACGAGAGCGGCCTCTTTGGTCTGGATGTCGGCACGCCGATGCTCCTTCTGAAGGGCGTCACCTACACCGACGACGATCGCCCGGCGGAGTACTTCAAGGCCGTCTACCGGGCAGACCGAATCCGGCTTGAGATGGAGAGCCGGCGCGACAACGGTTCCCGTTCCGAGGCTACAACGCCACACATGAATGTGGTGCTGCGGTGACGAATTACGAGACGGCGTTCGTCTTGTAGGGGCGGACCGAGGTGTCCGCCCGGCGGCAAATCTCGTCGTCACGATTTCGGAGACGCTGTTTCCTACGCGAAACCCGTTGGACGGTAACCGGGCGGACACATCGGTCCGCCCCTACAACAGGTTTCGATCGGCCAGCCCATTGTGGGCAGCGCAGACCAGGTCATCGGGAGGACGCAGAGTGGCGGGACCAGTGCGGGTTGGGGTCATCGGGTGCGGCAGCGTGTCGCGGGTCTACTTCCCGCTGCTGCAGCGGCTAAACGTGCCTCACCCGCGGGTGGACATCACCATCGCCTGTGATGTGAACGAGGAACGGCGGCAGCACGTCCGCGAGGTGCACGGTATCGAGAACTTCACGACCGACCCCCAGAAGGTGATCGAGTCGCCGGATGTCGATGCCGTCCTGATCCTGACCTCGATGCCCGAGCACGGGCGGCTGGCAAAGGCGGCGCTGGAAGCCGGCAAGCACGTCTTGGTCGAGAAGCCGATGGCGATGACCCTGGACGCGGCGGCGGAACTGGTCGAGCTGGCGCGGAACAGCCCAGGCTACCTGGTCTGCGCGCCGCACGTCGTCCTCAGCCCGACCTACCAGTCGATGTGGCGCCACATCAACAATGGCGACATCGGCAGGATCTACTCCGCCCGCGGCTTCTACGGCTGGTCGGGACCATGGTGGGGACCATGGTTCTACCAGCCGGGCGGTGGGTCGATGTTCGATCTCGGCGTCTACAACGTGACCACCCTGTCCGGGCTGATTGGCCCGGCCAAGCGGGTCATGGCGATGAGCGGCATCGCCATCCCGGAGCGAGTCGTCGACGGCAAGATGATGAAGGTCGAGACGGACGACAACGCCCAGTTGCTGCTCGACTTCGGGAACACCGCCTACGGCGTCGTCACGACCGGATTCACGATCCAGCAGTATCGCAATTGCGGCATCGAGATTTACGGCTCCGACGGCACGATCCAGATGCTGGGCGAGGACTGGGCGCCGCAGGGCTACGAGCTCTGGCAGAACAGCGCCGGCCACTGGAAGGTTTACGACCAGCGCTACGGCTGGCCCTGGGCGGACGGGGCGCGGCACCTGATCGAGTGCATCGAGACCGGGACGCCTCCGGTCATCACGCCAGAGCACGCCTACCACGTGCTCGAGATCATGCTGAAAACGGCCGAGTCCGGCCGCACCGGCCTGCGATACGAGATCGAGAGCACCTTCACGCCGCCCACCTTTGCGGAGCCCGAAGAGGCCGAGGCGGCCCACCTGAAGCACGACCCGGGACATGACGGATGAGCAGCTATAAGTCCTCGCCCCGCCCGACCTTCGACGGGCCGACCCCGATCCCCTACGCCGGCGTCACCCGCCACCTCTGGGGCGACGCCGACTCCGGCGAGGTGGCGGACTGGATCTATGTCTCCAGCGGCAAGATCCACCAGTTGGTCTTCGGCCTGGCCCCGGGCGGCATCTTCCGCCACTCCGATGCCTTCCGCACGGTCTTCGCCGCCGACGAGATCTACTACGTCCTCAGCGGGACGATGGTGATCAACAACCCGGCGACGGGCGAGGTCCATTGCGTCAAAACAGGGGAAGCGGCCTTCTTCCGGCGCGACACCTGGCACCACGCCTGGAACTACGACGGCGAAGCCCTGCGGGTACTGGAGTTGTTCGCGCCGCCCCCGTCGCAGGGGACCTCCGGCGCTTACGCCCAGCAGCAGCCCAACCTGACCGAGATCCGCTACGCCCGGGACGAACTGCTCGGCCACTGGCCGATGGATCGGGCAGCGGCGGAGCGGGACCAGACGATCTCGGTCGTGCGCAACGCCGACATGCTCTGGCGGATGGAGGGCGCGGAGAAGCAGGTCCTGGTCGGCATCCTCGCCTCGACCGAGCACCTGACCGTCGGGAAAGTCCGCCTCCTGCCGGGTCAGCACACGGAGGTCCAGGTCCACGGCGGCGACGAGTCCCTCTATGTTCTGGAGGGGACGGTCAACGTTCGCCTGCGGGACGTCGACGGCCCGCAGTGGTTCGAGCTGAACCCGCAAGATGGCTTCTACTTGCCGGAGGGAACGAAGCACCAGTACTACAACATCACGGATCGGCCGGCGGAACTGATCTTCGGCGTGGCGCCCTGCTACCTGGGGCCATGCCCGGACGCGACGTAGCAGCGATGGATACGCGGGGCTGGGCCATCGGTATCGACATCGGCGGTACCAAAATCGCCGGCGGGGTGGTCGACCTCGGCATCGGCGAGATCGTCGCCCGCGAGGTCGTGCCAACCGAGCCTGCCCGCGGCGGCGCCGCGGTCCTGGAGACGGCGCTGAGTCTGGCAACTCGCTTGGCCGATGCGGCTGACCTCGTCGGGCGCGAGCTTGTTGGCGTCGGCGTCGGGGTGGCCGAGCTGGTCGATCCGGCAGGCTGCGTCCAAAGCGCTCACAACATCGACTGGCGGAGCGTGCCGATCGCCCAACGCTTCGGCGAAGTCGCGCCGGCGGTGGTCGAGTCGGACGTGCGGGCGGCGGCCCTGGCGGAGAGCCGTTACGGCGCGGGCCGGGCGTTTTCCCTGTTCGCCTACGTCACGATCGGCACCGGAATCAGTTCCTGCGTGGTACAGGACGGCAAACCGATGACGGGCGCCCGAGGTAACGCGCTGGTCCTGACGAGCGGTCCACTGTCGGTCCCCTGCCCAACCTGCGGCACACATATCCAGCACGTCGTCGAGGAGTACGCTTCTGGCCCCGCCGTGGCGGCGCGTTACCAGGAGCGGACCGGCCTGCCGGCCAACGGCTCAGAGGAGGTCCTGACCGCGGCGATGGTCGGCGGCGACGAAGACGCCGTATCAGTCGTGGAATCCGCCGCCGAATCCCTTGGCAGCAGCATCGGCTTCTTGGTCAACGTGATCGACCCCGAGGCGGTGATTGTCGGGGGAGGATTGGGAACGGCCCCAGGACTGTATTGGGAACGCCTGGTGCAATCCACCCGCGACCACATCTGGGCGGACGAAACGCGCCAGTTGCCGATCCTGCAAGCATCCCTGGGGCCAGACGCCGGCCTGATCGGCGCGGCGGCAAGCGTCTCGAGGCTGGCGCCATGATTGAACTCCGTGCCATTCCGACATTAGCAACCCGTCCCCACCTCGTAGGGGCGGACCGGTGTGTCCGCCCTGCACCCCGTCCAACGCGGAACGATGTCGCCAACGCCGTCTTCGCCCGCGCAGCTCGTTGGTTGGCCACCGGGCGGACACACCGGTCCGCCCCTACAAACGGTTGGGATATCGGCAACAGTCGTAGGGACGTGATTCTTCACGCCCCATGGCAGGCCGGGATGTCGCGGTCGGCAGATAGGTGCAATGATCGCGCCCCTACGACAGTGTGTGGATCGACCGAGACCAGTCGGCAGGAGAAGGTCCAGGATGACGGTTGATCAGTTCAGCGGGTACACCCAGCCGTTGCGGGGAGTGGAGCAGTCGGCGGCGGTGCTGAAACGTCTCTACCTGATCGAGCGCGAGATGATGCGCGCCCTGGGGGGGTGGCACATCTCGATCGCCGATTGGGGGCTGAAGACGAGCGTGCCCCGGGACTGGTGGCAAGACTCGCTGCACGCCGACGCGCTGCGGAACCGGGTGCTGGAGTTGCGCTACCCGCGGCGGGACGTCGATCAGGACCACGATCCGGGGCTGCTCGGTTTCCTGGCGGAGTTCCCGCGGGCGAGGACCGACGCCGAGTTCGTGCTGGGAATCTACGGTGTGCTGAAACCGGCGCTCGTCGCGGCCTACCAGCTCTATCTGGACAGCGGCGATCCGCTGGACGACGCCCCGAGCTTCTACCTCATCGGGCACGCCCTGGCCGAGGAAAAGCAGCATCTGGACGAGATGGCGCCGGTGATCGCCAACCTCTCCGAGGCAGAGCGGGGGGCGGCGCAACCCTGGGTCGAGTATCTGGACGCCTACCTGACGGCGATCGGCGGAGTACTTGGGAACGGTCCACGCAGCGAGCCGCCGCTGGATCACCCGGCGGCGGGGCGACCGGCCTACGAGGTCCCTAACCGCTGCGTGCGCGATCCGAAGTTCCTGCCGGCGGTGGTCGAGAGCCCGACACGCCCGCCCAAGAGCGTGCGCGAGCGTCAGGTCTGGCTGGCGATCGACCACGCGAACGAGGTCTGGGCGGCGGAGGTGCCGGGGGCGATGATGTGGGCCTGGCCGCATATGCCCTGGCAGTTCTTTCTCGACGTGGCCCGCTGGGGCTACGACGAGATGCGCCACGCCCTGATGGGGCAGCGCCGCCTGGCCGCCTGGGGCTTCCGGATGGGGATCGACTACCCGATGGTCGGCGATCCCTACCACGCCATCCTCGAGCAGGGCGGCGACCTCTTCGACGTGCTGGCCCTGCTCTACTACTTCGAGCGGGAGGCGCCCGCGCACCGCCAGGTCGCGAAGCGCGAGTACGACGCCTTCGGCGACGCGGCGACGGCGCAGGACATCGACTACGACTGGGCGGACGAGGCGATCCACCTCCGCTACGGCTACACCTGGCTGAACCACATCCTGGGGACGGAAGCAAAGGAAAAGCTGCCAAGGGTCGTCGAGCGGGCCGGCGAGATGTGGGAAACCTGGCTGGCCGAGCGCTGGGAGCGGAGCGAGGACGGCTACGGCCACTTCATGGAACGGATCGACGCCATCATCGCGGCGGCCGAGGCCAAGGCGGCGGTGGGCGCGGGGACATGATCGCGGTGGCGTTCCGGATCGAATCGACCGATGGCGAGAGCTTCGAGGTGGAGCCGGGGGAGACGGTATTGGCGGCGGCGCTGCGGGCCGGGATTGACATCCCCTACTCCTGTCGCGGCGGCACCTGCCGCACCTGCTACTCCCGGGTGATCAGCGGCAGCATCGAGCACGAGCCGGAGTACGCCGACGAGCTGATGATCGATGCGGACGAGGTGGCGGACGGCTACCGACTGCTCTGCTCGTCGCTCGCCCATGCCGACAGCGTCATCAAGATCGGCGGATAAACGAGACGTGAGACGTGAGACGTGAGTAAAGAGGCGGCAAGAGCGGCAAGACGGCAAGGAAGAACGCTCTCGTTCGTAGTTTTCGCACGTCTCACGTCTCACGTCTCACGACTAGGAGGGCAGCATGGCAACGATGAGCCTGCGGCGCAAACCGATGGGCACGAAGAAGCGGCGGGAGGCCATCGCCGGCTGGCTCTTCGTCCTGCCCTGGGTGATCAGTCTCCTGGTCTTCACGACCTACCCGGTGATCTGGTCCGCCTACCTTTCCTTCACCGACTACAGCGTGCTCCAGCCACCCAGATGGATCGGGTTGGACAACTACAGGATGATGTTCGACGGCGACCCGTCGTTCTATACGTCGGTGCAGAACAGCGCCTACTACGCCTTGATCTCGGTGCCGCTGCGGCTGGTGGCGGCGCTGGCGCTGGCGATGATCCTCAACATGGGCGTGCGTGGGATCGGCCTCTACCGGACGATCTTCTACCTGCCGGCGCTGGCGCCGCCGGTGGCGGCATCGATCGTCTTCATCCTGATGGCGGATCCCAATAGCGGAGTCTTCAACGTCACCCTGCAGGCGTTCGGGCTGCCGAAGCTCGGCTGGTTCCAAGATCCGGATTGGTCCAAGCCGGCGCTGATCCTGATGAGCACCTGGGGCATCGGGGTCGAGACGTTGGTCTTCCTGGCCGGCCTTAAGGAGATCCCGCGGGACCTGCTGGACGCGGCCGAGGTTGACGGGGCCGGGCGCTGGAGCCGCTTCCGCAACATCACCCTGCCGATGCTCTCGCCGGTGATCCTCTTCAACCTGGTGATCGGGGTGATCGCCTCGTTCCAGGTCTTCACCCAGGCGCTGGTCGTCGGCAGCACCGCCGGGAACCCGGTCGAATCGACCCTGATGTACATGATCGTGATCTATCGCCAGGCGTTCCGCTACTTCGCGATGGGCTATGCCTCGGTCCTGGCGATGGTCCTCTTTCTGGCGATCGTGGTGGTGACGCTGGTGATCTTCCGTTCCGCCCGCTTCTGGGTGTACTACGAAGGGGGCGACCGGTGACACACCTGGCCCAGCAGCCCGTGCCAGAGGTGGGGCGGGATATCGAACAGGTCGAGCGGGTCCGGCCGAGGGCGCGGGTGATGGTGCGGCCGGAAACTCGCAAGAAGATCGCGTCGATCAGCCGCCACGTGGTCTTGATTGTCGTCTCCGCTGCGTTCCTGCTGCCCTTCTACTGGATCGTGACCTCGGGCCTGACGACCACGCAGGAGGTTTTTGCTCGGCCGATCCAGTGGATCCCGACGTCGCCGCACTGGGATAATTACAGCAAGGCGATGAACTACCCAGGGTTTGACTACTGGCGGATGCTGGGGAACACGGTCTTCTACGCCGGCGCGGTCACGAT
The DNA here is from genome assembly GCA_963724285.1 of uncultured Chloroflexia bacterium. Taxonomy (GTDB): domain Bacteria; phylum Chloroflexota; class Chloroflexia; order Thermomicrobiales; family UBA6265; genus CAVRUD01. The sequence goes on along the minus strand of CAVRUD010000031.1, from coordinate 99,877 downwards.
TGGGACCGTCATCTCCTTCGCGGCGGTCGGCTACGGTTTTGCTCGGCTCCAATTTCCGGGGCGTGACGCGCTCTTCGGCCTCACGCTCTCGACCCTGATGATCCCGCCGATCGTGACGTTCATCCCGACCTACCTGCTCTTCCGCGAACTGCACATGCTCGGGAACTACACCCCCCTGATCGTCCCCGCCTTCCTGGGTAATGCGTTCTTCATCTTCATGATGCGCCAGTTCTTTCGGGGGTTGCCGAACGAGTTGGAGGACGCGGCCCGGGTCGACGGCGCAGGCGAGTTTCGGATCTTCTGGGAGATCATGCTGCCGCTGGTGCGGCCGGCGCTCATCGTGGTGGCGGTGTTCACGCTGCTCTACACCTGGCACGACTTCTTTGGACCGCTGGTCTATCTCTCGAACCCAGACCAATATCCGCTCTCGCTCGGCCTCCTCGCCTTCCGCGACCGGCGGGTGACCGAATGGGGGCTGGCGATGGCTGCCTCGACGCTGGTCACGCTGCCGCTGATCGTGACCTTCCTCTTCACCCAACGGTATTTCCTTGAGGGGGTGAAGATGACGGGGAGTAAGGGGTAGGAGAGAAGGACCTCACCCCCTACCCCCTCTCCTCTGCGGAGGAGAGGGGCCGTTGCGGAGGGCCGTTTCCGGGGTCGGAGAGACGGCCCTCTAACCCCCGGCCCCCTTCCCCCGCTCCTCCGAAGCGCGGCAGGGGGAAGGGGGAGATTTGGCGCGAGGGGTAGGGCGCTGTTTGGTGGGGTCGCGTGGGCGTGAAGAGCGCGGGCTGGGTTCGATAAGCCCCATGAAGGGGGTTGTCACGTCGGGGCTGGGGACGGATGAGGGCGAAGGTGACGGGGCGGGGTGGGCGCTTGGTTAGGATTCTGGGTCGTACATGAGCTCGCGGACCTCTTGGGTGCAGCGGCAGGCGACAGCGATCTTGGTGGCCCACTCCAGCGCCTCCTCGCGGGAGGGCACCTCGATGATCGAGAATCCGCCGATGACCGCCTTGGTCTCCGGGTTGGGGCCGGCGGTGATGGTGCCGTCGGTGGCGACGACGCTGGCGCTTTGGGTTTGCAGTCCGGCGCCGAAGATCCACACGCCGGCGTCCTTGGCCTCCCGGACCACCTTGCGCGAGGCCTCGGCCACGGCGGGGAGGTCCTCTTCGGGGAAGGTCATCCAGCCGTCGTCGAACGAGATCAGGTACCGCTTCATCCCGTAGCTCCTTGTCCCGGCCACCTCGGGCCGGCTCTTTCCTGCGATAAACGCCTCGAAACGGATCCGACGGGCTGTGGGCACCGGTTCGCGCCGGTGCTCGACGCCCTCCGCACTACTGTACGTACAGTCCGTTCGGCGCGTCAAGATGCCGGGTCGTGGATCGAAGCGTGATCGGCGACCGGTTTCCGGGCGGTCGATGGCCTAGTGGGGTGCGTGTTGGGTGACGCGGGTTCGCTGCTACTCCATCCGGCCCGAGGATTGGGCGGATCGGGGAGCGGGTTCATCGGGGGCTACGACCGCGAGGGACCTCCTCGGGGAGCGCGCAACCGGGGCCTGGATGACGGCTGGAAGCCCGAGCCGGGCGGGGCGGGGCGCTGCCCAGGCCCGCGCCCCCGCCGGGCGTGCCGCTTGCGCTCCACTATAGAACATTTGTTCTTTTTGTCAAGGTCTCGGCCGAGGGCTGAGCGTTTGGAACGTGCGATGGCGAGGAAGGCGGGGACGGCGGCGGTGTCTGGGGCCGGGCTGCGGGCGGGCGGCGGCGCGGCTGCTGGGCGACCTGGCAGGGGCGCGCTGGGAGGTTCGGAGGTCGGGCAGCGACGGCGGGCAACCGAACTGTGGCGGCGCGGGGAACTACGGGGACCCGCTGGAGGAGCGGCTGGGCAGGTCAACGGAGACCGAAGACTCACGGACGACGGCGACCAAAACAGGGGGCAGATCAGTGGCTGGCCGAGAGCATACTATAGCCATGTCAATAGGTGAACGTACGACTATCTCGACAATCGGTTGCACACCACAAACGGAAGGAGTTCGATGTTAGAGCACGTCGCGGAGGGTGTGCTGGTCCACCAGAGCGCGTTACTCCAGAACAACGCCGTTGTCGTGCAAGGCCGGACCGGTGTGTTGCTCATCGACCCCGGAATAACGGGCGACGAAATGGCCGATCTCGCGAACGACCTGCGCGCGTTGGGCCAGCCCGTTGTGGCGGGCTTCGCGACGCATCCTGATTGGGATCACGTGCTCTGGCACGCCGATTTCGGCGACGCGCCCCGGTACGGGACGGCCCGCTGCGCGGCTGATATGCGAGATCTGCGGTCGAACGCGGACTGGAAGGAGCAGGTCGCCGAGGGATTACCGCCGGAAATCGCCGGGGAGGTACCGCTGGACCTGTTCGGCCTGATTACCGGTCTGCCTGCCGAAACGGCGCAGATTCCTTGGGATGGCCCGAACGTCCGGATTATCGAGCATCAGGCACATGCTCAGGGCCATGCGGCGCTGGTGATCGAGGAACGCAGGGTCCTCGTCGCGGGCGACACGCTGTCTGATGTCTTTGATTCCGATGCTCGATTGGAGCGCCGCTGACCCGATCGAGGACTACCTCGCCGCGCTGCGGCTGATCGAGGATGTGGCGGGCGACGTCGATGTCTTCATCCCGGGTCATGGGTCCGCCGGCGGAGCGGATGAGCTACGCGCACGGATCGACCTGGACCGCGCGTACGTGCAGGCGCTGCGTGACAATCAGGATGTCAGCGACCCGCGGATCGGCCCAGGGGCCAAGCAAGGCTGGGAATGGGTGAGCGACGTGCACGCAGGACAACTGCAGCAGCTCGCCCAAAAAAGAGCGCACGACGGGACGCCCGACTAGAGGCCGTGCTGAACGTTGGGTCACTCAGCCGACCGATAGAAGGCGAACTGCGCGGTGAGAGCCCCAGCGTGCAGCACATCGCGGAGCTCGCCCTGCGGTAGTGTCGGCCGCGGTGCGATCGGTTGCCCGGGGAAACGCGACCGGGGGATACTGGCACCGACGAATCTCGTTTGATGACGGAGCATGGGATGAGCGAGGCCCAGGAACCGGCGGCCGAACCGTTGCCGCCCGGCACGAGTCGCGTGGGCGCCGACGAGGCCGAGGCGTTCCTGGTAGACCGATTCGGCGCCGGGGTGACGGACGTCGGGCCGATCGGCGGAGGCGCGTGGTCGAAGGCGTACGCCTTCCGGCGCGACGGCGCGCACTTCGTCGCGCGCTTCGGCGGCTACCCGGAGGACTTCGAGCGGGATCGGTTGGCCGGGCGCTACGCGTCGGCCGACCTGCCGATTCCCACGGTCACCGAGATCGGACGGGCCTTCGGCGGGTACTACGCGATCTCGGAGCGGATGTTCGGCGGGTTCATCGACCACCTGGACGGGGAGCGGATGCGGGCCACCCTGCCGTCGCTGTTCGCCGCGCTCGACGCGATCCGAGGCGTGGACCTGTCGGCAACGACGGGGTACGGGACGTGGGACCCCACCGGCGTGGCTCCCCATCCGAGTTGGATGGCGGCCCTCCTCGACGTCGCGACCGACCGGCCGGAGGACAAAGGGCACGGCTGGCGGCGGCGCCTGGAGGCGTCGGCCACGGGGGCGGAGCGGTTCGACGAGGCGTTGCACCATATGTCCGCCCTCGCCGCGTTCTGCCCGGAGGAGCGTCACCTCATCCACCGGGACCTGATCCACTTCAACGTCCTGGTCGCCGACGACCGCATCTCGGCCGTGTTCGACTGGGGCTGCGCGCTGTACGGCGACTTCCTGTACGACCTGGCCAGCGTCGCGTTCTGGTCGGCTTGGTACCCGGCGTGGCGACGGCATCGACTTCCGGGCGGAAGCGGCGCGCCACTTCGCGGCCATCGGGTTGGAGGTCCCGCACTTCGACGAGCGGTTCCGCTGCTGCCAGGTCCATGCCGGCCTCGACGCGCAGCAGTTCCAGGCCCTCGTCGGAGACTGGGACAACCTTGAGCGGGCAGCCGGGCGAACCCTGGCGGTGGCGCGGGGCGAGCTGTAGCGAAGCACCCGCCCGCTCGCTGACACGGCCGATCGCGATTGGAGAATTCTACCTTGTTTGAGAGGCTACTGCCACTGGACTGCCCACGTTTCCATCCTCCAAGCCTACCAAGTCCATAACAGCCTCTAGCATTCATCAGACGGCAAATCCTGACCGCCCGATGTTCGGCGGAGCATTTTTTTTATGCGGCATTCACACAAGCCCGCGCGTGCGGGTAGGGCGCTCGACGGCAACGTTGAAATCGCATTCTTGACTGCCTGCTACTTTCGAAGCACGATTCGACCGTCGAAATCCGTCTGCGGATTGGGGAGGAACGCTTATGCGGCACGTCCTAAGAGGCATAGTGCTGTTTCTCGTCTTCGGCGCGCTAACGACGCGCTCGGCAGCGTTTGACACCGTCCTCCAAACGAGAACTGCCGGCGCCTCCGTCTTTCAATCGAGTCAAGTAACCGGTTGCCAGGATGCAGAAGTTTGGTTGGAAGCGTCCTCGGCCCGGAACGCAGTAGCGGCTGCATTCAACGGCGAACTTGCGGCGATCCTTCAAGACGGCGAACCGTTGCCCGAAGCTTGGCTGCAGGAGATCACAGAACACCTGAGGCGCCTGGCGGAAGAGCAGCGCGGAAGCGATCCGCCCGACGCCGCCCTAGTTCTTAACACGCTCCTTAGCGAACGGCTCAGCGAAATATGGCGAAGGGGCAGACCTTCTTTCAAACGGCGACCTGTTAAGCGCGGAAGAAGCTATTCACGACGGCAGTCAGTTGGGTCAATCGATGCCGGCGGAGCTCGAGGAGTTCAAACAAGAGTGTGAGCTGGAGGAAAGCCGGCCTTCACCGGACCGCCTTGCACGAGCGAGCGACGTCCGCGCGTGGCTCGACGAGACATATGGTCGCCTGGACAGGGTTTAGGACATCGCCGAACCGCGTTGGAGGATCCCGACGACACCGAGCTGTTGCTCGGAGCTGCTGACGAGATCGAAACATTTACGCTGACCAAGCGGCCGCCGAACGGCCGTCAGTGGCCGATCCCTTGAACGCGCTGATCCTTGAGCTTGGGAGGTGCTCACATAGAGGCCGCTTCAAGCCCTCGCCGAGGGCCGACAGCTGATTTTGATGCAGCCTCGATCGCCTTGATTCGACCGGCGCGGATATGACCCGGGAAGAGGCGATGCTATTGGAGTCCTGTGAACCGGAAGCGCAACCGCCGACGCCGACGAAGCCCTCAAGTTAGCCCGCCCGCCCCTGGCGCCAGCGGCCAGCCGGTCAGGGTCTCCCGATCTGTCTGCAAGCGGGCGTTATCGTCCCCACCGGCTCTGCTTCAACCAAATCCGGTCGATGTCGATGTTGAGCCAGACCTCCCAATAACGAACCGGGACGAGATCCCGGTAAGGATTTCGATCGACCCGCCCATCCGTGACCCACGGCGTGCGCTCCGGCGGCTTACCCCAGTCGACCGGCGACCGCTTGTTCTTCGTCGAGCGGGTCGCGTCCGACACCGTGAGCCCTATCGACCGGACGTCGTTGGGATCCTTGACGTTCTTCCGGCGGATCTCCACGGCCTAGTCTAGAGCCGACGGGGCGGTCCAGGCCGCCGAAGGCCACCGGGGTTTGCTGCTTGAGCGACCGATTTGGCCGCTCCGTGTTGTACTCGACCCGCCAGCGTTCGATCGTCTGCTGCGCCTCCTCCACGCTCCTCGAACCAGTGCTGGTCACTTCGAGGGAGTGGCGGGGCCGCGCCCGCCGTTAGGGGTTAGTAGTAGCCGTAGAGGTAGCGGAAGTAGGTGAAGGAGTCATCGCGAGGCATGAGCGAGATCTCGAGCTCGTCTGCCTTATGCTCGAACGGCAGAAATAGTCCTGCCAAGGGCGTTGGCGATCTCGATCAAAGTCTTTGCCCTGCTGCGCCATGGACCAAAGGGTCATGACGTCAGAGGGCATCCAATAACGGTTAGGGTTCCGAGCATAGGGCCTGAGGTAGGGGTTGGTTGACACGGGAACCTCCGATCTTGACTTGGGAGTCCGAGGGCGACTCCACCTTGAGGGAAGCGTAGCAGGCGTGATGTTCGGCAATAGCGATGTATCGTATGAGTTAGGCAGGAATATGCACAATGCAACAACTATATGCACGACGCTACATCTCAAACACAGGGATGTCGTTATTGCAACAGAGGAGGAACCCCCATCGCTAGCGGATTTTTGGTTCTGGTGCGCGTGCAGTGAACGTGAGCAGGGTGAAGTTCAAGCCGAGCGGGGACATCGGCAATCGGGATCTGTTTGGCCGGCTTAGCATTCATACTAATTGAGATACTCCCGGCAGGTGTCGGCATCAATAAGCTCGGCATCAATCCAGAACACACTATGATTATGGCCACGCTGAAGGGCTGTGTAGACATTTGCTACACATCGGGTTATGATCATACTCAAGTCAGCGGATCGGCTGAAGGGGTAACAGGATGGTGCGGGTGAAAGAACATGCGGCAACTCGCGATACGGCCATCAATATCAGGGCCAGCCGTCAGCAGCGCGATTTGATCGATCAAGCCGCCCAGGCGCTCGGCAGGAGTCGAACCGACTTCATGCTTGAGTCGGCCTGCCGTGAGGCCGAAGGGGTCCTGCTCGACCGGGCGTTCTTCCGGCTCGATCGGGACGCGTACGCTCGGTTCACCGCGCTGCTCGACAGCCCGCCACCACCTTCGGATGAACTCAGGGAACTCCTCTTGACTAAAGCGCCCTGGGAATGACGTTCGCCGGGCTGACGGCGCCCGTCCCATTGTTGGCGACCCACGACGTTGCGTCGTTCGCATGCGGTGTGGCTTCCCTTGACGTGTGGCTCCAACGCCATGCGCTCAAGAACGAGGCGGGCGGGGCATCGCGCACGTACGTCGTCTGTATCGACAACACGGTCGTGGGGTACTACTGCCTGTCAGCCGGCGCAGTTGTTCGTGATGAGGCGCCCAAGCCGTTGCAGCGCAACATGCCTGATCCGATTCCGGTGATGGTCCTGGGGCGACTGGCCGTCGACCGGACGTATCAGGATCGCGGGATCGGGTCAGCGCTGCTCCGGGATGCCATCTTGCGGGGGATTCATGTCGCCGAGACGATCGGCATCAAGGCGATTCTCGTGCATGCCATTTCGGAAGAGGCGAAGGCATACTACCTGGCCAAGGGATTCCTTGAATCCCCTATCGAACCGATGACGCTCTGTTTGGTGTTGGAGACGGCCCGTCAGGCCCTAACAACATGAGCGTCGGCACCGACTTCCACCCGTGTTACTGAGCGACGCGGCCACGTCGACTCATCTCGCCTCCGCCACCTGTCGCAGCACCCGCTTGGGCAGCTTGCAGATCATGGTGTACGCGGGGTCGTAGACGTTGCCGACGTCGTACTCCACGCACTGGCCGAGCAGCGTGCTGGCCGCCACCACGTCCAGCGTCCAGTCGCGCTCCAGCCAGCGCACCATCTCGGTCGTCGCGTGCTGCAGCGCCTGGTCGAGCGGCCGCGCGTTGCCGGCCGTGAAGATGTACTCCTCGTTCTCGCCGCGGGGCCAGCCGATCGGTTCGCCCTTGCGCAGGTCGACCGTGAACTCGACGTCGAACGAGATTTCGATCCCGGTGCCCGCGATCTCGCCGTCGCCCTGGGTGGCATGGCCGTCGCCCACGAACAGCAACGCCCCCGGCGCGAAGACCGGGAAATAGACGGTCGCGCCCGCCCGGAATCCGCGGTAGTCCATGTTGCCGCCGTGCTCCGCGGAGGTCGCCGTCGAGATCGCCTGCCCGCGGGCAGGAGCCACGCCGAAACATCCCAGCATCGGGTCCAGCGGCAGCCGCAGCGCCTCGAGCCCGGGAACCGGCGTTCGCGGTGACGCTTCGCCCTGCGCGAGGTCTACGGCCCACTCCACGAGCGGCCGCTCCGGCAGGTGTTGGACGAACTCCGGATCGACCACGTTCGGCGCGAGCACGGATGCCGACACGCCGGTCGGGCGATTGGGAACGAGCCGATCCAGGCGCACGATCAGCGTGTCGCCCGGCTCCGCTCCCTCGACGAAAAAGGGACCGGTCATCGGATTGCCCCTCGGGGTGATTGGCTCCCCGGTTGCGTCCTGCCCGAGGGCGTCGACGGTCGTCGTCACGACTGAATCGCCCGGCGCGATCCGCAGCGCCGGCGGATGGGAGCCCATCGTGGTGTAGTACCGCTCCGGTGCGAACGTGTGCCTGGCCATCCCGCTCCTCCCGATTCCCTTACGCAATGCAGGCAACCTGCCTGATCCTGCTGACACGACAGCCCACGTACGATACCTGCGCGCGGGCCATCACGGCCCAGCCAGCTCCCCGCCGTTGACGATCCGGATCGGTCGCCTTCCCGGAAGCGATCAAGACGTGAACCGGTACCCCAGTATCTGACAGGGAAGCCCTGGGCGATCATTCTCCACATGGATCCATGACTATCGGCTCATCGCTGGGGCGAATCGACACCCCAAGGGACTAACGATGAAACCCGCTCACTGGAGCGATTCCGCGAGAGCGGCGACACCTTCAGCGTGGCGATCTGTCTGATCAACACCGGCGGGTACTCCTACCGCAGGGAAGCGTTTTCCGCCGCGATCGCCTGCCTGGAGGAGTCGCTCGCCATCGTTCGCGGCCTCGGCGACCACACCTACGCCACCATCGCGCTCGTCCGCGTGGCTGAGTTCCACCGCTACCGGAGGGCGCTGCCGCAGGCCGTCGCCGCCTACCGCGAGGCCCTGGAGAACCAGATCGCCCTCGGGATGTCCCACGAGAACGCCGCCCTTCTGATGACCATCATGAGCGTCGTCCATGACCTCGGGCGCCCCACCCTCGCCGCCCGGCTGGCCGGCTGGCCGGCGCCGCGGACGCCACCGGCGACTGGCGCGTCAATCGGATGACGCCCGAGGACGTTGCGGCATTCGACGCCCACCTCGCCGCCCTCAGCGCCGCCCTCGGAACCGCCGCCTATGACGCGGCCTGGGCCGCCGGTCGGGCCCAACCGCTCGCGGCGATCGTCGCCGACCTCCGCGACCTCGAGCCCAGGGACGGCGCCACGCCGGCGGAGCCTAAGATCGATCCGGTTGCCGCCGCCCGGGCCCTTGGCCTGACGCCACGCGAGCACGAGATCGTTGCCCTCATGGCCCAGGGCCTGACCGACCGGGAGATCGCCGAGCGCCTCTTCATCTCACGCAAGACGGCCTCGAATCACGTCACCGCCGTCCTGGCGAAGCGCAACCTTGCCACCCGCTCGGCGGTCGGCGTCTTCGCCATCCGCCACGGCCTCATCTCCGACCACCCCACCCACTGACCAGGTGCCAACCCCTTCCCCTCCGAAGCGGGGGAGGGGAAGGGGGGCCATCCCCAAGCGGAGCGCCGGGTAAACGTCATTGCGACGATTGGACCCAGTACTCGGGTCAGTCGCGGGCGCGGGACCGTTCGGCCTGCTCGTGCGGAAGTGCCCGTTCGGCCTCCGCAGCGGAAATCACCTCGTCGCCTTCGGTGGGGTGAATCACGTGGTACAGCGCCGCGGCGATGATCGCGCCGATCAACGGCGCGACGATAAAGAGCCAGAGCTGGCGCAGGGCCCAGTCACCCACAAAGACGGCCGGCCCGATGCTCCGCGCCGGGTTGACCGAGGTATTTGTGATCGGGATGCTGACCAGATGGATCAGGGTCAGCACGAGACCGATCGCGATTCCGGCGAACCCAACCGGGGCCGCCCGATGGGTAGCTCCAAGCACCGTCAGAATGAGGAACGCCGTCAGGGCGATCTCGATGATGAGCGCGGCGAGGAGGCCATAGCCTGCGGGGGAATGTGAGTCGTACCCGTTGGCCCCGAGTCCCGACGCCCCCAGATCGTATCCACCTGGTGCGTCTTCGGCGATGATCCAGATGAGACCGGCCGCAAGGACAGCGCCGACGACCTGGGCGACCGCATAGCCGATTGCCGCCCGGAGTTCGATCTTGCGGCTCAACAGCAATCCGAGGGTCACGGCCGGGTTGATGTGACACCCCGAGACGGGTCCAATGACGTAGACCATCGCCAGCAGGGCCAGCCCAAATGCCAGCGAGACCCCAAGTTCGCCCACCTCTCCGCCGGCCAGAACGGCCGTGCCAACCCCGCCGAAGACCAGTACGAAGGTCCCCACCAGTTCGGCAACGTATCGCCTGGATTCCTCGTTCATTGCCATTCCCCGCCACTCCCTGTTGGCCCGACCGCGTCTCCGGCTAACCGTCCCCTTGCCCGCGACCCGGCCGCTCACGACCCGCCCGAACGAACGCCCAATACACCAATGCTACGACGGTTGTTGCTGCACTCGTGGTGCCGCGATGACGCGGAATCTGGCCGGGCCGCAACCTCGATCGCCGGATCGCCGGTGTTGGCCAAGTTTGAGCCACAGTGCATCGAATATCGCGGGGTATATGCCCATCATAACCGATGGCGAATAGTCGCCGACGGCAGTAGGCTTGCAACCTTATGCTCCGTGGTGCCGAAATCGCCCCCGACACGCTCCCCGCTCCCCTCTCCGTCTCTCCATCTAAACGATGAGCGGGAAGAACGGAGAGGGGCAAACGCCGGATACAGAAAGCGATCACATGCCCCGCGTGATCTTCTCGGCAGCAAGCGACTACCTCCAGGCCGCAACGCAGGAGCTCTCTGCCGCGTTTCCCAGCGCCCGGGTCATGCGGCTGGCCGCGGAGACCGGCTTCATCGAAGCGCCAACCCTCGACATCGCCGCCGTCGCCCGGGTGTGCCGCTCACGCCCGATCGTCTTCGTCCGCCACCTGTTCGAGGAGTATCGTCGGATTCCAGGCGTCGACCAAGAGGCAATCGCCGCCGAGATCGACCGCCTCGTTCCCCGCCTCGATCCTGGTGCGGCCCACGCCCTTCAGGTCTGGGCCGACGGCTCCCTGCCGCCGGGGCTGCGCACCGACGAGCTGTGGCGCGCCCTCGCCCGTCGGATCGAAAGCCGTGGCCACGTCATCGAACGCGCCAACGGCGATCAGACGATCTCGGTTTGCCTGACGCCCCGGGAGACGTCGATCGGGCTGAATCCGCCTGGGTTCGCCCTGGCGGATTGGCCGGGAGGGCGCGTCGGCCTGGCCAAGACCGACGCCCAGGTCTCGCGCTCCGAATTCAAGCTGGAGGAGCTGTTCAAAATTGCGGGGCTCGACCTCCCGTCACGGGGCGTCGCCCTCGACCTGGGAGCAAGCCCGGGAGGCTGGACCCGCATCCTCCGCCGCCACGGCTTTTCCGTCTGGGCCGTCGATCCCGCCGCCCTCGATCCCCGGATCGCGGTCGACCCGGGTGTCCATCACGTGCGCACGACCGCCGGCGCCTTTCTGGCCGAACCCGCCGGGCAGGGGCGCCCCTTCGACCTGATCGTCAACGACATGCGCATGGTCCCGGAGCTCTCCTGCCAGATCATGCGCCAGGCTGCCCCCCGGCTGGAACGGGGCGGCCACGCCATCGTCACCCTCAAGATCACGCCGCCCTCCGCCGTGCGCACCGTCACCGGCTGCCTCCGCATCCTCGGCCGCTCGTTTGATGTGGTCTTTGCCCGCCAGCTCTTCCACAACCGCAACGAGGTCACGGTCGTTGCCCGCCGCTAAGCGGCGGACGCCAGGTTGAAACCTGGCGCTGCAACCGCACGTACGTCCCAAGTCCGGTAGAAGTCGGTTCCGGTAGCTGAGCCGAACGGCGCGGCGCCGGACGGTGTCGATAGGCGCTCTAAATTACGCTGCAACCGCCTAGTCCCTCCGACAACGTGGCCGCGGAGAGGCTGTCCGCCTAACTGGTTCAGCCCGCCGGGTCGGGTCCGTCAGCCCCGGGTGACACCGGACAGCGACGCCAAACTGCCTCCAGCCACTCACGCCGCCCACTCTTCCTCCCAATCTCCGTCCTGCTCCTTCCCGCCATCCCGACTCCCCGTCTTCCCGCCTTCGTCCTCCGGCCGCCCCGGCAACGCCAGCCCCGCCAGCGCCACGATCACCGCCGCGCCGACGATCCAGCGGAAGGCCAGCCCAAACGCATCGGCCGGGTCGCCACCCGGCAACTCCCGCTCCAGCACGACCGCCACGGTCGCGACGGAGAGCGACGCCCCGAGCTGGACCAGCATGAACATCGCCCCGGTCGCCTGCGCGACCGCACCCTGCGGGACCGTCCGGTAGACCGAACCGACCGCCGGCACCGCCACGAATCCAACCCCGAACCCGGCCAGGAACGACGCCACCCCGAGCCAGACGATGCTCGTATCCTCACCGGAGAACGCGTACCCGCTCATCCCGACCGCGACAAGCAGCGCGCCGAAGGGCACAAACCGGCGCCCGCCGAGCCGGTCGACCGACCGGCTCGCCAGCGGCATGCCGATGAACGCGCCCACCCCCTGCGGCACCAGCAGGAGACCGGCCCCCAACACGCCGTACCCGTGCACGTCCTGGTAGTAGAGCGGCACCAGGAACATCTGGGAGAAGATCAATCCGCCGACCAGGAACATCACCGCCACGCTGGCGGCATATCCACGACTGCGGAACAGGCGCACGTCGATCAGGGCCGGCTCCCGCGAATGCAGGGCGTAGACCAGGTAGGCCCCCAGCAACACCAGCCCGGCGCCAAAGGACAGCACCACCGGCCGTGCCCCGAATCCGGAGCCCTCTCCGGCCCGCGACAACCCGAAGAGCAGCGCCGCAAACCCCGGGCTGAGCAGCGCCAGCCCGATCGCATCCAACCGCGGCCGCGTCGCCCGGACCGGATCGGCCGGGAGCATCCGGATCGCCAGCCAAATGGCGGCAGCGCCGACCGGCAGGTTGATGAGGAACATCCACTGCCAGGCCAGGATATTGAGCAGCAGTCCGCCGAGGGATGGCCCCAGAATCGGCCCCAGGTTCATCGGGATCGAGACCAGGCCCATCACCCGGCCCGCCCGCCGCGGCCCGGCCGCGGTCGCCACCGCGGTGAGCAGGGTCGGCTCCAGCATGCCGCCGCCGAGCCCTTGCAGGACCCGGAAGGCGATCAGGCTTTCGACCGACCAGGACGCGGCCGCCAGCACCGAGCCCAGCACGAAGAGGCTGAGGGCGGTCACCCAGACCCGCTTGACGCCAAATCGCTCCCCCGCCCAGCCGCTGATCGGAATCGCCAGGGCGAAGGCGAGGATGTAACCGGTGCTGACCCAGCCGATCGTGGCGATCGAAGCGTCGAACTCGCCCGCCAGGGTTTCGATCCCCACGTTGACGATCGTTGCATCCAGGAGCGCCATCACCGCGCCCAACGTCATCACGCCGATCAGGCGAAGCAGCTCCGGCTCCAGCCTGTCCCCGGTTTCGCCTGTTATTGGATTCTGCCACGTTCAAAACACGCCCCCGTGGAGTAAACTGAACTCGTACGGTCAGCTCCGGTGGCGCTAGCAGCCCGCCGACCTACTTATTAGTATATAATATTGAACTCATGAGTTCAATATATAGGAGAGGCGTGTTTACTATGGTTGCCGAAGCCCCGATTGTCCGGCCGGGCGCCCGCGGCCGCGTCGACAAACGCATCGCCATCCTCGAAGCCGCCGTCCGCGTCTTCGCCCGCCGGGGCTATGCCGAGGCCAGCGTCGACGACATCGCCGCCGAGGCCGGCGTCGCCAAGCCCACCGTCTACAACCACCTGGGCGACAAGGAGAACCTCTTCCGCACGGTCCTCTCCGAGATCGCCGCCGACCAGAACGCCAAGAACCTGGCGGCGGTCGCCGCCCTCCCCACCCAACTGGACGACCCCGCCGACCTTCGCCCCTCCCTGGAGCAGCTCGGCGAAGACCTCCTCTCCTGCATGGCCTCGGAAAACTACTGGGCCATCCAGCGCCTGCTCGCCGCCGAGATCACCCGCTTCCCCGACCTTGTCGCCCTCTGGCACAAGGTCGGTCCGGAGGTCGTCGCCGACGCCCTGGCCGGCCGCTTCGCCCGCCTCGCCCACGCCGGCTACCTCACCCTGGACGACCCCCTCCGCGCCGCCGGGCAGTTCGTTGCCCTGATCTCCTACGACCTTGCCTCGCACTCGGTCCTCGGCACCCAGCCGTTCGATCCCGCCGTTCGCACCCGGACCATCAAGACCGGCGTCGAAACCTTCCTCCGCGCCTTCGCCCCGGCATCCGCCAGATCGTCCGGACCCTCCTGACGCTACGGCCCTTTCCGCCCGGCGTCCGCCCTCCCGGGCGTCCACACCGAACCGAACGCCGCCCGGCACCGCCACGCGGCCGCTCCCCGGCACGCGGAAGGGGGAGTCGGGCATGCCCGACTCCCCCTTCCGCGTCGCCATCCCAGACCGGAATCCGGGCCGTCCTGTCTGCCCCGGCGTCAGTCCCAGGTTGATGGCGATTGCCGAACCGTGGCGTTCACCGTGGACCGTCGGTGGTAGGGGCGGTCGCGCGTCGCCTGCGCGGGTGCCGCCGCGATCCCGGGCGCCGCCAGCGACTGCGTCTCCTTCAGCAAGGCACGCCCGGCTGCGCGCCGCGCCACCGCCGCATAGACCGCCACGTACTGCTCCGCGACCGCGCGCCGATCAAACCGGGCCAACGCGTGCGCCCGGCAATCCTCCGGCCGCAGCGCCATCGCCCGCGGCAGCGCCGCCGCCAGCTCCGCCTCGTTCCGGCAAAGGATCCCCGTCACCCCGTCGTGCACCACCTCCGGTGCCGAGCCTCGCGCCAACGCCACCACCGGCGTCCCCCGCGCCGCCGCCTCCGCCAGGACCAGACCGAACGGCTCCTCCCAGGGTGAGGTGAACAGCAGCGCCCGGGCCTGGCCGATCAATTCGTCCCGCTCGGCCCCGCCGACCTCTCCGACGAACTCGACCAGGCCGTCCGCCTCCTCGATCAGCGGTTTGACCACCGCCTCGAAGTACCGCCGCTCTTCGGCCGTGATCCGCAACGCCAGCTTCAGCCGCAACCCGGCAGCCCGCGCCACCCGCACGGCCGCGTCCGGGCCCTTTTCCCAGTGGCAGCGCCCCAGGTATGCGACGTAGTCGTCCTTGGCCGCGGCCGGGTAAAACGGCGCGTTCGCCACGTCCGTCGGGTTATGCACCACCCCGACGAACCGGAGGCTCCGCTCTCCCGGCGGCGAGGGGGAGGACCGGGCCCGGTCAGCCGCCTCGAACAGATCCCGTTGCCGCCCGCTGATCGCGACGAATGCGTCGCCCCGCGCGCTCATCCGCCGGTACAGGCTTAGGTGAACGTCCGTCACCGGACCGTGGACCGTGTGCAGCACCGGGAGGGGATAGTCCGGCGCGGCCAGGTGGTCTGTGTGGTCGTGGACCACGTCCGCGCCCAGCGCCAGCGCCCGCGCGAAGGCCGCCTGGCTCGTCTCCGCGAACCAACGGACCTTCTCCGCCTCGGGCATGTCGAGCCCGACCCCTTCCCCGATCGTCGGGATCAGACGGGCGCTCGTCCTCGACCCGGCGGGCGCGAAGAGCGTCACCTCGTGCCCCGCCACCACCAACCCCTCCGTCAGGTCGTGGACCACCCGCTCGATGCCCCCGTAGGCTCGGGGCGGAATCGGAAACCACGGCGGGGCGACTTGAACCACGTGCATGGGTATCCTCCTAAGACCCGTGCAAACGCCGACAGCACGACCCACGCACCGACGCACCGACGCCCACGCGCACCGCCCGAAGGCGAGCGGGCGGCGGTCGGTCTCGATGCGTGGTATCCGATCCGTCATTATAGCAAATTCCGCGCCACGATCACCTATTCGCGCCACACCTCGGCCGTCCCGCCGCCCACCGGACGAGTCCACATCGATCCGCCATCGGTGCTACTATATGCATGCTACACACATCTATCAGACAGGCGAATGCACAGCCATGCCACAAACCTTACCCACCGCAGACCAACGCCGAGATCATCGACGCCGCCGGCCGCGCCCTCTTCGACCTCGGCCGCGTCTTCAATCGCCTGCCCCGCCGCGACCTCGCCACGTCCGACACAGGCCCGGATGCCGACCTCGGCATGATCGTCCTCGCGCAGACGATCGGCGGGATACCCTCCGCCGAAGGCCCGATCACCGTCGGCACCGTCGCCGCCCGGCTGGCGCTCGACCCCTCCACCGCCAGCCGCCTCGTCGCCCGCGGCGTCGAGCGCGGCCTCCTCCACCGCCGTGCATCCACCTCCGACGGCCGCGCCGTCGCCCTTTCCCTCACCGATGCCGGCGAGCGACTCGCCGCCGCCGCCGGTCGCTATCAGCGCTCGATCTTCGATGCCGCCACCGTCGATTGGAGCCCGTCCGACCGCGCCACCTTCGCCCGCCTCTTCGTCGAGTTCGCCACCGCCGTTATGGCTATGACCGTGACCGCTCAGGAGCACCCATGACATCCACTCCCGCCATCTCCGCCGTCGCAACCTGGCACGCCGCCCTCGCCGACGGCGACCCGGACCGGATCGCGGGAGTCACCCATCCAAACGTCGAACTGGTCGGACCGCGCGGCTCTGGCCTCGGCGTGGCGCTCGTCCAGGAATGGGCGATCGACTCGGGGATTCGCCTGGAACCGCAACGCTGGTTCGGCCGCGCCGACCGGGTCGTCGTTGAGCAGATCGCCCGCTGGCTCGACGCCGAAACGGGCGATCTGGGCGATCCGATCCTCCTCGCCACCGCGTTCACCGTTTCGGACGGCCGGATCAGCCGCCTTGCCCGCTACCCAGACCTCCCGACCGCCCTTGCCGCAAGCGACCTCACCATGGCGGACGCACAATCCGTCGAGGCCTAGAGCACTCGTGATAACGGTTGGCCGCGTCTGCCTGGTCCCCGGGGTTGAAACCCCGGGCTCAACCTACGAAGTCCCTCCGGGACTCCGGGACTGGGCGCGGGGTCGCGCATGGCGACACCGGATCGTCCGCCAGCCGGCTTGAGCCGGCTTCCGTCACTCAGCCCCGGACTTGAGTCCGGGGCGACGGGGACATGGGGCCCACGATTTCGGCGAGCGCGATAGCCAATGCTGTCCTGACGCCACCACCCCGCATGCGTCATAGTGCGTATGTCCGTTTGTCACCGAGATTTGAGTCAACCGAGCAACGACTTCACCTGAGGGAAACCCGTGCCATTCATCGCCGTCAACGACATCACCATGTACTACGAGGAACTGGGCGAAGGAGAACCGCTCCTGCTCCTGCACGGCGGTTTCGCCTCGATCGGCGACCTCTGGGGCAGTTGGAACAGCCTGGCCCTCTTCTTCGCCGGGCGATACCGTGTCATCCAGATCGAGCACCGGGGCCACGGCCGCACGGACAACCCCGCCGGGGAACTCACCTATGCCGCGATCGCGGACGACATCGCCGCCTTCATCGCGGCTCACAGCTTGGCCCCGGTCCACGTCGCCGGAATGAGCGACGGCGGCATCGTCGCTCTCCACCTGGGCATGACCCGGCCGGAGCTCCTCCGCACCATCGTCGGCGTCGGGGTCAATTACCGTAACGACGACCGTGTCAACGCGATCAACGCCACGTTAATCCACCAGGATCCCGACACCGTCGAACGCGATTCTCTCGAGTGGGCCGCCGACCTCGCCGCCCGTCACGACCGTGGCAAACAGCCCGGCGCCTGGAAGGATCTGTTTCGGCAGCTCGCCGCCAACCTCGCCGTCAACCCGGCCTACACCGAGGACGATCTGCGCACGATCCCCACACCCACCTTCCTGCTCGCCGGCGAGAACGACGCCTACGGCAACCCGGAGCAGATGGTGGCCATGAAGCGGGCAATTCCCAACGTCGAGATCATGATCGTCAACCGGGCCGAGCACGTCGTCCAGGCCACCCACCCCCACATCGTCGGCCCCGCCATCCTCGACTTCCTCGCCCGATATACTTCCCCCACCGGCTCCGCCCAACCCAATCCAGAGGGCTGATGATTTCAGCCGGCTTATGATTGTTGCCGCCTTCATCGGACCATGGTGGCGGGGTGGCGCCAGGTTGAAACCTGGCGCTGAACCGACAAAGTCCCTCCGGGACTGGGGCCGGGGCGGGCCCGAGACGATGGACCGATCAGGTTGTCAACCGTCATGAGCCGGCTTCTGTCACTCAGCCCGGGACTTCGAGTCCCGGGCGACGCGCAGGCGGCGCTCCTTCTCTCCTCCACGTCATCCGGACGAGGCTACCAACGATTAGGCCTGCGCCAGCCCGTCCCGAAACACCAGAATCTGGGCCGAGTGCTCCCGCTTATGGCCGTAGTAGAGGTACACAAGCAGATCATCGAGGGCATACGGCTCGCCGTACCAGGGCAGCGTGCCCGCCTGCCGGGCCAGATCCTCCGGCACCTCCGTGATCAGTTCCAGTACCTTTGCGTGCGCCCCGTTCAGTTCCGCCAGCGTCTCCTCGACGCTCAGGCCGGACCGCGCCGCCACCTCGGCATCGTTGAAGTTCCCGCCGGGATCGCGGAATCGGTCCAGTAAGGGCGTCGGTGCATTGCCTCCCACAAATCCATCGAGGATCTCGACCAGCACCGCTTCGTACGACGCCAGGTGGGCCACGATCTCTTTGACCGACCAGACCCCACAAACGCCGGGCGTCTCCCAGTCGGCCGCATCGAGCCCTTCTACCGAGCCGAGTAGCGTCAGGTTCCCGTACTTCAGAACATCGGCCGCGTTCATGCGAGCCCTCCATCCCATTCGATTTCAACGCGAGGGAACGACAGGGGACTAGCTGACATCGTATCCCATGCCACTACAATAGTGGGCTCCCTTCGGACCACCCCAAGGAGTTGCCAGATGCCGACCCCCTCCCAGGATCAAACCTCCGAGGAGTACCTCGCCGCCGTCACGATCGGGGAACGCGCGCCCCACAATGCCCAGATCATCCTGATTGAGCCCGACCCACAGTGGCCCGTCAGGTTTGCCCAGGAGGAGGCTCGCATCTCCGCTATCCTGGGCGATCGCGTCCTGATCCTGGAGCACGTCGGCTCGACCTCCGTTCCCGGGCTTCCCGCCAAACCGATCATCGATATCCTGCTCGTCGTGCCCGATTCGGGCGACGAGCCCGCATACATCCCCGATCTCGAAGCCGCCGGATACGTCCTCCGCATCCGCGAGCCGGAGTGGCATCAGCACCGCCTGCTCAAGGGCCCCGACAACCCGATCAACCTGCATGTCTTTTCGCCCGGGTCCAGCGAGATCCCCCGCATGCTCGCGTTCCGCGACTACCTCCGCGCCCACCCCGCCGCCCGCGACCGCTACGCCCAGACCAAGCGCGGACTCGCGGGCCAGACCTGGACCCACGTCCAGCACTACGCCGACGCCAAGACCGAGGTCGTCGAAGCCATCCTTGCCGAAGCCGGTGCCCCCGCCCGAGAATAGTCCGCCGATGCCACGGGCCACGCATCGCACGAACTACATGACGGCACCCGGGGCCTTCAACCCACGGTGACCCGTCGCCTCAGCTTGGCCGCCTGTTGACAGCTACGCACCCTGCATCAGAACGGCCACCGCCGCATCCCCGGATACCGCTGCGTCAGCAATGCATCCAGCCCCCATACCCGGCCCGCCGGCACGAGGGCCAGAATCAAGAGCGGGACATACTCGTGCGGCTGCTCAAACGTCCATTTGTTCGTCGGCAGATAGTACAGCGCCAGGAAAAACTGGAACCCGAATCCCGCTAGCGCCGCTCCCCGCGTCGCCAGACCCAGGATCAGCAGTGTCCCGACCCCGACTTCCGTCGCGGTCAGCACCCACTGGAACCAACTCCAATTGTCCAGCACCACCTCGTTCGCGATCCACTGGAGGCCCGGCAACTGGCTCGTTCCTGGGCGGTCCTTGTTCGCCAGGCTGTCGAGGATATCCCGCGCGAACGATCGATCGATGAGGAACGTGATCCACCAGTCTCCGACTGCCACCCGCCGGAACTCAAACACCTTCGCGATCCCATTCGCGAGCAGGATGACCCCGAAAAAGACCCGCACCGCCGCCAGTCCCCGTCCCAACCCGATCGGATCGATCCCCCTATCGCCTCCACCCGCCGTCCGCATACCCGTCGTATCCATATGGGACCCTCTCAATACCATCCACCTTGGTCCGCGGGATCAATGAGCGTCGCCGCGGGTATGCGGTTCTGTTGAGTAGGGTCAGCTAGCCCCGGGCTCCAACCTCGCGTCCGAACCACCCCGCCGCGACTGCCCCTACCACGCCTAGTGCCTCGTCTGCTCCGTTGTCCGGCCCCTTCTCGAAGTCGCCCTCGCTCTGGGCCATCTGGTTCGTCACGTGCGCGAGGCAGACGACCGCCCGCCCGCGCGCGCGCCCGAACGCGTAAAGCGCCGCCGCCTCCATCTCGACCGCCAGAATCCCCGCGTCCGCCGCCGCCGCCAGCGCCGAGGCCGTCTCCCGGTACGGCGCATCCGTCGTCCAGGTCGCGCCGCGCCGCGCCGCGATTTGGGCGGTGGCCAATCCAGCCTCCGCCGCCGCCACGACGCCAGCGTCGGCATCGGCCCAGGCCGCGGACGGTAGGTAGCTCGCGCTCGTTCCCTCTCCCCTGAGTGCCCGATCGATCACGACATAGCACGGCAACGCCAGGTCTGGCGCCACCTGCCCAGCCGACGTGATGCTGATCAACAGCTCGCACCCCGACGCGAACAACTGCTCCGCCACCAGAACCGCAAACGGCGCCCCGACCGCGCACCCGACAATCCCCAACCGCGTCCCACCGGTCACTGTCTCCCAGA
This sequence comes from uncultured Chloroflexia bacterium, assembly GCA_963724285.1. GTDB lineage: Bacteria > Chloroflexota > Chloroflexia > Thermomicrobiales > UBA6265 > CAVRUD01. Next base: position 79,177 of record CAVRUD010000031.1, on the reverse strand, counting down.
GATCCGTGTGGTAGCACGCCCATGTTTCCGACCGGCTTGCCAGCGCCCGCCGCCGCAGGGACCGCACGATGTCCCCGTCCGGATCGAGCAAGCACACAGCCGGTACTCGCCCCGCTGCCACCCCCAATTGCCGCCGCGCCTCACGGAGCAGATTCTCTGGCAAAAATACCGACGCCTCGGCGTGATCCCGCCGAACCAGGATCTTTTCCACGCCGGACTGATTGCCCCTGGACGTCATCGTATCGGACACCCGTCCGGGCCGCAGACGCCTTCGGCGATCTCCCGCTCCCGCTCTTCTTCGAGTTGAACCTGTTGCCACGCGAAATCGATCGTCGGATAGAACTTTTCGGGATGCTCCGCCGACCACACCTGCTTCCGAACGGTGAAATTCCCCGGATCGAGCCGCAACGCCCCGCGCCACTCCGCGACCGCCGCATCTCGCTGCCCGGCCTCAAGCAGCATTCGCCCCAGGCGCACCTTCGTCGCGACCAGCTCCCGCTCGGCCGCACTCAGCTCGTAGGCGCTCCCAGCCTCCGGGATCGGGCCCGGGTCGCCGCCTGTCACGAACCGTGCGGCTATATCCACATCTCCCGGCTTGTCGACCGAGAACCCACCGAACTTCGCCCAGCGGACCACGCCCACCTCATCCACCATGACCCCGTTGGGAACAACTTTCAGTCCAAAGATCCGGGCCATCTCGCCTTGAGCATCGATCACCGTTGCGAACTCACACCCCATGGTATACGGGCGTACCGCGTCCGTATCCGCGTGGTCAACCGCAATCGAAAGCAGGGTCCAATCCGCGGCGCCGTGCGCCGCTTTGAAGCGCTGCCACCCGGGCAACTGTTCACGGCATCCTCACCACGACGCCCACATAAAGAGCAGCACTCGCTGGTCGCGTAGCTCACTCAGCCGGTAGGCGTCGCCATCCAGATTCCGCAACGTCACGTCCGGAAGCGTCGATCCGACTCCGATAGCTGGCGTGATCATGATCCGTCCTTCCATTCGACGCGTGCCTGAAACCGAAAGTCGTTCCTGGCCCGCGCCCTACCTCGCATCATCGTCCAAGGGCGAATGGTTCCACATCCTACACGCCAACCCAGGCACCCGACAGCCTGTGCCCCGTCGCCTCCGCCTCTCCAATCACCTACCGCTCCAAGCGAGCCCCGCCCCGCGCCTTCACTTCAATCGCATCCCGTTCGGAATGCCAACGAGGCGCCTTATGAGACGGGCGTGGCTTCCGGCACGGTCTCGCTTGCCTCCTGTTGGCCAAGCTCTCTGAGAATGCTGGCAAGGTCATAGTAGTCCGTGCTACGACTGATCAGCATTCCGTCGAGTTCGAAGACGAGTACCCCGCGGTAAACCACCGGCCACCCAGTCTGGATGTCGGTCACGGAGAAGAAATACTCGAGCACCGCCAGATCCTCGGCTTGACGGCCGCTCACCGGCTCGAGCCGCACGTCGCGGAACTGGCTCAACGTCCCGCCCACGAACGCCGCGACCTCCTTTCGACCCCGCGCCACAACGCCGGCCGGGATGTCCTCGTGGGCGCCGTCCTCGGCGTAGAGAGCGGCAACGGCCGCGCCGTCTCGTGCGTTGGCGGCCTCCACCATTTGCAGCAACGGCGGAGGCAGCGTGGCGGAGGAGTCGTCCGGTGCGCGCGTCTCGGGCGTAGGATGTGGGCTGGCGCTAAACGCGGTGGCGAGCAACTGGGCATCTACGCTGAGTTGGAATCAACCCGGATGCGGCGCATCGAGACTCCTCCTTCGTGATGTGCAAGCGCCGCGGCGTCCGCGCCGCGACGGCTAGGTCAGCACTTCATTAGAGCGCTTCCGTCGCCTTACGGCCGACGTTGTTGTTCTCGCGGAAGAGGTTCGTCACGTCGTAACGGCGCTTGACGTCGACCAGGCGGTCCCATTCGGGCCGTAGGCGGCCCGCACCTTGTTGCGCCGCTCGCCGGGGTCGACGCTGTTGAAGTTGAGGAAGGCGCCGTTCAGGGCGTATCGCTCCGTGGCGCCGTGCAGATGGCGGGCCCAGGCAATGCCCGCCGCATCGTCGGCCGGATCGTCCGAGGCGCTGACGGCGATCAACTGGTAGTGGGCGTCGCGGTGAGGGAAGGCGGTCGCGGCCGGATCGACCCGGTTCATCGCGCCCCGGTAGCACTCGAAGACCACCGCCGACCAGGGCAGGGGCGGCGCCGTGCCGCAGTCGACCGCGGCGTCCAGCACCGCGTCGGTCAGCTCGGGCAGGAGGTTGCCCTTCCAGTAGTAACGGCGGCCAGCACGGGAACTCGGCGTCAAACGCTTGCTGCCAGGCCGGGTAGGGCATCACATCGAACTGCTCCGCGATCGGTGTTCCGAATCGCCGCAGCGGGGCGATCACGCGCTCCCCTTCGGCGGGGTCGTCCGGCCAGAAGGCGGCGATCACGATCACCCGCTCGCCCGACTCGGCGTCCGTGACCAGCTCGGCGTAGGCCGTCAGCTCGTCCGGGCAGGACGCCGTGTACGCGCGGTAGAAGTCCAGGACCTCGCGTGCCGCCGCGATCGGGTAGGCAACGAAGCCGGCCAGGACATCCCCCTGAGGATGGAGTTGGAACTCGAACGAGGTGACGACGCCGAAGTTGCCGCCGCCGCCGCGCAGCGCCCAGAAGAGGTCCGGGTGCGACTCGCGGTCGGCGGTCTATGAGCTCGCCATCGGCGGTGACGACGTCGACAGCGAAGCAGGTTGTCGATCGTCATGCCGTGCTTGCCGATCAGCCAGCCGATCCGCCGCCCGAGCGTCGAGCCCGGCGATGCCGGTCGACGAAATCACCCCACCGGTCGTGGCCAGCCCGAAGGATCCCGCCTCGCGGTCGAGGTCGGCCCAGAATGCGCCCCCTGGACCGCGGGCGGTCCGCGCCACGGGTCGACCCAGACCGCGCGCATCGCCCCGAGGTCGACCATCATACCGCCGTCGCTGACGGCCTGGCCGGCGACGTTGTGCCCGCCGCCCTTGATCGAGATGGGCAGATCCCGCTCCCGCGCGAAACTCACCGCGCGGCGCACGTCGGCGACCCCCGCGGCCCGGATGATCACCGCCGGCCGCTTGTCGATCATCCCGTTCCAGATCCGTCGCGCACCGTCGAGCCGGCATCCTCCGGCATCAGCAATTGCCCGCCGAGCTGGTCGCGCAGACCGGCCTCGATCCTGCGGATCGAGGAGCGAGGACTGAGACGAAACCGGAGCGATGGCGCTCGATCGAGTGACTCCTCCTCTGACCGCGCCGGAGCGCGATTCGGACCTTCATGGCCCCGCCGATTGGTCGGGGCCGTGAAGACACGATAGGGAGGCGGGCGCCTCGCCGCATCGGGCGATCGATACAATTGGAGGACGGAGGGTATGGGTCGGATTACCCACGCGGGCGCGCGGTCAGGCCGTGCGCGATGGCATAGGCCGCCGCCGCCGTGCGCGACGACAGGTCGAGCTTGGTGAAGATATTCGAGAGATGGCGGGCGACGGTCTTCTCGCTGATCGCGAGCGCCCCCGCGATCTCGCGGTTGGTCTTGCCGGCCGGCGACCTCCGCCAGCACCTCGGCTTCGCGCTCGGTCAGACCGTCCGGGAAGGGCGTCCCGCTGCGAAGCTCGGCCACGGCGCCGTGCATCGGGCATGGCGCCCGAGGCGGTCGAAGACGGCCGCGGCCGCGTCGAGCTCGAGCTCGGCCGCGTCCTGGTCGGCCAGCGCGGTGTAGGCGCGGGCCAGCAGCAGGCGGATCCTGGCAGCTTCGTAGGGGGCGTTCAACCGCTGCCAGGCGCGGCAGGCGGCCCGCAAGCGTCTGGCAGGGCCTCCGGTGATCTGATGCTCGGCCAGGAGGACCGCGTCCGCGCGCCTGCAACGGCGGCGGCCTCGCAGCCCGGAGCTGCCGTAGACGGCGGCGATCTCCTCCATCTCGGCGTAGGCCAGGCGGGCCTGTCGACCTCGCCGGTGGCCAGGGCGATCGTCGACCTGGGCGGCGCAGCAGGCGGGCCCGGGCCAGGCGGTTGCGGCGTTCGCCCGCGAGGGCGGCCTGAATGCGGCCAGCCGCCGCCCCGACCGCCCGGCCCTGGGCAAGTCGCAGCAGCGCAAGGCCCGGGCTGGGGATCACGCCCCGAGCCGGTGTGCGCTCGCTCGATAGGCGGCCTCTGCCGCGGCCAGGTCGCCCCACAGCCCGGGGACGTCGCCCAGCTGGTAGTGTGCCTCGGCGATGCGTGCCCACGTCGAAGTGGGCCAGCTCGGCACAGACCCGCGCCGCTTCCCGCTCCGCCTCCTCCCAGCCGCCGCTGGATCTGCAGGATCTGGGCACGGTGGACGCGGCAGATGCCCATGAAGGGGCCAGCGGCGGGCATGCTGCTCGCACCAGCGCGCGGTCGCCTCGTGTCCACTGCCGCCGTCCGGCGAATCGTCGCCCAGCTCGTTGCAGGCGATCATCACGTTGCAGTAGATGTTGCCGGCCCAGGATGGGTCCATACTCTCCGAGACCGCGGCGAGCATCGCTTCGTCGAGCAGCGCCAAACCACGGCTCACCTCACCCTGCTTGACGAGCGCCCGCCCTTCGCCAAGCGCGCTAGTGCGAGCAGGGTCGAGTCGGCGAAACGGCGTCCCATCGCTTGCAGCTCATGCGCCATCGCGATCGCCGTTTCCAATTCGTTCTCGCCGAGTCGCGGACTCCAGTTCGATGTAGTGGAGGTCGCCGTGCTCGACACACTCCGGCTCATCCTCGGAGCAGCCGAACGGCGCGTTCATCCAGCCGGAGCCGACCGCGCCATCGCCCCGTAGGGCCAGGGTATAGCCGATCCACAGGGTCGTGAGTGCGGCCTGGCGAAGCCGCTCCTCCTTCACGAAGCGTGGAGGCCGGAGCCCTAGGCCGGGCTGCGCCTCGTCGATGAGCCCCTGCTCCCAGGCCGCGTCGGCGAGGGCATAGACGTCGTCGGCGGGCAGCACGCCGATGGCCCGCGGCTGGAGCAATCCGTCTCTGGCACGCGGCCAATCACGCCGCGCGTAGGCGTCGCGTGCGTCCTGCAAGAGCGTGGCCACGCCATCCATCGCACCACCCACTAGGGCCTCCGAGGATGCGGTTGCCGCCATCGTCGGTCGCGCTGCGTTCGGACTCGCGACCCTATCCTAGCAGGTGATCTTCCCGGCGCCGCCCTCAGCGTCGTCTCCGACGACCCTTGGCTCCGTACAGCCCCCTACGCCCGCGCCATCGCCTGAGCCTCATGCGTCACCGACTATCCTCCGCTTTCCCCGGCGATATGCACGCGGCGGGGGGCCGGCGCGGCCTCGGCGATCATCACGCCGCCAGGCTGGCCTCCTCCGGCATCAGGCTAACGGCGCTGACCCACCGGCAGGACCGCGCGTCTGCGTTACGCAGGCTTGGCGAACTGCTCGGCGCTCATGATCTCGAGCGTCACGAACGGCTCGGTCCCCTCCCCCCAGGCATCATGTCCCGGCGGGATGGTGTACGAGTCTCCAGCCCTAATGTGCTGCTCGGTACCATCGTCGAGGCCGAATCGTGGCCTCCCCCGAGATGGCATAGCCAACGTGCGAGACCTGACAGGAGTCGGTGCCAACCACCGGCTTGATGCACTCCGACCAGCGCCAGCCCGGCTCCATGGTGAGTCGACCCATGGTAAAGCCCTCGAGTCGGACCACCTCGACGCGCGTCTTGTCCGGGGTGCGCACCTCATCGGGGGTGTCGACCGCCTTGACCTCGAACCGGCTGACGGCAACGGGCGTACTCATGGCATCCTCCTCCACGGATACGGCCTACCGACCGGTGGAGCCGTCTCACACCAGTCCCACAGACGGCGTAATGTTGAGGTTCATCCGGAACAGGTTGCCGGGGTCGTATTGCCCCTTCAAGGCCGCCAGCCGATCGTAGTTGGCGCCGTAGCCCTCCCGCAGGAGGGCATCCTTCTCCTCACCGAACCCGGCGAAGTTCAGGTAGAGCCCGCCGTCGGAGAAGCGACGCATCGCCGACCACGTTCGCCGCGTCCAGTCGATGCACCCGTCGGTCAGCGCGGGGTCGGACCAGCAGGTAGCGAGGTTGAGCAGGAACGGCGCATCGCGGCGGCCAAAGGCCGTATCTCCGGACGCCACACGGCTCGGCGCCCCGCCCAGCCCCCAGAGTTCGACCAGCGTCTCCGGCGTGGGCCGGTCGGCGGCACTCTGGATGAGCGCCTCGATGGTCGCGTCGTCCAGTCCGTTCAGGTAGACCGACTTCCAGTAGTAGAGCCCCCCCTTTGGTATCGCCCAGTCAAAACTGCTTTGCAGGACCGTGTACGGCTCGATCCCGCTCAGATCGAGGAGCGGCGTGGCCAACTCGCGTAGCGGCTGCATGACTCGCATGCCCGTCCTCCGCGTCTCCCGCGTAGACCGAGGCCAGAATCACGATCGGGCGGCCATGCAGCTCAGCCGGAAAGATCTCCGCCGGCGGCACACTCCAGAAGAGCACGTTGCCCGAGACCTCGTCCGGGGCGTTGGCCATGAAGTCGCGCCAGGCGCGGCAGGACCTTGGCCGCGTCTTCCAGGGCATACGCCGGGGCGCAGAGCGCCACCTCCGGGCCGACCGGGTGCAGCGCGAACTCGAACGAGGTCACCACGCCGAAGTTACTGCCCGCGCCGCGCACCGCCCAGAAGAGATCGGGGTGCTCGGTCGCGCTGGCGGTCCGCACCTGGCCGTCGGCGGTCACGATCTCGACCGAGAGCAGGTTGTCCAGGCTGTAGCCGTGCTTGCGCCGCAGCCAGCCCCATCCACCGTGCAGCGTCAACCCGCCGATCCCGGTGGTCGAGACCACTCCCCCGGGGGTTGCCAGCCCGAAGATCTGCGTCTCCCGGTCGACGTCACCCCAGGTCGCGCCGCCCTGCGCCCGCGCCGTCCGCGACCGACGGATCGACATGGACCCCGCGCATCCCGGAGAGGTCGATCACGACCCCACCCTCGTTCAGGGCATTTCCGGCCACGTTGTGGCCGCCGCCCCGAACCGAGAGCAGCACTCCCCGATCGCGGGCCAGATTGACGACCTCGACCACGTCCGCCACCCCGGCGCACCGCACGATCGCCCCGGGTCTCCGGGTGATCAGGCCGTTCTGCACCGCCCGGGCCGCTTCGTACCCGGGATGGCTCGGCGTCAGCACCTCACCCCGGATGCGCTCCTGCAAGACCGTAATCGCGTCTTCGTCGATCGCGCCGGCGGTGCCCGTCCGTGTCTCTTGCATAACCATCTGTCGTGCTCCCTTACAACCCAGTCGACCCCACGTCTCCCCCCTCCCGCCTGCCGTAGCGGGGGGAAGGGGGGTCGGGGGGTAGGGGGCAGAAAACCAGATCGCCTACGCCGCCGGGGACCCAAACCCAAAGACGATCTCCCCGTCGTGCCACTCCGGATCGTCCGTGAGCAGGTCTCGGTAGGCCTTGTAACGCTCGTGCTGCTCCGGGCTGGCCGCGTTCGCCTGGTAGGCATCCTTGTCGCGGAAGATCACCGCCAGGTAGTAGACGTTCGGCTCGGAGTCCATCCGGTAGACGTACTCCCCGACGAGGCCATCGATCTCGTTCTTGGCCTGCTCGCTGACCGCGTTCAGCGCCTGCTCCATCCCCGGCTTGACCCGAAACTTCGCCACGGTTCCGTACATCTCGATAACCTCCAGATCGCTCATCGCTGATCACCTGGCATCTCCAGGCATCACGAAAGGCCGAGGCCACGCGCGGACCTATCCACCGAACGGCATGTCGCTGCTCCCTTGTGCCTTGCTCTACGCCAACATCGTGCCCCACTGATCATTCAGATACATCGAAGAAGTTACGGAACCGGCATACCCAATTACCTAGGCCGTCACCAATCGGGTACTCAGCAATCTCCGCAACCCCGGTCCACGCGTGTTCCGCCCACCCAAACGGTCCACCGCCGCCTCCCAACTGGCCTCAAGCCGTGCGGATCATGACTCCCGCCCCGGCGGTACCCGTCCAATCAGGCTGCCGTAGGCGGTGTGGCCGAAAAATGTCCCCGCCGCAACCCGTTCCCGCGCCTCCGCCTTCAGCGCAGCCGCCAGGCCCTCCCCGATCTGCCCGCGCGCTCGGAGTAAATCCGCGCCTCGGTCGATCACCGTCATCATGTATCCGCCCACCGTCGACTCCACGTATCCGTGGCCTCGAAACCGGACGACATCGAAGCCCGCCCGACGCACCAGAGACGGCAGGCGACGAACCAACCAGCGGTCATGAACCGAGTGGCGCATCATCGCGTCCGCGCAGGTCTGCAGCGGATCGCTGTCGCACAGGGCGACGGTCGTGGTCGCATAGTCGCCGTCGAATATTGCCAGTCCCCCTCCTGGCCGCAGTACGCGCCGGGCTTCGGCCAGGGCACGGTCCGGCTCCGGCACGTGGCACAGTGTTGAATCGAAGACCACCACATCGAAGGTGCTCTCCTCATAAGGAAGGGCCCGGCCGTCGGCCTGCTCGAACGAGACGCTGGCAAGGTCCGCCGCGAGCGCGCGCGCCACCAGCAGCAACGATGGCGCCGGATCGACCCCAACCACCCGATCCACGCCCGGCCAGCGGCCGAGCATCCGGGTCAGCACCCCGGTACCACACCCGACCTCCAACACCCGTGCCCTGGCCGGGAAGGGCACATCATCCAGAAACTCCCGCCGCATGGCCTGCTGCTGGGGGTCCGCCCCGCGGGTCTCCAGGACATCGGCGAGGCGCTCCTGGGTCGCGGCGTCGAGCTCGGCCACGGCCGCCCACACGTCCGGCATCGGCTCCTCCTTGCCGCCCAACTCCTTCCGCCGGGCAACCACCGACCCCGGCCTTCGTTCCTGCCCTTACGTAATCAAATCGGCTCCATGAATGCATCGTGGTGATGACCGTCGGGCATACGGAAAACCCGGCCACAACCTGGCCGGGCGTCTCCGCAATTCACGCAAGAGGACCGATCCTCGCCGCGCCCGCGCTCTGCCTCGACGATACGGATCTCAAGAGGTGACTCAAACCAACCCCAGGCGCACCGCGATCACCGCCGCCTCCGCCCTCGATCCCACCCCCAGCTTTCCGAAGACGCTCGCAACATGGCTCTGAACCGTCCGCGGGCTCACGTACAGCGTCGCCGCGATCTCCCGATCGGTCCGCCCTGCCGCCAGCAAGCGCAGCGTCTCGAGTTCTCTGGCCGTCAGCCCGTATTCGGCTTTCACATCGACCGCGCCATGCTCCTGCGCGGCCACGATCGCGCGCGCCGCCGCGATGGCTTCGTCCATCGACCATTTCCGGCCCGCCTCCCATTGCGGCAGGAAGGCCGCTTCACCGAGCTTCGTCCGCACCGAGGTCAGCACCCGCTCGGCGTAGAGGTGATGCGCCAGGAACTGCACCCCAACCGCGTCCGCGAGCCCCCACGCCGCGCCGAGCATACGCGCCGCCCCCGCCAGATCACCCCGTTCCGCCGAAACCCCGGCGATCCCGGCCAGCGTCCCCGCGATCCCGCGCAGATCGCTACAGGCCATCCACTGAGCCAGGGCATCGCCGAACAGCCCGGCCGCCCGGGCCTGCTCGCCCCGGATGCTGGCCGCCGCCGCCTGGGTCCCCAGCGCCTGGGCAATCCCCCACAGGTAGCCCTGCTCCCGCCAGAGCGCTAGCGCCTCCTCGGCCATCCTGGTTGCCTGCACGGGATTGCCTTGCAACACCGCCAGATCACCCAGGTTCGCCAGCGGCAGCGCCCGCCAGTGGACCATCCGGCCCAACTCGGCGATGTCGATCGCTTGGACCCGGTCGTGCGCCGCCTCGTAGTGCCCGGCCGCCCGGGCCAGGTCTCCTTGCCATTCCGCCGTCACCCCCAGCCCGATCAGGGCCCGCACCTCGCCAAACCCGTACCCGGCCGCGCGCGATATCGCCAGCCCTTCCTCGCTGTAGCCGATCGAGCGGGCGAACTCCCCTTGCAATTGCGCCAGGGCCGACGCCGTGAACAGGGCATCGACCTGGACCGGGACCGGCGCATCGCCCCGGTGCGCCAGCGCAGCGTCCAGCCAGCGCCGCCCTTCGGCCGGATCACCGCGCGCGTACGCCATCGAAAGCATGGTCCCCGATAGGCGCAGGACCTGATCCGCCCGGCCGCTGGCGAGCGCCCAGTCCACCGCGGCCCGCAAGTTTGGCAATTCCAGCGCCAGCCGGTCCACCCACGACGCCGATCCCTCCACGATCAGGCGCGGCTCTGCCTGCTCGGCCAGGTCCAGGTAGTAGGCCGCGTGCCTCGCCCGGACCGCATCCGCGTCCGCGCTCGCCTCCAGCCGCTCCAGGCCAAACTCCCGGATCGTCTCCAGCATCTCCAACCGCGCCTCGTTCCGCGCAACCGGATCCCGCCGCACCAGACTGCTGTCGACCAGCACCGCCAGGGAGTCTATGAACGAGGGGGACAGCGCTGCGGCGCTGAGGGGGACAAAGCTATCGCTTTGAGGGGGAGAGGGGGAGGGGAAGACGGCCCCTTCGCTTCCTCCCTCCCCCTCAGCCCGCAGGGCTGTCCCACTCACGGCGATAGCCGTGTCCCCCTCTTCCCCCGCAACGGCTTCGGCGGCCTCGATCGTGAACCCGCCCGCAAAGACCGACAGGCGACGGAAGAGGGCTTGCTCGGTCGGGGCGAGCAGATCGTGGCTCCACCCGATCGCGTCGCGCATCGTCCGGTGGCGGTCCGGCGCGTCCCGCGGCCCGCCCGTCAGCATCGGCAACCGCCGCGCTAGCCGCGGCAGCATCGCCGCCGCCGGGAATAGCCTGCTCCGGGCCGCTGCCAGCTCGATCGCCAGCGGCAACCCATCCAGCCGCCGGCAGATCGCCGCCACCGCCCAGGCGTTCTCGTCGGTCACCGCAAACTCCGCGTTGGCGGCCTGGGCCCGTTCCCCAAAGAGACGCACCGCCCCGAACGCTCGGGTCTCCTCCAGAGAAGGCAGCCGGTCAGGATCGGGCGACTCCAGCGGCGGCACCTCGATGTCTCGCTCGCCGGAGACGTGGAGCACCGCCCGGCTCGTCACCAGCATCGTCACCCCGGGACAGGTCTCCAGAATCGAGGCCAGCTCCGACCCCGCCGGCAGGAGTTGCTCGAAGTTGTCGAGGACGAGCAGCAGTCGCTTCGCCCCGAGGAACGCGTTCAGCCGTTCTCGCAGACGACCGCGCCCTGTCTCCCGCACGCCCAGGGTCCGGGCAATCGACGGCAAGATCAGGGCCGGATCGCCGATCCCCGCCAGCGGCACGAATGCCACCCCATCCGGGAAGACCGTCACATCCCGCGCCGCCGCAACCTCGATCGCCAGCCGCGTCTTGCCGACCCCACCCGGACCCGTTAGCGTCACCAGGCGGCTGTCCGCCCGCCCCAGCACCTCGCACACGCGCGCAACGTCGGCCTCACGCCCGAACAGCGGCGTCAGCGGCCGGGGCAGCACCACGATCGGCGTCCGCGGCTGGACGTCGGCTGCCGTGGGCGATGGCGACGCGGTTGTACGCCTAGGAGGACGGTCCATCGACGGCCAGGACCTCCACCAGTGGGGCGCCGGCCACCGTACCGGCGCCCCACCATCTCGTGCTTTCGGGATCGGCCGGCTGCCTTGCGCTGAACGGACGTTGCCGGCTCCTCACGAGGGGCCAGCAGCATTCGTTCCTATGACCTTTGGCCTACGTCACAGCTTGTGTACGCTAGCGTACACCCAACCGCGCCTATCGCCTATTCCCCAGCACCAGTACCAGGTTCGCGGTCGCGAGCCCGAAGATCAGCACCCCGTTCACAATGTGCCAGCCGCCCAATCCGCGCTCGTTCTCGATCGCGTATCCCATCCCGATCTGCGCGACCGTCAGCACCAACACCACCGCGGCCAACCCGACAAGCATCGACCGCTGCGTACTCCCCTTTGTCGCCATCACGGCCAGCACGACTTGCCCGACCGCCAGCAAGAAGACCAGATTGGCCACAACACCGTGGACATCGATCAGGTCGAAATCGTTGTACAGCCCACGCCCCGCCAAAAACGCCTGGACCAGCACCGACAGCACGTAAAGCCCCGCGGTCACCACGTAAGCCGTCACGATGCCTGGATTGACCTCGCCCGCTCCCGTTCCACCGCGCCGTTCGGTAACCTGCGCCATCCTCCGATCCTTTCCTGGCGAAGCGCGGGGCGGTCAGTCCACCCCGCGCTCATCGGTACGCTTCAACGCTTGTTTCGCACGGCCTTCATCCCTAGACAACGTCCCGCCGTCGCAGTGCCCAGGCGGAGATCCCCGTGAAGATGCCGCAGTAGGTTACCAGCGTCACCACCGCCTGGACCCAGCCGACGTATGGGCCATCGAACGCACCCGGGCCGTTCTGGGCGACATCATCCCGTGCCACGCCGACCGCCTCGACCAGCGAATAGGCATTCGCGCGCAGGAAGATCTCGACCACGGGTTCCAGGAACCCGATGACGCCGACCAGCGCAGTGACAAGACCTTCAACAACCAATGCGTACAGGATACCGATCCCGATCGCCAGGGCGGTTCCGCGTGTCAAGGTCGCCAGCATCACGCCCAGCGCCGTCCACGTCGCCAGCACCAGCCAGCCCGCCAGCATGCCCCGCGTGATCTCCCAGACCGTCGGCCAGTTGCTCGCCGCGCCTTCCTGCTGAGCGATCACCGCGCTGCCGATGGCGCCAACCGCGTAGGTCAGCACGACGAACGGGATCAGCGCAATGGCCAGCGCCACCAGCTTCGCCCCGAAGACCGTCAGGCGCCCGGGCCGCTGGGTGAGCAACGTCTTCCACGTGCCCCACCCGAACTCGCTGCCAACCGAGAGGACGCCGAGCATCAGGGCGATCGCGCCGCCAAAGAATGGGAACCCGGCGTTCAAAGCGCCAACAAGGTTGCCCGGCAGCAGCGCGTCCAGCGGCTCCGCCCCCGGATCGCCGCGCTCGTTGCGATAGGTCACGTACGGCAGGATGTAGGCGAAGAACCCGGCCAGCGCCACCCAGATGCCCAGCAGCACCCAGGTGCTCACCCGCTTTCGCAGGACAAACACCTCCGCCGCGATACTGCCGATGACCCCCTTCAGGTTGACGCCGCCGGGGCCCGACGACGCGCTCGGCTTCAAGCGATTCACCGTCATCGTCGCGCTCATGACTGACCTCCGCTCTCCTTGGTCAGGTGCAGGAAGGCTTCTTCCAGAGACGCCCGTTCCACGCGGACCTCGCTCACCGCGATCTCCGCTTCGACCAGCGCCCGGTTGATCGAGGCCGCGGCCCTCGTATCTCCCTGAGCCAACAAGCCGCCGTTGACCGCGATCACTCGCTCGATCCCCGGCAGGCTCGCCACGATCCGCCGCGCTCGATCCAGCGGCTCCGCCACGATCCGCAGCCGATCCTCGCCCCGCAGCTCATCGACCGTCCCTTCGGCGATGATCCGACCCGCCTGGATGACTCCGACCCGGTCGCAGACCTGCTCGACCTCACCCATCATGTGGCTGGAGAGCAGCACCGTCCGGCTCCCTTGCCCCAACGTCCGGATCAGGGAGCGCATCTCCGCCATTCCGGCCGGATCGAGCCCATTGGTCGGCTCGTCCAGGATGAGCAGTTCCGGATCCTTGAGGAGGGCCGCCGCCACCCCCAGCCGCTGCTTCATCCCCAGCGAGTAGGTCCCGAACCGGTCCCGCGCCCGATCCGACAGCTCGACGGTTTCCAGCGCCGGCCCAATCCGTCCTTCGGACACCCCGGCATGCATTGCCAGCACCTTCAGGTTGTCCCGGCCGGAGAGGAAGGGGTAAAAGGCAGGGGTCTCCACCATTGCCCCGATCCTGGCCAGGCCCACCGCCGCTCCTGGCTGCTCGCCCAGCACGGTGACGTTCCCGTCGCTCGGCGTCACCAACCCGAGCAGCATCCGCAGCGTTGTCGTCTTCCCCGAGCCATTCGGCCCGAGAAAGCCGAAGACCTCGCCACGCCGCACGCGCAGGTCGACGCCATCAACGGCCATGATCTCGCCGTAGTGCTTGCGCAACCCCTTCGTCTCGACCACGAACTCCCCGCCGTCCTGCTCAGCTTTGCCCGCGGCCTCGAATGTCTGCGGGAGCGCCCGTACCGTGACCTCCTGCTGCACGGTTCTCGGCCGCTCCATCACCTGCGCCATCGTTCACCCCCAGACCTGATTGGTCCGCTGCCTGGCGACCTTCCGCCGCCGGTCCCAACGCCCGCCGCTTGCGCGTTCGTTGGCTCTAGGAACGATGGTAAGGACGCACCCTCAACCCCCGATGCGCGGAAATCTCAACACTCCCTCAACTCCCCGTTGCGTCTTCCTCCGGACGGTTCATTCAGACCCATCGTGCTCCAGCCACGGGGCCGTGCGTCGAAGAGACGTCGTGTGCGACAGGGAGGTGTGACGACTTCCACCGCAGCCGGAATCGGTGGCTTCTATAGACAAAATGCCCCGCTCCCGGCGCATGCGCCGGGAGCGGGGCAGATCGTGGAGGCGCTGTTGAGGTCGGATCGTGGCCGCTCAGACAACCTGGTCCGAATCTGGGTCGTCGATCAGGGACGAGCAGTCGACGGCTTCGAAGTCGCTCCCGAGAACGCCCTCCTGCAACTCGTGCAGGTCGTCGTTGTTCCACCGGTCATCCGGGACCCCGGAGAGAAACCAATCGCTGCCGTTGTCTGCCAGCAGCATCCCGTAGGTCTTGAGCGCCTGCAGGATGATCTGGTTAGTCTCCGAAAAGCCGTCGATATCGCCCCCGGCCTTGAGCCGGAAGCGTTGCCCCATCGGCGGCTCTCCGGCATCGGTCGTCGCGCCGGTCTGATGGCGCGTCGGCCACACATAGGCCTCCTGGGTGAGGGAGGCGGTGAAGCGGAGCGCATGGGGGATGGCACCGGCGGCGATCTCCTCGTAGCGCACCAGCCCCGGCAGGATCGACAGACCCGCCGCGTCGGCCGAGGTCCACTCCTCCGGCCTCATCTATAGGTCATAGCGCGCCCCGAGAATACCTGCCAACTGCCATCGGGCTGCGGTGCGGCGTCGTAAAGTTCATAGCGCAGGCAGGTCTCGTCTTGCACCACGATCACGTGACGATCGCCGGTCCCGCACGACCCTCCTTCGATGGGAACATCGGACGGAATGGGGTACGGATCGGGATCGCTGACCCGGCGGGCTGGCGCTTGGGTGGCAATTCAGGTCCAACGGCTCACTTAGGGACGCTCCGGCGTAAGCCGACCCGTCACACCCAGCCGAGACGCTAGATCGACGGCCCCAATCCCGACGCCGTGAACCGGCTGAGAAACGCTCGCAACCGATCGGTCTGCGGATTGAGCAGGACGTCAGTTGGACGCCCCTCTTCGACCACGACCCCATCGTCCATAAAGATCACCCGATCCGCGACCTCTCTGGCGAAGTGCATCTCGTGCGTCACGACGATCATGGTCACCCCGCCCGATGTCGCCAGATCGCGCATCACCCCCAGGACCTCACCGACAAGCTCGGGATCGAGCGCGGAGGTCACCTCGTCGAAGAGCATCACCTTCGGCTCCATCGCCAACGCCCGGGCGATCGCCACACGCTGTTGCTGCCCACCGGACAACTGGTTCGGGTACGACTGCGCCTTATCCACCAGCCCCACCCGATCCAGCAGTTCCATGCCGCGCTTCTTCGCCTGGTCCTTCCCGACCTTGCGCACCTTCGTTGGTCCGAACGTGACATTCCGCAGCGCGGTCATATGCGGGAACAGATTGAACTGCTGGAACACCATGGCCGTCTCGGCCCGGATCCGCGCGATCTCTCGTTCGGGGGCGGGAACGAGCTTGCCGTTCCGTTCGCGGTATCCGACGAGCGCACCATCGACCAGAATCCTGCCGTCCTGATAGGTCTCCAAAAAATTGATGCAGCGCAGGAGCGTCGTCTTCCCAGAGCCGCTCGGTCCGATGACACACACAACCTCGCCCGCTTGGACATCCAGATCGACGCCCCGGAGAACGTGGAGGTTACCGTAATACTTCTGTACCCCTCGGATTGTCACCATTGCCTGGGCCGAAGCATCACGCGCATGGGTTGCCGTCACTGACGTGCGGTCCTTTCAGGCGTCATCACGAAACCCCGCCGACCTGCATGCGCCGCGTCGCCCAGGCGCCCGCCTGCGAAATCGCGCTACAGCACACGAAATAGACAACGATCGCGGCCAGATAGAAGGCGAGGTATTCACGTTCGGCAATCGCGCGCTTCTGGATCGAAAACAGGAAGTCGGCCTGGCTCACGAGGATCGCCAGCGATGTCGCCTTGAACGTGTCCACCGCGAGATTGGTCCATGGCCCCATCATGACAGGGGCAGCCTGCGGCAGGATGATGGACCAGATCCGGGGCCAAAAGGTCAGCCCGAGGGATTTCGCGGCGTCTGTCTGTCCAGCCGAGATCGAGCCGACGGATCCGCGAACGATCTCTGCCATGTGTGCGGCGGCGAAGATCGACAATGCCAGCGCAATCGATTGGAACGGGCTGAGGTTGATCTCGTAGGCGGACAATCCGTAGAAGATCAGAAAGATCGTGACGATCAGCGGAATCCCGCGGAGGATATCGACATACGCGCGGATCGCACCCCTGATCGTCACGTGCCCGTACAAGAGACCGAGTCCGAAGACGGTGCCCACCACTGTGCCGAGAACGATCACCACGGCGAAGAGCTTGAAGGTGTACTTCAGCCCCTCCCAAAGCAGCGTACGGTTGTCCCAGACTACGTCCATCGGGCAGCGCCTCCCGGAATCCGCATGGCCGTCCGGCTCGGAGGTACGGTCAGATGCTCCATTTGATCCGGCTTTCGGCGAACCGCAAGACGATCGCGATCGTCCACGCGGTCAACAGGTAGAGCGCGCCTGCCGCCGCCCAGCCTTCAATCGGTCGAAAAAAGTCGGTATTGACCTTGTTCGCCGCGAAACTGAGATCGCGTGAGCCGATGAAGAAGGCCACACCGGTGTCCTTGAACAGCGAGATGAACGTATTACTCAGAGATGGCAGCACGGTTCGAAACATGATCGGGACAACCACATACCGAGCCAGCGCAATTCGGCCGAGCCCAAGCGATCGCCCCGCATCCAGGTAGCGTCGACTGACCGACAGGATGCCGGACCCGAAGATTTCGGTCAGATACGCGCCCGCGTAGATGGACAGCGCGACCGTAAACGTTCGTTCCGGCGTCGGCAACAGCGTCAGGATGAACTCGTGAGGATTCGACCCCCGTGGAAACGCCTGGGGCAGGCCAAAATAGAAGATGAAAACCAGCAGAAGGAGCGGGACGTTCCGGATCAGCTCGACATAACACGTAACCAGGACCGACAACATGCGGTTGCCGGATGACCGCGCAAACGCGCAGACGAGGCCGATCACGCTTCCGATGAGAAGGGCGATCACCGACATCCAGATCGCCAGGATCAGCCCATCAATGAACCACTCTTTATGGTCGGTGACGTAGTTCCAGCGCAATTGGTACGGCAAACGGAGATCGATGAACAACGGAAAGGATAGGATCTCCGTCAACATTGGCAGTCTCGTGGTACCGGGGTGAACGTGCGATCCCCGGCAGACGGGGACGGCCGGACCGGGTGTCCGGTCCGGCCGTCCCCCCTGGCGCTCTACCGAAACTCGAGCGGGAATCCGACCGTTGGCAACGGCAGATCTTCGCCGAACCACTGCTTGAACGAAGCTCGGTATCGCGCGTTGTTGATCCCGACCATTGCTTCATGGAAGGAGGAGTTGACAAAGTTCAGCCAGATCTGGTCACCAGGCTTGACTGAGGCCGCATAGGTTTGGGAGTTGTAGCCGTCGGTGAACTTGTACTTGCCGGGCGTCGCCGCCGCGAACCACTTGCCGCTCGATAGATCCACCCCGGCGGCGTCGGCGCGGCCGGCGTCCATCGCCGCGATCGCATCGGCGATCGACGGGTACTGGTCGACCGTCGCGTCGGGGATTTGCGCTAGCGTCGACTGCTCGACGGCAACGTTCTGAAGAACGGCGATTGTGAGTCCTTGACCCTGCATTTCGGCGATGGTGCTGTAGGGCGCATCCGGCGGGAGCAGGAACGTGGTCGCCTCGCGATAGTAGGGAATGGTGAACTCGACCTGCGTTGCTCGGTTGATGTTGACCGTCATGAACTGGATGACGACATCGACCTTATCCGTGAGCAGGTTCGGAATCCGCGCATTCGGTTCCTGGACCACGAACTCGACCAGACCACGAACGTGCTCGTCGTCGCGGCCAGCGGGTCCTCCTCGATCCCGAAGAGACCGATGGCGAGCTCCTTGGCCATGTCGATGTCCATGCCAATGAGCTTGCCGTCCTCGTCCTCGAAATGCCACGGCGGGTTCGTCGCTCCCGTGCCGACAATCACCCGGCCCCGGTCGAGCACCCGCTTCAGCAGGCTGTCATCGATGCTGTCCGCCGCCCGGACACTCCGCGTGGCGAGCCCGGCGCCAACGACGCCCGTCAGCGCCGCCCCGGTGCGCATGAGTCCTCGCCGACTGGTCATTCCCGCGTCGCGACCTTCGTTCATACGGCGCCTCCATCGCGTGGCATACCATCAACCTGCCGATCAGGCGGTCAGCAGGGACCCGTTGTTGCGCCTCGATGGCTAGGACGTCTCGATGACAGCCAACTCATGTGGCGATCGAGAACTCACCGACGTGTCCCGAAGCCAACGCGATGCGCGTCCGTTGAGGATTGCGCCATCCTACGAACCACCCCTGACGATGTCAAGCGGCGGCAATTACCGCCTACCGGCCACCGCGGAGGCGGCAGCGGACGGAGCGTCCCCGACCAGCCGCGTCGCCCGAAACCCACGATCAATTCCGAAACCTTCATCAATCCCGGGGTTTCAGCCGCCGAGCTAATCCGGAATCGCCCCGCACGAGATATTTACCTCGGTCGAGGTCATCGACCGCGCCAGATCGGACGCCACAAACGCCGCGACGTTGCCCACGTCCTCCAGTGTCGCCGTCCGGTTCAGCATGGCGCTCGCCCGCAGTCCCTCGGCGATCTCCTCGATGTTTGGATCATCGCCCGTGATGGTCTCGACGATGCCGCCCGTCTTCAGCGTGACCACCCGGACCCCCTGCTTCCCCAACTCGATGGCCCACTGCCGCCGGTTGCCTTCGATCGCGTCCAGCGCGACCTTGAACCCGCCCAGTCCGGCCAGCGTCTGGGGGCCATCGCCCCCGAACGCCATGATCACGCCCGAGCCCTGTTCGACCATGTGCCTCGCCGCCGCCCTGGCCGTCAGGAAATGCGACCGGACCGCAATCATCACCGGCTGAACATACTCGTCGACCGAGATCTCCATCAGCGGCTTCTGCACGTCCCCGATGCTGATCACGTTGAAGGAGATGTCGATCTTCCCCACCTGCTCCATGACCCGGTCGACGAAGGCATCCACCTGGGCTTCGACCAGGGCATCGACCACGGCCGTCTCGACCGTCCCGCCGTTGCCCCGGATATCGGCCGCGACCGCGTCGAGCCTGCCCTGCGTCCGGCCCGCCAGGAAGACCCTGGCCCCCTCGCGGGCGAAGGCCCGGGCGGCTGCCCCGCCGATCGCCCCTCCTCCGCCGTAAATCACCGCGACCTTGTTCTCAAGCATCATGGATACACCCTCAGAGCGACCGAAGAAGCTACCGCGCGACCGCCGGGATCACCCCCCGCCAGGACTGATGTCATGGTGCAGCGAAGCCTGAGTGACAGCCCGCGGGGAACGGTGACGAACGCAGCCATCGTCGGTGCGCTTGTCATTGTGCGGCTCGGAGGAGCTCAGTGGCGGTGGCCCGCCGGGGTGACACCGGCGGTGCCGAGGTCGTCGGAGCGGCCTGCGGCCAGCCGCGACCACTGCGAGATGGGCCGCCCGTCGGGCCGATTGACGGCGCGGCCGGCGGCGTCGGTGCGCATCTGAGCGGACGTGGTGTTGAAGAACGGTCGCGGCCAGCCCTCGGGGGAGTCCTCCCAGGCCTCCTGGCGGCCGTAGACGGTCATGTCGAGCATCGCGTAGGAACTGCCCATCAGCTCGTTGCCGCGGCCGGTGGTCCAGTAGGTCTCGAAGACCCGGTCACCGTCGCGCAGGTAGCAGGTCCGCATCCCGAAATGCCGGCCGGCGATGAGCGCGTCGACCGAGGTTGACGGCACGGAGTACCAGGGCATCTCCCACCCCATGAACTCCCGGTACCGGTTGCTCTCGTCGAACGGCCCCTCGCACAGCACCGCGAAGGTCACGTCTCGCGAGTGCAGGTAGCCCAGCTCCAGCACCTGGCTGATGTCCTTGGTGCAGCCCTCGCACTGGTGGGCGGCGCTCGCGCCGTCGTACCACATCATGTACGCCGCGAAGAGCTGGGTCCTGCCCGCGAAGACGTCGATCAGCGGCACCTCCCCGTGTGCGCCGACAACCGGGGTCGAGGCGTCGACCTCGACCATCGGCAGCCGGCGCCGGGCGGCGGCGATCGCGTCGGCCTCGCGGGTGTGGGCCTTCTCGCGGAGGCGGAGCGCGTCGATCTGCTGCTGCCAGGTCTCGCGGTCGACGATCGGCGGCGTTGCGGTCATGCTCGTCTCCTTCGGTGCGTGTCAGGTCAGCTTCGAAACGGACTGTCGGCCCACGGATACCTCATCCTCTTCCCCTGCTTCCCCAGCGGTGCGGGTCAATGGAGGGTGGGTCGGTAGATGAGCTCTTGGATGTGACCGTCGAGTGTCCGGTGCTCGACCAGCTCGAGGTCGAAGTCGGCCGCATCCTGGAAGATCGGTTCCCGCCCGGTCTGACCGGTGATGACCGGGAAGAGCGTCACCTGCACGCGGTCGACCAGGCCGGCGGCCATCAGCGCCCGGTTCATCGACAGGCTGCCGTGCGAGCGCAACGGCACATCGGACTCCTGCTTGAGCCGGGCGACGACATCGACGGCGTCGCCGCGCACGAGGGTCGCGTCCGGCCAGTCAAGGGGTCCTTTGAGTGTCGTCGACACCACCGTTGTCGGCATGTTCCTCATCCGGGTGTTCACGGGGTCGAGCTCCTTCATCGGTCCCAACAGCCGGAGGAACAGCCGAAAGGTGTTGGCCCCGAGAATCATCCGCTGCCCCTCGCCGTACATGGCGAGGCGACGGTCGAGAAACTCGGGGCCCTGCTTCCCCCAGTAGCCGCCCCAGTCGGCGCCGGCGACGAAGGAGCCGTAGCCGTCGACGGTGGAAAAGACGTCGAAGGTGTAGGTAGCGGTCATGTCGTTCTCCTCTGGCATCCTCGCGTCGAGCCGGTCAGTCGGACCGGCGAGAGATGGTCGATCGGAGCACTTCGAAATCGACACACCTGGTTGCCATCGCTGTGCCTAACGCTCGTGCGCGGCCGAAGCCGTCCACGGCGTCCGCCGCCACGGCTTGTAGACCGAGAGCACCGCCGCGGTCCCCAACATTAAGAACGAAACAATGGGTGGAAACATCATCTGCTCCGGCGCCGAGCCCAGGCTGTCGCGGACCGCATCGGCGCTCGTCGTCGCGTCCGGCGAGTTCAGGTCATTGACTCCCGGAATCAGGCTGGTGAAGACCAGGACCACCATGATCGACGCCAGCACCAGCTTCACGAACACCCACCAGTAGCGCAGGATCCCCCACTTCGAGCCCCAGCCCAGTAGCAAACCCGTCAGCAACACGCCCAGGCTCAAGGGCGGGACGGCGATCGGCACGAACTCGCTCACCGCGATGTAGCAGCTCGCCGCCACCGAGCCGTCGTCCGTCGTCAGCCCGCGGAAGAGCAGAATGAACAGGACGACATCCGCCCCCATCCACCCCACCCCGCAAAAGATGTGCAGCACCAGGGTCGCCTTGCGCACCCCCGGCGACAGGCGCCAGCCGGTCCGGGATCGCGCGATGGTCGTCGCAGTAGCCATACCAACGAGACTCCTGAATTGTCCGAATCGTTGAGTCGAGCAGCCCTACCGACGTACTCCTCACCCACCCAACGACTCCAACACCGCCCGCACCGAGACCTTCTGCCCCTCAAGCGACGGGTGCAGCCCGTCCTCCTCCAGCAACCCGGATCCAACTGGATCACCGAACGCCGTGTGTAGATCGACCACTGTCTCCGGCTGCGCGGCGTAGAACGCGTTGGCGATATCGACGTCGGCGTTACGCCAGCTCGACCCGCCCATCTGGAAGTTGGGGTTGTTCGCGACCCGCTCCTCGTCCACCGGCCACTGGTTCACCCAGACCCAGCCGATCGCCGGATCCACCGCCGCGACCTGCCGCATCGCCAGCTTGTTGCCTTCCGAATCGGCGAAACTGACCAGCGTTCGATCCGGCAGCGCGGCGATCCGGGTCAGGTCATTCCCGGCCACCCCGCAGAACACCCACCGCGGCTGGGTCATGCCGAGTAGGCCAGGGAAGTAGCGCAGCGCATCGGTCGAGGTCTGTCCCGATACGGCCATATTGACCATCTGGATGCCATCCGCGCCACGCCGGATATCAAGCGCATGCCGCAGGATCTCGAACCACGACTGCAAATCGTCCATCTGGCTCGCGCCGATGCCGAGCACCGTCTCGCCCGCCTTGAACGGCAACCTGTCCACCATCGCCGCGAACGCCTCGTCCGCCAGCAGCTCCTCTGCCGCGCCTCTGGCGGCATCGTCGAACTGCGCCTTGATCTGGAGATACGTATCGACGTCCAACCCGTGGATCGCCGCCACGACGGCATCGTCTCCGAACCCGGGCATGTAGAAGTACCGCTTCTCCGGGTGCTGGTACCGGACCGAACCCGCAATCTCCGCCAGATCCTCCTGCGCCACCGGCGTCC
Source organism: uncultured Chloroflexia bacterium (assembly GCA_963724285.1). GTDB lineage: Bacteria > Chloroflexota > Chloroflexia > Thermomicrobiales > UBA6265 > CAVRUD01. Next base: position 56,399 of record CAVRUD010000031.1, on the reverse strand, counting down.
CCGAAGCCGGACTCGCCTCCTGCGCCGCCACCTCGCGAACCTCGCGCCCCGCCAGCACCGCCGCCAGCCCGCCAACCCCAATCGCCTGCAGCGCCTGTCGTCGGTTCATTCCACCCGCCGCATCTTCAGGAACCACAACGTCAACAGCGCGACCACTCATCTCATGCCTCCTCGGCTGTCTCTCAACCTCGTCAGCCGTTCGCCCGGCGAACCTCCCCCTTCCCCCTGCCGCAGCGGGGGAAGGGGGCACTCTACTCACGTCTAACCTCCCATTACCCCTTCAGCGTCTCCAATCGCGCCCGGTACTCCTCGGCGTCAATCTCACCCCGGGCGTAGCGCTCGGCCAGCACACCCTGAGCCTGTTCCATCGGCGATGGCCCCCAGCCGCCGCGTCCGCGGCCACCCCAGCGGCCAAAGATCACGAACCGGACGATGACGAACACCACGACAATCCACAGGACCGTGAAGGCGAGGCGCGCCAGCAGCCATCCCCCCTCCCAACCGTCTCCCCAAGGTCCGCCACTCGCGAGCACCAGAGACCCAAAAGCCAAACCTGCCGAATCGACCATGTCGAGCTCCGTTCATCCTCAGACGGATCGTCCGCCGGCCCCATGACCAGCTCGCGTCCCGTTTGTCTCTTTCGATGCTAAGAAAGGAGGCTCAACATCCCATGGTCCCAAATCTCAACATCCGCTCAACACCGCATTCCATCTTCATCCCGGCCGACCCAAACCGACCTGGGCCGACGCGGCGAACGCTCCAAATCGCAACGTTTCAAACTGTTGACGCGTGCTAAACGATGAGGACTACCGGCAGACTGGTTCGTCGTCCCTGGCGGAAGCGGTCTAGCCGAAGAGCACGCGCAAATCAGCACTTCCCTTCTCCGAAATCGGTCCCTTCCACTGCCGGGCGAACACCGGAGACGGCGCGACCCTCGAAGGGGCAGACCGATCTACCCAGCGTGTCTGCCCTTCTCGACCGCCCACCCGGTCCGCGGTCCCACGGCCGATCTTGACACCGGATCTCGACACCGGATCGTCGCGGTCATTGGGCAGGGCAGACACATCGGTCTGCCCCTACAAAATGTCGAGCCATTGCCAAAATCCGCTCGGCGATGACGAACACAAAGAGGCCCGGAGAGCAATCTCCGGGCCTCCCAAGGACGACTCGATCGGAACCCTCAGCCCAGGATCACGCCCACACCCGCATCGGGCCCCGCGCCGGCCGCGGCGCATCACCCCGGGCCATCTCCATCGCCATGTCGCCGCCGCCCGGCTGTCCAGGCTCGCCCGAACCCATCAGCGCGGTCCGGTTCAGCTCCCAGGCGACCACCACCAGCGTCCCGGCCAGCAGCACGATGTCCTTCAAGACGTACTGGCCAACCAGCGTCGGCGCGTTGTACTTGCCGTCGAACAAGTCACCCGGGAAGAGCACCAGCGGCGAAAGCACCCCGACCATCGCCATCCCGAGCAGCCCCAACCCGAGCTTGATCCGGCGACCCGTCACCAGGCACAGCCCGATTGCCGTCTCCATCATCGCCACGAAGACCGTGGCAAGCCGTCCTTCGACGATCCCCAACGACAGCGCGTCCACCGTACGGGCGGAGATATCCTCGGCCGGGCTCACCCCCGGCGCGAACTTCAACAACCCGAATCCGAGGAAGACGAGCCCCAGGCTGACCCGCAAGAACGGAACGCTGTAGCGGGCCAGAAACCCCGTAACCACCCGCTGTAACCGGCCGTACTCCGCAACTCGACGTTTCATGGTCCATCCCTTGTCCATCGTTCGAGACGATCGCCCGGGGCGTCGCCCGCTGAATCGGCTGTCCATCACCGTGGCCTTTCCTCCGGGCCATGCTCTCCATCCTGGCGCGCCTCCCTAAGCGCCCGCTAAGAGACTCCAATCCACCGACGGACCAAACCGGGGAATACCCGGGCGACCTGTCGTGATACGAAGGTAGGGCCGCACCCTCAACGCGCTGTGGTGGCGGCCCTCAACAGCTCCTCAACACCCGATCGCATCTTCCTCTTGAGCCGACCTCCGTCACCGAGCTTGGGACGTCAGTCCCGAACGGTGTGGCACCCCGCGCGTTTTTGCGAGACGATCCGCCGACCTGAAGATCTGAACGTCTTATGAACGTCTTCGTCGGCTCGTGGAGGTATCGAATTGATGGGAACTGGCGGCGATGTGAAGACGTCTCAGCGATTCGGGCACATCCGCGAGATCATCCATACGCAGATGCTGGAGCACGGCATACCCTCCGTCGCCGCCGCGGTGGCCCAGGGCGATGAGATCCTGTGGGAGGAGGGCTTCGGCTGGGCGAACCGCGAGGCGCGCCTGCCTGCCACGCCGCACACGCCCTATTCGCTCGCCTCCATCTCCAAACCGATCACCACGACCGGGCTGATGATCCTGGTCGAGCGTGGATTGATCGATCTGGATCGTCCGGTGAACGACTACCTGGGCGACGCGAAGGTGACCGCCCGGATCGGCGACGCGGCCGGCGCCACCGTGCGGCGCATCGCCGATCACACCGCCGGCCTCCCACTGCATTACCACTTCTTCTACGAGGATGAGCCGTACCAGCGCCCACCGATGGACGAGACGATCCGCCGCTACGCCAACCTCGTTACCGCGCCGGGCGAGCGCCCGCACTATTCCAACCTGGGCTACGGCATCCTCGACTACGTCATCGAGCGCGTCTCCGGCACGCCGTACGCCGACTTCATGCGCGAAGAGGTGTTCTTACCCCTCGGCATGACCCGCTCGTCCATCGGCATCGCCCCAGGGCTGGCGCCGTACGCCGCCGCGCGCTACGCCCCCGACGGCCTCCCCCTGCCCTTCTACGACTTCGACCACCCAGGAGGATCGGCCGTCTACTGCAGCGCGCACGACCTCCTGCGCTTCGGCATGTTCCACGTCAAGGCGCGCCTGGCCGATCAGACCCGCATCCTCTCCGATGAGTCGCTCGACGCCATGCATGAGCCCTCATCGCGCTGGCCCGACGGCAACTCATACGGCATCGGCTGGCGCATCGACCCGGACTACGGTGGCTACACGCTCGTCTCTCACGCCGGTGGGATGGGAGGCGTCCGCACGTTGCTGCTGACGATCCCCTCGGAGCAGATCGTCACCGTCGTGCTGACCAACGGAGGCTCCTCGAGCCCGATCGTTCCGGGCACCCTCTTTGCCGACATCGTCGCGTCGCTCCTGCCCAATCTGGATGGGCAGGCGGATCGCTATCGCGCCGAGCGAACGGCACTCGGAGAGAAGAAGCCGCCCACCTACGAGCCGGTGCCCGAGCTCCTGGGCCAGTGGCAGGGCACGGTGCACACCCACCTGCGCGATCTGCCCCCGCCGACCGCAGCCGTCCCCAGCCGGTGCCTCTCTGGTCCCGTCTCGCGGACCGGGACCAGCCCGGCGCGCCTCTGCCTTCGCCTGGCTGACCGGCTTTCGTGGGCCGGGATCGGGAGGTCGCTCGAGGTCTGCGCCCTCCTCCGCGGCGACGCCTTTCGCCTGGTCACGCTGGCCGGCCCGGGCGGGGTGGGCAAGACCCGGCTGGCGGCGCGCGTCGCCGCTCGGGCTGGCACCGGGCTTCCCCGACGGGGTGGTCTTCGTCGGTCTGGCGCCCGTGGCCGATCCGACCCTGATGCTGCCGACGGTCACCCAAGCGTTGGGGGTGCGGGAGGGCGGCGACCGGCCGCTCGTGGAGCGCCTCGGCGCGCTTCTGGGGGTAGCGGCGCCAATTGGTCGTGCTGGACAACCTGGAGCACCTGGTCCGAGGCCGCGTCCCCGCTTGGCCGAGCTGCTGGCCGCCTGCCCGCGTCTGTCGATCCTGGCCACCACCCGCGCTGTGCTCCGCTCTCTCCGGCGAGCAGGTCTACCCGGTCTCGCCGCTGGCGCTCCCCGAGGCGGCCCGATCGCTGGCCCCGACGGCAGCGGTCGAGCCGGAGGCAGTCGCGCTCTTCGTCCAGCGAGCGCGGGCGGCCGACCCTGGCTTCGCCCTCACGACTGAGAACGCGGCCACGGTTGTCGAGGTCGTCCGCCGCCTGGACGGGTTGCCGTTGGCCATCGAGTTGGCCGCCACCCGGGTCCGCTCCCTCACGCCGGCCGCCCTCCTGGCGCGCCTGTCCGACCGGTTACGCCTGCTGACCGGCGGGGCGCGGGACCTGCCCGAGCGGCAACGCACCATGCGCGACACCATCGCCTGGAGCCACGACCTGCTCATCCCCTGACGAGCAAGTGCTCTTCCGCCGCCTGAGCGTCTTCATCGGCGGCTTCACTCTATAGTCAGCAGAAGCCGTCGCCGTGCCAGAGAGGCAATCGCGAGGCTGAGAGTCACTTGTCAGTGTGCCGACAGGCGCCACCGCGTCCGTCTCTCCATCTCCATGCTCCGCGCTCCCCGTCTTCTATCTCTTCTTCTCTCTGTTCTATCAGAGCTTGTTGCGCCGTTATGTGGAGCCCTTAAGAGAATCCTGCTACCTGATGCTGGAGACTGTACGCGAGTTCGCCCTCTACCGTCTCGAGGAGAGCGGCGAAGCCGAGGCAATGCGCGAGCGACACTCCTACTACTTCACTGACCGCGCCGAAGCGACCGTTCTCTACCTCCAATGGCAGCGAGACACCTGCGCCTCCGTACAGCTGTTGAACGCCTATGTGTACAACCTGCGAGCGGCTGTGAGTTGTGCGTCCGCGCATAGCTCGTTGGAAATGTTTCTTCGCCTTGCGGCGCGCTACAACATTACTGCGCACTGACCGGCCAACTAGCCGAAGTCTACAGTGGCTCTACCGCGCTGTTGCCATCTGTGACGCTGCTCCCCTTCACCTGCGTGCCTCCGTCCTGCGAGAGGCAGGCTCGTTCGCACCGCGTCTGCGCGACCACTATCGTGCCGAGGCACTCCGTGAGCGAGCCCTCGCGCTGTCGCGCGAGCTTGACGCACCGACGCGATCGCCCACGCGCTCACGTCGCTCCGCGTGTATCGCCGAGAGACAGGAAGTTCGCCCGCGCGCGAGCGTTCCACTAAGAGGCGCTCGAGTTGAGCCCGCACCGAGACCGTTCCTGTACCGCATTCTCGCTACGCAATGTCCGTATGCAGGCGTTCCGACTGCGAGAAATCGAGGTCGCGGAACGCTCGCTAGAGGAGGCGTTGCCCTGTTCCGCCAGAAGCTACCCGTTCCGCGCAGCCCATGCCCTGACCAATATAAAAAAAACCTAGCAGTCGCCCTCGCGCGGGATCACGCCCGAGCGGCGCGCTCTCGCAGGAGGAGATCTGCCAAACCTCGTACGCCACTGCGCTGACTCGTTGCCTTATGAGACTGGCCGAGATCGCCGCGCAATAGGTCAGATGCAGTGAGCCGCGCGCCTGCTAGGCGCCGCGAGGCGAACCGCGAGCTGCTCCGCACTACTCTTATGCCGAGGAGCTTGCTCGCTACGAGAAGAACGTGTATACCCTGCGGGCCGCGTTAGGCGAGGCAGCCTTCGTGGCGACCTGCGCCGAGAGGCGCGTATGTCGCCCTACGAGGCGCGGCCGAGGCCATTTGCGTAATGAATGCGATCCAGAAAGCGCCCGAGCCGCGGCCGTCTGACCGTGCAGCAAACCACTCTCTCACACCGCGAGAAGTAGAGGTATTGAGCTGACCGCCGAACCTCTCCGACCGCGAGATCGCCGCGTCCCTCTTCATCGGCTCGCCACCGTCCACACTCATCTGGCCAATGCCTTCGGCAAGCTCGACGTCGGCTCGCGCACCGCCGCCGTCGCCGCTGCGCGCCGTCTCGGCATCCTTTGAACCTGACGCTTACGCCCAGGCTCACATGATCCTCTTCCCCATTTGTCTTTAGACCGCTCGCCGATCGCCAATAACGAATTCCACGTTTCCGTTGATGCGCCCACTCGCCGGCCAGCGGCTAGGCTTGTGCTCTCTGTGCAATCGGCACCGACGTCGCCGGCTCGCCATGCGTGGAGCGAATGTGTGTCCTTACCGGTCCGTCGGCCTGACGCGCCGTCGTCTGTGTTGCCACTGCCCGTACGCTACCGCTCACGCTCATCGTGCAGCGGGCTAAGCTACTAGCAACGCCCGTTGTTTCACGATCAGAAAGGAGCGGCCATGACCCGCCAGCTCGATACAAGTCCCCCTTACCCGGTTGGGTGCCTAAGGCAGCTATTCTCGCCCTCGACCGGCGTCGTCTTTTCGGTTTGGCGAGCGGTCTGGGCTTGGGCTCAGCGCTGCGCATATCGGTTGCGTCACCGCTGCGTTCGCGGCTGTCACGCGGCAGGAGAGCGCCTTGCTGTTGTCCGGCCACACCTGGCTGCTGGCCGCGCCCGACGCGCTGCGGCCCGAGCGCCGTCCGCGCCTAGCGCCTCCGAGATCGATGAGCTCCTCGACCTCCAGGCCAAACGCACCGACGCCACGGCCGAGCTGGTCGCTCGCTGGGGCGGCCGGCCGGCCGTCATCCCCTGGCTGGAGCTGGGCATGCAGCTCTCCGATGCGTACAGCCCGTCCGCGCTCCACGCTATCCCGGCGCACGCCCACCTGCGCGCAGCCATGCATGACGCCGTCGTCGCCGCGCTTAACGCCCAGGCGGTCTACGCTCGCCCGGCGCCCGCGGTCGCCGACGAGCGGATCACCGTCGTCGGGGACGCGACCGCCTCCGCTTCGTCGTTCCCCTCCATCCACGCCGCCGTGGCCGGTGCGGCGTCGACCGTGCTCGCCTACCTTTTCCCGGACGCCTCCGCCGACGGCTTCGCTGTTTGGCCGAAGAGGCAGCCACTTCCCGCCTTTGGGCCGGCGCCGCTTACCGCAGCGACATCGAGGTCGGGCTGGCGCTCGGCCAGGCGGTGGGCGCGCTGGCCGTCGCTCGTGGCAAGGCCGACGGCTCCGACGCCGAGTGGGACGGCTCCGGTCAGCCCAGCGGGACGGCTTTTACGAGCCGACTCCGCCCAACTTCGTCGACCCGCCGTTCGGCGTGATCGCCGGGACCTGGGCGACCTGGGTGCTGCCCAGTGGCGACGCCATCCGCCCAGCGCCGTTTCCCGCGTATGGCTCCCCGATCTGGGAGGCCGAGCTTGCGCCGTGCGCGCGGCCACCGCGCAACGCACCCTCGCACAGGAGCGGATCATCTACTCCTGGCTCAGCTCGGGTCCGACGGGTTGTACACGTGTACGCCCAGCACTTGATCGAGCGCAACCGATCTTGGCGATGCGCGGCCGCCGCCGTCCTGGCCATGCTCAGCGTCGCCATCTTCGACACCTTCGTCGCCGTTTGGGACGCCAAGTATCACTACTGGATCGCCCGTCCGATCACGATCGAGCCAGACCTCAACCTCTACATCCCCACCCCTCCGTATCCGTCCTATCCCGCCGGGTTCCCAGCCGCGTGCGCGCCGGGGCGACCGTTCTGGCAGCGCTCTTTCCGGACGCCGAGGCCAACCTGCTGTCCTCGGCCTTGGAGGGGGCCATCCAGCGGTGTTGGTCCGGCATCCACTACGTGCTCCTGACGCTCTGGTTTACCGAATCGGGCGACATCCACGCCAAACTCGGCGACGACCTCCGCATGCTGATCAACGACGCCACCTACGAGGACGGCCACCTGACCGGTATCTTCCCCGGCGACATCGGCACCCCGGACGCCAGCCGCCGCGCCCATCGCCTCCACCTCGACCTCTACCACCGCGGCGATGTCCTCAACGGCGCCTGCACCGCCATCACGACGAAGAACGACGGCAGCACCCCAACCACCCGCGTCGGCAACGCCTTGTCCCACTGGGCCGAACTCCACCGCTCAGGAGAAGGCACCCAATAACGACCGCGCCGGTGACATCTCCGGTACATGAAGAAGCCCCGGCTTATTAGCCGGGGCTTCACGTCGTCACTCATGCTGCGATCTCCATTGGCGATTCCCATTCCGTGGCCTCGCCGCGCAGTACCTGCAACTGCTCTCGCACCTCGGGCTTCGGTCGGCTCTGGGTCAAGGCGAGCGCCACCATCACCGTCGGCACCAGCATCGCCGCCAGCAGGGCCTTCGTCACCAGGACCGGCACGATGCCGTCGGTAACGACCGCGGTGAGGAGTCCGGTGGCCAGCACCACCGCCATGATCGCCTGCAACCGCTCGCTCGCCTGCTCCAGAACCGCCCCGAATCCGTGCGCTTGAGGTGTCATGTCCGATCCTCCTCTCCAGTTCCGACCGCTCAACGTCCTTTCACTTAGTAGTCGTTCGGCACCCTCCGTTTTCGACATCGCCTCGACAACAATTGCAGAGGCCCTGCACATGCTTGATCGTCATCAGTGATCGTTATCAGTGATCGTTATCAGGCCGATTTCGAGGACGTGTGGCACAGGGGTGCACGCAGTCTCACCGGAGCGCAGGCCGGCGCTCCCGGGTCCAGTCACGCGAAGAAAGGCTTGCACCATGCTGGGAAACACAGACGCCGCCGCAAACGTCGCCGTCAAGGACTTGGCGGTCGGGAAACGATCCTACGAAGAGACGCTCGGCCTGACGCCGATCGGCGGCGACGGCCAGGAAGTGATCTCGTTCAAACGTGGAAACTCCACGCTCAACGTCTACCGCTCGCAGTACGCCGGCACCAACCAGGCCACCGCCGTCATCCGGGCGGTCGGCGCGAACCTGGATGACACGGTCCGCTCCCTCAAGGCCAAGGGTGTCGCGTTCGAACACTACGACGTGCCGGAGATGACCCGCGAAGGCGATGTCCACGTCGCCGGCGACCTGAGGGTTGCCTGGTTCAAGGACCCGGATGGCAACATCCTCAACCTCGTCAACCAATAGTCGTGACGATACGGCCTTTCTTCACGACGTGACCATGCGGTTGGCCGCTCTCCATGCCGAACGGCGCCCCGTGAGGAAATCCCTCACGGGGCGCCGTTCGGGCTAATCCGCCGCCGAAGCCGGCACCGTCCCGCCGTCCGGAGCCGGCGCAAACCGCTCCAGCCAGCGCGGCAGCCACCAGTTCCACTTGCCCATCAAGCGAGACCGTCGCCGGAACGAGCAGCGCCCGCACGATCGTCGCGTCGAGCAAGATCCCGGCCGCCAGACCCGTCGCCATGATCTTGACCGTCGTGTCCGGCGCCGACCCCATCGCCACGAACGCCAGCGTCAGGATCAGGGCCGCCGCCGTCACCAGCCGCGCCGTGCGGCCGATCCCCCGGACCACCGCCGCGTCCGTCGATCCCGTCGCGTCGTACTCCTCGCGCATCCGCGTCAGGATGAAGACCTCGTAGTCCATCGACAGGCCGAACAGGAACGAGAAAGCCAGGATCGGCACGAACGCCGTGATCGCCCCGGATGCCTCGATCCCCCAGATCAGCTCGGACCCGTACCCCTCCTGCCAGACCAGGACCATCACGCCGTAGGCCGCCCCCACCGAGATCACGTTGAGGATCACCGCCTTCAGCGGCAGCAGCAGCGACCGGAACGCCCGCACCAGCAGGACGAACGTCACGATGGTGATCAAGCCCAGCATCAGCGGGAAGTTGTCGTAGATCGCCTCCGTCAGGTCGGTGTTCGTCGCCGACGACCCCCCCACCTGGACCGAGCCCGCCGCGTCGTCCGCCGCGCCACGCACCCGCTCCAGGGTATCGGCCCCCGCCGCGGAATTCCCGTCCGCCCGGGGCAGCACGGTCACCAGGGCCGTCTCGCCCTGCCGCCATTGGTCGCCCTCCGGCGCGGTCGCCAGTTGCACGCCGTCCACGTCGCGCAGCCGGTCCGCCACCGCCGCCGGATCGCTCGGAGCACCATCCTCGACCAGGACTTCGTACGGCGTCAGCACCCCCAGCCCGATCCCGGCCTCGTCCAGCGCGTCGACCCCGTCCCGCGCCTCACCGGACTTCGCCAGCGATTCCGCCCTGGGGAATCCAACCTGCAGGCCGAATGCCGGCACCACCAGGAACGCCAGGATCACGCAGGCGCCCGCCACCGCCAGCCATCGCCGCCGCACAACCGCCGCGGCCCACCGCTCCCAGGCGTGGCTCACCTGATCCCCACGCCGCAGCCGTGGCCAGTCCAGCTTCGGCCCGACCGTCGCCAGCAGGACCGGCAGCAGCGTGATCGACACCACCACGCTGACCAGCGGTATGAGAAGGCCGGCGTACCCCATGCTCCGGATAAAAGGAACCGGCAAGACCACCAGCGCGCTCAGCCCGATCGCCACGGTCGTCCCGCTGAAGACCACCGCGTGCCCGGCCGTCTCCATCGCCTTCTGCACCGCGTCGCGGTTGCTCAGGCCATCCGCCCGCTCTTCCCGCCACCGCGTCACCACCAGCAGCGAGTAGTCGATCGCCACCCCGAGGCCGATCAAGGCGATCAGGAAGAGCACCACCGCGCTCACGTCGGTGAACGCCGTCAGGACCCAGACCAGCAGGAAGGTCGTCACGATCGAGACCGCCGCGATCACCAGCGGCAGGAACGCCAGGAACGAGCCGAAGATCCAGAGCAGCACGATCAAAGCCCCGAGCCCGCCCACCAGCGTCTCGACCAGGGCGCTGCTATCGCCCTCCTCGCTCCCCTCGCCCCCGTTGTCCAGCTCGCTCAACCCGGTCAGCATCACGGGAGCCCCCGCGACACGCACCCCATCGAGCGCCTCTTTGACGGCAGGCGTCTCCGGCGACTCCGATCCCGGCCCCGCAAACGTCGGGAAGATCAGCCCGAAGGTCGTCCGCCCATCCTCGGAGACGAAATCGCGGTCACCTGTCGAGGCGAACGACGCGATCCGGACCTCCGGCGCCGCCGTCTGGACCGCATCGAACGCCGCCCGCAACTCATCGGTCACGCCCGGCGTCTCGACCGTCGTCCCCTCCGGCAGTTCGACCACCGCCACCAGCGGCTGGGCCTGGCCGCCCGTGCCGTAGCGCTCGGCGATCGCGTCGTTCGTCTCCGTGCTCTCGCTGCCCGGCAGATCGAACCGCTCCGAGAGCGCGTCCGTCGCCGGCCCCGTCGAGGCAAAGGCAACGACCGTTATCAGCACCCAGGCGACGCCAACGAGCAGCTTATGGCTCAACACAAATCTCGAGATCGCCGCAATACCCATCACATCGTCTCCCAATTCAACAGCCCCGGGACCCTGACCCCGCGACCCGTGAGACCGATGCTAGGGACGCCCCCTCAACCTCCGATGCCCCAATTCCTCAACATCCAATCAACACCCCATAGCGACTTCCTCCAATCCCACCAAGCACCGCAGAGCCCCACATCCGATCAACCACGATCAGAAATGACCAGGTTGGGTCTTTCCGGGGCGAATCATGTCGTAGGGGCGAACCTCCGTGTCCGCCCGGCCGCCTGTCGTCCGGTTCCCGGTTGGACATGACGTTCCCCATCCGGGACAACCCGGTCTGCCACCGGGACACGGAGGTCCGCCCCTACGACAGGGAACGCCGTCTCCGATGCCCGCCCCAAAGCCGTAGGGGCGCATGGCATGCGCCCTGCCCCCACCCCGGCGCCACGCCATCGCCGCCCAACCGCGATCCCGGTGACGTCCTCCAGCCGGCTTGAGCCGGCTTCCGTCTCTCAGCCTGCTGGGTAGGGGGATTGATCCCGGGCGGCAGCGTAGACGGCGTCCCCATTCCCTCCCCCAAAAATCCTCAACAATCCCTCAACAACCCATTGCAACCCTCTCCGAACCGCCTTTCCCCCTTCCATTTCCCAATCCTCCGGGGCCACAATGGGCACAGACGCACCGAGATCACCGCCTAGGCAGGGACCACAGGCAGCATTCGATGGACCAGTCAGCAACCACCACCGTCCTCGTCGTCGACGACGAGCCCGATATCGTCGATCTCATGCGCGACTTCCTCGAAGCCGCCGGCCACACCGTCGTCTCCGCCCCGGACGGCCCCGCCGCCTTCACCCTGCTCGACCGCCAGCCGGTCGATTGCGTCCTCCTCGATCTCATGCTCCCCGGCATGTCCGGCTACGACATCCTCCGCCGCCTGCGCGAAACCAGCGACGTCCCCGTCCTGATCCTCTCCGCCCGCCAGGAGGACAGCGACAAGATCCGCGGCCTCGGCCTCGGCGCCGACGACTACATCGTCAAGAACGCCACCCCCGCCGAAGTCGTCGCCCGGGTCAAAGCCGTCCTCCGCCGCTCCCGCCGCGAAGAACCCTCCGCCCCCAACGTCCTCGACTACGGCCGCCTCAAGATCGACCTCCGGGCCCGCGAGGTCCAGGTCGACGGCCAGCCCGTCCCCTTCACCGCCCGCGAGTTCGACCTCCTCCAGCTCCTCGCCGAGCACCCGCGCCAGGTCTTCACCCGCGACGCCCTCTTCGAGCGCTTCTGGGGCGAATACGGCGACCGCCACACCCTGACCGTCCACATCGGCCGTCTGCGCGAGAAGATCGAGGAGACCCCGGCCCAACCGAAATACATCGTGACCGTCTGGGGCGTCGGCTACCGCTTCGAAGGCGAGCCACGGCGATGAAGCTGGTAAGGCTCCCCCACCCTCTCCATCCGCCGCTGGCTCATCCTTGCCCTTATCGTCGGCATCGTCGTCCCCACCTTCCTCACCGCCGCCGTCACCTTCCACGCCCTCAACTGGGCCGACGAGCCCGACGCCGACATGGCCGCCCGCCTCCAGAACGACGCCGCCCTCTGGACCGACCCCGCCTGGCAAGCCCAAATCCTCCCCGACCTCCAGCGCCTCGACCTCCAGGTCGTCCTCACGGAGGGCGGCCAGGAGGTCTTCCGCACCAGCCCCGACCTGCCAGGATCCGGCAGCCCCAGCGCCGAGCGCCTCTATATCGTCGAACAGATCACCATCCCCAACTCCAACCCACCCCGGATCGCCCTCCTCTACTCCAGGACGGAGGAGACCAGCCGGGTCTTCAGCCGCACCGGCCCCCCGTGGCAGATCCCGATCGTCGCCGTCGCCACCCTCGTCCTCACCCTCTGCGGCATCGGCTGGTTCCTCGGCCGCACCGTCGTCAAGCCCCTCGCCGCCACCAGCGACGCCGCCCACCGCATCGCCGAAGGCGACCTCGACGTCGTCCTCCCCTCCTCCCGCGTCAGCGAAGTCGCCGAGGTCAACGCCGCCTTCACCGGCATGAGCGCCGCGCTGCGCACCTCACTCGAGCAGCAATCGGAGCTGGAACAGGAGCGCCGCTTCTTCATCGCCGCCATCGTCCACGACCTGCGCACCCCCCTCTTCTCCCTCCGCGGCTACCTGGAGGGCATGGCCCAGGGCGTCGCCAACACCCCCGAGAAATCGGCCCACTACCTCACCGTCGCCCTGGAGAAGGCCGGAGCGCTCGACCGCCTGATCAACGACCTCTTCTCCTACACCCGCCTGGAATATCTCGACCAGACACCCACCCGCGAGCCGGTCGATCTCCTCGAACTGCTCGACCACCTCGTCGCGGCCCTCCAGCCCCAGGCCGCCGCCAAAACCATCTCCCTCACCCTGAACGCCCCAACCGCTCTTGCCTCATCGCCCTACCCCGTTTTTGATGTCGCCGCCGATCCCCATTTGCTCACCCGCGCCTTCGAAAACATCCTCGACAATGCCCTGCGCTACACCCCGCCCGGCGGCGAGGTCACCGTCACCCTGGCACCGCAACCGGAACAGGTGACGGTCTCCATCGCCGACACCGGCCCCGGCATCCCCACCGACGACCTCCCCAACCTGTTCGCCCCCCTCTACCGCGGCGAAACCTCCCGCAACCGCAAGACCGGCGGCGCCGGCCTCGGCCTCGCCGTCTCCCGCCGGATCATCCTCGCCCACAACGGCACCCTCACCGCCGCCAATATCCCCCGCGGCGGCGCCCTCTTCATCGCCACCATCCCGACGACCGCATCCCAGCACGGCAGGCCACCCCAACCCGCCACCACGGCTCCAGACCGGGAAACAACGTCCGTTTCCTAACGACATCCCTCCATCGTCCGCAAACCAAGGGGCAAGCCGACCGGCCTGCCCCTCCATCACATTTTACCGAATGCTTATTCAGGCTACTGCCCGCACTCCTCATCAGTAACGTGCTCGCCCCCACACCGTGCTATTGCCCTGCTCATCGACCTCCAGCATCGTGATATGCGCCAAGAAGCGGCCGGGCGCCGAGGCGGGCCGCCTCGGCCGATCCGCCATGCCGCTGGCACCCATCGACGCCCTCCAGCACGAAGACGGTCTGGCCGTTCGGATGGGTGTGCCGGGCCGTAGTGTTCATCCAAGACATAACGTGGGGATAAGTCCTTCAGACCCTGGCGCTTTGCCGGCTCCCGGAATCGCGGTGGCTACCCCTCGTGGAGGATCCGGTACAGCAGACCGGCTTCGTCGTCGGAGACGATCAGACTGCCGTCGGGGGCAACGGTGATCCCGACGGGGCGACCCCAGCGATCGCCGCTTTCGTCCTGCCAGCCGGTCGCGAAATCGAGCGCTGCCGTCGGCTGCCCGTCTTCCATGTCGATCCAGAGCAGCTTCGGCGGGGCCGGCTCCGTTCGGTTCCACGAGCCGTGCTGGACCACGAAGAGGTCTCCGGCGTACTGCTCCGGCACACCGTCCCCCTCGTAGAATGCGAGCCCGAGCGGTGCGGAGTGGGCCTGGATTCCGACCGTCGGCGCCGTCACACCGGAGCAGTCAGCGCCATCGTCTTGCGGCGTGCCGTCCGGCGGCATGCAGGCGGGCCAGCCGTAATTGGCGCCCGGTTCGACGATCGTTACCAGGTCGGGCGGAATCTCGTCGCCCTGGTTGTCGCGCTCGTTGACGGTCGCCCACAGGGTCTCCGTTCCCGGCTGAAACGCCAGCCCCACCGCGTTCCTCAGCCCTACTGCGACGACCTCGCCTTCGCTGCCGTCGGGCCGGTAGCGGGAGACCGTTGCCCGCAGCGGTTCGGTCTCGTCGCAGATATTGCAGGAGGAACCGACACTCAGGTACAGCCACCCATCCGGACCGAACACGACCGTCCGCGTCGCATGCCCCCCGACCGGCAGATCGGGCACGACGGTCTCGCCTTCGCCAACGGGTCCATCGGCGGCGTACGGGTAACGAGCGACCTGGGTCTGCTCGCCAATATACAGATACGTCTCGCCATCAACCTCTTGGATGGCCACGCTAGAGGGAACGTCCAGTCCCTCCACCAGGGTCTCGGACGGGCTCGCCGCCGGCGCGATCGCGCCTGCCTCGTCCGCCGGGTATCGGTAGATTGCGCCCGCACCCATGTCGGCGACAACCAGGTTGCCGGCGGCGTCGAAGGCCATGAAGCGCGGCGCGATCAGCCCGGCGGCGAGCACGGAGATGGTGAACCCTTCGGGCACCTGGAGGGTCTGCGGCTCGACGTCAAAGCCATCCGGCACCACCAGTTCCGTTTCGATCAGGTCGGGGTTGGCCGTCGCCGCGTCGTCGACGACGAACGACTGCTCTGCCTGGGCGTGGACCGACGCGGCCGGGAACATCATGCCGGCAAAGGCGACCACAACGAGCAAGGTGACGACCCTGCGGATCGCAACGCGAGAGTTCTGGAACATCGAGCATCCTTTCGGGACTGGGCGTCGCGCATGGCACAACGCATCGGTCAAGGGATGCGCGTTACGCGCCTTCCCGAGCAAAGACCTCCTTGACAACCTTCATGGCCGTCATCGCGCACGGCCACCCCGAATTTTAAGTCCGCACATCAGCCCCATCGAGTTGATGTAGTCCAGCCATCGGCTGCGGGCGGTGTTTCGCCAACCAAGGGCTCCTGGAGCCTGCCCACACGACGATTGTTCGAGCAGTCCGCCAGCAACCATGGCCTGGAACGGATGCGGCCGTCACCCGGCGCTCTCGACCACTGCACATCCATGCGCAAGAGCGTGGCCCGGGTGACGCTTAGCGGCGTGCCGTCACGCGCGCCCCATCAATCCGATCACGGTGATCTGGAGATGATCGCGCCGGAGGCATCGCTTGTCCGCGACTCGGTGCCGACCGCGACATCACTGCCATCGCCGGACACGACGAGCACGTTCGCGCTGCCGAAAACGCCCTCGCCCACGCGCACGTCGTGCCCGCGAGCCTGGAGTCCGATGACGGTCTCTTCCGGGAAGCCGGCCTCCATGTTGAGCGTGTTGGCCGCCTGGTTGGGATAGGTCGACGCCGGAAACGCCGTGCTCACGAACCGGGGCTGATCGACCGCCTCCTGGGCGCCAAAGCCGAAATCGACAATGTTCATCAGTTGTTGGAGCTGCCCCTGGGGCTGAGTGTCGACCCCCGTATTGCCGCCGAGTATGACCGGCCTGCCGTCTCGCAGCGCCATGTACGGGCAGGAGGTGTGACGCACCGTGCGGCCGGGCCCGAATTGGTTGACATCCCCCTCGTCCACCGCGAAGTACCGGTTGCGCTCGTTGATGTGGATCCCCGTCGACCCGACCACGAGGAATTGCAGGCCAAGGCTCGTGGTCACGGCCGCCGCATTCCCGAACCGGTCGACCACGTGGAAGGTCGTCGTATGCGAGGCCCGCCTGGCGGCCGCCAGTCCACTTGTGATGGGCCACGACATGGCGGCGTTGGCATCGATCCGCGCCCGCTGCTCGACCGCGTGCTCCTCGTCCAGGAGATCCGCTACCGGCACATCGACGACGGCCGGGTCGCCGACGAGGGCGTACCGATCGGCGAACGCGAGCTTGATCGCCTCGACCTGCAGATGGACGGTATCCGCCGACAGGGGGCCGAGTTCCGAGAAGTCGTAGCCCTGGAGGGTGTTGAGCGCCAGCAGCATCGCGATGCCCTGGCTGTTGGGCGGATTCTGGTAAACCCGGACGTCTCGATAGTCGAGCGCGATCGGCTCCACGATCTCGGCGCTGAACCCGCCGAAGTCGTCAATGGTGAAGTAGCCGCCGTCCGCCTCGGAGAACGCCACGATCGCCTCCGCAATCGGCCCACGGTAGAAGTAGTCCCGCGCCGCCTTGACCTGAGCGCCGCGATCTGCCCCGCCCCCGTCGTATGCGTTGCTCAGGGCCTGGAACGTGCCGGCCAGGTCAGGCAACTGGAGCATCTGTCCGGCAACCGGGAGCGCGCCGGTCGCAAGGTAGGTCCGCGCAGAATCCGGATAGGCATACATCACGGCCTGGTCGACCCCGGCGTAGTACGCCAGCTCGGCGCTGACGGGGAATCCATCGCGGGCGAGCCCGATCGCCGGGGCCAGGACCTCGCCGAGCGAGAGCGTGCCGTAGCGATCGAGCCAGAGCATCCAACCGTCCCACGCGCCGGGCACGTTTGCCTGGTGCATGCCCGGCTGCTCGACGCGCTGCCGGTAGTCCTCCAACGTCGCCCGGCTGCCGACCGGCCCGACGCCATCGACGCTGGTGACCTCACCCGCTTCGGCGTCGTAGTAGAGCCCCCAGAGGCCTCCCCCGAGCGCGCTCGAGAAGAAGGGCTCCACCACGCTCAGAGCAGCAGCGACGGCAACCGCTGCATCGGCGGCGGTCCCACCCGCCTCCAGCATGACCCGACCGGCCTCGGTCGCCAGCCCGTGCGAGGACACGACCGCGGCCACCCTGTCCTCCCCTGCCTGGAGGCGCGTGGCGGTGACACCGCGCGGCACGACGGCTGATGAGAGACCGGAGGCCACGATGCCACCCATCAGCCGCCGGCGATCGAGCCGTGTGGATAATGAGGAACGGTCTCCGGGACGGAGGGAACGATTCATGGCGCCACTCCAGGATGTCGGACGTATGCACGGGATCCTGCACGGCGCAGCGCGGACGGGCCGATCCACGCGCTCACCAGGGAGCCAGCCACTCCCTGATGATGGTCGAAGCGCCAGAGCTTCCCGGATCACCCTGGTAGCCAGACGTCAATTCAACCATAGCCGGAACAGCGTGCTTCGCAACCCACGCTACGCGCCACCCTGCCCAGGCCGCCACCACTGAAGAGCGTTGAGCCATCGCTTGCTCGTCCCCAGCGCTCGTTCAGATGACGCCGCGTCACGCAATCGCGAGCCGGCTGATGGAGGTGGCGGAAACGATCAAGCGTTTTCGGGGGCATCGGTGGCCGCGGGCGGGGCCGCGTACCTTGCCGCCCGGGCTCACGGCCTGACTTGTACCCACATCTCCAAAACCGCTTCGATTCCGCCGGGAGACTGGGAACATCCGGCGGCATCCGCCAGCATCGCCCCCGCGTTTGACGTCCAGGAAAAGCCGGTCGTACGGCGTTTCCCGTGGTTACGGGCATCTTTCGACGGTCCGATTTCAGGGTCCGAGATGTGGGTGCAAGTCAGGGCTCACGGCCCGGGCTAAACACAACAGCCTCTCCGAGGCTAACGAGTCGCGCACCCTAGCCTCGGAGAGGCTGTGACGGTGAGCCCGGGCCAACCTTGGGCCAACCCTGGGCCGTGAGCCCCGGGCGACGCGGAGACGGCATCCCCCGTCCTGTCCACGCCACCGAAACCGTCCCATCTCGCGGACCTCTCCGTTTGCCGGAGTCCGCCGAGGCGCCCAGCACTCGACAGTCCAGGAAATCGCCTCGCCTATCCGCTCAGCGATAGGTCTGCTGCTCCAGATGCTCCGGGTACCGCTCCCCTTGCACCGTGATCTTCGCGGCGGCGGCCTCGATCTCGCCGAGATCGTCCGGCGTCAGTTCGACCTCCAGCGCGCCGAGGTTTTCGTCCAGGCGCTCCAGCCTCCGCGTGCCCGGGATGGGCACAATCCACGGCTTCTGCGCCAGCAGCCAGGCCAGCGCGATCTGGGCCGGCGTCGCCTGCTTTCGGGCCGCGATGTCGTCGAGCAGATCGACCATCGCCCGGTTCGCCTTCCTCGCCTCCGGCGTGAAGCGGGGAATGCTGGCCCGGATGTCGTTGCTGGCGAACTCGGCGTTCTCGTCGACCTTGCCGGTGAGGAAGCCCTTGCCAAGCGGACTGAACGGGACGAAGCCGATCCCGAGTTCCTCCAGCGTCGGCAGTACGTCCTCCTCGGGACGTCGCCACCACAGCGAGTATTCGCTCTGCACCGCCGTAACAGGCTGCACCGCGTGGGCGCGGCGGATCGTCACCGCCGCAGCTTCGGACATGCCGAAGTGCTTGACCTTTCCCTCCTGGATCAGGTCTTTCACCGCGCCCGCCACCTCTTCGATGGGAACGTTCGGATCGACGCGGTGCTGGTAGTAAAGGTCGATGGCCTCGACCCCGAGCCGCGTGAGCGAGCCCTCGGTCATGCGCTTGATGTGCTCAGGCCGGCTGTTCAGCCCCAGGTTTTCCCCGTTCGGACCGAACTCGTAGGCGAACTTCGTCGCGATCACCACCCGATCCTTGTAGGGGGCCAGCGCCTCGCCCACGAGTTCCTCGTTCACGAACGGGCCGTAGACCTGGGCGGTGTCAAAAAACGTGACGCCGCGCTCGACCGCCGCCCCAACCAGGGCGATCATCTCCTGCCTGTCCGGCGACCAACTGTAGCCACCGGTCATGCTCATACAACCGGCCCCGAGGGCCGAGACTTCGAGATTGCTCGTTCCGAGCATGCGCTTTTGCACGTTCGCTCCTTTGTTTAGGGGCTGTCTGGGCCGGTGACGGTGACCGAGACCGCACCGATGTTGTCGATTGTTGCTTCGTGCTACGAGCCAGCATCGGCAAAGACCGCCTTGGCGGCCTTCATCGCCGTCATCGCGCACGGCCAGCCCGCGTAGAAGGCAAGGTGCGTGATAGCCTCGACCAACTCCTCCTGGGTGACCCCGTTCTCCAACGCGCGGCCCAGATGGGAGGGCAACTCGTTCGACCGGTACATGGCGACGAGGGCCGCCACGGTGACCAGGCTACGGTCGCGCTTTGACAGGTCGGGGCGCTCCCAGATATCGCCGAAGAGCACGTCGTCGGTCAGTTCGACCAGCTTCGGCGCAACATCGCCGATCATCCGACCGGCGGCAGACTGCTCATTGGTCATCAAGCTGTTCCCTTCTCTTGATCTTCGCGGTTGATGCCGGAAGATGAGTGGACCGGATGCCGTGGACCGGCCGGGACTGGAAAAGTCCAAGCGGATCACTAGGTTCCGGGTTGACCTCACCCGGACAACGTCCATACTAGGCGTGCGCATGCCTAGACCTTTAGAACGATGCTCCACGATTGTTGGACGATCCTGCAACGATCACGCACAATCGAGGGCAATCGCAAACCGGGGTCTCAATGGACTCATTAGGACCGAAGGGCTCTATGTCGCTCGAACGCAATACCCACCGAATGCACGCCGCCCGTGAAGAACTCGCGGCCCGGATCGCGCGAGCGGTCCCAGCCGACGGGATCGCGGAGCCTGTAGCAGGCATCCGGCTCCGCCGGGCCTCCGCGCCCACGGAACAGGGCCACGGCACGTCATACCCGTCCCTCTGTGTGATTGCGCAGGGACGGAAAGACGTAAGGCTCGGCGACCGCCATTACCAGTACGACCCGGCCCACTATCTGGTCTCGTCCGCCGCGCTGCCGATCACAACCCGTATCTCGGAAGCATCGGAGGAACGCCCGTATCTTGGCATCGTCCTCGCCCTCGATCCCACGCTCGTCGGTTCGGTCATGGTCGAAGCCGGTCACCCCGCTCCGCGCAGCAACGCCGCCGTGCCGGCGATCGACGTCAGTCCGCTCGACGCGGATATGCTCGACGCCGTCGTGCGGCTCGTCCGGCTCCTCGACTCCCCGGCCGATGTGCGTGTCCTCGCTCCACTGAACAAGCGGGAGATCGTCTACCGTCTCCTGATGGGTGCACAGGGCGCTCGGGTGCGCCACATCGCGTCCATGGGCGGCGAAGGAAACCGCATCGCCGAGGCGATCGACCGTGTCCGGAAGCACTTCGATCAGCCGCTGCGCATCGAAGACCTCGCCCGGGACCTGGGCATGAGCGTCTCCGGCTTCCATCACCATTTCAAAGAGGTCACCGCCATGAGCCCACTGCAGTTCCAGAAGCAGTTACGGCTCCAGGAGGCCCGCCGCCTCATGCTCGGCGAGCAACTCGACGCAACAACCGCCGGCTTCCGCGTCGGCTACGACGACACCTCGCACTTCAGCCGCGAGTACAAGCGCCTCTTCGGCGACCCACCGATGCGTGACGTCGAACGGCTCCGAGGCACCACCCACCAGAGCGCCGGCCTCTGATGCTCCCCACGACCGTCTCAGGCCGGTTGTCCTTGAACTCGGATCAGCCAACCGTAGAACCCTTGCCCGCCACCGGCCGCACACGATCAGGCGGAACCGCGGACAACGTCACCTCGATCCCCCGCAGGATCATCCCCAGTCCCGGCCCGAAGGACTCGTACGCCTCGGCCGCCGCCGCAAACGCCCGCTGCAGCGCCGGTGCCAACTCCAGCCCCGTCGTCTTGAGTTGCTCCCGAATCTCCGCCTCCCGCGCCAACACCTCGTGGGGATCCGATGTGGTGCCAAGCACGTAGCCGTGAACATAGTCCACGACCAACGCCCCGGCCTGCCAGACCATCGCCGGCGTCAACCCGGCATCTTCCAGTGCCGCGAAGAGCGGGCCGCTGATCCGCAGCGCCGCCTCCGTCGCAGCCGCGGCATCGGTCACGATCGCCAGGATTAGGTTGGGGTGCGCCAGCGCGAGCCCGCGATACGCCTCTGCAAACGCCCGCACCCGCTCCTGCCAGGACCCCTCCTTGGGTACCGCCGGCATCTCTCGCAGCACCAGCTCGACCATCCCGGAGACCACCGCCGCCTTCCCCGGCAGGTGATGGTAGATCGCCATCGGGTCGACCCCGAGCTCCCCGGCCAGCCGCCGCATGCTCAGCGCGTCCATACCGTGCTCATCGACCAGCCGGATCGCCGCCCGCAATACGCCCTCGCGTGTCAGTGCCTCCGTACCTCCCCGCGGCCTGCCCGGTGGCCGCCCGCTGCGCCCACGCTCCATCCGCTCCCCCAATCTCACACAATCAAGGCAAGAGAATTCTACGTCGTAGAATATACGATGGTCCGTTCGATCCCGACGACCGAAGGAGCACCGTTATGAACCCCAGCCGCCCCAACTTCTCGCCCGCCTACGGCATCTCCCAGGAGACCAAACGTCTTCTCCCCTGGTCCCATGCCATCGACCGCTTGACCGCCTCCCGCAACTACTGGCTGGCCACGACCCGGCCCGACGGCCGTCCCCACGTCGCCCCTGTCTGGGGTGCCTGGGTCGACGGCGCCCTCTACTTCGGCACCGATCGAACCAGCGTCAAGGCGCGCAACCTCGAAGCCAACCCTACGCTGGTCGTCCACCTCGAAAGCGGCGACGACGTCGTTATCCTGGAAGGCATCCCCGAGATCATCCCCGACCCGGCTGCCGTTACCGGCCTCGATGCCGCCTACCGAGCCAAGTACGACATGGGAGTCGCCGAGGCAGGGGAGACTCCCCGGAGGTCTCTTCGGTCTGGTACGTCTTCCGGCCCGAAACCGCGGCGGGCTGGCTCGAATCCGACTTCATCAACACCGCCACCCGCTGGCGCCGGTGATGGTGATTCCCGCCGTTGTTGACACTGCGGCTCGCCGTGCCTGAATACCAGAAGCGAAGCAACCCAGAGTCCCCACCGCCCCGCCAAGGACGATCCCAATGCCCAGGGACGTCCGTCGCTCATCCGTTGGGCTTTGCGTCCTCGAACTGCGGGCGGACCCGCCCGCCAAGGGGGGTTGAGCGGCGGACGCCAGGTTGATGGAGGTTGCGGAATTGATCGGTGGGTTTCGGAACGCCGTCCCTCCGCCGCCCGGGGCTCACGGCCCGGGCTAAACGGAACAGCCTCTCCGAGGCTAGCGTGCGCGACTCGTTAGCCTCGGAGAGGCTGTCACGTTCAGCCCGGGTCGAAACCCTGACTTGTACCCACATCTTCGGCGGGGGGTAGACTCTGGGGATGGAGACCCCGCCTCCCGTGTTGTCCCTGGTCCCGCCTGCCCCGCCGACGTCGGTGCTCGACCCGGAGGAGTGGGCCGCGCAGACGTTTGGCGCCTGCGACCTGGGGGACGCCCGCCGGACCCGGCGGCTCGTCGCCGTCGCGGCCCGGTTCGCCGCCGATCCCGGCGCCTCGCTCCCCGCGGCGCCGGCCGCCCCGGCGATGCTCAAGGCGGGCTACCGCCTCCTGCAGACCGAGGCCGCCACGGTGGACGCCCTGACCGCGCCGCACCGGGACCAGACCCGGCAAGCGGCGCGCGGTCCGGGGCTGACCTTGCTGATCCAGGACACCACCGAGCTGGACTTCACCCGCTACGCCAGCGTCGAGGGGCTCGGCCCGATCGGCAACTGTCAGGGCCGCGGCTTCCTCCTGCAGAGCGTCCTGGCGGTCCGGCCGGACACGGCGGGGCGCCGGCTGGCCGCCCTGACGCCGTTCTGCGCCAGCCCCAGGCCATCGGGGCGTCCGCGCCGCCGACCGCCGCCACCGCGCCCGCGAGTCGGACATCTGGCTCCGACCGTGGCGGACGTGGGGCCGCCGCCGCCCGGATGCACCTGGTCCACGTCGGCGACCGGGGGGCGGACGTCTTCACCTTCTTCGCCGCCTGCCAGGCGGCGGACGCGCGCCGCCGGTCCGGGTCGCCCAAGACCGCTGCGCCACGGCCCCGGACGCGACCGCCACCCACGTGCGGGCGGCGGTGACCGCCCTGCCCCCGGTCGCCCACCGCGACCAGCCGGTCACGGCGCGGCGGGGCGAGCCCGCCCGCACCGCCCGGGTCGGCCTTGCCTGGACGGCCCTGACCGTGCACCCCCCGGCCGACGGCGCGGCCAGGCCCCGCTGCCGGCCTGGGCGGTGCGGGTCTGGGGACCCACCCGCCCCCCGGCGTCATGCCGCTGGAGTGGGTGCTGGTCACCACCGTGGCGGTGCACATCGAGGCCGATGCCTGGGAGCGGGTCGCCTGGCACCAGCGGCGCTGGCTGGTCGAGGAGTACCATCGCTGCCGAGACCGGCTGCCGGGTGGAGGCCCGCTTCCTGCGCGACCGCGCCACCCTGTGGCGGTGCCGGGGGTCGCGGCCCCGACGGCGGTGCGGCTCTGCACCTGCGGCAGGTGGCGCGCACCGACCCCGATCTGCCCGCCATCGCGGTGATCCCCGCCGACGCGATCGCGGTGGTGGCGGCCAAAACCGGCCAGAGCGCCGGCGGGATGACCGCCCACACCTGCTGGCGACTGATCGCCCGGCTCGGCGGGCATCAGGGCCGCCGCGGCGACGGCGCGCCCGGCTGGGAAACGCTGTGGAAGGGCTGGCGCGTCGTCAGCCTGCTCGTCGAAGGCCTCCACTTGGCCGCCTCCTTGCCCGGTCCTTGAGATGTGGGTACAAGTCAGGCCGTAAGCCCCGGGCGGCAGGGGAGACGCCGTTCCCCGTCCGTTCACCGCCCCCGAAAACCACCGATCAATTCCGCAATGTCCATCAATCCCGGGCGGCCCCGCCAATCAGTCAGAATAGGAACGCCTATGGATGGTTCAGGGTCGTGCGTCTGGCGTGCCCGCTCCGCGCCCATCCTCCCCCCTTCCCCCTGCCGCATCGGGGAAGGGGAGCCGGGGCGGTTAGGGGGCATCTCCTGACGCCTCACCCCGCCAGATACCGCGCCAGCGCCAGCGAGATCGGCTGCCCAGTGTGCGATTCGTAGTAGCTAAATGCGGGACTCGGGTTCACCTCGAAACAATAGACGGCCCCATCCGCCATGATCCGCAGATCGATCCCACTGAACGCAAGCCCCAGCCCTTGCCCCAGGCGGCGGCAGCGGTCGGCAAGGTCTCCGGGAAGGTCGAACGGCTCCAGCGCCGTGCCACCGTCGCCGTGGTCGGCATAGCGGTAATCGGTCCCATGGGAGTCGATGCGGGTGGCGATCACCTCGTCCCCGACGACATGGACCCGTACGTCGAATCCGGGAACATAGGCCTGGAACTGGACCGGGCAGGCACGTAGCGCCTCGAGCCGGTCCAGATCGTCCTCACCAAATTCGGTCACGATCGAGCGCAACCCGCTGATCGACTTGTAGACGATCCGGCCGTGTTTGGCCCGGAAGTCGCGCACCAGCTCCGGATCGTTCGTCACCAGCGTCTCCGGCACCAGAAAACCTGACCGCCGGATCACCTGCGCCTGGTACGGCTTCGACGCGTTCGAGCCCATCGCCCGGAAGCGATTCACGACCCGGCCCGGAGCGAGATCGATCCACCCCGCCAGACCATCATGCAACCGCCGGCAACGCCACCGCCGCGCCGATTCCGCCGGCTCATCCTCCAATTCCGGCAGGAGTCGGTCATCCATCAACCGGGCATAGACCCCGCCGAAGGCGTCCAGGTCGTAGCAGACTCCTGCGATCGTCAACGACCCCGCGACCCGGCCACCGCGCACCGTCCAGGCAAGGTGAATCCGGTCGAAATCGCGCTGATTGAACGCAACCGTCCGCGCCCCGATCTCGGCGCACCGCTCGATCACCTTCGCCAGCGGCGGCTCGGTCGGGATACCGCAGAGCAGGATCATCGCGCACCCCGCCCGTTCCGCTCACCCCGCAGCGCCAGCGCAAGCGCCTCAATCACCTCGTCCTCGGCAGCCCGAAGGTCCGGCAGCGGCGTTACCCCCGCGATCTCCGGGCTCCCCCCACAGGTCGCGCAGGAGAACAGCAGACCGAGCAGCGGCGTCCGCGCCACCGCCGCCAGCCGGCGGCAGGCGTCAATCGTCGCCTCGGCCATCGGCTCGGACGCGAAGACCGCCTCGTCCCACGACGATCACGTCCTCCGCAACCGGTGCGTACGGCGGCCAGGCACGCCAGCCCGATCCATCACCCGGCCATTCGGAATCCGGATCGACCGTCACCGGAGCCGCCCGCAACCCCGCCTCGGCCGCCAGCACCGCCCATTCCGCCGGCGACCGCCACGCTCCCGCCAGGCCACGGGTGTCGGGCGGATTCAGCATCGGCCCCGGCAGCGACGCCAACCAACTCATCAGCAACGCCGAGAGTTCGTGAAACCCGTACTCCCGATCCTCGGCCGCGAGCGGCGGCGGCGGCGCCACCTGCAACCGGTTGAGCGTCCCCCTGATCTCGCCGCTATCGACCACCCGCCCATCGCCCAGCGTCAGGCGCGACGCAGTACCGTCGTTCCCCACGCGGTGGTCCCAGATCGCCCCGGCCAGATCGGCATCAGTCACAACGACGAGCGGCTCCAGGCCGGCAAATGCAAGCCGTTCGGCCGCCCAGCGCCCCGCCTCGTCGCCCTCCGCCGTGATGACGAGCCACCCCATCAGCCGCGCCGGCGGAGCCGGCCACGCACGTCAGGTTCGTTCCGCAACGCTCCCCGGCCCAGGTCAGGCCGCATCGCACCCGGGATGAAGTGCTGGCCGCCCTGCCCACCGCCGAGCATCGCCTCCAGGCTTGCCAGCCGTTCCTCCACCGACATCCGTCCACCCGGGACTGGGATCGGCTGGCCCTCACGCAGCTCCTTGAGCTCTTTGCCTTCCTTCGGCTCCTTCATCTCCTTAAAGGGCTCTTTGAACTCCTTGGGTTCCTTGATGTACTCCTTCCGTTCCTTCAGTTCTTTTTGCAGCTCCTTATCCTTAATGACCGCCTTGTGATCGACCAGCCACGGCTTCTCCTCGTCCTGATCCTTGCACGGCGTGTCGGCGCAGCAGCAGAGCCGCAGCAGGATCGTCTCGTCCTGCGGGCTGTGAATCCGGACGTAGGCGATCGCGCTCCCCTCGATCATGAGGGTCTGCGCCACCATCTGCGTCGGGGTCATCGTCGCCGTGCCCGCCAGGCTCCCGTCGGCGTTGTACGCCTCCATCGTCGCCGGAGCCGCGAAATGGACGAGCGTCGCCTGCACGACCGGGCACTCCCCGTCCAGCTTGATCTCCATCGTCCAGCCGGCGTTGAGCCCGGTGAAGGCGCCCCAGTAAACGATCTCGGTCGCCGGGAGCGGTACGCCGTTGTAATCGAGCACGGTCACATAAAAGGGCGGTGCCACGACCGGATTCGGACCAGGACCAGGCCGCAACTGCTGGAAGTCGACGCAGCCGCGCTCGACCGTGGCCTCCCACGCCGCCTCCATCCCGCCCGCCCGGCCCATGAGCGCCGCCTCGATCCGCGCCAGGCGGTCCTCGATCCGGCCCCCGGCCGCGGCCGCGGCCATTCCCCGCGGCGCCGTGATTCCCCCAACTGGCGGACGGAATCCCCCCACCGGCGGCCGGAATCCCCCAACTGGCGGCCGCCCCGGCGGATTGACTTCCCACGGGAATCGTTGCCAGGGGTCGTATCCCTCCCACGCCCCGAACTTCTCGTAGGCGTACTCCTTCCAGTCCTTGAAAAACTCCTTGCCGCGCTCCTTGAACTCGGCCTTCCACTCCTTCTCCGGGATCCACTCTTTGATGAACTCTTTCTCGATCTTCTTGATCCCCTTCGTGCACAACGCAACGTCGAGCGCCGCGAGCACCCCCGCGATCGGGTTCGCGACCCCGACCGTGCCGGTCGCGTTGCCCGCGAAATAGAGCCCGACGACGTTGTTGTCCTCGTCGACGACGACCGAACCAGAATCCCCCTTCTTCCCGAAGAAGGCGCTCTGCGCCGCGTCGTTGACGATCCGGATCTGGTTCGTCAGGGTCACCACCCCCAGCCCATCCCCATAGTCGACGCTCGTCGTGTAGTCGGTCGCGGTGACGGTGCCGTGCGTCAACTCCGTCGTTCGCCCGCGCTTGCGCACCGCCATATCGATCGTGGCCGTCCCCGTGCCGTTCACGTCGCCGATGTCGACGATCTCGCAGGTGTGCGGCCTCCCGTCGATCGTCGCCACCGCGCCGTCGACGCCGGTATTGAGCACCGCCCGCGTCAGCGTCCCGACGATGTCCCCCGGGCAGCTCCCGGTATCGACCAGGCTCGGCTGCGCCATCGTATTGCCGACCGCCCACGTGTTGTCGACGCACATCACGTGGAAATTGCTGAGCATCATCGGGTCGTTCGTCTTGTTGTCCCGCACGATGCACCCGAGCGTGCCCGTAAAGACGTAATTCCCGGCCTCCGGCACGTCAGGCGGCTCCAGGAAAATCGAGCGACACGGCCCGACGCTGATCCCACCCTCGAGCGTCGCGTACGTCCCCGTATCGACCATCGGCGCCATGTCTTCGAGCCGCACCGCGTTGAGCAGGAGCATCGGCTCGATCTTCTCTTCGATGACGTCGGTCGGAACCCCATTGATCTCCTTGGGGATTGCCTGCCGTGCCGGCACGTCCTTTTTCTCGGTGACCGTGACGACGATCGCGACCTGACCGGTGTCGACGCCGTTCGTGATCTTGTGGCCGGTAAAGACACCGGTGACGTTCGGCAGCTTGAGCAGATCCTGCTCGTTCGCCGCCTTGACGCGGCTCACTTCGTCCCGGCGCTGCATCTCTTCGGGAGCTGGCATGACCTCAGACTCCTTTCTGGCGGGAACACGACCAACCACACGCACCAGCAAACGCACGCAATACATCGTCGGCCGCGCGGGCACCGCCCACGTCCAGCACGAGATCGAACGGAGCCGCCGCGCTCAAGCGCCGCGGCCACCGCGGGAGACGCTTCATCAACGGCGAAGACTCGTCATGACGGTTAAAAATGCGCCAAAATGGTGTTTCACGGTATCACGGCAAACATCAAGACGGAATAGGCCAAATGTATCCACCCAAACGGCCTATGATTTCAATATTTACCTTGCTAAGGATCATTTCCGCCTTCTTTTTGCCTTCTTTCCGCCGATGCGTGGTTCGGCTCAAGATGCCCTCAGGTTGTGTCCAAAGATGGCCTCCGCGCCCCGGGCCGCGCCCGGTCTTCCCATTCTCCCTGCCGGCCCGGGGCGACTCGCTCGCTGGCCACGATTCACGAAGAACCTGATCTCCTGGACACGCGTGCTATCGTATCTATAGATGAGACATTGATAGGACATTTGAGAGACATTGAGCGGACAAGGAGAGTGGCGATGGCAACGACAGCACCCGACACGCTCATCCAACACGCCCACCGTCGCGCCACGACCGCCCCGATCGCCGAAATCGCCGGCGTCCTGCAGGAGCTTCTCTCCCGCCGCCTCACCGCCTACATCGCCGGCGTCGGCGACGGCAAGACCGTCACCCGTTGGGCCACCGGCGAGGTCACCGAGATCCGCGACTACCAGACCGAGCAGCGCCTTCGCATCGCCTACGAGATCGCCCAGCTCCTCCTGGACGGCGACGCCGCCCAGACCGTCAAAGCCTGGTTCATCGGCCTCAACCCCCAGCTCGGCGACGTCTCCCCCAGCGAAGCCATCCGCGATGGCCGCCTCAAAGAATCCCTCGCCGCCGCCCGCGCCTTCTCCATCGGCGGCTAGTTGCGCATGTGCTACGACTTCGTATCGTCTACGGGTTGTGCAGGTGGTCCGTACCCATCTATTGGCGCTAGGTCGGTCTTTATCACCAATTCTCCCAAGAGAAAATAGGTTGACAACGCCACGGACTGCGCGTCCTCCCAGCAGATTGGCTCGTGTGCCTCCAACTGATACGCGATCAGGGCGCGTATCGATACGGCAAGCCGCTCCGCTTCCAGTGGAACTCCTATTCTCCTCGAGCAGAACAAGACGGATGGACTGGCCGCGATCCTCGACTGTATCAAATGATCAACCATCTTCAGACGAGGCTGTGATTTCCGCGTCCAGCAGAGCATCCACCTCCGCCTTCAGCACCGGCAGAGCCTCCTGGATGATTTGCCAGACGATGGCATGATCCGTCGCGTCGTAACCGTGGGCGAGACGGTTGCGCAGGCCGATGATGTTCCGATAGTCAGTGATGCGTTCGGCCGTTGGGTGATCGGTACGCTCGATGCGAATCAGCGCCTCGCCGATGATCTCGAAGTTCCGTTCGATGGCAGAGCGAAGCAGGCGGTCATTCTCATAGTCGGTGAGCTCACGCCCAGTCGCCGTTTCAACGATGAAGGCGCACGCCTCCAAGATATCTTCAAGCCACCTCGGCGACTTCGGCTGCATCGTAGATCACCATCCGCGTCTTTTCTGCTTCCCGCCGGAACCACTTGTTCTTCAGGGCCGATACCATCACCAGGTCAACCTTCCGCCCCAGCAGAGCCCCCAGCGCGGCTTCAAGGTCTTGAACCCGCCCCATCCACGGCCCGTAGTCGTACCCCTCCGGATACGTGACCAGAAAGTCGACGTCACTCCGGTCCTGCTCGAACTCCGGCGTACAGACCGACCCGAACACCTCTAAACGGGCTACTCCGTACTCCCGGCACAGCGCTCGAATCGCCGCCAAATTCTGCTCGATCATCGAGTTCATAGTCTGACGTGCCCCGAAACCCGAGTGACGACGCCCCGTTGACGATTGCGCTCAGCATACAGGAAGTGGTTGTCACATTCGCGGGCCCAGCGGTGTCTTCATGTCGAACAACCAGATAGGCACATGTCCAAGGAGAACCCCAAAACATCCCAAGTACCGCGGCGCCCGCCTATGTTACCGGGCTCATCCCAAACTCGTGCGATCGATGATGAGTACGGGCGGGCTATCGCCGCCGTCGATTGCCTGATCACCAGACGCGTCCAGAAACCGGATTCCAGATCCGGCCACGAGGTCGCGCACGGTGCCCGTGGCAAGCAACTGCCCGGGCATCGCGGCATCGGCGAGCCGCGTTGCCACCTCGACCGGCTGACCATTGACGGTCGTGTCGTCGAGGAAGACCTCTCCCGTCTGGACGCCGCCACGAGCCGCGCCGCCGTCTTCACCCCCCGATCCGACGAGCGCGTGCGCGAAGCGGATCGCCCGTGCTGGGCCGTCGAACACCGCGACCGTTCTGCCGTCGGCTGCCGTCATCACCCGACCACGGAAGCGCCGGAGCTCGCTCGATACATCTTCATCGTTCGGGTCGAGGTCCCTTCCGGCGAGCGAGAGGCATACCACCGTCACGAGCACCGATTCCTGATCCGGGGTTTCGGTAGCGCGGTCGCTGAGAGAAGCAATGAAGGGCTCAATCGCCGCGAAGAAGGCCTCCTGATCCCCTACAGACGAAAAGTGATCGTCACCGGGCAGCTCCACTAGCGTCGCGCCCGGGATGCGTTCGGCCAGGTACCGCGCCTCCCCGATCTTGGCGTCCCGGTCGCCCACCCGATTCACGACCAGCGTCGGCACGCGGATCGCCGGCAGGATGCTCCGCACGTCAACCTCGAGATTCATCCGATCGAGGGCGATGGCCGCGCCTGGGCTCGCCCCCAGCCGCATGCCCTCGGCCATCCAGGTCACGAACGCGTCATCGTTCTCCGCCGACGGCGCGAAATGGCGGACGGTCTCGCGCGCCAAGTCGACGGTTCCCCACCGCGCGAAGAGCGTCGATGCCTGCTCCACGATCTCCTGCCGCCATTCGTCGAGCGGGCGCCCCCACGGGTAGTCCGGTTGGCGGACGTAGGTGGCTTGGCCTCCATACAGGACGAGGCCGTACGTGCGATCCGGGTACGTCGCCGCGAACAGGATCGACAGCGGGACGCCCTCGGACAAGCCGAACAGCACCGCCCGGTCGGACCCGGCGCCGTCCATCACGGCCCGGATGTCGTCCATGCGCTCCTCGAGCGTGGCGATGCCTGCGCTGCGGTCCGAGAGTCCAGTACCGCGTTTGTCGAACTTGATGACGCGCGCGAGCGATCCGAACCGGGCAAGGTGCGCCGCGTGGGCAGGAAGTTTCCAGTGGTGTTCGACGTGGGAGACGAACCCCGGCACGAAGACGAGGTCGAGCGGTCCGTCCCCGAACACTTGATAGGCGACACTCAGATCGCCGCTGAGCGCGTAGCGGGTGCGGGGGACGGGGGGCGTAGGCTGTGCCGGCCGCACCCCGGGCGTCCGCGTCAGGGTCTCCAGGGCGGCGTCCATGCCCTCGCCGGTGGCGTCGATGAAATTGATCGAGACATACCGGTGCGGTACCACGCACGACCGGACCATCAACAGGATCAGGTTCTTGCCGTTCTGCAGCGCCCAGTCCCACTCGTTCTTGACGTTCCGGGAGTCGACGGCGTCGGGGCTGAGGAGACCGACCACCAGCTCCGCCCGGCCGAGCCCTCGGTCGATCTCGTCCGGCCAGTAGGCGCCGGCGGGGATGTCGTAGCGGTCCATCCAGGTCGCGACCCGGCGCGCGGTCAGGTGGGCGCGGACCCGCTCCGCGACCTCGAGGTCGGCGCGATGGTAGGAGATAAAGACGTGTGGCTCGCGCTCGCTCATGGCGTCCCCAACCCCGTCTGAACCTGGAGGAATACACGCCACATCATAGGTCATGGCGACCAATGAGGCCGTATCCGTTCGCGTCCTCGCCGCCGGCCAGACCGCCTACCAGGTCTCCCTCGCCAGCCTCCCCGGGTTCCAGTTCGGCTCCCGGCCTGGGTGGACCCGCCACGACCTCCAGACCGGCCAATGGGGCAATGCTCTCCGCCCCGCCGAGGCATACGCCCAGGCACGGTCTACCTTCGGCCCGGGGCGTGCCGAGAACCGCCGAGGCCTGGTACTCCTGCTCTTGATTCCTGATCGCCCTAGCCTATTGATCCTCTTCCGCCTCAAACCCTTCCAGCAACTGCTCGCGGGCTTCGATCTCACCGTCGTAATCATCGGCGGCGGCGTCATGCACCACCACCAGCACCAGCCCGTCTCCGATCACCTGGCAGCCGTAGTACCGGACCTGGTCGCCCACCGTTCCGTCCTCGTACTCATAGGTATAGGAGTACGTCGCCCAGGCGATCCCCTCTTCGTTGCCGCTCGCGCCCTCGTCGTCCAGCGGCTCCAGATCCGAGACGGCGTCGTTGCGCTCCAGCGTCAGGGCGTAGTCGTCCACGCAGTCCTGCAACTGGTCCGGATCGTCCGTGTCGTAGTCGGGATCGCCGGTCACGCCGACCAGGCTGGCGCCGTTGAAGAGGAAGATCGAGTCGTAGTCGTCGTCCGGGTCCTCGTCCTCGATCAGGACCTCCCACTCATCCGGATCCCAGGTCAGCGTGAACCCGTAGTTCGGGCTCTCGTACACGCCCCCACCGGTGGCGACCTCCTCCGAATCCTCGTCCGCCTCGTCGTCGGCGACGGGCGTCCCGTCCTCCGCGCCATCCTCGTCGGCCGTCTCCTGGTCGGATTCGTCGGACTCCGGCGTGACCTGATCATCGGAGTTGGGCGTGACCTCGCCGTCGGCATCGGCGTCCGGCGTCTCCTCCGAATCAGCCTCGTCTCCGTCGGCTACGGGTGTCCCGTCCGCGTCCTCGTCGTCGGCAACGGGGGTGGATTCGTCGCCGGCATCCTCGTCGTCTTCGGCCGCGGCCTTCTCCGGGGCGTCGACCGGATCCGGGCAGGCGCTGTCCTCCAGGCAGTCGACCTGGGCCTCCGCGATCTCGCCCAGGGCCGCCACGCCTACTCCCGGGACCGACTCGACGAAGAGCGCCGCCCCCACATCCCCGACCGCCAGGTAGACCACCACACCATCGACCGGCCCCTGGCCATAGTCGAAGACGTAGCTTGCCCCGACCGAGGCATCACCCAGGTCACCGAGATCGTCGGCCACCTCGTCCGTCTCGACGTCGGAGTAGCGGGTATCGCTCTCCAGGTATCCCAGCGCGTCACCGACCCAGGCGGCCGCCTCGTCCTCGTCCTCGAACGCGTAGAGCTGGGCTGTGTACAGCACGTCCTCCAGGGTCGGCGTATCGCCCACCGCCGCCGCCTGCCGCAGCGTGTACCGCGCGGTCGCGTCGATATCGGCAAACCCGGACGCGATCGACTCCGCCACCTCGATCTCGCCGTAGTACGGCGCGTAGACCCCATCGACGTAATCGTACTGGTCGTAGTACAGGAATGGCGCGGTATCCCGGCTCAGGCGCTGGACCTGCAGGCTCAGCCCAAACCCGTCGGCGTCACCCTCCAGACCCGCTTCGATTTTCGGAGCCAGCAGGTCCGCCATCGCCTCGAGATCGTCCAGGTCTGGCAGCTCGATCTCGTCGACCTCCTCGCCGTCGTTGCCGAAAACCAGGATCTGGATCCCGGCGTAGACCCTGTCCACCCGCAGGGACAGGTCGTACCCGGCGTAGGCCGCGCCCTCTTCGGGCTGGAACCCGATCTGGGTTACCTCGGACTCGTCACCGAAATCCGCCGCGTCGATATCCTCGGCGCCCGAGATGTTGCCCTCGTCGGTGCGGTACCCGTAGGCGATCTCGGCCGCCTCGGCGTCGGGATGCTCCGAGAAGGACGACCGCACCCGCACCGTCGCCAGGTAGACATCGCTCTCCGGATCGGTCAGATCGAGATCCAGCTCGTAGCTCGCACCCAGCTCCGCCTCGTCCACCAGAACCTCGGCGACATCGTCCTCGTCGAGCCCCGATCCACTGGCCGTGCTGGCGACGACCTCCTCCGGAGTTCTCCAGGCCGCCGCCGAGATCGTGTACCCATCCAGGCCCACGTCGGCCAGATCCGCCGGCGTCAGCGCCATCGCGGCCAGATCGAGCGGCCGTTCCTCGGCGTCGTCCTGCCGCGCGGTCACCGCGTCCGGCCGGCCCCAACCGGACCCCAACGCGGCAATCATCAGCAGCGCCGCCAGCCATCGCCCCGTACGACCTCCGTGACGCCGCTGTCCCACGGTCAACTCCTCTCTCGCATTACGCACCCTATGGCAAAGTGGCCACGACTCCCCATTCCCGGAGAGCGTCGCCCGCCGAGACGCCACTTCTATGCGACCGTTCCCCCTAACCGCAGTCTACCGATCCATTCCCTCTACGTATACCCGGTATTGGCGGATCAATCGAAAAACGCGACCGGTGGGGCGGTTCGGCCATCCAGCCGAACCGCCCCACCGGTCCTAAGACCTATCAATCGTGTGAGCGTCGAACGCAAAATGTGACGCTAGCGGCCCGTGACCCTTTGCACGGCCGTGCGGCCACGCCTATCGAACACGCGCCTAGCCCGTCGTCTTGGCGAGCACTTCCTGCGCATTCGTGAACTTGCTCAGATCCGCCGCCCGAACCCGCTCCACCATCTGTTCCGGCGCACCCTTTTGCTGGAGTTCGTCGGCCAGATCGTCCTTCTTGATCGGGAACTGGATCCCGTTCAGGTATTCCTGGGCCGATCCGGCACTGTTGGCCAGATTCTTCAGTGTGTCCATCCGTCTGCCCTCCATGCCGCCATGGCACATCCACGCGGATCATTCCGCGTTCCCCGTATACACAGCAGAAAGCGTTCCACCCCCCATCCGACGGCAAATCCCGATAGGCACCGGAAAACGCGGAAACAGGAGCGGATAATTCCGCTCCCGTTGCCGCCTTGTCTTCGTTGCTGCTCGGATGCCGTTCCTTGGTGAATCGGTCAGCCGTCAGAGCGCTGGAGTCCTTGTCGAGGGTGTGTCGGTCTTAGTCTTCGACGTTGCCGCCGTCGCCGCCGACTCCGTCGCCGCCGGTGGCCGTGCCGCCGTTGCCGCCGGTGGCGTTGCCGCCGCCGTTGCCGTTGTTGTTCCCGCCCTGGGCGTTCCCGCCGTTGGCGTTGGCATCGCCGCCGACCCCGTCGCCGCCGTTGCCGGCCTGGCCGCCGCCGCTGCCGGAGACATCGCCGCCGTCGCCGCCGAACCCGTCGCCGCCGGTCGCCGTGCCGCCGTTGCCGCCGGTGGCGTTCCCGCCGCCGTGGCCATTGTTGTTGCCACCCTGGGCGTTGCCGCCATTGGCGTTCGCGTCGCCGCCGAACCCGTCGCCGCCGTCGCCGGCCTGGCCGCTGCCGCCGCCGTCAACCGGAACGATGATGTTGCCGCCGTCGCCGCCGACTCCGTCGCCGCCGGTGGCCGTGCCGCCGTTGCCGCCGGTGGCGTTGCCGCCGCCGTTGCCGTTGTGGTTCCCGCCCTGGGCGTTGCCGCCGTTGGCGTTGGCGTCGCCGCCGAAGCCGTCGCCGCCGTCGCCGGCAGTGGCCTCGTACTCTTCGTACTCATAGGCGCACAGCTTGGCGAGCTTCTTGAGCAGCTTCTGTTCCTTCTTGACATCGCCGCCGTTGCCGCCGAACCCGTCGCCGCCGGTGGCCGTGCCGCCGTTGCCGCCGGTGGCGTTCCCGCCGCCGTTGCCGTTGTGGTTCCCGCCCTGGGCGTTGCCGCCGTTGGCGTTGGCGTCGCCGCCGAAGCCGTCGCCGCCGTTACCGGCCGCAACCTGGATCACGTAGCCGTCGATCAGGCAGTAGCAACCTTCGCCGTAGTAGACGACATCGCCACCGTCGCCGCCGACTCCGTCGCCGCCGGTCGCCGTGCCGCCGTTGCCGCCGGTGGCGTTCCCGCCGCCGTGGCCATTGTTGTTGCCACCCTGGGCGTTGCCGCCATTGGCGTTCGCGTCGCCGCCGACCCCATCGCCGCCGTCTCCGGCAGTCGCGGTGTATGGCTGGCAGTAAATCTCCGGGTTGCCGGTCAGGGCCGGAGCCGCCGAGGTCGGGGAGCTAGGAGAGAGGGCGATCATGGTCGCCATGGAAGCGGTGATACCGAAAGCACGGAGCGTCTTGAGAACGTAAGCGCGTTGCATGTCCATCTCCTTGAAAGGGGGAGGGCTCATGCGCCTCCCGTTTCGTTCGATCACCGTCGTCCGGTGTGTCTGTAGATTGCCTGGGCACGCCCTACTGAACATCCGGGCGATCACGTAAACCCCGAAGCGACGCATTGGTGACACGTAGTCAGTGAAATCACGTAGACGGACCACGGACCTGGAACTCCCCCACGCGCGGGAACTCCTCTATCCGGCGAACACCAACGACACGAGCCGGTCGTTTTCCCAGCCACTACGGGCCAACCCGGCCGGGAGCCCGGGCCGTGCCGGTTCCCCCCGGTCTAGCGCGGCAGCCGGAAAACGCGAAACGGGCCGGTTCGCACGAACCGGCCCGTCGCTCTTCTACGCGGTGGTGAGGATTGCTTCTCCGCGATCCAGGATCAGCCCGAACCTCCGCGTGCGGAGCACCCGGCCCCACCCGACGCGTCAGCCAGCGTCCCCGGC
Organism: uncultured Chloroflexia bacterium; assembly: GCA_963724285.1. Lineage (GTDB taxonomy): Bacteria > Chloroflexota > Chloroflexia > Thermomicrobiales > UBA6265 > CAVRUD01. The sequence continues at coordinate 19,557 of CAVRUD010000031.1, read as the reverse complement.
TCCCCGCTCGTATCGACCAGCGGGCAGCTCACCTCGGCCCCGGACCGCCCCGGGCTCTGGATCCGATAGTCGAACGTCACCGCCTGCGCCCCCGGCGGTAGCGCGAAGGTCACCCATCCCTGGGCCTCCTCCCCGGGGCCCAGGCTGCCCTGGGCCAGCGAAGGATCGAAACCCTCACCCTGCTCCAACGCCGTGTACTCGGTGCCGTCGCAGTCGGTCACCACCCAGTCCTCCGGGTCGACATCCAACGCATCGTTCCGGCTGTTGAGCAGGCCGACTTCCATAACGTAGACCTGCGCCCCCTCGACCGTGAACTCGACATCCGCCCCGTCCATCACCTGGATGAGGCTGACGCTGACGTTGTCGGAGGTCGCCGTCCCCCAGGACGCAAACGGTCGCCCGCAAGCAGAGACCGTCACAGCGGCGATCTCCGTCGGCGTCGGCTCTTCCACGTCGGCCTGCCCTCCATCCTCTCCCTCCTGCAACTCCGCCACCGCGGTCTGCAGTTCGGCCACCTGGGTCTCCAGCGCCGCCACCCGCTCTTCCAGGTACGGCTCTTCGGTCTCATCGTCAGCCTGATCGGACTGGTAGCTCAACGCCTTGCCGGAGTCGGACGCCCACGCCGTCGGCCACAGCGCGGGCAACCCAACAAGCGCAAACAGCGCCGCGCCCATCGCGGCGATTCGCCAGGAACTCGAGATATGCATCGGGGTCTCCTTTCGCGCTCGTCAGGAGCGGCGAGGTTGTCATGCCGTGATGTTGCTGGTAGTACGTCCGCTGGTGCGGTCGTGGTTCCCACGTTGCGGCGCGTCGGACGTCAACGTCGCCGCTGGGCTGGATTTCGCGACGGCGGCCACCTCCCTGACCGCGAACCCGTGGGGCAATCGCCGCCGCGCCGACGGCAAACCCTGGCAGGGCCTCCCCACCGCCGCCATCATCCTCCGCCCCACTCCCAACCGCATCGGTGAGATCACGGAACCCCGCCGCTCTACGTCTCCCTCCAGGCGCAACCATCACCGGCCACAACAGCATGGCGCGGCCCATTCCGGACCGCGCCATCGATCAGGTCGAATCGACCACAGCAATCAACATCAGGAGGGAAAACGTCGCTCGGCACGCATCATCGGGAAGACGTGTCCGCACGCCCGGTCAATCGCTCAATACGATACCATCACCGGCTCCGACGACTCCTTCCAACCCATCACCTTCGTGTCGTGCAACCAGAAGAGCGTCCCCTGCCCCTCCTGGCTCTCATCGGCGTCTTTCTCCACGATCGGCCGCACCTCGTCGATCAGCCGCCCCAATTCCGCCTCCTCCAGCGGCCGGTACCCCGCGGCGATCCCCGCGATCTCGTCGATCTGCTCCGGGTTGTCCATCCCCACGATCGCCAGCGAGACCCCCGGCAGCCCCAGCGAGTACCGCAGCGCCAGATCCCGCTCCCGGATCGCCCCGTGCCCCAGCACCTTCATCGCGATCACGCCGGTGTTGCGCTCCGTCGCCCGGGGCAGCAACGTTACCTCCGGCGCCGTCACCAGCCGGTCCGCCGCGCCCAGCGCCACCAGGACCGTGTCGAACGCGTACCGCTCCAGCGCCTGCCCCAGCAGATCCGGCCGCGCGTGACCCGTGATCCCGATGAACCGTGTCAACCCCTCGGCGCGGGCTTGCTCCAGCGCCGCTACCGCCCCGTCCGGGGCCAGCACCTGCTCCAGGTCCGCCCAGGCGTTCACCGCATGCACCTGAACCAGATCGACGTGATCCGTCTGCAGGCGGTTCAACGACTCCTTCAGCTCGTCAAGCACGTCCGCCTTCCGCCGCCGGTTCACCTTCGTCGCCAGAAAAACCTCGTCCCGCCGTGTCCGCATCACGCCCGCCGACGTGCGGCTCGCTGCCGTAGTCCGGCGAGGTATCCAGGTAGGTGATCCCCAGGTCGATCGCGTGGTTCAAACACCGCGCTGCGTGCTCCGCCGCCACCTCCGGCTTCCCCAGTGGCGCCGTCCCGTACCCGACCAGGGGCACCTGCGCCCCGGTCGCCCCCAACGCCCGCTCCGGTCGCAACATCGCCCCCATCGCAGCACCTCCAACCCTGTCTCAGTCCATGCTCCGGGTTACCCATCCACCGCACGGCAAACGCCAGATCCGGAGCGGCCCCAGCACCGTCATCGCCGCCCTCGTTGACGCCGTACGTCTGCACGTTTGGAGCCACCGACGTACCGGTTCTCCAGCGGACAACCGGCGTCTCACCGCGGAGTATCCCGTTGCACTTACCCCGCCCGAGCCGCCCTTGTCGCGTCAGCCCCGCTGCCCTGATCCCGGTCAGCCCCGCCCCCCCTGCTGCTCCAGCAGCGCCTTCAAGCTGTCCCGCTCCTCACACAGGCCGATATACAGCCGCTTGTAGTCGTTCAACTCCTCGTCCGGCTCGCTCTCGACCCGGATCAGCGCCGTGTTCGCCCCCTCCACCGCGTGCAGCAGTTCGTTCAGCTTCAGATGCATCGCCACAGCGTCCCTGTTCTGCGTGTGCTGGATCAAGAAGACCATCAGGAAGGCGACGATGCTCGTTGCCGTCCCCATGAGCAGCAACCACGTATCCGAGAACCGAGCGATCGGCCCCGCGACCAACCAGACGACGATCACCAGCAGCGCCAGCAGCGAGGTCACGTAGTGCCCCGCCAACCACGACGCAAACTCCGCAAACCTCGTGAACACCCGCGCCATACCGACCACCTTTTAGCTGCCCCATAACCCGGACACGCCAGGCTCAGCAACGAACCCGAGTTGCCCGATGCCTGAGCTTTGGCAACCAAGATGCCAACACCCGACCTTGAGATCGCCCGTGGCGGATCCCACCGTGCATCCCCGCTCCCTCCCCCTGGCACGGGCGTTGCATCCCCGAGCAACGCGCCGGTGGCTCGCCGCCGCGACTAGCCAAAATCTCCTGCCGACACCGAGTGCCTGCCCATGCCCCGACTTCCGCGAGTTCTGTCACTAACCGAAGCCCACCGCACCCGGCGCGCCCTCATCCGCCTTGCCATCGCCACGGGATTCGCCGCCGCGTCCCGCCTTCCGACCGCCCGGCGCACTGCCGCCACGCCCAACGCCACCCCGACCACGGAGAGCGACATGGCCAACGGCCGACTCACCGCCCACTCGCGCCTTCCCGGAGCCCCGACTGGCCCCACCGGCCTCCAGCCCCTTGGCCGCGGCGATCGGCGGGACGGCCTCCGCTACGTCCCCCCAGACCTGCCCTCGGGTCAACCAGCACCGCTCATGGTCCTCTTCCACGGCGCCGGCGGCGTCTCGACCAACGCCATCGACCTCCTCCGTCCCCGCGCCGATGTCCACGGCCTCATCCTGCTCGCCCCCGACTCCCGTGGCCGCACCTGGGACCTCCTGCTCGACGGCTTCGGCACCGATGTCGCCGTCATCGACGCCGCCCTTGCCCAGACCTTCGCCAACTACGCCGTCGACCCGGCCCGCATCATCCTCGGCGGCTTCTCCGACGGCGCCTCCTACGCCCTTTCCCTCGGCCTCACCAACGGCGACCTCGTCGCCGGAGTGGTCACCTTCTCCCCCGGGTTCCTCGCCCCCGCGACGGTCCGCGGCAGCCCCCACATCTACATCTCCCACGGCATCCACGACGACGTTCTCCCCATCGATCGGTGCAGCCGCCGCATCGTCCCGGCCCTGGAGGACGCCGGGTACGACGTCACCTACCGCGAGTTCGACGGCCCCCACACCGTCCCGCCCGAGATCGTCGACGACGCCCTCGCCTGGCTAGACCAGCTCGCCGTCCCCGTCGCCACCCCAACCCCCTAACGGGAAACCAACGCAAAGGGAGCCCACATGGCCGACCACGATCTGCAAGAAGACGTCAGCGTCAAGAGCGGCCGCCGCCGCGAAGAAGAACCGGGAGCCGCCGGCCACCCCACGCCCGGCAGCGGCCACGACGACACCAAGACCGAAACGGTCGACGAAGGCCCACCCGTCGAGAAGGTCGACGGCGTCCCCGGCGCCCACCCCGGCCGCCGCACCACCCCCGACTCCTAATCGCACCGACCAGCACGACGCGGGTGGGGCGGCAGCTCTGCCCCGTCGTGCTCCTCGCTCTTCGACGCCCGGACCTCTCAATCAATCCGCACCCCGAAACCGGGAACGGGGCGGGGCGTCCGCCCCGCCCCGTCACCAACGCCGCCCACCTCCGGAGCCCCTCCGGACAACGGCTCAACGGCTTTCCCTTGCCGTCTCACGTCCCTAATTGAGGTACTGCGTCGACGCCCACCCCGTCTTGCCGTTGTACATCACCTGCCGCCAGCCGTTGGCCGTCCCCGACTTCAGGACCACCTTCGCCCCGGCCGGCATCACCAGGATCACCTTCGCGCTCGTGCTCGGCTCGGCCCGCAGGTTCAGCGCCGCGGTCGTCGTCGCCATGTTCGGGTCGTAGGCCGGGCCGCCCGGCGCCGGACCGGCCCCATCGCGCTGGACGTAGTCGGCCCAGATCCAGCCGCTCTGGCCCTTGTAGGCGACACTCCAGAAGCCGCTCGCCCCTACGTCGTGGACGAAGATCGGCGTCCCGGCCGGCAGCACCGCGATGACCCGCGAGTTCAGGCTCGCCCCCTCGCGGAAATTCACCGTCGCCGTCGTCCGGCCGTTGCCGCCCAGACCACCGCCCGGACCTTGCTGTTCGCTTGGGCCCAGATACTGGCTGTACGCCCAGCCGTAGGTCCCGTCGTAGGCCACGTAGGTAAAGCCGCTGTCGGTCCCTCCCTGCAGGGAGACGACGCCCCCCGCCGGGATCACCCGCAGCACCTTGTGGCTCGTGCTCGGCCCGGAGCGCAGGTTCAGCGCGACCGTCGCCTTCGCCGACCCGGCAGACGCCCCGGCCGATTTGATCGAAAGCCCACCCAGGGCCCCGACCGCCAGGGCCGCAACCCCGGCCCCCGCCGCCCGCCGCATGAAGACCCGCCGGCTGAGGGCAACCCCGCCGAGTTCATCACCGCGGGACTCGATGGGCGCGAGCAGGTTGTCTGCGCCTTTGGTGTTGCCGTTGCTGTTGATGCCGTGATTGTGATTGTTGTTGCTGTGGTTGGTTGGTCGCCGGAACATGATCGTGGTGCTCCAAGAAGGACGTGGGACGCGTCATCTATCGCGTCATACCCGGAGCGACCGTTTCGCCCCGACACCCACAATTTAGGCCCCTCAAGCCCACCTCACAGCCACCGATCTACCTATCCCGCATGCTTAATCTCGCCCGGAAGACCTACTTAACCGCACTTCCCGCAACAATTGTCCGTGCCATCCACCCTTGCGCGCCCAGGGCAGGTGAACTGAAGACCCACGTAAACTCGTCGTTGAGCGGCATCATGACACATGCTGACCAGCGCCTCTCACTTCCGTTCTGCATAGAACCCCCAGCTCGGCAAAGCCATCCGCGGAACGGCAGCGGTTCAGTTTGCGGGGGGGCAAGGTCTACCACCGTGGCGTTCACCAGAGCATCGATCGCTCGTACACCGACCTGCAAATGGACGGCGCTCAGGTTTTGGCTGATGGGGTAGGGTGTCAGAGTGACACCCCTGGGTTTGCGGATGTCGGTCATGTGTCGCCTGAGCTGAGAAGTGAGCATGACGCAGAGCGTATCTTGCGGAGGTACCGTTTCTGGATCGCTGGATGGATCCCTTGCGCGCCTTAACCGGACCTGCAAGGTCCTTGTCGTCGGTTGGAGGGAGGTTTTGGGCAAGGATATCGTGGGGAGCGTCTCGCCTCCGGGTCCGCGCAGGGAGTCGTTCATTCTCGTTGGCGTAGAGGTGATCGAGAATCGTCGCCGGTGCAGAGATGTCGGAAGGGGTGCGGGACGTCAACTCAGGAGCGCGAGTTGGGTTGGTCCGGTGGCCACCGGAGCCTTGTCCTGGATTGGCGCTATGAGGTCGGGGCCGTCGTTGGCGGGGTTGCCGACCATGGGGCCGACGGGGTGGCAGGTGAGGTGGTCGGGGTCGTAGGGGCGGAGGAGGGGGAGGAGGTGGCGGGGTTGTGGCGCTCGGTGGTAGCGCCGGAGACGGATTTCTGTCATTTGCCGCCGATGACAGTCTTGAACTGGACGGGTATGCCATGCTCCAGGGTGGGCCGCGATCGACGGGGCTGCGCGCTCCTCGGCGGCTCGGGATTTCAACCAACGAAGGATACCTGGGCAGCGATGGGCCGTGCACCGGGGGGCCATCGCCGCTGATATGATGGCCGCCTCCACCATCGTCGCGGGTGCGGACGTGGCTGAACACGCGGGAGCCAATCCTCGGGGTGCGGGTGATCGGCGCTGCCAAAGTTGGGTGATCAGGAGGGGCGCCGGCGTGTCGACCGACCTGCTTGTGTTCGCGGCCGTGCTGGCGGGAGAAGACGTCCTGGTGTCGCCGGCCAGCGTGATCTTCGCTCAGATCATCCCGGATGTTCGAACCGGCCTGATCCAGCAGACTGCGGGCAATATGTGATTGGCGGCCACCTCCGAGGGCGATATCCACGTTCGGAATTCGCTGGTCTTCCGCCTGCTCCTGACGGAGCTGGTGACACTGTTCGGCCGGGTCCGCCCGGCGCATCTTGCCCGGGTTGCGGCGGAGGCATCCCGGCGGATCGGCACCGCCGATCCGCCGGGCTTGGCTGTGGCGAAGGCCAATGGACCGCTCCGCCGGTAGCGGTGCCGGGCCTGGAGTGCATGGCATGGTGAAGTCGCGACGCTCGATGCCCGGGTGGTGGTGGCCGGTGGTCACGGCCTACGGCGTGGCCATGCTGCTCTACCTCGTCTTGTGGTGGACGACGGGCGACCGGCTGCTGCCTGTCTACCTCGTCGGGTACGTCGCTCACCTGGCGTTGCCGGTGGCGTTCATCACCCTGCCGTGGGCGGTTGCGCGCAAGCGGTGGCCGACGGTGGCCGTGCAGTTGGCCTGCGCGGCCGGGTTCGTCTGGCTGTTCGGCGATGTGTTCTTGGGTTCTGACCCCGATCCGATTCCGGCGGGGGCTCCGGAGGTCGTGGTGATGAGCTACAACCTCGGGAGCGGCATGGCGGAGCCGGATCGGGTGGTCGAGGTGGTGGGGGAGAGCGGGGCCGATATCGTGGGGCTGGTGGAGGTGGCGCCCGAGGTCGCGGCGGCTCTGGAGGCGGACCTGCGTGCGACCTTTCCCTACCAGTCGGTGTATGGGCTGGGAACGCCGGGAAAGGCGGTGCTGAGCAAGTACCCGATCCTGCGCAGCGATCTGCTCTGGCTCCACCCTGGCCGGCCGGACCTGAGGGCCGTGCTGGACATCGACGGGACCGAGGTCACCGTCTTGGTCGCTCATCCGTTTCCGCCGAGCCTGGCGAAGACGATCGTCGCGCGGCGACCCGACGCCGATGCGCATGTCTCCTCGCTGCTCGAGGTGCTCGAGGAAACCCAGGGGCCGGTCATGTTCCTTGGGGACTTGAACATGACGCGGATGCATGAGTTCTACGAGCGGCTGGAGGAGGCAGGCATGCGGGACGCCTTCAGGGTCGCGGGGAGCGGGCCAGGGTTCACCGAGCCGCTGCGGATCGAGCCGCTGGTCCGCAGCGGTCTGTTTTTCGGTGAGATGCGGTTGGTCCCGCTCTTTCGGATCGACTACGTCTGGGCTTCCGCGGACTGGCGGGTGGCGGACGCCTGGGTCGGTGAGGACGCCGGTTCGGACCACCTTCCCGTCCTCGCGCGGCTGGCGTTAGTTCCGGAGGGGGAATGATCTCCCGACGGCGCGCGGGGTGAGCGACGGGGCGTCAGGCGAGCAGGGAGAGCTGGGTGGGGAGCGCCGCGACGGCCTGCTGGGCGGGGGCGATCAACTCGGGCCCGTCGTTGGCGGTGTTGCCGACCATGGGCCCCACCGGGTGGCAGGTGAGGAGGTCTGGGTCGTAGGGGCGGAGGAGGGGAAGGAGGCGGCGGGGGTCGCGCTCGTCGCGGTCGAGCCAGCGGGCTTCGTCATCCGGGCGGACGATGACCGGCATCCGGTCGTGGACGTGGGCGATGCTCTGGGCCGGGGTGGTGGTGATGATGCAGTAGGAGGCGACGATCTCGCCGCTGTCGTCACGCCAGGCGTCGTAGAGGCCGGCGAGGGCGAAGAGGGAGCGGTCGGTGGTGGTGAGGTACCAGGGGCGGCGGCGGTTGCGCTCGGTGCGCCATTCGTACCAGCCGGTGGCGGGGATGAGGCAGCGGGTGCGCAGGAGCGGGGTGCGGAACATCGGTTTCTGGAGGAGGGTTTCGGCGCGGGCGTTGATGGGGTTGGGGCCGTCGCCGTGGCGTTGGAGGAGGCCCCAGCGCATGGGGCGGACGTGGGGCTGGCGGGAGGCGTCCTCGACGACGACGGGGAGGAGCATGCCGGGGGCGGCGTTCCAGGTGAGGCCGAGTTTCAGCTGATCGAGGTCGCGGCCGCTGAGGCGGTGGCGCTCGCTGAAGTCGTCGTCGTCCGCGGTTTTTTCGCGCGTGAGCCGTCCGCACATCGGTCACCCCCTGTTCGGGAATGATGATATGAGAACATATGTTCTATTGCAAGGGGCGGTACACACCGGCGGCGGGTCGGCTCGCCCGCGATGGCTCTCCGACGATACCGCTCGTGCTGGTTCGGAGTATGGGATGCGCGGGCGTTTCGGCGGTGGAAACTGTTTTAGCCCAGCGGATGACCCTGGTTTGGGAGGAGAACGACTTCGATACCGCCTCCGTTGAGCAGCGATAGGTGACGCTGGTGCACGACGGCATAGGCCCGTGGGTCTGTGACGAAGAAGAAGCGAAAGTCCGCCGAGGATCGCGCCAACTTGGCGATGTCTTTCTTGAACCCCTGACGCTGTTGCGCCCCAAAGTCGGTCGAGTGGTGGAGAGCGGTCGTCTTGATCTCGCCGATAATGCGCCGATTTGCGAGGGTCTCGGCATCGATGCCGAAACCGCTTGCTCCTTGCGGCTTCAGGGCGACGGCGAACGTTCTCATCTCGAAGCGCGCGCTGAGGTACTCCTTGGCGAGCAGGCAGGCGATGTAGCTGAGATCATTGCTTGCGTTGCCCACGATGGATTTCATCTCTGCCAGGAACGCGAGCCACTCGGACGCGGGCTGGAACCTTCCAGGAAGTGATCGGGTGTTGAGAAATGAGCGGAGGAGGCTGACGCGCTCGTGGATAGCATCCAGTTGGCCGTGCTCGGCGGTGGTTCGATCCATGGCCTGCGATCCAGCGTGATGGCGGTGGGACGGGTCGAGCGAAGCAAAACCGCCGGGGTGAAACCCTCGGCGGCTGATCGGGATGCTGGCTTGCCAGCTTGCTGGCTCCCCGACTAGGACTCGAACCTAGAACCTACCGGTTAACAGCCGGGCGCTCTACCATTGAGCTATCGGGGAATGTCTTCACTTTGCGGGTGATGATAGCACAGGCTCTTCCGGAAGCCTAGGCTCCCGTCCAATTCCCGCTCTGCTGACGGCAGGAGGAGCGAGCGAGGTGCTGGGGCGGAGAATCGTGTGGCCGGTTCGATAGGAGGCGGGATTTTGGGAGACGAGCGATTTGCGTGGCATCCGGAGTACGCAGGCCGCACGGTCGGGGAGGTTGCCGCTAGCCTGCGTGAGGAATTGGGGCGGGACCAGCGGGCCTACGCGCTGGTGCTGGAGGGAGCGGAGGATGCGGGAGGACGCGGCCTTGGCGGCCGTGATCGATCTCGAGCGGCGCTGGGGGGTGTACGATTTCGGCTGGGCCGAAGCGGACCCTCGGTGCTGGCCGAGCGGATCGCCGCTTTCGAGTGGGAGCGGGAGTCTCGGCGAGAGCTGTTCCCGTTCGAGGATTTTCGGCCGTTCTGCTCCCGCCCCGGTGCCCGCGCCGAGCTCGCCGCCTACCAGGGACGAGTCTGGCCGGCCGTGGTGGGCGTTCTGGAGAAAGGATTGACCCTGTGTAACCGTCGGAGGTGTCCGGCCGTAGGAGTGAATGTGGCGGATTGGCAACGATTGCTCCAGTGGCGGTTCCTTCGAAACCGGGCGCGGAACCCTTGACATGGCTTTGGGGAGGGTGCTACCATGCGCCACGCCAATGGCATGGAGGTGTGGTGTAGCGGCCTAACATGCAGCCCTGTCAAGGCTGAGATCGCGGGTTCGAATCCCGTCACTTCCGCCCGATCAGAACCTACTGCTCGGGTTGACACGCCGCCGATCCCGATCCGGAACCCTCCGGGTCGGGATCGCTGCTTTTCGGGTCGTCGTCCGGCGTCCATCGCCGCGAAGAACGGCGCGAAGTCCGGCTCGCGGCACCACCGCCGCCACCCGGTCGTCCTCCACCTCCACCTCGCGAACACCAGCCGCGCCAGCTGGTTGCGCTGCTCCGGCGTCGCCGCCTCCCACGCCGCCGGCAGGTCGCGCAGGAACGCCGCCGCCTGCGCCAGCAGCGCCGCCGGTCGCCCGTCCCCTGGCAATCGCCGCGCAGCTCGCGCCTCGAGCTGGTCGCGCTCGGCCGTGGTACGCCTCCCGCGTCAGGTCGCCCCACTTGTAGAGCTCCTGATCCGCTCCAGCCGTCCGTCAGTTCCCGCCGCCGCCGCTCGGCGTCGTCGCGCCGGTCGCTGGCCGCCTCGTGCAGGCGGACCACTCCGCCACCGTCTCCTCCGGCAGCGGGAAGTCGCCAGGTAGGCCGCCAGCTGCGCCTCGAGCACGTCGAGCAAGGCCGAGCGCTGGCCGCAGGTCTTGCCCTGCAGCCGCCGGGCGCAGTAGACGCGCGCCCGCCCGTCCCGGTCGGTCTGGAAGTGGAGCCGGCCGCCGCACCGGCCGCACCTCGCCAGCCCCGACAGGGAGTGGGTCCGGCGGGTCGGGGCGACGCTCGGCGGCGGCGGCCGCTGCGGTTCGCCGCCCGCGCCTGCTGCGCCGCGCGCGAAGAGCGCGTCGTCGAGCATCGGCTCGTGGGCGCCCGGCAGCCACCCCCCTCGCCGTCCGGCAGCTCGCCCAGGTAGAACCGGTTCTGCAGCATGCGGCAGACGGTGTCCTTGGTGAAGGGGTTGCGCCCTCGGTTGCCCGTGGTCCGGTAGCCGGCGGCGTTGAGGGCGTGCGGCCACCTCGCGGTCGCTCTTGCCCGCCGGCGCCAGGTCCGGAAGGCGAGCAGCAGGCCGGGGTAGGTCTCCGGGTCGGGCGACCGGGATGCCAGTCGGCGTTCTTCTTGACGCCGAAGGGCAGGAGGCCGTTGTAGAGGCCCTGCGCCTTGCGCTCGGCCTTGCCCTTCTTGATCTCGGTGGCGAGGTTGTCGGAGTAGTACTGGGCGAAGGCGGCGAGCGTGCCAGGATGACCTTGCCGATCGGGGTGGTGAAGTCCATCTGCTCGGCGATGGAGACGAAGCCGACGCCGGCGCGCTCGAGCCGCTCGAGGGTCTCGAGGGTGACGCGCAGGTTGCGGGCGAAGCGGTCGAGCTTGTGGACGACGACCACGTCGACCGGCCCGGCCTCGGCGTCGGCGAGCATGCGGGCGAAGGCGGGTCGCTTGGCGAGGTCGTCGGTGCGGGCGCTCTTGCCCTCGTCGCGGTACTCGGCGACGACCTCCCAGCCGTGCGCCCGCAGTAGGCGCGGGTGGCCCGCTGCTGGGCGTCGAGGGAGTAGCCCTCGACCTGCTCCTCGCTGGAGACGCGGTGGTAGATCGCTGCCCGCTTGCCCCCCCGTAGAGGGAGTTTTCGTCGACGTGCTCCGTCACGTCATCGTACTGCCCCCGCGGTCACACGTCGCTGGGCCTCTTCCTGGGCTACAACGCCTCTACGTCGTCGAGGGCCTGGTCGAAATCTGCCCCTTGGACGACAAAATTCCGGCTCGTTTCTACTACCATGTTGCCGCCCTGGTGGTGGATTCCCCACCTCCGTGACCGATCTTTCCGCAAGGTGTATCCGAGCCGCTCTGCCCATCGTCGTAGACGGTTCTCGCGCGCCTTCTCGCTCGTCATCCGGCGCACTCCCGATCCTAACCGCCGATGCTATAAACGTACTGGAATTGTACTGTGATTGATGCTGAGATGCAAGAGGCGGGATCGCCCGATGTGAATCGTGGCGATGGCGCGAGGCGGCAACCGCACCTATGGGTGACGGCAACCGTCTTCTTCGGTTTCCCTCTTTGCTGAACCGTGATGGCGGACCGCCGGAGTATAGGACAACCTCCGGTCCCCGACATCGCGTCCCCGTTCACCCTGGTGCCTCGGCCGTTCTCGTCCCGCTTCGGGCAGCCCGATCGGCCTGTCTACGTGCCACGGGATGCGTACCTGCCGAGCGTTCTCCGGCACATCGGCATCCGTGGACGCCAGGATCCGCCATCTGGCGGCCCCGACCGTGCCGATGTATCCGAATGGATCCCGCCAGTGGTCCGGATCGTCCTTGTTCCCCAAAAGTCCTGCCTGCTACCCTTCCTCGGTCCCCACGGGAGGGCCCTCCGTGTCTCAACCAATGGAGCCGGTTTTGTCGTGCCGGCGGAAAGGCCCCTGCGCGTGCCCCGTGTCGTCGTCGTGTGCCTCGTGCTCCTGTGCTCGCCTTTTCGGCCTTGTCTCCGCCTTCGCCCCCGACCCCACCCCCGACGGCGAGGACGACCTCCCCGCCCACGTCGAGCGGGCCAGGTCGTCGACGTGATCGACGGCGACACGATCCGGGTCGCCTCGACGGCGACCAGGAGACCGTCCGCCTCATCGGCATCGACACCCCCGAGACCATGGACCCCGACACCCCGACGAGTGCTACGGCGCCGAGGCCAGCGACCATGCCACCGCGCCTGCTCCAGGGCCGCACCGTCTGGCTGGAGACGCGACGTCTCCGACCGCGACCAGCTACGACCGCCTGCTGCGCTCCGTCTGGTTCCAGGGCAAGAGCGACGAGCAGTACTACCTGGCCAACGAGGTGCTGGTGCGCCGCGGGTACGCCGTGGTGAGCACCGTCGCCGCCGGACGTCGCGTACGCCGACCGCCTGACCGCCGCCCAGGACGCGGCGGTGGCGGAGGGATCGGCTTGTGGCCGGCGCTGCGGCGGCGCCGACACGCCCGGACTCGAGCCGCCAGGACGGCGGCCGCGGAAGCGCGGCAGCCCGCCCGTGCCGGCGATCACCGACTGCGCCGTCTTCGTCAGCTTCGACGAGGCCCAACAGCTACTACGCCGAGCCGCCCGGACGCGCGTGGCGCTCGACCCGGACGGCGACGGCCGCGCCTGCGAGGTCGATTCGGCGTGGACGCGCCGCCCGCGCCGCCGTCTGCCCGCGGGAGGGCCGGCCCCGGTGGGGAGCCGGCGCCGGGCGGCTGCGACCCGTCCTACCCGACGCTGTGCCTCCCGGTGGGGTCGCCCGACATCAACTGCCCGGAGGTCGGGCGCGGCGAACTTCACCGTCTCCGCCCGACCCGCACGGCTTCGACCGCGACGCGACGGCATCGGCTGCGAGAGCTAGCGCCGACCCAGGATGCGATGGAGTGGAGGGACCACTCCTGCAAGCCGCCACACGTGCTCGCCGTGTCCTGACGGATCGGCCACCCTTCTGATACCATTCCGTCACTTCTCGAAGCAAACGGATTGAAGGAGTGGCCGCCGAATCGGGGCGCCGACCGCGTCCTGGGGCGACGGCGGAAGCACGGATTCGGAGTTCAGCACTTCCGGTGACGGCGCCGAAGAGGCCAGGAATTGCGTCAAGTGCGCCATCGATTGACGCCCAAAATGTAGGCCGCGGCAGATGGGCCTCGGTGGTTGAGCGGTAGGTTGGCGCCCCTGCGGACCTCTTATCTGTGGGAGGAAGAAGACAACACTCTGCGAATCGCAGCACTAGTCATTGTCGGAGAATGGCTATGACCGCGCAGCTCGGATTCGTGGGGCCTCGATGCCAGAAGTGTGGGGCGAATGGGATCGATCTGAGGTTCACAACCTTCCTCTCGGTCCTGAGTCTGGTGCTGTTCAGCCAGAAGCGCCCTGTGGGTGGCCTGTTCTGCGCCACGTCTCGGAGGAGCGAAGGCATCAAGTACTCGCTGCTGTCGCTCTTGCTCGGACCTTGGGGCATCCCATGGGGACCCATCTGGACGCTTGAGGCCATTGGTACCAATGTGCGAGGTGGGGCCAAGCCGCATCGCCGAGAATGCGGCGTTGCTTTTGGCAGAGTCCGATCGATGCCGGCAACTCGGCAACGCGGCCCAGGCCAGCGCTGTCATGATCGAGGCCTGCTCAGTACATCGATGATCCCGAGCTGCTCATGTCTCTCCCGGACAGACTAACCGGCGCCGGCTCTCTCCAGAGCGGCTTCAACATCGGGGATCGTGTCCAGTCAGGTCCAACTGGAACCCGCATGTATGTGTCGCCGGAGAATCCAACCAGCGACCCAGAAATGCTCGGGCCGAGGACCGCCGTGGTTGTCGGCGTAAGTGGAGAGTGGTTCGAACGGTCAACTCCGACGGCTCGGGGGGATGGGTGAACGCGAGCCACGTGAGTAATGTGTCGGATCCGGGATCGGGCGAGGTCGTGTATGGCCATTGACAGAAATCCATTCGACGTCCTCGGACTCGCAACAAGTGCTTCTTCGCGAGACATTCGGCGGCGACTCGATGAACTGACGATCAGGTGAGCCTGGGGCTCGCTCCGGCTGGGATCGATGAGCCGCTGATCCGAACGATTCACGGCAAGCACTTGAGGACCCGATCCAGCGGTTCAACGCCGAATTGACATGGCTCCTTTGGAAGGACGACCTACCCCAGCTTTCGGCCATGTCCACCGATCGGATCTTCATGACTGTTTTTTGCGGCTCAGGCAAGATTCCCAGTCCGCAACTGCAACAGATCTCCCGCTAATCGGCCATGACCTCGCGGTCATCGGGCTCGAACGATTTGCCCGGAATCCGTCCCTAGTCGGCGAGTTGACGCAGGCGCTGAACAACTGGCAACAAACATTGCAGTCCGCTGACTTCTGGCGACTGATGGAGAGCCGTGCTGAAGCACGTGGCGATGTCCGGCTCAACGCACGAGCTCTCGAGCAAATCCGTGATGCTCTTCCCGAACACCTGCTAAGCCGTGCGCTTAGCAGACGTGGGCGCCCTGGTACGGACCATACGAGAAGGCTGCTGGAGGCCGTCAAGACATCGACCGCAAGTGACGCCATGAAGGCGCGTGCCACCAGCTATTTGGCCGGTGAAACCAAGGCAAGCTACGGGAGGCGGCTCAGGCGCTTCGGGAAGCAATCCGGCGCATCCCCCAAGATCAAGGTGCCAACCGAGAGACTCGAGAGGCGGTCGACCACGCACTGGCAGTTTCCGCACGAGCGTGGTTTCCCAGCTTGATACGCTGAACTCGCTCGGCGCGGACCTCGTTGACGCAGAAACCGCCGATGACGTGGCACGGCTTATCGCGGGTTGGG
This sequence comes from uncultured Chloroflexia bacterium, assembly GCA_963724285.1. Taxonomy (GTDB): domain Bacteria; phylum Chloroflexota; class Chloroflexia; order Thermomicrobiales; family UBA6265; genus CAVRUD01. The sequence continues at coordinate 4,223 of CAVRUD010000031.1, read as the reverse complement.
TGAATACGTCGGCTACGATCTGAAGCAGTATCCGATCGCAGTCGCCCTGATGGACTATGGGATTGCTCTCGCCAAGCGGCCATCTGTGATTCAGGACCTTGCCTCAGACGAGGCGAGGCTGAAGCGCGATCATTTCATTGGGGAACTGAACCGAGCTGCAGAAATCCATGACACCGTTGGGATTGTGGCGTTTCTTGAACTGGCCGCCTCCTACTGCGATCCGCAAGAGCGCGAAGACCTTCGAAGACCAGGCCCGTCGAATCCGCCTAGCGAGAAGCGATGTGTCGGCCCAGGCAATCAAGAATCGCATGACCCAGGCGCTATTCAAGCTGCAGTCCGGCAGTTTCCGGGAGCAACCTGTGTCTCCGCCCGCGCTCGTTCGGGCCCCGACGCTCAAGCCGCTACCAACTACGAACAGCCAAACAACCGCCAAGCGGAAATACGGCGTAGCAGGTGCGGCTTTGGCACTTCTCATTATTCGGAGCCTGGGGTTTGCTGTCCGACGGCGCAACAAATGAGCCAGATTCGCCGAACCGCACGCCGACAGCCCGGGCGACGACGACTGTACAAGTCGCCTCAGAGCGACCCGCACCCCGCAGCCGAGGCAAACACCTACAGCGCGGGCTAGTCAAACACCTACACCGCAGTCCGATGAGCAGGCTCCGCGGACCGCGGGTGTACAGCAATGTTTTCGACCGGTCAAGGGCGGAGATTCGAACCCGGGTTCGACTCTGATTCCAGGACCTACTACTAGGTGATGCCTTGGTGATGGGGGTGTCCCGCTCCGGTTGGACATCGTACTACCTTTTGACCGTGAGCTTCCCGAGAGTTTCTCTCTGTCAATTGACATGATGCTTATGGGCGGAATCGACGGCACCGGGGCCTCGTGTTGGGCGAAGATTCAGGTGGTGATCCCCTGCTGACCGTTGGATCTCGCTTGGACTGACGGAGAGGCTCGGTGGCAGATTTGGAGCGCTGAAACCCAGGAGATCGTAAAGGAAGGCCCCGTCAAAACGACGATCGATTCACCTGTCAATGTTGAAGTCAGAAGCGCTGGAGAATCTTATTTTGCGGTATCCGTTGACGGAAGTAGGGTCGCGGGCTTTCATTACAGTTCTCCAGACATTCGATCAAACTTCGGCTTCGGTGTGGCCAATTTTTAGCAGGCGGATGACACCGAGGTATTGGTGAATTTCGACAACCTGGAGGTGTATGACAGGGATGGGTAGACGCATCCCGAGCCCAGGGTGGGTCCCGCGCTTCCTGCGAGCACGCCGGATTGGACGACGTCGGTGGCCAGCCGCCAGCGAGGAGATGCTTTCTTGACCGAGTCAAACAACAGTGGGGTACCGCTCACCGCACCATTGGGCCCTCGACTGGAGCCGATCATTGCCGATCTGGCCATTGAGATATGGAGACTCGAACGGCGCCTCGCCAGGCTCGAGGACCAAGTCGGCTCCGCGGTGCTCAGTCCGCTTCGAGAATCGCTGGTACGCATGCAGGATCGGCTTGAAGTGTCCGGCATCGAATTCCGCGACCACGACGGCGAAGAATTTATCGACGGACTCCTCCTAAAGGTCGTGCATGTCGAAGCGGCAGCGGATCGACTCTTTGTCAGTGAAACGCTGCAACCGACCGTCGTTCTCAACGATCAAGTCATTGCGCACGGCCACGTCGTTCTGTCCGGCAGACCTGAAGACAATACAGAAGGAGCATCGGCGAATGGCCGGGAAACAATTGACTTCGGCATCGACCTCGGCACGTCCAATTCATCGATTGCGGTCGTGCATGATCAACGCGTCGAGATCATCCGCAACAACGACAACGACGATCTGACGCTGTCCGTTGTTCGGTATCTCCAAAGCGGGACGGTTCAGGTCGGGCGTGCGGCATCCCAGCATCTCCGAGTGCCGGGTGCTGAAGCATCGACCTTTTCGCGCTTCAAGCGGCAGATGGGACAGCAGGAACCCTTCGATGTGGGGTCCACAGGATCATCAGCGACCCCGGAGATGCTTGCCGCAGAGGTGCTCAAGTCGCTCAGGCAGGATGGTGAGACCTGGGCTGGCGAGGCAATCCGTGCAGCGGTGATCACCGTTCCGGCGATGTTCGAGCTGGCGCAGTGCGAGGCGACCCAGCGGGCAGCCGCGATGGCCGGGATCGTCCAAGCGCCGCTCTTGCAAGAGCCCATTGCCGCTGGACTCGCGTACGGCTACGATCGCCAGGATGAAGACGGCTATTTTCTTGTCTATGACATTGGGGCAGGCACATTCGATGCCACGCTGATGCGAATCCTTGATGGGCGGCTTACCGTCGTCAGCGCGGACGGCGACAACTATCTTGGCGGCAGCGACTGGGACCTGCTGTTGTCGGATTTGATCATCGAGCGATTGGCCGACCAGGGATACGCATTTTGGGACAATGACGATCCGGACGGGTTCGAACTCAGAACCAAGATGAAGGTCTACGCAGAGGAGGAGAAGAAAGGGTAAGCCGCCGAGAGCACGTCGACGTGGTACTTGATGGCAATCTGGTGGACATTGCCGGTACTTCCATTGTTGGTACGGTTTCTCTCGCGCGTGCAGATTATGAGCCGCTGATCAGACCAGCGATCGAATCGACCATTCAGATCGTGCAACGACTGCTGGACTCACAGCACATGTCCCCTCACGATCTCAGCAGTGCCATTCTCGTCGGAGGGCCGACCAGAACTCCCTTGCTGCGCTCGATGGTTGCTGAGGCGCTCGGCATCAAACTCGAGACCCGGCTGGATCCGATGACCGTCGTCGCGAATGGCGCTGCGCGATTTGCCGCGACCGTTGCGCTCGAGGGCCCGAAATCGATAACAGCCGTGTCAACGAGCGCCCTCCGGGTGCAACTCTCCTATCCACAAGCATCTGACGATTCAGTTGCGCCCGTCGGCGGCCGCTTCCACGATCCCGTTCAGGGCATGTCGGTCGAGTTGCGACGCGCCGACGGAGGGTGATGAGCGGACCATCCCTGTTCAGGATGGCGTGTTCCAGACGACAGTGCCATTGGTGGCAGGTCGGACGAACGTGTTTGGCCTCAAATGTAGCGGGCCGACGGGCGAACGACTATTGGTCGATCCGGAGCGGATCACCATCGCGCAGGATTGGTGGCAGCCCAGCCGCCCCTGTCTCGGTCGATCTCGGTCGTCGCCCTGAACGCGGTCGGAAACGAAGTCCTGCATATCTTGGTGCCAAAGGGCAAGTCACTGCCCGCCCGGGCAAGTACATGTTTCGAACCACCCGTCCGGTGAAAGCGGGGGCATCAGACGATGTGCTCAACGTCCACGTCATCGAAGGGGAATTTGAACGTCCGGAGCTGAACCTCATGTGGGCTACCTTCGGATCGACGGTTCGCACTTCTCGCGGGACCTGCCGCGCGATACGCTGATAGAGATCACGCTGAAAGTCGACCAATCGAGGTCTGTGCGGGTCCGGCCTTTCTTCCGCTGCCGGATCACACAATCGATAAGGTCATCAAGGATCAGTTCCTGCACGCAGAGGATCCCAATGTGATTCGCGAGCGACTTCAGAACGAACTGGACCGCGTCGCTGAACTGGCGGAGCATGGAGCGGACGGGTTGGATCGGATCAGCAATCTGACTCAGGAAATCGAACGCGATCTGGCCGCCGCAGAAGGCGGCGACAGTGATCGGGCAAACCGGGCCGCAGCACACTGGAAGGAGCTTTCAAACGAAATCGATCAGTTTGAAGCACGGGTGAGGTTCCTCGCTACACGGCCCAGTTGCAGGACTCGCTGGCAACGACGCAACACCTGATAGGGGAAAGTGGGACTGGGGTCCAGAAGGAGCGCATGCGTCTCCTTCGTCAAGAGGCGGAAGCAGCGATCGATGCCGGAGATTCGAAATCTATCCAGGCAGCGCTGTCGGATCTCCATAGTCTCAGGTTCGAACGTCTTGGCGGAAATGCCCGACTTCTGGGCTGGCATGTTCAATTATTTGAGCGAACGGGTACCCTCCGTATGTTCGAACCCCGGAGTGCCAATTGCTAGTACAGCAGGGGGCAGCAATGCTGCGGGGCGATGTTGACCAGCTCCGCCAGGTCTGCTTCCAGCTCTGGGACATGATGCCCACCGAGGAGCGTGGAGGCTCAAGCTTGACGGATGTTGGCATTCGGACCCACCTGATGTAGTCACGGCGGCAGCGCTGCGCCAGGTCATGGAAGCGTTCCGAGCCATGG
>CAVRUD010000030.1:0-515583 GCA_963724285.1 uncultured Chloroflexia bacterium | reverse complement strand
TAGGGATATTGGCCGCGCCCTGCCGGGACGGCACGAAGGACGGGTTCCCGTGCCCACTATGGTCTTCGGCGCCTACGCTCTTGACGGCTACGGCCGCAGCCGCGGCCGACGCCGCGGTGCCGGAGACAAACGTACGCCGGGAAAGACTCCGATCGGTCGCCATGCGGTGCTCCCTTGCACACGAACCGCCGCCTCACCATGCGTCATCGCTGGCTATGGTCGCCGGCCAAAACACGTCTCGGACCGCGAAACATACCTGGTATACGTCGCCGCACTCCTGGCGGCGCTCATGAAGCCCAACGCCATGCTAATGCAAGAACGGCTTGAGCGGCAGACCCACCTCCTTCCCCTGGGCCATTGACGCCAGGCCCGCCTCCAGGATCTCCTGCGCGTCTCGTGAGAGTTCGGGGGAGACGATACCCTGGAACGGCTCGTCGTGCAGCAGGCAGTGTGTGAAATAGGCCGGTGCGGACGCGTAATGGTCGGGCAGGGCCGGCGCCGTGATCGTCTCGGTCTCGGTCGAACTCAATTCGCCGGACTGCCCTCGGTTGGCAAGCGTCAATTCGGTCGGCCCGGTCAGGGCGATCGCCCCGTCCGTGCCGTAGATCATCGTCGGGATCTTGGCCGCGACCGCCGGCTGAGTCCAGGTTCCTTCGCAGACCGAGTGGCCGCCAGGATACCCGAGAATCATGATCGCGTTGTCTTCGACGGTGAAGAAGTCCTTCGAGTACCGCCCGCCCATGCCGGTCACCCTGCTCGGTTGACCCATGATCCAGCGGCTGAAGACGGCCCCGTACGAGCAGAAATCGATCGCGGCCCCGCCGCCGTTCGTCTCCCGCTCGATCAGCCAGCCCCACCCGACCCGGTCCTTCGGGCCGCGAGCCATGTAATCCGGCGGGGGGCCGCCGTGTCCTGTTCGGTAGTGGACCTGCCAGACGTGGCCGATGCGGCCTTCGTCGACCAACTTCTTGGCGTGGTGCATAGCCGGCGACCAGTTCGACGGCCAGTTGATCATCAGGCGGACGCCGTGGCGGGCCGCGGTGGTGGCCATCTCTTCGGCGACCGCCAGGGTTGCCGCCATCGGCTTCTCTTTCATCACGTGGACGCCGCGCTCGGCCGCCTCCGCCACGACCTCGGCGGCGCGCAGGTTGTCGGCGCAGGTGATGATCGCCTCCGGTTCGGCCTGATCGTACAGCTCGGTCGAGCTGGCGAAGGCTTTGACGTCGGGATACATATTCGAGAAATGGGCCTGGAGTTCGGGATCGATGCTCGTGAACCCCACCACCTCGGCGGTCGGGCTTTCCAGGGCACTCTTCAGCAGGCCTCCGAAGTGGAGGTGCTCTGCTCCCACGAAGCCGAGACGAATCCGGCTACCGGCCATCAGAAACTCCCTCGTTTACGGTTATGTATCACATCCTACCGTTTCAATCCTCACCCCACACTCGGTAGGGCGCAAACGACCAAGTTTGGTCCACTCACGCGACCTGTACGTCCGGCGACATCGGCGTGACCTCGCCGCGCGACAACGGCAGATCGACCGCCTCGCCGGTCTCTGCCGACCGGTAGGTCGCCAGGACGAGTTCCAGGGCATCGCGGCCATCGGCGCCCGTCATCACCAGCGGCGTGTCGTCGAGCACCGAGTCGACCAGGTGGGCGAACTTGCGGTAGTGCAGCTCCTGCACCCCTGGATCGGTGACCGGAAGCTGGCGCCAACCGCGCAGGTAATCGGGATCGTCGAGCTGGGTCGTGTAGACGCCGATCCCGTCCTGGCCGCTGCGCATCAGGATCGAGCCCTTATCGCCGTCGATCACGGTCGTGCCGTGGCGGGCGGTGACCGCCCAGGCGGACGACCACGTTCCGATCGCGCCGTTCTCGAACGTCAGCGTCGCCGCCATCGTGTCTTCGACGTCGATGCCGGTGACCGGTTCGCCGCGCACCATGACCTCGTCGCGGAAGATCTTGTTGGTGGCGTAGACCCGGGAGACCGGTCCCATCCAGAAAATGAGCTGGAAGGCGGTGTAGATCCCCCAGTCCATGAAGACGCCGCCGCCCGCAAGCTGCTTGCGCAGGAACCATTGAGCCCCGTGGGCGGACGGCCCCACCCCGATCGTGTTGAGCAGCATTGGTCGCCCGATGAGTCCCTCGTCGAGCAGGCGCTTCACCGTCGGCCACACGTTGCCGAAGCGCGGCTGGTAGCCCATGGTGAACTTAACGCCCGCCTTCTCGGCGGCGGCAACCATCGCGTCGGCGTCTTCCAGCGTCGTCGCGATCGGCTTTTCGCAGAGGATGTGCTTACCCGCCTCCGCCGCGGCGATCACCGGTCCGGCGTGGGCGGTCGGCCAGGAGGTGACGTTGACCGCCTCGACCTCCGGGTTGGCGAGCAGTTCTTCGTAATCGGCGTAGTGGTACGGAATGTTGTACTGCTCCGCGGCAGCCTTGGCCCGGGCCGGGTCGACATCGGCGACCGCCACCAGATTGACCCGCGGATTCTTGACCAGATTATGAAAGTGGGCGAAGTGGGCGATGCCCCCGGCGCCAATGACCCCAATGCCGAGCTTGCGCTCTGAGCCTGTCACGCGATGATCCTCCATGGAGACGAGGCGTTCGGAACGGTTCTCTGTCGCCCCGACTTTACCTGTCATCCCGAGCTTGTCGAGGGATCTAGAGGGAGATGCCGTTCGGACATCGCCACCGAGTTCGAGAGAGCGAATTCGGTTTCTCGGACGCCGGGGCCTTCATCGTTCCCACGCGCCCTTCGAGATTCCTCGACAAGCTCGGAATGACAGGTAAGGTCGGGGCGGTATCGATGCATGTGGGTCCCGAACGCCGGACGCCGAACGCCGAACGCCTAGAGGCGGTAGTGGGCGTTGATCTCCTCCTGATAGGCAGACACCTTTCCGTTCAGCACGTCCGCGACCGTGACTGGCCGGTTCGCGGTGGCGGACTCGAGGAGGGCGAACGCAGTCGCGAGATCGAGCAGCCCCTCCTCGCCGCTCGCCTCCATCGGCCGTCCGGACCCGATTGCGCTCAGGAAATCGTGCATCTCCAGGGCAAACGAGTCGGTGATCCCGGCCGGAAATTGTTCCCGCCGCAGGCTGGGCGGCGCTTGATGCGTGAAGAGTGCCGTCGTCTGGGCGCGGAAGCCGTCGTCGAGGACGACCTCGGAGCCTTTGACGCAGCCCAGAGAGCCGAAGATGCCGGGGTCGGCGGCGAGGCCCAGGCGGTCGCCGTGGCCGCCCCAGCTCCAGAAGGTCGTGCCAATCGCGCCGTTGCCAAACCGGATGTTGGCAAAGAAGGCGTCCTCGACTTCGTTGGTGACGCGGTTGACGACCTCCCCAAAGGCGTCCCGCTCCACCCGCTCGCGTTCGAGCGTACGGGCGTACGCGCTGATCTCGTCGATCGGGCCCATGACGTAGCGGATGAAGTGGAAGAGGTGCACACCGATATCGATCGCTCCTCCGCCGCCGCCCTCCAGCTTGCGGTGGCGCCAGGGGGTGCGGGCCACGATCTTGTCCGGCGACCAGTCGCCGCCGATTCCACCGGAGACCCACATCTGCGGCTCGCCGATCACGCCCTGCCGCACGACCCAATGGAGGGCGCGAATACCTTCGGCGTAGCGCAGATTTTCGGCGACCCCGACGATCAGGTTGCGTTGCGTGGCTTCGTCGACGATCGCCTGCCCGGCCCGGACCGAGATGGCAAACGGCTTTTCGATGAGGACGTGCTTGCCGGCCCGGAGGACATCGAGGGCGATCTGGTGATGGAGGCCGACCGGCGCCAGCACAAGCACCGCGTCGACGGCGTCCGCATCCAGCATCGTGCGCCAGTCGTCGTAGAGCTCCGGGACGGTGTCCGGGAAGAGTTCGCTGACGTACGTGTGGGGTGCCCCGAGCGGATCGCGCTCATTGGAGGTGACTGGCGGCCGCGGCGGATGACCCTCGCCGGGGCGGCGGAAGGTGGCGGCGTCCTCGATCTTGCGGGCGCAAAGGGCGGTGATTCGGACATTGGCGAGGCCGCTGTCGCGCAGCACTCGCAGGCCCCGGAGGTGGGCCGGGAGAATCCGCGCCATGCCGACGATACCAAGCCGTACTGGCCTTACAGGTGGTGACGACGTGGTCACGCTTTCGACCTCCCCTGGGTCATGACCGGCCGCCATGGCCGGTCGAAACGCGCTTCTCCGTTGGGTCCCTCCGCGGATCGCTGGTTGCTAACCGCGTGCTGCCGGCTAACCGGAGCCCTGGAAGGCCCGGCGCCCGGGCGATGCCCCGGCACTGCCGCAACGCTCCGCGGAATAGCCCAATTGCCGCGAGAGCCCGGCGGCGGCATCCCGAACCGCGTGTCCCAGCTGCTCCAGACGTTCGAGCGTCGTCCGGACCGTCGGAGCGGCGATGCTCAATGTCCCGGTCAGATTCCCGTCAAGATCGAAGATCGGCGACGCGACGCAGCGAACCCCTTCGATCCGCTCCTCGTCGTCTATGGCGTAGCGCCGGCAGCGGGCTTCCGCCAGGTGCTGGTGCATCTCCTCTGGCGTGGTGATGGTGGTCGCCGTTCTCCGATCCATTCCCCATGCCAGGATGCGATTTGCCTCGGCGGTCGGCATGTAGGCCAGGAAAACCTTGCCGGACGCCGTGCAATAGGCGGGGCGGCGAGCGCCGATCTCAGTCTGGAGCGACACCGGGTGCTTGCCCTCGACCCGGTCGATGGTGACGACCTCGTCCCGATCCAGGCGAGTGAGATGGACCAGTTCCTGGGTGCGGTCGCAGAGGTCCTGCAAGAACGGCCGGGCGATCTGGCGGAGGTCGAGGTTGTTCAGGAAGGCCGAGGTGAGCGTCAGCGCGCCGATCCCGAGCCGGTAGCGGTCGGTGGCAGGATCACGCTCGACGTAGCCGCGGGCGCGCAGGGTCGCGAGGAACCGGAAGAGCGTGCTGCGATGCATCCCCAGAGCACGGCCCAGCTCGGTGAGGGTCAGGCCGTCACCGGGGTGCGCCGCCAGGGTCTCCAGGATCGTGAGCCCCTTATCGAGGGTCGTCAGGATGAGTTCGGCCTTGGGCAGCGACGTCGATGCCTCCAAGATTGGCCCCTCGTTTTCGATATCCGGAAACGATGTTCGCATACGCGGCAGTCTAGCGCGATCGCGCCGCCTGTCAATAGGCGAAACGGCTGACGGAGCCGCAAATTGGACGTTCCACACGGTAAGATGGTCGCGTCGTCGCACACTTCATCGACCTTGGGGGAGCCGCCATGGGCGCGTCGCCTCCGTTCACCCGATCACCGGATCTGCGAGTTCCACGTACCCCGCTCATCGGCCGGGAGCGAGACGTTGCCGCGGTGCGCGCGTTGCTGCGCCGTCAAGACGTCTCGCTCGTGACGCTGACCGGGCCAGGCGGGGTCGGGAAGACGCGCTTGGCACTGGAAGCCGCCGCAGGCGTGACTGCCGAGTTCGCGGCCCGCGTTGTCTTCGTCTCGCTCGCCCCGGTCCGCGATGCTGGCCTGGTCGGATCGACCGTGGCACGTGCCCTCGGCATTGGCGATGCCGGAGATCGGCCCCTGGCTGATCGCGTTGCAACCGCGCTTGGGGACGCGGATTTCCTCCTGGTGCTCGACAACTTCGAGCACGTGCTGACTGCCGCCTCGCTTGTCGCGGAACTCCTCCAGGCATGCCCCGGGCTTGTGATCCTGGCCACGAGCCGGGAGCGACTGCGCCTCGGCGGTGAGCGTGAGATCCCCGTTTCTCCGCTGCCGTGGCCGGACCGGACGGAAAGCGCCACGGCGGACTTGCTGAGCGGGAACTCGGCGGTTCGCCTGTTCGTCGAGCGGGTGGGACAAATCGACCCGGAGTTTGCCCTTACGGACGAGAACGCCGGTAGCCGTTGCAGAGATCTGTCGGCGCCTGGATGGACTGCCGCTCGCGATCGAGCTTGCGGCGGCGCGCAGCAAGGTGCTGCCTCCGCACGCACTCTTGGCGCGTCTGGATCCCCGGCTGCCGCTCCTGGTCGGTGGTACCCGCGAAGCGCCTGCCCGGCACCGAACGCTTCGCGATACGATCTCCTGGAGCTATGACATCCTCGATACCAATGAGCGAGTGGTGTTCAGGAGCCTCTCGGTCTTTGCTGGTGGATTCACCTTGGAGGCTGCGGAGGCTGTTGCCAAGAGCCTTGATCCAGGTGGTCTGTACTCGAGCTGGTCACGTCGCTGATCGATAAGAGCCTGATCCGGCGGCTGAGCACGAGCGACGCTGAGCCGCGCTTTGGCATGTTGGAGACGGTTCGAGAGTTCGGGCTGGAACAGCTCGTGGCATCCGGCGAGGAGGTGCCAGTCCGCGATCGGCACGGGGACTGGTGCCTTCGGGTCGCGGAACGGGCGGATGCGGCAGCCTGGGGTCCGCAGCAGCGTACCGCCTTCGATTTCCTAGAGGCGAACTACGACAACATACGGGCGGCTCTCGGCTGGTTCCTGGATCGGGGCGACGTGCGAGGACTGCACCTCGCGACGAAGATGGACGCGTTCTGGTACGTCCGTGGGCCGATCCGCGAGGCGAGCGCCTGGTTGGACCGTGCCCTTGCAATCGCGGCGACGGACCAAACACCACTGGCGCTCCGTGCCCGGCTGCACTTCGTAGCGGGACGGGCCGCAGGTAGGCGCTGGGACAAGGAGCGCTCGGAAAAACTCCTCAGCGAGAGCATAACGCTCTTCGGTGCGGCCGGTGACGAACGAGGAATGGCCGAAGCGTGCATCATCCGACTGATTGCCATCCCCACCGATGAGGAGACTTTCGCGGAGATGGAGCGTGCCCTGCGCGTCATCAGGCCGCTGAATAGCCCGATTACACCTTTTGCCCTGATGGACCTGGGGATTCATGCCCACGACCGTGGTGACAGCGATCGAGGACTTGCCCTGCTTAACGAAGGTTTCGATCTGCTCGTCGCCAGCGGTAATGCATGGGGCATGGGTGCGAGGCTATTTCCGCTCTTCGGTGCTGATGTGGAAACGAGGCGACAAGAGACAGGCGGTCGAGCATGCCCGGGCAGGACTCGATAGCTTCTGGGAAGAGGGTGATCCGGCGGCTTCCATCGAGTGCCTGGTTTGCCTGAGTGGGCTTGCCGCGGAGATGGGGCGGTTTGAGCCGGCAGCGAAGCTCATCGGGGCAACGGACCGGCTGCGCGAGAGTCTGGGGATGGCGTTGACATCCCGATGACGATGAGATGACCGGCAGGTCGGAGGTCCATGCGCGGCTTGGCGCTGATCGGACTGCCGAGATCCTCGCCGCGGGCAGGAGGTTGTCACCGAGCGAAACCGTCGATTTTGCCCGGGCGCTGGCGGCTGAACTCCTGTCCTCGGCCGATAGCTCGCCGGCTCCAACGGCTCTTCATGGCCTGACGCCGCGAGAGGCCGAAGTCCTGCGCCTGATCGCCGCCGGCCGTTCCAACCAGCAGATCGGCGAGGCTCTGTTCATCAGCCCGCGCACGGCCCAGAACCACGTCACGCACGTCCTCGCGAAGCTCGGCCTGCCCGTCGCGCACGGCCGCCGCCGCATACGCCCACACCCACGGGCTCGTCTGATCCCGCGCAGTATCCTGCCCAGCTGATCACGCGCACATGCATCGGCGGAGCCGCCATGGCCGCGTCGCCTCCATTTCCGCCGGTCTCCAGGCCTCCCGTTGCCACGCACCCCGCTCATCGGCCGGGAGCGGGAAGTGCCGCGGTGCGGGAGTTGCTGCGCCGCGCCGATGTCTCGCTTGTAACGCTGACCGGCCCGGGCGGCGTCGGTAAGACGCGCCTCTCCCTCGAGGCCGCCGCGGCCTGGCCCGTTCCCGGCGGGTGTCGTCTTCGTCTCGCTCGCTCCGGTTCGCGATCCGCTCTGGTCGGGGCAACCGTCGCGCATGCGGTCGGCGTGCCGGACACCGGCGATCGGCCCCTGACTGACCACTTGGCAACCGCCCTCGGCGATACGGAGCTGCTCCTGGTGCTCGACAACTTCGAGCACGTGCTGGAGGCCGCGCCGCTCGTCGCCGATCTCCTGCGGGTGTGTCCCCGGCTCACCGTCCTTGCCACGAGCCGGGAGCGGCTGCGTCTGGGCGGCGAGCGCGAGTTCCCTGTTTCACCGTTTCCGCTGGCCGGAACGGTCGGGGAGCGCCACCGCGCATCAGGTGAGCGAGAACGCGGCGGTGCGCCTGTTTGTCGAGCGGGCCGGCGACATCGAGCCCGAGTTTGCCCTCACGGACGAAACGCAGGTGCCGTCGCGGAGATCTGCCGCCGCCTCGACGGGCTGCCGCTCGCCATCGAGCTTGCAACCGCGCGAATCAAAGTGCTTCCTCCGCAGGCGCTCCTGACGCGACTGGATCCACGGTTGCCGCTGCTGGTGGGCGGCCACCGGGATGCACCACTCCGGCAGCAGACCCTTCGCAACACGATCGCTTGGAGCGCTGACCTGCTCAGACCGGAAGAGCGGGCGGTATTTCGGCGCCTGTCGGTCTTTGCCGGTGGTTTCACCTTAGATGCCGCGGAAGCAGTCATCGAAGAGTTCGGCGCGGCGTTGTCCGTGCTCGATCTGGTGGCGTCGCTGGCGGACAAGAGCCTGATCCGGCGACAGGGCGGCGGAGGCGGCGAACCACGGTTCGCCATGCTGGAGACCGTGCGGGAGTTCGGGTTGGAACAACTCCTCGCATCGGGGGAAGAAGTCGCGGTCCGCGACCGGCACGCGGCCTGGTGTCTGCAACTCGCGGAACATGCGGACGCGGCCGCGCTCGGACATGACCGACGCGTCATGTGGGACCGGTTGCAGGCCGACTACGACAACATCCGCGTGGCATTGGCGTGGCTTCTCGACCGTCAGGACGCGGCGGGGTTGAAGCTGGTCGAGATGATGGCGATGTTCTGGCTCCTCAAGGGGCCGATTGGCGAAGGGCGCGACTGGATAGACCGCGCTTTGGCAATCGCCGATACGGGGTCAACACCGTCGGCAACGCGGGCTCAGTTGCTCTTCCTGGCCGGACGAGCAGCGTTTCGCCAGGGGAATGTCCCGTGCGCCCGCGAACTCCTTGAGGCGAGCGTGGCGCTGTGGCGCGACGTGGGCGACGACCTGGGGCTGGCCGAATCGCTCTGGATACTCTCGGGCCCCCTGCCAGACGATCCAGCGACGGTTTTAAACCTTGAGTTCGCGCTCGCGGCATTCACGAGGGTAAACCATCGATACACCGCCTTCGTCTTGATGGAGCTCGGCGTTGCGCTCCACTATGCCGGCGACGAAGACCGGAGTTCCGCCCTCCTCACCGAAGCCCTCTCCATCTGTCGCCACAACGACCATGAGTGGGGCGCCGGGGCATGCTATCAGCGCCAGATGATGATCGCCGTGGACCAAGGCGATACGATGCGTGCGCTCGACTGCGCTCTGGCGGCGCTGAACAGCTTCTGGGCCGAAGGGGATCAGGCGGCAGCGACCGAATGTTTGGTCTGCCTCGCCGGACTGGGAGCGGGGTTGGGACTGCCGGAGCCGGCGGGGCGGCTGCTCGGAGCCACCGACAGGCTGTACGACGTCCTCGGGATTTCGTTGACCCCGGAGTTCGCGCGGCTCTGCGACCGGGCAGTGGTCGAGGCACACCTCGGCGCAGACCGATTCGTCCAGGTGTACGGCGAGGGCCGGACACTCTCGGCGGCAGAAGCCGTCGACGAGGCCCGTGCGCTGGCAGCCGCGCTCATGGCCGGCACCGAAAAGGAGACAACCAATGCCCCGGCTTCCCACGGCCTGACCCCGCGCGAGGCCGAGGTGTTGCGCCTGATCGCCGCCGGGCGCTCGAACCAGCAGATCGGCGAGGCCCTGTTCATCAGCCCGCGCACGGCCCAGAACCATGTCACGCACGTGCTCGCGAAGCTCGGCCTGCCCTCGCGCACGGCCGCCGCCGCATACGCCCACACCAACGGGCTCGCCTGACCCGTCCGGATCAGATCGGCGTCGCTCCGGCCACCGGAACCCGCTTTCGACCGATTGCCGGCCGATCTCTACGCACGCGCTATCATGTTCGTCTCGCGCACATTCATAGGCATTGGCAGAGTTTCTATGGCCGCGTCGCCTCCCTTCATCCGACTCGCCGGGCCTTTCGTTGCCGCGCACGCCGCTCATTGGGCGAGAGCGGGAGTTGGCCGCGGTGCGGGACATGCTGCGCCGCGCCGACGTGTCGCTCGTGACGTTGACCGGCCCGGGCGGTGTTGGCAAGTCCCGGCTGGCGCTCGAAGTCGCCGCTGGCCTGGCCGCCGATTTTCCGGCCGGTGTCGTTTGCGTGTCGCTCGCTCCGGTTCACGATTCCGACCTTGTCGGCCCGACGGTGGCGGACGCGCTTGGCGTGCGACATGTCTCCGATCGGCCTCTGGTCGTCCAGTTAACGACTGCCATCGGTGACTCGGATATGCTCCTCGTGCTCGACAACTTCGAGCACGTGTTGTCGGCGGCGACGCTTGTCGCCGATCTCCTGCGGGCCTGCCCCCGGCTGGTGGTCCTGACCACGAGCCGAGAACGCCTGCGCCTGAACGGCGAGCGGGAGTTTCGCGTTTCACCACTGTCGCTTCCGGAACCAACCGCGCTCGGTACGGTCTCCAGCCTGGGTGGGAATGCGGCAGTCCAACTGTTCGCTGAGCGAGCCGGCGAGATTGATCCGGGATTTACGCTTTCAGACGAGAACGCGGGGCCGTCGCGGAGATCTGCCGCCGCCTGGACGGCCTCCCACTGGCGATCGAATTGGCTGCCGCGCAGAGCAAGATGCTTCCGCCGGCGGCGCTCCTGACGCGGCTGGAGCGCGCGGCTGCCGCTGCTGTGGGCGGCGCCCGGGATGCTCCCGCCCGGCAGCAAACGCTGCGGGACACGATCGCGTGGAGCCACGACCTCTTGGAGCCAGAAGAGCGCGCGGTTTTCCGGCGCCTATCGGTCTTCGCGGGCGGCTTCACCCTTGAGGCGGCGGAGGCAGTCGCCGGAGGGCGAATGGCCGATGACCCGGGACAAGGTGACGACAGCATGTTTCCCTCAGTTCTCGGGATGGTCTCCTCGTTGATAAACAAGAGCCTGATCCGGCGGCAGGGTCCCAACGACGACGAGCCGCGGTTTGGGATGCTGGAGACGGTTCGGGAGTTCGCGCAGGAACAACTCGCGGCATCCGGTGAATCGGCGGATGTCCATGACCGGCATGCCGAATGGTGCATTCAGGATCGCCGAGCGGGCGGAGGCGGCCGCGTGGGGCCCGGAGCAGCGCACATGGTTCGACCGCCTACATGCCGATCACGGAAACGTGCGGGCGGCATTGGCCTGGTTGCTCGACCGAAACGATCCAAGGGGCCTGCGACTGGCGGCGGCGATGGCCGCATTCTGGTTCGTGCGGGGACCGATCGGCGAAGCCAATGGCTGGATGGATCATGCCCTGGCGGTCTTGGCTTCGGATGACATCTCCCGGTTCTCCGGGCGCGCATCCTCTATGCCGCGGGCGTTGTGGCGTACCGTCAATGGGATGTGTCGCGTGCCGAACCGCGACTAGCGCGAAGCGTGGAGCTGTGGCGCGAGCTTGGCGACGAGCGAGGTCTCGCGGAGGCGCTCTTCTTTCACGCCCTCGCCTTGCCCGAGTGGCCCGATGATGGCCAGCAGATGCTAGCGCAGTTTGAGTCCTCGCTCTCTCCTGTTTCGGAACTTGTCTCACCCATTGATGCCGTACGCGCTGATGAACGTCGGCTGGGCCGCCCACCAATTTGGCGACGATGCCCGAGGTATTCCCCTCCTCGACGAGGCCCACGCGCTGTTGTGCGAGCAGGGCGGGTGGGGCGCCGGCGCGTCCCACGCTCGCCAGGCGTCATTGGCGTGGGACCAAGGAAATGAAAAACTGGCGGCCAGCTTCAGTTTGGCGGCGCTGGATCTCTTCTGGGATGAACGGGATCAAGCGGCGACCATCGAGGGCATCGTCAATGTGGCTGCCGCCGCGGCGCGCCTGGGCCGACCCGAAGCCGCTGCAAGGTTACTCGGGGCGACCGACCGGCTCCGCGAAACCCTGGGGATCGACTTGGAATCGGCAGAGGACCGGGAGGTCACCCTGGAGGCAGTCGGGGCCTGGCTTGACGACGACCAGGTCGTCGTGGCGCTGGCTGGCGGCAGAACTTTGTCACTCGAAGCGGCTGTTGCCGAGGTGCGCGCGCTCGCGACCGAACTTTCGGCGGATGGAGTAAGCACGCCGCCCGCCCGTCCGGCACCCAATGGCCTGACCCCGCGCGAAGCCGAGGTGTTGCGGCTCATCGCATCCGGCCGATCCAACCGCGACATCGGCGAGGCCCTCTCGATCAGTGAACGCACGGTCGAGCACCACGTGCGTCACGTCCTGACCAAGCTCGATGTGCCCTCGCGTACGGCCGCCGCGGCGTACGCCCACACCCATGGGCTTGCCTGATCTGGTCCCATTCGTTCGCATAGGCGGAAGTACTTAGTCCGGCTCGCGATAGTCGCCCCCTCAAATGGGCGGTTCCTCCGATGTATCCCGCACCGTGAGCGTGCAGGCTGGAGACGTTCCGATCGACCGATCGATGGCGTCTTTGCCGCTCGCCGTGGAGGACCGTCCATGCCTCGCCTTGCCCATGTCCACGTGCTTGTTTGTCTCCTCGTCCTCGTCAGTGGAACTGCCTGGTTCACGCTCGACGAACTGTTAGCCGAGACCCCGGCCTTTACGGAGCACGCCGCCGCTGCACAAGCGGACACGGCTGTGATCCACGACTTCTATGGCGCCATCAACATGGCGTTGAGCACCGGTCTGCCACCCAACTTCACCAGCATCCTCGCCAATGACTTCGTCGCTCACCTCGATCCTCCAGGGCTCCCACCAACGCGCGATGGACTTGTCGCGCACCTCCAGGCGCTGGGCTCCACGTTCCCGGGCGTACAACTCCTGCCACTCAACCTGAGCACTGACGGTGACAGGATCGTGGCCGAGGTTAGCGTCGAGAGCGACACGATGGGATCGTTCCTCGGACTGCCCATGGCCGGTGCCCTCGTGGCATGGGGACCTGTTGACGTCTTCCGAATTGCCGATGGACTGATCGTGGAGATGCGGGGCGGCCGGGCCGATGTCCCGCTCCTCCAGCCGCTCGTCGACCTGCCGCTCGAGGTCCCTGTCTCTTCGCTGCAATCCGTCGCTCTGGGGCGCGTCACTGTCGATGCAGGGTCCGATTTCCCCGCTGGGAGCGTTCTAGGATCCGAAGCGCTCCATGTCGAAGATGGACAGGTTACCGTCGAGATTGCCGAGAACGTCGGCAGCCTGGTGCGGAGATCGCTGTCATCTCACGTCATCGATGCTGGTAACCGCCAGCTGATACGACCGGGTGAGAGAGCGGTATTGGTCGCCGGGGATGTTCTCCTGCTTCCGCAAGGAGCCCAGGCAATGCTCCGCAACGACGGCACCACCGCGGCCGAGGTCCTCAAAGTCGCCGTGCGGGAGCCCGGTGGGCCGAACCGTGTTCCTGGCCCGGAAGGGACAGCGCAGGAGGCCCCGTCGGCTTCGGACGCGCCCGGAGTGACCGTTACCGACCTGGGGCCGCAGCCGGTGCTCGCCCTGCCAAACGGGTTGGCGCAGCTCGGGCTCGGCCGAGTCACGCTCGCGCAAGGTGCGGCGCTGCCCATCTCCACGACAGGGGCGACCCTGCTCGTGATCGAGGACGGCAGCCTGAGCACGACGAATGTGGTGGGAACAGTTTGGAGCCGGAGCGGCGGGGACGGCTCGATCACGACCGCCACCGGCACCACCTACGGCCCGGGAGATGGAATCCTGTTCGAGCCCGGAGCAACCGGCGAGGTATTCAGCGTGGCCGGTCAACCGCTTGTGCTGCTCGTGGTAACGATCACCCCAGCCCTCCCGGAGTCTGGACTGTAGGCAGCATTCCTCTCCTGGCAGTTCCGAATTGTTTGGGCCGCCGGGAGAGGTCCGTATACTCGGATGCATGACGTTAGCGAGGAGATGGCAATCAACAACCATCGACCAGATCGCGGACCTGTGCCGCGCTGATCCAGACGTCGTGTCGCTGGCCCTCCTCGGCTCCGAGTCGCAGGGGCGAGGCGATGCCTGGAGCGATCTCGACCTGTTTCTTGTCGTCCGCAATGGAACGAAGGAGCGGTTCTTCCCGCCCTTCGCCTGGCTTGCTCCACTGGGTCCGATGTACGCCAGCGAACTCCACCCCGGCGAGTTTTCGTCGGTGGCCCGCCTGTGCTTCGAGGACCTGCGCCGGATCGACCTGATCGTCACGACCGTTTCCGCGCTCGAACGGCACGCCGAGTGGCCGGGTCCGCCCCTTCGCGGGCGGCAGCCAAGTGCTCTTCTCCCGCAATCCGGCCGTCGACGCGATCCTCGGACTCGATCTGGAGGTTCCGCCCCCGCGCGTTCCCGATGGAGCATTCGATGACCTGGCCAACGGCTTCTGGTTCAAGGGGATCGTCGCCGTCCAGAAGGTGGTGCGGGGCGACCGCCTGGTCGCCTTCCACCTCAGCCTGGAGCTGATCCAGGAGGTCGCCGTCCTGGCGATGCTGCTGCGCGATCGCGAAGCCGGGACCAATCAGCACCGGGGCGGCCTCGGCGACGATGAGATACTCGCCCTCGAACCCACCCGCCAGCCGCACACCCCTGCCGGCATCCTCGCCAGCATTGCGGCCAGCGCCGTCGCCTTCGACCGCCTCGCCGCCCGTTGGTCGCCCGCGTACCAGCCGCGAAGCGGGCCGCTTCTGGAGTGGGTTGAGGTGGCCGAGGCGGAGCTATTGAACGGCACGTGCTAGAGCCGTGTTGGCGTCGCCCGGGGCTAAAAGACCCCGGGCTACCTCCACGGAGCCGGCTAAAGACCGGCTGAAAACCGCGGCGTCCCGAAACATCCCCGGCGAATCGCCTCGTAGGGGCGGACCGATGTGTCCGCCCGGCCCGCCCGCCGCGAATGATTCCCGTGCCGCACCCCGTACCGAACCGGGGACGCGAGGGCACGACCACCCCACCACATCTGGTCCGGCCACTGAATTCGCCGGCCGCGGAACCCGACTATCTGCCGAGTACCTGGTCGATCAGCCGCTCCTTCACCAGATCGGCATTTGCGATTGCGTGTGCAAGCGGGTCGGCCTGGTCGAGGTCACGGAGATGAGGTGACCGGTGTTCCACCATCGGAAAAGTCGTCAGGTTGCCCCGCGGCGTGTACTCCATCAGGACGAAGAGCACATGCGGCGCGATGGCGCCGACGATGGTGTCCAGAACGTCGGCCGTGGCGGCCTCGTGCGAGATCTGGCGATCCCGAAATGAGTTGAACCACAGCTTGAGGTGCTTCAGTTCGACCACCTGCTTGTCGGGGACGAGCACCAGATGGACCGTCGCAAAATCCGGATACCCGGACCGGGGACAGCGGCACGTGAACTCGGGAAAGCGTTGGTAGAGCGTCTCGGGGTGAGACGGTGCCGCCCACAGCTCCCACGTTGATGAATCGGCCGCATCACCTATCGCGATGTCGCCGTATTGTGGTCCGTCCATAATGCTCTCATTCACGGGCCGTGTGCATGCTCGCCACGACGTCGCGGGCGGGTTCCGCCTGCGCCGATTCCTGCGCACCCAATTGAAGCACGTCTTCGCCCGATGGAGGCCGTATCCGGCCCGGTCAGCGCCTTGATCTCCCGTGCCCTCCACGACGGGACGAGAAGGGCCCCTTGCGCGTTCCTCGCATGGCCCGCATGATCCCCCGGCATGGCAGCGAAACAGCAGGAGGTCGGAACATGAATGGCGCGGCCGCAATCGCCGAGATTCTCAAGCGCGAAGGCGTCGAGTTTCTGATTGGGTATCCCGTCAATCCGATAATCGAGGCCGCCGCGGTGGCCGACATCCGCACGATCATCGTGCGCCAGGAGCGCACCGGGCTCCACATGGCCGACGCCGTCAGCCGGGTCACGTCCGGCAAGACGATCGGCGTCTTCGCGATGCAGCATGGTCCCGGCACCGAGAACGCCTTCGGCGGGGTCGCCCAGGCGTACGCGGATTCGGCCCCGATCGTCGTCCTGCCGGCCGGGTACGCGCGCCGCATGATCAACGTGCCGCCCCAGTTCAACGCATTCCTGAACTACCAGCACATCACGAAATCGTGCGAACAGGTCGTGATGGCCGACGCGATCCCGGACGCCCTGCGCCGGGCGTTTACCCAGGCGCGTAACGGGCGGCCCCGCCCGGCCCTGGTCGAGCTCCCGACCGATGTCCTCACAGACGAGGTCCCACAACCACTCAACTATCGGCCTTCGCTGACGGTCCGTTCTGGGCCTGACCCGAGCGACGTGGCCAGGGTCGCGGATGCCCTCGTCCGGGCCGATCGTCCCGTGCTGTATGCCGGGCAAGGCGTGCACTATGCCGAGGCGTGGGACGAATTGCGGGAGTTGGCCGAACTGCTCGAAGCTCCGGTGACGACGAGTCTGCAGGGCAAGAGCGCGTTTCCCGAAAATCATCCGCTGTCGCTCGGCTCCGGCGGGCGATCGATGCCAAAGCCGGTCCGGGTCTTCCTCGACCAGGCAGATCTCATCTTCGGCATCGGGTGCAGCTTTACGAAGACGGGCTACGGCGTTTCGATGCCGAGTGGTCCGAAGATCATTCAATCGACCCTGGACTCGGCCGATCTGGCCAAGGATGTGCCGGTCGACGACGCGCTTCTGGGCGATGCGAAACTGACGCTGCAGGCGGTGTTAGCAGAGGTCCGCGACCGCCTCGGCGGTACGCCACGGGGCCGAGCCGCCTCCGTCGCCGCCGAGATCGCCTCGGTCCGGGCCGAGTGGCTGGCACAGTGGAATCCGAAGTTGACGTCGGACGAGACGCCGCTCTCCCCCTACCGGGTGATCTGGGATCTTCTCCGCACCGTCGATGTCGAGCGGACGATCATCACCCACGATGCCGGAAGTCCGCGCGACCAACTCTCGCCGTTCTGGGAGGCGCGCACGCCGCTGAGCTATCTCGGCTGGGGCAAGACGACGCAGCTCGGATACGGGTTGGGGTTGGCGATGGGCGCCAAACTCGCCAAGCCCGATCAACCTCTGCATCAACGTCTGGGGCGACGCCGCTATCGGCTTCACCGGCATGGACTTCGAAACGGCCGTACGTGAGCGGATCCCGATCCTGTCGATCCTGCTCAACAATTTTTCCATGGCGATCGAGCTGCCGATCATGCAGGCCGCGACCGAGAAATATCGCAGCACCGACATCAGCGGCCACTACGCGGATTTCGCCCGAGCGCTCGGCGGCTACGGCGAACGCGTCTCGGAGCCCAACGAAATCATCCCTGCGATCAAACGCGCGATCCGCCAGACTGAAGAGGGTACGCCCGCGCTGTTGGAATTCATCACGGCGAAGGAGATCACGTTCTCGGTGTTCTCGGACGCCCATTGAGATGGGTGGCCGCATGGATGCGTTGCCGGGAACAGCGAAGCGCCGTTCAGGCTCCGCCCGACGCTAAAGACGTCGGGCTGACCCAGATAACCCCCCTGAAGGGGGCTGCCACGCCGGGGCTTCGTTCGGATTATTCCGACGTTCGCGCCGGGCGGCAGCCGGCTTCAGCCGGGTTATCGGGGTCAGCCCGGGGTCTTTAGCCCCGGGCGAGGCCGCAGCGCGGCATCCCGATAGCACCGCGGTCTTACCGGATGCGGACGAGGCGTCCGCGGGCCGCTCGAATCGGCACCGATAGCCAGGGGAGACCCGATGCTCGAACGCTTTCACGTCCCGGAAGCCGATCAGGTGCGTGTCTCCGAAGCCGCGCTCCGCCGCTGCGTAACGGAAATCTTCATCGCTTGCGGCGTCCCGGCCGAGGATGCGGCCGATGGGGCGGACGTGCTCGTCTGGGCCGATCTGCGCGGCGTGGAGACGCATGGCGTCTCGAACATGATGCGGCAGTATGTCTGCTGGTTCCAAAGTGGCGAGCTGAATCCCAATCCTGCGCCGCACGCTCCTTCGCGAAATGCCCGGCAGCGCCGCCTTCGACGGCGACCGCGGACTCGGAGTCTTGCAGGGCAAGAAGGCGATGCAACTCGCCATCGACAAGGCGCGCGACGTCGGTGTCGGCGTGGTGACCATGCGCAACAGCGGCCACCTCGGGGCGGTCGGCTATTTCGCGATGCACGCCGCAAAACAGGGTCTGATTGGCGTCTGCATGACCGCGATGAGCAAGTTCGTCCTCCCGACGTTCGGGGCCGAACCTCGGCTTGGGACGAACCCGATCTCGATCGCGGCGCCTGCCGGGAGCGAACCCTTCCTGGTCTACGACGCGGCCACCTCGACCATCGCCGGCAACAAGATCGGCTTGGCCCGCCGGGTAGGCGCGAACATCGAGCCAGGCTGGATCGCCGAAGCCGATGGCACCCCGATCATGGACGCCCGCCCAGTCCCGTCCGGGGAGCGGTACGCGCTTCGCGGCTTCAACCTCTTGCCCCTGGGCGGCACCCGTGAACAGGGATCGCACAAAGGGTTCGGCCTGGCCCTCATGGTCGAGACGCTGACCACCATGCTCTCCGGCAGCGTCCCAAACATGGTGAAGGATCAACACCCGTTCGCCCGGCACCACTTCGCCGCCTACAACATCGCCGCCTTCTGCGACCCGGACGAGTTCAAGGAAACGATGGACGCGATGCTGCAAACATTGGCCGCCACCCCACCGGCCCCGGGCCACACGCGGGTCGTCTATCCCGGACTACCCGAACACGAAACCGAGGTCGACCGGCGCGCCAACGGCATCCCGCTGCATCGCGAAGTCATCGACTGGTTCAACGGCTGCACGGAGTCGTTCGGTCTGGACTGTATCGAGACGATCTAGTCGCGACCATGCATTTCCCTGGGTACGCCCGATTCCCTCTGGTACATTGGAACCCTTAAGACGCCAAGCGATCCGCTCGGACGGTATGAGATGGCAGATCCCGAATTCGCTTCTGGGGGTCGCCCTTTTCTGGTTGGGCGGGCACGGGAGCATACGTTCCTGCGAGAGCACCTCGTCGGAGCACTGGCTGGCCGCGGCAGTTTCGTGCTGATTGGCGGCGAGGCGGGGATCGGCAAATCGGCGCTGGCCGAGGCGCTGGCATCGGATGCGGCGGCGCGGGGCGCGCTCGTCCTGGTCGGGCACTGCTACGACCTGATCGAGACGCCGCCCTACGGCCCCTGGACCGAACTGCTTGACCGCTGCCCTCCACTGCCCGAACTCCCCCCACGTCCCGCGCTGCTCGGAGCGGTCACCCCGGCTGGGATGCCCGAACCGCGGACGGCGCGCTTCGACGCCGTGCGGGATTTCCTGCTCGCGGCGGCGGCGGTGCGGCCAGTCGTGCTCGTCATCGAGGATCTGCACTGGGCCGACCCAGCCAGCCTCGATCTGCTGCGCTTCCTTGCCCGCGAGCTGGCGGGGACCGCAGTGCTCCTGTTAGCCACCTATCGAGCCGAGGAGCTTCACCGCCAGCACCCGCTCTACGCGCTCTTGCCGACCCTGGTGCGTGAGGCATCCGCCGTTCGGCTCGATCTGCACCCGCTCAGCGACGACGACCTCCGCGAACTCGTGCGGTCCCGCCACGCGCTCGCCGCGTGGGACGAGGCCCGGTTGGTGACCTACCTGCATGGGCGGGCGGGCGGCAACCCCCTCTTCGCGGGCGAGTTGCTTCGCGCGCTGGAGGAGGAAGGGGTGCTGCATCCGGCGACCGCCGGCGATGACAGCGCGGTTTGGCGGCTGGGCGACCTGTCCGCGGTGCGCGTACCCGCGTTCCTGCGGCAGGTGATCGACGGACGGCTGGCGCGGCTAGGGGAGGTCGCGTATCGCCTGTTGGGTCTGGCCGCGACGATTGGCCACCAGGCGCCGCTGGGGGTATGGCGCGCGGTGGGCGACAGATCCGATGAGATGCTGGCGGATGTCGTCGAGCGGGCAGTGGCGGCTCACGTGCTCGTGGAGACTGCCGACGGTCTGGGGGTGCGGTTTGCCCATGCGCTGATCCGCGAGGCGCTCTACGAGGGCGTGCCCCTACCTCGGCGGCAGATCTGGCACCGGCGCATCGGCGAGGTGCTCGTGTCCTCCCCGGCGCCCGATCCGGATGCCGTCGCGTCCCACTTCCGCCTGGCGGACGATGGGCGCGCCGCTGACTGGCTGATCCGGGCGGGCGAGCGGGCGCAGCGCGCCTATGCCTGGGCGACCGCGATCGAACGCTTCGCGGCGGGGTTGGCGCTGCTGGACGCCCAGAACGCCGATCGGAGGCAACGGGCATGGCTGCATCTCCGGCTCGGTCTGCTCCTGCGCTACACCGACCCGCCGCGGGCGGTGGCTGCGCTGGAGGACGCCCGTCACTTGAGCGCGGACACGGGTGACGCCCTCCTTGTCGCGGCGACGACGTGTTACGCGGGTCACCTGCAGTGCTGGTCCGGGGACCTCAGCGGCGGCGTCCTCCAGATGGCGGAGGGCGTCGCGGCGCTTGCACGCCCTCTCCCCCACTGATCGCGAACGTTTTGCCCGCCTGCTGGCCGACGGGACGACCGGCGCCCTGGCCGATAATGCCGTTCCCCAAGCCATTCTCGCCCAGTGGCTCGCCATCTTGGGGCGGTATGCGGAAGCGCGACAGGCGGCGGAGGCCGTCCTGGCCTTGGAGCCAGACAGCGATGGATCCCCAGGCGCATCGTCGGCGTCGTACTACGATGCCTATCATGCGCTCGGGTACGTGAACGCCGCGGAGGGACGGCCACGAGAAGCTCGGCGCTACTGGCGCCGTTCGCAAACCTCGCTCCGCGCCATCGGTCACCACGCGGCGCTGCATCAGCAGTTGTACGTGGACCTGTCCATCGCCGTCCTACCCTATGAGACCGACCGCCTCGCCGAACGCGCGCGTCTGGCGGCGGAGGTGGACGCGGCGCGCCGCGCCGCGCGCGGCGTTTGGCGGGAGGAAGACGAGCCCGCAAGCCTTGCCCTGTGGTTCATCGAAGGGCGGTGGGCGGACATTCGCGAGGTGGTGTCGTTCCCGGAATTGTTCCGCCCCCTCGACGTCGCCCAGAACCCCGCCGTCGCGACACTCGCACGGGCCCAAGGCGACGTGCCGCTGGCGTGGCGACTCGTGCGGGAAGAGTTGCCGCACGGTCCGGGGACTCCCCCGGAGGTGTCCCGGCGGTTTCTCGCGGGGACACAATTGCAGCGCCTGGCATCCTACCTGTCACTCGATGCCAACGATCTGGAGGCCACATCCCAGTGGCTCGAGGCGCACGACCGCTGGCTCGCATGGAGCGGCGCCGTGCTCGGCCTCGCCGAGGGTCACCTTGCCTGGGCGGCGTATCACCGGGCCGCTGGCAACCCGGAGGCGGCGCGGCGGCGCGCCGAGCAGTCCCTGGCGGGCGCGACGACACCGCGCCAGCCCCTTGTCCTCCTCGCCGCCCACCGCTTCCTCGGCGAACTCGACACGACAGCCGGCCAGTACGCCGAAGCCGAACGCCACCTCGCCCAATCGCTGGCGCTCGCCGACGCCTGCGCCGCCCCCTACGAACGGGCACTGACCCTGCTGGGGATAGCGGCGCTGCGCACGGCCATAGGGGAATGCGACGCCGCGCGACCGCCGCTGACAGAGGCGCGTGCCCGCTTCACCGATCTGGACGCTCGCCCCGCGCTCACGCGCGCCGACGCGCTCGCGTCGATCCTCGACGCGGCCGCCGCGGTCGCCATCCCGTCGACCGGACTGGCCGGCCTCTCCGCCCGCGAGATCGAGGTGCTGCGACTGGTGGCGCGGGGCTTGAGCAACAGTCAGGTCGCCGACCAGTCTGTCGCTCAGCCCGCGAACGGTCAATTCCCACCTGACCTCGATCTACAGCAAGCTCGGCGTCACCTCGCGCGGCTCCGCCATCCGGTTCGCCCTCGATCACAATGTCCGGTGAGACCCCTGACGCACGGATTCGGCTCCCGTACTTCTACTTAATGGTCCATGTGGGCGGCCCATCGTAGCCGTCGACCGATTGCGTACTTCCTCTGATGTGCCCGCACGCTCATCGGCGTAGAGTCGGACCAGAGCCTCAGCGAGCGGCACGGGACCTGACACGGAGGAGGATGCCAATGCATGCGGTCCTGATTACCTTCCAATCGACAGCCGATTTCGACTCGCTAGTCGGCCCGTTCACCGATTACGCGTACGCCCTCGCAACCGTCCCCGGCTTGGTGACGAAGACGTGGCTCCGGGACGGCGCGACGCTTGGCGGGTTCCACCTTTTCACCGGTCGCGCTGTGGCCGAGTCCTACCTCAACAGCACGATGGTCGCGGGGATAACCGCGAACCCCGCCTTCGGCGAGTTCCGCATCCAGCACTACAGCGTGCTGGAGGAGCTCAGCCAAATCACCGGGATCCCGCGGCCCGTCGCCACCTAATGTCGAGACCGCGGAACGGTCGGATGCGTTCGGCGTTCCTCGAATGACTGGAGATCATCATGCCTGCACGACGGATCGGGACCTTCGCACTCATCACGGTGATGAGCTTCCTGGCACTGGGCATCGGCCGCGGCGGCGTCGCCGCCGCGGCACCGATGTCGGCGGCGACGACGACAGGGGCACTGGCGGCCTACACCGCGGCGCTCGATACGGGCACGCCGTTCGCCGAGATGTTCGCCTCCGACGCAGTCCTCACCTTCGGGGATTCGGGCCAGCAGGTCCGGAGCCAGGCCGCCGTCGGCCGGGCGATCGCGGAGCTGTATCACGGCGCCTTCGCCGGCCGGATGACGATCACCGCCAGCGTCGTCGGCCAGGGTGAGGCCGCGACGACCGGACAGTTCGGCGGCACCCAGATCGGCGCGTTCGCCGGCCTGGCCGCGACCGGCCGGACCATGAGCGTACCCTACACCGCGTTCTACGAGTTCGCCGACGGCCGGATCACGGCGCTGCGGCTCGACTTCTCGACGGCGGAGATCCTCCGGCAACTCGCCTCCGCCCCGGCCGACGCGGCGCCCAGCCAATGGCCGCGCGGCACGCCCTATTAGATCGGTTCGGTTCTTCCCCGGGCGAGGGGCTGCGCCGCTGATCGCCGCATAACCCCCGCCACGCTCTACCCGTAACTGTTAGAACAGGAGCCACCAGATGACCACTCCCCGAATCACCGCGTCCGTCTCCCGCCGCTCCGCCCTCGCCGGCCTCGGCGCCAGCGGGCTCGGCGTCGCCCTCGCCGCCACGACCCGCCCTGCCTCCGCCCAGGAGGCCACGCCCTTCCCCATGGCCGGCCATCCGCTCGTCGGCTCCTGGATCGTCGACCGCAACCCCGACGACCCGACCGAGATCCCGACCTACAACGTCATCACGGCCGACGGCGGGGTCATCGACCCGACGGTCGGCGGAGCCGGGGTCTGGGAGCCCACCGGCCCGGACACGGCCAACATCACCCTGACCGGGACCATCGCGGAGGTGGGCGGCTACTTCCTCGTCCGCGGCTCCCTCGTGGTCGACGCGGGGGGCGCGACCGCGACCGCCTCCTACTCCTCCACGATCCTTGCCGCCGATGGGACGACGATGGACGAGCTCACGCGGCGCAGGGCACGGCCCTCTACACGCGGATCCGGATCGAACCGCAGGACGCCGTCGGGCAACCGCTGGCCGGATTCCCGGCATGGACACCACCGCCGCCCGCCACCCCGGCGCCGTAACGAGCGACGCGAGCGACACACACCACGACGGGCCGGGGAACATCCCCGGCCCGTCGCCTTGCACTGGGAGTCCTACGGGTCGCTCACGCCCTCAATTCCTTGATCCACTGGTCCAAGGCTGTGCAGACTCGGGACACTCCGCGCCGCGTTGGCGACCTGCGCCCGGGCAAACTCGTGCTGCTCGGGGTGTTCGTCATCGAGGAGGAGCTCCGCCTGGGCACCCACGTAGTTGAGGTGGACCGCGACAGAGGTTGCGAGGTGGGAGATGTCGGTGATCTCCGCTGGGCCGCCGGCCTGCCGGTAGGTCTGGTATGCGGATTTCCCGAGCGGCCCCAACGACCGCACCCGACACCCCAACTCCTGGTGCGGCACGAGCGGCCCTGCATTCTCCCAGTCGATCAACTGCGGCCCGCGATCTCCCCACACGAGGTTGCTGGCCCCGATGTCGCGATGACACCACACCGCGCCCGGCTCCTGGGTCGCATTGACCAGATCGGCGAGTTCCCGCAGATCCGCGCGGTGTGTTCGCACGAGTTCGGCAATGTCTGGGGCCCGCTGTGCGAGCCGTTCAGCCAGGTCGTCCCAGTCAT
Source organism: uncultured Chloroflexia bacterium (assembly GCA_963724285.1). GTDB lineage: Bacteria > Chloroflexota > Chloroflexia > Thermomicrobiales > UBA6265 > CAVRUD01. The sequence continues at coordinate 491,363 of CAVRUD010000030.1, read as the reverse complement.
ACGTCACCCGGACGTACCACTCATCGATGGGGTATCCGGCGGGATCGACCGCAAGGGTGTGGATGCGCGCCATCCACTCGGCGATCGGAGGGATCGTCCGTGGATCGTCCGCGCGCCCGACGTCGCCCTCGACCCATTCGAGCACCCGGTACTGGGTGCCGCCTTCGGCGTGGTCATCCACCGTCAGCATGTAGCCCCCGCCGTCGACCCGTTGGATCGAGCGCGGCGCGGGAACCCCGACCGATTCGCACTGCCTGGTGAAGTCCACCTGCGTGGCGATGTCATGCTCCGTGTACTGGTTCCAGTACGACCGCTTGACGGTCCAAGAGCGCAGCACGCCGTGCAGCGTGGTGACTCATGCGGTTGACGGCGCCCATCGCCCCACGGGCGACAAAGACCGCATCCACGGGTTCGCCCAGACCGTACGCATCGGCGATGGCGGTCTGCGTCGGCGGATCAAGTGTGGCGTCAGGTGATCGTCCCATCCCCACAGCGTACCATCCTCCAGCCATCGGTTCGAATGCCGTCCGGATCACCTATCGCCGTTTTGCGCCTCTGAGTACCCGATTGGGCGCACGAATTGTCCAGGACAAGATCGAACATGGGATCCGTTCGATCCGTACGGCCTCTATCGCCGTGGCCTCTGGCGTTGGTCGATGACTTCGGGTCTCTCGGTGGCCTGCGCTGCGGCCGGTGGCGACCATCTCTCTGGCCGCCCCACGACCGGGGCCTTTGGGGCGGGCGGTGGCCCGCGTGGGGCTGATCGATGACGACCGCTCGCGGCAACGAACCGACGCGTTTGGCGAACTGGGCAGGCAACCATCCCTACCGGGCGACGCAGCTCCATCGACCGTCCTCGGTCGACGAGTTGCGGGCGATCGTGGCCCGCGCCCCAAAGATCCACGCGCTCGGTACGCGCCACTGCTTCAACGACATCGCCGACTCCGCCGAGCTGGTCACGTTGGAGGCGATCGACCAGAGCGTCGCCATCGACCGCAGCGCTCAGACTGTCACGGTGAACGCCGGCATTCGCTACGGCGATCTTGCCCGTGCGCTCGAGCGCGAAGGGTTGGCCCTTCACAACATGGCCTCCCTGCCCCACATTTCCGTCGGTGGGGCGGTCGCGACGGCCACCCACGGCTCCGGCGACGCCAACGGCAACCTCGCCACGGCCGTAACCGCGCTCGAGTTGGTGACCAGCGACGGCGACATCGTGAACGTCTCGCGCAAGGACGACGACTTCGCCGGGATGGTCGTGAACCTCGGGGCGCTGGGGGTGGTGACCCGGCTGACGCTTGACGTCCAGCCCAGCTACCTCATGCGGCAGGAGATATTCGAGCACCTTGCCTGGGAGGTGCTGTTGGACCAATTCAATGAGGTCATGGCGAGCGCGGACAGCGTGAGTCTGTTCCTCGACTACGGCGACGACGTCGGTCAGGTCTGGCTCAAGACGCGCGTGGATCCCGACGATCCCCTGCCGCCCCGGGAACAATTCCTGGGCGCCCGCGTCAGCCATCCGGGCCGTCCATCCCGTGCCGGATCTCACGACCGAGAGCCTCACCGACCAGCTCGGCGTGCCGGGGCCATGGCTCGATCGCCTCCCCCACTTCCGCCTGGACGGAGTGCCGGCGAGCGGCGCCGAACTCCAATCCGAGTGGATGGTGCCTCGTCGAAAGGCGGTCGAGGCCCTGCGTGCCGTGCGCGACCTTGCCCCGACGTTCCGCCCGCACCTGATGATCTCGGAGATCCGCACGGTCGCCGCAGACGACCTCTGGCTGAGCACGGCCTACGGCACCGACATCGTCTGCTTCCACTTTTCATGGGTGCTCGACGTGGCCGCGGTAAGCGGCATCATCCCATCGATCGAGGCCGCCCTCGCGCCCTTCGAAGCCCGCCCTCACTGGGGCAAGCTCTTCACCGCCACCGCCCAAACCCTCGAGCCGCGCTACGCACGCCTGCCCGACTTCCGCCGCCTGGCGGAGCGCCTCGACCCCCGCGGGGCGTTCCGCAGCGCCTACCTCGACCGCCACGTGTTCGGTTGAGGCTGCCGGCGCCGCGGCGACCCTCGTCGAAAACATCCCAATCCATTGAAAACCTTGCCGCCCTGAAGGATGAGCATCCGCCGGCACGATGCCACCTCGCTGCCAACGACATCGCCGCGTTCTGCGATCCCGACGAGCTCAGCGCGACGACGGACGCGATGCTGCAAACGCTGGCGGCCACCCCAATGGCCCCGGGTCACGCCTAGGTGATATCGAAACCACCTATTCGCGACCGTGCTATTTAGAGCGCCTATCAAGACCGTCGGGCGCCGCGCCGTTCGGCCCAGTCCCGGAGTCCCGGAGGGCTTCGTCGGTTCAGCGCCAGGTTGAAACCTGACGTCCGCCGCCGTGGGGTTGTGATAGAAGTTCTTACTGGGAACGCCTGGCAGGGCCTGAACCGGTGGTCGCTTGCTCCGGAGGCAAGGCGGCTCTGAGACTGCACGTTCGCATGATCCGCGAGCACGATCACCGCGGTGGTAGGTCGCGCGCAGAGTCGCGGCTCGGAGTGCAATCCCCGCATCGAAGTCGGCCGCCGCGAGGCCCGGCCTGGCACGCACCAGCAACGCAGATCCCATTCGCTCGATCGAGGCGAGTTCGGTTAATCAAGCGAACATGTGTGGCTTCTGATCTCTGTTAAGCGTCTCGATCACCCTGGATCCGTAGAACTACGAATATCTATTGTTTGACCGCCATGCTAGTGTGCTGAGTATCGTCACGCGCGCCACCCGGTCATGGGTTCGAGTCGCCGCCAGGCGGCGGCAAGTCCCGCCCCATCCGTCGTCGAGCCAGCCGATGGAGCCAGGCCGCTCCCTCGTCCCGCAAACGTTCCTGCTCCGTTTCCGCTGGCTGCGCACCTGCCCGCGATCGACCCTTGGGCATCTTCACGCGAAGATGCTTGAGAAAGGTTCATGCAATGCCGCTCACCAGATACGGCGTACTCAAAGGGCGAGCCATCCAGCGGCGATTGGCCCAGGCGAACAACCCCCACTACCAGGTCCACATCATCGACGACGACACCGACTATCGCATCGCCGTCAACGTGAAATCGAAACTCGCCCCTTCCGAGTTGGAGTACCTCGTCGATCCCGCCTTCGTGCACCCTGTCACCGCCCTCCTGCCGGACCTGGCGCTTGGCTTCACGCCCCTCGACAACGAGCCTAGTGGCGTGGCGCTGGATTTCATCCGCGGCAACCTCTTCGACCGCACCCGCATGCGCCCCCTTGCCTTCGATATTCCCGGACTCAACAACGACCTGAACGAGGAGTTGGACAAGCACGTCCAGTCAGCGATGGCCGATGAGGAGGCACTCGTCTATGCCTTCGGCGAGCGCTGGGGACCCGAGGCCCAGAAGGACAAGATCTTCGGCTTCAAACCCGGCAACGGTATCCACGATATCCACATGAACCAGGGCAATCACCCCGACTTCGCCTGGCAAAATGGGGTCTGGCAGGATGGTGCCCTGCTCCTGCACTTCCCCAGCGAGCAGCGCTGGGTCGGCGTCTTCCTCAAGTTCCAGTCGCAGGCCTGGCACACCCAGGAGGGCACCGGCACCCGGATCGAGCCGACAACGCCCACTAGACCGGATCTCCCAGAACCCGGTGGGATCGGGCCGAACGAGCCGGACCTCATCGTCCGCATCGTGGCCGCTCTGGTCAACCCAACCGGCCCGGCGCCGGAGCCCGAGACGGTCACCCTGCTCAACACCTCAGCCTCCGCGATCGATCTGACCGGCTGGACCATCGCGGACCGGCTCAAGAACAAGCAGCGCCTCTCCGGCACGATCGCGGCCGGCGCGACGATGGTCGTGCGCGTGACCCCACCGGTGCAACTGGGCAACCAGGGTGGGATCATCACCCTGCTGAACCCGCCCGGCTTGAAGGTGCATGGCGTCTCATACACCCGGCAGCAGGCGGCGCGCGAAGGCTGGACCATCGCCTTCTAGCCTGGCTGTCGCCGGGATCACCGCACCCCGCTCTCCTGCCGAAGCCAGCGAGCGCTCACCGAGTGAGGTGACCGATGGATTCCGAGAAGCCGAGATACATTCCGAAGCTCAATTCCCGGCAACTCCGGTGCTATGCAATCGATCCTGGCCTCGCCCAGCGATTCGAGACCGCACCCATCAGCGAAATCGTGCTCAAGATCCCCTGGGACGTTGAGTTGACACGTGGTCCGACCGATGAGTACCTGGAGGTGGTCGACTACGATCCGATGAGCAAGTGCTTCTACGAGCCGGTCGACCTCAACGACCCAAGCCTGCTGGCGCAGGACGGTCTGCCGCCGAGCGAAGGTACACCGCAGTTCCACCAACAGATGGTCTACGCGGTAGCCCGTCTCACGATCGACAACTTCGAGCGCGCGCTCGGGCGTCCTGCCCTCTGGTCGCCCCGTCCGAACCCGGACCCCGATGAGCCCCGCGACGACTCCCTCTACGTCCAGCGACTACGCATCTATCCCCATGGGCTCCGCGAACCAAATGCCTTCTACAGCCCGGCCAAGAAGTCGCTGATCTTCGGCTACTTCCCGGCCCTCGGCGGCCCCGCGAGCGATCACATCGCCGGCAGCATGGTCTTCACCTGTCTCTCGCACGACATCATCGCGCACGAGACGACACACGCCCTGCTCGACGGCATCCATCGCCGACTCAACCACGCGACGAACCCGGACATGCTCGCCTTCCACGAGGCCTTCGCCGACGTCGTGGCCCTCTTCCAGCATTTCACCTTTCCCGAGGTCCTCATCCATCAGATCGCCCGCTCGCGCGGCAACATCAGGTCGCAAGAAACGTTGCTCGGGCAGCTCGCGGGCCAATTCGGCCGCGCCACGGGCGAGCGAAGCGCGCTGCGCGATGCGATCGGGCGGTTCAATCCCGAGTCGAAAACGTGGGAACCACACCCGCGCGACCCAACGGAGTACGAAAACACCTTCGAGCCGCACCGGCGCGGCGCCATCCTGGTCGCGGCGGTCTTCGACGCCTTCCTGTTGATCTACAACGCCCGCGTTGCCGACCTCTACCGGCTCGTCACCGGCGGCACTGGCGTACTGCCCGCCGGCGATATCCACCCCGATCTGGTCAAGCGGCTGGCCGACGAGGCAAGTAAGTCGGCCGATCACGTCCTGACGATGTGCGTGCGGGCACTGGACTACTGTCCCCCGGTCGACCTCACCTTCGGCGAATACCTCCGCGCCATCATCACCGCCGATGTCGACCTCGTACCCGACGACCAGCATCGGTATCGCGTCGCCTTCGTCGAGGCCTTCCGCGGACGTGGCATCTATCCACGCTCATTACGCACGCTCTCCGTCGAAAATCTGATCTGGCGCAGCCCGCGCAATGACCCGACACAACCATCGGCCGAGTTGAGCGAGATCCTGTGCGACCTCCGCGACTTCGGCCACCGGCAGTTGTATGCAGGGTCACGAGAGGAACTATTCCACCAGGCGCGCCAAATGCGGATCGCCCTGCACAGTCGCTTGAAGCGCCACTTCGACCACTCACTCGATGCGGCCCGCGACCGCGAGTTCCTCGGGCTGCGTCCCGACCCGGACGACCCCTTCGAGATTCACTCGTTGCATTTCAGCCGGCGGGTCGGACCCGGTGGCAGATTGCTGCTGCAAGCGATCATCCAGATCACCCAGGAAGAGCGGAACCTGACGGAGACGCCATCGCGCTTCGAAGGCGGCAGCACGGTGGTGGTCGACCTCGACCGCAATGAGATCGCCTACTGCATCCGGAAACCGATCACCAGCAAGACGCGCCCCAGGCGGCAACACGAGTTCGCCCAGCGGTTCGCGCTGGCCTCGGCCCGCACAACCTACTTCGGCCCGCCTGATATCGATAACCTGCCCGAGCCGTTCGCCCTGCTGCACCGCGGCGTGTAGCGGCGCTCGCCGGCGATGACGCGCGCTCAGGCGGTCAGGCCAGCCGCCGCCCGGAGGAGATATGGCAGAGAGTGACCCGAAGATTCGCGTCCGCATGTACCGTCAGGGGCTCGGCGATTGTTTCTTGCTGACCTTCTACACCGGGCCAACACCCGTCCACATGCTCGTCGACTGCGGCTCGATTGGCGCGACAACGACCAAGGTTCGCCTGGATGATGTCGTGGCCGATATCGCCGCGGAAACCGACGGGCATCTTCATCTCCTGATAGCGACCCATGAGCACCAAGATCACGTCTCCGGCTTCAGAAGCCAGAAGGAACTCTTCGACACCTTCCAGGTCGATCGCGTCTGGGCCGCCTGGACGGAGAATCCAGTGGATCCCCTGGCAAGAAATGTCAAGAAGTACGCCGGCGATCTCAGGCGATCCCTTCAGCTTGCCGTCAATGCCCTGAGCGCCAATCAGCAGGTACAGTCGGACGCCGAGTTTCGCGCCATCGGCGCGGCCGTCGGCGAATTGCTGGAGTTCAGCGGCGACCCTGGTGCGGAGGGCGTGCTGGCGGCGGACGGTCTCGCCAATACGGTCCAGGCGGCCATGAGCTACGTCACCTCGCGCGGGAAGGAGCAGACCAAGTTTCTCTCACCCGGACGCGTAATCGAGCCGGCCTGGCTGCGGGGCATCCGTTTCTATGTCCTCGGGCCGCCCCGGAGCGAGGCCGCCCTCGGCGAGCTGGGCGATCACCACTCGCCTGAGCTCTACCACCTTGCGGCCGCGATGGGCCGCGACCTCGGTCGCACGCTTGGATTCGTCGGCTCCAATCTGAGCCTTTCCAACTACCGCAACCAATTGAGCAGCGAGGAGCGTGAAGAGTTCGACGCGGGCGTGCCATTCGACGACGGCTTTCGCATCGAGCTCGAGGACGCGGAGCGCAAGCGATACTTTGAGGAGACCTACGACAACGATTATGAGGCGTGGCGACGGATCGACCTGGAGTGGATTCGAGCCCTCGAAGACCTCGCGCTTCAGCTCGACAACGCGACCAACAACACGAGCTTGGTCCTGGCGATCGAGCTGATCGGCGACGGCCGTGTGCTCTTGCTGCCGGCCGATGCTCAGTTAGGCAACTGGCGCTCGTGGCAGACGGTCGAGTTCACCGTCACCGAGGCGGGCGCGACCCGCACCGTGCGGTCAGACGATCTGCTGAAGCAAACGGTCTTCTACAAGGTCGGGCATCACGCCAGTCACAACGCGACGCTGAACGAGCACGGCCTCGAAGCCATGGAACACCCCGATCTCGTGGCGATGATCCCGGTCGACCGCAAGGTCGCGCTGAACAAGCGTCCCCACAAGTGGGACATGCCCGCGTCCGCGCTCTACACGCGGCTGATCGAAAAGACGCGCGGGCGCGTCTTGCGTTCGGACACCGGTTGGCCGGAGGCCACCGGCGATCCACCGCCGCCGCCATTGCCCGCGGCCTGGATCGAGGCGCGCGAAAACAGCGGCATCACGGTAGGCGACCTCTTCATCGACTACGTGGTGCGCTAAGGACGAAGCCAGCCAGACGAGGAACGGCGGACCTGTGCGGCCTTGCGAAGAGGCATGTGCCGCGTTGGTCTACGCCGCGGTGACCCAGCCGAGGGTGCGGCGCTGGAATCTGTACCGCCCCGTACACCTGCTGACCGACGTGGAGCCGCCGGCCGCCGCGATGGCCTTTCTTCTCAGCGTCCGGCGGGCCTCGCCTCATGCCTGGATGAGGCGGGGCCGCGTGAGGCGGACAGTCGGAGGCAAGAGACCCAACATCGGAAGTGAACCGCTCGCAGGTTCTGCTCACGGGGTCGCATGCTCGTCCGTCGTGAGTTCCTGCTGTTCAACTGTGAACGCCGTCGCCATACCCACCACCATGTGCGGCGCTTCGGTCTGCTCGTCGGTGAAGAAGCAGACGCGAGAAGATCTGAACCATACCGCGGGCCTGTTCGATATCAAAGTCGTACGCAGACGCCGGTGGGGTTGGGCGGTTCGCAGGCCATCCCTTCGCAGCAGCCGACGTTCAAGGCGCCGCACGGCATCCCCTCGGTTAGGCAGCCCTGGACGCAAACACCGAGGTCGACGTAGCACCGGAAGCCGAACTCGGCGCAACAGACGCTGTCGTGCTGGCACGGCGCCCCGAGGACCCTGGCAGGAGTCCTGGACGCATCGTCCGTTCTCGCAACGGCTCCCCACGCAGCAGGTGCTCTCGGTACCCGTCCCCTCGCAGGTCTCTCCCAGGCTCCGGCACGGGACGCAGGAGCCGTTCTCGCCGCTGCAGGTCAGACCGTGCTGCAGGCAGCACTCGCCGCCCAAGGGCGCCGATCCTGGAGCACGGCGCCCCTTGCGTCCGGCAGCAGAAGCCGGTGCCGGGATGGCAGTAGCCGCTGCAGCAGTCACCGTTGGAGTCGCACGAGCCGGGACTGGTGTAGTCGCCAACGCAGGGTACGCACTCCTCTAACCCGAGCGGTCCCCTTGGGAGGCAGCGGTTGCCGGAACAGCAGTGGCTCCCACCACCGGGAAGGAGGGTGCAGGAGGTTCCTGCGGGTTGACAGCAAATGCCGAACGGCAGCCCGTCGCAGATCATGTCCTCGCAGCAGTCGCAGGCGTCGCCGTTGCAGAAACCGCCGCCGGGATGACAGCACTGCGACGCGCCGCAGGCGGTTTCATGGCAGAACGTCGGCTCGTTCTGGCAGCACTCGGCTCCGCCGAGGTCCGGATTGCAGGTCGACTGAACCGGCAGGCACGTCGCCTGGCACGTCGTCCCAACACAACTCTCGCCATCCCCGCAGCAGATCCCGTCGCAGCATTCCCGGCCGCCGCCCGAGCCACATGTCGTCCCAGCGGTTGCCGTGGTGCAGATACCTCCCGTCGCCGCCGTGCACTGGACGCACTCGCCGGCACAGCGCGCGTTGCAGCAGATACCGTTGACGCAGAACCCGCTCGTGCAGTCCCCGTCCGCGTCGCAGGCGGCGCCGAGCCCTTCATCGGGTACGCACTGGCCGCCGTCGCAGTGGTGGCCGGCGGCGCAGTGGCTGTCGTCGGAGCAAGATGTCCGACAGCCCGTACCGTCGCAGGCGTACCCACCGCAGGTCTGGGACTGCGTTGCTGGGCAGGTTGGTCCGTCGCCGGGGCAGTTCGCCGGCGAGGTGACCACGCCGTTGGCGCAACTCCCCTCCCGGCACTGGACCGTGGTCGGCTGGAACAGATCGGCGGGGCAGTCCGCCGAGCTCCCCGTGCACAGCTCCTCGACGTCGCACGCCCCGGCCGCCGGCCGGCAGACCTGGGTAGCCGGCGCGAAGAGGTCGGCTGGGCAGTCTGGTCCCGTGCCGGTACAGGTTTCGGCCAGATCACAGGGACCGGCCGCCGGGCGACAGACGTGGGTGGCGGGCTGGAAGGCGTTGGCCGGGCAGGCCAGCGAGGTCCCGTCGCAGACCTCCTCGACGTCGCACGGCCCGGCCGCGGGGCGGCAGACCGTGCTGCTCGCCGCCGCCACGAAGCCGCATGCCCCGTTGAGACACGCCACCACCTGGCAGGGGTCAGTCGCGGCGGGGCAGACGACGCCACAGGCGCCGCAATTGTTGACGTCCGTTGCCAGATCGACGCCGATCGCGTCGCCGTGGGCGCGGTGTTCGGGCACCGCGCTGTCGTCGACCTCGATGTAGACCAAGGGGTTGGTGGCCGAGCCGGTCCGATGGCAGACCCCGACCTTCGGAGCGGCTGCGGCGTTCCGAAGGCTACTCCGACCGCTCACCCCGCCGGCCAGACCGGCCAGCGCCACCTTGAGAAGTCCGCGGCGGGAAGTCCCGGCCGCGAGCCGTCGTGCCAGGTCGTCGAAGCGATGTTCGTCCATCACGCTCCCTCCCGCCGCCGGTCGCGGGGTGCGAAAACCGCTCCCCGCCCGCGGCAGGCAGATCGCTGCCGCGGGCGCCCGTCACCCGGTTTCAGTTCTGCTTCGTATGCTAAGGACTGGTCGGTCGTTGTCTATGCCGATTTCTCTTCAATTGGGATCAACAGTCATACGGAATAGTGCGTATACGGTCGGTGTCAGTCACCGGCGAGCGGCAGCGGCGGCGTCGCTGCTGGCCCATTGCGACGGGGCGTTGGACGCGGACGCTTCGAGCCCGACGCTGATGGCAGTCGCAGGGTGAATCGACCCACGCCGCATACGGAAAAGGTCGTTGGTAGGCTTGGGGGCCGCCTCGGGTCGTCAGACGAGACCGTGGCGGACGGCGTAGGCGGCGGCAGCGGAGCGGGAGGGGAGGCCGAGCTTGCCCCGAATGGCCTCGACATGCTTGGTGGCGGTAGCACGGGCGATCCCGAGAGCGGCGGCGATCTCCTTGTCCGCCCTGCCCTCGGTCAGCAGGCGCAGCACTTCCAGTTCGCGCGGCGTAAGGTGCGCGTGCGCGGTTGGGGCGCCGATGGGCGCAGGCTCGGTGCCCGTCGTGGCTGCGGTCATGGCATCGTCGGTCACGGCGATCGCTTCGGCGATGGCGGCCGCCTCCTCCAGCGTCTGGCCGGCCGACCAGGCCGCCATGAACTCCTCGGCCGGCAGCGCGGCGCGCGCCACTGCCTCCGTCCGCGCCCGCTGCGCGTGATGAAGGATGATCGGCTCGCCGATCGCCGTGAGGATCGCGTCGGCCGCGCCGAGCAGACGGGTTGCCCGCTCCGCCTGCCCGCCGGCCGCGGCGAGCGCGGCGCAGCCCGACAGCACGTCGGCGATGCCCATCCGGAAGCCCAGCGCTTCGCCCAGCGTCAGCGCCTCCCGCAGGAGTCGCCCCGCGCCGCCGAGGTCGCCCCGCGCGCAGGCGACCTGGGCGGCCCCGCCCATCGCCTGGACCAGAATCGCGGTGTCGTCGATCTCTCGGCTCGCCGCGAGCGCCTCCTCGGCGAGCGGCGCCGCCTGCTCGATCCGCCCCTGCCGGTAGGCAGCGTCGGCCAGGTTCTCCAGGGTCAGCGCTGTCATCCGCCTATCGCCGAGGCGGCGGTGGAGGGCGAGCGCCGCCTCATAGTGCGCGGTGGCGCGGCCGTCGTCGCCCAATGACTCGGCGAGTCCGCCGAGGACGAAGGTCGCACGCGCCACGCCAGCCCAGTCGTCCAAGTCCTCCCAGACCGTCACTGCCTCCTTGAGGTGGTCGGTCGCCCGAGCGAAGTCGCGGTGGCGCGCGACCAGGCGCCCGAGGCAGTAGAACGCTTCGGCGCGCAGCGAGCGGGGGACGTCGCCGCCTTCCGCGGCGGCGATTACGCGCTCGAGGAGGTCCTGCGTCTCCTGCAGGTGGCCGCGGACCGTCCAGAAGCGCCAGAGCGCGACGACCAGCCGCAGAACGGTCGTCGTCTCGCCGCTCGTCTCCGCCCAGCGGAGTGCTGCCCGCAGGTTATCGTGGTCGGCCGCCACGCGGGCGAAGGACGGGCCTTGCTCCCGTCCCGTCAGCGTCGGGCTGATCTCCTCCGCCATGGCCAGGAAATAAGCCGCGTGCCGCCGCCGCGTCGCCGCCTCCTCGCTGCTGCCCGCGAGTTGCTCCAGCGCAAACTCGCGGATCGTCTCCAGCATCCCGTAACGAGTGCTTTGCCCGGAGGGCGCCCCTGGGTGCCCGATGCTGAACTGGATGAGGCTCTTGTCGACGAGGGAGGAGAGGCCGTCGATTATCGCGGGGGGATAGGAGTCGGGTACTCCCGTGCCGGCGGTCGCCAGGTGCTCCGTCACGCGGCCTCCAGCCTCCGGCTGCGTCCCAGAGGGTGCCCCGACCCCGGCGACAGCCCCGGCCGCCTCGAGGGTAAAGCCGCCGACGAAGACGGCGAGGTGGCGGAAGAGGGCCTGTTCCTCCTCGGAGAGGAGGTCGTGGCTCCAGGCGATGGCGTCGCGCATCGTCCGCAGGCGGGCCGGGACATCGCGCGGACCACCGGTCAGGAGCAGCAGCCGCCGCTCCAGCCCCGCCAGCAGCACGGTCGGTGACAGCATTCGGCTCCATGCCGCCGCCAGTTCGATGGCCAGCGGTAGCCCGTCCAGTCGGTGGCAAATCTGGGCGACCGCGGCCGCATTGTCGTCGGTGAGCACGAAGTCATCCCGCGCCGCCCGCGCCCGTGCGACGAACAGACGCACCGCCGACGTCTCATTCAGCAAAGCGAGGGCGGGCGGCCGCGTGAGATCCGGCAGCGCCAGCGACGGCACGACGAGATTGTGCTCACCGCTCAGGCGCAGCACCGCCCGACTCGTGGTGAGAATCGCCAACCGCGGGCAGGTGGCCAATAACTCCGTCACGAACGGCGCCGCCACCAGCACGTGCTCGAAGTTGTCCAACACCAGCAGGGCCTGCTTGTCACGCAGGAAAGCCCGCAGTCTGACGATGAGGGGGCGCTCGCCGGTCTCCCTCACGCCGAGCGCCCCGGCGATGGTGGCGCCGACGAGGGCGGGGTCATGGACCGGCGCCAGCGGCACGAACCAGACGCCGTCCGGGAAGATCGCTGACACTGTCTCGGCAAGCGCTACGGCGAGGCGCGTCTTGCCGACGCCGCCGGGGCCGGTCAGGGTCAGGAGACGGACGCCGTCCCGCAACGCCGCCGTCGCCATAGCGAGCTCACGCGCCCGACCGATCAGCGGGGTCAGCTGGCGGGGCAGGTCAAAGGAGGGCGGGATCCCGGGGGCGGGAACGGGATCGGGCAACGGGACCAGCCGGGGCGGAACGGGGAGATGCCGGATCTCGTCCCCACCCCCGCGCCGCCCTCGGAAGCGGGTGAGGTCGTCCGGCGCGATCCGGTAGATGCCGGCGCGCTTGATGGCCGGCAGGACGCCCCGGGCGATGGCGCGCCGGATCGTGCGCTGACTGACGCCGAGCAGGGCCGCGGCGGCGGTGGCCGAGAGCCAGTCCGCCTCGCCCGCATCTCCTCTGGCGACCACGGCAGCGCGCTCCGTTGGCATCGTGCCTGCCTCCCGGGACTGCGTGCTTTCCGCTGTCCATTGTCCATGGGGGCGCCGATTTGTCCATTGGGGCCTCGCCGCACCGACGGCTGCCGTCAACGCACACGAGCGGTATCACGGCCATGCCATGTTGTGGTGGCGGTGGTGCGCACCGCATTGGTGCGCTCCAGCCCCGGCTGTCCCACGAGACCGAGATCGAACGGCTCGCCAACGGCATCCTGCTCCCCGCGAAGTTATCGACTGGTCCAACCGCTGCGCCGCGTCGTTCGGGCTGGACTGCATGAAACGATCTCATCGGGACCATGCTGATTCCTGGAGACGCCCGACAGGACCCAAGCGTGCCGCCTCTTGGTCCGGAGGCAAGGACGGATCCTGTCCGCGCACGTGTTCGGCTTCTTCGACCTGGGCCACAAGGCAGGTGGAGTCGCCGCCATCAAGCCGTGTGGAGTGCAGTAATGCGCGATCACGGCCGGGCCGGCCGCTTCAATATCGTCGCCGTGTTCGCGCGTAGACTCCCGCCGCCACTCCAGCCGGGACCTTCGTGCTCCGAAAGAGATGCTTGTGTCTCCGCCGAAGGGACTGGGCGTGGTAGATGACCAGTCGGCTGGCGTCCTCCGGATCTCGGCGGTGGAGCGCGTCAAGAATATCCTGATGTTCCTGAGTCGATATCGCCAATTCCTCACCGCTAAGGATCGACGTGTTGCTGAGACTGAGGAGATAAAGGTCGGTCTGCTCCTCGTTGCGGAGAACAAACTGGGCGAGGGGAGGATTGTTGGCCGCAATTCCCACCCAACGGTGGAATTCTCTGCCTGACCGCAATGAAGCGCCGATGTCCGCATCGTCGGCCGCTTGGTGCCCGAGATCGACGGCGTCTTGGAGTTTTGAAAAGTGAAGCTCGGTCGCGTGAACGGCCGCACGCCGGACCAACTGCGGCTCGACCAACTCGTTCGCAACGAACATGTCGATGAACTCTTCGCGACTCAGTTCCCGAATGACCAAGCCTGTGCCGGGTCGATACGCGACAAGACCCTCGTGCGCGAGGAGGGCGAGGGCTTCACGAACGGGAGTTCGGCTCATTCCCAGCGCCGAGGCAATCTTGACCTCGAAAAGTGGCTCTCCCGCCTCTATCCGTCCCTCGAGGATTGCCTCTTTGATCGCGTCAAACGCCAACTCGCGAAACCGAGGGCTTCTCCTGGGACGCACGGGTTCAAAGACGCGTTCCATGTTGAATCGTCCTCACAAGGGCCTCGAGCCAGGGCACACGATCAGCATTGCAGGGCCTAGAAATGCAATGGCCGGTATTCATGTATACGACGAGTCAGCCAAGAATGCGCGCTCATTCCATCATCGCGTCCCGCGACGCTGCTCAACTGTGGGCGGACAAGCGATCCCGCATCCCATTTTAGCCATCACAGACCGCGAGTTGCCGCTTTGCCGGTCGTTGACAACGTCTACTCACCCTCGTATGGTTGTCTTCCACGCTCCCATTTCGCCGCAGCCACGTCACTCACCAGTCGTTCCGTGTATACGCGCATACTCATTGGGGTCGAGGGAGCCAGGATGCGCCATTCGGCAGACAGGAGGGTATATGCGACGCACTGAAGTTACACGTCGGACGCTTGTCCAGGCGGGAGCAGTCGCGGCCGGGACGATGATCTTCCCGGCGATCTCCAAGGTCTCGGCCCAAGATACCGCCAACATCACGTTCTGGAACAGCACGCTGCCAGTCGAAGACCCCAACGATCTCACCAAGCCGCTTGAGGACTTCTACGTCTTCCAGGCGATCGAGCGCTTCCAGGAAGCGAATCCGACAATCTCGGTCACGCTCGAGAACCTCCCCGGCGGACCCGACCTCTTCACCAGATACCGCACCGCGAGTGTCGCGCAAAACGGACCCGACGTGATGGGGATGTGGTCGGGCACCTACATGCTGGCGCTCCAGGAGTTTCTCGAGCCGGTAGGGACGTACTTCACGCCGGAAGAGCGCGCCCAACTGACCGGATGGGAGGCCGTCAACGCGGCCTTCGATCCCAACGCACCAGCGGAGACGCTCTTCGGGGTCCCCGCGGGATCGGACGGCCTGACGGGTGTCTTCTACAACAAGGCGCTCCTGGAGAGTGCTGGCGTCAATCCCGAGCAGCAATGGGTGACGAATATCGACGAGTTCTATGCGGTGCTCGACTCCATCGCGGGCACGGACGTCACCCCACTGGCGCTCGATACCAACTCGATCGTCTGGCAGGTCCTGTTCTATTGGATCGGGCAGACGGTGGGCGGCGCTGAAGGCATCAATGCGCTTACTCAGGGGACGAAGAATTTCAGTGATCCCGCGCTCGTCGAGATAGTGACGAACTGGCAGCGGCTGGCGGATTACACGATTCCCGGCGCGGAAACCATGGAGGGAAGCCAGGCCCTCCAACTCTTCGCCGAAGAGCAGTCCGCCATGATGACCGGCGGATTTGGCTCGATCGACAACCTGCGTGAGTCCTTCGGCGACAATCTCGGCATGATCAAAATGCCGGATTACAGCGCGGACGCACCGATCACCGGCGGCGGCATCGGTGGCCCCGGCGTGGCCTTCATCGTCTCGAACTACTCCGAGAACAAAGAGGCCGCCGTGGCGCTCGTGAAATTCCTGGAGAGCCCGGCCGAGCTTACCCTCCGCGCCGAGTCAGGCGAAGGCCACCTCGTGAACCTCGCCGGCATCAACGCCGCCGAGATCTACGACGATCCCTTCAAGGTCTCGCAGCAGGAGTGGGCGGTCGAACCCAGCACGATCTTCTGGCCCGACAACATCTTCCCGGCCGAGCTGACGACGGAGATCAAAGCCCAGTCGCAGCTTGCCTGGACGGGAGAGATCAGCGCCGAGGAATTCATGCAACGTGCGGATGCCAAGCGAGACGAGTTGCTCGGCTAGTGGTCCGTCAATCGTGGTCCGCCGGTCCGCCGGTCGTCGGTCGTAGGGGAGGGTCCCGTGCCCTCCCACGGCCGCCAGGACGTAATCTCGTTCATGGGAACGCGGTTATGCCTATGCCCTCCTGCGTCGGGCATCGGGAGGGCACAGGACCCTCCCCTACGAGCCGCACTTCGCACGTCAGCCCCGATCAGTGAGGAGCGACGCACGCCATGGCGAGGGCCTCATCCGCGCCTGAGCAAGCCATCGATCACGGCGCCGCGCGTTGGGCTTCACGTCCATCCCTCGGGTCGAGACTGTTTGGCCCGAGGGGGACCTTACGCCGTCGCGAGGCCATAACTGGACTGGCCTCGATGGTGCCGGCGCTTGTCCTCGTCGCCGTCGTCATCTGGTACCCGGTCTCCCAAACGTTCCAGTACAGCTTCACAGACTGGAACGGAGCCAGCTCGACCTGGGTCGGCGTGGAGAACTACGCCGACATCCTCGCCGGCTCCGACTTCTGGACGCCACTCCGCAACAACGCCATCTTCTTGCTGGCAATTCCGGGGATCCTGATCCTGTCTTTGATCGTTGCCGTGCTGCTGTTCGAGCAGGTAACCGGCTGGAGATTCTTCCGGTCGGTGTACTACTTGCCCACCATTCTTTCGGCGGCCGTGGTCGGCATGCTCATGCGGGCGATGTTCAATTCTCGAGGCGTCGTGAATAGCCTGCTAGAGAGCGTGGGACTCGAATCCCTGTCACAGAATTGGCTGGGGTCCGTCCAAACCGCCTTTATCGTCCTCATTTTCACCTTCTACTGGCAGACCCTCGGTCAAGGCGTCCTCATCTTTCTCGCCGGTCTGAGTTCCATCCCGAGCGATGTGATCGAAGCCGCTCAACTCGATGGCGCGTCGTGGTGGCGCCGATTGTGGCAGATCATTTTGCCCTTGCTGATCCCGACCGTGGCCTTCTTCACGGTGGTCAACGCCATCTGGGCCTTCGTGGGCGTCTTCGCGTTGGTCTACACCGTGACGGAGGGCGGCCCAGGGTACGGAACAACACCCCTTGATCTCATGATCTACCGGCGTGCGTTCGAATTCGGGGACATGGGCTACGCGTCCGCAATGTCCGTCCTGCTCTTCTGCCTCGTGCTCGTGATATCCGCGATCCAATTGGTGGTGTTCGAGCGACTTACAGCGGACTAAGTGCCGAGATGAAAGTTCCACGTTCCAAGATGAAGGTGCCGAGATGAAAGTTCCACGTCCAAGTTCCAAGTTCCAAGTGGAGAGGGACGACTACTTGGAACTTGGATCTTGGAACTTTTCACTACCAAACTTAGGGGGATCCGAGTCTTGTGAGAGCCATCCTCCTTGTCCGCACCGGCATCTTCGTGGCTCTAGCGCTGTTTGCGCTGCTGGCGGTGTGGCCCATCTTCTACATGGCCAGCGCCAGTCTGAAAACCAGCGGCGAGTTCATCCGCGATCCCCTGGCGCTGCCAGAGAGCCTAACGTTCTTCGACAACTATCGGGCGTTGTGGATTCGATTTGACATCCTGCGCCTGTTCCTCAATACCGTGTTCTACGTCGCTCTGTCATCGTTGATCACTCTGAGTGTTTCCATACCGGCATCGTTCGCTATCGCGAAACTCCGGTTTCCCTTCCGTTCTGTTCTCCGATTCATGCTTGTCGGCACGTTGATCATCCCCGTGATCACGTATATCGTGCCGAGCTATGTGATGATGGCCGACCTCGGGTTAGTCGATAGCTACAAGTCGGTCGTGCTGCTGTGGGCGGCAACCAGTGTCCCCGGCAATGTCTTCCTCCTGAGTTCACTGATGCGAGGCATTCCGGACGAGATTCTGGAATCGGCCCGTCTTGACGGTGCAGGCTATCTCGAACTTCTACGGCGCGTCGTCATTCCGCTGAGCTTCCCGGGACTGATCACCGTCTCCATCTTCAATGTGACCGGCTGGTGGAATGACCTGCTTGTCCCGCTAATCTTCTTGCAATCCGAGGAGCAGATGACGGTCACCGTGGGCATGGCAACCATCGTCGGCCGGCTCACCACCAACTATCCGCTGCTGCTGGCGGGGCTCTTTACAGCCTCGATCCCGCCCATGCTCGCCTACATCCTGCTGCAGCGCTACATCCGACAGGGGCTCGTGATCGGCGCCCTCAAGTGAGCGCATGCAGACGCGGCGTTACCCGCGTACGACGAACCACGCTAAACCGCAGGCTGGTGACTTGGTCCGTCGCGTCGACCTCTTCCCGCCTCAGTTCGATCTCGGTGCCGAGGTGGTCGAAGAGGCTAATCCCTTCCCCCAGAATCACCGGCGCCAGGTGAATGACGATCTCGTCGACGAGTCCGGCCTTCAGGCACTGCTGGGCGATGCTGGCTCCCAGCAAGGCGACACGTTTGTCGCCCGCCGCCTCTCGCGCCAGCTCCACCGCTCGCTCGATGCCGTCCGTGACGAAATTGAACGTCAATCCCCCCAGTTCGACCGGCTCGCGAGCGTCGTGGGTCACGATGAACTGCGCCACCTTCAGGCCGCCGTAGGGCAGCGTGTCCTCCGACATCGTGCCGTCCCGGAACCCCTTGTTGCCCTGGATCACCGCGCCGACCTCACCCATTATCCTGTTGGGCATCTCACCGCCAGAGCCGTACTTGAACATCCAGGCGTAATCCATCTCATCCGGCTTCGAGATGAACCCATCCAACGACATCACCTTATGGATGAAGACGGTCGCCACAATTTCTCCCTTGCTATGAGAAATGAGGATGCCTGCATAAGTTCTAGGATTGGTCCCGAGTTTGTGACCGCTCGGCAACCAGCTACCCGGCCGGTTCACGCGACTGAGGGCCTGTGCAACTGCTAAGCCTACTCACTCACATGATCCGCGAGCACAATCACTTCGAGTTCGCGGACACGGCGCAGCCGAGTGTCGTTGGTGATGAATGTCGTCGCTCCGTATTCGAGCGACGCCGCAACCTGGATCGCGTCGGCAGTACGAAGCTTATAGGTCGCGCGCAGCGTCGCGGCTCTGCGGGCAATCCCGGCATCGACGTCGACCACAGCGAGGCCCGGAGTGGCTCGCACCAGCGTCTCGTACCGTGCGGCGAGGCCGCGGCGACCGAATTGCAACGGCTTTACCAGCAATTCTGTCAACGTCAAGACCGACGTTACGCCGGAAATCGATCGTTGGTCTAGTGTATGGAACACCTCACCCGCCACGGGGGCGAACGGAGTGCCTCCCTCGATGTGATAGATGAAAACCGACGTATCCAGTCCCAGTCGCGCGTGGGGACGAAGCGCCGTCACGACGCTCACCATGCATCGCGTTCCTGATCGATGTAGTCCTGGATATCGACGCCTTCCCAGATCTCGCGGCCAAGCCCCTTGAGTTCTTCGACCGGATCCTTCGGTTCCGGGATCAACACGATCACGCCGTCCTGAATCTCTACAACGAGGTGATCGCCGGAGTCGATCGCCAACCGTCGGCGCACCGCGGCCGGTACAGCGATCTGGTGCTTGCTGCTTACTTTCACACGGTGTGCCATAGAATCTCCTCAACGTCCGCCGTTCCAGTGCTAAGCGCCGAGCTAGGAAATCTTAGCATGTTGAGCCCACTAGCCCATTGACATCCTGACGGCACACCCCATCCGCGCTGACTCATGCGCGTCTTCGATGACCCGCAGCGAGGCAATCGCGTCGTCGATGACGAAGCCGCTTGGGCCTTCCCCACGGATCGCGCCGAAGAAGGCGCGCAACAGCGCCGCGCCCGCTTCGCCGTAACCGGGAAGCTTCGCCCGTGGGATCTCAAAGACACGGCGCGGGGCGGCTTCCCACTCCCGCGTCGTGCTGACGATCGTGCAGCGCTCCTCCACGGGGCCCCAGCTGACGGAGCCGTGGGAGCCGAACAACCGGAACGTATTCTCCGAGCCGGAGGGGAGCAGGTTGCCGATGCTCAGGCTGCCGAGCATGCCGTTGGCGAAGCGGAGCGAGACGAACGCGGCGTCCTCGACCGCGATCGGCACTCCGCTGACGTTGGCCTCGATCGCGGTGACGTCGGTCACCTCGGCGCCCGTCCAGAAGCGCATCAGGTCGACCCAGTGGCAGCCGAGCCAGTTGAGGATACCGCCCCCGCTCAGGGCGGGATCGAATCTCCAGTGACTCAGGTCGCGCCCCAGCAGATTCCCGCTGAAGAAGCGGATCTCGACCGCAAAGCCTCGTCCGAGCAGCCCGGCGTCGTACGTCTGCTTGATGAGTTGGCTGGTCGGATCGAACCGCCAGGAGTAGCCGCAGGAGAAGGCGAGGTTGTTTCGCTCGATGGCCGCTTTGACCGGCAGGAGTTGGTCGGAGTGGACAGCGAACGACTTGTCCACCCAGACGTGTACCCCGGCCTCGGCCGCCTGGAGCAGCCACCCCGGCATATCGCGGCAGTAGCCGGAGACCATGACGGCATCCGGTTTCGATTGTGCGAGCAGTTCGCCGACCGAGGCGTAGAAGGGCACATGAGCGACATCAGGTTTGATCTTCGACCGCACCGCCTCGGAATCCGGTTCGGGATCGAAAAACCCGACGATCTCGACCTCATCGTTGAGATAGGCCAGGCTGTCGCGGTACATCGGCGCGTGGATGGCCGCAACGCCGATCTGGGCAATCCGTAGTTTGGTCACGAGGAACCGTCTCCTGCGTTATCCGCCCGGGATGTAGAGCGAGCGATCGGCCACCGGGATGTCGACGCGTGCTCCTCCCTGGATGTGGGAATGCGCCAGCGCGAACTGGGTCTCGACCGCCTGCATCGTGCGGTCGATGTTGCCCGCCGTACGCTCCCCCGTCTCCATCTCGCGGATGATGTCCCGGATGACGCACATCGTCGGACTTTCGCCCTGGGGCTGATACGTCGTCGTTTCGACTTGACCAGATTGGCGGTCGTACCGCCGGACACTGAACTGTGAGCCGTTGTCCCAGGCCAATGCCCGGCCATTCGTCCCGATCATGTCGATCTCGAAGGCGCCCGGCACCGGGATGAAGTGGCCCTCGGCTCCGCCTTCGTACTTCACCCGGTAGGTGCCGACCCAGGGGTCGCCGATCTCCTTCCCTGGCGGCGGAACGAACCGATGCCCCTCCCGGTCAAAGGTCGGCAACGGCCGGTCCGGCGCGAACTCATCACCCGCCTCGACCAGATTCCCCTCCACCCAGAGCGGCCTGGGATCACCGAGCATCAACTCGACGAGATCGAGCGAATGCGGGTGGTGCTTGATCAGGTCAGAGGAGAAGGACATCACGGCGAAGCGCGGTTCGCCGATGGCGCCCTCGGCAATCGCGGCGCTGATATTCTTGAAGCCGTCGTTGTGGCGGCGTAGCGCCCCCCAGTTGAAGGCAACGTTATGTCGCCGGACCGCCTCGGCGATCCGATCCGCCTCCTCCAAGGAAGCGCACAGCCCCTTTTCCGCAAAGATGCCGCGGACGCCGTTTTCGGCGCAGAAGATGATCGGCTCGGCCCGGGCCAGCGACGGCGTCGTGATGCTGACGATATCGGGCTTTTCCTTGAGGATCATCTCCCGGTAATCGAGGTAGGTGTTGTCGATCCCGAAACGCCGCGAAAAGCGCTCTAGCCGATCCTCGCCCCGGTTCGCGACCGCCACCACTGTCGTCTCCGGGATCGCCGCGTAGGCCGGGAAGTGCCCGTACGGCTTCGACCAACTCCCGACGGGGATCTCGTCTTCGATCAGGCCGCCCATGCGGCCGGTGCCGATGATCGCCACGCGATAGCGGTTCGGTGCGGACACAGCCCCTACTTCTCCTTTTGCCTCGGATCGAGGCTGTCTCGCAATCCATCGCCGATGAAGTTGATCGCCAGCACCGTCAGCAGGATCGCCAGGCCGGGCGGCAGCCAGATCCAGGGGTTCTCCTGCAAGCGGGTCAGTGACCTGGCCCCGTTGAGCATCTCGCCCCAACTCGATGTCGGCGGCAGAATCCCAAACCCGAGGAAGCTCAGGGATGCTTCGATGAGGATCGCGCTGGCGACGAGCAGGGTAGCGGCGACCAGCACCGGCGCGAACGCGTTTGGCAGGACGTGCCGCAGCATGATTCTGCTGTTCGGACGCGCCCATGCACCGCCCGGCGATCACGTACTCCCGCTCCCGCACGGCCAGGATTTGGGCGCGCAGCAGCCGGGTCGAACCGGTCCATTCCAGGACCCCGATCGCGATGACGATATTGAGAAGTCCGGGACCGAGCACCGCCACCAGAGCCATGACGATGACCAGGCTGGGGATGCACATGATCACGTCGGTGAAGCGCATGATGACCATGTCGACCAGCCCGCCGTAATAGCCGGAGAGCGTGCCGAGCACCAGGGCGATCAGCACCGCGATCGCTGTTGCGCCGATTCCGGCAACCAAAGAGACCCGGGCGGCGTACGCGAGCCGGCTCCAGATGTCGCGGCCGGTCAGGTCGGTGCCGAGGAAGTGCTCGCGACTCGGGGACTCGAGCGACGCCGAGAGACTGGTCTTGGTGGGGTCCTGGGTGCCGAGGAATGGGGCGAAAATCGCGATGAAGACGAGGAGCGCTATGAACGCAAGGCCCGCCACCGCCAGCCGGTGGCGGCGGAAGCGCGTCCAGAAGGTTGGCCCCTTGCGGACGGTCGTCTGGGCGAGCGCTGGGATGGCCTGGGCCGGGGCCTTGATCGTCACCTCCATCGCAACGCGACTCCCGGTGCTAATAGCGAATGCGCGGATCGACGAACGCGTAGGCGATGTCGGCCAGCAGGCTGCTGACGAGGACGAGGACGCCGGTCATGAGGATGCCGCCCATGATGACCGGGTAATCCTTCGTGTTCATCGCGCTCACCAGGGCCATGCCGATGCCGGGAATGCTGAAGATCGTCTCGATGATGACCGCGCCGCTGAAGAGCGCAGGAATGTACATGCCGAGGATCGTGACGATCGGCAGCAGCGCGTTCCGGACCGCGTGGCGCAGGACCACCGCCGACGCCTTAAGCCCCTTCGCCCGTGCGGTGGTGACGTAGTCCTCGTGCATCACCTCGATCAGGCCGGAGCGCATATAGCGCATGATGCTGCCGGCCCCGTTGATCGACAGGGCGATCAAGGGCAGGACCACGTACTGCGCCCGGTCGGGGATCGAGCCATCGCCCGGCGTGAGAAGGCCCGATGTCGGAAACCAGCCGAACTTGAGCGAGCCGAACAAGATCAGGATGAGTGCGAAGAAAAAGCTCGGCATCCCCACGCCGACAAAGGCGAAGGTCGTCAGCATGTAGTCAACCCACGAATGCGGGCGCAGCGCGGACAGAATCCCGAAGACGATGCCGACAACCGCGCTGAGGATCAGCGAGAGCGTCATCAGCAGCACGGTGTTCTTAAGTCCATCCCACAGCAGGTCGCAACCGGCTGCGACTTGACCATCGAGTAGCCGAGATCCCCGGTGGCCATCTCCTTCAGCCAGATCCCGTAGCGAACCAGGATCGGCTTGTTCAACCCCAGCGCTTCGCGGCGTGCCTCGACCGCCGCCGGGTCCAGTCCGACGAGTTCGTTCGGGTTGACGATCGCCGTCACGGGATCGCCCGGCGTCAAATTGATGAAGACAAAGTCGAGCAGCGTGATGCCGATGACAAGCACCGGAATCAACAGCAATCGGCGTGTCAGATACTGGCGCACGGGCGAGACCCCTTCGGACTGGACGGAGCGGGCGGTCGATCCACGTCGACCAGCCCGCCCCCATCCCGCCGTCGTAGGGGAGGGTCCCGTGCCCTCCCATCGTCCGCAGGACGATAACGCCGTTGCCCAACGCCGCCTTTCGTTATGCCCTTCGGGCATGGGAGGGCACGGGACCCTCCCCTACGACGGCGGGATGGGGGCGGCAGAGCACGACATACCCTCTACTCGTCGACCCACACCTTCTCCAGCTCCCAGTCGTACAGGTCGTACTCGTAGGGGAAATAGTTCGGGATGAGTTCGTGGACGCGCTTATCGATCGCCCAGATATCGGGCGATCGGACGATCATCAGACCCAGCGCCTCTTCCGCCATGTACTCCTGGAGTTGGTGGATGATCGCAGTCATCTCCTCTTCCGGATGCTCGCGGTAGGCCTGGTCCCAGAGGGCGGTGAACTCCGGCGTGTCGAAGCCCGAGGAGACGTAGCTCGCGCGGCGCGGATCGAAGTGGACGGCGACCGCCTCCGGCAGGCCGATCGGGTAGGAGCTCGGGTAGAGATCGAAGTCCCAGTCCGGGGCCCAGAGCACGGTGGAGTCCTGCCCGAAGACCTGGAAGTCCGCCTTGACGCCGACCTCTTCCCAGTAGCCGTTGATCGCCGCGTAGTAAGCCAGCCCGGCCTCGTCCGCGGGGACCTGGGCGACGGCCCAGCGAATGACCTGGTTCGGATCCCAGCCGCCGGATTCGAGCAGCGCTCGCGCCTTCTCAGGGTCGTACTCGTACTTCTTCAGGTTGGGGCTTTCGGGAATCTCCGGGAACTCGATGGGCGTGTGGACGATGTCGACCGCCCTATGGAAAGGACCCTGATGAGACGAGCACAAACCAGCGGCGCTACAATCCTTCCCATCGAATCGACGCGAGGCCCGACCGGGGCCCGAACAGATCGGCGAAGGAGCGCCTTGCCATGAGCTCCACCCTCGTTCACGTTGGCGTGCGGGCCACGAATCTGCCGGAGACCCTGCGCTTCTGGCGCGATGCGCTCGGGCTGCACGTCGTCGGCGAGACCGACAAGAGCTGCGACCTGACCGACGGCGTGCACAACTTCCGCGTCTTCCAGCATGGGGGAGCGGAACGGCCGGCGCACGTCTCCGGGATGCTCGACTACCTGCACGTCGGGGTCCAAGTAGATGACCTGTCGGCCGCCGCCCGCCGGTTCCAGGATCTGGGCTTCGAGATCATCTGGGACGGCGTCGACGCCGGCAAACCCTACGACCCGGCCACATCACCGAGCGAGTCATTCAAGGTCGAGGACCCGGACGGCATCGTCGTCGATGTCTCCGGCAAACCCGACCAATGGCCGGGGGTCGGAATCGATCTCTGAACTATTGGTGGTCTTGCTCCGCTCCAATGGTCTGCCAAGGCTGAATCACCGCCGTGCGCTTCCGTAAGGGCGAGGCCTGCCGCGTCCGGTTGCCGGTCACACGGGATCGGGGAGGGAATGCCGTCCTGGGAGCGGGGCGAAGCATGTATCGTCCCTACGCGGCGTGGATGGGTGGCAGATGACGGTTCACGCACCTTCGGGGCAAGTTGGTAACGTTGATCGATCACGTAGAGAAGGGCACCGTGCGGATACTCGCGATCGATGTTGGCGCCGGAACCCAGGACATCCTGCTCTATGAGAGCGGAAAGCCGGTCGAGAACTGCCCCAAGCTGGTGCTGCCCTCGCAGACCCAGATCGTGGCCGGGCGCGTCCGGGCGGCGACGGCGGCGGGCAAGCCGCTCCACCTGACCGGCACGCTGATGGGCGGCGGGGCCTCGAGCGACGCGGTCAAGGATCACCTCGCCGCCGGGCTGCCGGTGACCGCGAAGGCCGACGCCGGCCGGACCCTGCACAACGACCCGTCCCGGGTTGCGGCGCTGGGCGTCGTCATTCAGGAGGAGCCCCCGACGGAGGCGGTGGTCGTCGATCTGACGGATATCGACCTGGCTGCCCTGGCGGGGGCGCTGGAGCCAGTTTGGCCTGACCGTGCCCCAGGTCGTCGCCGTGGCGGTACAAGACCATGGGTACCGGCCCAGGAGCGGGCAATAACGAGGTCCGGTTTGACTACCTTCAGGGGTTATTGGCAGGTGGCGGGGATCTCGCTGGAATGGTCTACCGCGATGCCCCCGAGGGGATGACGCGCATGGCGGCCCTGGCGCAGACGGTGCCGGGAGTCTACCTGATGGATACCGGCGCGGCGGCCGTGCTCGGGGCGCTGGGCGATCCGATCGTCGCCGAGGCGGTCCACACCAGCGGCGCGATCCTGGTCAACGTCGGCAACATGCACACCTTCGCGGTGCTGGTGCGGGGCAGGCGGCTCTACGGCCTGTTCGAGCACCACACCGGCGGGATTACCGCCGCAATCATCGCCGACCTGATCGGCAGGTTGCGCACAGGCACCATCGACACCGAGGGCTTCCGGCGCGACTTCGACGGTCACGGCGCCGCCCTCGATCCCGCCTACGCCGAGGCAGGACCGTTCGACTTCGTCGCCCTGACCGGCCCGAACCGCCGCATCGCCCGCCCGCTCGGCTACCACGAAGCCGCTCCCCACGGCGACATGATGCTGGCCGGCGCCTACGGGCTGGTCGAAGGCGTCTTCCTGGCGATGGCCGCCGCCGGCAACGACCCCGGGTTGACCCTCGCCGCCGGTTAGTGCCGAGCGACGGTGGAACCTCCGTACCCGTTCGCTTGTATCACCAGCAGAACGCGAGCTGCTGATGGCGAAGGTCGGCGGAGGGCTGATCGTGAAGCGCTACTGGTTGGTTTGGCTGGGAGCCGTGCTGCTGTTTTCCCTGATGGCCGTCTCCCTCACGGATGGGGGCGCTTCCGACGCGACTCCAGCCGACGACCAAGCCTGCCCGGTGACCGAGCCCAACGGCAACAATCCGCCGTCCGGGGAGACGGTGGCCGGGCGCGGTGAAGGCGGCTACGGCAACGATGCCCTGTGGACGAACGTCTGGATGTGGGGCGAGGAAGGCGTCGTCATGCCGGCCTACGACGACCACGTCCAGGACGACGGCTCGATCGCCGGGTTGAAATGGGCCTGGTGGCGCTATATCCCCGGCGACCTGACGATCGAGGGCCGCCGTCTCGACGCCCGCGCCAAGCCGCTCATCGCGGAGGTCCCCGACGGCTACGGCGACTCCGGCTTCCAGGTCTCCGGCATCAGCTTCCCCACCCAGGGCTGCTGGGAAGTCACCGGCCGGGTCGGCACGGAGCGCCTGACCTTCGTCGTCTGGGTCGAAGTCTACGACCCATTCGCAACCCCGTTCGCGTCCCCAGAGGCCTAGACCAGGAGAACGAGACCTCACCCTCTACCCCCCTATACCCCAGCCCCCGGTGGAGAGAGGCGTCAGGCGGTGCATCATGCCCTCATGCCCATTGACAATAGAACAAATGATCTATATTGGTCAGCGAGCGGCACGCCCGGCGGGGGCGCGGGCCTGGGCAGCGCACCACCCCGCCCGGCTCGGGTCCAGCCGTCATCCAGGCCCCGGGGCACCCGTGCTCCCGGCGAGATCCGCCGGTCGCAGCAGACCCAGAATCCAGCGCTCCCGGACCCCAAACCACGCGGGGTCGGGTCGCAGCGCCTATCGCGGACCACTAGGCCATCGACCGCCCGAACCGGCCACCACTCCCTAGCAGACGGTCCCCCTCTCCCTCGTCAAGGGAGAGGGTCCGGGGGGTGAGGGCCGTGCGTCTCCCCCTTCCCCCTGTCGCAGCGGGGGGAAGGGGGCCGGGGGTTAGGGGGTTCTTCCTCCGACCGCCGACCGCCGACCGCCGTCCGTCACTTTTCACCGGTACGCCGCTATCCCGTCCTCAAACTCATCGGCATCCCCCGCCCGGATCGCCCACAGCGCCTGTTGCAGGGCGTGGGTGCTTCGGTAGAACGCGGCCCGCGAGCGGACCCCGGGATCGGCGAAGGCTGGATAGCCGTTCGACAGGGCTGCGACAAATGCGTCGCCGTACCAGGATAGGGCCGCCAGATCGACGGCCGGGTCGCCCATGGCCGCCGAGCCGAAGTCGATGATCCCGGTTACCCGGTTGGTGGCCGGATCGTAGCGGATGTTCTCGCCGCCCAGATCGCCGTGCCGCAGCACCGGCGAAAACCCAGCATTGCCCGCGGTGCCCAGGAACTCCGCGAAGGACGCGGCGACGGTGGCGCGGGCGTCCGGGCGCATGAAGGTGAACAGTTCCGCTCTGAAACTCGCGAACAGGTTCGCCCAATCGGCCGGGGAGTCGGCGGTGGGGATTGCGGGCAGGTCGTTCGCCGGGATTGCGTGGAGATCCCGCAGAAACCCGGCGATCTGCCCGGCGACGTGAGCAATCTCGACAGGCGTGCGGCTGGCGACGGTCTCCCGGGTCAGCGGCTCGCCGGGCAGTAAGCGGTAGCCGGCGATCCCGCGTTCGGATGAGCCCGCTCCGCATTGGACGAACACCGGGTTGGGGACAGGCAGCGACAGTCGCCCCTGGAGGGTGCGCAGGAGGTCGACCTCCGTCTGGAGCGTCTTGGCGGCAGCGGCGGTCCGCGGATGCCGGAATACAAGCACATCGTCAACGATCAGGACATCGTTGAACTGACCACGAGTGGACCGTACTGCCGCACCAGCCGGGATCAAGCCGGGCCAGGCCTCGTCGACCTGGGCCAGCAGCTTCGATGAGGCATCCGCATCGCGGGTCACCACGATGCGGTCGGGATGGCCAGATCGCGCGTCGCTGTAACCTTCGCGAGGGTCACGAGTCGGTCGCCTCCGTGCCGTCGCGGCCGGGTTCTTCGTCCGGGTTCTCGCCATCGGGCGGCAGGTCGACTTCTGTCGGGGTGGGAGCCTCGGTTGCGGTCGGCTCCGCACTTGGGATGGCGGTGGCCTCCGGGGTCGCCGTCGCGCGAGGCGTGCGTGTCGGGCGCGGGATTGCGGTCGCCGCCGGTGTACTGGTCGGGGCCGTGGTTGGGGTCGCCAGTACGATGGGCGTTGAGGTCGGCGGGAATTGCGTTGGTGTCGGGGCCGGTGGACGTGGCGTCGCGGTTGGAATGGGCGTGCGTGTTGGTTCCGGGGTGGCGGTTGCGGGTGGTGGCGGCGGCGAAGTCGGGGGCGCCACGCGCGGAGTGGGCGGCGCGGGCGATGGCCGGGGCGCTGTGGTCGCCGGCGGGTCCGGTGATGGCGTTGATCGTCGGCTCGAACGGGACACTCGGGAGAAGCGTTGCCGTCGCGGACCGAGCGACTGCGGGGTTCGGACTCGGCTGTACGGGCGGCAGGGTCGCGACTGGCTCAGGCGCCGCGGATGACTGCCGCGTGGTGACCGGGGCCGCGGCGACAACTGTCGGCTCGGTCCGGCGGAGGAATGCCACCGTTCCGGACCGGGGCGTGGACCTGGGGGTGGGTGTGTTCCGGGTGTCGTCCGCTTCGGAGTCGCTTTGGGCCGGCGCCCGTGTCCGCGTTGCGGGTGCGCGTCGATCTCGCTCCGGCGTCGCGGTCGGATCTTCGTCCTCCTCCAACACGAACGGTTCCAGCGTCGGGCGGATCGTGGCTGTTGGTGTGTGGTCGCCGGCGAGGGAGATCGTCGTCGGCGCGGCGAACTCGGTCCCTTCAAAGATGGTGCGCTGGTCGTCGATTCTGGAACTCGGCAGGGCGAAATAGGCGAGGACCGCCGTAACGCCGCCCGCGGCCAGCAAGGCGATCACCATCGGTGTCGCCAGAACGGTGCGGACGATCACCCGGAGTGGGCGCGGGGACTGCGAGCGGGCCATAGCCGAACGCCTTTACGGGAAGGTGAAGGCAGGCAGGCAACGGGTCGCGAGCTGGGGAGGAAGGTTGCCACCGGTCGTCTACCGGTCGAAACGCGCGGCGGGCGTGTTCGGTGTCTCACCGGTGGCGCTACCGACGTCTGGGTTGTGCGTCGATTATACGGGCGGGAGCAATGGACTAGGCGATCCGGGGAGACGGGAAGGCATGGAGACGGGCAGGGAAAAGGACGGTATAGAGAGGCTGGACCAAGGGTGATGGCAGGAGCCGTGCGGCGGCTGACGAGGATCGGCGCGATGCTCCGATCGCGCGCCTCGGTCAACCCTTCCTAACTGAGGAACGTCCAATGGATCGACCCGTTTTCTTCCCGCCATTTGTTCCCGACGGCTCCCCGGACGCCCCGTATGTCTACTCCCAGGCCGTTCGGATCGGCAACCGCGTCGAAACCAGCGGCCAGGGTGGCTGGGACGACGACCATGCCTTCCCGGTCGCGCTGGCGGACGAGATCGCCCGTGCCTGCGACAACCTGGGGATGGTCATGGCCGAGGCCGGGGCGACATGGGACGATGTCGTCGAGGTTGAGTCCTGGCACCTTCCCCTGGACGAGGCCACCTACGGCCTGATGGTCGCGGAGCTTCGGGCCCGCATGCCCCGCCACCGGCCGATCTGGACCGCCCTGGCCGTTCCCGGCTTTGGCCTGCCTGAGATGCGTGTGGAAATCCGCGTGACGGCCGTTATTCCTTCAGGCTAGCAGGCTAGAGCGGTCGCCTCCCTCAGGTGGGATTGAATGGAGAGTAACTTGGGTCTCCCCAGCGCAGCGATGTGGCTCCACTGATCTCGACCACTGCCTCCACCGCGAACCGGACGACGCGCTGGGCGCCCGGGAACGCGGCGGCGGCAGCCGGATCCCAATCCACTACGGCGTTCCCGGCAAGCTGGAGGGTGGTCCCGCTCGCGAAATCGAGAAAGAGCAGACTGGCCCGAGCATCGACTGCCAGGTTGCCAAGTGTCTGGAACATCATGTTGCCGGCGTAATCTGGGAACGATAGGGTCTGGGGATCATCGACCCGGACAAACCCAGGTAACCCGCCTCGGTGCGACGCATCGGCGCCGCCCGTTGGATGGGCGGTCGCGATCACAAAGGTATCCGCCCAGGAGATGAACTCCATCTGGCCCGGCGTCAGCGCCGCGGCCCGTGCGACCCGGCGATCCGGCTCAGGAGAGGTCGGCGACCCTGCTGATGTCAATTCGCGCGCCTGGATGTACTTCGGGCAGTTGGAATAGACCTGCTCCGTGCGGAGCGTGAACCCGCTGTCGTCGCGCGCATCCACCACGCCGTTGATCCGCATCCGGCGGCGGCTGGCTGGCTCGATCCCGAGCAGCCCAACCGCCGAGCCAGGAACCAATCCGCTCCCGGCAGGATCCCCGTCTATGGGAAGCACATCGATCCGCAACGATCGGTCGTCGATCGCCCGGGCAAAACCCGCCGGGCCGAAGACCGCCGATGCCCAGACACGGTCCTGGGCGATGGTGGCCAGAAAGACGATCGGCTGACGGGCGATGAACTCGGCCGCGGCCAGCGGAATGGTCTCGCGGAGCATTCCGCCGGTGCGGTCGGCCTGAGCGCGGACGCCCGCCATAGTCTGCACCGCGCGTTCGCCGGGATGGTAGGTCGTCGTCATAGTGGGTTGGCATCCCTTCGCGGAATCCGGTGCGTGAGGTTTGGAGAGCCGGGGAGCGTGCTAGAAGAAGCCGCATGTCGGCGCGCCGGTCGTCGGCGCCGTGTGCTCACCTGCGCCGCTTGGGGCGAAGATTTCGAGACGGATGCCGTCCGGATCCTCGAAGAAGATTCCGCCCGAGTCCGCGCCTTCGGCGTGCGGGACGATGCCGCCATGTAGCGGTTCCCTGCCAGACGAGCGCAGCCGCTCCTCGAAGGCCCACACCTCGGCGATCGAATCGACCTTGAACGAGAGGTGATGGAGCCCCGGGGTCGCGGCCGAGAACCGGCCATCGGACTGCTGCCACAGGGTCAGGACTAGGCGGTCGCCGTCGCCCAGAAACGCAAACGACCGTCCCTCCTCCTCCGATAGGCCGACCGTCGTAAAGCCGAAAACCTGCTCGTAGAACGTGCGAGAGCGGTCAAGATCGCTGACGTTCAGGCCAACATGGCCGGTCGTCAACGTCCGTGGCCGATCCGTGGCGATCGCTGCTGCAGTCATGGTTGTGTCCTCTTGCATGGGTGGCGCCGAACAACGGCTCAATGTCCACATCAAACGCGATATTGATATGGCTACCACAACCTAGCATTGTTCTATATCCATGTCAATACGTCGTATGAGTGGTATATTTATGCAGGGGAACGTCGATGAGATTCGCGTCGTCTGATAGTTGGGGACGGGCAAGGCGCACATGGCGGCAGACCACGGAGAAGGAGTTGAGACTACGGACGACCCACACCGCCACGGTGAGCCGGGCGAGCGGTTCGCGTTTGTCGGCGAGGCACTGCCGCTGGATCTGGTCAACACGGAACAGGTCGTCCGGGGCAAGCCCGTCGACCTGCTCGTGAACGCTGACGATCTTGCGGCCTGGTGGCGGGCGGCGGACGGGCGCTACCCGGCAACGCTGGACCCGCTGACCGACGCGGCGGCGCTCCTCCCCGCCGCGTTGGCGCTGCGTGCCGGGCTGCGACGCATCTGCGAAGCCGCCGCGGGAGGCGATCCGCCCGCAGAAGCCGACCTGGAGGAGATCAACCGGATCCTGCGGGGCGGCTATCTCGCTCTCGAGCCTGATCCGGCCGGGATTGTGCGCGTCGTCACCCGCCACGCCGGCGACGGCGCCGCGGCGTTGCTGCACCCGATCGCGGGCGCGGCGGTCACCCTTCTCACCGAGCGCGATCTCTCCCGGCTGCACCGGTGCGGTAACGAGCGCTGTGTCCTGCTCTTCTACGACACGACCAAGAGCGGCACCCGGCGCTGGTGCAGCCTCGGCTGCATGAATCGGGCTCGGTCGCTGCGTCGCTACCGTGAACGGACGCATAAATCTGGCGCGTGACTCGGAAATCGGCGCTCAGGGAATGCGGCGTCCTGACGTCATTAAGCGTTCGGGGAACCGGGGTGTGCCCCATCGAATTGCATGGTGACGAGGTCGATCACCTGCCGGTCGTCGTAGGGGAGGGTTCCGTGCCCTCTCTCGCGGACAGTTTGCTGAGAGGGCCGGATTTGGGCTCCATGTGCGGGTTCTGGACCGGATCTCGGCTCTCCAGATCGCCCAGAAGCCGACCGCTCGGACCGATTCGCGCCCCACGACGCTCCCTGGAGTGGCGCGGTGCCCACAAGAAAGGTGCCTGGGAGCACCGATTCTGAAACTGTCCGGGAGAGAAGGTCCCGTGCCCTCCCATCGTCCGCAGGACGATAACGCCGTCGATGGGAACGAGATTACGGCCTGGCGGCCGTGGGAGGGCGCAGGACCCTCCCCTACACGACCGACGACGGGGCGCAAAACCGGGGGCGCACCCGGGAAACCGGGGTGTGCGTCAGTTTTGGCGGGGTGGGGCCGCGGAGGGCACGGCCCGTCGCTTCCGACCGGCCATTTCGCTCATCCATCTCGCCCTGCCCGCCATTTCTACATCGCACCCGGGAAACCGGGGTGTGCGTAGAGTTTTGGGTGGGGAGCGCTGGGGTGGGCTGACGGGGCCCTGGGAGGAAGGCGCGCTTCCAGGGGTGGTCGGGCGTGGGGCGGCCGCCGACGACACGCTTGGGGCGGGACGGGGCGACGGGCGGCGCGGCGGCGGGCGGCGGCGGAGCAGGCGTGGGCGGCACCGGCGGCGGGGTGGCGGCGGCCAGCCGCGCCACCCGCCGGGTGGCGCGGACCTGGCGGGCGTGGCGGCGCAACTGGGCGGCGATCCGGTCCCAGGCCTCGTCCCAGCGCGCCGTGCCGACCACGGCCCGCAGGCCGAGCACGGCATCGACGTGGCGCTCCGCCCAGTGCATCCCCGCGCCGCACAGCCGCCCTTGCACCAGCAGCTTGGCGGCGCTCTCGACGCAGCCGCTGCCGATCGGGTAGCCCGCCGCCCGGAACTCGGCGTAGCGGAGCTGGTCGCGCCGAGCCCCCAGATACCGGGCCGCCTCGGCGTGCGCCTCCCCGGCGGGCAGCGCCGCCACCGCCGCCAGCACCCGCCCCGGATCGCCGTGCGTGAGCTCGTGGCGCCACGCCTCCAACCAGGCGCCCGCCTCGGCGGTCCCCGGGCCGAATGCCTCCTGCGCCGCCCGGCCCAGGTAGCCGGCGGCGTGGGCGAAGTCCAGCACCCGCGTCGCCCCCGGCAGGTGCAGGTCCAGGAAGCCTTGGATCCACTCGGCCCCGTCCTGGACCGCCACCACGGTGGCGGCGCCGAGCGTGCCGCGCCGGTGCAACTCGGCCAGGGCCTCCCGCCCGAAGCGCTCGTGGCCGGCCAGCCGCGCGCAGTAGGAGAGGTCGGTCGCGGCCACGCCCCCGGCGCCGTCCGGCCCGACCGCCCCGATCGCGAGCACCTTGACCTCGCGCCACTCCCCGCCGACCAGCGGCACGAAGACCCCGTCGACGCTGACCTGCTGGGCCGGCGCCCCGGCCGGGCGCCGGCCGCCGGGTCCGCCTCCAGGCGGGCCACCTCGGCGAGGTCGAGCTGGACCCAGGCCGCCCCCGCCGCCTCGGTCAGCCGCCGCGCGGTGGCCGACCCGATCGTCGTCCCGGTGAAGTGGGCCAGCGTCCGGCGGGCGGCGGCGAAGGGATGGGCGCTGCCCAGCAGGACCACCCCCTCGGCCAGCCACGGGGTCAACTGCCCCGGCACCAAGCCCAGGGCCTCATCCAGGGGGGGAAAGCCCGGCGCCGCAGGCCGGGCACCGGGCGTACCGTCGCGGCAACTCGACCGCCTCGTCGTGGGTGGTGGTCAGACGGCGGCGGCGGTCGCCGTCCCAGGCCATCGCCCCGCCGCAGTCCGGGCAGGGCGGCGGCGTCTCCTCGACCGGTCCCGCCAGCGCCGCCGCCTCGACCAGGCCCGCCCGGACCACCGCCAGGCGGCGATCGACCTCGCGCTCGATCTCCGTCAGGGTCGCCCGCGGGTGCGCGGCCCGCCAGGCCTGCACGGCGGCACGCGCGTCAGCCGCCTGGCGATCCCAGGCGATCTCGTCCTCCGGCGTCCGCATCGCGGGGCTCCTTCCACCGACCACCGACCCACCACCCACCCATTCAACCCGCTATCCTACCCCGCCCCCCAAAACTCTGACGCACACCCGGGAAACCGTACGGGGTTGCGACGTGACACATTACCCGCTATAGTGCTGAACATGCTGAATCTTGCCACCACTATCACTACCACCACCAAGACTATGAAGGCCACCGGAATCGCGATTACCGCGATTACGATTACGTGGCCTGCTGGTTCGAGGTTGGGAGGCTAGGGCGGCAGACGCGGCGACCCAATCGAGACGGACCGGCAGGCGGGAGGCGAGAAGCCCCCGCTTTTTTGTTGCCTGCGAGCTGACAGAGATCAGCTATCAGCCGTCGGCAAGCAGGAAGCAACAAGCAGCCGGTGGATCGGTGGTGAGAATGACCAACAAGAGATGAGGTTCGGAGCACCGGCGCTCCGCGAAGGACGGGGCAACCGCGACCCGTCGGGGCTGACAGCTGATAGCTGACGGCTGACAGCTCGGAAGGAGACCGCCGTGATCGTCTTGAAATTCGGGGGCACCTCGGTCGGAGACGCGCGTCGCGTCCGTGAAGCCGCCGCCATCGTCGAAGCCCAGCCCTCTCCTCGGGTCGCGGTCGTCTCCGCCGCCGGGGGTGTCACCAATCTGCTCTTGGACGCGGCCAGAGCGGCGGCAACCGGGAACTCCGCCCGGCGCGCCGAAGCTGTTGCCGCCATCCGTGATCGCCACCTTGCTATTGCGGCAGAGATCCCGGTCGAGCGCGAGCGCACCGCCGCACTGGCCGTTCTCGATCAGCTCCACGCCGCCCTAGACGAAACCCTGGACGATTTTGCCGCCGCCGGTGAGGTCGGTGCGGCCCGGTCCGACCGGGTCGTCTCCACCGGTGAGAAGGCGATGAGCGTCCTGATGGCCGCCACGCTCCGCTCCCGCGGTACGCCGGCCGCCCACGTTTTGGCCGACCAGGTGATCGCCACCGACGACCGCCACGGCAACGCCCGCCCGGACCGCGAGCGCACGCGGGTTGCGGCCGGGGCGCGTCGTCCGACCCCTGCTCGATGCCGGCCAGACCGTCGTTATGACCGGCTTCATCGGGTTCGCCCCGGACGGCTCCACGACCACCCTCGGCCGGGCGGCTCCGATTACAGCGCCACCCTGCTCGGCGCCGCGCTCGACGCCGATGAAGTCCAGATCTGGACCGATGTGCCGGGCGTCCTCTCCGCCGACCCACGCCAGGTATCCGACGCCCGGGTCGTGCCCCAGGTCAGCTTCGACGAAGCGCAGGAGCTGGCCCACTTCGGCGCCAAGGTGCTCCACCCGCGCACGATCCGCCCGGCCGTCGCGCAGCGGCATCCCGGTCCGCATCCTCTCGACCTTCGCCCCGGACGAGCCGGGCACCCTCGTCACCCGTGAGGCCGAAGCCGGCAGCGCCGCCGCAATCAAGGCGGTCACCGCACTGAAGGGCTTGATGCTCCTGACCGTCGACGTACCCGAACTCGAGGATCTGGCCGGCGCGGCCGCAGCCGCCTTCGGCGTCATTCACCAGGATGGCGTCGAGGTCGCGTTCGCGTCTCAGGGCTCCTCGCGCCGGCGGATGACCTACCTGATCGATGCCGTCACCGGCTGCGCCCGACCTGCAGAGCCGCCTGGGAGAACGCTCCGCGATTTCGAGGCCGATATCTCCTGCACCGAGGACGTTGCCGTGGTCGCGGCCGTCGGGGCCAGGCGCCGCCAACCGGCCCGGCGCCTTGGCCCGGATGCTCGAGGTACTCGGCAAGGCCGATGTGCCGGTGTTGGGCTCTTCGCAGCAGGACTCGAATGTCGCTCTGATCGCGGCCGTTCCCGCCTCCCACGCCGAACGCGCCGTCGCCGCCGTCCACGAGGCCTTCATCAAGCCCCAGGTCGCGACCGCCCGGACACGCCGGGGCCGCCGCACCTCGCTCCTCGCCGAGACTATCCGCGTCGGCTAGCGGAGGGACGTGAGACGTGAGACGTGAGAACGAAGAAATCACGCGCTCAGCCCGGTTCACCTCACGCAAGAACTCCCAGCCGACTCGACCCCTCTCCACTTCTCGTCACTCCCTACTCACGTCTCGCGTCTCACGACTAAGGAGCACCTCAATGCGCGATGAACGGATTCCGGTAGCGGTTTTGGGCGCGACGGGCAGCGTCGGCCAGCGATTTGTCCAGCTCCTGGCGGTCCATCCCTGGTTCCGCCCGGCGGAGCTTGTCGCTTCCGAGCGGTCGGCGGGTAAGCGGTATCGCGAGGCGACCGACTGGCGGCTCGACGCCTTCATGCCGGAGGTCGCGGCCGACCAGCGGATTCGCGGATACAACGAGGATCTGGAGAGTCCGGTCGTCTTCTCCGCCCTCCCGGCCGAAGTCGCCGGTGAGATCGAGCAGCGGATGGCGAAGTCCGGCCACGCCGTCCTCTCCAATACCCCGGACCCATCGGATGGAGCCAGATGTCCCTCTCCTGATCCCCGAGGTCAACGCCGAGCATATCGCGGTCATTGAGACGCAGCGGCGTAACCGGGGCTGGAGCGGCTTCATCGCTACCAACCCGAATTGCTCGACCATCCACATGGTCCTCGCCCTGAAGCCGATTCAGCAGGCGTTCGGCCTTGAGGCCGTCATGGTCACGACGATGCAGGCCGTCTCCGGTGCGGGCTACCCGGGCGTACCCTCGCTGGACATGATCGACAACGTCGTCCCCTACATCGGCGACGAAGAAGAGAAGATGCAGACGGAGACGCAGAAGTTGCTGGGAGGATTTGGGCCGGATGGCTTCACGCCGGCAGAGTTCGTCGTCAGCGCTTCCTGCAACCGCGTCCCCGTACGTGACGGCCACACCGAGTGCGTCTCCGTCCGCACCAGCTCCTCAGCATCCCCCGAAGACATCGTGGCGGCGATGGAGTCCTTCCGCGGCAAGCCCCAGGAACTCGACTTGCCCAGTGCCCCGCCGCAGCCGGTGATCGTCCGCCCGGAGGCCAACCGGCCCCAGCCCGCCCTGGACCGCGACACCGCTCGGGGCATGGCCTCGATCGTCGGCCGCGTCCGCCCCTGCCCCCTCCTCGGCACGAAGTTCGTCGTCCTCGGCCATAACACCGTCCGCGGTGCGGCGGGAGCATCGATTTTGAATGCCGAGCTGCTAAAGGAAGAAGGGCTGCTACCGCTGTAGAGGATTCGCAGCGTGCCGGGAGCGGCAAACTCATCCAGGAAACAACGCGTCCGATGACCGGCGGAGCCACCACTGGCTCCGCCGGTTGACTTGCCTGGGGTGAGTGGGGTGGTGGCCGGGCTAAGAGCGCCTAACAGAACCGTGTGGTCGCGTTGAGGCAGATGAGCGAGCAGCCGAGGGAGAGGAAGGCGACGTGGATGTCGTGGCGGCGTTCGTAGCGGATGGTGAGGCGGCGGAACTGGTCCAGCCAAGCGAACGTCCGCTCCACCACCCAGCGGTGGCGGCCGAGCCGGGCGCTGGAGTCGACGCCTTTGCGCGCGATCCGGACCTTGATGCCCCGCCGCGTCAACGCCCGGCGGCAGCGCGGGCAATCGTAGGCCTTGTCGGCGTGCAGCTTCGCCGGGCGCGTGCGCCGCTGGCCGGAGGGCCGCGTGATCGGCGGGAGCGCGTCGAGGAGGGCTTCGAAGGGGACGCTGTCGTGGCGGTTGGCCCCGGTCAGGAGCGCGGCAAGCGGGGTGCCGCGCCGGTCGACCACAAGATGGCGCTTCGTGCCCGGTTTGCCGCGGTTCGTCGGGTCCGGTCCGGTCTGCTGGCCCCCCTTTTTGCCGGGACACTGGCGCTGTCGAGGCACGCGCGTTCCCAGGCGATCTGGTCGGCGGCCCCGAGCCGGTCCAGGAGCGCCCGGTGCAACTTCTCCCACACCCCGGCGTCCTGCCAGTCGCGCAGCCGCCGCCAGCAGGTCATGCCCGAGCCGCAGCCCATCTCCTGGGGGAGGTCCTCCCAGGGCAGCCCGGTCTTGAGCACGAAGACGATCCCGGTCAGGCAGGCGCGGTCGGGGACGCGCGGCCGCCCGCCCTTGGGTTTCGGCGGCTCCGTCGGCAACAACGGTTCGATCGTGCCCCACAGTTCGTCGGGGACCAGGGGCTTGCTCATGCCCACACGCGCCGCAAGCCCGGTTCCACGGTTTTGATAGACGCTCTAAGGATGGAGGCGCAACGGCGATAGTCGCGCTAATCCAGGCTGAGAGGCGGGGTCGTCGTTTCGTAGAGCCACTCATCAAAAAAGGCGCTGAGTTCTTGGCGGCTGACCTCTTCGGCGAGGGCGATGAAGTCATCGGTGGTGGCATTGCTATGGCGGTAGCGTTCCGTCCACGTCTGGAGAATGGCGAAGAACGCCTCGTCTCCGGTGGTGACCCGGAGCGCGTGGAGGGTAAGGGCGCCGCGCCCGTATACGGCGGTGGGCGAGAAGAGTTGGTCCGGGCCTGGGTCGCCGGTGAGCAGTTGTTGGCCCGGAGCGAATAGGTGCTGAAGCATCCTGTTTCGTGCTTCGGGTCCTTGCGTGTGTTCGAGCCAGAGTGCTTCAGCGTAGACCGCAAATCCTTCGCTCAGCCAGATATCTCGCCACTCCTGGATGCTGACCGAGTTACCGAACCACTGGTGGGCCAGTTCGTGGACGATGGTGAGTTCAAAGCTGCTCAGCAGGTTGGGCGCAATCGGAGTATCTTGGCCCTCGCGCAGCGAACCGAAGATCGGGAGCGTCTGCGTTTCGAGTGCCACTCCCGTTGATTCGCTGATGACCGTGGCGCCGATCGATTCGAATGGGTACGGCCCGATTATCGACTCTAGATGAGCCAAGATCTCTGGGATTTCCCGAAAGGTGGCTCTCTGATCGTCGGGAACGGTCGGGGCGAACGAGAGCTTGATCGGCGGTCCAGTGGCTTGGTCGAGGGTCTCGGTCTCGAGCAGCCCAGCGTGGAACGTGACGAGGTAGCTGGCGATCGGATCGCGCGAATCCCAGACGAACGTTGTGCTCTCGCCGTTGTCGACCTGTTCGACAAGAGAGCCGTTGCCGACGACGGTGAAAGGTTCGGGCACGGTGTAGCGGGCGGTGTAGGTTGCCTTGTCGGCCGGGTGCTCATTGACCGGATACCAGTAGCGGCTGCCAGTGGGCTCGCCCAGTGAAAAGATCTCGCCTTCGGTCGCGAACCAGCCGCCTCTGATGACCGGTGTTTCGTCCGGATCGGATCCGCCCAGGCCAATGCTCACATCTTCTGGCGCTGGTGGCGCAGGCCGTGCCAGGGACGCGTCAACAGGGGCGCCGTGATAGCGCACCGTTACCTCGAATGTGGTGCCGGTGGCGATAGGCTCTTCCGGAGCAACGGTCAGCTCCTTGCCGTTTCGGGTGTACTCTGCGGCGGCATCGTTGACCGAGATGGCATCGATGGTCAGACCTTCGAAATCCAGGTTGAACGCGCAGAGGCTGATCGATGCTTGGGCCTCGATGGTGACGGTTGCGGCGGCGATTTCGCCCCACGATCCGGTGAGATCAAGGTCGATATCGTAGTGCAGGACGTCGTAACCACCGTTGCCCATCGTCGGGTAGTAGGGATCACCAATGCCGGCCGATCCGATGGCGCAGGACGAATCCGACGGCTGACCGGCACCGATTGCGCCAACCGGGCTAC
Organism: uncultured Chloroflexia bacterium; assembly: GCA_963724285.1. GTDB lineage: Bacteria > Chloroflexota > Chloroflexia > Thermomicrobiales > UBA6265 > CAVRUD01. The sequence goes on along the minus strand of CAVRUD010000030.1, from coordinate 451,331 downwards.
TACCGACGAGGAGCATTGCGAAGAGGAGCGCGTACCGAGGGATCCAAGTGCCGCCTCGCAAAGCGCTGCCCCTTCTTTGTCTGAGGTCCGTAGGCAATTGGCGCACTGTCAAACGTGATACTCCAGCCTGGAATGAGTGTGATCCTAGCAGGATTGCCGGAACAACCGAAGAGAGCGAGCGCCGGGGCCACAAGGTCCGGCGCTCGCTCTCTTCGGTGGAAATTGGACCTGGGTTTACTTCGAGATGAAGTAGACGACGAGCGCGGCGGACGGTCGATCCGGGGTGAGGGAGAATCCGCCCGCGTGGGGCTCCTGGATCAGTGTGCCGTCGGTGGTGAAGGCGAACCAGTCGTAGCCGGCCGGGTAGGCGTACACCATGTTCGAGTAGGAGACGCCGGACGAAATGTCCTGATTGATGGTCAGGCCGGACCAGGTAAAGGCGCTCCCGTCGAACGACGCGTCCGCGAGGTGCAGTTCGGTGTCGCCCTGGAAGCCGAAGTCGAAGCCGTCCGTGATGAGGGTGCAGTCCGGGGAGTAGAGCGTGGCGAACGTCACGCCCGCCGGGCAGGCGTAGAAGGACGCCTCGATCGTGCCGGTGTTGGTCGGTTCGCTCGAGCCCGCATCGCCGCCGAGTTGGACAGTGCGGGTGACGCATAGGTACTCACGATCCTCGGGCAGGTCGAGGTTGACGACGCTGGCATCGAACGCTACCTGGGTGAGGTCAGCGCTGCGGTCCTGGCCGCCGCAGAAGCCGACGGTGTGGCCCAGTTCGGCGCCGGAGTCGAGGACGACCTGGTACGGACCGGCCGGCAGGTCCGGGAAGTAAGCGGATGCGTTGGCCGGGTCAACGCCGGAGGCGACGCTTTCGCCGGTCTCCAGGTTGGTCACGGTCACGGTCATGGCCGTGACGGCTTCCCCAGCGAAGCACGGGTCGCCGTTGCTGGTGTCCTGGGCCTGCTCGATGGTCACACCGGCCGGGCAGAGTTCGGTGAGGACGATGATCCGGCTGGAATTGACGGAGGAGTCGTCGTCATCCGAGACGGGCACCTGCGTCGCGACCGGCGAGGCATCGGCGCTCGGGCTTGAGGGGGAGGCCGGGATCTCTGCGCCGATCATGGCAACCAGAACGCGGGTGCCATCCTCGCCGGCTTCAATGTCGAACGTGCCGTCCAAGATGGTGGCGTCACCGGCGGCCAGGTCGCTGTTGCCGATAGTGGCGGCTCCCGACAGGACGATGATGAGCGCCGGGTTCGAGGCGCGGACGGCGGTGGACTCCCCGTCCTCAAGCTTCGCGGCGATCAGTTCGATCTCGCGGTCGCCGGTCGGGGCCGCGAAGGCATCGCCGGCAAAGACCAGGGTGTCGCCGTTGGGGTTGCTGGCTTCCGCGGCTGGCACGAGACCGATCCGCAGGTAGGAGGTATCGGCTGCGCCCAGGCTCTCGCGGCGCTGGACGGTCCCTTCGGCGGTGAAGGCGGCTTCGCCGCTCGCCAGTCGGGTGCGGGCGCCAGTGACCTCATCGGTCAGGAGCAGGGCGTCTTCGGTCGCAATCGCGAAGCCAAGGGCCCGCTCTTCGTAACCGGCGGCGCCGACCGTTTCGGCGGTGTCTTCGACGATGCGCCAGGCGATATCACCGCTCGGGAGCGAATCGATGCCCTGGGCGACGACTTCGGCGTTGTCGCCCGCCAAGGACGGGCCGGTTAGGTCAACATCGTCGACCTGGGCGATGGCCCGGGATTGAGCCGCGGGCAGCAATTAGAGCACGAGAACGAGCAGCGCGGCGCTGAAGGCGACGCGCCGCAACGGGCGCATAGAGCGGCGAAACGCGGTCGAGGGAACGCGAAGAGACACGTTGGAATTCCTTTCGAGGGGTCCTTGGACCCTTGTAGTGAGAGTGGAACGAGCCGGGATTTGACGTGCTTGCGCGCCCGGTTCGTTACCGGTTCACGTCCAGGGCTGCGAGCGATGTCATCAGAATGACAAGCGCGCGGGGTCGCGCCATCAGTGGGATCATGTAATCCTGGGTGACGGTCATGCAGGGCGGTCTACGCAGGTAGTTGGGATGCTTAAGCTACTGGAATATCGGTTGGAGTTGACTTGGCTTACCTAGGCGGATTCCTGCGGGAGCGTCAGGTCGGCGACGAGGCCGTAATGGTCGCTGGCGACGACGCCATCGATCGGTTCGGCGAAGGTGATCTCGCAACCGGTGATGCGTAGGGTCGGGCCGCCGTGGCGGCCACAGCGGACCAGGATGTGGTCGATCCGGCGGAATGGCCAGTCGGGCGGCGCCAGCGGGTTTTCGGGAGAGAAAGTGTGCCCCGGCACGCCTGGGTGGGCGCTGTCCCAAGCGTTGCGGTAGCAAACGCTGAGGCCGTCGAGTGATTGCTTGCCAATCAGGAACCGTAGGCTGGCGGCGTCTGGCTCGGCGTCCAGATCACCGGCGAGCAGGACGTGCATAGGCCGCTTCGCCACCAAGTTCTCCAGGGCGCGGGCCGCGATGACCGTCTGCCGCTCCCGCTCCAGTTCGTGATCGACCTGATAGTCGGGAAAATGGTTGGCCAGGAGCAGCGGTCCGAACGGGGGCGGGGCTTCGATCTCGGCGATCAAGGTGGTGCAGGCAAAGTCACCCGTTCGCGCGCTCACCACGGACAGGTCAAGCTCGTGCACCGCCGTGATCGGCCATCGGCTCCCAATCGAGATTCCCTGCCCTCCCGTTTCGCGGGCGCGGGAATAGACGATATGAAAGCCATCACCCAGGATATCAGCCACCTGATCGTACTCCTCGGTGACTACCGTCTCTTGCAGGTTCACCAGGTCGGGTTGGAGCTCGCGCACCCCATCGATCAGGACGCGACGGCGATCGTCCCAGCCGGCGCGATCGGCAAAGATGTTGTGCGTCCAGAGCCGGATAACGGCTATCGGCCCGGGAGTCCCGGGCGGGGATGGAAGAGACCGCCATTCATTTCCCCCTTGATGTCGCCGTCTCCGGGCAATGCGGAAATGCACGCACGGCGCTGCACTGCTTCAGAGAGCCCTTGCTGCAAGGCCGCGGCCACGGCCGCAACCCGGAAGCCGCCATCCAGGCGAGCCGAGTCTTGCCGACGCCGCCGGGCCCGACGACCGTGACAAGCCGGCGCCGGTGCTCGTCCAACAGACTGCGGACCTCGTCCGTTTCACGCTGATGCCCGATCAATGGGGTTCGCGGTGAAAGCAGGAAGGTGGCCGTCGGGTGAGTGGATTTGGAGGCGGACTGTGCCGGATGGGGCGGTGGAGCGGGAGCGATGCCGGGGTCCTTGGGTCGTTATGACCATGTCATAGACGACCCAACTGCTCGAAACCGCCCGCCAGCGTCCCACAGCCAGATCCTGATGGTAGGAGGGCGCACCCCCCGCGTCAACGAACGCTTGCGCCGGAGGTTGACAAGATCGTTCGGACTCCGTAGTATTCGGATAACGAATAGTTCGGAGCCCGAAAGGAATACATGGTCACCGGTCTTGTACCCCCGCCTGTCGACGATGCCACAGATCAGAGCGACGAGCGTCTCCTTAATGAGGCGATCTTGCTCCTGCCCGAGATCGGCAAGTGTCTTATTGCCTCGATCGCGCGACATCCCCGCCTCGAGGGGTTGACGGTGCCGCAGATCAAAGCGATGGCGTTTCTTGCCCACCACGCCCCGTGCACAGTCGGTGAACTTGCGAACGGGCTTGGTATCGCCATGGCGACCGCGTCCGAGGCGGTCGACCGGCTGGCCGAACGCTCGCTCATCGAGCGTCAGCCCGATCCCGCCGACCGACGGCGGGTCATGATCGCGCTCACCGAGCAGGGACGGTGTCTGGCGGATGAAATGTGGGCCATTCGCCAGCGCCAAATGCGTGAAACCTTTGCCCGCCTCCCCGCCGAAGACCACGCGGTCTTCGTCAACGCGCTCAACGTGCTGGTCGGGGTGCTTCGGGAACAGGTCGATGCCGCTGCCGTCACGGCCTGCGTTTCGTCAGACAGTTGGTCGGTGGCTCGAGAGGCGGCGAGCTAACTCATCCAATCGATCTCAGTCACTGGGAACACGAACCCCGGCAAGTTCACCGGGTGGAGGGAACTCGATGTCTCAACCTGTCGCGTCCGCCCGTGCAGCGGGCGGAATCTCGGGCGGAGGAACTGGTGCCGGTACAGGGGAGCGTAATCCCTGGCTGGTGCTGGTGGTGCTCTGCACGGCAGTCTTCATGCTCTTGCTGGATACGACGATCGTCAACGTCGCCCAGCGCGAGATCCAGGAATCGCTCGACGCGGATCTGACCCAGATCCAGTGGGTCCTGGATAGTTACATCCTGTCCTTCGCCGTCCTGCTGCTCTCCTTTGGCCGCCTGGGCGATGTCTTCGGCCGCAAGAAGCTGTTCATGCTCGGGATCACGATCTTTACCTTGGCCTCCGCCCTCTGTGGGGCCTCGGTCTGGATCGGCGACCTTCTCGGTGTCTCCAGTATCTCGGTCCTGATCGGCGCCCGCGTCATCCAGGGGATCGGCGGCGCATTCATGATGCCGCAGTCGCTCTCCCTCCTGACCGTCGCCTTCCCTGCCGAGAAGCGCGGGGCCGCGATGGGCATCTGGGGCGCGGTCGTCGCGCTTGGTGCCGTCACCGGGCCGATCATCGGCGGCCTGATCGTCACCGAATTCGCCTGGGAATGGGTCTTCCTGATCAACCTGCCGGTCGGCGCCGTCGCCCTGTGGGCGACGCGGGAGATCGTGCCGGAATCGGTCGATCCGCTGGCGACGAAGCAGATCGATTGGGGCGGGCTGGTCCTCTCTGGGGTCGGCATCTTCGCCCTCGTCTACGCATCGATCGAAGGCAATAAAGAGGGCTGGACCAGCCCGCTGATCCTCGGCCTCTACGCCCTGAGCGTCGTGCTGCTGGCCGCATTCGTCTGGTGGGAGAATCGCGTCGCCGATCCGATGATGAAGCTCGAACTGTTCAAGACTTCGGAACTTCTCGATCGGCGCCGTCATCTCCCTGATCGTGTCGTTCGGGATGCTCGGCATCTTCTTCCCAATGACCCTCTTCCTCCAGGGCGTCCTCGACTTTTCTCCGATCAAGGCCGGCCTAACCATGACGCCGATGTCCCTGATGATCATGGTTGCCGCGCCGATCGCTGGGCGGTTGACCGACAAGATCGGCGCACGCTGGATCATGGTGACGGGCCTCACGCTCGTGACCGTTGGCATCGTCTTCATCGTCGACCGGGTTGACCTGCAGACCGACTGGTTGCACCTGCTGCCAGCCCTGATCGTTGCCGGCACCGGCATGGGCCTGACCTTCGCCCCGATGACCGCCGCCGCCATGGCCGATGTGCCGCCGCGGATTGCGGGTAGCGCCTCCGGCATCATCAACACGATGCGCAACGTCGGTCAGGTGCTTGGTATCGCCGTCCTCGGCTCGGTGCTCGCTACCCAGATCGGAACCCACACGGCGGATCGCCTGGCGGAGACGTCGCTCGATCCGGCCACACAGGCCCAAACGGTTACCCTTGCCAAGGAGAGCCGGTTCGATCTCATTCCGGGGATTATCCCTGCCGACGTACTCGGTGCCGTCATGCGCGACGTCCAGTTGGCCTTTATCGACAGTCTCCACAACACTTTCTTGGTCGGTGCCTTCGCCTGCGCCGTCGCCGGTGTGTTGGCCTACTTCATCCGCAACCCGATGCCCCGCACGGCAACCCGCCCGGCCGCTGAGTCCATCGGCGAATCCGAGGCAAGCACGGCCCCGATCATCGTCACGGCGGACTAGATCCTCCGTACAAGCGACCGCGTTATATTCGGCACACACGAACGGGGCAGGGAGATTACTCCCCGCCCCGTTTCGCTTGCCATTAGCCCGTGTGTACGAAGGTGAACCGCTTATCGCTTGGGGCTCAGATTAGGCCGTCCGTACTGCCCGAATCGGGTTGCGCATCGCGCACCTCCTCACGCTCAGTCCAAGCCAGTATCTAGATCCGAGAGGTCGACCAGTCCTTCATGGCCTGCTCGCCCGGTCGGTCGACGTGAACGTGTTGGTCCACCCGAGTGACCCAATCGAACGGAATCCAGTGGTGCTGGCCGTTCTCGTCCCTGGTCAACTTGATCGAGTTGCCGTCTATATGGTCCACGGTGGCAAACTGACCGCCGTCCGAGCAGACGACCGGCATGTGCTCGCGGATAGCATCGATGTTGACTGGAGTTCTTGTCGCCATAAAGGTCGTTCCTCCATCGGAACAGGCAATATTGCCTAGTAACCACTCCGCAGATGCCATGCCACGCCATTACGAGAATGAAAAAATATGGAGAACTGTGTACGAACATGAAGCGAGGCACGATTCTTGCCGGTAATTTGGATGAAGGTGGCGGAACTGGAGGCAGAAGTGTCTTCACCAATCCATCTCCAAGGCAAAGGAGGCCAATGTGGCAAGCACCGAAAAGACCATTGATGTCAATGTTCCAGTCCGGACCGCTTACGACCAGTGGACCCAGTTCGAATCGTTCCCGCTCTTCATGGAGGGCGTTGAAGAGGTTCGCCAGGTGAGCGACAAACGCCTCGAATGGAAGGCGAAGATCGCTGGGAAAACCGAGAAGTGGACCGCCGAGATCATCGAGCAATCGCCGGATCGCATGATCGCCTGGCGAAGCACGAGCGGCGCCGAGAACTCCGGTCGGGTCTCGTTCACGCCGGTAAATCCGAACACGACCAGGGTATCCGTCGAGATTGGCTACGACCCGAAGGGCGTCGTCGAGAAGGCGGGAGATGCCATGGGCGTCATGGACCGGCGCGTCGAAGGTGATCTGAAGCGATTCAAGCAGTTCATCGAGGAGCGCGGGACCGAAACCGGCGCTTGGCGAGGCGAGATCCACGGTGGGCAGGTTGAGCACGGCGCCAGGTAGCTGGCCAGCCAACCGCTTACGTTCGCAGGCAATAGATACCGCCCCCGGCCATTTGTCCGGGGGCGGCGCTGCTTTATGAGCCTCCCGTCGGTCGGTCTCGCAAACGGTGAAGTCCGGGATTGTTCTTTGTCGGTCCGTGCCTAAAGTAGGCGGTCACGGGCAGTTCCCGTGTGAGAGCAGGTCAAGTAGGCTCGAATGTCGATCTAGATTGGGAATGGATGGTATCGCTCGGACGCGCGACCGTACTGGTGAAGGACCTCGACGAAACGAAAGCGTTCTACGCCGATGCATTCGGCTTCGAGACGATATTCGATGAGGAGCTTCACCCAGGATTTCGCGCGGTTCATATCGGCCTGGGCGGGCAGGAAGGCGCCGGACTGTGGCTGATTCGCGCGACGACACCGGAAGCTGTAGCCCGAGTGGGCCGCCAAACCGCGGACAAGCCGGCATTGGTCCTCTACACGGACGACTTGGCGGGCCGATCTGGCCCGTCTCGCCATTCTTGGCGTGCGACCGATCAAGGGCCCAGAGGTGGACGCCGCCAGAGCGTCCTTTGCGCACGTTCGCGACAACTGCGGCAACGAACTCGTTCTCGTCCAATTGCCCGCATAGCCGGCTGTGATGCCGCGACGAGGTCGGAACAGAGGCTAATGGGTCGGAGGCGGAAACGTTGACGTCCGTATCGGCGCGAGGAAGTCGGGGCGCGTCGGACCTAAAGCGCTCGTCGTAAGGGTTGGCCGCAGGTGCCAGCTGCCCGGGCGCACGGCAGGAGGGCGGCGCCGGTCCGCCCGGGCGACACCACTATGGTACCGTGAGATTACCGAGGCTTAGAGGGTGTGCGGACAAAGCTTCCACAACGAGCTTCAGGACCCGGATACGGAACCTTCGGCACCTTCCATGCCCGTGGTCGTCGGGTTCTTGGCGGGGTCCATGGCGGGCGGCATTGCGATCGGTCCGCCGCCGGGTGTGCTCGACGGCGGACTCATCGACCAATCGCGCCTGACCTGACCGATGGGGCGGTCGACTTGGACGTCCTGGTCGACTCGGGTCACCCAGTCGGCGGGGATCCAGTGATGGTGGCCCAGATCGTCCTTCGTCAACTTGATGCTGTTGCCCTCGACCCGGTCGACCGTGCCGCAACGGCCGCCGTCCGAGCAGATGACCGGCATGTGTTCTCGGATGTCCTGGATGTTGCTGAGGGTCATGGCGCTGACGTCCTTTCGCGAACGCTGTTTCGGCGGTTTGGCCGGTTAACGATTCGTCTCGCAGAACGCTTGCCATCCCCCTGGTGGTAGCGAGGCGGTCTAACTGGACTCGTATCCGTAATAGGCGTTGAGCCCGTCCCAAAAGTCGGGCGGGGGTGGAGCGGCGGGATCATAGAGCGGTCCACTGAGGACGCGTCCCCGAAGGTGGTCCAGGAAGAGGCGATCGGGCTCCAACCGGGCAATAGCGTCGACCGGAATCACAAACTCGCGCAGGGTGGTGTCGATCGTGTAGTCGGCGGCGACGATCAGGTACCGGATCTGGCCGTTGGCACCATCCAGCAGGAGGTCACGGACATTCCCGATCTCCTCACCGGCCTTGTCGAAGACTCGGCGGCCGCGGAGATCCTGTTGCCCGCCACCGGGTGACTCCGCCTGCTCTCCGAGGGGAACGAGGGTGACACCGTTGCCGATCTCCATCGTGGTCCGTCTCCTGGCCGCGCGTGCCGCGTGCAATGTGAGCGAGTCCGCTGCAGCGTTGACAGCAGGAAAGGGACCATCGCCCATCGTCCCACATCACGGTGCGGGGTAGCCCGCATACAGCACACCCCACTACCGATCTTGTGCGTAACGCCGTATTATCTCGCGGCGCCTCCGGCTGAACTGAGACGCGAGGATGCAGGGCGAAGCATCCGCAGTCAGAACGGCCGATTGGCTAAGCCCCCGAGTAATGGAGAGCCCGGTGACCGACTCCAACGACCTGTCTACCCAGAAAGTTGTGCTCTGCTACGGCGACTCGAATACCTGGGGATATGACCCCACCACCCGGATGCGCTTCGGGCCAACGACGCGCTGGACCGGGGTTTTGGCCCAAAGCCTGGGACCGGGTTTTCGGGTGATCGAAGAAGGACTCAACGGACGGACGACGGTCTTCGACGATCCCCTTTCGCCGGGACGAAACGGCCTGACCTACCTGCTGCCCTGCCTGGAAAGCCACTGCCCGGTCGATCTGGTCACGATCATGCTGGGCACGAACGACCTCAAAGAGCGCTTCAACCACTCTGCCAACGACATCGCCGAGGGTGCCGGCCTGCTCGCCGATTTTGCCCGGCGGTATGCCCGCCGCACCGATGGCAGCCCGGCCACCATCCTCCTTATGGCGCCCCCACCGATCGTCACCCTGACCGAGTTCGACCAAATGTTTACCGGTGCCTGCGAAAAATCCTGCCAGTTCGGGACGTACTACGAGCGTGTCGCCCGCTGGAACAGCGTCCCCTTTCTCGACGCGGGTCAGGTCATCGTCTCAAGCGAGCTAGACGGGATCCACTTCGACGCCGACCAGCACCGCAAGCTCGGTGAGGCCGTGGCGGAGAAGGTCCTGTCGCTCCTGGCGGAGGCGTAGTGCCCATGCCACCAACCGATGATGGCGCCGGCTGGCTGGAGACGATCGACGCCGAAGAAGCGGCTGCCTTGACTGCCTCGCTCGTTGCCATCCGTTCCTATCCGGGCGAAGAGCGTGGGGTCCAGGAGGCGGTTGCTGACTGGCTGCGCGCCAACGGCATCGCCGCCGAAGAGCGCCCCACCGTGGATCCCAACCGGCCCAATATCGTCGCCCAGATCGCGAACGGCCCCGGCCCCGTCCTGCTGCTCAACGGTCATACCGATACCGTGCTGGCGGCGGAGGGCTGGTCGTCCGACCCATGGGCCCCGCGGCGGGACGGAGACCGGCTCTACGGCCTCGGCGCCTGCGACATGAAATCTGGCGTGGCGGCGGCCATGCTGGCGACCCGCGCCCTGGACCGGCACCGCGACCGCTGGCATGGCACCGTGATCTTCACCTCGGTCGTGGACGAGGAGGCCTATTCGATCGGCGCTCGCGCCCTGATTGATGCAGGCATCCGGGCGGACGCCTGCATCGTCACCGAGTCCTCCTGGGAGCATCCCGCTCTCGGGTCGGTCGGCAAGGTCCTGATCAAGGTCGAGGTGGCCGGGAAGGCGGCCCACGCCTCGTGGCCGTGGGAAGGAGTCAACGCCGCGATCGAGGCCGCCCGCTTCGCCACGGCGATGGATGGCTTGCCGCTCGGAAATCACCCGCGGCTGAGAGCTAGCCAGTGCGTGCTCTCCCTGTTGAGTGGCAGCGCCCAGTACGTCATTACCGTGCCGGAGAAAGCCACGATTCTGATCAACCGGCACATCGTCCCCGGCGAGACCGCGGAGAGCGTGCTGGCGCAGTATCGAGCGCTGGCCGACGGCCTGAGCTCGCCGGCCGGGTTCGAACTCAGCGTTGCGCCGCCGTACTATCCGTCTTGGGAGCTCGGTGCCGATCATCCACTCGTGGGAGCGCTGGGAGAGGCTCACGCCGCCGAATCCGGTTCCGTGCCGGAGTGGGGCTATACCGGGTTCGGCGATGCGAACCTCTTCAGCGACGCCGGGATCCCGACGGTTCAGGTCGGCCCACACGGCGGGAACTTCCACGCCGCCGACGAATGGGTCGATGTCCCGAGCATCGCCGCGGCAGCACGGGTGATACTTCGCATGGCGGAGGTGATTCTGGCGTAGACGCCAGGAGTGTAGAAGGTGGCACGATGCGGTTCGGGGTGCAGGTTCGGGCGACGGCGGAGGGCGGCAACCTGCGCGATCTCGCCCGGCGGATCGAAGAAGCTGGGTTCGAATCGCTCTGGCTTCCAGAACACACCCACATGCCGGTCAGCGTGGGCCGCGAACACGCTGAGGGGGCCGACTGGCTCGCCGTCAACATGCGCCTGTTCGATCCCTTCGTTGCCCTCGCGGTCGCGGCCGCCGCCACGACTCGGCTGCGCCTTGGCACCGGCGTCTGCCTGATTCCGCAGCACGATCCGATCACGCTGGCCAAGCAGGTCGCCACGCTCGACGTTCTCTCCGACGGGCGATTCCTCTTCGGCGTTGGGGCCGGATGGAACGAGCCGGAGCTGGCCCACCACGGCGTGCAAGCCGGCACCCAATGGGCCGTCATGCGCGAGACGGTCGAAGCCGTGCGAGCAATCTGGGCGAACGAAGAGGCAGCGTACTCCGGGACCTACATCCGCTTTGATCCGATCTGGCAATGGCCGAAACCGGTCCAGCGGCCCCATCCCCCCATCCTGGTCGGCGGGGAGGGCCCGCACGCGCTCCGGCGCGTCGTCGAATACGGTGATGCCTGGATGCCCAATGATCACCCCGAGGTCGTCGCCCGGATGGCCGAATTGGCCGAACTGGCAAAGGCTGCTGGTCGCCAGCCGATCCCCGTGACGATCTACGCCACCCCCGCCGATCCAGCCCGGATCGATGCCCTCGCCGCGGCCGGTGTCGCCAGCTGCGTCTTCAACCTGCGCGCCGGTGATGCCGATGACGTGCGCTGGTCCCTGGCTAAGCTCGGCGAGATGGTCCGCCCGTATCGCTAAGCAGCGGTTGCTCTCCAATGAGCGTCTCTTTTGGCCCGTCCTTCTCACCAGCCGGAGCAATAGCCCGGCACGGTTGTTGCACTGCGCACAGGGTTGACCGCGGATGGCGGAGCTAGGAGCGCGGACTCACGGGTCCGGCCGAATCCGGCAAGCGGCCGCGTCGTACATGCCCCTTTGGAGGGAGGAATCATGGATCTGCAACGTTTCGATGGGTTCGCAAACGCGCTCGGCGACCGCGTCACGCGCCGGGCAGCTATCCGGGCTGCCGCCGCGGGCACGGTTGGCCTGGCTGCTGTCGCTACACACCGGGCCGCCGTTGCACAAGATGCCACCCCAGAGGCGTCCCCGGTTGCCTCTCCCGCTGCCACCGACGTGGGGCCGGCTCTCTATATCCAGACCTTTACCGAAGGCACCTGGACACCCGTCACGGGGGACCCGGGCAGCTATGTCCTGACGCTGACGGGCGTTGCCGAGTCGACGGTGGTTTTCCCGGACGGTGAGCCACGGGCGGTCACAACGATCCCGACGGAAGACGCGCTGGAGGCCATTGGCTTCGCACCAGAGGACGCCCCAAAAGCCGCGGTCGTTGTGCAGACGCGGGCCGGCGAGCTTGTCACCGTGGTTGAGGTGCTCGATCCCTTCTACGATGCGGCCGGCGGCGCACTTATCTACACCGCCCGCGTGATTGAGGGAGAGCCGGGCGAGGCGCTCAGCGAGTTCTTCCTGCGGCAGGTGGCGGAGGACTTTCCGGAGAGCTTCGGAGCCGGTAACGTGTTCATCGATACCACCGAGTAGGGCGGCTGCCCGAACGTCACCATCGCCTTCGAGAAAGGCATGTTCGGCGGGAAGCGGGTTGCCCCAAGAACCTTGGGCCGTGATACGCTGGCGAACGTGCCGGCGCTCTTCGTCTCGCGCGGATTGGCGGCCAGATCCTAGACGTGAGGGTGTCGCCGTATGCGACGTCCGCTTCCCGCTGTGCTATCCCGGGAAATCGTGCCGTTGCCGAGTGACCGGCGTCATCAGGCGGCCGATTTGCTCGGCCTGGCCTCCGCCGATCATCCGCTGGTGCCCTTCCTTGCTCCGGCTGCCTATGCGAGGACGCGGCAATCGCTTGCTCTGGCCGGGCAGTCGTTAATCGGCTTTGGCGAGGCCTGCGGCGCGGTCGATGTCACCTCTCCCATTCTCGACGGCCTGGCGATCTGGCTCAGCCCCGCCCCCGCCTGGCAGTTGCCGGTGCGCCGGGCCTGGGAACTCCAGGTCGCGGCCGCCCTGGGCCAGGGCCTGGCGGGGTTTCTCCGTTGCCTTCGGTTGCTATCCCAACTCGATCGGGTCGGAAAGGAGGCGGTGCCGGAGCCACATTCCCAGTTGCTGGCCCATGCGGTCCATCCGGCCCGGCGCGGCCGTGGCCTGGAAGACGCCCTCCTCGCGGCAGGGTTGGACCGTTGGGACCAGGCCGGGGTTGCCTGCACCACGGTCTGCTTCCAGGCGTCGGCGGTGCTTTATTATGTCGCCCATGGATTCCGGGCGGTGGCCGACGGCGACGTTCCCCAGGGAGGTCCTCACTTCTGGCTCCTGAGGAGGCCGGCACGACGATAGGCGGTAAAGCTGGGTGCTGGGAGGAAACGTTGTGAGATGTACCCTAGCCGGTGATCGCGACCTGAACATCGTCGCCGACGACGCGGACGTGGTACTTCTCGATCGGGACGACGACCGGGAATGAGACCGGCTCGCCGGTGCGGATGTTGAAGGCTCCGCCGTGGAGCGGGCATTCGATCTCGTCACCGGTGATCTCGCCGTCGGAGAGCGAAGCCTCCTGGTGAGTACAGGTGTCGTTGATGGCGTGGTACTCGCCGTCGAGGTTGATCAGGCAGACGGGGGTGTCGCCGACCTCGACGTAGAGCATTTCGCCGGGCTTGAGTTCATCGGTCTTGGCGACGGTAACGAATGAGCTATCAGTCATCAGCAATGAGCCATCAGCTTTCAGGTATCAGCAATCAGCGATCGGCCGTCAGTAATGAGCCATCAGAGAAGCATCCATTTAGCGGTGGGTCCGCCAGCCGCAAAGTGTACAGGCTGACGGCTGATGGCAGACAGCTAGTCGACATCCTGGGCGACGCCGTAGATGCTGGCCTTCAGCACCTTGAGCGGCAGGAGCGCGCACTTCAGCCGGGCGGGGCTGACGGGGATCCCGATCTCGTCGAGGAGGTCGTCCTTAGTCAGCGCCTTAACTTCATCGATCGATTTACCTTCGACCATCTCGGTCAGGATCGAGGCGGAGGCCTGGCTCACGGCGCAGCCCCGGCTTTGCTGGGCGATTTCGGTCACGACATTGTCGGAGACCCGGAGATCGATCCGGACCTCGTCGCCACAGAGGGGGTTTGTGTCCTCGTACGAGAAATCGTGGGGGTCCAGGGTCCCCTTGTTCCTCGGGTTGCGCGAGTGATCCAGAATGATCTCGCGATAGATGCTGTCAACCATGATGAGTCCTTAGTCGTGAGACGTGAGTCGTGAGCAGTCGTCATCCTGAGTGGAGCTTAGGATACTGGCCGCCGTGCGGCCTTTGCGGCCGGCCCTGGCGTATCTCGTTACCCTCGATGCCTCGTGTTCTCGGACGAGGACGGAGGCGGTAAACCGCCAAGATCCTTCGCAGGCTCAGGATGACCGGTGGTGGATGCAACGCTCATCTAGGACGCCAGACGCCGCTACAGCCCAAAGACCTGGCGGGCCCGGTGCAAGCCGGCGACGAGTTGATCGATGTCGGCGGGGGTGTTGTAGAGGTAGAAGCTGGCCCGCGTCGTGGCGATTACGCCCAGGGTGTTCATCAGCGGTTGGCAGCAGTGGTGGCCGGCGCGGACGGCGACGCTCTCCTCGTCGAGGATCGCGGCGACGTCGTGCGGGTGGATGTCTCCCAGGGTGAACGAGATCACGCCGCCGCGTTGGGTCGGGTCGGGCGGGCCGAAGATCGTCAGATTCGGCACCTCGCGCAGGCGCTCCAGGGCGTAGCCGGTGAGCTCGATCTCGTGGGCCCGGATCCGGTCGAGCCCGATCCCGGTCAGGTACTCGACCGCGGCGCCCAGCCCGATCGCGTCGCCGACTGCTGGCGTTCCGGCCTCGAACTTGGCGGGAACGTCGGCCCAGGTCGAGCGCTGGAGGCCGACCTTGCGGATCATGCTGCCGCCGCCCATGTAGGGCGGCATCGCTTCGAGCAGCTCGCGCTTGCCGTAGAGCACGCCTGACCCCATCGGGCCGACCATCTTGTGCCCGGATAGGGCGAGGAAGTCGCAGCCGATGGCTTGCACGTCGACGGGGAGGTGCGGAACGCTCTGGGCGCCGTCGATCAGGACGACCGCGCCGGCGGCCTGGGCGCGGCGGGTGACTTCGGCGGCGTCGACGATGGTGCCGAGGCCGTTGGAGACGTGCGGGAAGGCAACGAGCTTCGGCTGCCGGGCCAGCAGCTCGTCCAGGTGGGCCATGTCGAGCAGGCCGTCCGGCGTGAGCTGGACGTGGGCAAGCTCCGCGCCCTTCTCCTCCGCCAGCAACTGCCACGGGACCAGGTTCGAGTGGTGGTCCATCACGGTCAGGACGATCAGGTCTCCCTCGCCGATGTTGCGCCGGCCCCAGGTCTGGGCGACGAGGTTGATGCCCTCGGTGGTGTTGCGGACGAAGATGCACTCCCGGGCCGACACGGCGTTGATGAAGGCTGCGACCAGATGACGGGCCTCCTCGTACTTCGCCGTCGCCTTCTCCGAGAGCTGGTAGACACCGCGGTGGATGTTGGCGTTGTAGCTCCGGTAGTAGGTGTCCAACGCCTCGATGACCGCGTTCGGTTTTTGCGAGGAAGCGGCGCTGTCGAGGAAGGCGAGCGGCTTCCGGCCCGGTTCAGGGGGCTGGTTCAGCACCGGGAAATCTGCCCGGATGGCGGCGGCATCCAGGGGGGTGACGACCGTGTTGGTATGTGGAGTGGCCATGGGTGCGTCCTTCTCCGTCGACCCGTTCGCGGTTGGCCCGGCGGAACGATTCGTAGGGGCAGACCGATGTGTCTGCCCTGCCTCGCGACCCCGACGAATCGTTGTCGAACCGTGTTGCCGTCATCCGTACCGGGTTGGCGGGGGAAGAGGGCAGACACATCGGTCTGCCCCTACAAATCGTTCCGCCGTTCCCAACCGTCCCTGACCCGCACCGCCTCTAGTACCCAACCTTCCGCGCAATCGCTTCCTGCAAGAAGTCCTGGATCTCCTCAACCGGGATCCGGTCGATCACCGGGCGGAAGAAGCCCTCGACGATGAGCTTCTGGGCTTCGGTGCGGGGAATGCCGCGGGCCTGCAGGTAGAAGATGTGCTCCGGCTCGACCTGGGCGACCGTCGCGCCGTGGGTGCAGCGAACGTCGTTGGCGGCAATTTCTAGATTTGGGATGGAATCGGCGCGGGCGGTGCGGCTCAGGACCAGGTTGCGGTTCTGTTGATAGGCGTCCGTCTTCTGGGCGCCGTCGAAGACCTTGATCAACCCGGAGTAGACCGAGCGGGCGTTGTCCTTGAGGGCGCCCTTGAACTCCAGGTCGCTGGTCGCGTTCGGGGACTCGTGCAACTGCCAGGTGTGGTGGTCGAAGAACTGGTCGCCGTCGAGGAAGAAGATGCCGAGCATCTCGGCCAGGGTGTCGCGGCCGCGCAGGTGGGAGCCGATCGAGTTCTTGGTCCACTTCGAGCCGAGCGAGACGTGGAGGCTCTTCAGCTCCGCCCGGTCGGCCAGAGTGGCCCGCTCGGTCATCATGCTGGAGACGTGGCGGCCCCAGTCCTGAACCTGAACGTAGCGCAGCTTGGCGTCGGTACGCAGGACGAGCTCGACGACCTCGGAGGCAAACCCGGCGCCCTCGATCGACGGCGAGCGGAAGGCATCGACGAAGAACGCCTCGGCGCCCTCTTCCAGGACGACGAGGGTGTGGGCGAAGAGGGACGCGCCGCCCGACTCGCCGAGGACGAAGGAGCGGAAGGGAAGATCGATGGTGACACCCTTCGGCACGTAGAGGAAGGTGCCGCCCTGCCAGAAGGCCGCGTGCAGCGCTTCGAACTTGCCGAAGTTGACCGGCACGGCCTCCGTCATGAAGTGCTGCTTAACGAGGTCGGGATGCTCGCGCATCGCCGTGTCCAGGTCGGTGTAAATGACGCCCTGGGCGGCGACCTCGGGGTCGATCTCGGTGTAGAGGGTGGCGGCATCCTTCTGGACGACAACTCCAGCGTGACGTCCGGCCGTCAGAGAGGCGTCGCCGACGCCGGTGAGCAGGCCGTCCAGAGAGTCGGACCGGCCGTTCTCCAGGTTGGCGAACGGCGCCAGGCGATCGAGCTTGATGCCGCGCAGGTCGGTGCGGCGCCACTCCTCGTCGGAGCGCTTCGGCATCGGCAGGGCCTCGTAGGTCCCCCAGGCGGCGAGGCGGGCGTCGCGCACCCAATCGGGCTCGGCTTTGCGCCGGGAGAGGTCCTCCAGGGCTTCGCGAGAGAAGCCGGTCAATGTCGTTGTGGTTGGTTGGGTCAGGGTTGCGTCCATCGTCTCCTCGGTCGGGGCATCTTCGGGGCGTCGGGGCGGATGGGGAGGGCGGACACATCGGTCCGCCCCTACCAGATGAATGTCGGGGCCACATTGAGACGGGCGTGTTCGGAGCGGCGGGATGGTTCGGGGCCGCCAACGCTGTTCGGCGCGTAGGGGCAGACCGATGTTTCTGCCCTGTTCGGTCACCGCGGCGTTGCGTTGCGCCACCATCGCCCGGGGGTAGGGGCGGACCTCCATGTCCGCCCTGCCCACCGACCGGGGCGTTCCGGTACCGTTCCCGGCGTCCGGCGCGCCCACGTGTTGGTTACCCGACGCTGCCTTCCATCTCGAGCTGGATCAGGCGGTTGAGCTCGACCGCGTATTCGAGCGGGAGCTCCTTCGCGATCGGCTCGATGAAGCCGTTGACGATCATGCTCATCGCCTCGGACTCGCTCAGGCCGCGGCTCTGGAGGTAGAAGATCTGGTCTTCCGCCACCTTGGAGACGGTCGCCTCGTGCCCGATCGAGACGCGCTCCTCTTCGATCTCCATGTAGGGGTAGGTGTCCGTCTTGCTCGTCTCGTCGAGGAGCAGGGCGTCGCAGACGACGTTGGAGCGGACGTTCTCGGCGCCCTTGTAGACCTTGACCAGGCCGCGGTAGGAGGAGCGGCCCTCGCCCTTCGAGATCGACTTGGAGATGATCTGCGAGGAGGTGTTCGGGGCGACGTGGACCACCTTACCGCCGGCGTCCTGGTGCTGGCCGTCGCCGGCGAAGGCGACGGAGAGGATCTCACCGCGGGCGCCAGGCTCCATCAGCCAGACGGCCGGGTACTTCATGGTCAGCTTGGAGCCGAGGTTGCCATCAACCCACTCCATGGTGGCGTTCTTGTAGGCGGCGGCCCGCTTGGTGACCAGGTTGTAGACGTTCTTCGACCAGTTCTGGATGGTCGTGTAGCGGCAGCGGGCACCCTCCTGGACGATGATCTCGACCACGGCGGAGTGGAGGCTGTCGGTGCTGTAGGTCGGGGCGGTGCAGCCCTCGACGTAGTGCACGTAGGAGCCCGGGGCGCAGATGATGAGCGTGCGCTCGAACTGGCCCATGTTCTCGGCGTTGATCCGGAAGTAGGCCTGCAGTGGAACCTCGACCTTGACGCCTTCCGGCACGTAGATGAAGGAGCCGCCGGACCAGACCGCCGTGTTGAGGGCGGCGAACTTGTTGTCGTTGGCCGGAATGATGGTGCCGAAGTACTGCTTGACCAGGTCCGGGTACTCGTGGACCGCCGCGTCCATGTCGAGGAAGACGACGCCCAGCTTGGCGAGGTCCTCGCGCAGGGAGTGGTAGATCACCTCGGACTCGTACTGGGCGCCGACGCCGGCGAGGAACTTCCGCTCCGCCTCGGGGATGCCCAGCTTCTCGAAGGTGTCCTTGATGTAGGCCGGGACCTCGTCCCAGGTCTTGCCCTGCTTCTCCGACGGGCGGATGTAATAGAAGATGTTCTCGAAATCTAGGTCCTTCAGTTCGTCCGCGCCCCAGTTGGGCATCGGCCGCTTCCTGAAGTGCTCGTAGGCCTTGAGCCGAACCTCGAGCATCCACTCGGGCTCGTTCTTGATCTTCGAGATCTGCCTGACCACGGCCTCGCTCAGGCCGCGCTCGCTCTTGAAGACGTAGTCCTCGACGTCGTGGAACCCGTACTGGTAATCGGCGAGTTCGATCTGTGGCTTGGCAACCATTGATTGCTCCCTTCGGTCGCTTCCGGCGTTCGGTACGTCGGCGTTCGGAACGGATCGTCTTTGTCCGAAAGCCGACGGCTGACGCCGGACAGCTGACAGCTAGCACGGCCGCGAGCTCGTTGCGCAGCGTCTCGTAGCCCTTGGCTTCGAGTTCGTGGGCCAGCTCTGGCCCGCCTTCCTTGACGATGCGGCCGTCCATCATGATGTGGACGAAGTTCGGCTTGATGTGATTCAGCAGCCGCTGGTAGTGGGTGATGAGGAGGACGCCCATGTCAGGGCCGGCTAGGGCGTTGACGCCCTCGGAGACGACGCGCAGGGCATCGATGTCGAGGCCGGAGTCGGTCTCGTCGAGGATGGCCATCGCCGGCTCGAGGAGGGCCATCTGCAGGATCTCTGCCCGCTTCTTCTCACCGCCCGAGAAACCCTCGTTCAGGTAGCGGGTGGCGAAGGCGTCGTCCATCTTGAGGAGGGCCATCTTCTCGCGCATCAGGCGGCGGAACTCGCGCGGGGTGAACTTGTTCTCGCCGCCGTCCTGAGCGGCGCGGGCGGAGCGGACGTTGGTGACCGCCATCCGGAGGAAGTTCGCCATCGAGACGCCGGGGATGACGGTCGGGTACTGGAAGGCGAGGAAGATGCCCTTACGCGCCCGCTCGTCCGGCTCCAGCTCGAGGATGTCCTCGCCGTTGTAACGGATCGAGCCCTCGGTCACCTCGTAGGCCGGGTGGCCGGCGATGATGTTGGCCAGGGTGCTCTTGCCGGAGCCGTTCGGCCCCATCAGGGCATGGATCTCGCCCCGGTTGATCGTCAGGTTCACGCCCTTGAGGATCTCGTTGTCCTCGATGGAGGCGTGCAGGTTCTCGATCTCGAACATCGGAGCACCGGAATTCACGTCGCTCATGGAATCGCTTTTCCCCCGTAATGGCGACGGAAACCGCATCCGCGCCAATCCATATAAATCGATAGACCAGTCGTCCGAACGCCGAAACTCATCTCAATGAACGCGAACCGGACGCGTCTGTGCCGTGCCTGCATCGAGCGGGAACTAGGCGCCGCGCGGTTCGCCGCCGTATGGGTTCGCAGGATCGCCACCACCGGTTCTGCCCAACGTTCCCCGGCATGACGGGCAAAGCCCGGCGAAGACCGTGTGGTGGCTGGTGACGTCGAACCCGCTCTGCTCGGCGGCCACATGCCGGGCGATCAGGGCAACCGGCACATCGACATCCAGGATGAGGCCGCAGCCGGTGCAATGGACGTGGTCGTGCCGGTCGACGCGGGCATCGAATCGGCTCGCCTGGTCGGCGAAGGTCAGTTCCTGGATCTGCCCGTGCTGTACCAGGAGATGCAACGAGCGGTAGACGGTGCCATACGCGATGGTCGGATACCGGCGGCGCACGCGCTCGAAGATCTCGCCGGCGGTCAGGTGGCGCTCGGCCGCCTGGACTTCGGACAGGATCACCGCCCGCTGCGTTGTATTCCGGTACGTCACCACCTTAGGCCTGCCTTGCTAGCTTGCTGCCGTATGTTCGCGTCTGTCGTGGCTCTGGCCGACGGTAATTGAGAATGAGTCTCGTTACCGAAAGCAAGTATACCAACCGACGCCCTGTCCCGCCAGCCGAGCTGCGCACATATCCGACTAATTTAGTCGGATATGTGCGCAATGCTACCGCCCCCGCCGGGCCGCGTCCACATGTCATCCATAGTCGATGAGGGCAGCTTGGGCAGATGCCCGAGCAACCACGCGCACGGTTGGTCGCACAAGTCCAGCTCTCAGGATCATTGACGCGCCCGTGGTTGGGGCGCAGAATGCAATCGCACCGGTTGGCAACATAATGAAGGACCTTGGCCGTGGCCGACCCGCCGACTGCCGCCGTCGACCCGGACGGGGTATCCACCCGAGTGGCCAATCCGCCCCATCTGTTTATCAGCTACGCCAGCGGCGACCGGCCGCGGGTGCTTCGTGTAGTGGACATCCTGGAAAAGGCCGGAATCCACGCCTGGATTGACGTCGACGGCATCACCGGCGGGCAGAACTACGGGCCGGAGATCGTAGAGGGGATCAAGGGCTGCGGAGCGCTGGTGATGATGTGCTCGGCCGCGTCCCTGGCTTCACGCAACGTCCGGCAGGAGCTGCTGCTTGCCTGGCGCTACGGCCGCCCGATCCTACCGCTGCGTCTCGAAGAGATCGGCTTTCCGGAGGACCTGGCCTATTGGCTGGAAGGGGCACAGTGGATCGATGTGCTGGACCGAGCTCCCGAGGTCTGGCTGCCGCCCGTCCAGCGCGCGCTGGAACACCTGGGCCTCATGCCGGGTGGATCACCCTTTTCGCGTGGTGAGTCGAACCCGCCGCTCCCACCACCCGCCGGCAACCTTCCGATCCCGCCGACCCCGCTTGTCGGCCGCGCGTCCGAGCTGGCCGAGATCAAGGATCTGCTCGCGCACGGCGCTCGGCTCGTTACCCTGACCGGGCCCGGCGGCACGGGCAAGACGCGCCTGGCCCTGGAAGCCGCGCGGTCGGAAGCCACGGCCTTTCCGCATGGTGCGTTGTTCGTCGATCTGGCACCGCTCGCCGACCCGGCGCTCGTGCTGCCGACGGTCGCCCTGGCGCTCGGCGTGCGGGTGACGGGAGACCAACCGCCGGGGGCCGAACTCCGCGCGTTCCTCCGTCCCCGGCGCCTCCTGCTGGTCCTCGACAACTTCGAGCAGGTGGTGGCGGCGGCGCCGGTCGTCGCCGAGCTGCTGTCCGACAGCGAGGGGCTGACCTGCCTTGTCACCAGCCGGGCCCCACTCCGGTTGCGCGGAGAGCGGGAATATCCCGTCCCGCCATTGATGTTGCCCGAACCGGCGAATCTGCCGTCACTCGCCGACCTGGCCGCGGTGGCCGCGATCGACCTGTTCGTCCAGCGAGCGCAGGCGGCCCGGCCGGACTTCATGCTGACCGAGCGTAATGCCGAGACGGTGGCGGAGGTCTGCCGGCGCCTGGACGGGTTGCCCCTGGCCATCGAGCTGGCGGCGGCGCGGCTCCGGCTGCTGGAGCCGGAGACCCTGCTGGCGCGGCTGGACGACCGGCTGGCGGTGCTGACGGGCGGCGCCCGCGACCTCCCTGTGCGGCAGCAGACGCTGCGGGATGAAATCGCCTGGAGCCACGCCCTGCTGTCGGACGATGAGCGGGCGGTTTTTCGGCGCCTGGTGGTCTTCGCCGGGGGAAGTGACCTGGAGGCTGCCGAGGCCGTCTGCAGGTTGCCGGGCGAAGCGGGTCCCGATGTCATCGAGGCGATGGCGGCACTCGTAGGCCAGAGCCTCGTGCGGCGGCTGCCGGGGAGTGCGGGCGAGCCGCGGTTCGGGATGCTCGAGACGATCCGGGCATTTGGGCTGGAGCGCCTGGCCGAGAGTGGCGAAGAAGAGATGGTCCGAGAGCGGCACCTCGCCTATTTCGTGGGTTTTGCGGAGCGGGCGGAGCCGGAACTGACCGGGCCGGACCAGGGCGCCTGGCTCGATCGCCTCTCGGGGGACGTGGACAACCTGCGGGCGGCATTCGAGCGCGCGGTCGACCAGCGCGATGCCGCAACTGCATTGCGGCTAGGTCTCTCGCTGTGGCGCTTCTGGGTCGGGCGCGGGCTCCGGCGCGAAGGGCGCGGCTGGTTGGAGCGGGCCCGGGCAATCGATGCCGAGGTCGCGCCCGCGCTCAAAGCCATGGCGCTCTATCGCCTCGGAATGCTCGCTATCGACCGGGCCGACTATGCGGACGCGGTGGCACGCCTGGAAGAGAGCCTGGCGATCAGCCGCGCTCAGGGGAACCTCACCGAGGTAGGAGATTCGCTCGCCGCGCTCGGCGTTGTGGCCGCCGAGCAGGAAGACTTCGTCCGCGCCCAGCGGCTCTACGAAGAGGCCTACGCGATCCGGCGAGACCACGTCCCCGCCGACCAACGGGGTGTCGCACTCTCGCTGTTCAATCTGGCCCAGGTGGCGCGCGACCAGTACGACTACGAGCGGGCGGCGGGACTCTACGGGCGAGCGCTCGCCGCCTGGTCCGAACTGGGCGACCAGAGCACGGTCGCCCACATTTTGCGATCCCAGGGCATCAGCCTACGCCACACGCGAGACCTGCGCGCTGCGGTCGCATCGACTGGACGGGCCCTGGAACTCTTCCGCGAGCTCCATGACGACTTCGGGATCGGGTGGACGACGACGGAGCTGGGCCGGCTCGCGCTCCAGGCCGGCCAACCCGATGTTGCAGGCGCCCGGTTCGATGAGGTGTTGCGCGACCCGACCCAAACCGATTCCCCGGACGACATGCCGCACAATTGGGTCGAGGCGATCGAGGGGATGGCGTGGCTTGCGCTCCGTCAAGACGACCTGATTCGCAGCGCACGGCTCTTCGCGGCGGCGGCCGAGTTCCGCCGCCGCGGCACCCTGCCGTTCCCGTCCCGTGCCGATCGCGACGTCCAGGAGGCAGCGGTGACCGAACTCTCGGCCCGGTTAGGAGCGGCCTGGGACGAAGCGGCGGCGGTCGGGCGCAGGCTCACTCCCCGCGAGGCAACCGAAGACGCGCTGCGATGGCGACAGGTGGAGTGACCCGATGTGGCCCGCGCGCCGCGGCGCGCGGGCCCGTTCGTCAGCGGAGCAGCCCGCCACAGGGATCCACCAGTAAGGTGGCTCCGCCGGCGATGGCCGGCGCGCTCTTCGCCGCCGGTGTCGACTCGGGCGTCGCGCCCTCTCCGGTAACGGCGTTCCACCAGGTGGCTCCGCCGGACGGTTCCACGACCGCGACTTCGAGCTCACCGGCATCGGCGTCGAGCTTGCACACCATGCACTCGGTCGGACCGGGCAGGACCAGCGTGGTCCCCGGTTGGACCAGGATTCCCACGGTGTCGAGGACCTGACACTCGAAGCCGCCGGCGGTCGGGTCGCACGGCAGAGTCGTCGCCGACTCCTGGTCGCTGAAGGTGCACTCCTGGGGGCCATTCTCGATGGGGAGGGTGCAATCAGTCGAGTCTACGGCGTACGGTTCTTGACCGCCGTAGAAGGTGATGGTATCGCCTGCGGATTCGGGGATGTAGAAGACGAACGACCCGTTAAATACTTCGACCAGCATCGGCTCGAGGATGGTTTGTTGATTGATCTTTCCGCCCGGTTGGAAGCTAAAGTGAAGCAGCCTAAGATTTGTGCCGCGTCCCAGCTCGCTGACCGTGACATCCTCGGACTCTTGAATCGCTGGCGCGGCCCGGGCCGCAGCGAGCTGGGCGACGACGACGACGGTCAAGATCAGCATTGACGCGACTCTGCGCTTCATGAGATCCCCTTCTGTTCGATTTCGCAACCAGTTAGTCGGCCCATCTAACCATGTCCGTGTGCACCTGTCTACCGGTAAAAGGGTTTGGCGGTGCGGGGGATGGAACTGAGACGACCCTGCCGCGTCCGTTGGCACCGAACTCGGTCCGGGCGGCCGAACCGAGATGTCGAAGCTGCTTGGACGTGTCTACAACCGCGCTCTGCATTGCTGACTGCCGTTGGGCTCACAAAGAGGTGCGGCATGCCTATGCGAGCGCCTCCTGCCTCAGCCGGCGGTGACCTACGCCTATGTCGTCGGCGAGGAACGCGAAGACGGCAGTCATGGCATCGCCCTGCAATACTGGTTCTTCTACTACTTCAACGATGCCGACAACACCCACGATGGCGACTGGGAGATGATCCAGCTCTCCTGGGATGCCGTCACCGCGCCGGCCTGATCGCCTACCGGTCGCTTTCTCTACGCTGGCTCACCCTCGGCATCGTGCCGGGCACAAACATTGCGCAGCGACGCTCGCGGGGTGCAGGACATGGAGGCGCCCGCCGGACGGTTATCCTCACAGGGAACGGCCGGTCTCGCCTACGAGCGGGACACCGGTTCGCATACACTAGGCGCGGGGAGCCCAGAAGGGCATTTGTCCAGGTGGGCTGGGCCGAATTCGGAGCGTTACGGGGGAGTTTGTCCGGTTGGATTGGATAGGCAACGGCGAGATCTGGGTCGCGTTGTTGACGCTGACGGCACTCGAGATCGTGCTCGGCATCGACAATATCATCTTCATCTCGATCCTTGCGGGCAAACTGCCGCCGGAACAACGGGAGCGAGCCCGGATCGTCGGCCTCGGCGCGGCGATGGTGATGCGCATCTTGCTACTGCTCTTCATCAGCGTCATCGTTGGACTGACCGATCCGATCTTCACGATCGTCGACCACGATGTCTCCGGGCGTGACTTAATCCTGCTCGGCGGCGGTCTCTTTCTACTCGGAAAATCGACCTTCGAGATCCACGAGAAGCTCGAAGGTCACGAGGGTGGCGGACCCGTACGGACCGCATCGTCGTTCGCGAGCGTCATCATCCAGATCATGTTGCTGGACATCGTGTTTTCGCTTGACTCGGTCATCACCGCCGTCGGCATGGCCGACGACATCGGTGTCATGATCGCCGCGGTTATCATCGCCATCGCCGTCATGCTGGTTGCCTCCGGTCCGATCGCCGCGTTCGTCGAGGAACACCCGACCGTCAAGATGCTCGCTCTCTCCTTCCTCCTCCTGATCGGCATGTCGCTGGTCGCCGAAGGCGCACACCAGCACATTCCGAAGGGCTACATCTACTTCGCGATGGCCTTCTCCGTCCTTGTCGAGTTGCTCAACCTCCGCGTGCGCGGCAAGTCCGGCCATCCGGTTCACCTTGGCCCGCTCAACGAAGGGCTTGGACCTGGCCGCGAGGTGGTCGCGCTGGCCGCAGCCACACCGGGTGCATCCGCCGAAGCGTTGCCGTCCGAGCCGCTGGCGGGCGGCGGCGGCGGGGGGCGCGATGCTGACCGTAGCCGGTCAGGGAACCGGGGCCGAGGCCGGCAGGTCGGCTCCGCTAACCGGAACCGCGACCGAAATCGTCGCTAGGCTTCTGGGCGCAACCGGATACGTGCCGGCTGCACCTTGCCGACACCCCTGAAGCTGCCGGCCGGGGTTGCTTTCGGCCGGCATCGTGTGTTCGGGCGGTTCCGGGTGACTCCAATCCAGTGGGCTGAGCCCTGCTCGATCTCCGGCCGGTTCGTGCAGGCGTACCAGTTGCGCTTCCCCCGTTTCGGTCGTACCGTAACAGGCCGTGAGCGCGTGGTGGCTGGTTGGCATGAGATGGATGGGATGGGGGCGTAGATGGCGACCGCGAGTCAAGCTGGCGAAGCAGACCAGGCTCCCCGGCCGTTGGTGGCGGTGACCCGGGAGATCCCCGAAGCGGGGATGGCGCTCCTGCGCGAGGCGGCCGACCTCCGTGTCTGGCCGGATGAGATGCCGCCCAGCGCCGATGAGCTGGCGGAACTGATACACGGCTGTGTCGGGGCCTTGACCCTGCTGACCGACCACATCGATGGCGCCGTGCTCGATAAGGAGCCGCAGCTCAAGGTCGTCAGCAATTTTGCCGTGGGCTACGACAACGTCGATGTGCCGGCCGCAACCGAGCGCGGCGTCGCGGTCTGTAATACCGCCGGCGTTCTTACCGAAGCGACGGCCGATTTCGCCTTTGCCCTCCTCATGGCGGCGGCTCGCCGGATCGTTGAGGGTGTCGACTATGTGCGGGACGGTAAATGGCAGACGTGGGGCCCGACCCTCCTCCGTGGCCAGGAGCTAACCGGGGCGACGATCGGTATCGTCGGCTTCGGCCGCATCGGCAAGGAGGTGGCCAGGCGCGCCACCGGCTTCGGTATGCGGATCCTTGCCAATGACAGCTATCAGGACCAAGCGGCCGCCCAGGCCCTGGGCGCCACCTTCACCGAACTAGACGAACTCCTGCGCGAGTCCGATTATGTCACGCTACATGTCGCCCTGACCGATGAGACCACCCGCATGATCGGCGCCCGAGAGTTCGGCCTGATGAAGCCGACCGCCATCCTGATCAACGCCGCCCGCGGCCCGGTCGTCGATACCGACGCGCTGGTTACCGCCCTGCGCAATGGCGACATCTTCGCCGCCGCCCTCGACGTGACCGATCCGGAACCGCTCCCAGCCGATCATCCTCTGGTCTCCCTGCCCAACGCGATCGTGGTGCCGCACATCGCCTCGGCGACTATCGCCACGCGGGACGCGATGGCGACCCTCGCCGCCCGCAACCTGCTCGCGGTGCTGCGTGGCGAGCGACCGGAGCAGATTGTCAACCCGGAAGTGCTCGGCTAGGTATCGCGCGCTGACGAGCCAAAAACCGCGCGTCCTCCCCCGAACGGCCCGGATTTCCTCAGGGCCGTGCACGGTATCCTGTCCGCATACGACAACAGGATCGACGGGGAGGAGTGACCGGCGGAATCGCCTACCGTTTCGAGGCACCTTGTGCCTGACCTCGATGCGGGCGATCTGCTTGAGCGGTTCCTGGTCTCGGCGGTCGGCGCGATTCTCGCCATCCGCGCCTACCTGGTTGCAACTGGCTACCCCCAGGTTGGTGGCAACGGTCTGCACGTCGCCACATGCTCTGGGGCGGGTTGCTCATGCTGGTCGCGCTTGTCCTCCTGCTTTCCTTTCTCGGCGCTCGCGTCAAGATCGTGGCGTCCGTCCTGGGCGGGCTTGGATTTGGCATGTTCGTCGACGAGCTGGGCACGTTCATCACCAGCGACAACAACCACTTCTTCGAGCCGATCGTCGCGATCCTGTACATCAACTTCGTCGTGCCCTTCCTCAGCTTCCGCTCCATCTCTCGGAAGCGCGACCTTACACCCCCTGGCTATCTGGCGAACGCGCTCGACGCGACGAGAGACGCGGTCCTGCGCGGCGAGTTCGACACGGACGGGGTAGTGCGTGCGAAGGCGCTGGCCCTGCTCGACCGGTGCGACCCGCGCGATTTGCTCGTCGCCGCCCTGCGCACCGCCCTGAACGGGCAATCCGTGCGGCCGGTGTTGGTACCGAAGCGGTCCGGCCCAGTGCACGCGATGCGGCGGGCGTATCTCGCCTTCGTTCGCTCGACGTGGGTGCGGCGGGTGGTCATTGGCGGTTTCTTGTTCCATGCGCTCGTGGCGATCGTTGGCTCGATCGTGGGCGTCGTCTCTGATCCAGGCTTCGTACTCGAACGACCGGACGTGTCGTTCGCGGAAGCGGGCGCTGGGATCTCCTCGTTCCTGGCGGGGCTCTTTGCGGTCATCGGTGTAACCCACATGCGGGTCTCGATGCTGGCGGCGTACGAGTGGTTTCGGCGTTCGATCCTCGTCTCCATCTTCCTGGCCCAGATCTTCGCCTTCTACCGGGAGCAGTTCTTCGCCCTGACCTCCCTGGCTGTCGCGATCATCTTCCTCGCGGCGCTCAACTACGCGCTCAAACAGGCTCGTCGATCGGAGCAGGGGCACGCCAATGCGCCGTCCGCGGCGCAGCCAATCATTGCTGCCGTCTAGCGGTCAAGCCGACAGCGTCGAACGGCACAGCCAGGAAACCGACGCTGGGTACGTAGTGCCCCGCTTCGGCGTGGCACGGGCCGCGGGATCGGCGCCTCACGGTGACGCCGATCCCGCGCTTCGTGTGTCCGATTTCGACCCGGCTGGGGAACATTTTGACGTACAGCACGAACCCCCGCTCTGGGGCGGCAACGGGTTGGGATCACGCCGTTTAGTCGAAAGCGGCGGGCAGATCCCGGTAGTGCTGAATCCCCTATTCCAGTTGTCTGCCCAGATTAGGCACCGATTTCGGGAGGAGCCCTAGCGATGCGCGTCGCGACGTTGATCATTGGACTCATGTTGGTACTTGGGCTGTTCTTCCAGTCCGTGCTTGTCGGTGGTTTGTCCGAGGTTGCTGGAGACGAGAATTCGTCGTCGGCCGCCGCGGTTGGCGTGCTGATGGCGCTGATCTGGATCTGTGGATGCGCTCTTGTGATTCCGCTTCCACGGATCGCCGGGAGCCTCTTTGTCCTGGCGGGTGTCTTGGGGTTTGCAGCCTCGGCCGAATTCCCCGACCTGGGTGTGTGGGGCGGCATTTCCATGGTCCTCGCTCTGTTCAGCTTCTTGGGCTGGCGCGGGAAGCGGAAGTCCGATCGTCGCGAGCGTGAGCGCGATGAGCTTATCCGGCAGGCAGCGGGTGCTCAACTCGTCACGGCCCAGTCCACGGCGTATCTGGCGCAGGGCATGAGCAACGTTGCTCCGAAGGCAGTAGCTGTCGCAACCCATGTGTGTCCATCCTGCGGTGAGGGTAACCCCGCGACCGCGCGGTTCTGCGCGAGGTGTGGATTTGCGGCCACCGACGCCACCGCCTAGCGCCCGTTTTTGGGTCCAATTCCATTCGTTTCTTCATGCACCCTGCCCGAAGTCATGCCGGGCTGGGTGCGCGCATTGCCGCTGCCGATCTTGCAATGCTCTGGGCGCCGCTCCCGCTCGCAGGAGGCAACTCTAGGATGCCCGCCACGCTCGATAACCCGGCCGTTTCGGCGACACAGGTGAAGCCGCTTACGCCGGAAACCTTGGACTACGGCTTCACCCCCGCCGGGCCACAAATCTCGCCGGATGGGACCACGTTCGTCTTTGCCCTTGGTCGGACCGAGCAAGAGACAGGCAAATCCCAATCGCACCTCTGGCGCTGCGCCAACGACGGTGGCGACGCTCGCCAATTGACCTTCGGCTCGCCTACATCGCCTCGTTCGACCCGGACAACCCGGACGAAGCCGACCGCCCAACCGACTCCCCTCCCCAGTGCGCGTTTTCCGCCGGATGGACTACAAGCTGGACAACCGAGGCTACCTGGGCGACAAGCGCCTCCAGGTCTGGGTGGTCGAGGTGGCCAGCGGCGTGCGCCGTAAGATCAAAACCGACCCCGTCGACAAACCGATCCGGTCTGGTCGCCCGACGGCACGACCATCGCGGTCAAGATCGCTAACCGGAACGGCATGTGCTCCCGACTCGGCCTGATCGACGTTGCCACCGGAGTGGTGACCCTCATCGGCCCCGGGTCGGTACCGTTGGCCAGTGGGTCTTTACGCCGGACGGCACCAAGATTCTGTACGCCGGCGACGAAACCCAGACCTGGCAGACCGACTACTTCCTGTACGACATCGGCGCGGGCGCATCCCGCCGCCTCACAGACGATCTTCCAATGCTGCTCCCGGATAATGGGTTCCCGACAATCTCCGCGCCCTCGCAGTCCGTCTGGTTGCCGGACGGCCGCGCCCTGATTCACGCCACCCGGGCGGGCGGCTGCGGCCTCTACGTTCTCAACATCGACACGGCGGAGGTGGGGTCGATCCACATTTGGCAGGCCGTACTGGGCGGCCTGAGCGTTGACGACGCCGGGCGGTACGCTGTCCAGACCTATACCAGCCTGGATATTACCGGCGAGGTCGTCGTCACCGACCTCACAACCCTTACCCCGACGGTGATCACGTCCTACTCCGCGCCGACCCTGTCCGAATCGCCCGCGGCCAGATGGGAGCGGTTCGACATCGAGCGCGGCGGACTGACGATCGAGGCGTGGCTCCACTTTTCGCCCGACTTCGACCCGGCCAAGAAGTACCCGGTGGTGCTCAATGTCCACGGCGGTCCCAACGACCACTACGGCTACGGGTTCAATGCGACCCAGCAGGCGCTCGCCGGGGCAGGGTTCCTGGTCGTCTTCTCCAACCCGCGCGGATCCTCGTCCTACGGGCGCGGTTTCACGCAGCGGGGGGGCAGCGACTGGGGCGGCGAGGATTTCCTCGACCTGATGGGCATCGTCGATCCCGTTCTGGAGCGCCCCTACGCCGACGCGGAGCGCACCGGCATCTTTGGCTACTCCTACGGCGGCTACATGACCGCGTGGACCATCGGCCAGACCGACCGGTTCGCGGCTGCCGTCTGTGGGGCGCCGTGCTTCGACTTAGAATCGATGTGGGGCACCAGCGACATCGGTCACCTCTTCGGACCCATGCAGTGGGGCGGGACTCCCCACCGAACCCCGGAGTGGTACGCGGCCCACTCCCCATCGAACTTCGCCCACCGCTCGGTCACGCCCACGTTAATTGTCCACGGTGAGGCCGACGATCGCTGCCCGATCGGTCAGAGCGAGCAGATGTTCGTGGCCCTCCTGGATGCGGGATGCGAGGTCGAGTTCGCCCGCTATCCGGGCGGCTCGCACCTGTTCCTCCGCTCCGGCCCGCCCGCCCACAAGGTCGACTACTACACCCGCGTCACCGGCTGGTTCCGCGACCACCTCGGCGGAGCGCAGTAAGCGACGATCATCGGCGGCTCCGGGCATTCGCCCGGTCCGGATGCCCGGAGCCGCCACTGCCAATCCGCGCGCATTGCGTCGAATTCCAGTATCGTAACGTATCGTTGACGAACGATTTTGGTCGAGATAGGACGGCTCGCATTCATCTCCACAGATTCGTCCGCGGGAGCTGACGTCACCACACGAACCACAGAACCGTGAGAGAGGTGCGTGTGGCGACCGTTTCGATCGAACGAGCAGATCGGGTCGCGGAGGCCGAGCAGGCTCCGGCGGAAACAGGCCTCCTGTTCGCGCTGGCGACCGCGATCAACCTTGGGTCGATCGCCTTTATCGTCATCGCCCCATTCTTTCCCGAGATCGCGGACGATCTGGGAACGACGGTGCCGGTCGTCGGGCAGGTGGCCTCGGCGCGGCTGCTTGTCGGGGCCGTGCTGGGACTCTTGATCGGTCCGCTCGCCGACGCTTACGGACACCGGCGCATGATGGTCGTTGGCCTGATCGCGGCGGCGATCACCCCGCTGGGGATCGGGTTGGCCCCGTCGTTCCCGTTCCTGTTGCTGACCGCGATTCCTGGAGGCCTCGCCGCGACGTTGACAGGCCTGACGCTGGCAGTGGCAGGCAGCGTCTTCTCGGGCCAGGCCAAGCATCGGGCGATCGGTATGCTCTCTGGGGTCCAGGCCGTGACGGGCATCGTGGGGGTGCCTCTGCTGACGGCCCTCGGCGCTGTCATCGGCTGGCGCTCCGTCTTCATCCTCTGCGGCGTCATCGCCACTTTCGCCATTGTGCCGGTGGCAAAGTTCCTCCCCACCACGGTTGCCCACCGGCCTGCGCCAAACGTACGGGCGATGCTTGGCGCCTACGTGCCCCTGCTCCATCATGGGGCAACGGCCCGGCTCTACGCCGTGGTGGCCCTGCGCTCGGTCTGTTGGGGGGCGATGGTCACCTACTTTGGCGCGTTCTTGAAGGAAGAAGCGGATTTTTCGGGAACACAGGTTGGGTTGGCCTATTTCTCTCGAGCATCATCTTCTTCTTTGCCTGCCTGGCCGCCGGCCGGGTCCGATTCTGGTCGCCCCGGGCTCGGGCTGCGGCCGGCGACTTCTCGATGGCGATCATCGTCGGTGTCCTCTTCGCCGCGCCCCTCTCGACCGTCCCGCTCATGATGATCTGTGCGATTTCCGGCGCGTCCGGGGCCTTCGGGTACGTTGGGGTGTCGAGCATGCTCGCCGAGACGGCGACGGAGCGCCGGACCGGTGCGGGTATCACGATGAGCCTGGGAACGGCCCTGTTCAGCCTGGGGTGCGCGGCCGGTGGCGTCGCTGGCGGCGCCCTGATCGCCGTTGGCGGCTACGGCCTGATGGGCGCCGTGGTGCCGGTCTTTGGGGTGATGGCGGCCGCCCTGGCGGTGGTTGAGCCTCCTGCTCGATACCGACGAGCGCGTCACCACATGTAGTGGCGATGCCCCGATCGGTCATTGTGTAGCCATGCCACGCGATGCGCTCACCCGTGCGTGGAGAGCGGGTAGCGGTTGTATACTCGCTGGGACTGTTTGTCCCCTCGCCGGGCGGTGCGTCGAGATCGCGAAATCGCCGATCACCGATCCGGATTGACACCGAAGTCCAGCTTTCCAGCTGTCCAGCCGGCTAACCGGACGCGCCGCGCTAGCCGACCGAGAAAGTGAGCCAACCCATGTTCCGCTGCAAGGTCTGTGGCTGGATCCACGAAGGGGAGACACCGCCGGATAGCTGCCCGTCCTGCGGGTCGCCGGCGGATCGCTTCCGGCCGATGACCGGGCAGGAGGTCGGCCTCGCCGCCGGCGACCTGTCGGCGTATGGGATCGTCGGTCAGGGCTACGACATGGACGTCGAGGACGGCCGGCGGATCCGCCTGCTTGCCTTCGTCGATGCCTCCTTCTATGCCCCCTTCGCCCGCCGCGAGGGGAAGCGCTACCCCATCTTCACCGGCGACGCGCAGTGGTTCTCCGACAACATCCCGTGTATGAGCGCCTGCCCGGCCCACACCGATATCTCCCGCTACATCGCCTTCATCGCCGACGGCCGCTACGCCGACTCCTTCGAGCTCAACCGCGAGCACAACGTCTTCCCCGGCTGCCTGGGCCGCATGTGCGCCCGGCCCTGCGAGGAGGCCTGCCGGCGCAAGGAGGTCGATGCGCCAATCGGCATCTGCTACCTGAAGCGCGTTGCCGCCGATTACCGCGGCGAGACCCGGCGCGAGACGCCGCCGCCGCCGAACGGCCTGACCGCCGCCATCATCGGCGCCGGTGCGGCCGGCCTGACGACCGCCCGCCAGCTCGCCCGCCGCGGCTACGCGGTTACCATCTACGAGCGGTTCCCAGTCCCCGGTGGCGTCATGTGGACGGGCGTCCCGGAATGGCGCCTCCCCCGCGACGTCATCATGGACGAGGTCGAGCTCATCACCGACCTTGGCATTGAGATCAAGTACGGCATTGAAGTTGGCAAAGACATCACGATGCAGCAGCTCTCCGACGGCCACGATGTCGTCGTGATCGCGGCCGGCTGCCAGACCCCGACGCCGCTCGGCATCCCCGGTGAGGACATGCAGGGCGTCGTCTCCGGCTTGCAGTTCCTGGAGGATGTTGCCCTTGGCCAGAAAGATGTCTGGGTCGGGCAGCGGGTCGTGACCGTCGGTGGTGGATTTACCTCGATGGACTGCGTCCGCACCGTCCTCCGCATGGGGGCAGAGCGATCGGTGATGACCTACCGCCGCTCCATCCAGGAGATCCCGGTCGACGAGTTGGAGCTGGAAGAAGCCGAGATCGAGGGCGTCGAGATCATGTACATGGTCTCGCCCGTCCGGGTCGTCGGGGAGCGCGGCCGCGTCGCCGGCATCGAGCTGATCAAGAACGAACTCGGCGAGCCGGACGCCCAGGGCCGCCGCCGGCCGGAGCCGGTCGCCGGCAGCGAGTTCATCATCCCCTGCGACATGATTCTGGTCGCTATCGGCCAGCGGCAGGACAACCATTTCCTCGGCGACATGCTGCCGGAGCGCGACCGCCGCGGTGTGCCCTTGCTCGATCAGAATCTCAAGACCGCTCTGCCGAATGTGTGGGCCGTTGGCGACTACGTCATCAATCCGACCAATTTCATCTCCTCGATCGGCGAGGGCAAGCGGGTGGCGGATCTGATCGACGAAGAACTGCGCGGCGCTCAGCCGCGGGTCCGGGAGATGGAGATCACCCGCGTCCCGACCGAGTTCGTCGCCACCCCGAACCCGCTGGTGGCCGAGGGCGTGGCCGAGTGGAGCCTGACCGCCATGAGCCGTCGCCTCGTCTGGGGCGACGACTACGCCGGCGTTGGCCGCCAGGAGATGCCGACCCTGCCGGTGCCGCAGCGCGGTCTTGGTACGCTCGACACGACGCTGGAGACCGAACTCGGCTTCACCAAGCCGATCGGCTTCGAGGAAGCCAAGCGCTGCCTCCAGTGCCAGCTGAATATCTTCATCGACGGGAACCGGTGCATCCTGTGCAACGGGTGCGTCGATGCCTGCCCGCACATGTGCATCGAGATGATCTCGCTCGACCGGATCTACTCGATCGATAACGACATCGAGTTGGCGGAGATGGCCCGGGGCGAGCTGGGGCCGAACGCGACCGCGATGGTGATCGACGAGCGCGCCTGCATCCGCTGCGGGATCTGCGTCGACTGGTGCCCGACCGAGTGCCTGACGATGGACCACTTCCGGGTGACCCCGGCCGAGCCGCGCGAGAGCGTCGATCTGGCGATCGTGGCGGACGGGTAGTGCCGAGACGCGAGACGTGAGTCGTGAGTGAGCCGCCCCCTCTCCCGGTCCCGGGAGAGGGGGCTTTTGTGTCGGTGGGTGGTCGATGGCCTAGTGGTCCGCGTGTCGCTACTACTCCATCCACCGGAAGGAGTGAATCGGGGAGCGGATTCTACAGGGGCATCAACCGGCGAGGGACCTCCCCGGGGAGCGCGCGCTGGGGCCTGGATGACGGCTGGAAGCCCGAGCCGGGCGGGGTGGGGCGCTGCCCAGGCCCGCGCCCCCGCCGGGTGTGCCGCTTAGTTGGATCATATCAGAACAAATGTTCTTGTCAAGAGTCGCAGAGTTGCATTCTTCGCTGGTTCCTCGGTGGGCGCAAGGGCCGTATTCGCGTAATTAGTCTTCTACGTCGGAATCTGAGTTGGGCGGGCCGTCTTCTCTGAAGAACCGGGATTTTGACCGGTGGTTCTACGACGTTGAAGCGGCTAGATCGAACCGCCGGACCGTCCCGCGACGTTAGGCTCTGCGTGGCCTGGTGCCCGACCGAATGCCTGACGATGGACCACCTCCAGTTTACCCTGGCCGAGCCACGGGAGAGCGTCGACCCGGCGATTGTCGCGGACAGGTAGTTCCGAGTCGTGAGTCGTGATCGAGAAGCCCCTCTTCCCCAGTTTAGTTGGGCCAAGTCGGCTGGATGACCCTGAGTCCGGGAACCCTACGAAACTCGCGGGCATTGTCCGTGATAATCGCGTAGGCGTGGGTGAGGGCCGTGGCGGCGATGAGAAGATCGGCTGGACCGATTGGGGTTCCGGCTGTGGCAAGTTCCGACCAGATGCGGGCGTGGACGCGCGCCGCTGCCAAGTCGAACGGGAGAACAGGGAGGCGCTGGCAGATGGCGTCGACGAAGGCGGCGCGCGCCGTCGTTCTGGGTGACGGCGCGGCCCGAAGGACACCGACGATCAGCTCGGACGCGGTGATGCTCGCCAGTGCGGCCGGCTCGTCGGGGCCGATGAGGGGAAGTTGGTCGATGCCGAGGCCGCGCCGTTCGAGTCCGATGAAGACATTGGAGTCGATCAGGAGGGCCATTCGGGAGGCTCGATGGGGAGATTCATCTCAGCGTGAATCGCCTCGAGTTCGTCGAAGTACTCGGAATCCGGCCACGGGATTCCAGCGAGAACGCTGGGCAATTGATGTAGGGTTGGCCCGACATCATCGGTGGCGGTCGCTGGTTGGATGACGGCGAGGACAGTGCCGTCGCGCTCGACGACGAATCGCTCTCCGTGATTGCGGACGCGGTCCAGGATGTCCGGCAATTGATCCATCAATTCGCTAGGTGAGATTCTCGCCGTCATCGCATGCCTCCTGTTCCTCCGCGAATCATACGACGGAGGCTAGATCGGCTGCTCTACGGTATCTGCGTCGACTGGTGCCCGACGGAATGTCTAACGATGGACCATGCTGGGAGAGGGGGGCTTTTGTTGGGCGTGGTTGGGCAGTTCAGGGCAACCGGGCCAAGAAGTCGCTCGGGGTAACGATCCTTAGCGGAGAAATGCGGGGATCCTCGGCGAGGACGAGGAGATCGTTGTCGCCGGTGACCAGGAACTCGGCGTTGCCGGCAACGGCAGACGCGAGGATCGGTGTGTCGACGGGATCTCGCACGGTGAAGTTGAGGTTGGACGAGGCGATCAGCTCCGCTCGGAGATCGATCTCAGCAAGGAGCGCTGCGATGTCAGGCGGGGTCAGCTCGTATCGCGTCGTGAACTTGGGACGGTGGAGCGTTTCGTCTAGTTCGGCGCGCTGCGCGGACGAGGTGACCCACTGAAACTGACGCCGCGCCAGGCTTCGAGGATTGCAGCGTGGATCTGGCGTTCGTGGCGGCGGGGTAGGACGGCCCTCACCCCCCAACCCCCTCTCCCAGCGATTGGGAGAGGGGGGCCTCGTTGTTAGGGCGGGGTTTGTGGCATCGGGATGAGCCGTCCTGAACGCGTGGCGCCGGGGATTGGTTGCGGTCAGGCGTGGCAGAGGCGCACACCGCATGATCCCACTCTATACTGTGTCGCCAAGAACGACCGGTGCAATGAGGTATCGGTCGGGTAAGACGAGAGGAGGGTTCCTATGCGTCTGCGGCGCGTCGTCCCCGAATCCCTGGCCCTGTCGTTGGCGATCATCCTGGCCGCCGTGCTGGTCGCGGTTGGCGGTGTTGATGCCGGCGCGAACGGCGGCCGGCCGTTCTCCGTCGTCCTCAGCGGTGACCAGGAGGTGGCGCCGGCGATCGGCGACAAGGCGTCCACGCCGGGAGCGGATGGGGTCGCCGGCTCGGGTGTGGCGACCCTGACACTCAACCCAGGTCAGCAGGAAATCTGCTACTCGTTCGAGGTTGCCGACATTCAGTTACCGGCGATCCTGGCGCATATCCACCGGGGCCTTGCCGGGGCGAATGGGCCGGTCGTCGTTACCTTCGTCCCGCCCGGTGCCGACGGCACCTCGTCCGGCTGCGTCGCGGTCGACCGAACGCTGGTTAGAGATATTATCCGGAACCCTGAGCAGTTCTACGTTAACGTCCACACCCAGGAGTTCGACGCGGGGGCCCTGCGCGGCCAGATCAGCAAGTAGCCCCGAGCCGGCCTCGAGGTGTTCGTCGCCGGCGGGTAGCGACCAGACGTGAGATGTGTGTGAGAAGCCCCTTCCCCGGATCGCGGGAGGGGCTTCTCCTGCTGCTTGATGTCGAAAGAGAACATATGCGCACTCTAGACAAGTCGGCGAGAGAGGCAGCGCTGGCCGGGAGGGGCCTCGGCCAGCGGTAATGGAGGGATGTCAGTGGACGACGATCGTTCCCCTCATTCCAGGGTGTGGGCCGCAGACATACTCATAGGTGCCGGGCGTGTCGAAGAGCTGCGAGAACGCTTGGTTCTGGTGCAGCGGACCGGAGTCGTCGAGGGCGATATCGACGAAGGCGACCTCGTGGGTGATGTCATCGTTGTTGATCCAGGTCACCGTCGAACCGACGGGAACCTCGACCGTGGCTGGACCGAACATGGCGCCCTCGATCTCGACCTTCGCAGCGGGAAGGGCCGCCGGACCATCGGTCAGCCCGGGCGCCAGATAGACCTCGACGATCGACCGCTCATTCCCTTCGGTGATGCGGGCAAATCCGACGTAGCCAGAGCCATCGACCTCGGAGAGGCCGACGATCATTTCGCCATCGACGGGCTCGGCAAGCATCTCGCCACAGGCAAGGGCCCCGCCCTCGGCCGGCATCACCGAGATCGCGGCACCGCTGTCGATCAGGTCGGGGAATGGGATCTCCAGGACCGAATCGCTGCGCAGGATCGAGTCGGAATCTGAGGGGTCGCTGTCCTTGGCGCCGCTGGGGGCGGTAAAGGCCGCTAGTTCGAACAGCGGAGTCGACGTGACGCCACACCGGGGGACGACGATCGCGGCGACCGACAGCGGTGGTGGAGCTTGCCCGAGCTGTCCGGGAGCAACCACCGTCAGGGCGGGGAAGGAGGTCGTGTTGGGGAAGGGCGCCGCGGTGATCGACCAGGCCCAGTCCCCGGCCTCCGGGAAGGTTACCTCGACGACGTAGTGGCCAACCTCTCCCTCCGGCCGTCCCTCGGCGCGCACGGTTGCCCTCGACTCAC
This sequence comes from uncultured Chloroflexia bacterium, assembly GCA_963724285.1. Classification (GTDB taxonomy): domain Bacteria; phylum Chloroflexota; class Chloroflexia; order Thermomicrobiales; family UBA6265; genus CAVRUD01. The sequence goes on along the minus strand of CAVRUD010000030.1, from coordinate 413,000 downwards.
GGTGGATCGCCTCCATCGTGGGGTTCCCGTGCTCGACGGGAGTAACACCATGCTGGAGCATCATGAACCCGATCGTCACCGGCTTGCCGGCCTCGATGTCGCCTGGGTGCTTGTCGAGCTCGATCGTGGCCGAACCGCCGGCCCGGGCGACCGACGAAAACCCCATCAGGAGCGCGAGAGAGAGCAGCATTGCCAGCGAGCTTCGTCGCACCATCGGACACTCCCTTCGAAACGAGACACCAATGATTCGCCTCTTTGCTCGTGATACAAGCGGGAAGGCGGATCGGTTCCCTGGTTATGGAGCGGGCGTTCCGTCATCTAGCAGGGTCACGGATTCCGCCAGGGCGATGGATGCCTGCTGGGAGAGGGCGGATTCGATGCGGTACGTGACGCCGTTGCCGGACCAGAGCAGGACATTGGCACTGGGGCGAGCGGTGAGGTCGTTTGGTCCGGGGGTGGGACGCTCCCTGGTGACAGGATCGGGATCAGGGGCGATGAGGAGTTGGTGGCTGCCGCCCACCCAGAGGCCGTCGCGGCCGTTGACGCGCACGACCCGGACGTCGTTGCTGCCGGTGACTTCTTTGACGCCCCAGAAGGCGTCGTCGGGGGCTTCGAACTGGATCAGGAGGAGGCCGATGCCGGTTTCGGCGGCGGCGGGGAAGCCCGGGCGGGCGCCGTAGAGGTAGACGACTTGATCGGAGCCGCCGCTGACGCGGACGTAGATCTCGTCGGGCATGCCCAGTCCGGGGGCGTCTGGGAGGGCGATGGCGAAATCCACCCGCTGCCGGGCTTCATCCAGCGTGACCGGATCGCCGAGGAGGAGGCCGAGGTTTGGTTGCGGCGAGGCAACCACGGTCGGGGTCGGGTCGTCGTCGTCCCTGAACTGAATCTGGATGCCGGGGACGCCGAGCCAGCCGGCGACAGTCTCACGGGTTGCCGGGATAAGGGCGACGCCCGCGATGAGGAGGAGCACCGCGGCTGCCGCGAGCACGGCCGGGCGGCGCAGCCAGGTGAGCGGCGGGCGCGGGTGCGCTGCCTGCGGTTGGGCTGACGGTCCCTCCAGATCCAGCGTCTGGCGGACGGACGTGGCGATGTCTGGCGTCTCGGGGAAGGCGATCGAGCGCGACACGGCGAGGAGGCGCTCGTGAAGATCGCGATCTAGAGGCTCCGGGGCCTGTCCGGTTCGACGTTGGATGGAATCAGACATCGGCGGTCCCTCCCTCTTCGAGGAGGGCGCGAGCCCGGCGCAGGGCGCGGAAAAGCCTGGATTTCACGGTGCCCCTGGGAATGCCGATTGCGGCGGCGGTCTCTGCTTCGGACAGATCGAGGACGTAGCGGCAGGAGATGACGAGGCGGTCGTCGGGGCTGAGGGCGTTGAGGGCATCGACCAGGGCACTATCTCGTTCGACCGCCAGGGCCGCCGCCTCGGGCGAGCGGGCCGGCTCGTCCGCGGGGCGGTCCTCGACGGCGCTGAGCGCCAGGGTAGGATGGCGTCCCCGGGCGGCGCGGCGGTTGCGCGCCTCGTTGGCGACGATCTGCAGGATCCAGGGACGGAACGGGGTCTGGGGCGAGGATGGATCGGAGATGGTCGCCCGCCGCCGGAGGATCGTGCGTCTGGCCGGGTCGGGTTCGAACCGGTGGAGCGCCCGCCAGGCGTTGAGGAAGCCGACCTGGGCCGCGTCTTCGGCATCGGCGGCGTCGCCGGTGATCAGGTAGGCGGTGCGGAAGGCAATGTCCTGGTAACGCCGCACGAGGACCTCGTAGGCGAAGGCGTCGCCGCTCTGGGCGCGCAGGATCAAGGCAAGTTCGTCCGGCTGGACTGGAACTTTTGAGGCGCCAGCCGGATCGGGGTCATCGTGCGTGTCCAGTAGTCGGCCCCCTACAGACAGCGTACACGGGTAGTACAACGGTGGGGCGGGATCGGTTCCAGTTGAGCGGGCGCGACGGGTATGGGGTCAGGCTAGCGCGATTGTGGCTATCTTTCCTGAGCTTTGACTGGTGGTGTGCGCGGAACCGTGGAGGCGAAGGTTGGCAGAAATGGCGGCGGTGAGATTGGTAGAGCCGAATGCTGGGTTTCGGGAGAGTTATCTGGAGGCGCTGAGCGAGTTACACGCTGAGGGTCGCCGTCTGAACGTTCGGTATGACGAGATTGCGGCCGATTTCGAGGCGTTCGTGGCTGACCTGAAGAATCGGGCGATTCCGGGCAAACACCCGCCGGAGCTTGTGCCGGAGACGTGGCTCTGGCTCGTGGATGGCGATGAGTACATCGGGCGGGCATCGATCCGGCACGAGCTAAGCGAGGAATTGCTGCTGGTCGGGGGGAACATTGGGTACGAGATCCGGCCTTCGAGGAGGCGGCAGGGGTACGGTACGCGGATCTTGGCGCTTGCGCTCGAGCGGGCGCGGGATCTAGGGATTCGACGGGTACTCGTGACGTGCGATACCGACAACGTGGGGTCGCGGAAGATCATTGAGGCGAACGGAGGCAGGCTAGAGAACGAGATCCAGGTGCCGAACTCGACGGTGCGAAAGCTGCGGTACTGGATCACGACTGGTGGCGACATGGGGCAAATCGATTCTTAGAGAACGCTTAGAGAGGGGTTTGATACTGCCTACCAGGTTGCAAAACGGGGACCAGCTGGTGGCCCGTTTGGAAAGGAATCTGGTGGAGCGGTGAGTACTGGCGCAATTTCTCGGTTTGTTCTGGCCCATAAACGGCTCGTCGTGCTGTTCTGGGTTGTGGTAACGGTCGTCGGGTTTGCCTCGACAGGGCCGGCGACAGAGGCATTGTCGGAACGGTTCGATTTGCCGGGGAGCGATTCCTCTGACACGAACGAGGCGATCGTGGCGCAGTACGGGACGGGCGGGTTCGCCCAGCCGATCGTGGCGGTGGTGGAGCTGCCGGCGGGAACGACGGTCGATTCGCCCGGCGTCGTCGACGAACTCGATGGGGCGTTGACGCGGGCAGCGGAGGCGCTGCCGGTTGCGCGGGTTGCGTCGTTTGCGTCGACGGGGGATCGGGCCTTCGTCTCAGAGGACGGCAGGACGACCTTCGGGTTGGTCTACCTGCCCCATTCCTGGACGGAGGGCGGCGCGCACGTCGAGGCAGTAACGGCGGCCCTGGCTGGGGTCACGGTGGCAGGGTCACCGGTTGACATCACCGGGACGGCGGAAGCGGTCGTGTCGGGCGAAAGCGACGAGGGCGGGGAGAGCACCGGTGTCCTGATCGAGACCCTGGTCGGCGGCCTGGGCGCCCTGATCGTGCTGCTCTGGGTCTTTGGCTCATTCCTCGCGGTGCTGCCGCTGGTGATTGCGGCGGTCTCGATCGTCACGACGTTCCTCCTGGTCTGGGGGCTGACGTCGGTGACGGAGGTTTCGTTCATCGTCCAGTTCCTGATCGCCTTGATTGGGCTCGGTGTCGCGATCGACTACGCCTTGCTGCTGGTGACGCGGTGGCGGGAGGAGCGGGCGCACGGCCTGGACAATGAGGCAGCGGTCCAAAAGGCGATGGAGACGGCGGGCCATGCGATCGTCTTCAGCGGGACGACGGTCGCGATCGGGCTGCTGGCGCTGATCGTGCTGCCGGTGCCAACCATCCGAAGCGTCGGGTTGGGGGGCATGCTGATTCCGCTGGTGAGCGTCGTCGTCTCGATCACGCTGTTGCCGGTCCTGCTGGCGACGATTGGTCCGCGGATGGACTGGCCGCGGTTCCGCCGGGGCGATCAGGTGAGCCACGCCTGGGAGCGTTGGGCGGCGACGACGGTGCGGCACCGGTGGGCGGCGGCAGGGCTGGCGCTGGCGCTGCTCGCGATCCTGGTGATCCCGGCGCTGTCGATCCGGCTTGGTGACCCGCGGGCGGAGGCGCTCGCGACGTCGGGTTCGGCGCGGGACGGCTTGCGGGCGCTGGAGCGGGCGGAGATACAGACGGGCATCCTTACCCCGTTCGAGGTGTTGGTGTCGGGCGCGGACCCGAGCGCCGTTGCGGCGGAACTCGCCGAAGTCGATGGGGTGCAGGCGGCGGTCGCGCCAGAGGGACCAAGTTGGCGGTCGGGCGAAACGGCCCTGGTCGCGGTGCTTCCGGAGGACGAGGCTAGCTCGGCGAGCGGGCGGGAACTCACCGAGCGGCTGCGCTCGGCGGCGGACGAGATCGAAGGAACCGGGGGTTCGGTGCGGATCGGCGGATATCCGCCGGCCCTGGCCGACGGCTTCCACGCGATCTATGACAACTTCCCTCTGATGTTGCTGGCGATCACGGTGGTGACCTATGTCCTGCTGGTGCGGGCCTTCCGGTCGCTGCTGCTGCCGCTGAAGGCGGTGATCCTGAACGCGATCTCGATCGCGGCGGCGTACGGGGTTCTGGTGCTTGTCTGGCAGAACGGCTGGGGCTCCGAGCTGATCTGGGGGATCGAAGCGTCTGGGTCAATCACGGACTGGGTGCCGCTGATGGCCTTCTCGTTCCTGTTCGGCCTGTCGATGGACTACGAGGTCTTCATCCTGACCCGGATGCGGGAGGAGTACGACGCGACGGGCTCGACGGACGCGGCGGTGATCCGCGGCATCGGCCGGACGGCGCGGCTGGTGACGACCGCGGCGATCATCCTCTTCCTGGCCTTCGTCTCGATGGCGGCGGTGCCGGATACCTCGGTGAAGATCATGGCGACGGGCCTGGCCGCCGGGATTCTGCTCGATGCGACGGTGGTGCGGGCGCTGCTCGTTCCGGCGACGGTGTCGCTGATGGGCAAGTGGAACTGGTGGCTGCCGAGCTGGCTGGAGTGGTTCGCGGCGAAGGACGAGCCGGTTGGGAGCCATAGGGCGCCGGTAACGGCGGGGGACTGAGCCGGCGGCGCAAGACCAGAGGCGGGAGGGCATCGTCCCCTCCCGCCCTTTGGCCTGATTAGGTTGCATGTTGTGGAGTAAATGCGACGCGGCGCTGCGGCGTTGCCCGGACCAAGGACCCTGGACTGAATCGGATAACCCAGCTAGAGACCGGCTGGGGGCCGAGGCGATTAGAGCGAGCCGCGACGGTTCGTCTGGTAGGGGCGGACCGGCGTGTCCGCCCGGTTGCAAACCGACCCGTTCCCTGTTGGGGATGCCGTTTCCGAACCGCGGCGATGCGGTCGGTTGCCGGGCGGACACACCGGTTCGCCCCTACCAGAGGACACGTCATGGCCGGGATCGACCGCCTGCGGTTCTCAGCCGGTTTTAGACGGCTTCGTGCGTTTAGTATGGGGTCTTTTGCACCGGGCAATGCCGAGACGGGTGCCCCGGTTGCCGCAAGGTTTCCGTTTCCGTTTTGATTGAATGGCTGATGAGATAGGTGGGGTCGTGATGAAACGGGGAACGCGGATATTGGTCGTTGAGGATGATCGGGCGATTTCCCGGCTGCTCGAGTTGGAGCTGGGGCATCGGGGGTTGGATGTGCGGTGTGTCGCTCATGGGTTGGAGGCGATTCCGGCGGCGGAGGCGTTCCGGCCGGATGCGATCATTCTGGACATCATGTTGCCGGGAATGGACGGGGAGCTGGTGCTGGATGAGCTGCGCCGGACCGGGACGTCCGTCCCGATCGTGATGCTGACCGCGCGGGATCGGCCCCGGGATAAGGTGCGGAACCTGGATACCGGCGCGGACGACTACGTGACGAAGCCGTTCGATATCGAAGAGTTGATGGCGCGGCTCCGAGCGGTCATGCGCCGGACCGGCCAGGATGAGCGGTTGCGGGTCGGGGACCTGGACGTCAACACCACCACCCGCCAGGTGCGGCGAGGGGAGCGTACGATCGACCTGACGGCACGGGAGTACGACCTGCTGGAGTTCATGGCGCTCAATGCCCGCCGGGTGCTCTCCCGGGATCTGATTCTAGACCGGGTCTGGGAACACGCGCTGGAGATCGATCCGAACGTCGTCGATGTCTACATCGGGTATCTCCGCAAGAAGATCGACCTTCCCGGCGAGCCTCGCCTCATCCAGACCGTGCGCGGGGTTGGATTCACCTTGCGTGAGGGCGGCTAATGCTGCGGGGGTTACCGATCCGCTGGCGGCTGACGATCTTCTACTCGGTGACCATTCTGGTCATCGTCATCTTCATGCTCCTGGTCATCGTCGCGATCAGCCTCCGCGCCGTGACCGGTACGGTCGAGGATTACTCGCGGGTGCGGGCTCAGGACATCGCTCGTTACCTCTCAACCGGTGCGACCCTGACGAACGAGGAGACGGAGGCGCTGGTCGACGACAACGAATACATCTCGGTCCGGGACGCGACCGGGCGGATCTCCTCCCAGAGTGTGGACCTGGCCCAGAGCATGAGCCTGCTGTCCGACGAGGACCGGGACGAGGCTTGGGTCGATGCGCTGGCAGCGGGGCACGGAATCGGGAACCGGCCGCCGCGGGAGCTGTATGTCTACGCGGCGCCTTACTCGGTCAACGGCCAGCCGGCTGGGGTGGTCGAAGTGTGGAAGTCGATCGACGAGACCGGAGAGGCGCTCGTCCCGTTCTCGCGCATCGTGGTGGTGGTCTTTCCGCTGGCTCTGATTCTGGCAATTGTGGGGGCATATCTCCAGGCCCGGTCGGCGTTGAAGCCGGTCGACACGATTACGCGGGCGGCGCGGGAGATCACAGAGGGGGACCTGAGCAAGCGGTTGCCGGTGACCAATGCGCGGGACGAGCTGGGCAGGTTGGCATCGACGTTCAATGGAGTGCTGGCCCGGCTGGAGACGGCATTCGCCGCCAAGGAGGAGACGCTGGCCGCGCAGCGGCGGTTCGTCGCCGACGCCAGCCACGAACTCCGGACCCCGCTGACGTCGATCCTGGGCTACGCCCGGATGCTCAAGCAGTGGGGACTCGATGATCCGGCGACCGCGCGCGAAAGCGTGGTGGCGATCGAGCAGCAGGCGTCCCGCCTGGTGGACCTGGCCGAAGGGATGCTCAGTTTGGCCCGGGGCGACGAGGAGTTGCGGCTAGAGCGCGGCTGGCACGACCTGGGGGCGGTGGCGGCAGAGTCGTTCGCGGCGGCCAGGGCGGCGGCGAACGGGCGCGTCGGGTTGACCTTCCGCCCGCCGCAGGCACCGGTGATGGCCATGTTTGACCGGAGCAAGGTGGAACAGGTGGCGACGATTCTGCTCGATAACGCCGTGAAGTACACCCCGCCGGGCGGGACCGTGACGCTTGAAGTCGGGGGCGATACCACCGGGAGCACGCTGAGCGTGACCGATACCGGCGGCGGGATCGCGCCGGACCACCTGCCGCACATCTTCGAGCGGTTCTACCGGGCCGACCCGGCCGGGCAGCGGGGGGGACGGGGCTGGGGCTGGCGATTGCCGGGCAGATCGCGGCGCGGCACGGGGGCAGGATCGATGTGGCGACACAGTTGGGCCGAGGGAGCCGGTTTACGCTGTGGTTGCCGAATAGTCGTGAGACGTGAGACGTGAGACGGGGTAGACGGTGTGAGACGGGAAGACGAGTGCCGAGCAAACCCCGTCATCCTGAGCCTGCGAAGGATCTTTGCCATCCCCGGTAGTTCACGGCCTTGGTCGCCGAACGCAATGTCGCGGCCTGGAACGAGCACGGAGGCGCTAAAGCGCCAAGATCCTTCGACAAGCTCAGGATGACGATGCTCGGCACTCGTCTTCCCGTCTCCCCGTCTCGCGACTCGCGACTCACGTCTCACGTCTCTAGAAGGTCCGGCCGAGGGGTTGGTCCCAGGGTTGGGGGGCGGCGACGCGGATGACTTCGTCTTCGTTGTCGCGGACGTAGAGGTAGAGGTGGGCGAAGAATTCCATTTCCGGCAGGGGATAGGCCGGGTTGATGCAGAGGTAGGGATGTCGCCAGGGGCCGGGGACGCGGGGAGGGGTCAGGACTTCGATCCGCAGACCGGGGCGGAGGCGATAGGTGACGTGGGGGAAGCGGCGCGAGGGCACATCAATGTAGCCGTTGCGGCCCAGGCTACGCCAGAGGTCTTCGCCCAACGTGAGGCGGGCGACCTCGTCGGCGCGACGGCGGGCAGCACGGTAGTCACGGCTGCTGAAGCCGAATCCGGCGGAGCGTTTGGGCAAATGATCCCAGCGGTAGCGCCAGGGCAACTCGACGCGGTCGTCGACCTCGTCTGGGGCCCAGTTTCGCGCTTCCGCTGGGATCTGTAGGCCGGTGATCTCCGGCCACGGCGGGAAGAGCGCCCGCCACATCCGGCGGACAGTGGATCCGAACATGAGCGGGTCAGACGTCCGGCGAGTGGGATCAGCCGCCCGCGATGGGGGCGATGATCTGGTACTCCTCGGCGGCGGGGTCAAACTTCCCGTGATCGAGGACGTGGACGCCGTCGACCTTCTTCGAGATTGCGCAACCGGCGGCGCGGGCGTCGTCCAGGATGCGCTCGGCCTCACGGATCGTCTCGCGGGCTTCCTCGGTGTCGGTCGCACTCCAGTCGACAATCTGATGGCCACGGCGATTAGCGACGATAATGCGTCCCATGATTGACCCTCCGGCGTGACCCGAATTCGAGATGAACCGGGTCCGAAACGGAAGAAAGCGGGGAGCGGCGCAGGCGCTCCTGCACCCGGCCACACCCCCACCATACGCCTCATTTGGCAGTTGGGCAAGAGGTCGAGGCCACACAATTTTGCGCAAAAGGCACAGGGGAAACCGACCGTTGCCGGCTGACGCCGAATGCACGGGACATTGCAGGCAGGTTACGGGAGGACGGAATCGATGGAGAGGCGCGAGGCTCCGATGCCGCCGGCGATCGACTCGGCGCCGCGGGCGGTGCCCCGATCTGGGCGGTCGGCGACCTGGCCGATCCTGGCGATCGTCTACGGCATCGTGATCTGGGCGCTCGTCATCGGGTTGGTGATGCTGGCCGGCCGGTGGATTTTGCCCGGGACCGAATCCGGCCGGTTCATTCCCGCCCTGATCGGGATCGTGGTTGCCACGGCGATCGTGACCGGGCTGGTTACCATCGACTTCCTGCGCCGGACCCGGGCGGACAGCACGGCGGATGGCGTGCGCTTCGGCGCCTGGGTGACGATCGTCGGGATGACCGCCGACGGCATCCTGCTGATCGCGACCGACTTCGATGTACCCGGGATCAGCGAGGAAAAGACGCTGGCGCTGATCGCCGCCCTGTTCTTCGCCTATCCCGCGACGCTGCTTGCCGCCTGGGTAGTGGCGGCATGGCGACTGCGGGGGCGCCAGGATTAGCGGCGCGTGTGCACCAGCGCGGCGGCCCGATGTCTGTTTGTCGGGGCGCGAGTCATCGCGCCCCTCCACGCCTTGCGACTTTTCAGATCAGACAGGCCGTGGTCGCACCGATACCGGCAACACCCCGATCAGGCCTCCGAGATGCCGCACCAGAGGGCGATGGCGTGGGCGATGGTCTTGCTGGCGGTGAGGATGTCGTCGATGGCGATATGCTCGTCGGTGTAGTGGGCCCAGCGGACGTCACCGGCACCGTACATCAGACAGGGCATGTCGCCGAAGATCAGGAAGTGGCGCATATCGGCGCCGTAGGTGACCGCTTTGGTGGGCGAGTCTGTACCGGTGACGGCCCGGTGCGCGGCCCGGACGGTGTCGACGAGGGGATGGTCGCCGGAGATTTCGGCGGGGGCGAACTGGCCGGAGAACCACTCGACTCGCGGAGGGTGCTCGTTCAGCCAGGGGTCGGCCTGGGCGGCGCGGTCGATAACCTGGACGAGCTCCGCCTTGAAGGTGTCGACGTCTTCGCCGGGGACGAGGCCGGCGCGCCCCTCGGCGTAGAGCCATTCCGGGACCGAGGAGGGCCATGAGCCACCCCTGATGGTGCCGATGTTGATGGGAATCTTGTTGGTCAGGTGGGCGTAGAGCGGGTGGTCGAGCGTGCGGTTGCGTTCGGCCTCGAAGTCGAGCAGGGCGCGGTGCAGGAGCGGGAACTTTTCGATGGCGCTGACGCCGTCGTCGCGGACGGCGGCGTGGGCCGAGCGTCCCTCGACGTGGAGGCGGAAGACGAGCGAACCACCTTGGGCGATAACAGTTTCGAGCCGGGTTGGCTCGGTGATGATGGCGGCATCGGCGCGGTAGCCGCGGAGGATCGCGGCCAGGGCGCCTGCCCCGCCGTCCTCCTCGGAGATGACGCTCTCGATATGGATGTCGCCCTGGGGCGCCAGGCCGGCGGACCGGAGGGCGCGGAGGGCGGTCATGTTGGTGACGAGGCCGCCCTTCATGTCAAGTGATCCCCGGCCATAGATCTGGCCGTCGACGAGTTCTCCGGAGAACGGCGGGTAGGTCCAGCGGGCGGGATCGCCGGTCTCGACGGTGTCGATGTGGGCATTGATGATCAGGGAGCGGCCCGCGCCGGTGCCCTTGGAGGTGCCGACCACGTTGGGTCGGCCAGCGAGGGAGTCGAATTCGCCGACGTGATCGGCGTACGGAGCGAGTTCGGCAGGGTCTGGTTCCCAGACATCGACCTCGAGCCCGTCGCGCTCCATGAGGGAGGCGACAACCGCCTGGGCCGCGCCCTCTTCGCCGGTGAGGCTGGGGACGCGGACGAGCGCCTGCAGGTCGGCGATCACACGGTCGCGCTCGGCGTCGACCGCGGTGGCGATGCGCGCGGTCGAGGGCTGACTGGTCGAGAGAAGTCACAGTCGGGACGCTCCTTCCATGCTGGATTGCTGGATAGCGGAGCGGGCAAGGACTTTACTTGCTATTCGCTCATCACTGATCCGACGCCGAGGTCGACGGCACCGCAAATCTTATCTTCTGCGACGCAGCGCATCACTCCGCTCATCACAAAGTCGCGGGCCTTCCCCCACCTCCCCGCGAACCGCGGATCTACCTGGTCGACAGCTTCCCCGTGCCGGTCTGCCACTTTGCCGGGGCACATCGCTCCACCCGCACTCGTTCGATCGGGTAAGCAGTACCCTACATCCGGGCAGGGGAGGCCTCGCCGTTGAGGCATCTCACGAGCACCAGATTGCCGAATTTGGAAAGGATATCCCCGTTGGCATAGCGGCGATCGCGTCGGTCGGACCAATCAGCATGCCCCTGCGATCCGCCATTCGCAAATGACGTCCACACAGCCCGAGGGCGCTTCGCAGCAGCGGTAGCACCAGCGCTGTCGCCGAATGCCGCCGGAGCAGGAGTATTCATTCCTCGGATACCAGGAGCAGAGTTCCCTACGGGGCGTTGGCGTAGCCTCCGCGTTTTGCTTGGTTACACCGAGAATCACCGCGCCTGCCAGTGAAACCAGAATCGCTCGCCGCGTTGCCCGTCGCATCACCTTACGTGTCCTCCTGCGCCGCCGCGTCAATGAGTGCCGCGACGATCGGCGTTGCCTCGGCGAGCGACAGCCCGCCCCACGACTCGGTCACGAACAGCTCGAAGACCACCCCGTCGTGCTCCCAGAACATGGCCGCGACGGACTCTGGCCAGGAATCCGGGAGGACCAGCACCTCCGTGCCGCCGATCATCACGACGTATTGGTCGCTGGTTGGCCCGACGGTGACCGCCGACGGTCGGGAGGGTGATTGCGCGAGCAGGATTGCGAGGCCCGTCTGGTTGCGGAAGAGCAGCTCCAGGCGGTCCAAGCTGGGAACGGATCGCTCGGCCTGCACAAGGTCCTGGGGAAGTTCCGCCGGCTCGATCGCGTCGAATCCCACGGCGGTACCAACGGTGGGTGCGACGTGCTTCACCGGCACTCCTTCATCTGGAATGCCCGGAAGACGTCGCACCTGAACCTCCCCGAAGCGGACGAATCTGCCAAACAATGAGTCTGCGCTCGATGACGTCGGCCCCGGGAGCGCCGCCAGGACGCACAACCCGGCCACGGCCACGAGCGGGGTGAAGCGTCGCCAGAACGAGCGGCCCGGCCCGTCCTCCTTGAGCCGACATCGCAACGCCTCTCGGCTTCGTCGGGTGTCGACGGACGGGGCAGTGCGGCGGAGGACATCGTCGACCTCCCGAAATGCGGCAAGCCGCCGCTGGCACGAGGGACAACCGTTGAGATGCGCTTCCACAAATTCCCGACGAGGCTCGGCGAGATGGCCGTCGTCGTAGGCAACGAGGTCCTCGTCGCGCACGTCACAGTCGAGCATCACGCGGCCCTCCCCCGATGCCACGTAGCATCGGCGAAAGTCGTTCTTGGCGCGGCTGATCCGCCGTTCGGCGGCGGACAAGGAAACTCCCAGAATATGCGCTACCTCCGGCGCCGAAAACCCTGCCATGGTGTGCAGCAGGAGGGCCTGCCGCAAGATGGGACTCAGGTTGTCGAGCACGTGTTGCACCAGATCCCGCTCATCACAAGCATCGCTTGCTCCGTCCTCGCGAAGCGCCGCGATGGACTCCAGCACTGAGTCTGGGAACCACTGCAGAGAGATCACCCTGCGGGCAAGTCGTCGCCGCCGCTCCGTCTTCAGACGATTGTGGGCAATGCCGTAGAGCCACGGCGCGAAGCGCTCGTCACCGTTCAGGCGACCGATACATCGGAACGCCTCGAGAAACGTTTCCTGCGCGAGGTCGCTCGCCTCCTCGGGATCTCCGATCTGTCGGGCAAGGGAGCGCAGCAGCGGCGCGTGGTGTCGGTCGATGAGGACGTCAAATGCAGCGAGGTTTCCGGAGCGCGCGGCACCGACGAGTTCGGCGTCGCCCGATTGGACTGGGAATGCGGCGGACGCCATGTCGCCCTCTCCGGTGAGGCATTTGCGGTCCCTTTACTCCTTTAGTTGCACGAGGCCGAGCAAACCGGACATGGGTTGGCGCCTGCGAGGTGTCGGCCTCGACGACCGTCGATTCCGGTGAACCCGACCTCAGGTTCGTGATGAAGCCGATCCGTTGCGAGAGCGCTACTCGCCCTGTGGCCAGGATGTCCGGTTTGTTCGCTCTCTGGCAAAGAGTGGGGTAGAGGCAGCCGAAGCAACCGGGGCCCGAGGAGCGTCGCCAAGGAGAGGCGTTGCCCGTTGCCACCCCCTTGCCTGCTTCGCGCGGGTGCGCTGCAGTACGGATTCCATAAAGCGCGGGAGGACGTCATGCGCCGTGGTAGCCAGTCCGCCTTCTCGTTGGTGATCCTCATGTCGTTCCTGATCGGATCCGTCGCCGCCGTATCGCTGTCGACGTCCGTCCACGACGCTGGGGCAACCGCTCCCGGCTGCTCGTCTATCGCAACCCACTATCTTCACAAATCGACGAAGACCCGGTCATCCGCGTCCACGGGGTAACCAGTTGCCCAAACGCGACGTTCGTCGACGTCTCGACGGACCTATTCCGCAACGGGTACGCCGCAGGGAGCGGCTGGGACGACGGGACCACGTACGCCTATTCGACCGCGGACAAGCTCTGTCCGACGTCCGGGGGGTCTCTACGGCCGATCGTTCCACACCGCCGTGATCAACGGAAATTGGTACGCACCGTTCACCAGTTCGCCGACGATCCAACTGTCGTGCTGATCTTCGCAGAAGCCTTGCGCCCCATGCTCCGTCATCGTGCAGGTCGACGAGAGTTCCTTCTGTCTTCAATCCCATTCGACTCGTGGCGACCTTTGACGATCCTGGATCGCTCAAGGTCCCGGCTAGACCCTCCGTCACACGGGAGCGACTGCGTCTCTTGGCTAGCCGAGGTTGACGCAGTCGCCTCGCGGATCGAGCGGACCTTCGCGCGAAACGCAGCCCAGATGCGAATGGGCTGGTGATCCGGCGACTCGGTGAGGAATGACCGCCGATGGCCAATTCCCGACGCGACGACGTGACGACGTTTAGCAGCCTCATCCTTTCCCGACGAACCACAGTGGTTGCCGCGGCCCTAGGCCTGGTCAGCGTCGGCCCGCTCGTGCCACTACTGCGGCCTTGGCGCACTGCCTCGACGGTGCCCAGCAGCGACCCGGTTGAATGGCGCAACGGCAGCGGGATCAGGGCAACTTCCCAACGCTCGTCGGTGGCCGGAGCTTGGTCCATGACTCAAGGCAACCTCGCGGCTACGCGCCAAGCATCCGGCAGCCGGATCGATTCCGCGACAGTTCACCGACTGCGGATCTCGTGGGAGCTGCCCCTCACGGCACGCTCCCCGTTTGGGGCAATTACATCGAACCCGATCGTGCTGGACGGCGTCGTCTATTTCGTCGACCAGATGGGCAACGTCTCCGCGGTCGAGCAGCACACGGGGAGATCGTCTGGGAGCGGGCCTACGATGTTCCCACGGTCGGCCCCAACGGGCTTGCGGCCTCCGAACAGGTGCTCGTGTCAGTTCTGGGCGACACCGCAGAGGTCGTCACGCTCGATATCGCTACGGGCGAGGAAATCTGGCGGCGTCGGCTTTCTGGTCATCCCGGCCTCGGTATCTCCATCGCTCCGCTGGTCCATGACGGATCAGTGTTCGTCGCCACCTCGGCCGGAGGCAACTCCGACTTCACGTACCATCCCGGAGCGAGCGGTAGCATCTACCGCCTCGATCTTAGCGACGGTTCCGTCGTGTGGGAGTGGCGGACCACGAAAGACGACCTGTGGGGCAACCCGCAGCTCAACAGCGGCGGGGGCGTCTGGTACCCGCCCTCGGTGGACGACGCCGGGGTACTGTATTTCGGAACCGGGAACGCGGCCCCGTTTCCCGGAACGGAAGACTTTCCCAATGGCTCGAGTCGCCCCGGCCCAAACGACTACGCCAACAGCCTCGTCGCGCTCGACGCGGGGCGCGGTGAGCTACTTTGGCATATCAACGTCGCGCCACACGACCTCTTCGATCACGACAACCAGCAAACCCCCGTCTTGGCCACGCTAGACATAGCAGGCACCCCGACAAACATGGTCTTCAGCGCCGGGAAGGATGGCTATGTCGTCGCGGCAGAGAGTGAGACGGGGGCGGAAGTGTGGCGGTGCGCGGTCGAGGAGCACCAGAACGACCACCTAACTGAGCTCCCCGATACGTTTGTCGAGGTGAAGCCGGGACTCTTCGGGGGCGTCCAATCGCCGATGGCCTACGCGGACGGCGTGCTTTACGTCGGCGTGCTCAACTTGAGCACCGAGTACAACCGCGTCAGCTACAACCTGGTGGGGCTCGACCGCGCTCGCGGTGAGCTTGTGGCCCTCGACGCGGCGACCGGATCGATCCTCTGGAGGTCCGAGATCGCCAGCGGGTTGTTCGGGGCGGGGCCCACCATCGTCAACGACGTCGTCTTCGTCGGCGCGGCAGATGGGCTGCTGCGTGGGTTTCGCACGTCCGACGGGCAACTGCTGTGGTCGATGCAGTTCGACGCGGGGTTGATCGCGCCGTTCGCCGTCGCCGGTGAGTCTCTACTGGTTCCAGCTGGCGGGTTCTTGGTACCGTCTATTGGGTCGGATAGGCCGGCCGATCCCGCAGAAGCCAAGTTCGCGGTCGTGTCCCTCACGCTCGGTGACGATCCGCGCTCCTAGACGCGTCGCCTCGACCACCTCGGCATCATCGACGCCTTCATCAGTCCGCCAAGTACAGGGAGAACGTCTGGTAGATCCAATGCCGCCCGCCCGAACCAGGCGCGCCGCGGGGTCGACGACGGAGACGAGGAGGGTTCATGCGCCCCAGGACGACGTTCGCCGCGGTGGTGGGGCTCTTAGTAGGCGGGACGTGCCGGCAGCGAGACCTACGGGCGACGTGGGAACTCGGCGGGGCGGACCGATGGTGGTTGAATGGATACCGGAGCGGGTCGGATGGACGAGCGGAGCAGGATCGCACGGCGGAGCACAGCCCTCACGGAAAGCCCCCTCGGGTGCGCGTTCTTGCTCTGGATCGACAGCTTGCGCCTCGACGTCCACGCGGCCGCCGACCCGCCCACCTCGTTCTTTCTGTTTAATAGGGCGGCGATGCACGTCGACTTCTGGCAAGGTAACCGCCAGGCGGTCGTTGCCGATCTCCTCGCGGAGGGCCCCCGCCTCCGCCCGCTGGCGCGCGACCTGGTCTCGCTCCCGGCGACGGCCTGGTGGTTCGCATCGGCGGAGCGGCTCGACCAACTCCTCTCCAGGTTCCCGGACGGCGAGACCCGGCCACGGCCACCCGTGCGGGGTCCGACGGAGCACGAGCGGTACGGGCAGAAGCCGGCGTGGGGGCTGTTCACCTCCACCGAATGGGACGGCATCAGTTCGTACCTGGTCGCGGCCCAGGCGTCCTCGCGCGATCTGGGCCCCCTCGGCTTACCGCACGAGCGTTTCGGATGGTGCCGCAACGCGACGCGCGGGTCTTCGCGGTCCGGTCGCCGGCCGACTGGCGGCGGCTGTGCCTGGCGTTCCCGGCCCCGGCCCCTGGCGGCCTTTCGGGGGACCTGATCGTTCCGGACTTCGCGCGCGCCGGCCACGAGTGGGACGCGGTGCACGTCACCTTCGGCGGCCTGGTCGCGTCGGATCAGGTCCGGGTCGACGGGCCCGAGGGGTCGACGGCCCTGCAGGGGTGGGACGCCGAGCAGACGGCTTGGTTGCGATGGGTGTTCGCCGACGTGGTCCGCCTGCCGGACCTCGACGACCCGGTCCCTTCTCCCCTGGACCACATCCCGGCGAGGGCGATGCCAGCGAGTGGGGACGCTACGACTTTATGGCGCGGTAGATGGTCGCGCGCGAGATCCCTAGCGTCCTGCAGATCGTGGCGATGGCAGGACCAGCCCCTCGTTCCGTCGGATGAGGTTCGGAGGGAAAGTGCGCCTCCTGCGAACGAGACGCACCTGGCGCACCAACCCCTGCGCCCGGTAGCGCAGGAGCCAGCGCTGGACCGTACGCATCACGTCCGCCTGCTTGCGGGCGAGCGGGCAGATAGCTGATGCGACCGGACATCTAGGCGGAGTTCCCGCTGGTCGCGTGAATCGGCAAGTCATTGGACCCAGCGGCGGAGCCTTGACATCGGGGCCAGCCGGGCCAAACTAGCACTCATTCAAATCTATTTGAATGATGAATTCCTTCTTGAACAGACTATGAGAGTATCAATGACACAGGCACGGCCACATTCCGATTCGGTCCGGGTGATCGACGATCTCGACACCTTGCGCCTGCTGACGCAGCCGGTGCGGCTCAAGATCGTCGAGGCGCTGCGCTCCGCGCCGGGCCCGCTGACGGTCAAGGAGCTGGCGGCGACCCTGGGGACGCCCCAGACCAAGCTGTACTACCACGTCAATCTGCTCGAAGGGGCGGACCTGATCCGGGTCGCGGCGACCCGCCTGGTCTCCGGGATCGTCGAGAAGCGGTACGCGGCGGCAAGTTACCGGATCGGGGTGGACAGGGCGCTGCTCTCCCCGGCGGCCTCCGGGGACGACGGCCTGGAGGTCCTGCTGTCGATCATGTTCGATCAAGTCCGGACGGAGATCCGGCGTAGTGTCGCGGCCGGGTTGATCGACCTCGACCGCTCCCGCGACGACGACAAGGGGCCGAACTCGCTGGTCCTGGGGCGCAAGTGGCTTCTCATGCGCCCGGAGGAGACGGCGGAGTTCCTGGATAGGCTCGATCAGGTCCAGCACGACTACCAGGGGCAGGACCCGATGCCGAGCGAGTTCCTCTCCGATGCCCCGCCGGGCAGCCAGTTGTACGAGTTGCTCCTCGGATTCTACCCGGCCGTCATTGACGTACCCGGGGAATCGCAAGCGGCGATGCCGAGCGCAACGATCCAGACAGCCCCGAATGAACGGCACCTCCACGCCTCGGCGCCTGCCGGTCTATGCCCTGCTGATCGGCAACATCATCTCACTGATCGGGAACAACCTCACCGCCGTGGCGCTGCCCTGGTTCGTGCTCGAAACGACGGGGAGCGCGGCCCGGGCCGGGTTCGTGGGATTCGCGCAGCTCTTGCCGGCGTTTGTCGCGGGCGTGTTGGGTGGGTCGTTGGTCGACAAGTTCGGCTACAAGCAGATGAGCGTGGTCTCCGACCTGGTCAGCGGGGTGGCGATCGCGGCGATCCCGCTGCTGTACCACACGATCGGGTTGCACTTTTGGCAACTTCTGGTGCTGGTGTTCCTCGGCGCGTTACTCGATATCCCCGGCCTGACCGCGCGCCGCGCCGCCCTCCCGGAACTGGCGAAGCTGGCCGATGTCCCGCTGGCCAGGATCAATGCCTCGTATGAGGCGGCCCAGCACGTCGCCTCACTCCTGGCGCCGCCCGTTGCCGGTCTGTTGGTGGCGATCCTGGGCGCGACGAACGTGATGTGGATCGATGCCGCCACCTTCGCGGTTTCGGCGGGCCTGGTGGCGTTCACGGTGCCGCAACATTGCGCCGATTCGGGCGGCGATCACGGGGCACTGGCGAGCCGAGCTCCTGGCGGGGCTGCGGTTCATCCGCCGCGATCGCGTGCTGTGGCCGATGGCGATTGTCCTGGCTCTGTCCAATGGGTTCAACGGTTCGTTCTTTGCCGTCGTGTTGCCGGTGTACGCCGAAGACGTGCTCGACAGCGCGACGGCGCTGGGCTTGATGTTTGCGGCGGCTGGGGTTGGATCGCTGATCGGGGTGACGCTGTACGGGAGCATAGGGTTGCGGTTCTCTCGGCGATTCTTGTGGATGGTCGGCTTCGGGCTGGCGCCGGTCGCGTGGTGGGTCATGTTGGTCGAGCCCTCGCTGCTGCTCATCATGGTGGCGATGGTGATATCGGGGATCGTGACCGGGCCGATTAACCCGTTGATGGTCACGATCCGGCACGAACGCGCCCCGGCGGAGATCCGGGGCCGGGTTTTTGCCAGCTACTCGGCGATTGGGCTGGCCGCCCAGCCCCTGGGGATGATCGCCGCCGGCGGGCTGATCGAGGGGGCCGGGTTCAACCCGACGATTCTGCTGTTTGCCGTCGGGCAGCAGCTACTGGCGCTCGGGATGTTCTTCGTCCCGGCGTTCCACGAGTTGGAGGATTCCAATCCAGACCGGGTGCCACGGATGGAGGCGGTGCGGACGTGATGGGTGGGGTGGTTGCTGGGAAGGGTGACGGTGAGTTGGGGTCGATGGGGATCACTGGGCGGGATCTTTGAGAAAGGGCCGCGTCACCTTGCTACCGGGGCCGACGGCCCTTACCCAGCGGGCTGAACAGGTAGATGGACAGCTTCTCCGAGACTGGAGCGTTGCCCGGGGTAATTTGGAACGCCGTCTGGGCGTCGCCCGGGGTCTTTAGCCCCGGGCTGAATCTGATAACCCCCCTAAAGGGGGCTGCCACGCCGGGGCGGTGTTCGGATCTCTCCGCCGGTCGAGACGGGCGGCAGCCGGCTTCAGCCGGGCTATCTGGGAAGCGTACTCGTGAGAGTGGCCACCACGGCGGGCGCTGTTGGGTGGAGCCTACTGGACGGTGAGGGTGCCGACCTGGCCGGCGGCGGCGTGGCCGGGGACGTTGCAGTAGTACTCGTAGGTGCCGGCCGGGGCGTTGATTGTGACCTCGGCGGTATCGCCGGGCGCGATATCGACGCTCACGCCGAGTTCATCGATGCTGAAGTTGTGGCCCGCCGCGCCTTGATTGGTGATGACGAACCGGGTATCGGTATTGGCGGTGATCGTCAGTTCCTTCTCAATCCAGTTGATGTCGATCGCCGTCACGGTCACTTCAGCCGCGGCTGCGCCCGCGTCGGCTGCTGGGCTCGCTTCGGGAGAAGTTGCTGGGCTGGCAACTGCCGCCGGGGGTTCGGTCGCGGTGGTGTCGGCGGCGGGCGAGGCTGCCGGGGTCGCCGCGGTCGCCTGTGGCGCGGCGATGACAGCGCAGGCCAGACCACCGCCGCTGTTGCCGGAGGGATCGGTCATCAGGTCGTCGGGTTCTTCGTGGACGATCAGGGCGGTGCCATCGGCATCGGAGAGGGTGGTCGGGCCGTCGGCCAAGGTTACCTCAGGTATGGTGATCGAGTAGACGGCGATGCCGGCCGAATCGGCGGTCAGGTTGCCGAGGTCGCCGGCGTGGCGCTGCTGCTCGGCGATCGGCATGCCGGCGACCGGCGTGCCGCCGTGAACCATCATCGCGGGATTGACGTGGGCTCCCGCCGATTCAAACGGCGTGCCGCCCGAGGGATCGCAGAGACCGGCTTCGTGGAGGTGGATGCCGTGATCGCCTGGCTTCAACCCCGAGACGCTGACCGACAGCGACAGGCCATCGGGCGTATCGGCGATGGTGACCACCCCGATATCGCGACCGCCGATATCGCGGAGGGGCACTTCGCTGCCGGCCGGACTGACGTCCTGGGCCTCGGTCGCCGCGTAGCGATTGACGACGAATCCGGCAATGACCGCGATGGCGATCGCGAGCAGGGGAATGACGGCACGGCCTCGCGCGTTCAATGCAACCTCTTCGGGGCTGTCGAGACGCTGTGATCCTGGTCATGTGCTGACCATGGGTCACCCGTGCGCAGGAGTCGTGCCAAGTGATTTAGGCCGCGGCTTCGTCAATCGAAAGTGACGACAGATCCACCAGCTCGGATCGCATCCGGGAAGCGCTGGCATGCCAGCGCTGCCGAAAGGCGTTGTAACGATCCTGGCGGGCCGTGCGCTCCAGTCCGGCGAGCGCGTTGAGACCGATCCGCGGGTTTGCCGCCACTGACTCGTCCCGTTCCGCCTCCGATTCGGCTTCAAGGCTGTCCAACTCGGCGTCGATGAGATCGAGGCGGACATCGTGGTCGTGGATTTCGCCCAGATCCTCCTGCACGGCCTTGACCTGGTCGATCAGGGCTTCGCCGCGTTCGGCAAAGACGTCGCGGAAGAGCTCCAGGGTGTAACGCAGCCGCTTGGTTGCGATCCGGAGCGCGTGCAACTGCTCGACTGCCTCCGGGATATCGACGATCGGCGCATAGGAGAAGTATTCGGCGGTGCGGACTGCCAGGATCTTGCGAGCGTTCTCGGCCAGGGTCCCTGCCGGATCGATCTCGGGTACGGGCCAGGCTTTGCTCATGCGGCGTCCTTCGTCTCGTTGGGGAGCGCGGCCTCAGGACCGAAGCGTTCTTCGACCTCGCGGGGTACGTCGCCGCTCATTAGGGCATCCAGGTAGCGGACCATCTCCGCGCGAGCGCAATCGCGCTCACGCTCGAGCCGGTCGATCAGGCGGTCGATACCGGGGTGCTCTTCGGCGGCCGCCTTTTTCCGGGCTTTGGTCAGGGACTCGATCATCACGTCGCGGTCGCGGACCTCGCCGAGGGCCCCGGTGATCTCCTTGGCAACGCGGTGCAGGGGCGCGTACCACTTGGCAGGGAAGCATGCGACGGCGATGTCCATGGCGGCTCGGAGTCGGCGGGACGCCACCCGGACATCGTGGACACCCTCAATATCCTCACCGGCGACGGCGACCGGGACCGCGGCCCAGACGGCGGCCCAGCGGCGGGCGATGAGGTCACGCATCGCGGATTCATACGACTGGTTTGGATCCAACGCGGGATCGTCGATCTTGGCCATTCATCTCCTCAATTGGCGGTGGTGCGGTCGTTCGCGGCGAACGCGTCCAGCAGCAGGCCGGTGCGGATGCCGCTCTGGGATACCTCGATAGCATTTGGATGCAATTCGTCTGCCAGGGTGCGCACGATCGCGACGCCGGCGGGGAGGACCCGGGCCCGGGCTTCGGGAATATCGAGTTCGCGGGCGATATCGGCGGACCTGGTGCGGAGAAGGCGATCGAGCACAGCGTCGATCTCGTCCCTATCCAGCGTCGATCCCGGGGGCAGGAGGCGGACGAGGAACTCGCCGGTGCCGCCGACGACCACCAGACGCGCCGGGCCTGCGCCGCGGTGGAAGCCGGACGAAAGGACGTCTTCCCGCGCGGCAGAGACGTCTTCCCGCGCGGCAGCGCGGCACGAGTCGATTTCGGCAGCGGTGGGTGGGTCGGTGTGGACCAGACGTTCAGTCAGCGCGCCCGAGCCCATTTTCACGGACGTGGCGAACTGGACGGTTCCGTCCAGAGCCAGGATCAACTCTGTGCTGGCGCCGCCGATGTCAGCGACAACGATCTGGCCGGAGATATCGATCCCGGCGGCCAGCCCGCGAAAGGTCAGGTCAGCTTCTTCGTCGCCGTCGATCACGCGGACGTCGATGCCGATGCCGGAACGCACCTGATCGAGAAACTCGGGGCCGTTCGCCGCCGAGCGGGTGGCGGCGGTGGCGACGCCGATCAGGCGGGTGGCGCCGAGATCCCGCGCCTTGGCCGCCAGGTGGGTCAAGGAGGCAAGGGCCGCCTTGATGCGGTCATCGGCGAGCCTGCCGGTACGCTCGACGCCCAAGCTCAGGCGAACAGTATCGGTACCCATGTGCAGGATATCGACGCCGCCGTGGCCATCCGGTTGCCCGACGGTCATCTTGATGGTGTTGGAACCGATATCGAAGGCTGCGATGATGGGGCCGGTTGCCACGGTACTCTCCTGTCAATAATTGCTTGGCCGATCGCAGGGTCGTGACAACTTCGACCGTGAATATCATAATGCCTTAACGTAATGAGACGATCGCGCGAGTTGCTTCGCGCGCATGTATTTAACATTCCTAGGAAGATCGGCTTGAGATCCGGCACATTGCCCGGTGGGCGAGTGGCGGCTCAAACCGAATTCAGGGGGAAGATCGAATGGGGAAGCACAAGCCGGAGCCCACCGATGAACAGTCAGCCGACGCGCTGGTGAAGCAGGGCGGAAAGGCCGAAAAACGGCTTCTGCGCCTGGAACGAGAGGCCGAGCGATCCCTGGCTGAGGCCCGGGCCAAGCTGCGTAAAGCACAGGTGCGCCTGGAACGGCGACTGAGCGCCGTGTCCGACGCGGAGGCGCTGCTGCGCGCACGTCAGGCGGCCCGCATGGCGGGCCCGGCCGGATCCAACGGCACGTCTGATGAGCCGTTGCCGCCGCCGGTCGCTACCGCGCCCGAGCCGATCGTAGACGTGGGTAATACGGCCGACGCCGAACCGGTGGCCACACTGATTCTGCCTCCGTCAGCGAAGCTACCGACCAGGCGACGGAGCACCCGGTCCGCCGCGCCGAAGACGCAAGCGTCGTAGGGCATGTCCCGATAACGATGTCCCCCGTCCCTATCTTTCCCTATCTTCGCGACCGAAGGTAGGGGATTCCCCGTGCAGCGGATCTGCACGGCCTACCCTCCCGCCGGTCGGGCCGGCTCGACGTTGGCGTCGAGCAGGGATTGATAGGTCGGTCGTTTGAGATTGAAGCGGTCGCTGGCACGGGCGTAGGTGCTGCCGGCCATGCGGCCTACGAGGCGGAGGCGAGCCGGATCGATCCGGCCGTCGACGACGATGGCGGCGGCGTAGCGGACGTGCTGGACCTCGCCGATGATCAGGAAACAGTCGCCGATCGGCTTAATCTCTGACAGGCGCATTTCGAAGGAGACGGGGGCCTCGCGCACGGCGGGTGCCGCGACGGTGTGGGACGGGGCCGGGGTCAGCCCGGCCCAGGCGAATTCGTCTTCCCCTGGGGGGAAGTTGGCGGCGGTCAGGTTCATGCGCTCGACCAGATCGTCGCTGGCAATGTTGATGACGTACTCCCCGGCCGTGCGGATGTTCCGCAGGGTGTCCTTCTCGCCGACGCTGACGACGCCGAGGGTGGGCGGATTGTGGGCCAGGATCTGGAAGTACGAATGGGGGGCAACGTTGAGGACGCCATCCGGGCCGACACTGGATACCCAGGCGATTGGGCGGGGCGCGACGACGCCGGTCAGGAAGTGGTAGACGCCGCCGGGAGCGTCGCCCGGGCGTACATGACAGTATTCCGCATCATCGTGTGAGTCGGGCACGGTGGCTCCATCTCTCCCTGATACCGAGCTGTCGCCCGTTGGATTGTGGGTTCAGCGTATCAGTCGAAAAATGCAGCGGGGACGACCCAATGATCGCCCCCCGCGTCGGATAGTGTAGCTACGATGATTAGACCTGCTTAGATGCCTCGATCTCGATGGCGATCTTCACTTCGTCGCCGACGAGGACGCCGCCGGTCTCGAGGGCGGCATTCCATTCCAGCCCGAATACACTCCGCTTGAACTTTGTCGTCGCAGAGAACCCGATGACTTCCTGGCCCCACGGGTTCTTACCCTGGCCGGTCAATTCCGCGTCCAGAACAGCTTCTCTGGTGATGCCGTGGATGGTGAGATCGCCGTAGACCTTGAACCTATTGTCGTCAGTCGGCTCGACCCGTGTGCTCTTGAAGGTGATGGTCGGAAAATTTCCGGCATCGAAGAAGTCGGCCGAGAGCAGGTGGCCGTCGCGCTTCTCGTCGCGGGTATCGATCGACTTGACGTCGATCTCGACGGTCACGCTCGAACCGGCGACGTTCGTGGGGTCATAATTGATGTTTCCAGAGAACTGGCCGAAGCGGCCCTTCGCCGTGGCGAACATCATGTGCTTGATGGCGAACTCGACGACCGAGTGGGCGGTATCGATCTGCCAGGTAGCGGTAGTGCTTTCCGGAACCGTGGTAACCATGTGTTGAGGTCTCCTCTCCAACATCCCGAGCGGGTCCAGAATCGCCGACGAACGGACAGATTCGGACGCCATCAATTGGGTATGTATCTTACCCTTCGTTAGGTACTATACACCTGTGGGGTATGCCTGTCAAGACCATTTACCTGCCTAAATGGAAAGTCCTAAACATTAACCAATCGGACCTTGACACTCTGTCCGCAAGAGCGGGGCCAGCGGGAGGATGAGCCGGTACGCCTAACACCCCAAGGGCCGCGGGGCATCGGCGCTGGATCCGATCGTGGGCCGCGTGGAGGCGGGCCACCCCGGCCCTTCCAGGCATAGCCGGGGAGACCAGGCCGCGTCGGTCGTCCGTGCGCTCGATCGCCCCGTTGCAGTCCGGCTGTCGTTGCGCTCAGAACTACCCTTTCCTGATCATTTCTGGTCGTCGCAGCGCCCCAACGTGCCTATACGCTGGAGACGCCAGGGGTGGTAACCTGTCCGCCGCCCCGATCGGCATTGGTCCAACGCTCGACGGTGCACCGCAATGGGATGTCCCATCCCCAAGTGCGTAGTCGATAGCGGCGTGGACGTGCCGACGACACCATCCGGAGGAACCATGACGGACGCTGCACTGCGTGAGCTCGCCCGGACCGCCTATATCTATGGCTATCCCCTGGTCTACAACCTGACCGAGGTGACGTCCCAAACCACCGTCCCCAAGGTGCCGTATGTTGGCCCGGTTAACCTCTTCGGCCACGCCAGGCAGCTGGCAGGTCCGGCGGACGAGTTCGTCTCGTTGAACAACGACACGCTCTACTCCTTCGCCCACTGCAGCATCGCCGAAGAGCCGCTGGTGCTCCACGTGCCGGATACGAACGACCGGTACCACGTGATGCAGTTCGTCGATCCGTGGACAAACAACTTTGCCTACGTCGGGCGCCGCGCCACGGGAACCGGCAGGGGAGAATTCCTCATCTCGGCCCCGGGCTGGGACGGCGAGGTGCCACCGGGGGTCACCCATATTCCGGCCTCAAACACGCTGTTCTCGATCATTGGTCGCTACGCCGTGGCCGGGGCCGACGACATCCCGAACGTGGCCGGTCTTCAGGCCCAGACGTGGGTCACGCCGCTCAGCCGATTCCCGAACCCGCCGGTCACCGCCGGGAGAACCTACGGCGACCGGGAGATCGCCCCGTACAACACGGAGGTCCCACCAGCCCTGCGGTTCTGGGAACAAATGCGGGCGTGGGCGGCGTTGTTCCCGCCGCCCGACTCCGAACGGGCGCTGCTCCAGTCGTTCGCGCCGCTCGGACTCCTCGGCGGGCCGGAGACCTACGCCGACCTCGCCCCCGACGTCGCGGCCGTGCTCGCCGAGGCGGCCACGGCGGGGCAGGACGCCATCGAAGTCATGTCGAAAAAGGGGCACGTCGAGCCCGTTAACGGCTGGATCCAGGGGCTTCACTCGTTCGACTACAACACAGAGCGGCTCGGCCTCGGCACCATCGATCGGCCGGAGTGGAAGATCGCGGATCCCAAGCAGGCGATCGGGGTGCGGGCGGCCATCGCCCGGGTCGGCCTCTGGGGCAACCACGGCTACGAGGCGGACTACGCCAATGTCTTCGTGGACGACACGGGAGAACAACTGACCGGCACGAACGCGTACGTCCTGCACTTCGACCAACCGCCGCCGGTGGACGCCTTCTGGTCGCTCACGATGTACAACCTGCCGTAATACTACCTGGTCGACAACGCGATCGACCGCTATTCCATCGGCGATCGCACGCCCGGGGTGCGGTACAACGCGGACGGGTCGCTGGACGTCTACCTCCAACACGGATCGCCGGGGCCGGACAAGGCGTCCAACTGGCTGCCAACGCCGCCGGACGCGTTCCGGCCGATCCTGCGCATGTACCAGCCGCGAGCGGAGGTGATGGACGGCACCTATGTCCTGCCACCGATCACGCGGGTCGGCTAAGGCGCACGGCCATCCCTGGAAGCATACAGTCGAGGCGCACTGGCCGCCCCAGCGCCTTTGCTCGGGAACGAGGGACCCCGCGTCGGTCCAACCGAAGTGGTGCACCGACACGCCGCCCCGCCCCCGAACTCCGGCGTGGCGGTACCGGAAGATCGAGCAGCCGGGGAAGGTCGCCTTCATCTCCGCCTCGTTGCGCTCCATCTCGGCGCCGATCCGCGGGGCGAAGTGATCGATGACGGATTGGATGTAGCGGGGATTGGGGTCGGGCATGGCGAGCGTGTATCCGGTGCACGCGTGGTGCGCCGTACCCGCCATTGCGCCCCCAAGAAACCCGTGCCAATCGGGCTGTTTCGTTCCTGACGGTTGCGTACCGGCTTACGATGAGTAATAATCGCCTTATGAAAACGAGGGCATATCATCCTGAACCAGTCGCATTCTGCCCGCGATTCCACCATGCGATCGAGTTGATCGGCCGGCGGTGGTCCGGTGCGATCCTGCGCGTGCTCCTCGATGGCCCGACCCGGTTTAGCGACATCACCGGCGCGGTGCCGGGCCTGAGCGACCGGCTGCTCTCGGAGCGTCTGAAGGAGCTCGAAGCCGAAGGAATGGTCGTCCGCACTGTGTTCCCGGAGACGCCCGTCCGCATCGAGTACGGTCTAACCGATAAGGGCCGGGCGCTGTCGGACGTGATCCACGCCGTCTCGACATGGGCCGAGCAGTGGATCGAGGCACCGGAGGCGCCCCACAGCGTGGCGGCGGCGAGCTAGCCAGCTAGCCAGCTAATGCGCTCACCGAACACCTGGGCCGCCGTCGCCGCTAGCCTCGGAGACGCTGTGATGTTGAGCCCGGGCCGACCCTGGGCCGTGAGCCCCGCACGGCCCAGAGACGCGGCCAACCTTTAAGTCGAGTGCTTTAGCCAGCGAGCCAGCGAGAAAGTCGGCCGTGTTGGGGGAGTGGGCGACGCATGTATCGCCCCTAGGAGGGACTGGCGCGTCTGCCTTCGACCGGTTCCACGGCATGAGAGGTCAATCAGAGGCGAGCAGGTCCGGGCTCAGTACGCTCTTTGGTGCGCGTTTGGGAAGCGCGCATCTCGTAGAGGCGGGCATCGGCGATGGCGACGAGATCGGACGGGCCGGTTGCGTCGATCGGACTTACGGCAACACCGTAACGGACGGTCGTGCTGCGCGCTTCCGGATCGATGGTATCCCGGAGGAGAGTCGCCCGAATGGCGGCAGCTACGCGCACCGGCTCCGCATCTCCGCCATACATGATGACCGCGAACTCATCGCCCCCATACCGGGCAACCAAGTCGGTCTCGCGCATATGGGACCTGATGGTGTGCGCGACCTGGCGCAGAAGTGCGTCGCCCGCCAAGTGTCCCAGGCTGTCGTTCGTCTCCTTGAGCCCTTCGACATCGAAGAGGATGACGGCGAACGGATCGCCGATCGCGGCCACGTCCTCGAGCGCCTCGTAGAAGGCGCGGTGATTGGAGACGCCGGTCAGGCCATCGGTTGCGGCGGCGTGCTTGGCCGCGGCGTGGAGCTGGGCGACGTGAACGGCCATGGAGAGTTGGTCGGCGATGGCGGAGAGGGCGCGGTGGTCGCTCCAGGCGAAGGCTGAGGCGGTGCTAGAGGCGACCGAAAGCACGCCGATGGTGCGGTCATCGACGATCAAGGGGACGGCGAGCTCGGAGCCGGCGCGGTCGTCCTGGATGGCGTCGGCTGCGGCCGTGGATCCCAACCCGGTGAGGCCGGTTCCCAATGCCTTGCCGGTGCGGGCTACCTCCGAGGGGATGGTGTCATCTCCGGGACTCCCGCGCCCGCTCGCGAATGTCCGGTAGGTGCCGGCGTGCGCGGCCAAATGCGCCGCGCCGGTCTCCGGATCGACCAAATAGAGGGCAACGTCTTCATAGCCCAGCCGATGTTGCACGATCGCGGGCAACTGGTCGAGGAAGGTCTGCAGATCCGGCATGTGCCGGGTGATCTTGGCGACATCGACGAGGACCGCCAAGGGCCGGCTGTCCCCCATGCGGCCCGGCCCGGCATCGCCGGCCGGACCCAGGTCGGTAGCGTAATCGACCAGTGATGGTTCGCTTTGCGGCACCGGTTCGGTTTCCTCCCAGGGTGCGCCCGCCAACCCGGCATCGAGGTTATCCAACGACGCGAGCGCCTCGACGATGTCCCGGCGGAATTGGGTTCCCTCGCAGCGGCGCAGTTCCGCGACCGCCTCCGCGACCAGCCGGCCGCGGCGATAGGGGCGGTCGGTTACGAGGGTATCGTAGGCGTCGGCCACCCCAATGATCGCCGCGCCGATGGGAATATCTTCTCCCGCCAGTCCGTCCGGATAGCCGTTCCCGTTGTGCCACTCGTGGTGGTGGCGAATCAGGGGAACGAGCGGCTGCAACGCTTCGATATCGGCCTGGGCAACGATCTGGGCGCCCTGGGCGGCGTGGCCCATCATCGTGATCCGATCGGCTTCGTCCAACGGGCCGGGCCGTTGCAGGATCCGGTCCGGGACGCCGATCTTGCCGATGTCGTGCAGCAACGCGGCCAACTCGACCGTTTCCGCCTGCTCCACCGGCAGGTTGAGGGCATTGGCGATGCGGCGTGCCAGCTTGCTGACCCGCTCGGAGTGGCCGTGGGTGTACGGGTCCTTGGCATCGACCATCGCCGCCAGCGAGCGGACGACGCCGAGGTAGAGGTCGCGGTTGCGGCCGACGAGATCCATCGTGCGGATGGACGCCGCGGCCTGACCCGTAAAGACCTGCGCGATCGCGAACTCGCCGTCGCTGAAGGATGTTGGCCCAACCCGGCTTATGCAGACGATCCCGAGCAGTGACCCCTCCACCATCAACGGCATGATGATCGCGTGAATACCGGCGGCCAACGCTTTCCGGAAGGCGGGGGTGTCCTTCCAGGCGATCGGTTCGAAGTGCGGGTGCCGCTCGAGGTTGTCGACGCGGATGGGGAGGTGGCGGTGAGTGACCTCGCCGGAGACGCCGGCGCTGATCGGCAACCGCTCGTGGACCAGTTCCAACGGACCGTGCACCTGCTGGAAGATGCGGACGAGGTGCTCTGCTTCTGCGTCGGCGCGGTAGACGACGGCGTGTTCGAACGGCACCAGGCGGTGGAGGCCGTCGCAGAAGGCATCGAGGGTCGTCGGCAGATCGGTTTGGAGGGCCAGCGTCCGGCTGCTCGTGAGCACGGTTTCGAGTTGTTCGGCCTGCCGCTCGGACCGCTGGCGGGCGGCCACGGCGATCCCGAACATCCTGGCCCGTTCGATGCCGACCGCCAGCTGGCTGGCGATCAGGCGAAGCAGCTCTTCGTCCTGTTCGGTGAAGGGGCCGGGAGCGGAGCGCAGCACTTGAAGGGTGCCGATGGTCCGTCCTTCGATCTGGAGGGGGACGCACAGGAAGTACCGGATGAACGTTTTCTTTCCGCCCGGGCGGAAGGTACGGATTCCCGTCGCCTTCCTGCCCGCGGACCGGCGTTCCGGTGGCGAACACCTTGCCATTGACGCTCTTGTCGGGTGGCAGTTCGAGTCCGATCGACTCCGCTCCAAGCTCACCCGAGCATTCGACGATGCGCAACACGGGTGGGTCGCCTTCCGGGAAGGCGACAACTCCCAGTTCACCGGACAGCGCTTCGGCGACCCGGGCGAGGGTCTCGCGCAGCATTGGACCGAGATCCAGCGTGCGGGTGACGGCGGCGCTGACGCCCTCGATCGCGCGGAGCTGGATGATCCGGCGCTCGGTATCGGCGTGGAGCGTGGCCCGTTCCGCTGCGATGCCCGCCTGGTCGCAGATCGCCTCTAGTAACGATATCTCGTCGGTATCGAAATCGCGGGGTTGCTGGCCGGACGGCACGTCGTCCCAGATGTAGAGCACGCCTCGGACGCGGTTGCCGACGCGAAGCGGCACGGCCGCGCCGCCGCGCTGGCGGGCGGAGTTCAGCTCTGGCCGTTCGACGAGCAGCTCCGCCAGCCGCTCGCGCACGACTGGCCGGCGTGTTTCCAGGATCTCGCGCTCGACAGGAACGTCGCGGGCGGAGCGCTTGGCGAACTCGGCGTACACGTGCCCGTCGTCGACGTTGATTGCGTGCCAGGCGGCCGTGTTCTCGCCGGTGTCGTCATAGAGGTAGAGGACGGCCCGGTTGACGTTGACGGCGTCGGCGGCGGCCTCGGTCGCGTGGCGCATGACCTCTTCCAGGGTGTGGGCTTCGTTCAGGGCGGCCGCGGCGTCGACCAGCACTTCGGTGAACCGGTGCCGTCGCCGCTCTTCGGTAATGAGCAACGATGCCTGGATCGCGACCTCGGCCTGACCGGCCAGTACCTGGAAGACCGTCACCTCTTCGTCGCTGAATCCATCAGATCCAAGCCGAACCAGCTCCAGCGCGCCGATGGGACCGCCCGGAACGACGAGCGGCATCAGCAGGCGCCGTCCCGAGCCATCCTCCAGATAGAGCCGCATCGGGTTGTGGGCTTGGGTCAGGCGGCGGAAGCCTTCGTCGGTGGCCGGGACCGAGGAGGCGGTTGAATCCGGCTTGCCCGCGGTGCGCGCGATGAGCGGTTGGAAGAACGCACCGTTGCGGTTGCGCTGCCAAACATAGAGGCGATCGTGGGGCAAGAGGCGCTGGAGGTGGTCGGCAAGCGCTTCGAGCGTCTTGGGCAGTTCGATCTGGGCCGTAACCGCCCGAGCGGTGGCGAGGACAGCTTCCAGATTCTCGGCGTGGCGCGAGCTGCGTTCCTGGGCCAGGGTCGCTTCCGCGACCAGGGTGGCGCTGCGGACCGCGGTGGCGGCCTGCTCGGCCAACACGCAGAAGATCGCGAACTCGGCGGTGGTGAATGGCCTGTCGAGCCCAGGGCGGTTGAGGAAGATCACGCCGATCGACTGGCCGGACACCACGAGGGGCGCGACCATGACGTGCTCGCCGTGGCTGGTGATTTCCGCCAGCTGGTGCTCGCTGTAGGCACTGCGTGGATCAAGGTGGGCGTTGTTGATCAGGGCAGGCTGACCGGTCGCGATCGCCAGCCCGCAATGCCCCTCCGACGAGGGAAGCGTCGGATCGGCGAGGTTGATGGCGGCGCCATCCCGGCGATAGAGGGTGGCTACAAGTGACTCGCCGCCGGCCGACAGCCGGAAAACGACGCACTCGTGATGCGGGATGAGAGAGCCAAGTTCGGTGGCCAGCACCTCGAGCATGGTGGTGAGGTCCGGGGCCGAGGCCACGGCGTGCGTGACATTGAGAACGGATTGGATGTCCTCCGCGTAGCCTTCCGCGACATCGCGGGCGGCGGCGGATTCGGCGAAGAGGCGGGCCGAGGCGAAGCTTGCGGCGGCCAGTTGCGCGACGGTTTCGAGGGTGTGTCCGTCCTCGGCGGGATAAGCCATGTTGTCGCCCCGCCTGACCGCGATCAAGCCAATGGTGACGCCATTACTGACCATGGGGACGACGAGCATATCGGGCGAGCCGCCCGGGAGTTCCCGGGCGGCGAAGAGGTCGCGCAGTTCGGCGTCGTCGTCGGCGTAGACCACCACCGGATCGACCGGGCTGCCGGTCGAAAGGGCGACGGCAAACGCATCCAGCGGCAGCATGCGCAGGAGGTGATCTCGCAGGATCAAGCAGAGCTCGTCGATGTCCAGCGTGCCCGACAACGCTCTGCCGAGCGCGTTGAGCGCGGCCAAGTACTCCGCGCGACGGGCGGCGGCCTCGGCGTCGCGCACCCGGAGGACGGCGAACCCGGCATGTTGGCCGATCGCCTGGAGCAGCGTCGTGTCTTCGGGACCGAAGAGGCGTGGCCGCGCGCTCTCGCGGACGTAGAGAACTCCCTGGACGCTGTTCTCGGCGATCAGGGGTACGACGACGTCACTGCGCCAGCTTTCGTCCGGAACGACGTCTGGGAACGGGGTCTGGGCATCGCGGAGGAGTGGTTGCCGCGTACGGATCACTTCCGCCTCGGCTGGCACGTCGTATGGCGCGAAGGCATCCGCAATGCGGGACAGATCGAGGCGACTCGCCTCTCCGCCTTCGACCGCGTAGCGCGCCCCGCCGACCGTTGTTGATTGGGTGGCGTCGTAGATGAAGATCGATACCCGATCGGCACCGACCGCCTCGCCGGCGATCGTCGCCACCATGTCCATGAGCTCTTCGAGGGTACTGGCGCCGTTGACCGCCGCGGCGAGACGCAGGAGAACCGTCGCCTCATGGCGCTGGCGGCGCTCACTTTCGATCAAGAGCCCGCGCTCGATGGCGGAGATGCCATGGAGCCCGAGGACGCCAAAGGCGGCGATCTCGTCGGGCGCAAACGGCGGGTCGACGGCGCGGCGAGCGAGCCAGAAGATCCCGATGACGCTGCCACGGAGCAGGAGGGGCAAGGCGACGATCTGAGAGCCGGGAGGAATTGATATCGCCCGCTGGAGGGCCTGCTGCGTCTGCAGGCGGCGGGTTCCGCTGCTATCGCCGTCGATGGGCGCGAACTCGTAATAGGTCCAGGGATTGGCCGGTCCGGCCTGTTCCTCAGGTTGCTCCATGCTCCAGCGGGCCGCGACACGAATGCCGGTGCCCGTGCTGTGGAACAGGTGGACTCCGGCGGCGAACGCTCGCGACATCGAGACCGCGGCGGTGGTCAGGACGTTCAGCCCTTCGGACAGGTCAATTGCCCGGTGCAGGATCGCGGCAACCGAATCGACCGTGGTCTGGAGGTCCAAGGGGAGGCTGGCCGGCCCGGCCGGCGGCTCGGGGCGACGTGGTATGGACGATCGGGTGGCGCGGGCAACTGCGCGGCCCAGGGCGACGAGCGCTCCCACGCGGACGTGGTCGATGCGTCCGGACGGCGCTCCGAAGACCAGCATGAAGCCGGATACGGGATGGTCGGGCGCCACAATCGGGGCGCCGGCGAGACAGGCGGAACTGTCTGGGTGGGGCGCCGGCCACCGCGCGGCGCACAGATCGGGCACCAGGACGGAGTCGCCCGAGAGGAGGGCGGCGAGATCGGTGGCCTGGAGCAGCGCGATGGATGGCCACCCGCGGGCAGCCGAGCCGTCGGTCGCGGACCGGACAAGGGGCACGGCGGCCTCCGTGCTCAGGGTGTCGCCCGGCGAGGCTCGGTAGACCAGGGCAGCTATGCTGCCGGTCAGCCTCTGGGCCAGGGCAGCGACGCCGGTGGCGGCGATGCGCCCAGACGGGTCCCACATCCGCTCGTCCGAGAGGCGGTCCAGCTCGACGAGATCGGCGTGAGATGGATCATCGGCGGTGCGGCTCAGCACGATCCCGAGCAGGTCGGCGAGCCCGATGAGCGGCCCCTGGACTTCCCCGGAGTGTCCTTCTGCTTGACTCGCGGAGGACCAGCGGATGCTAAGGAAACCACGTGCCCTGCCAGCAGAGGCAGACGCAGGTTCGGTCCCATTCGGGAGGAGTTGGGTGGGTTCGCGGACGGTGATCGTCAGTTGCGGACCGGCAAGCCGGGCCTGGGCGGGTGCGGCGTCGGTGCCACCGGGGAAGGAAGGGAGAACGATACCCCCCAGTTTCTCGGCGTGGCGCACGACAAGCTGGGCATCGCCCTCCAGCGCGTGGTAGGCAGCGGAGGCGCCGTTGGTCAGGCAGATCGCGAGGCGGACGGCCGCGATGATAGCGGCCTCGGGATTCGGATCTTGGGCAACGATCCGGGCAAAGGCGAGCAGCGGACCGGCATGGGGCAGGGGCTCGACGAGCGGATGGCGATGGAGGCGTGCGAGGACAAGTTCCTCCCGCCAGAACGCCGCATCGCCGGGCGCCCGGCGAGCGACGACACCGCTATCAACCAGCTCAGCGAACGCAGTGCGATCGAGCCCAAACTGCTCGGTGGCCTCGACCGCCGTTATAGGAGCGGCCATGGGGAAGCATTACCCCTGAATCATCCCGGCGCATGCCATGGCTTAGAGATACGCCGGGCCGGCCGCGCGACTCTAGCGATCAGTCGGTCCTTCGCAATGTATGCATTATCCCGGGCAGCATCCGGCACAACAAGGGAACAATCCGGCCATGCCGATGAGAATATCGGGTCAACGATTAGCGGATAACGTCAGACGGCCCATCAGATTATAGGCCGTATGGGGGGATACGCTGACAGTGATCAGGACCGGGGTTCCGTGCTACCCGACCGGACACCTTTCCCTCGGTCAGGGACGATCGTCGACCTGATCGTGGGCCCAGGCAAGCGCGGCCCCGGCCGCATCGGCGGCGATACCGTAGTTCCCGGTGGCTTCGCGGGCGAGGCGGCGGACCTGGCCGACGAGCCCGGACGCTTCCGAGAACGACCAACGCCGGATATCAACGAGGCGATCCCCGTACGCCCAGCCACGGGCCAGCACGAACGCTTCCGGCGTGTAGTGGGCCAGCAATACGACCTCGTCGCCGCGCCAGGCGAAGATCCCACCTTCGGCGCTCATCTGAATACCAGACCGGGTTGATAACTGATCTGGATCGTGTTCGTCAGTCTGGTGGCCGCGCTCGCTCACTGTTGGCTCCAGGCCCTGCCCA
This sequence comes from uncultured Chloroflexia bacterium, assembly GCA_963724285.1. GTDB lineage: Bacteria > Chloroflexota > Chloroflexia > Thermomicrobiales > UBA6265 > CAVRUD01. The sequence goes on along the minus strand of CAVRUD010000030.1, from coordinate 378,226 downwards.
GGCGTTGGCAATCGGTCGACAAACGGTTGCCCGGTGCAACGGGCCTCGACCTCCTATTGTCGAAGATGAGGCGCCAGCATAGCAGAGCGAGAATCGCCAAAAAAGTGGGCGAAACGGGCGCAAATCCGCATGCTAGGGCATGATTCGGTCGTAGAGCACAACTCGCGAGGGTGCGGGTTGGATCGGGTGTGTCTGGTGGGCGTCTCGGGCGCTGGTCGAGCAGGGTGGCTGCGTCTCCCTGGCACGCGCGGTTAACCCGGATGATTCATGGGCGCCGTGAGCCCCGGGCGGCAGCGGCGACGCCGTCCCCCGTCCCAGCACCGCCCCAAAAATCCATGATCAATTCCGCAACCTCCATAAACCCCGGGCTCAGCACGACGAAGCCCTCCAGGGCTGAGCACGGGCTGTTCTGTCAGCGAATCGGCCTTTGCAAACAGGCCCCAGTGGTCTGTCAACGCTCATCCGCGGGCCGGATTGGGGTGGTCGGGGCATCCGCTTGCGGTGCCCGGTTCCCGAAAACGGGCGTCGCGGTTGGCGACCGGGCAGGGCAAGCCCTGCCCCTACCAGATCGGCAAACCACGCATGACGGACCACTAGAGGACTCGACGTCCCGGGCTGAGGGACAGAAGGCTTTGCGGGAATGAGAACGGGGAGGGTCCCGCGGACGGGACGTGCGGAGCACCTAGGCGGGGGCGGTGCCGTAGGTCTGTTCGAGGTCGTAGAGGGGATCGGGCAAGTCCGCCGGGGCAGGCCAGGGGAGATCGACGCGGACGAAGTGCTCACGACTGAGCATCTGGAGGACCTCTTCACGCGGCAGTTCGGACATCGGCCCGGCGGGGCCGATCTGGGTGCGGTGGGCGCGCATCGCCGTCTCTTTGTCGGTGACGACAGAGGAGACGTCGAGGGCGAAGCTGATCTCGGCCCGCCGGGTGCCGAGCTGGGCGATGCGCTCGTCCGACATGTGCGTGAACGGGCCCTTGCGGTGGGCGGCCCGGGCAATCATGCGCTCCCGCGATGTCGTCTGGTAGTAGAGACGCGGGGTTTGCCAGGCCGCGCCGCTGGTTCCCGGTTCGGCAGCTAGGTGGACGGCACGGGTGGCGGAGTGGTGAATCGCGATGTGATCGGGGTGACCGTAGACTCCATCCGGGCCGAAGGTGACCACAGCCGCCGGCTTGAGCTCGCGGATGATCGTAGCGATCTTCGCGGCGACCTGCTCAATTGGAGCCTGGACGAGGCAGCGGGGATCGTCGTTCTCGGGGGTGCCTTCCATGCCGGAGTCGCGGTAGTCGAGCAGGCGGATATCCGCAACGCCCAGAAGGTCCATCGCCGTGCGCAGTTCGCGTTCGCGGACCTGGCCGAGCATCTCCTGGGTCGAGAGAGAGGCATCGCTGATGGCGCCAGCTTCCCCACGAGTGGCGCAGATCAGCGCGACCGGGACGTTGCGCTGGCGCAGTAAGGCTATCGTCCCGGCGACGCCGAACGTCTCGTCATCGGGGTGGGCATAGACGAAGAGCACCTGAGCCGGGTTCGGATCAGCGGTCGGCACGAGCGTACGTCCTCACTGGGTGGTCGTGATTAGTCGGCCGCTTGATCTTCCTCGGCAGCGGTTTGAGAAAGATAGCCGCTCTCGACCAGGGCGTCGCGGAGATCCTCATCGGACGGCTCGAAGAGGAGCGGCTGATCGGGCGCAAGGTAGATCGTCGGAATGAGGCGCTTGCCGCCGCGTTGCTCGGTCGCCCAGTCGTTCCCCGCCTCGTGCTCATCGACATCGACGTAGGTGTAGTCGATGCCCAGGCGGTTCAGGAGTCGTTCCGACCGACGGGTATCGCCGCACCACTGGGCGCCGTAAAGGGTGATTCCCTCTTGCACGGGAGCACCCTGATCCGTCGTCAACGCCGTTCGATCCAACAATTCGGCCTGAGCCATGACCACGCTTTCCTCACTGAAACCGGGAGCAATTCGGCTCCCTCATCCAATACTATCTAAGTGGAAGTATAGCAGGAACAGTGCCAGAGGAACATCATCAGGTGGCGCGGACGACACGAACGTTCAGGCACGAGTCCTAGACGGTGTCCCAGAATGGCCCGTCGGGAAAGAGCGTCCGCTCTAGCTGCTCCTGGCGGGCGAGCGCTGCCTGGTAGATCCGATGGCGGGCGGGATCGGGCGCAAAGATGCGGACATCGGCGAAGACGGCCGGATCCGGCGCCGAGGCGAGATCGGGGATGTCCCCGTTGGCGTGCAGGGCAAGGATGGCCGCGCCGCGGCCGGAGGCCTCTTCGTCGGGCGGTAGGGCGATCAGCTCGTGGCCCAGGGTGTCCGCGACCATCTGCAGGAGGGTTGGCGAGCTGAGGATCGCGCCGCCGTTGGCCGCGATCGAGTGGCCTGGGGCAGCGAGGGGGACGAGCCGGTCGTAGATGCGGCCCATCCGGTAGGCGACCGCCTCCATTCCGGCCCGGACGACCGCGGCCGGGGTTGTCGCCAGCGTCATTCCGGCGATGACGCCGGTGGCGCTGTCGACGTGGGGCGGGAAGCGCTCGCCCGCGACGAACGGCAGGAGCGTCAGGCCGTGGCTGTCGGGGGCCATGTCATCGACGTAGGCCATGACCTCGTCGTCGAGCTCTACCCCGACAAGGCCGCGCAACCAACCGAGGAGGATTCCGCCGTTCGAGGTCGCCCCACCGACGACCACGTGCTCGCGGTCGAGCCGGTACCCCCAGAGGCCGCGGGGAATCTCGAAATCGCCGGACGGACTGGCTGGGAAGATCGTGCGCATCGCGCCGGAGGTGCCCACGGAGAGAGCAACTCGCTCGGGAGAGACGGCCCCGCTGCCGACGTTGGCGCAGGCGCCATCGCCGATCGAGGGATACCAGGGGATTTTCGAGAGCGCGGGCCATCGCCGGGCGAACTCTTTGGTCAAGGGCGGGCAGGGTTCGTTGCGATCGATGAGCGCGGGGAGCATTTTCTTGTCGACGCTGAGCGCGTCGAGCAACTCGGCATCCCATTCGATCGTGTGCACGTCGAGCATGCCACTGCCGGAGGCCATCGCGATCGAGGCCGCCGACGAGCCGCACAGGCGCAGATCGGCGTACTCGGCAAAGCCCATCCAGCGGGCGACGCGATCGGTGATGACCGGCTGCGTTTCCTGGAACCAGCGGATCTTGGCCGGCCAGTACGACGAGTGAAAGGCGGCCCCGACGCGGTCGTGGACCGCGGGTCCGAGCTCTGCCTGGAGCGCATTTGCCTGCTGGGCCGAGCGGCGGTCCGCCCACATCAGGACGGGGGTCACCGGCCGGCCGTCTGCATCGACGCCCATCAGGCTGTGCCAGAAGCAGGAGGAGGAAACCGCAGCGATATCCTGCACTCGGTCGGCTGAGCGATCCAGGCAGGCATCGATGCAGTGGATGAGCAGATCGACCAGCGTGTCGGGGTCGGCTTCCGCGCCGCCGTCGGCGGTGGTGTGGAGGGTATGCGGCAACTGGACTTCGCAGCCTTCGACGGCCTGACCGTTGCGGTCGAAGAGCAGCGCGCGGAACGACGAGGTTCCCAGGTCGAGAGCCAGGATCAGCGGCGATGCGGCCTTTGCAAGCGAGACTGCGGGCATGGAGACTCCGGCTTAGCGCACGAGGACGGGCGATGCATGCATCGCCCGACGACCGTCAGCGGGCTGAGATTGCCCGGTAACACGGCATGGGGATACGGGCGAATCGACCGGCAGTATAGCCAAGGCCCGCCCGGGGTACGCTAGACCGCGCATCGAACGACGGATCGATACCCGGAATTGCTGATGAACCAATCGAGCGCCGAACCGGTACTCCTCCTGCATGAGTTTCACCCACCGGAGGATCTCCGCCGTTTCGCCTGCCCCCCTGCTTCCGTGATACGGGCGGACCAGGCGGTGGTCGTGGTCGAAGTCGTCGAGGACGGAAGGCTCCTCCGCCACCACATGTGGGCCGATCGGTGGTTCACGATCACCACGTCCACCGATTTGGCCGGCGCGTTCGTCGAAACCGGTGGTCCAAAGACGATCCCGTTCTCTTTCGACTGCGACATCTCCACACCGTACACGCGGATCGACGACTCGATCTTCACGGTCGATCTCTGGCTCGACGTGCTGGTCCGTGCGGACGGCACAACGCGCCAGGTGGTCGATCGGGACCACTTCGCTCGGGCTCAGGCGGCTGGGTGGCTGAGCGATGCGGAATCCACGGGCGCGCTGCGCGGTCTTGATGACCTGATCGGCATCATCGAGCGGGGGGAACTGATCGAGATGCTCGGCGCGATCTGTCCGTTTGGGCCGGCGGATCGGCCCGGGCCGAATCTGCTGCCCCGCGCCGGCCCAGGCGACTATCCACTGCTGCTCCCCGGCCTGCGTTCCACCTGGTAGGTCCCGAAAACGGCGGGACCCCGGCCGGATGATCCGGTCGGGGCCTCGCCGCTGGGGTATGGGGTTGTGCGCCCGGGGGACTGGACCCGGGCGCACGGTGCGGAGGGGAGAATGGAGAAGGGAAGTTAGCTCATTCGGCGGAAGGATCGGAGGATCCCGCCGCGGCGGATGGCGACGAGGACCAGGCCCTGGGCGATCACCAGGAGGATCATCGCCTGGCCCGCCAGGTCGGCACCGCTCAGGCCGTTGTCCATCGACATCGGGCCGGAACCGGTGTTCGGGAACTGCTTGATCGGCGGCTGCTTCACCGGCGGGGTCTTGCTCGGCGGTGCGCAGTTGTAGATGTAGACGATCGACTCGTGGCCATCGGTGGTGACGATCTGGCCGTACTCGTCAAGGTCGGCCGACTCGGCCTTGCACCATTCACCGCCGACTTCGTCGAGGGTCCAGGCGCCTTCCGGCAGGGAGAGCGTCTTGGAGCCGTTGGCGCCGGTCGTGAACTCGATCGGGGCTCCGCCGTCGACCGAGGTCAGGGTGAAGGCCTGGCCGTCGCGGTAGATGGAGCAGTTGAGGTCGGAGATCACGTAGCCGTTGCAGAGGTACTTCACGACGGTCAGGTTGCCGTCGTCCTTGTGCTCCGGGACGTTGTACCAGTTGCAGGAGACGTGATCGCCCTTGGCGATCTCGATGCTGAAGGCGTCACTCCAGTCGGTGTGGTAGAGCGGGTAGACGGCCGGCCAGGGGTTCGAGTTGCCGGAGCACTCGGCCACGAAGCCGAACTCGATGCCGGGGAAGGGTCTCTTCGATCTCGTAGTAGCCCTCTTCCAGGCCGCCGAAGTAGACGGCGTACGGGATCGAATCGCCGGTCAGGGACTGCGAGGAGTAGCCGTCCGGCCCGTCGATGGTGAACTCGACGCCGTTCAGGGGCTCGGTGCACTCGTCCTTGGCGCTGCTGTAGAGGTCGAAGTTCTCGGGGCAGAGCCACTTGTAGATGGTGATCGAGGTGTCGTACTCCGGGATGTTGAAGTACCAGCAGAAGAACTCGCTGTTCGGGATCTCGATGTCCAACTCGACGGCGCCGTCGATGACGTCCTCGTAGCGGACCGGGAAGCCGTCGTAGACGGCGCCGTCGTGGTAGGCGGAGAAGCCGCAGAAGACGATCGGGTCGCCGTATCCGGACGGAATCTCCTCGTCGAGGGTGTAAAGGTCGGTCTCGAGCTCGTCCCAGAAGACCTTGCCATCGGCGTCGGTCTCGTACGTTCCTTGATCGCCGGTGGACTCCCCGGTCAGGTTGAAGGGCACGTACTGGTGGGGCTCGGCGCACTCGTCCTGGTAGAAGGCCAGGTCCTTGTCGAGGGCGATCTCCTCGTCGCAGATGTACTTGTAGACGGTGACGGTGCTGTACTCGTACTCGGGGATGTTGAACCAGTAGCAGGTGATGTACTGGCCTTCCTTCAGGTCGAAGGTGATCTGGGCGAACTCCTCGACGGTGTAGCCCGTGTACTCCGGGACTTCCTCATCGAAGGGGAAGTAGAAGTCGCAGAAGACGACCGGCTTGCCGTATCCGGACGGAACCGTCTCGGTCAGGTAGTAGGTGTCGGCTTCGCGCTCGTCCCAACTGACCTGCCCATTGGCATCGGTCAGGTAGTTGCCCGGGTTGCCGGTGCTAAGGCCGTCCAGCTTGAAGTCGATGTCCGCCTGGGGCTTGGTGCAGGCGTACTGGTAGTCCTCGAAGGAGGCATCGGGGCCGAGGGCCTCGAGGCACTCGTACTTGATGACCGTCACGACGCCGCCGTGGTGCTCGGGAACGTTGTACCAGTAGCAGGTGATGTGCTCGCCCTCTGCCAGGTCGAACTGGATCTGGGCGTACTCGTAGAGGTCGTAGCGGACGTACTCGGGGACCTGCTCGTCGAACGGGAAGTAGCGGTCGCAGAAGACGACCGGGGTGCCGTAGCCGTCCGGGACAGTCTCGGTGAGGTAGTAGGTGTCGGCCTCGCGGTCGCCCCAGCTGACCGTGCCGCTCTGGTCGGTGAGGTAGTTGCCCGGGTTGCCCGTGCTGAGGCCGTCGAGCTTGAAGTCGACATCGGCCTGCGGCTGGGCGCACTCGTACTGGTAGTCCTCGAAGGTCGCGTCCGGGTGAAGGACATCGAAGCACTCGTACTTGATGACCGTGACCACGCCGCGGTAGTCCTCGTGGATGTTGAACCATTCGCAGTAGAGGGTCGTGCCCGGATCGAGCTGGGCCTCGTAGGCGCCGTCGTAGGTGACGACCTCATTGAGGCCGCTGGCGTACCCGACGATGTCGGTCGTCTCGCAGTAGAGAAGGGGATCGGCGTAGCCGTCCGGGATGGATTCGTTGAACTGGTACACGCCGGCCACGAGGTTGTCGGCGCTGAAGCTGTTCGTGAAGTACTCGGTGTAGTTCGGGCCGTAGACCTCGAACTGGAAGTCGACCGTCGGCTCGTAACAGTTCTCTTTGAGCTGGTAATAGTCGTGGCCGTAGTCCGAGTCACACTCGTACTTATAGAAGTGGAACGCAACCGGCGCTTCCGGGGCCGGCTCATCCAGCACGAGTTGCTGCTCGCCGGTCCCCTCATCGCCGGTTCCTTCTCCCTCGCCTTCGTCCTCGGCGATGGGCGTCTCTTCCTGGGTGACGTCTTCCACCTGCTCGCTGTCGGTGATCGGCGGCGCTTCTTCCGCGCCCGCCTGCTGGAACACAGGCGTGAGAACGGTCAGGACCAGGAAAACGGTCATGGCTATGCCAAGCATCCGAAGGGAGGCTCGACCGCGATTCCGGTGATTTGTACAGAACAATGCGCTCATCGGTCTCTCCTCGGTGCGCTGTCAGCGTCATTTCGCAGCCACGCGGCGGCGATCTCGACTGACCTCATCCTGCGCGGTGAGACCGGGCACAACATCAGGGGGATCACGTGTTTGGGAAGGGATTGACGAGCAGTCACATACGTGGGGTCACGTAGAGATACTTAATCGAGCATCCGCTGGATGCTTAGTGCGCCTATCAATACCGTTCGGCCTGCGGGCTGACCCGGGACTGAAGTCCCGGGCTCAACCGACGAGGTCCCGTGGATGGCAGCGGTACCCCGCCGACGGGGCGGGCCGCCGGGCGGGCGGCGCCGCCCGGACGCCCCGTGGCCGCCGGGGGCCGCCTCGGCGCCCGCGGCGCGGCCGCCCGCTCCCCCGCCCGCGCCCGGACGGTTGCCGGGGCCGCCGCGCCCGTCCCCGACCAGGCGGGGCCGGCGCGGGGATCGGCCGGGCGGCGGACGCCGCCAGGGGGCGGGGCAGGGAAGACGGCGGCCCGGGTGGCGTGCGCCCATCCGCTCCGGACCGTCCCCACCGCGGTGGTCCGTGACGGCCGCCCCGGGACCCCGCCGGCGGCCGCCGCGGCGGCGACCCCTCGACACCCGACACGATCGCTCCGGGCCTGGGCCCGACGGCGCCATCGTTGGACGGTTGTGATAGGCGCTCTAAATGGATCGCGAGGTCTGATCCCAGACGCCAAACCCCATTCAGCACTATCGAGGACATCACAGAGCATTACTGGCTGGGCCGCCGTGCGACTCGGGGGGGGTCATTACGGGGAACGCACGGCGGAATCGCCGGGAATCGATTGGTGGAGGGCAACGGGCCCGAGCCACCGCCAGGCGGTGCCGGGGTATCCTGACGCAACGGGCGCACGCCCCGGCGTGCTGCGTTGAGCCGGCTACGAAGGAGGGCGACGTCGTGTCCATCCCTTGCTCCCACCTCGACCAGATCCGCGACGTGACCCCCAGCGCCGATGGCTGCGAGGACTGCCTCAAGATCGGGGACACCTGGTTCCATCTCCGTCTGTGCCTCATTTGCGGCCACGTCGGCTGCTGCGACTCGTCCAAGAACAAGCACGCCACCGCCCACTTCCACGCCACCGGCCACCCGATCGTGCAATCGTTCGAGCCGGGCGAGGACTGGGCCTGGTGCTACGTCGACCAGATCATGCTGCAACCGTCGTAGGGGTGTGTTTGAACCAGGAACGTTTTGGAGCGCTCGTTGCCGAGGTTGGCCGCGTCTCCGCTGCCGCCCGGGACTCAACGTCCCGGGCTGAGTGACGGAAGTCCCTCCGGGACTGAGTACGGCGAGCCCGACGGCGGTCAAGGATTCTGACGAGCTCAACAGTGGGGCGGACTCATCGCCACGGTTTCAAGAGAACGGAGTCAACATTGGCGAGGGCACCGTTCCAGGTATTGGTGCTTCCCTACCGTCGTCTGAAAGACGGTGCAATCGCCTACGCGGTGTTCAGACGCCGCGACGACGGGATGCGGCAAGCTATAGCCGGTGGCGGCGAGGACAACGAACTGTCGCTGGAGGCCGCAAAGCGGGAAGCGTGGGAGGAAGCGGGTATCGAGCCCAGCCGCCCCTACCTAGAACTGGCATCGAGTGCCTCTATCCCGGTAGTCCATTTCGCCGAACTTCGGGACAGGGAGGATCTGGTCGTCATCCCCGAGTACTGCTTCGCGGTCGAGGTCGCCGAGAGCGAATTGCGGATCTCGAACGAGCACGTGGATTACGCCTGGCTGCCATTTTCTGAAGCACATGCTGTCCTGCGCTGGGACAGCAACAAGACCGCGCTGTGGGAACTGGATCGCCGGCTACGGCTATCGCACGCACGCTAAAGCGCTCGACTTCAAGGTTGGCCGCGTCTCCGGGTCGCCCGGGGCTCACGACCCAAGATTGGCCCAGGGTTGGCCCAAGGTTGGCCCGGGCTCACAGCTACAGCCTCTCCGAGGCGAGCGGCGCCGGCGGCCACGGTTTTCGAGGAGCGCTTTAGACGTCCTCGCGGCGGTAGACGCGGCGGCGAATCTCTTCGGCCCTGGCCGCCTGGCGGATGAGATCGGAGACCCGCTGCGGATCGCCTACATCCTTCAACTTGAATTCAGGATGACTGGGATCGGAGCTTACGACCATGATGTGGCCGACGCCGAGCATGCGCTGGAGGACGCCACGGTCGATCCGGATATCGTTTAGCCGATAGAGCTCGACCATCTCCGTTCCTTTGGAGATGAAGCCCCGCTCCTGGACGATGCGCTCGTTCGTCACCTTGTAACGCATGAGCAGCCAGGAAATCGGGCCGTTCAGGAAGGCTGGGCGGCCCTCCCAGAGCAGGCGCTCACCCCCGGGCTCGCCGTCGAGGTCGCGGCCGACGGCCGAGCCGTCGTCGGCGATGATCCGGCCCTGGGGATCGGCGGCAATCCCACCCGGCGGGGGCGCCATCACGTTCTTGGCGTCCGCGACGTCGCCGAGTTGCCGGCCGCAGCTCTTGCAGAACTTGGCTCCGTCGTCGTTCTGGGTACCGCACTCCGGGCAAAACATCGCCATGATTGTCTTCCTCTACCTGTGAGCCCGGCCGAGGTTTGCGATTGAGTAGGACCAGCCGGAGCTCGCGGTTGACTACTGCCAGCGAGGACGGAATATGGATATCCCGTCGCCCATTCGGCAGATGATAGCAGGGTGGCCGGCGCCCGCCGGGGATGACCTGACCGGGACGTTAATTTCGATGTGTCCCATTTGGGCCAACGCGCTGCGGGCACGTGGGCGGCTGGGGGACGCAGACCGGCTCACCGACTGCGGCGTCATCGTTCGCAAGGAGAACCGACAGACGAACGTCGACAGGCCGTACACGGAGACGAAGGAGAGGGTTGGGGGCTCCTCCACCATCGAGGCGAGCAGCTAAGCCGAGGCGGCAGTGATCGCCGGCGGGCACCGTTCCATCACGCAGCCCACGGCGGCGAAACACGCTCTCCGTCGGTGCCGAAGAATTGGACGCCGCCTGGAGCGACGAGGAGCCATTCCGCGGGCTCAACCCCGAGGGTCTCCACCCTATGGATGGTTTCCGCGGGGAGAACGACGGCATCGCCCGGATAGAGTACCGCGCGCTCCGCGCCGGCGTGGATGGCGATTGATCCGGACAGCAGGAGAACGACCTCCTCGCGGTCGTGGTGGTGCTGCGGGCCGATGCCGCCCGGGGCCTGACGCTGGCGAATGACGCTGACGCCGGTGGCTCCGGTCGACGGCGTTGCCACCGGCCCTGCCGCGTTCCCTTCCGTACCGGTTGGTGTAAGGGCGCCCGCCCTGGTGATCTGCACGGTATCCTCTCCTGTGGTTGACCTTGCCCAAGCCGGCCACCATAACCGGCCAGCGGCAAGATAGTAAATCACCTTGTCTTATTAGTCAATTAGGTAGACTATATTGAGCGATGTACCGGCGGACGAGGCTGCACGCGTCTCCGAAACGACCGGCGAGAGCGTCGGGCGGTTGCTGCTGCTCGCCTCTCGGGCATACAGCGAACGCGCGCTCGAACTCATGCGCGAGCGGGGACACGCCGGGCTCGGGATGACCCACGCGCTGCTGCTGCCCCACATCGACGCGCACGGCACTCGTCTCACCGTTCTGGGTACCAGGGCGGGCATCACCAAGCAGGCCGCCGGCCAGACCGTTCGCGACCTCGAACGCCTAGGCTACGTCGTTCGCACCACCGATCCGAGCGATGCCCGGGCAGCGCTCGTCTCGCTGACCGACCGGGGCAGGGCGTTTCTCGCCGACGCGCTGGCGATCCGGGCCCAGGTGGCCGCGGAGTTTGTGGCGGCATTGGGAGAGGACACCCTGGCGAATCTCCAGCGGATCCTCACGACGCTGATCGGGGCCAAACCCTTCTCGGGTTGACTGGGCTGTGCCCTGGCCGGTGTTAGCGCCGCGCCCGCATGCCTGCGTGGGCCTGGATCGCGGCGAGCGGTAGTTCGGCGCCGGTGGGAATCTGGCGGCAGTCCTCGCCAGAGATGACCGTAATCGCGCCCTGGCCGCACACCTGAACCGCGCCGGCCTCCGGGTCGATGATGCAGCTTGTGTGCTCGTCGATGCCCAGCACGACCGTAGACAGGGGCAGCATGTCGCGCAGGCGGGCAAAGCGGTCCTCGCCCATGTAGCAGCGCGATGTATCGAGGTGTTCGCCGCCCTCGCGGTTGTTCCAATGGGGGACGATTGCCAGGTCCAGGCCAAGCGGCGCGAGAAGGTCGAGTCCCGGCCGCCAGCCGAGATCTTCGCCTGCCTTGTAGATCTCGTAAACGGGGAGGACGTGTGTGCCGAAGGCGATTGCGGCGGCACTCGCCAGGGCGATCCCGGCACCGTCCGCCCATCGCGTCCGGATCCGCTCGAGCGTCATGCTTCCGGCCAGGGTGCGGGCGGTATAGGTGGGGCTGCCGGGGCCGGCGACGATGTAGGTAGCGCTGTCCAACGCGACGGCGACGGCGGGGTCGTTCGGATCGGCGCCCGGGTGCCCGATGCCACGGGCCGGCACGATCGTAACGTCCGGCCGGTAGTTCTGCAGGTTGTGCTCGACGAAGGAGCGCAGTTTGGCGGTGACGTAGTCGACGTTGGGTTGGAAGCCGGCCGGGGTCTCGAGGATCGCCACTCTGGCCGGTGCCGGCAGTCGCTTCAGGACCAATTCCTGGGCCTGGCGGCCATGCCGGGCGGTCTCTCCGGAGCCAAACAGAACGACTGGACCGTACGCCATAAGAGTACTGCTCCACCCACTAGACCCATGTGCTGCACACATGCTGCCACGAGCTTACCCCTCTGTCGTTTGCGGGCCAAACGCTTTGGGCGACAGATTCGCGGAATCGCAAGTGCAAGCAGTCGCACGGCGTTCAGACCAGGGCAGCGCCCAACAGAGTGGGATTGGGAAGAGAACGTCGACCTCAACCGGGCACTGGCGCAGGTTCGCCCCAGACGACCTTGCCCACGATGCGGGTCCAGACGATGCCGTCAGCCGCGTGGGGCGCCACGAGCGCGGTTGCCTCGGCGTCGAAGGCGGCGGCATTCGCCGGCGTCATCCGGTCACGCGAGAAGCCATTACGGGCGTGGAACGACTCGACGTAGTCCGCGACGGTTCGCTCCAGCGGCACCGGCGCGGTCTCATTGTTTCCCACTGTGTGGAACAACCCGCGTTCTTCGAGTTCCTCCACGAGGTTATATGGACGGTAGTCGCGGTTGGTCGAGTAGTGGTCGAGCACGCGTTGCAACTCGGCGCTCCAGGGGTACAGGTCTTCGATTACCCCAACGATCGCGAGCACACCTCCCGGCGCAAGCGCGTCGCGGAACCTCGGGAGGACGACAGCCCACTCCATCCAGTGCAGACTTGCCGCCGTAACCACCAGTCCATACGGCGGGGCTAGCGGCGCATCTTCGGCGGCACCCTGAATCCACCGGAGCGAAGGATGGTCTCCGCCGGGGAGGGCAAGACCCGCGGCGACCATCGCCGGTGATGGCTCCACCGCGTCGACCCGTGCGACCCGGTCGACAAGTGCTCGGGCGACCTCGCCTCGACCGGCGCCGGCATCCAAGACAACGGCGGACGCGCCTCCGACCGCCAGACCCACCAAGATGTCGAAGAGAGCGGTCGGATAGGGCGGGCGGTGCCGGTAGGCAGCGACCACGCTCGGATCGCGGAATTGGTCGCCGTACGAAGCGGACAGGTGCGCCGGCTTCGGTGTGCTGGGTATCAACGTCGCTGTCCTCCAAGCCAATGAAATGGCGTTTGCAGCGCTTCTGGGGTCGATGGTAGCAAGAGATGTTGACTGTAAGTGGTGGCGGCGGCCCAATGCTTGGGCGAGGCATGTCTTGTCCAGGCGTAGGGAACCAGGGGGCGCCCCCCGAGATTCCCGTATGGGCGCGGAACTTGACGGTAAGTGGTAAATTGGCTGTTCGCACCATGAGCGAGACCGCCGTCATCACTGGGGATGACCTCGGGGCGTCTCCGCGTGCGCGCCGCCGGTAATGATGCCTGGCTCCCGTTGGCCACCTATGTGGATCTCAGTAAAGGAAACGGCGTGGAGATCTCCACCCAGGGCAATCCGGAAGAAGGGCTCGATTATCGTCGCCGCTATCGCGGCCTGATCGGGGTTAATTCGAAGGTCCCCATCCGGGACCGGGCGATCCTCTCGCTGGTCTACACGCCGGGCGTGGCCGAGGCCTGCCTGGCGATCCGCGACAACCCGCTCTCCTCGTTCGACCTCACCTGCCGGGGCAACACCGTCGCGATTCTGACCGATGGCTCCGATATCTTCGGCCGCCACGGCGGCCCGCCCGAGGCGGCCATCCCGATCGCCGAGGGCAAGAGCGTCATCTTCAAGACCTTCGCCGGAGTGGATGCCTTCCCGGTCTGCGTCGACACCCATGATCCCGGTGAGATCGTCGAGATCGGAACCGCGATCGCCTCGACCTTTGGGGCGATCTGCATCGACGACATCTCCACGCCGCGCGCCTTTACCGTGCTGGATCACCTGGAGAAGGCCGTCGACGTGCCGGTCTTTTCCAACCAGCACCACGGTACCGCCATCCTCGTGCTCGGCGCCCTCCTGAACGCCACCAAGGTGGTGAACAAGCGGCTGGAAGAGATGAGCGTCGTGATCAGCGGCGCGGGCGTCGCCGGGATTGGCGTCGCTCGCCTCCTGACCCGGGCCGGGGTGAAGCGGCTGGTCGTGTGCGACAGCGCCGGGGCGATCTACAAGTACCGCCCGGAGCGGATGAATTGGGCCAAATCCTACGTGGCCAAGGAGACCAATCTCGACGGCCGCCGCGGCTCGCTGGCGGACATGCTCAAGGGCGCGGACGCCTTTATTGGCCTCTCGACGGGCAACATCGTCACCGAAGAGATGATCCGCTCGATGGCGCCGGACCCGATTGTCTTTGCCCTCTCCGTGCCGGTGCCGGAGATCACGCCGGAAGAGGCGCGGGAAGGCGGCGCCAGGGTGATCGCCACCGGCCGCTCCGACTACCCAAACACGATGGATGTCGCCCTGGTCTTCCCAGGGGTCTTCCGCGGGCTGCTCGATTGCCGGGCCCGCAACATCCGCCTGCGGATGCTGCGCTACTCCGCCCAGGCGCTGGCCGACATGGTCGGGCCCGGCGAGCTGCACACCGACCATATTCTGCCCAATCTGTTCGATTTCCGGGTGGCGCCGGAGATCGCGGCGGCGGTCGTGCGCGGCGCGAACGAGTCGGGCGAGGCTGCCCGTGAGATCGAGCCCGAGATCGTGGCCGAGCGCACCCGGCGCTACGTCTACGAGGGCCGGCTGACCCCTGCCCGGCCGAGTACCCGCGACGAGAACAAGACTTTTCGTGAGGAAGCGCTTGAGCTGCGTGAGCGCCACGGCGGCGTGCTGGAGATCCACTCGAAGATCCCGATCCGCGACCATTACATCCTTAACCTGCTCTGCGTCCCTCCCGCCGCCCTGGAGCCGGCCCGGGTGATCCGTGACGACCTTTCCAAGGTGACGGAGCTGACCTCGAAGGGCAATCTGGTCGCTATCGTGACGGACGGATCGGCCGTCCTCGGTCTGGGCGATATCGGCCCGCAGGCGGCGTTGCCGGTGATGGAGGGCAAGGCGGTCCTCTTCCAGAGCCAGGCGGGGGTGCAGGCGTTCCCGATCTGCCTGGCCGCCCGCGACCCCGACGATATCGTGCGCATCGTCAAGCAGATCTCCCCGAGCTTTGGCGGGATCAACCTGGAGGATATCGCCGCGCCGCGGTGCTTCGAGATCGAGGCGAAGCTCCGCGAGCAGCTCGATATGCCGGTCTTCCACGACGACCAGCATGGGACCGCGATCGTCGTTGCGGCGGGCCTGATCAATGCCCTCAAGCTGCGGGGCAGCACGATGGGCGAGGTTCGAATCGTGATCAACGGGGGGGGCGCCGCCGGAATCGCGGTTTCGAAGCTCCTGCTTGCGCTCGGGGCCGGGGATCTGGTCATCTGCGACCGCTTTGGCGCGATCTTCGAAGGGCGCCCGGAGCGGATGGACCCGAGTAAGCACGAGATCGCGGCGATTACTAACCGGGACCGGCGGTGTGGCCCGCTGGCGGAGACGATCCAGGGCGCGGACATCTTCATCGGCCTGTCGGCCGGCGGCGCCCTAACGCCGGAGATGGTCCGGCTGATGGCCCCGAACCCGATCGTTCTGGCGCTGGCAAACCCGGTGCCAGAGATCTCGCCAGATCTGGCCAAGGAGGCCGGTGCGCTGGCGGTCGCCACCGGGCGCAGCGACTTCCCCAATCAGATCAACAACTCGCTCGCCTTCCCCGGGGTTTTCCGGGGCGCGCTCGACGTCAAGGCGCGGGTCGTCAACGACGAGATGAAGATCGCGGCGGCGCACGCCATCGCCGATCTGGTCACTCCAGACGAGTTGACCGCGGACTACCTGATCCCGTACTCGCTCGACCTCCGGGTTGCTCCCCGGGTGGCCTCGGCGGTGGCGGAAGCGGCAATTACAACCGGCGTTGCCGGGGTTCACCTGGAGCCCAAAGAGGTCGAGGCTCGCTGCCGGGACCTCGTGTACGAGGGGACGATCACGCTGTAAGAGATCAGCGTCCGCACAGCGGTGTCGGCCTCGTCGACGATCCCTTGACGATAGCCGCACAACCGCCGTGGGCACCGCTACGTTTGCAGGTGGAACGAAACCAACCTTCACCAGGGGTACACTGTTCGTGCCGATGCATCGTGTTCGGCGCCTCTACGGAAGGCAACAGCAATGGTCATCAGAATCACCGTCGAGAAGGGCACGGTTGAACTACCCGACGAGCTGCGCAACCTGTTCGGAATCGAAGATGGGACGGTGTTGCTCGCGGAGGCGGGAGCCGACGGAATCGTCCTGCGTCCGGATGATTCCCCGTCCGAGAACGAATTTGAGATCGAGATTTACACTCCAGAACGCAAGGCCGAGTTCTTTCTGAACAACGCCACTGACGTGGACGAGTACCGTTGGGCCGGGGCCGAGGTCGAACGGATGGGATTGAATCCCGACGATATCCCGCACGAGCCAATTGGTGGCTGATGCCAATAGCCGCCGACCCCGATCGATCATTCCGCGACGCGAACGTCCTTTTCTCGGCGGCGTACTCAGCGCGTTCAATCGTGCGCCGTATTTGGTCATTTGGTCCTGATCTGGTTGTGCTCCTGACGTCTGAGTATGCAATCGATGAGGCGCGCCGGAACCTACCGGACCATGCCGTCGCCGAACTTGCGGTCGTCTTGCGGACGGTTCAGACTGTTCCGACTCCGGCAACGCGAGATTGGATCGAGGTCCCGGATATCGTGCTCCCGGCAAAGGATCGGCCGATTCTCCAGGCCGCGATTGCCGCGCATGCGACACATCTAATAACCGGAGATCGTAAGCACTTTGGCCGCTACTTCGGACAGCGAATCGGCTCGCTCCTGGTGATGAGCCCCGACATGTATCGCCTGGCGCCCGAAACCGACTGATCCGACGATTGACTACCACGGCCGGGCATCTTAGGATCGGAGATCCGGCGTTGCCCACGCCGGATCTCCGATCCGGCGCTCACGCCGTCGGCCCGAGGAGGCAAAGGGGCTCGGCTTCGGGCGTTCCCTCGACGTTCTTCACCCGGGCGAGCGGTCCCGGATGCGTGAGGTCCGTAACGGCGCGCCGGTGAGGAACGTGTCATGACCAAAGATAAGGCCGAACAAGCAGCGGTTCGCGCCCGGATGGCTAAGACCCCGGAGGCTGTGTCCTCGGCTGATGCTCAGTTGTCGCCGCGGGCCGCCAATCCCGGCATGAGCGACGAGGCAATCCAGCGTGGTACGGGAAAGACGTGGGACGAGTGGTTTGCCGTGCTCGATGCCTGGGGCGGGACGGAGCAGTCCCATGCGGAGATCGCCCGGTACCTCCATGATGAGCACGGCGTCGAAGGCTGGTGGGCGCAGGGGGTGACGGTCGGCTACGAGCGTGCCCGGGGCATGCGGGTCCGTCACCAGCAGTCCGACGGGTTTTCGGTGAGCGCGAGCAAGACTTTTCCGGTGGCTGTCGAGCAGGTGTTTGCCGCGTTTGTGGACGATGCGTCTCGGGATGGCTGGTTGGAGCCAGGGACGCTGCTCCTGCGCACTTCCCAACCGCGCCGGAGTGCCCGCTTCGACGTCCTCCTGCCCGGCGCGACCGACACCATACTCGCGGTCTACTTCACCGAGAAGAGCGAGACAAAGGCAAGTGCCGCGTTGCAGCACTCGAAGCTGCCTGATGCCGACGCGATTGAGCCGTGGCGGGCGTTCTGGAAGGAGCGCCTGGCGCGCCTGGCCAAGTGCCTGCGAGAGGGGTAATCGTGCGGGTGCGGGATTCGGCGGTGGGCACGCATGAGCCCCCGGCGCCAACCGGGGGCTCATGGGGGTCGTGTGAGACGGACGGCGGAGGGAAAGGGGGGATGCCGCCGCCTCCCCATTCAGCAGCGTATCTCAGGATCTCTGTTCTTCACCGATACGAACGGATAGTATTTCCGTTCCAGTTGAACCCGGCTCCCCGACGTCGCTCACTTTCGCCGCCGGAGACGCCGTCGCTGGTACCGGGGGCCGGTCACCCGCGGCCATCGCTCCGGCAATGACACGGGCAGATCGCGGGGTCGCGGACCGTCGAGATGGAAACGCACGACGACCAATCGCGCCAGGAAGATGACCCCGATCGCGACCAGAGCGACGGCAGTGGCGTCCAGTTCGGTCTGGCGCAGGATCAGGTAGAGAGCGCTGCCGAAGGTGGCCAGAAGCGCATAGATGTCGCGCTTGAAGATGACCGGCGTGGTGCTGGAGAGCAGGTCGCGCAGGATGCCGCCGCCAACCCCCGTGATCGCCCCCAGCAGCACCGCCGATACCGCCGGAAGGCCCGCCTGATCGGCCCTATCGGCGCCGACCACGGAGTACAGGCCGAGCGCGGCGGCATCGAGGACGAGGAGTAACGTCTGGAACTGGTGCAAGGTGCTGGCGAAGAAGAATCCCAAGACCGTTGCCGCCAGCACCGTGATGAGGAAGCGCTCGTCGCGCAGGGCGGCCGGCGCACCCTGGCCGAGCAGGACATCGCGGATGAGGCCGCCGCCGAGTCCGGCCACAAGTGCGAGTGCCGCTACCCCGCCGACATCGAACTCGTGTCCCTTCGCGGCCAGGATGGCGCCGCTGAGGGCGCTCACCAGCACGGCGGCGAGCTCGATCCAGTCCGGGATCGCGGCGTCGATCGTCCCCGGCATGCTGTGCTCCCTACCACCCGTCTCTGGCGTGGCCGTAGCCCGATTATCGCAACGTGCCGGAAGCATACGGGCGCGGCAAGCATCTTGCCCCGGTATTGCCAACGACGGGCGCCAATCTGGAGGTCACGGGTGGCAAGTTCTCCAGTTCCTAGCCTCGACCGGATACTCGGGTGACGCCGCGCTACCCTGCCGGGAGCGTTCGCGCGCTGCTGGAGACCGACCATGTGTCGGCCGCGACCCGGGCGGCGCTGCAGGAGCGTCTGGACCGCCCGGTGGTACGGGGTCCCGCCTTCTTCACCGAAGACCAATTCGCGACCCTGCGGACGGTCTGCGATCGCCTGATCCCTCAGCCAGACCGGGCGGAGCCGATCGACATCGCGGGGGAGATTGACGGCAGGCTGGCCTCGGGGAAAACCGACGGCTGGCGGTACGACGAGTTGCCAGCAGACGGCGAGATGCACCGGGATTTTCTCGGCGGGCTTGACGCACTTGCGCGAGATAGCGGGGTGCGCAGCTTTTCTGCCCTGAATGAGGCGGCGCAGGATGAGATTCTGGCGGCGGTCCAGCGTGGGGACGTGACAGGTGAACCGTGGGAGTGGCTGCCGGCCGAAAAGTGCTTCGAGGAGGTGCTGGCCGAAGTCGCGGAGATCTACTACGGGCATCCGCTGGCCCAGGAAGAGATCGGCTATGTCGGTATGGCCGATGTTCCGGCCTGGACGCGGGTCGGTCTGGACGAGCGCGATGAGCGGGAACCGCTCCCGTTGTCATCCGCATGACGCTGGGGGCGATGCGGGCCTACCCGGAGGGCGATGCGGTCGATGTGGTCGTCGTGGGGACCGGAGCGGGCGGAGCGCCGGTACTGGCCCGACTTGCCCAGGCGGGGTTGAAGGTCGTCGCGCTCGAAGCGGGCCGGGCTTGGAATGCTGCGGAAGATTTCGCAACCGATGAAAAGGCGCAGCGTGGCATTTTCTGGACGGATGAACGGCTCAGCGCGGGCGCGCACCCGTTGTCGTTCGGGCGAAACAACAGCGGCTGCGGCGTTGGCGGGGGGACGCTCCACTTCACGGCCTATGTGCCACGCCCGCCAGCGGCGGACTTCCGGCTGAGATCCGAGTTCGGCGTGGGCGAAGATTGGCCGCTCGATCCGGCCGAACTCCGCCCCTACTTCGATGAGGTCGAGCGCTTTCTGGGCGTCTCCGGCCCGTCGCCCTACCCCTGGGACCCGACCAGGACGCCCTATCCCCTGCCGCCGTTGCCCCGGAACGGCCCGGCCCAGTTGATGGAACGGGGTTGCGATGCGCTCGGCATCCGCACCGCTCCCGCCGCGAACGCGGCGCTCTCGGCACCCTACTTCCAGGAGGGTGTTGGTTGGCGGCGACCTTGCACGAACCGGGGGTTCTGTCAGGCGGGTTGCTCGGTCGGTGCGAAGGGAAGCGCGGACGTCACCTGGTTGCCGTATGCGGTCCGGCATGGCGCCGAGATCCGGCCGGAGTCGTTCGCGGTCGGCTTCGACCAGGATGCGGTTGGCCGGATCGTTGCTGTTCGTTATGTCTCGGACGGTCAGGAGCACCGGCAACGGTGCCGGACGGTCGTGCTGGCGGCCGGGGCGATCGAGACGCCGCGTTTGCTCTTGTTGAATGGGCTGGCGAATGGCAGCGGTCAGGTCGGGCGCAATCTGATGGCCCACGTCGGCATGCAGGTCTGGGGCACTTTTCCGGAGATGGTCAGGCCCAACAAGGGTATTCCCGGCGGGTTGATTTCCGAGGAGATGCACCGGCCGACAGGTGCCGATTTTGCGGGCGGATACGTGCTCCAGAGCATCGGCATCATGCCCGTGACCCACGCCGGACAGGTGGCGCGCGGGCGCGGTCTATGGGGTCCGGCGCTACGCGAGGCGATGCGTGGGTACAACAACGCGGCGGGCATCAATATCCTGGGAGAGTGCCTCCCCTCTTCCGGAAACTACCTGGAGCTATCGGACGAGCGGGATGCACGGAGCATCCCCAAGCCCCGCGCCTGGTTCTCGGCGGGACCCAATGAGCGAGCGATGGAAGCGCACGCCGAAGCACTGATGCGCGCGATCTGGACCGCGGCCGGCGGGACCGATCTATGGTCCTTCCCGCGGTACGCCCACACCATCGGCACGTGCCGGATGGGCAGCGACCCATCGAGATCGGTCGTCGATCCCGACGGTTGCAGCCACGAGGTCGGCAACCTCTGGATCTCGGACAACTCAACCTTTCCCAGCGCGCTGGGTGTCAACCCGACGCTCACGATCATGGCGTTGGCGCTGCGCACCGCGGATCGGTTTCTTGCCCGCCTAACGCGCCAGGAAGCGTAGGTCCGGCTGCTTCGGTATAGTGCATGGCCAGTCAGGGCGATCCGAGCCAGCGACGTAGGGCGGGAAGATGCGCGTGATCGCGGAGCGACGACCATGATGCGAGTGGCGGTGATTGGCGCGGGCGGGATGGGGGCCGTCCACATCCGCGTGCTGGCGGCGATGGAGGATGTCCAGATCACCTGGATTACCGACCAGCTCCTGGAGCGGGCCAGGTCCGAGGCCGACGCCGTCGGCGCGCGGTCAACGACCGACAATCTGGAGGCGATCGGGGCGGAGAATGTCGACGCGGTGATCGTGGCGACGCCTACCCCGTTTCACCGGCCGATTGTCGAGCAGGCGGCCGCCCACGGGAAGCACGTCTTCTGCGAGAAGCCGATCGCCAGGACGATTGAAGACGCGGCGGCGATCATCGCCGCCTGCGACGCCGCCAGGGTCCGGTTGATGGTTGGGCACGTGGTCCGATTTTTCCCGGAGTACGCCCGGGCCCGAGAGCTGCTCGACGCGGGCACGCTGGGGACGATCGGCACCGTGCGAACCTCCCGCCTCAGCTTCAGCCCGCAGGGAGCCAGGGCCTGGTTCAACGATCTGGACCAGAGCGGCGGGATGGTGGTCGACCTGATGATCCACGAGCTCGACACGCTGCGCTGGTGGTTCGGCGACGTCGAGCGCATCTACGCGAAGGGGTTGAGCTATACCCCCTACCAGCCGACGCGCGACTACGCGCTGGCCACCCTCCGGTTTGCGAGCGGCGTTATCGCGCACGTCGAAGCATCGTGGGCCCATGCCGGGTTTCGGACGATGTTCGAGATTTCCGGGGAACACGGAACCCTTAGGCACGACAGCGAGGCGTCGGCCGCGATCCGGCTCGAGCGCTCGAACTGGGTGGATCTCGCGCCGGGGATGGGGCCGCGGGCTCCGGTGTCGTACCGGGGGCATTCGGGCGACCGGCCGTATGCGGCCGAATTGCGCCACTTCGTCGATCGGGTCGGGGACGGGCAGCCATTCCTGACCGAAGGGATCGAGGGATTGCGCGCCCTGGAACTCTCCCTCGCGACCCTGGAGTCGATCCGCACCGGCCAGCCGGTAACGCCCGGTGGCCGGGAAACGGAGCAGGCACGATGACGGTCCGATTGGGAATGCTGGGGTACGCCCACGTTCATGCTCCCGGGTTCGCCCGGATTGCCGGACGGTTGCCGGGGGCGGAATTCGTCGCCGTCGCCGAGGCAGATGCCACGTTGCGCGCCGGCATCAGTCAGACGGTTGAGATTGAGACGCTGGAAGACCCGGCCGAACTGTTGGCGCGGAGCGATATTGACGCGGTGATCGTCATGTCGGCGACGGCGGACCATCTGGTCCTGATCGAGGCGGCTGCCGCTGCGGGCAAGCACGTCCTCTGTGAAAAGCCGCTCGCGACGACGTACGCCGATAGTCGGCGAATCGTCGATGCCTGCAAGCGACACGGTGTCAAGCTGCAAACGGCATTTCCGATGCGTTATAGCCCGGCATCGATCGCGCTGCGCCGGGTGGTGCGCTCGGGCGAGCTGGGGGAGCCGCTGATGGTCAAGGCGACCAACATCGGCTATTACCCCGGCGGCTGGTTCGGCGATCCGGTTCTCGCCGGGGGCGGGGCAGTGATGGACCACGTCGTCCACGTCGCCGATATGCTCCGCTGGATCTTCGACGCCGAGATCACCGAGGTGTACGCCGAGGTCGATACCCGGCTGCATCCGGGGCTGGCCGTGGATGATGTCGCGATGTTGACGATGACGCTCGACAACGGAGTCTCGGCGACCCTCGACCCCAGCTGGGCCCGGCCAACCTCGTGGCCGACTTGGGGCGGGCTGACGCTGGATGTGATCGGCAGCGAGCAGGTGGCTTCGCTCGATGCATTCAGGGAGAACATCGAGTTGTTCGACGACCGGGCGGAACCGCATTCCTACCGGCTACTTTCCTGGGGGATCGACAGCAACGTCGCCCTGGCCCAGGCCTTTGTTGACGCCATCGCCAGCGATACCGTCCCACCGATCACCGGCGAAGACGGGCTGGCGGCGACGGCGGTTGCCCTCGCCGCCTACGAGTCGGCGAAGAGGGCGGAGGTGGTGGAGGTTCCGGCGGTGCTTCTACAGTAGACCGAAGCGAAGCGGTGGCGCTGTCCGGGGCAAGCGGACGCGTCATCCGGGTGTCGCCCGGGGCGAATCGGTGGCGTCGTGCAGGCCTCGCCCGGGGCTAAAGACCCCGGGCTGACCCTGATAACCCGGCTAAAGCCGGCTGGAACCCGTCTCGATGGTCGAAGAGAACCGACCACAGCCCCGGCGTGGCAGCCCTCTTTTAGAGGGGTTATTGGGGTCAGCCCGGGGTCTTTAGCCCCGGGCGAGGCCAAGGCGGCGAACCGGTACGGAGAGCGAACTACGGCGTGAGGAGGTCGGCGACGACCCAGCCGGTCATGCCGTTGTAGGAGATGGCGGCGTAGCCGTTCTCGTAGCCGTCGTAGGTCAGGGTCACCGTGGTCCCGGCGGGGATCAAGACGATGACCTCCGCATCGTCACGAGGCTCGGTCCGGAGATTCACATCTTCCAACGTGGTCCGGGGCTCGTCGTCGGACGGGTCACCGGTGGCAGCGGTGGACTCGGTGGCCGTGTCGGATGAGGTCGCCGTCTCGCCGGTGATCTCGGCGGCAATCTCTGCCGGGGCAATCACCTCGGTCGAGAGCCACCCTTGCACGCCGTCGACGGATACTGGGACGAAGCCGTTGCTGGCCTCACCGATGGCGGTCGCGTAGGTGCCGAACGGCACGACCTGGACGACGGCTTCCTCCGTCCCAGGGCCCTCGCGCAGATTGGCATCGATCACCGTGATGAGGTCGGGCGCGGGCGCCGAGGTTGATGACGTGGTCGGCTCTGTCGTGGGGTCGTCGTCTTCCGACGCGTCGTCCTCGTCGACGAACTCGACGTAGTCGGCTAGCGCCCAGCCGAGATCGCCCTCGTAGTAGACGCGGTTCCAGGCGTCGCCGTCGTCGTCGGTCTCCAGATCGGCGACGCGCACTTCGGCGCCCTCCGGCATGACCTGGAGGACTTCGTCGTCGGTGCTTGGGCCTTCGCGGAGGTTGAGTTCGGAGGTGGTTACCGCCAGGTTGTCGCCCTGGTCCTCATGGACGAGGAAGGGAAGGTAGGCCCAGCCGGCGTCTTCCTCGAAGTTCACCGGCAGGTAGTCGTTGACGGCTTTGCCATCGCCGGCGATTGTGACGACCGACTCCTGGGGCATAACCTGGATGACGTCGGCTTCGACTTCGGCCTCTTCGCGCAGGTTGAGGTCTTCGACCACGATCATGCGGTCACCCGGGGAGACGTCGAACAGGGAAGAGGCCTGGTCTTCGAGTCCGCGTCATCTGCGGCGGCATCCGTGTCGTCGCCGCTGTCCGCGTCTGATTCGGCGCCGTCTTCGTCCTGGGATTGTGCGGGGTCATCCCCTGCGTCGTCGCCGTCCGGAGTTGGAGTCGAGTCGGTCTCGACGATCTGATCTCCGGCATCCTGGGCCTTCATGAGCGCTGGCTGCCCCAATCCCAGCAGGAGCGCCAGGCAGGCGGCCATCACGGCCAGCACACGTCGAATCTGCATTGTGGTTCCCCCTTGACGTCGCTGTGCCCATCTCGATGGCGGGCGGTGTCCTCCTTGCGGTTGCCTGAACTGCATCACCGCACTGACACGTCGGGCGCGCCGCGAGTCGCGCGCACAGCGGGCCTGCCGAACGGTCCCTCCACCACGGCAGGATCCCAAGAAGCGACTGCTTCTTGCCCATGAGTCTACTCCTCCCGACACGTTTCATGCCGCGCCCATCCAGGAACATGCCCGGGTAGAATGGCGATTCCGGGTTCGCCCGCGACCGACGATCGCGGCGTATCAACCTGGGATGAGGCGGTTTTATCCATGCTGGAAGCGAGGCAAGCGTGACTGCGACGACGACGTATGGAAACTACATCGGCGGCGAATGGCGCCCCGCCGCCAGTGGCAAGACCTTCGAAGATCGCAATCCGGCCAACACCGATGACCTGATCGGGCACTTCGCGGCGAGTGGGGCGGAAGATGTCGATGCGGCCGTGACTGCCGCGGCCGAGGCGGCGGACGGGTGGCGGCGGACATCCCCGATCACCCGGGCCAATATCCTGTTCAAGGCGGCAGAGATCCTGGCCAGCCGGACCGAGTCGATTGGCCGCGAACTGACCCGGGAAGAGGGCAAGACGCTCAAGGAGGGCATCGGCGAGACGGGTCGGGCCGTCCAGATTCTGCGCTACTTCGCCGGGGAGGCGCAGCAGCCCACGGGGGAGAATTACCCCTCCGCCAACCCGCATACCCTGCTCTACACCTCGCGGGATCCGCTGGGGGTCGTCGCCCTGATCACCCCCTGGAACTTCCCGATTGCGATACCGGCCTGGAAGATGGCCCCGGCGCTGGCCTTCGGCAACACCGTGGTGTTCAAGCCCGCCAGCTACACCCCGCTCTGCGCCGTCCGCCTGACGGAGGCGCTGGCCGATGCGGGCCTGCCGCCGGGCGTGCTCAACCTGGTGACCGGCAGCGCGGGCGCGGTGGGCGATCCGCTGGTCAAGGACGAGCGAGTGGTCGGGATTTCGTTCACCGGCTCGAACCAGGTCGGGGCCGAATTGCGCATGCTCGCGGCCCAGCGCGGCGCCAAGCTGCAGCTTGAGCTCGGCGGCAAGAACCCGGCGATCGTGCTGGCGGACGCCGACATCGAGCACGCCCTGACCCATGTCATCAACGGCGCGATGATGAGCACCGGCCAGAAGTGCACCGCAACGAGCCGGGCGATCGTCGATCGCACGCTCGCGGACGCGTTCACCGAAAAGCTGGCCACGCGGATCGGTTCACTGACGGTCGGGGATCCGCTCGAATCGAGCACGCAAATCGGGCCGCTCATCTCCGAGGAGGCGGCGGAGCGCGTCGCCGGTGAGGTCAGTGCGGCAAGGACGCCGGTGTCAGCCTGCTGACCGGTGGCGGGCGCTTGCGCGAGAACGGCACCAGCAAGGGCCATTTCGTCGCGCCGGCCCTCTTCGCCGGGGTAACCCCGGATTCGCGGCTGGGCCAAGAAGAGCTGTTCGGCCCGGTGCTGGGGGTCATCCCGGTCGACGGCCTGGACGAGGCGATGGCGGTGGCCAACAGCGTCCGCTTTGGCCTCTCGGCCTCGTTGTTTACCCGGGATCTGGGTAAGGCGCTTTCATTTGCCCGCGAGATCCAGGCCGGGATCGTCCACATCAACAGCGAAACCGCCGGGGCCGAACCGCAGGTGCCGTTCGGCGGGATGAAGGGCAGCTCGTCCTATTCCCGGGAGCAGGGCAAGGCGGCCAGGGAGTTCTTCACCCAGGTGAAGACGGTCTACATGGACCCCCCGCCGATGTAGAGACGTGGGGTCTGAGTGGGCGTGGCGAGTGAATTGCTAGAGGTCGTGGAAGGATAGTGAGAACTGAGAACGGGACCGTTTTCACGACTCACGTCTCACGTCTCACGTCTCTCAACTGGAGGAATCGCATGGCACAGGCAACGGAGCGATCGGCGACCGCTGTGTGGAAGGGCGACCTTCTCGGCGGCAGCGGCATGTTCTACAGCGCCAGTGGCGCCCTTAAGGACCAGGCGGTGACGTGGGCAGCCCGGACGGAGTCGTCCGATGGGAAGACGAGTCCGGAGGAGCTGGTTGCCGCGGCCCACGCGACCTGCTACTCGATGGCCTTCTCCCACTACCTGACGAGCAACTTCTCGGCGCCGGACCAGCTCGAAGTAACGTCCACGGTCGGCCTTGGCCCGAAGGAAGGGGGCGGCATAGAGGTGAGGTACTCCCACCTGACGGTGCGGGGTAAGGTGGCCGGGCTCGATCAGGACGGCTTCCAGGCGGCCGCGACCGAGGCCGAGAAGGGGTGCCCGATCTCGAATCTGATCCGCGGTGGCGCCGAGATAACGGTTGAGGCGACGCTGGAGGGGTAGTCCATCTGGGGGCCGCGTTTCCCGGCCGCCCGGGACTTTCAGTCCCGGGCTGAGTGACGCGAAGTCCCTTCGGGGACTGAGGACGGGGCGGGCAAGGCAAAGCACCTTGCCCGCCCCGTTTCCGTCTATGTGACGTCGATGATGCAGGATCGTCGATCATGCACGGCAGCCCAGGAGGTGATTTGGCCAGCAGCACAGTCGATGTGTCGCCCGAATCCGTGGCGAAGCGGATAGCGCATGCTTTCGAGGATTACCACGGCGTGGAGGCGATCGCGTGGTCGGGGTCTTGGGCCGCTGGATTCGGCGAGGACGGCTCGGACATCGATCTGTACGTCTATGCCGCCGATGGCGTTCCGCTGGACCTGCGGACGAACATCGCGGCCCGCTTCGCCGAATTGGATCCCCCGCCAGAAATCGATAACCGTTTCTGGGAGACCGGAGATGAATGGCGGGACGCCGCCAGCGGCGTTTGGGTCGACATCATGTACCGCTCGCCGGAGTGGATCGAGGGTGAGTTGGCGCGTGTGCTGGACCGGCATGAAGCGTCGACTGGGCACACGACGGCGATCTGGCACAACGTGCGGACATCCCGGATCCTGTTCGACCGCCAGGGGTGGCTGAACCAGCTTGGGCAGCGAGCCATTCAGCCGTATCCGGAGCCGTTGCGGCAGGCCATCATCGCCAAGAATTTGCCGCTCCTAAGACGGGTCCATTCGTCGTACCGGGCACAGATCTCCACCGCCGTGCGCCGCGCCGACGCGGTCGCGATCAACCACCGGATTGCGGCATTCCTGGCGAGCGTGTTCGATATCATTTTCGCCCTGAACCGCGTGCCTCACCCGGGCGAGAAGCGATTGCTCGCGCACGTGGCGGCGACTTGCCCGGTGAGACCGAGCGATCTGGCCGATCAGGTCAACGACATCATCGGCCGGGCTGGCAACGACATCATAGGCCGGGCTGGCAACGAACGGGCGGTTCTCGGACTGATCGAGCGGCTTTGCATCGAGATTGAGTTGCTCGTTAGGGGGGCGGTTCCGCCAGCCGGTGGGGAGCCCTAGCCCACGGGCCAGGGCGTCGAGACTTGCCGGGGGAACAGTATGTCAAGGAGCGCGCGAGCTTCGCCGGATGCGACCGAGACATCAGCGAAGGCGTACTCCAGCTCGGTAACAGAGCGGGATCCCAGGATCAGTTGCGAGAGCGTGAGACCGGGGAAGGACGCGACGCCAGAGCTGTCGAGTGGTGGGTCCCAGGGTTCCACCGCCACGATCTTGCCCGCGGCAAACGTGATCGCGAGCCCCGATCGATAGAGATTGATCAGGAGTGATCCGTCGTATCCAGCGAGAGGCGACGCCGCCAGCTTCCGCTCCAGAGCAGGGGCGACGAGGCGCAGAAACCGGACATTGTCCGGAATGCGGACGTAGAAGAAGAATTCTCGCCGGCTGGGGACGAACGATCCTGGAAATGCCGCCAGGAGCGGATGGCCCAGTCCGCCGGTGATGGCGATTCCGGTCAGTGGTCCGCTGTCAGCCACCTGGGATTCACCGATCGCGCGCAGCCGGCGGAGCAGTTCCATGCCTACGGTTCGCCAGGAGAACCCCGGTGCGACCTCGCACCACGTCACGGTGATCTCACCGCCCTCGCGCCGGCCGACGTAGGCCAGGGCGCCGGCCACCTGACCGTCCGCGGTTTCCAGGAACTCGACCGAATGGACGTAGTCGCTGCCCGGGTCGCGCGCGAAGAGCTCGTAGCGCCAGAGGGCGTCATCCCGCTCGACGTTGATCAGCGAGCGAGCGGCAACCTGGGCAGCGAAGGGCATCAAAGCCGGGAGGTCGTCGGGCGTCACTGGCCGTACGCGAAATGGACCATCCGCGGTGGAGTCGGGCACGGGGAACCGGTGGGCAGGTGCGATCAGGCCGCCGACGCCGAGGGCAGGCTCGTACCCAAACTGACGGTAGTAATACGGAATTCCGGTAATGAACTGGAAGTTCTGGCTGGCCGCCTCGCCCCAGGCGTGGAGTGTGCGGAATTGCTCACGCACCAGACCGCGACGGCGGTACTCAGAGGCCGTGGCGATCAACTCCGGCCGGCCGGTGGCAACAGGGATGCCGCCGTAGCTCCAGGTCTGGGAAATCAACATCGACGACGAGACGATCGCCTTCGTGGCGGTGTCCTCGACGATCAGGACATGGTCGTGGACGCCGGTGGGATGGTCGCCGCGGAGCAGATCGCGGGTCCAGACGGCGGCGACGGTGTCGTACGGCTGCTGGTGCATCCGGCCGCTGAATTCGGAGAGTTGCTCGTAATCGGCCGGCGTGGCGCGGCGGAGAACGAGGCCATCGCCGAGATCGCGCGGGAGGTTGATGGTGAGCATCCTGGAGAGCTCCTGATGGGAATCGACTTTCTACGGGCACAAATTACCTGGAAACGCTTGCCAGAGAACCCGTTGCGTTATCCCATGCTGCCGTTGGTTCCGGGGTTCGTAGGGTTGGTCTCCGTGTCCGCCTTGTCGTAGCTCGGCAGGTTCTGTGTTGGGGAAGGCGTTTCCCATAGCTTCCCGTCGGGGTTTGCGGCCGGGCGGACACATTGGTCCTCCCCTACCAGACCGGATGGGTTGGCAACCGTGCATGCCCGATTCGGACACAAGAGCGGGCGGCCCCGAGCAGCACGGCCGGGGCCGCCCGCTTTCCAACCCGTCCTTGGTTCTTTATCGCCTGTGCAGCAGGTGGTCCTCGAGGAATTCGACGATGTCGGACATGGCTTTGAGTTCGTTCTCGCGCTTGGTGAAGCCGTGGCCCTCGTCGTCGTAGACGTCGTAGCGGACGGTCACATTGCGGGCGCGGAGGCGCTCGACAATCTGATCGCTTTCACTCTTGACGACACGCGGGTCCTGGGCGCCCTGGATGACGAACAGCGGGGCAGTTACTTGGTCAACGTAGGTGATGGGGGAGCGCTCCATCAGGAAGTCGACTTCGGTCTCGGGGTTGCCGACCCATTGGTCCATGAAGCGGCGCCATGTGGGCGGGACGGCCTTGGCGAAGGTGACCAGGTTGGCCGGGCCGACGATGTCGACCGCTGCCGCCCAGTAGTCCGGCAGGCGCGTAACGCAGGTGAGGGTGGCGAAGCCGCCGTAGGAGCCGCCGTAGACGGCCATACGCTCGGGGTCGACCCAGTCGAGGCTCTTGAGGTACTCGGCGCTGGAGCGGAAGTCCTCCAGGTCGGTCTCACCCCAGTGGCGGTGGATCAGGGTCTGGTAGGACTTGCCGTAGCCGGTGCTGCCCCGGATGTTCGGGGCGAGGACGCCGATGCCGATGCTGGTCAGGTACTGGTAGAGGCCGGAGTAGGCGTAGGTCGGGCGCTCCTGGGCTTCCGGGCCGCCGTGGATCGATAGGACGACCGGGAACGTGCCGCCGCGTTCTCCGACGCCGGCCGGCTTGTAGAGGAACGCCGGGATCTCGTGGCCGTCGAAGCTCGGGTAGGTGACGAGTTCCGGCCGGACGAGATCGTCCTCGTCGATGCCGCCCAGAGCGCCGTCGGTGAGCTGGGTCAGCGTCTGGGAAGCGAGGTCGATGACGAAGATCTCGGCCGGGTGCTGGGGCCGGACGAGGAGCATGCCGATCTTGCCGCCGTCCGGGGAGATCGGTCATCGTGCCGATGACCCCTTCGGGGAGTTCCGGCAGGGGCAGGAGGTCGCCCGTGGTCAAGTCGCGGACGTGGAGGCGGGAGTAGCCGCCCTCGTTGACGATCCAGGCGAGGTAGCGGCCATCGCTGGAGAGGTCGAACCCCTCGATGTCCCAGTTCGGCGTCTCGATCCAGCGCAGGTCGCCGGTCTCGACGTCGATGAACCCGAGCCCGAGGAACTCGCGCCCGAGATCGGTGCCGACGTAGAAGCCGGAGCCGTCCGGCGTCCAGGGGCCGGGGTAGCGCTGGGCGGGGTCCTCGCTCTGGAGGAACTCGCGCTTCTCGCCGGTAGCGAGATCGACCAGGATCAGGTCGGTGTCGGTATTGGAGCGGGCCTTGATCGCGGTGAGCTGGCTCCCGCCCGGCGCCCAATCGATCGGCTGATAGTAGCCGTCGCCGAAGAGCGGCCGCCCCGTCTCCGACCCCTCGACATCACGGAGGATAACGTCGCTGTCGGCGGGATTGCGGTCGTTGCCGCTGTAGGCGATCGTGCGGCCGTCCGGCGACCAGGCGTGCCCGGCGAGGTGGTGCTGGACCTGCGGCTTGGCCGTCAACGGCTGCGGTCGCCCGCCGGTGGCGGGGATCAGGTAGAGCTGATGGAACTCGTCGCCGTGATGATCGGCGGTGAAGAGAATCTGGGTGCCGTCAGGCGCCCAGGCGACTTCGCGCACCGCGTTGTCGGTGAAGATCGTGAGCTGCTTCGGGTAGCCGCCGGCGGATGATTGCTTCCACAGGTTGAACTGGCCCGATGTGTTGGTGGAATAGGCGATCTCGGACCCATCGGGTGAGAAGGAGAGCGTCGGCTGGTACCGGCGGATCGCCATGAACTGGGCGAAGGTGTATTTGCCAAGGATCGGCCTGGTAGCCGATTCGGTGAGGTCGATGGTCGCGAGGTCGGACATGGGTGGATGCTCCCGGGGATCAGGTGTCGATGTGTGGCCGTGCGCCGGCGCACGGCTCACCTGGCCGGCGGTCGCCGGCCTGCCGTCAAGGGTGCCACCAGGGGCGCTTCCTGTCGCTTCGTACGATGTGCGT
Organism: uncultured Chloroflexia bacterium; assembly: GCA_963724285.1. Taxonomy (GTDB): domain Bacteria; phylum Chloroflexota; class Chloroflexia; order Thermomicrobiales; family UBA6265; genus CAVRUD01. The sequence goes on along the minus strand of CAVRUD010000030.1, from coordinate 346,734 downwards.
ATTTCGGCGAGGTGGGCATACGTAGTTCGGAACCGGGCATCGATCTGGGCGCGGATGCGGGCACAATCAATCGCTAACACGATGACGTGGGAATCGCCCACACTGACGGCAATGAGATTGCGGTAACCAGAGTCAACACGCTTTCGACCCGTGAATGAAGACCGTCGTGGTTTAATGAGTGTTGCTTTTCCCGCCGCTATGGCGGGGCGTTTGGGCCCCGATGGCCGGTCTTCCGTCCTCCGCCCGCGCACGATCGACACATCGGAACCCAGCGCCGCCGCGACTCACCGAACTCGTGAGATCCGGCGTCACTCGTCCGACCAGGAGGTCCCGCTTTGGTAGCCGCTGCCAGCCCTTCCGTTGACACATTGGCGATCAACACGATACGTGGTCTGGCCATCGACGCCGTGCAGGCGGCGAATTCCGGGCACCCTGGGTTGCCGCTGGGCGCGGCGCCGATGGCCTACGTGCTCTGGACCGAGTTTCTGAAGCACAACCCGCGCGATCCCCACTGGCCCGATCGGGATCGCTTCGTCCTCTCCGCCGGGCACGGATCGGCCCTGCTCTATGCGCTGCTCCACCTGACTGGCTACGACGTTAGCCTGGACGACCTGCGCACCTTTCGCCAGCTCGGCTCGATCACTCCTGGCCACCCAGAGCGGGGCGATACGCCCGGCGTTGAGTTGACGACTGGGCCTCTCGGGCAAGGGTTTGCGAACGGCGTCGGCCTGGCGATGGCGGAGGCCTTCTTGGCCGAAACGTTCAACCGGCCCGGCCACGAGATCGTCAGCCACTACACCTACGGGATCGTCTCCGATGGCGACCTGATGGAAGGCGTCGCCGCTGAAGCCGCCTCGCTTGCGGGCCACCTGAAGCTCGGCAAGTTGATCTATCTCTACGACCAGAACCACATTTCCCTGGCCGGGACGACGGACCTGACCTTCTCCGAAGACGTCGCCCTCCGCTTCCAGGCCTATGGCTGGCACACGGTCAGCATCGACGGGATGGATACGGACGCCGTCCGCACCGCGCTCGGCGAGGCGCGGTCGGAAACCGATCGGCCCTCGCTCATCCTCGCCCGGACGATCATCGGCTTTGGCTCGCCGGGCAAGGCCAACACCTTCGGCGTCCACGGGTCGCCGCTGGGGCCGGACGAGGTCAAGAAGACGAAGGAGAACCTCGGGCTTCCGCCGGATCAGGCCTTCTACGAGCCGGCGGAGGCGCTGAACGTCTTCCACCAGGCGCTCGATCGCGGCGCGGAGGCGCAGGCCGCCTGGCGGATGCGGTTTGAGGCGTATGCGGAAGGCCACCCCGACCTCGCTGCCCAATTCACGAAGGCCCTGGCCGGGGAGTTGCCGGACGGTTGGGACAGTGACCTTCCCGTGTACAAGGTGGGCGACAAGGCGGTGGCGACCCGCAAGGCCTCCGGCGAGACGATCGCCAAGTTTGCCCCCAAGATCCCGACCTTTATCGGCGGTTCCGCCGACCTCAACCCATCGACCAACACCGCCACCAAGGGCCTGGGTGACTTTTCGGCCCCCACCGACGGCAACGGGCAGCAGGGACTGACGGGCGGCCCGATCAGTTACGGCGGCCGCAACGTCCACTGGGGCGTTCGCGAGCACGCCATGGGCAGCGCCGTGAACGGCATGGCCGCCCACGGGGGCATGCTGCCGTTCGGCTCGACCTTCCTCGTCTTCTCCGACTACATGCGGCCCGCCGTCCGGCTTTCGGCGCTCTCCCACCTGAAGAGCCTGTGGGTCTATACCCACGACAGCATCGCGGTCGGTGAGGACGGTCCGACGCACGAGCCGGTCGAGCACACGATGTCGTTGCGGGCGATTCCGGGCCTGACGGTCCTCCGCCCGGGCGATCCGAACGAGACGGTCGAAGCCTGGAAGGCGGCCCTGACCCAGAGCGGCCCCAGCGCTTTGATCCTGTCGCGCCAGGACCTTAACATTCTCGATCGCTCGGGCGCGAAAGGCGATGTCAGCAAGGGCGGCTATATCCTTTCCGATCCTTCCGGAAATCCCGATGTCGTCCTGATCGGCACCGGCTCGGAACTAGAGCTCTGCGTGCTGGCTCAGGGGATGCTGGCCGAGCACAGCGTTCAAGCCCGGGTGGTGAGCCTGCCGTGCTGGGAGCTGTTCGAGCGCCAGGGACGGGAGTACAAATCCTCCGTCCTCGGAGCGCCTGGCACTCCACGGGTCTCGGTCGAGGCCGGGATCACCCTCGGCTGGCAGCGGTACACCGGGGAGAACGGCGCCCAGGTGGGTATCGACCGCTATGGTGCGTCCGGCAAGGGGGCAGAGGTCCTGGCCCACTTCGGCTTTACGAAGGAGCGCGTGACCGCGACCGCCCTGCGTCTCCTGGGCAAGAACGATCTGGCCGAACAGATCGAGCCGAAGCGTGAAGGCGGAGATACCGCCGGGGAGCAGGCGGAAGGCGGCGAGGGGCACTCGTAGGTGGACGGGCCACGCCGTCGGTGATGAAGGACGAGTCGGCCCGGGGATGGATCGGGGCGATCCAGTCTCACGGACTTCAGGCCCGGGAAGCTGAATGACGCTGGCCGAAGAGGCTGATCGCCTTCGATTCGTTCCCAGCGCGCGAGACCTAGGTCTGAGCGACGGATGACGGGCGGTCGTCTCGGTCCCGTCGAGCATTGACCGAGGGTCTGCTCGCGGTCACCGCAAAGAGTACGCAGCGTTTCGAGGCACGGGGCTCGCTCGCAGAAGTCCGGACCCAGCTTGACCTCGCGGTCGCTTGCGAGACGTGGACAAAGATCACACGCGGACGTGCACGGTCTGGCGATGGAATAGGACGGCAACTTACCGCCTTACGCATTCGGCTCACGGAGAATCAACAGTCGCGAATTGGCCGTTCGCCGTGGGAGCACAAAGGAGAACCAGTGATGGCAAAGAACAACATCAAGGCATTGCTCGACGAAGGGCAAAGTGTTTGGCTGGACGATATCAGCCGGCAGTTGCTGCAGAGCGGTGAGTTTGCCCGCCAGATCGAGGAGATCGGGATCCGGGGGGTGACCTCCAACCCAACGATTTTCGAGAAGGCGATCGCGGCGGGGACCGCCTACGACGACCAGGTGGCCGACCTGATCCGGGCCAACAAGAGCGCCGGGGAAATCTTCGAGGCCGTTGCGGTCGAGGACATTCGCAACGCCTGCGATCTCCTGCGCCCGATCTACGATTCCAGCAACGGGGGAGACGGCTTCGCGTCGATCGAGGTGTCGCCGTCATTCGCCCGCGATCCGGAGAGCACGCTCACCGATGTCCGCCGACTCTGGAAGGCGATCGACCGGCCCAACCTGATGGTCAAGATCCCGGGGACGGCCGAGGGTGTGTCCGCGATCAAGACTGCCCTGACCGAAGGCATCAGCATCAACGTCACCCTGCTCTTCTCGCTCGAAAACTACGAGCGGGTCGCGCTGGCCTACGTCGAAGCGCTCGAAGATCGCCTCGGGCAGGGCAACCCGATCGACCACGTCGCTTCGGTGGCGTCGTTCTTCGTCAGCCGGGTCGACACGATCGTCGACAAGGCGATCGACGACAAGATCGCCGCCGAAGGTCCGAACGCCGAACTGAGCGCGTTGAAGGGCAAGATCGCCGTCGCCAACGCGAAACTGGCGTACGCGACTTTCCAGCGAATCTTCGGTGGCGAGCGCTTCGCGCGCCTGCGCGAGGCGGGAGCGAAAGTGCAGCGGCCCCTGTGGGCGAGCACCGGCACGAAGAACCCCGCCTACCCGGACACGCTCTACGTCGACACCCTCATTGGCCCCGACACCGTCAACACGATGCCCGGGAAGACGATCGAGGGCTTCCTCGATCACGGCACGGTCGCCCGCACGGTCGACATGAACGTCGATGAGGCCAGCGCCCAGGTCGCCGCGCTGGACGCGAACGGCATCGACCTTGATGCGCTGACGCGGGAGTTGGAAGTCCAAGGCATCGAGTCGTTCCAAAAGTCCTTCGATGCCCTGCTCGCCGGGGTGGAAAGCAAACGCCAGGAACTCGCGGCTGTCGTTGCCGATTAGCGGGGGGAGAGGGGAACAGCCCTGACGTGCTGAGACGGAGAGGGGGAGAACACCTCCTCCCCTCCCCTTACCGGCTCAAGGTTTCAGCCTTGTCCCCCTCGTTTCCAAGGAGCTTGCAATGGGCGACACAACTTCGGCGGATCGATTCATTGGCGTCGTCGGCCTGGCGGTGATGGGCGCGAATCTGGCCCGAAACATTGCCCGAAATGGGTTCGCGGTCGCTGCCTATAACCGCACCGCGGCGCGCACGGATGAATTCCTGGCGAATGAGGCGGCCGGCAGCGGCATCGTCGGGTACCACGACATTCCGAGCTTCGTCGCCTCCTTGCAGCGCCCTCGCCGGGTGCTTCTCATGGTCAAGGCCGGGGCAGCGGTCGACGCGGTGATCGAGGAACTGGTCCCGTACCTGGAGCCGGTCGACGTCATCATCGACGGTGGCAATTCCTACTTCCCGGACACGGAGCGGCGATCGCGCCAGCTCACCGAACGCGGGTTCAACTTCGTCGGCATGGGAGTGTCCGGCGGTGAGGAAGGCGCCCTCTGGGGGCCGAGCCTGATGCCGGGCGGATCGGTCGATGCCTACACGGCGCTGGAACCGATGCTGGTCAAGATCGCGGCCCAGACCGATTCCGGGCCGTGCGTGACCCATTGCGGCCCTGGCGGTGCCGGTCATTACGTCAAGATGGTCCACAACGGCATCGAGTACGGCGACATGCAGCTCATTGCCGAGACGTACGATGTCATGCGCCGCGCACTTGGCATGACCTCCCTTGAGATTGCGGCCGTCTTCAAGCGCTGGAACGAGGGGAAGCTCTCCTCGTTCTTGATCGAGATCACCGGTCAGGTGCTGAGCTTCATCGACGTCGATACCAACGCCCCGCTCGTCGATGTGATCGCCGACGAGGCTGAGCAAAAGGGAACAGGCCGCTGGACCAGCCAAAACGCGCTGGAACTGGGCACTCCGGTGCCGACGATCGACGCGGCGGTCATGGCTCGCTCCATGTCGGCCCGCCGCCAGGAGCGGTTCAAGGCCAGCAAGATCCTCACCGGCCCGGAGACCTCGGGCAGCAACGGGCTGTCCCAGGGCGAAACTCTCGACCGGGACGCGTTGATCGGCCACCTCGAAGACGCGCTCTACTTCGCCAAGGTCTCCTCCTACGCCCAGGGGATGGCCCTGCTCAAGGCGGCGTCTCTGGCATACAACTACAACCTGAACCTGTCGGAGACGGCGCGCATCTGGAAGGGCGGCTGCATCATCCGCGCCAAGCTGCTCGACCCGATCCGAGAGGCGTTCAGCACCGATCCTGAGCTCGATAACCTGCTCATCTCGCCCTACTTCGCCGAGACGGTCAACGCCTCGCAAGCATCGGCGCGGGTCGTCAATCAGGTGGCTCGGGCGCACGGGATTCCCTGTCCCGCCCTGAGCGCCTCGCTCGATTATGTCGATACGTACCGGCAGGAGCGCCTGCCCGCGAACCTGATCCAGGGCCAGCGCGATTTCTTCGGCGCTCATACGTACAAGCGGCTCGATAAGCCCGGTACGTTCCATACGATCTGGACGCCTGAGGGCACCCCGGAGACCGTCGCCTCCTATCCGTCACGCCGGCAGGCGTGGGCAGGCGGTCAGGGCGAAGGCGACAAGGCGCCGCAGGGAGGCGAGTTGCCACCCGGCACCGACCAGAACGCGGCCGTCGTGCCGGAGAACCGCGAACTCCAGCCGGACCCTGAGGAAGCCGGCTCGAAGGCGTCCCGGTAATGCCGGTCTCGTTCCCGGCGGTGTGGTACCGGGACTGGCGGGACGTAGCTCGGTCCTCTTCGAACTCTTGGCTTCTCAATCACCTCGGATAGGGACCGCAATGAGCGACAACACGTTGGCCGGCACCGCGACCGCGACCGCTCCACCCGTCGGGATGCCCGAAGGAACGAGCGTGACAGCGGGCGGTAACGGCCTGGCCCGCATCGACCCGAATCCGCTTCGGACCGGGTTGCAGACCAGCCGCAACCCCGATCCCTGCGTGATCGTGATCTTCGGTGTTACGGGTGATCTCACCGCCCGCAAGCTGATGCCGGCTTTGTACGACCTTGCGGTCGAACTTCCGTTACCGGAGGGGTTCTCGATCGTCGGTGTTTCACACCGGGACTGGAGCCAGGACGATTTTCGTTCCGAGATGCGCGAGGCGATCGTCAAAGGTGCCCGGAGGCCGGTCGACGACGACGGCTGGGACTTGTTTGCCCAGGGGATGTTCTATGTCCGGGGTGACTTCCGCTCCGACGAGACGTTTACCTCACTGGGGACGACGCTCGACCAGATCGACCAGGAGCGCGGAACTCACGGGAACCGCCTCTTCTACCTGGCGACCGCGCCCAACTACTACGCCGACATCATCGCCGGCATTGGGCGCAACGGCGTGGCGGAGCGGCAGGACCGGTTTGCCAACGAGGAGGGCGGCTGGCATCGAGTCGTGGTGGAAAAGCCGTTCGGCCACGACCTCGCCAGCGCCAGGGAACTGATCCGGGAGATGGAATCGGTCTTCAACGAGCGCCAAATCTACCGTATCGACCACTACCTGGGCAAAGAGACGGTTCAGAACGTCCTCGCCTTCCGCTTCGCCAACGTCCTGTTCGAGCCGGTCTTCAACCGCTCCTACGTCGATCACGTCCAGATCACCGCGGCGGAGGCGATCGGCGTCGAAGGCCGGGGCGGCTACTACGAGGACGCGGGAGCGCTGAGGGACATGGTCCAGAGCCACATGCTCCAGCTCTTGACCGTCGTGGCGATGGAGGCTCCCGCCGTTTTCAATGGCTCGGCGGTCCGTGACGAGAAGGTGAAGGTCCTGCGCTCGGTCAAGCCTCCGCGTGAGGAAGAGGTCGCCCGTTGGACGGTGCGCGGTCAGTACGAGGAGGGCTTCATCGCCGGCCGGCCCGTCCCCGCCTATCGAGAGGAAAAGGGCGTCAAGCCCTACTCGAACACGGAGACCTTTGCCGCGCTCAAGCTGGAGATCGACAACTGGCGCTGGGCCGATGTGCCCTTCTACCTCCGGACTGGCAAGCGCCTGCCTCGGCGGGTGACCGAGATCGCGATCGAGTTCAAGAAGGTGCCGCACCTGATGTTCCAGTCGGTGCCGGGGGCGGAGCGCTTCGACGTGTCGCCCAATGTGCTCTCGATCCGGATCCAGCCGGACGAAGGCATCGCCCTCCGGTTCGCGGCCAAGGTCCCGGGCGCGACGACCCAACTGCGCACGGTCCGGATGGACTTCCTCTATGGAGCCTCGTTCGGAGAAGCCGGGCCAGACGCCTACGAGCGGCTCTTGCTCGACGCGATGTTGGGAGACCTGACGCTCTTCGCCCGCTGGGACGAGGTGGAAGAGGCTTGGACCCTGATGCAGCCGATTCTCGACGGCTGGGCCAATGGGATCTCACCCGTCGTGCCGTACGAAGCAGGCACCTGGGGTCCGGAAGAAGTGGATGAATTGCTCGAGCGTGACGGTCGCCAGTGGCGGAGGCCGTAGATGAGTACCTCTGTGGTGACGGACAGCGGGAGACGCCAGGCGAAGGAACTCCTCAGCTCCGAATGGGAGGCGGACGTCATCGACGGCGCGGCGGTTCATGATGAGTTGCAGCGCCTGCAAACGCAGCGCCTGGAACAACTCATGCCGCCTCCGGTCAGTTCCGAGGAGATTGGTGAGATCGGGCCACGCCCCGGCGGCATGGTTGCCAGGGCGAACACACTCAACCTCATTGCGGTCGCACAGACACCTGAGGAGGCGGTCCGGATCAAGGAGGCGATCAGCTATCTGGGCGAATTCAACCCTGCCCGGGCGCTGCTCCTCGTGACCGATCCCGACCGAGCCAGCGCCAGCCCGATGGACGTCAGGGCCAGCCTGATGGAGCAACCTGCCGCCAAGGAGCGGCCACCGGTGACCTTCGAGTGCGTCACGCTGATCGCCGCGCCGAGCGCCGCCGATCGATTCGCCAGCATTGCGTCATCCCTGCTGATATCGGAGTTGCCGGACTTCCTCTGGTGGCCGGGAAGCTCGATCAGCGGGGTTCACTTCGACGATCTGCTCGAGATCTCCGACCGGGTGATCGTCGACTCGATCGCCTTCAATGATCCCGCCGCAAGCCTACGTACGCTTGCGAACGTCACCGCGCAGGGCCGTGGCGGTCCCCGGTTGGGGGACTTCACCTGGAGCCGCCTGCGGCCGTGGCGCACGCTGTCCGCCCAGTTCTTCGACCGGGCGGAGTTGCGGCCGTCGCTGGACTACCTGGAGCGAATCGAGATCAGCTACACACCTGGTCCCGAAGGTGCGTTGGGGCCGTCGGGCCTGCCCGCCGCCCTATTGCTGACGGGATGGCTTGCGACGAGGCTCGGGTGGCAACCGACCGCGCACGGGCTGGAGCCCGGCCGGTCCGGCGGCTACCGCCTGACGCTCCGCGCGCCGCAGGCGGAGAGTGCCCGCTATGGCCGCGAAATCGTGATCCGGATGCGGCCGCTGGCCGACCCGGAGATGCACCATGCCATCGGAGCGATCGAGCTGGTCGCTCGCGGCAAGGCGCCCGGCTCGTTCAAGGTGCAGCGGCTCTCCCCGACCTCGTTGTCGACATCGAGCGAGACGCCGACGGTCAATTCCGTCGGCCGGATGGTGATCGTACCGACCCCCACCGACCATGAACTGCTGGGCTACCACCTGAACTCGTTTGGCCGGAACCCCGTCTTCGAGGAAGCGCTGCGCTTTATCGCGGGTATCCTTCCGGCCAGCGGTCAACCGACCGGCCAGTTTGGCCGGCTTGGCGGACGGTAGTCGTCCGTCAGCATAATCTGCCTGTCCGATGCCCATCGTCGTAGGGGAGGGTCCTGTGCCCTCCCGATGCCCGACGCAGGAGGGCATACCGGGTACGGCCTCACGGCCGTGGGAGGGCACAGGACCCTCCCCTACGAAGGCCACGACCGGCAGGCTTCGGTCCGGCATGACGCGAGGGTGGAATGAGCGAACGGGCAGGCGAGAAGGCACCGGAACGGACGCTCGACTACGGCGAGCGCGGCAAGGTGCTGGTCTACAAGGACGGCGAAACGGTGGCCCATGCGGCCGCGCAGACGTTCATCCGGGCGATGGGTGAGGCCGTGGCGGCGCGGGGGTTGGGGTACGTCGCCTTCTCTGGCGGATCGACGCCGAAGCGCATGGCGGAATTGCTGGCCGATCACCCCTATAGGGATCACGTGCCGTGGGCCGATATCGAGTTCGCTTGGGGCGATGAGCGCTGGGTGCCGCGTTCCAGCCCGGAGAGCAATGCCGGGGTCGCCCAGCGGACGCTGCTCGACCATGTGCCTGTCTCTCCGAGCCGGGTCAATCCGTTCCCCTCACCGGACGAAATTCCCGATCCGAAGCTGGCGGCGTCGATGTTCGAGACCCAGTTGAAGACGGTATTCGGCGTCACGGACGACGTACCCCACTTTGATCTGATCTTTCTGGGCATGGGCGACGACGGCCATACCGCGTCGCTCTTCCCGGCCACGGCCGCAGTCCATGAAACCGACGCCCTGGTCGTCACCCATTATGTCGACAAGCTCGCGGCCGATCGCCTGACCTTTACGCCGCCGCTGCTCAACGCCGGCCGCGAGGTCGTCTTCCTGGTCGGCGGCGCGGGCAAGGCGGAGACGCTCGCCAAGGTGCTTGATGGGCCGGTCGATGTCGATACCTTGCCGTCGCAGGTGATCCGCCCGTCAAGCGGCGCCCTCATCTGGCTCGTCGACGAAGCCGCCGCCGCCAACCTCTCCGGCGGGGTGAGCGCCTAGATGGACGACCAGGAACGGCTGCGGCGGCTGGCAACCGCCGCAGCCGCCGAGGTGCAGCCCGGACACGATCGTTGGGACTGGGGTCCGGATCGACCGCCGAGGCCGTCGTCGAAGCGCTCGGGCGGCGCATCGCCGCCGAAGGACTGCACTTTACCGGCGTCGCCACCTCGAATCGGACCTCCGATCTGGCCCGCTCGCTGGGCATCACCCTGCGCACGCTGGATGAGATCGACCGGATCGACCTGGGGATCGACGGTGCCGACGAGATCGCCCCGAATCTGGATGTGGTCAAGGGCCGCGGCGGGGCGCTGCTCTACGAAAAGATCGTGGCGATGTCCTGCGACCGCTACCTGATCGTGGCCGCCTCCGAAAAGGAGGTCGATCAGCTTGGCACCCGTCTACCGTTGCCGGTCGAGATCGTGCCGCTTGGCTGGCGCCAGACCTTCTGCCAAGATCGAATAGCTTGGGCTGCGGCCACGGCTGCGCAAGGCGGCGAACGGGATCGATCCGTACGTCACCGACGGCGGCCACTGGATTCTGGACTGCGATCCCTCGCCCATCATCGATCCGCCAACCCTGGCAACCGCGCTCAAGGCCCTGGTCGGGGTGGTTGAGCACGGCCTCTTTATCGGGATCGCCGACCGGGCGATGGTGGTCGATCCGGAAGGGACAGTCCGGGTGCGGAACAGGTAGCCCGAACCGCGGCACCGTTGAAAGATTCGGACGGTGAGTTGGCAAATCCGGCATTGAAATCCGGATTCCTCGATTTGCACTCGATGCAATCAGGGGGAGTAACCCCGCCCCGGCGTGCCGGGGCGGACCCGCGATCGTCAATCAGTGACGTGCCTCCCACGCTCTGGTCGCAGGTACGAGACCAACCTCTCGCCGGCCAGACCGGTCACATCCATTCGGATGCGGCCGGGGTTTTTTGTTGCCTGGCGCCCCACCGAGGGAGGTTCCCTGATGCTCGACGAGATCTTCGACCTCTTTGAACGTGATCGCCGTTCCCACCGGCAGAAGCCGCGTCGCGGCGTCCGTGGCCTGCTTGCGCGACTTGTCAACGACGATCGTGACGACCGCGCACCGGAGCACGAGCCGACGCCGTGACCACGACGACCGGTACGACCGCCGCGCGCCCAGGTACGGCCGACGCAACCGCGATGGCACATTTCGACGACTAACACCCCCGCCAGTTTGTAACTGCATGACGGATGGCACGCGCAGCCCTGCGGCTATAGGCCGCAGGGCTGCGCGGACGACTCGGCATGCATGCTGCGCCTGCCAGATGGGGAAATGACACGTGGTTGTCGAACTCTTTGCCTTGGGCTCTGTATCACCGTCTTCGTCATGGGCGTCCTGGCCCTGGATCTGGGCGTCGTCCATTGAGACGCCCATGCCGTCACCCGGCGATTGGTTTCTGGACTGACTTTTGGCCTCGCCCTGTTCCTGCCACCCCTACGTGCTGTTGTCGGCGGGGTGATACCATCGGCCGAGTTCTATCTGATTCGCTTGTCGGCGCACGTCGCGGTCGTCGAGTTGACCGATCATCCCGCCCGAGGCGATCGGTCACGACGTCGAACGACTCGTGCGAGTCGGCGGGCGACGCTCCTTGGTGGAGGTCTCAATTAGGAAAGCAATCCAGCGTCGTGCCCTCGCTTACTTCTTCGCTGGCCAGCGCATCCTCGTCTTTGGCGCGACGCCCCCTCGCGGCGAGGCGACCCGGTGGGTGTTTGACCAAGCAGGGACATGGCACGGCGGACAGACCAAGGCGCCGTCGGCTGAGTCCACTGCAATCAAGCTCCCCAAAGTACGGCGTCAGCGAGGCATTGGTGAGCGACCCACGACCGACTGAAACGATGTCGACGGGGCCGGACGGAGCGACCGGCGTGGTCGATTCCTACACGCTCCTCGAGTTCTTGTCGCAGCTCGGCCTCGCCATGACGGCGGCTGGGCAGCCGGTCAGCGCGAGCAGCGCCTCGCTCACGAAGATCGCGCGGGCGTACGGGGTGGAGGCCGAGATCTCCATCGTGCCGAACACCCTCTTCGTCAAGCTCGGCGGGCGTGCGTCGTCCGCGATCGATCTGGCGACTGGCGTGAACCGTTCGCTCCGGCTCGACCAGACGGCCGAGGTCTTCGATCTGGCGCGGCGGGCCGAGCGGGCGGAGATCTCGCCCGCGCAAGGGCTGCGACGTCTGAAGGAGATCGAAGGGTCACAGTCCCGGTACAGCGCGGCGGCGAGGATCCTCGGCCACGCCGCGATCGCCGTGGGACTCGGCTTGATCCTCGAAGGCTCTTTCCCCCAACTCGTGACGTGTATCCTCCTCGGAGTCCTGATCGGGGAACTGAAGGCGCTGAGCGAGGGCAACCAGACGGCGGAGGTCCTGGTGCCCGTCATGTCGTCGCTGGCCGTCGGCGCGATCGTCTTCTCGATCGTCAAGGCCGACCTGGTTTCCGGTCCGTTGCTGCTCTTGATCCCACCGGTGGTGACGTTCCTGCCCGGCGCCATGCTCACGACCGCGATGATCGAACTCGCGAACGGGGATGCCATCTCCGGGTCGAGTCGTCTCGTGGCCGGGACGGCCCAACTCCTGCTCATCGTGTTCGGGTACGTCGTCGCCGCCCAGCTCATCGGATTGCCGACCGCCGAAGCCTTTGCCCAATTGCCGAAACCGCTGTTTGGGTGGTGGGCCGCATGGCTCGGGGTGCTCATCTACGGCATCGGGACCTACGTCCACCAAAGTGCGCCGAAGAACTCGTTGCTCTGGCTCTGGCTGGTGCTCTATGTGGCATTTGTCGGCCAGAAACTTGGCGGAGAGGTCCTTGGAGGCTATCTGAGTGGCTTCGTCGGCGCTGTCGCGATGACGCCCGTCGCCTTCTGGATCCAGGGACAACGCGGCGCCCCGCCGGCGCTGGTGACCTTCCTGCCCGCGTTCTGGCTCCTGGTCCCGGGCTCCCTGGGGCTGATCGGTTTGACGCAACTGGTTGCCGAGAATGGGCAAGCGGGGCTGCAAACCGTCGGCGACATGACCTTCGCGATCGTGGCGATCGCGCTCGGCGTGATGGTCGGCGTCGCGCTCGTCCGGCCGTTGGGCAGGCCGATCGGCCAGCTGCCGCTGCGCACCGAGCGGGCGCTTGGGCGAGTCATCGGCAAGGGGATGATCGCGGTCAGGAACACGAGTGAAGCAATGCACAGCGAACTCGACCGCGCGAACAAGCCAGCCGACAAGGAGCGTCCAGCCGACGATGACCCAACGGCGCCCAATTCGGCATGAGGACGTGGATGAACTCGAGGGAAACCCGTCATGAACGCCAGTGTCCGCCTTGGGACCATCTATGGAATTCCGATCGGATGTCACTGGAGCCTTTCGATCGTCTTCGTGCTCCTGGTGACCTCCCTCGGCGAGTCGTATTTCCCGAACGGCTATCCAGGGCTGAGTGAGGCGGCTGTCTGGATCCTGGCGATCATCACGGGGCTGCTCTTCTTCGTCTCGATCCTCCTCCACGAGCTTGGCCACGCGGTCGTCGCCAGGCGAGAAGGTATCCCGGTTTCCAGCATCATCCTGTTCGTCTTCGGCGGACTTGCCACGATCGGACAGCGGTCGCCAACCGCCAGGACGGAACTGCGGATCGCGGCCGGTGGACCTCTCGTCAGCCTGGTCCTGGCGGGGGTCTTCTGGCTGATCTCGCAGGCGTTCCGCAGCAACGACTACCTGCAGGCGCCAAGCTCCTGGCTGGCGGTCATTAACCTGTCGCTCCTGCTGTTCAATCTGATTCCCGGGTTCCCGCTCGATGGGGGCAGGATTCTGCGGGCCCTGATCTGGCAGTACACCGGCGACGAGCGCCGGGCATCCCAAGTTGCCCTTTTCACCGGACAGATTGCGGCCTTTGGCCTGATGGGTCTGGGCGGGATCATCATCCTGAACGGCAACTTCTCCAACGGAATCTGGCTCATTATCATCGGCTGGTTTCTGCAGAACGCGGCCGTCACCGAGGTCGCCGGCGGCAACCTGGAGCGGATGCTGGAGGGCGTGCGGGTCGAGCACGTCATGCGGCGGGACTGGCCTCGGGTGCCGATCCGGCTCAAGGTTCGCCAGCTTGTCGATGACTATGTCCTGGGGCCGGGCGCGCCCGGTCAACGGGCGTTCATGGTCGACGATGACGCGATCGATCCGCCGCGGGGCCTGGTGACATTGACCGAGGTGGCGCATGTTCCGCGGGACCGCTGGGATTGGACCGGGCTGGCGGACATCATGGTCCCCTGGCCACGAGTGATCAAGGTCGGCCCCAATGAGCCGCTGATCGCGGCCCTGCGCACGATGGACGACCACGGCATCAATCAAATGCCCGTCGTGACCGGAGAAGACGGGCTGATCGTTGTCGGCCTGCTGACCCGGGAGCAGGTCCTGCGCTACCTCCGCCTTCAGGCCGAGCTGGGGCAGCCAGGGCGGGGTCAGGCGACCGCCGCGCGCCAATCGCCCAGCGCCGAAGCCCCGGGAGATTGATGCCCGGACAAGCGCCCCGGTTCACGTAGCGCCGTTTCCCCGGTTCCATGTCAGATCTACGTGAACGCCCGGATGTTCTCTCTATCGCCCTTCTCTATCGTGGCCGCATCGCTGAAGGACAGCGGAGCACCATGACAGGGAAGGAGGACCGGATGAACGCATCACACTGGACATTCAAAGCCTCGGGGGTCGTGCTGGCGCTGGTCATCGCCATCCTGGCGGCCAATCCGGCGGTAGCCGAAAAGAACAACGGCGATCGGCCCCCTACCTTCCGCGAGCGAATCGACGCGGCCCGCGAAGGGTGCAAGAAGAGCGGCGGAACGTTCACGATGACCATCGAGGTCTCCCAGGGGAGAGCGCACGCCAAATGCGCGGAAAAAGATGGCACGTCGACCGACTGCACCATCACGATGTCCTACTCAGTCTGCGAAAACAAGCCGGCGCAAAACGCCACGGGACCTGGCTGGGCACGACCGGTTGGCGACATCCCGATGGTCGAGGCCGAGATCACGCAGGTCGATGGACAGTGGTCTCTGCCCGGTGATGCGCAACCCGGTGTCGTGCAAGACCTGACCGTCGCAGAGAACGTCGATCCCGGTACCGCATCGCCCATGGCTGTCGAAGCCGAGACTGCGCCAATCCAACCGGTTGAGGCGGCTCCTCTCATAGCCGAGGAGACGGAGGACGAGGACGCGTAGGAGCCACGTTGCGGTCCCATCTCTGGTTCCAAGCCAGTCGATTGACGGTACCGTGCGACAGCCGCCATCATGGTGTTCCGGTTGTTTCCTGGGGTGGATGCAGCCGCAATCCAGGGCAACCGCTTCTTCGCGACGGGAGTGCTCAGAGAGGACGGTGGGCGGACCAATGCCTGCCCCGCAGAGCCAACCGGCGGCCACCCAGTCGACGCCAGAGGCAGGGACCACGCGCCGGCACCCACCGGTGCCGGCGCCTCCCGGCCGCCTGTTCGGGCGTGACGCCGACATCGCGGCTCTGACCAGGATGCTCCTCGACGACGACGTCCGACTCGTCACGCTGACCGGCCCGGGCGGCGTCGGTAAGACGCGGCTGGCGCTGGGGCTCGCCGGTCGCGCCGCGGATCACTTCTCCGGAAATGTCACGTATGTAGGGCTGTCGTCCCTCGCCGAGCCAACCCGCGTGCTTCCAGAGATCGCGCATGCCCTGGGTCTTCCCGACGCCGCCGGCGCAATGGTTGAACGCCAACTCATCGCCGGGTTGCAGGGCGCTCCCCATCTGCTCATTTTGGACAACTTCGAGCACGTCGTCGCCGCCGGACCGGCAGTCGGGGAACTCGTCCGGCACTGCCCCCTCCTGACACTCCTTATCACCAGCCGGCTCCGGCTGCGGCTTCAAGGTGAGCACGAGTATCAGGTAGCGCCCCTGCCCCTGCCCGAACCGGTGCCATCGGACAAAGCCGACCCTGCGACGCTGGGCGCCAACCCCGCCGTCGCCCTATTCGTCCAGCGGGCAATCGCCGCAAGACCGGGCTTCGCCCTGACGTCCGCGAATGCAGCGGAGGTGGCCCAACTGTGCCGACGACTGGATGGGCTCCCACTCGCCATCGAACTGGCGGCGGCGCGATCGGCGGTGCTTTCGCCCAAGTCGATGCTGGCTCGCCTGTCCGGCCGACTTCAACTGCTCAGCGATGGCCCCGTTGATGCCCCGCCCCGCCTGCGCACGATGCGCGACGCGGTTGCCTGGAGCCTCGACCTCCTTACTCCGGAGGCGGCCGACCTGTTTCGCCGCGTGGGAGTGTTCGCGGCAACGTTTTCGGTCGAGTCGGTCGAAGCCATTGCGGGTGAGATTCCGACGTTGCCCGCCCTCGGCGCCCTGATCGATGCCGCCCTGCTCATTCCAGCGCCAGGCGGTGACGACACCACACGGTATCGGATGCTGGAGCCGATCCGGGAGGTGGCGCGCGAGCGGCTCGACGACGCCGGTGAGACCGACGAGGTCAATCTCCTGCTGGCGAAGCACTTTATCCGCGTGATCGACGAAGCCACCCCAGCGATTCGGGCCGGGGAGCACGACCCGTGGTTCGCGATCCTCGAAGCCGAGCAGGACAACCTGCGGGCGACGATCGACTGGGCGATCCGGGCGGGGCGGGCTGATCTGGCGCTTGGGCTGATGGTCGGGCCGCTCTGGTTCCTCTGGTCGATCCGGGGCCGAATCCGGGGCGAGCGTCGTCGCCTGGAGGAGGCACTTGCGCTGGCGCCCGGAGCTGAGCCGCCGGTCGAACCGGGGCTGTGGGCGCGGGCCTTGTTCACCGACGCGCTGTACTGCATGGACACGGGTGATATCTCCCGGGCGCGGGAACGGTTCGAGTCGTCTCTCGCCGTCTGTAAGAAGCTGCCCGGCGGGGAAAATCTCTCCCTGACCGTGCTCTCGAATCTCGCCATGCTCGACAACGATCAGGGGCGCTACGCCGACGCCCGCGCCCGGTTGGAGGACGTTCTGGAGATCCGGCGACGGTCCGGCGCACCAGCGGACATTTCTTCAACGCTCGTTAACCTCGGTAATACCGCGAACATGCAGGAGGATTTCGCCACAGCAACGCGGTGTCTTGAGGAGGCGCTGCCACTCCTGCGGCAGACGGGCGACCGGCGGAACCTGGCCTACTGCCTGAATAACCTGGGCGAGACAGCGGCAGGGCGCGACCTCGATGCCGAGGCTCTGGTCTCCTTCGATCAGGCGCTTGGACTGTTTCGCCAAGTAGGTGACCTGACCGGAGAGGGGGTCGCGCTCGCCAATCTTGCTGCCGCCGCCCTGCGCACTGGCGACGTGCCCCGCGCCGCCGCCGCGCTGGCGGAAGTCCTCGAGCAGCAACGCGAGGCGAAGACCCCGGTCGTCGTTGCGGACGCCCTGAATGGTGCCGCTGCCGTGGTCCTCGCCGCCGGCCAGGTTCGACTGGCGCCGGAATTCCTGGCGGTGGCGGCTGGAATCCGCGCCGCCACCCAGACTGTCCCTAGCCCGGCCGTCCGCAGGCGGTCCGAGCGAGCCATCGGCGCCGCGAAGGCCGCGCTCGGCCGCGCGGCCTTTGACAGGATCACCCGATCCGCCCGCACGCTGACGGTGGATGAGGCAATTGCCCACGCGGCGCTTGTCCTTGGCGACCTCGCCCCTGGATCGGTCACCGACGGGGACGGCCCGCTCGAGTTGGTCCCTCGAAGATTGGCCACCGCATCAACTCCAGTTGCATTGACGAAGCGCCAGCGCGAGGTGCTCCGCTTGCTCGTCGCCGGGTCGACCGACCCGGAGATTGCCGACGCGCTCGGTATCGGCGTGCGCACCGTCGAGTCGCACGTCGCCGCTATTCTGGACAAACTGCGTGTTCACGCCCGGACCGCCGCCGTCGCCTATGCCGTCCGCCACGGCCTGGGGTAGGCCAGCAGGTCAGGCGGCGCAGGCTAGTGGATCGGGCGGGTAGACGCCCGGCCACGTCGCGCCCCGTAGGCACCCCGGGAAGATGCCGCGCGCGACACCGCAATCGACACCGTCGGTGCAGCAGCCGACGATGCAAGTCGAGCAATCGTCCTGGTCCCTGCAACAGCCGTATCCGACGAGCGGGTAATCGCAGCAGAGGCCTGCCGCCGGGGATTCGAAGGTGCGGTAATCGGGTCCGCAATTGAAGGTCGATCCGGAGTA
Source organism: uncultured Chloroflexia bacterium (assembly GCA_963724285.1). Lineage (GTDB taxonomy): Bacteria > Chloroflexota > Chloroflexia > Thermomicrobiales > UBA6265 > CAVRUD01. Next base: position 328,727 of record CAVRUD010000030.1, on the reverse strand, counting down.
GCAGCAGCGGCAGACCCCGTCAACGCACTTGCCCCATTCCTCAAAGGTGCCTTTCCGTTGTGCGACTTCTTGCCGCAGCACTCGTCGTTGGTTCGGCAGGTCCCGCCGGTGGCCGTGCAGGATGAGCACACGCCGTCGATACATAAGGCGCCGCAGCAGTCATACGCGCTGTCGCACCGCCCTCTCGATGGCACACAAGCGCAAACGCCACGGGTGCATGCGTCGTTTCAGCACTGATCGTTGTGGTCGCAAGCGTCGCCACCACGGACACAGGAACAGGCGCCGTCCAGGCACACCCCCGTGCAACAGTCGTCTTCACCCCGACAGTGATCGCCAAAGCTCAGGCACGGGCGACAGGTGTTGCTCCAATCGTCGTAGAACAAACCGTCCGAGCAGAGGCACCCTGCCTTACCGATTGTGACCCATCCGCCCTACCGGCGGGGCGGTGCAGACGACCGTCTCCGTCGGGCAGCAGGTTTCGTCGCACGCCTGCTTCTCCGGGCAACACTCCCCGGCGACGCACCGCTGTCCCCGGAGGCAGGTGGAACAGGGAGGAATATCGTCCGGACCCGTGTCCTCGACGTCGATGGTGTCGTCACGGTCGTCCTGGGCAAGCGTCTCGCGCCGCCGGAGGAAGAGCCCTCCGGCCAGGGCTCCGGCCGCGTTCAGGATCCGGCGACGCGAGATCCCTCGTGACAGCGACAGGATCAATCGATCGAAACGGCGGTCGTCCATTTCGATAATGCCTGAAGGTGCCAGCCGGAGGGGCCGTCGCGGTCGTAGTCGGCGTTGACGTACTTCCCGGCGTTCTCGCAAGGGTCGTGGTCGGCAGGAGGTTCATTGCCGCCGGGCCGATTGGGCGCGGCGGCCAGATGCCCGGTAGCGAATGGGCAGAGAAGCTGGGCCGCGACCAGGGCACGAGCCGGGCGAGATGGGGTCATCATGACCTGATCCTTCCGGGCGAGGTCGACTGGCGAAGCTGCATGATCGCGCCGTCGCCCGGCGAGAGAGCGGGCTGGATTGCCAACGCGGTTGACGTACTGGGAGACGGGGCCGACGCGATCCCGAAGCAGAAGCCGGGGAAGCAAAGGGTGCCGCCCGGGCAGCAGCCGTCCTCGCAACAGGTGCCGTCCGGGTCTGGACAACAGCCACCCTCGCAGCACGTCTCGTTCGCACCGCAGCAGAAGCCGCCGTCGCAGCACTGCTGGCCGGAGGTGCAACATCCTCCCCCGCACGGCTTGCCGCAGACGCATGTCCCGTCTTTGCAGGAACTGCCTTCGGGGCAGACCACGCCGCAGGCGCCGCAGTCCTCGTTCGAGAAGTTGAGCGAGACGCACTGCTCGTTGCAGCAGGTGTACCCCGGTGGACAACAGCCGCTGCCGCACGGCTCCGGGCACTCGCAGCGCTCGATGCCGCCGGGAACGCAGGCACCGAAGCATTCGGACGTCCCCTCCGGACAGCGACAGACCCCGTCGATACAGAGGCCGTCGACCGGGCATTGCTTGCCACAGCCGCCGCAGTTGAAGGGGTTGGTCAAGAACTCGGTGTCGTCGACGCATTTACCGTGGCAGAACGACTTCCCGAACCCGCAGGGGCAGTGGCCGGTGTCATCGCAGATCCCGGCGCAGCACTCGATGATCTGGGTGCAGTGACCGCCGGGTTCCTTCTGACAGGAGTCCGGCGGTGGTAGGGTCACGGCGTTGCCTGGGCGGAGACCAATAAAACTCAGGCCGCCCAATCCGACCGCTCGGAGGAGGGTACGGCGCGACTGCCCTCGGGCGAGTCCGCGTGCGATGGCGTCGAAGCGGTGATCGTCGATGCGTTGCCTTCCTCCGGCCAAAGGCGGCTACCGTGCCCGCGGGGTTGGCGCCGGTGCCGGCGGCGGCGTCTCTTCCAAGGCGCAGCCACCTCGCGGGATCCTCTCGATCTTGAGGCTCGGTTCCTTGCACACCCCTTCGACGCAGATCCAATAGTCTGGACAGCGGTGGCCACACGCGCCGCAATGGTCCGGGTGGTCCTGGAAGGAGACGTACACGATGTCGCCGCACTCGTCGGTGCAAGGAACCTTCGGCGCCGGGGGATCGATACATTCCCCGTGGTCGCAGGTCTCGCCTTCTGGGCAGCGGTGGCCGCAGGCGCCGCAGTTATCCTCGCTGGACTGGAGGGAGATGCATGTCCCCTCGCAGCAAGCCCAGCCCGGTCCGACGCACGGCATTCCGCATCCGCCGCAGTTGAGCGGGTCGGTGGCGTAGCTGACGCAAAGGCCGTTGCATTCGACCTCCGGGTCGGCACAACCACAGGCGCCGCCATCGTTGCAGATGCCTCCACCGCAGCAGGGTATGTGATCGGAGCAGTTGCGCCCGGCTCCTTCTGGCAGGCGTCCTCCGGCGGGAGCGCGGAGATCTCCCTACGGCGCAGACCGAGGAACCCGGCCCCACCCAGACCAGCCGTCCGGAGCAAAGTCCGCCGCGAGAACCCGCGGGCGAACCCTTTCGCCAGAGCGTCGAAGCGCTGTTCGTCCATCGCGTTCGCTCTTTGACCCCCGGGCGGGCTGAAGGCGGCCCGCCCGGAGGCATCGCGGCTACCAGACGTTGCCGTCGCCGGCGACGAGGAAGACCGGACAGATGTCTGTTTCGAGCGCGTTGCCGGCGCTCGGAACGGAGAATTCGATTGGGGTCGTCGCGCCAGGCTCGACCAGCGATTTACTGGCTGGACCAAAGCCGACATCGAGCAGATGTCCCGTTTCGTCGAAGCACGCGATGTACGCGTTAATGGTCGGATCGCCGACCGGGACGTCATGCGGATTGCCGAGGATGCCGATGACGCCGTTATCCGCGCCGTTGACCTCCTCGACCACCAGGTCGCGGGTGGTGTTCTCGTCTTCCGTGGCGGCTGAGGCGAAGAGCTCAAACTCGAACTCGACATCGTCTGGCAATTTGTCGCCGAAATAGATGTCCCCGAACGCGACGGAACCGTCCTTCACGACCTTCGGGTTTATCCCCTGGTCAGCGCCGGTGGCGACAAGATCCCCGCCGGAGCGGGCAATTGCAGAGACTTCAATCTCCTGGAGATCCTCACCCGTATTGTTCCGGACGACGATCGGTAGGTGGCTGCCGTCGTAGACCCCCACCGCGACCACGGAGAGTTCGCCGTCCTCGCCCTCGTCGAGGAGGGAGACGGCATTGCCGCCGACGTAGCCGCCGACCTCGACCTCGGTCTCGACCTCGACCGGCTCCGGGGTGGATTCGACTTCGGAGAGCGCGGCCAAGGTGGCGTCGGTGAGGCTGCTGGCGTCGTCGGCAGCGAAGAGTTGTCCGCCGCCCTCCTCGGCAATGCAGCCAACAGCTTGTTCCTGCTCCGGCGTGAGGGCAAACCCGACCACATGCGTCGTCAGCTTGATGTCCGCGTCATGCAGTTGCCCAGCGACGGTGCAGGGGTCGCCGCCGCAGGTGTCTTCGCCGTCGGTGACCATGATTACGGCGTTGGTCACGCTCTCCCCGCCCGGTTCGAAATCCCCGGCAGCGGCCTCGAGCGAGAGGGCCAACGGCGTCCAACCGGTGGGTGTTGAGGCTTCGATCTCTGCGAGCAGGAGGTCGCGGTCCACCCCGTCGATCGGGACGCGCAACTCCGTGGACGCGCAGCTCAGGTCGCGGTCGGCCTCGGCGTTGCTGCCCTCGTGGCCGTAGACCCGGAACCCGACATTGAGCCCGTCACGCTCCGGCAGGCTATCGATGACCTCGTGCATGGCCGCCTTGGCGGCGTCCATGCGCGACTGATCGGTGCCGGGGATTGCCTCCGCCATCGAGCCGGAGGCGTCGAGGATGAACTCGACATTGACGGTCAATGTCGACGCTTCAAGCGGATCGTCATCCTGGGCCGTCGCGCCTTGCTGGAAGGGAATCGTCGCGAAGGACAGCCCGATGAGAAGCGAAAGTACGAGCGACAGCGCCGCGCCTGTGCGGAGAGGGACGTGTGCCATGGAGCGCCTCCTGATTCTGGGTTGGCTGGAGCGCAATCCAACCTTGCCAGCGAGGCTAGCCCCGATCTTCGCGCTTGTTACCCGGGAATGTACGGAGATCCTCGCGGTGCGGCGCACTCATTGGCACAATCGGCCGATCCAGTCCGTGCTGCCGATTGAGGCCCTATTCGCAACGTCAAGCCATGCCAGCTCAAGTGCTGGCAAGCACCTCGATGCTCGTCGAGTTCGTCGATGCCGTCGTCGCCGGGATCGTCGTCGCGATCCTGATGGGACTGGCCCTGTTCCTGGTTCCGATCCGGGAGATCCAACGATCTCGCCAGGACCACAAGCCGAGGTTTCCCAGTTCGTGAGCGAGATGGCTATGGGCAGCTACCATTGCGGCTGCCCTCTCGCGAGGAGGAGGACGCCGCCGGCGATCCAAACCGGATCCCAGAAACCGAGATGCCACCGGCCGGCCCGCTCGCCAAGCGATTCGGGGGTGTCCACCGCGCCCGCGACCATGCCTGTGTTCAACTCGCACGGTGCGATCGGGGCCAACAGTTGACGGGCCGCCCGGCCGAAGAGTGCGCGGAATACTTCCCCATGAGATTGCTTTGTCTGGCCAAAACGACGCAGGGCGCGCCAGCGATCTCGCTGGCGCGCCCTGCGTGGCGGATGTTCAGACGGGTTAGTCCCGGCGGCGGTCGCTTTCCCGCCGGGAACCACCGGGGCCACGGTTGTAGGACGGCGCTGAACGGCCGTAGCGGTCGGGACCGCGCTGCGGCCGTGGCCGCTCGAAGCGATCGTTCCCCGGCTCTGGCCGGTCGAATCGCTCGGTCCCGCGGTCGACGCTGTCGAACTGGCTCGCCGGAGGGCTGTCGAAGCGATCGTCGCGGCGCGGTCCAGATGGACCACCGGGGGCACGGTCGAAGCCGCCTCCCCGGTTGTCGCGATCGAAGCGCGGCCGGTCGTCGTGGCGCGGACCGCCACGATAACCGCCGCCAGGTCCGCGGTCGAAGCTGCGACCTCCACGGTCGCCGCCACGATCACCGCCGCGGAAGCCGCCGCCGCGGGGACCGCGATCATCCCGGAAGGAGCGGCCGCCTGGAGGCGGGCCACTGCCCGGCTGGGCCAGTTCGGCGTTGACCGGCCGGCCCTTGATGGTGGCGATCTTCAGCGTCTGGATAACGCGGTCGGCAAACTCGGTTGGGATATCGACGAATGAGTAGGAATCCAGGATGTCGATTGCACCGATCGAGCGGCCCGGAATGCCGGCCTCGTTGGCGATGGCGCCGACGAAGTCCTGCGGGCGCACGCTCTGGTTGCGGCCGATGTTGATGACGAGGCGGGCCATGCCGCCCTCGCCCCGGCTACCCGGTCCGGCGGTGGCCGCGACGTAGGTCGCGAGGTCGTCTTCCTTCTGCTCCGGCGTGGCGGAGCGTCCGGTCTCGTCGGCGAACAGCTTCAGGACCGCGGCCGCGACCGAGGAGGCGTCGTGCTCATCGGTGAGGTCGTCGATCACGTCGATGTAGGCCTGGTAGCTCTCTTCCGCCTTGAGCACCTCTTCGATCTGATTCTTCATCAGCTCACGGCGGCGCTCGTTGACGTCGGCGAGGGTCGGCAGGCGACGCGGCTCGATCCGCGCCTTGACGATCTTCTCGATCTGGCGGAGCCAGCGCGTCTCCTTCGGCGTGACCAGGGTGATCGCCTGGCCGGATTTGCCGGCGCGGCCCGTGCGGCCGATCCGGTGGACATACGCCTCGGCACTCTCAGGCACGTCGTAGTTGACGACGTGGCTGACGTCCGGGATATCGAGGCCGCGGGCGGCCACGTCGGTCGCAATCAGGACATCGGCCTGGCCGGAACGGAACCGGCGCATGACGCGGTCACGCTGGGCCTGGGAAAGGTCGCCGTGCAACGTCTCGACGGCATGGCCACGGGCCATGAGCGCCTCGCCCAGTTCATCGACGCCGTGCTTGGTGCGGCAGAAAATCATCGCCGACGTAGGAGTCTCGGCATCGAGGATCCTCGTCAACGCGTCCACCTTACGCGAACGCGGGAACTCGTAGTAGCTCTGCTGCGTCTCCGGCACCGTCATCTCTTTGCCGGTGACGCTGATCCGCTGCGGCTCGCGCATGTAGCGCTGCGCGAGGGAGACGATCCGCGGCGGCATCGTGGCCGAGAAGAGAGCGGTCTGGCGCTCCTGCGGCACCTGCTCCAGGATCCACTCGATGTCGTCGATGAAGCCCATGTCGAGCATCTCATCGGCCTCGTCGAGGACGAAGAAGCGGGTGTGCTCCAGGTTCAACGTGTTGCGGCGCATGTGGTCCATGACGCGGCCGGGCGTGCCGACCACGATCTGAACGCCGCGCTGCAGTCCCCGGAACTGCCGCTCGTACGGCTGGCCGCCGTAGATCGGCAGGGTCTCGATCTCCTTGTGACGCCCGTACTTGTGCAGGGCCTCGGAGACCTGGATCGCCAGCTCGCGGGTCGGGCAAAGGATTAGGGCCTGGACGTTGCGGTTGCGCGGATCGATCGACTCGATGATCGGCAGGCCGAAGGCTGCCGTCTTACCCGAGCCGGTCTGAGCCTGGGCGATGACATCTTTGCCATCGAGCAGGACCGGAATAACTTTCAGCTGGATCGGGGTCGGCTCTTCGTAGCCGACGTCCTTGATGCTGCGCAGCAACTGGCCGTGCAGCCCCAGGTCTTCGAATGTTGGGACGGACTCGTCTTCGACCGTCGTCGCTTCGACGACGGCGGGCGCACCCCGGAAGGTCTCGGGCGCCTGAATGGGCGCCTTGGCGCCCCCGGGCTCGCGGTCGCGGTCACGCTCCCGAACCCGCGCCGGGCGCGGCGGAGCGATCTCACGGTCGGGCTCTTCGACGACTTCTGCGACGACTTCTGCCGCGGTCGCTGCAACCGGCTCCTGATCGATCGGATCGATTTCGTCTACGGGCTCCGGGGCAAGGTCGACAACGGGTGCGTCGGCGGGCTCGGCCACCGTGGCGGTGGCGTCGGTGCCCGGATCGGTATCTTCGACGCGGGTGACTCCCGCGCCCTTGACCCGCTTGGCGGAGGTGCGTGGCTTACGCACCTTTGCGGCGGGCTTCGCCTCGGCGACCTCTTCGGTGGTTGCCGAAGGCGCGACGGCATCCGCCTCGACCGGCGGTGCCTCCTGCGCGCCATTGGACTCGATTACGGCGTTCTCCCAGGTGGAGAGCACCGGCGGGGTTCCGTTCGACTCCACCGCTTCGGTGGAGGTGTCCACGACGGCGTCACTTTCGGACACCGTGGACTCAATTTGCTTCTTTGCTCTGGGCATCCAGCCCCCCTTGTTTTGTAATCCGGTGTTCGCATTGAACGCGACAAAACCCCCTGGCGGGGCTGGCATCCGCGGCGACACACGCACGTGAGCGCGCCGCTCCAAGCGACCCGCTCATCACACTCGCACATGCTGTACCGTGGACGACCTTCGCCAGGGGATCCCAGAAACGCCAGGAAACAAGGGGTCGTGGGGGGACAGATGCGCTTACGAAAAAGAAGTGTATACCATGTGGGCAGCAACATTCAAGGCGGAACAGTGGCCGTCATTGCTGTGTCGCGCTTCGAACACCTTGGCTGCGCCACCCGAGGGCGACGGACAGACGCGGCCAACCGCTAGGACGAGCGAGTTAGTCCATCCGGCCCCGGTACATCCGACGCAGGCGGCCGTGTGGCGTTTCACGGATGGTGAACAATGGCGAGCATCGGCCCGGAGCGGCCGCAGGAGATTCATTCGCACGGCGGCCGGTCACAAGCCGCCCCAACGAGGGGAGCAATGCATTCACACTCAATCGAACGCCTGGCACTTGCCGATGTCCCAGCGACGGCGGATATGCTGACGCGGGCGTTCGGCGAAGATCCGTTTTTTGGCTTCATGGACCCCAATCCGGACTCACGGGAGCGCAACGTCCGCTGGTATCTGGGCGCGACGGCAAAAGCATGCATTGCCCTGGGCGGCGCCTACGTCACGAGTGGCTCGCTTGCCGGCGTAGCACTCTGGATTCCACGGGGACGAGAAATCGACGCGGCGATCGAGCGCGAGTCAGGTCTGTCCGAGCGAGCGCAGGTCTTCGGGCCGGCCACCGAGGCCCGCTATGGCATGCTCGGCCGTGCCTTTGGAGAGGCCCATCAGCAGATTGCGCCGGAGCCGCACCACTATCTGACGATCCTGGGCGTCGATCCCGATCGTCAGGGCCGGGGGATCGGCGGGGCATTGTTGCGGCCGTTTCTGGCGGAGGCCGATTGCAACGGCGTCATCTGTTACGTCGAGACGACCCGGGCCCGCAACGTGCCGTTCTACGAGCGTCACGGCTTCGTGGTGGCCGATGCCCGAGAGGTTGAAGGGGTGCCATTTTGGACCTTCCGCCGGGAGCCGAGGTCCGCGATGATGTCCGCGGATAGCGGACCCCGGGTTGAAACCCGGGGCTAAACCGACGAAGTCCCTCCGGGACTGAGGCCGGGGCGGGCGATTGGGCAGATCCATGTGCGGAGGTTTTCGTGGCGGTTGAACCCAAACTCGGACCACTGGTCGACTGGTTACCAGTCGAGTCTCCGTCCCGGAGCGCGATCGTCGGCGCGACCGTTCGGCTTGAGCCGATCGATCCGGATCGCCACGGCGACGATCTGTGGGATGCGGCACACGGACCGGGGCACGACGAGCGGACGTGGGATTACCTTGGGTACGGACCCTTTGCGAGCATCGACGATTTCCGCGCCCATCTCCACGCCACCGCGGAGTCGAGCGATCCACTCTTCTTTGCGATCGTCGACGCGGCGACCGGCAAGGCCCAGGGCGTCGCCTCGTACATGCGGATCACGCCCAAGGACGGCGTCATCGAGATCGGCCATATCTGGTTCGGGGCGGCGCTGCAGCGCACCCGGCAGGCAACCGAAGCGATCTTTCTTCTCGCCCGGCACACCTTCGATGATCTTGGCTACCGGCGGTTGGAATGGAAGTGCAACGCCCTGAACGAGCGGTCGCGAGCCGCCGCCGCCCGTTTTGGCTTCACCTACGAAGGAACCTTCCGACAGCACATGATCACCAAGGGTCGGAACCGCGACACGGCCTGGTTTTCGATGATCGACGGCGAATGGCCGGGCATCCGGGACGGGTTCCTGCGCTGGCTGGCGGACGAGAATTTTGATGAGCGCCGGGCAGCAACGCGCCACCCTGCAGGCGCTCCGCGGGGCTGGCCAGGCCGGATCTCGGCAACCTCGCCTGAGATTGGGGCTGGTTGACCGCCGATTTGACGGTTCGGCACGGTTCGATGGCTCTGCCTGCTAGGGTACGGAATGGTGGCGTACAATCGGGGCATCACGCGGCGCGGACTTCGGGAGGCAGCGCGTGGTCTGCAGGGATCGGAGCGAGGAGCTTCGTTCCTTGAGTGGCCACGAGCCGCGCCGCAGGCGAGCCAAACGGTAAGACGGGGAGGTATCCGGAGTGGCGCAGACGGAATTGATCGACAGCCTGATCGCAACCTACCGCGAGTTGAACAACAAGGTCCGGCAACTCCCAGAAGAGCGCCTGGCCTCCGGCGGCGGTAACGGTGTGCGTGACCTCGTTCGCCGCCTCCGCGACCACGAATTGCGCTTTTCCCAGGCGCTGAAAGAGCGTATTACTGGCGTCGAAATGCCGGACTTTGGTACAGGCGCCGATGCCCCCGTCCTCGGCACCGAAAGCTCACACGACTCCACCGCCGTCCTGCTCTCGCAGTTCGGCACGGCCCGGGAATCGACCCTGGCGATGCTGCGCGGACTGGGTCCGGACGATTGGGAGGGCGCGACGGAAGGCGGTCGCTCGATTGCGGCCAGTGTCCGGCAACTGACCGAACACGACCGGCGGCAAATGGACCAGATCAACTCCGCGTTGGGAGGCAGCTAACACGTTCGAGCGGGCACATCACCGGATCGGTCGCGCAATCGGGACCGCAGCGAATTCCGTCGGTTCGGTGAAGAACGACGTCGTCCAGCAAGACCGGGAGCGGGTAGTCCCCGCTGAAAACCCGCCGAGCCCGTTCTCGGCGGCGGTCCGCCTGGCCACCGATTGGATGGCTGGGATTGGCTTCTTGCGCTTCCACGCGGCCGCGTACGCGATCGCGGGCGCGGCGCTGTTGCTGATCGATCTCATCCTCAACCCGAGCGATCCCTGGGCGGTCGATGTTCTTCGGATCTGGTTGATCCTGCTCGGCAGCCACGCGGTGGGGCTGGTCGCCGGGTGGGTGACCTGGCGGGCGATCCGGCCCTACCGGCTGACCGAGTTACTGCGCGTCTGGACGGACACCGAGGACGCGGACATCGCCGGCTCCGCCACGAGCGTTCCGGCAGGGCCACCCCGCCCGTTGCCGGCCACTGGGCGGTTTACCCCTGGGCGGCTCCAACCCGATACCGAAGCTGACGACGAGCAAACCGGGCTGAGCGGCGTGCTCGCGGCGCTCGGCGACGGCGTGGCGGACGTCGGCGAACTCGCGCTCGCCGGCGGGGCACGGCTCCGCCGCGGCATGAGGGAGGTCCTTGATTGGATCCAGGGCGACGACGACGAGTTCGACGCCGAAGACGACGCCGCAGTCAGCGCCGAACCGCAGCCGGTTCAGCCCGCCGCCCCGCGGTCTCCGGCGCGCTGGGTCGTACCGACCGGCTCCGGACGGAAGAGCGCCACTCCGGCCACGCAGCCCCCGCCTAACCCAGCTACAGCCCAACGGCCACCCGTACCGATCGTTCCGATTCCTCGGCCCGCCCCGCCCGCCGCAAACGAGCAGCGGCTGCAAGGCCCGCCGGCACCGACCGCTCTCCCGGTCGACCCTACGCCGCTTACACCCCGCCCGGCCAGACGCCGTGAGGGGTCAGGCTAATGCCATCCCGCGTTGCAAACGAACCACTCCTGGAGATCACGCGGGACTTCGCGGTGGCCGCGTTCGTCGTGCACGATGGACGCGTCCTGCTCCATTGGCACGCGAAGCTCCAGCGATGGCTACCGCCGGGAGGGCACATCGAGCCGAACGAACTTCCGGACGAGGCCGCTGTGCGGGAAGTGCTGGAAGAGACCGGGGTGGCGGCGACGTTGGTCGATGTTCCCGAGTCCGACTCGGACCTGCCTCGACCGGGAGTTCCCCGGCCGCTGGCCCGGCCCGCGGGGATCGTGCTGACCGCCATCTCCCCGGGTCACCAGCACATCGACCTCGTCTACTTCGCCACTGGCGAGCCGGCCGATCCACGAGATGGAGTTGGCTGGTTCTGCCGGGACGAATTGACCGCGCTCGGATTGACCGACGAGATCTCCGACTGGTGTACCGCCGTCTTGGCAACCCTTCCTGCCTTGCCTGGCGCTGAGTACCTCGGGATCTCGCACGGGCGTGGCTGATGACGCGCTCAGGAGTACATGGGCGGATGCGGCCGGCGTCAAGATGCACGCCCGGGTCGGGGGCCAACACTCCCCGGACTATCCTCCGGTCATCCTGCTCCATGGGCTGTCCATCTCAAGCCGCTATCTGGTGCCTGTTGCCACGGAAGCGGCTCGTTGGACGCTCGTCCACGCGCCCGACTTGCCCGGTTTTGGCCTGAGCGGCAATCCGGAGACGATCCTCGATATTCCGGGACTTGCCGACGCAACCGCCTCCTGGATTGCCGTCAATGAGCTACCGCCCGTCATCGTGCTGGGCAACTCCGTGGGATCGCAGATTGCGGTGAACCTCGCCGCTCGCTACCCGGATCGGGTAGCGGGTATTGTTCTCACCGGGCTTGCGCTTGGCGGGCAGCAGCGGAACGGGCTGAGCCAAGTGGCCAGGGCACTCGCAGACGTGCCCCGTGAACCGTTGCGGCTGTGGCCGATGCAGGTCCAGGATTTTCTGAGGGCGGGGCCGTGGCGGGTGCTGCGGACCTTCCGCCTGGCGCTGCAGGACCGAATTGAAGTGTCCATCCCGCAGGTTGCTGTTCCCGCCCTGGTCGTCGAAGGGACGAACGATCCGCTTGACGATCCCACCTGGAATCGCGTTCTGGTGCGCAACCTGAAGCGCGGCCGCCTCGCGGTGATCGAAGGCGGCACCCACGCCCTGTCGATGAGCGAGCCGGTCGCGCTCTCTAACCTCGTACGCGAGTTCGCGGCGGAGGCTGCGACCGGGACGCGTTTAACCCGCCAAGCCGATTAACCATCAGCGTGCTCCGGTCAACTTGAGCGCAACTCCGCTTCCGACCAGGATCAGTCGTCGGTTACCGATGCTGTTGGGCCAACCAGTGCCAACGCCTCCAACTCACGCGCCGCTGTTTCGGCGCCATCCGTTCCCGCCAACGCCGCGGCCATAAACCGCGCCCCTTCGCGGAACCGCGGCTCGGCAAGAACGTGCTGAATGGCCAGGCGAAGTTGCTCGGGCGAGGCATCACTCGCGAGCCGGACGCCCGCGCCACGGGCGACGATACGGGCCGCATTGTCAGGCTGATCGGCGATAAGTGGCACGCACACCAGGGGTACACCGTACGCCAACGCCTTCATCACGGAGCTGAGTCCGCCCTGAGTGATCATCACCGCCACCTGCGGTAGCACCGCCGCATGAGGCACGAACCGCTCGAGGACGACATTCGGCGAGGCGTGGAACTCGGCAGGGTCAAGTGCGGGACCGAGCGTCACCAATGCGCGGACCGGCATGGACGCGAGTGCCGAGAGGATCCGGTGCATGACCGGGGCCTGACCTTGGGGGAGGGTGCTGAGACTCACCAGGACAAGCGGGCGCGGATCGTCCACGGGCCAAGGCGATATCCAGGGTGTGTCTCCCGGATCGTCGAACGGTGTTCCGACGTAGCGGACGTTGGCTGGCAGGCGGCGCGCCGAGAAGTCGAACGCGGCACTGGTCAATACCAGCACGCGTTCGGCTCGATCGTACTGATCCAGCGGCGAGCGCAATGGCTGCAGACCCAACTGCGCCCGGGTACGGTTGAGAGCGGCCAATCCGTCGCGCCGGTGGAGGCGCCGGGCGGCTGCGTTGGTGAGCGCGTCTCTCAGGGCGCCTCGCGGGTCGCGAGCCGGCATCAGCCCCGCCCCGTAGGGAGGCAAACCTCGGGCTGGCCAGGGGTAGATGTTGTGCACCAGCGCGGCGGCGGGGACCTTGGCGGCCTCCGCCGCCACCAGTGCCCCGAGCAGCACAAAGTCGGTGACGAGCACGTCGGCCGGCTCGCGATGCAGCTCGTCGGCAACGTTCTCCGCCCAGACCGGAGTCCAAAGGAACGGGTGGATTTTGGCCGCCGCTGGCGCAAGACGCTTTGGCGTCCAACCGCGTATGAGTCCATGCGACGGTGGTGCTTCGTCCATGGGATGGGTTGTCGGGTTGCGGAAGGAGACCGTGGTCGCTCCAGTCGCCGCGATCCTCTCCAGGAAGCGAGTGCTGACCGCGATGCGCGATGCGCGAACGCCCGGACCGGCCAGGATCCGAACTCGATGCCCATGGGCGATCAAGCGCGCGGCGATTGGGAGGATGAGCGCGATATTGCCCCCGCCCTGGAACATCGCGAAGAGGAACCGCGCCGAACCGCCGTTATGCACCGCCAGGCCCATCGAGACCTCCTTGGGGCCGATGCCCGGTGCCTCACTGCCGCTCTGTCACGGTACTCTTTACCGCGAGCAGTGTCTACCGCGACTCGCGCGTGCTCAAGCATTGCTACGGACGGACGGTGTACGTACAATCTAACCGGACATGACCGCCCTAACCGGTCAATGTACGTACACCACAGCCCGTTCGTCCCCAGAAAGCAGGTCGCCATGTCAGCCCCCCAGCCGGACCCGGCCAAGACACAGCCAGGAATCTCGACAGGCGAACATCGCTCGCGCCTCCAGGTCGTGCCGCCGGTGGGCGAGCGCGACGAGGCCGGCACGCTTCCATCGCCGTTCCGCTCCGCGCCCCCGGTGGTCACCCTGCTGCGTGAAGAGTCGACGGCGCACCCGGTCGCCCTGGCCATCGCGGCGGCCTGGTCGTGCTACGCGGCTAAGCCCGGTAAGGTCGCCAACGTGCTCAAGCTGCTGCATGGCCCCGCCCCACCCGATCTGCCCCCCGAGGCAGCGGCAGACCGGGAGGAGCGGCGCGACAAGGCGCTCAAACTCTACGCCGACCTCTTCGCCGCCGGCCACCACACGACGATGCAACACGCGACCTTCGTCTTCGTGCTGGACAACGTCTCCCGGCTGGCGCTGTGGTCGTTCTTCCATTCCCACCCGTTTTACAACTCGGAGCAGGTCTCGCAGCGTTACCGCGAAGTCTCGGGCAAGACCATGACGGCGCCGGACCTGCCGCCGGAGGCGGCCGCGATCTATGACGCCGCGATCGAGCGCAGCCTGGCGGGATACCGCCGGCTGACCGACATCCTGACGCCGGACATGGAGGCGAAATACGCCCAGATCTTTCCGGCCCGGGCCCGGGCCCAGGGCGAGGAGGCCGTCAAGCGGCGCAAGAGTGCGGTCCAGAAGCGGGCCCAGGAAGTGGCGCGATACGTCCTGCCGCTCGCCACTCCGGCTCACCTCTATCACACGGTCAACGCCCTCACGCTCCTGCGCTACTACATCCTCGCCAGTCAGCCGGATGCCCCCCAGGAAGTCCGCTACATCGTCAATCGGATGGTCGACGAGGTCCTGGCCGTCGACCCCCACTTCCTCGGCGCGCCGAATTACCGGCTCGACCTACGGGCCCTGTCGACCGCGGAGACGCTCGAGGCGGAGGCATTTGACGCCTGGCGGGCGACGGTTGGCCAGACGGCGGAGAGCGCCGAGGCGTTCTGCCAGCGCTTCGACGCGGCGTTGGGCGAGCGGGAGAGTCGCCTGGTTGCGACCAATCCCGAGGCCGAAGCGGTCATGGCCGAGGCGGTACGGACGGTGCTCGGCGCCGACGCCGCTACCCTGACCGATGAGGCCGCGATCGCGATGGTGCTGGATGGCGCCCAGAATACCTACCACGGCCAGCCGGTCTTCCTCGGCATGCACTCCAAACTGATGCAGACGATGAACCATGTCCCCTTCACCTTCCAGAAGCGGATCAGCGGGGCAGAGGATGCCCAGAACCAGCGCCACCGGGGAACGCCCGGGTCGAGGCCCCTGCTCACCGCGCACCTGCGCCGCGATCCCGACGTGATCGTGCCATGGGCGGTCCAGCAGAACCCGGAGGCGCTGGCCGAATACAACGCCACCATCCAGGCGATGTGGACGGCGAAGAACGAGCTCCTGGCGATGGGCGTCTCGCCCGAGGTTGCCCTGTATCTCCTGCCCAACGCCCACCGCGTGCGCTTCTACGAGAGCGGCACGCTGCTGACCTACTACTGGAAATGGGTCAAGCGGCTCTGCTACGACGCCCAGCGCGAGATCTTCGACACGGCGGTCCAGGAGGTGGCCCAGGTGCGGAAAGCGCATCCCACGATCGGCCGCTACGTTGATGGGCCGCCGTGTGTGATGCGCTCTCGGTCCGGTGTTACGCCGGTCTGCCCGGAAGGCGAGCGATTCTGCGGGATTCCGGTCTGGCGCGGCTACACGTTCGAATCGCTGGTCGAGCGGCGCGTGTTGTAGCCGTCGCGCGTGCGCAAAATATCGGCATTCGCCGGTATGGCTGGTATACTCGGCCGATACCGGGAAATCAGGCGGTGTGGCCGGAGCCGGGAATCGGCTCCGGGCGCGCCGTTGCCGTCGTCAATCCGATCAGGTTCGGCTCACGCGCCGAGCATCATCGATCCCCCGGGTCGGCAGAGGTGTGGATGTCCCCAAACACCCGCACGCAGGTCGCCATCCCACGAACGCAAAGGCCCTGGGCACGCAGGGGAATTTGTCTTGCCCTGGCCGGGCTTGCGATGCTTCTCCTTGCGCCGTTGCTGCCGGCCAGGGTCGCTACGGCCGCGCCGCCGCCGGTGGAGCCCGGTCCAGACTGGACCCTTGTTGAGGGCGCGAACTTCATCTACGAGATTGCGCCCAATGACCAGGCCAATGCCGAGACGTTCTCGGCGCTGTTCGGCGGGACGCTCGAGCAGGCGGTCGCCGAGCTTTCGCGCTTCTTCGATTACCAACTGACCGGCAAGATCGAAGTGCGCGGCTACGCCGACGCCACAACGGTCGATTTGGCCCGGCAGGTGGCCGAACCCGTTCCGCTCCCCGGCATTGCCGCCGTGGCCGATCCCAAGTCGTTCATCATCTCGCTCGACGTGACCTCGTTCGTTGTCCTGTCCGAGCGTGAGGCAGACACGGCGCTGCGCCACGCCGTCGCCCAGATCCTGGCCGGGGCGGCATCGGGCTTTAACCTTCCGCCCGGATTTGCCCAGGGCATCGCCCTGTACGCCGAACGTCCAACAACGCCCCAGGTGGCCCGGTATGCCGCCGTTTTGGCGAATGCCAACAGCACGCCTCCCCTGCCGACCTGGTTCGATATCAACCGCCCGACGGCCTACCAGGAGATGGGCGAGTTGCTCCCCGCATCCGCCTACTCCGTCATGGCATTCCTGATCGATCGATACACCATCCGGACGTTCCAGACGTTTTTGAAGGAACTGCAGGCTGGAGGCGACGGCGATTATCGCGTAGCCATGCGCGAGGCCTATACCCGTGACCCGACAGAAATGGAAACGCTGTGGGTCGAGGACATCCCCCGCTGGGTGACGGGCGACTGGCGCAACAATCTGGTCGCCGCGTTTGATTTAGGGCCTGCCCAGGAGCTCTTTGCCCAGGCGCGCTATGCCGAGGCCAAGGCGACACTCGAGCGTTCGCAACTCCTCTACGCCGACATCGGTGACCGGGAAATGCTGGCCCAGGTGCAGGATATGCTCCTGCAGTGCGACACGGGCTTGCAGGCGGAATCCCTGATGCAGCAGGCCCAGGAGGCGCTGGAACGCCACTCCTACGACCGGGCCCAGGCGCTCCTCCTGCAGGCCAGAGAGCAATACGGCCGCCTCCCGGCCGACCACCATCCCGAACAGCTGCTGGTGACCTACGAAACGCTCGCCGCCGACGGAATTGCCGCCGGGGTGGCCCTCTCGGAGGCGCAACGGTTGGGCCGCCAGTGGGGCGACTACCCCGACGCGCGTGAGCAGGCGGTGACCGCCGGCACCACCTATGCGACCCTGGGCGACGAGGAGATGACCAACCGCGCCACCGACGTGCTGAATAACCTGGACGGCCGGCAGCGACGCCTCGTCCTCATGCTCGGCGCCCTGAGCGTCATTACCGCAACATGGCTGCTCCTGTGGCTCTGGGCTCGGGGGCGGTCTGAACTGGACTGGAACTAGCGCACCACACCGGTGATCGCCACGGCGATGGATCCACCGGGGACGGGACACTCGCCAATGGCCGATCGATCGCTACGGCTACCACGCATACCGGCGCTCTCCGGCTTCGGTGCGCGCGCGGGTGCCCAGGGGCGGGCCGGGCAACCGGCGCGGACATTTGAGCAAACGTGGCGCAGCATCGTGCGGCGTCCCGCCAATGTGCCGCTCCTGCTCTGGCGATTGCTCTGGCTGCCGTACTGGTTTGGGTCAGATGTCCCGGCGCCACGCCTGCCGGCCCGAAACATAGCGGTCCCGGCCGCCTCCGGCCTGGCCGGCCAGCAGGTCGTGCGCATGCTCGATTCGATCAGGCGGCGTGTCTGGCTCATGTGGGCGCTCACGACGATCGTCCGGGCGGCCTGGCTGGGGGCGCTGGTTGGCTGCGTCTGGCTGCTGATCGAGCGGGCAGGCGGCCCAGAGTTCGATGCGATGCCCCTCTACTGGGTTGGCGTTGCATCCGTGGCGATCGGTGTGATCTTCGCGATCGTCAACCGACCGACTCGGACCCAGACCGCGCGGATGCTGGATCGCAGCTTCCGCCTGCACGAGCGAATTTCTACCGCATTGGGCAATCTGGGCAAGGACGTCCCGGTTGAGGGCGTCCGGGCCCAGGTGACGTATTTGCAGGTCGCGGACGCGGCTAACGTGATCGCCGAGCTGCGCCGCCACCCGGCGTTCCGCCTGAGGCTGCCGCTGCGCGAGCTGGTCCTGGCGCTGATCTGCGCGTTGACGCTTGCTGGGCTTTTCTTCCTGCGCGGCGTCGGCGGGGACATCCCCGAACTGGGCGCGGCGGGTATTCCCGCCTTCTCCCCTGCCGCCACACGGCCGCGACCGCCGGAATCGACCGGCAGCCCCGGCACGGCGCCCGGTGAGACGGGCGAAGGCCCGACCTCGGAGGAGGTTCAGGCGCGGGCCCAGCGCTCGAACGAAGCTCAGCGCGACTTGAACACGCTGGGCGACGCGCTCGACAACTACCCTGTCACCAATGCCGCCGCGGAAGCGATCGCCGAGGGCGACTACGAGGAGGCGGCGGCCGAATTGCGCGAGGTCGGCGCCCAGAGCGACCAAATGTCGCAAGAATCCCGCGACGCCTTGGCCGACGACCTCGATCAGGCGGCCGAGCAGATGTCGCCGGGCAGTTCCAATCTCTCCGACGCCACCCGCAGTGCCGCGGACGGATTGCGGGAGGGCGGTGAACCCGCCCAGCAGGGCCTCAACGAACTGGGCGATCAGGTCCAGGAGACGGGCAGCGAGGTCGCCTCGCAGCAAGAACTGCGTGAACAACTGAGTCAGGCCCAGGCCCAGGAGTCGGGGCAGTCCTCCGAATCCAACCCGCAAGAGGGACAGGAGGGTCAATCTGGCGAGCAAACGTCCGGCGATGGCGGAGAGATGAGCCAGACCGGCGCGGGTGAACAACCGAACGACAACCCGATGCAGGGCGACGGCGGCGAAGGCGAGCAGCCCGGCGCCGGCGAGGGCGAGAACGGCGAACAGGGAAGCGAAGGGGCGGACGCGGCGCCGAGCAGCGGCGCGCAGCAGGCCAGCGCGGACCGGGGATCGAACCCGGCCGGGGCGCGGGAAACCGGACAGGGTGAGCAACGTGGCCGCGACCGGCAGGCAAGTTCCCAGGGCGCCCCGGGCGAAGGCCAGCCTGGGGGCGATCCGAGCCAGGGCAGCCCCGGCGGTGAACAGGCTGCCGCGCCCGGCGAGGAAAGCGGTGGCACCGACGCTGGTCAGCAAGGCGAAGGGGCTGGATCTGGGCAGGGCGAGAGCGATTCGACCCAGCAGACGACCGAAGGCGGCGAATCCACCGGCCAGGAACAGGCCGGCACCGAGGGGCCGCCCGCCGAAGAACAGGTGGCCGAAACGGCGCCGCCGCCGGAAGCACAGGCCGACATGCCGGAACCGGAAACCGGCGACAGCACCATCGATCTGGAGAATTCGGGCGGCGGTGGCATTCAGACGAGCACGAACGCGGGCTCGGCCAGCGCTGGGTCCGGCACCGGGGTGATGACCGCCTCCGGCTCGAGCACGCAGCAGGACGTCGATGCGGCCGGCCCGGATAGCAACCGGGTTCCGGCGGACCAGCGCGATGTCGTCGAGGATTACTTCTCGGAACCGGGAGTGGGCGAATGATGCGCAGGGTCCGGCCCGATTGGGGCCGTCTCACCAGGCCATTCGCCGGGATCGAGCGCGGCGACCTGTCCGGTGGCAACGAACCGCTCTTCGACGAAGAGTTGCTCTCCCGACTACGGCGGTTGGTGCTCTCCTCCCGGCGAACGATTGCCGAAGGTCTTGCGGGGGAACACCGATCCCTCCGCCGGGGCAGTTCGCCCGAGTTCGCCGACTTCAAGAATTACAGCCACGGCGACGACTTCCGCCGGATCGACTGGAACTCGTATGCCCGGCTCGACAATTTGTTCGTCCGTCTGAGCGAGGTCACCACCGAGTTCCACGTCCACGTCCTCCTCGATGCCAGCAACTCGATGGACTGGCGCTCCACTCCGGATGTTCCGTCGAAGTTCACCTACGCCCGCCGGGCGGCGGGTGCGCTCGGCTACGTTGCCCTCTGGCACCATGACCGCTTTACGATTACGCCGTTTGCGGGCAAGCTGGCGCCGTCCTTCGGTCCCGTGCAGGGGCGGGCGAACGCCGTCCCGCTCCTGCGTTACCTGGAGAACGTCCGGACGCTTGGAACAACAAACCTCGGCGATATCCTTGATCGTTATGTCCACTCGCGCCGCCGAACCGGCGTGCTTCTCCTGATCTCCGACATGCTCTCCGGGGAGCCAGAGGACATCGCCCCCGCCCTGCGTGAGCTGCGCGGCCGGGGCTGGAACGTGACGGTGGTCCACGTCGTCGACGAAGCCGAGCTGGCTCCCTCTCTCCTCCCCGGCGTCTCCGACCGGCCCCGGTCGGCCGAGCTGATCGAAGTGGAATCTGGAGAGCGGCTACGCCTAACGCCGACCGCGGCGGTACTGAGCCGCTACCGGGATGCCGTCGGGGCGTGGCTCGAGCGGGTCGAAGGTGTTTGCCAGGAGGAGCAGATCGACTATCTGCGACTGCAGACCGATTGGCCCTTCGACAGCCTCGTCCTCCGCCTCCTGCACGAACGGGGGGTGATCGACTGATGGGCCTGCAACTCCTGCTTCCGATCGGCCTGGCCGCCCTGGCGGCCATTCCGGCGGTGATCATCTTCCACATGCGGCACAGCACCCCGGAGAGCCGGCCGGTTCCGACATTGCGGTTCTGGCTCGCTGCTCAGGAAGAGCAGACGGACCGCACCCGATTCCGCTGGCCGCCGCTGACATTGCTCCTTCTGCTCCAGTTGCTGATCGTGGCGGCGGTCGCCTTCGCTCTTACCCGGCCGGTGACCGCCGATGCCTGGGCGGAGCTCGGCCTGCGGACGGAGCCAAAGCACGTCATCGTGATGCTGGACGGCTCGACCAGCATGGGCGCGATCGATACGCCCTCGGGGCGGACCCGCTTCGAAGAGGCCCGCGATATTGCCCTGGAGCGGGTTGACGACCTACGCGAAGGCGACGTCGCCACGATTTTGGTACTCGGCACCCGGGTGACAAGCTTCGAGGCTTCGGACACGTCGCAGTTCCCTCAGTTGCGGACCAGAATCGCCGGACTGAACCCGCCCGGTGGCCGGGCCGACTTGGATGCCGCCTTCGACCTTGCCAAGGATCTGCTCCTGCCCCGCCTGGAGGATCAGGTTGTGCTCCTGACCGACGGCGCGCTGACACTGGCGCCGGAGATGGCGGCGGCCCTGGCCGCGCCGGTCGAGCTGGTGACGGTTGGCAGCACCGGCGTAGGGCTCGCCAGCGGCAACGCGGCGATCACCGAAATCTCTGCCCGTGCTGCGCCGGGTGGCGGCGATCAGCAGCAACTGCTTGTGCAACTGGCGAACTTCTCGACGGAACCGATCACGGCGCCGCTGGTGTTGCGCGTCGATGGTCTGGAAACGAACCGGGAGGACGTGACCATCCCACCGGATGGCGGTACCCTCACCTATGAGTTCCCGGTCCTCCCAGCGGGAGCACTCGAGGCCCGGGTCGATCTCGAAGTAAACGATGCCTTCAGCGGCGATGACGCGGCCGCCCTGATCCTGCAGCAGGAGTCCAACCTGGGGCTGCGGATTCTCCTGGTGACCGATACCCCCGGTCCGCTTCAGCGGGCGCTGGAGGTCCTCCCCGGGGCGGTGGTGTCGCTGGAATCGAGCGACAGCCCCGCGGCCCAGCGGGTCGATCCCAGCTACGACCTGATCGTCTACGAGAACACCGCCCCACCGAACGACGTCTTGCCGGACGCGGCAATTCTCTTCGTCCATCCGTCCGTCGATACCCAGTACTTCCCGACCTCAGCGGTGCTGCCCGAGCCAACCGCCCTCCGGATCCAGGTCAACGAGCCGATCATGCGTAATGTCGACCTGGCCGGGGTCACCTTCGGCGAGACGCCGGCCTACACGCTCGGCGTCGGCACCTGGACCGAACTGGTCGGGGCAGAAGGCGGCCCGTTGATCGCCCGCGGCGAGCTCGATGGTCGCAAGGCCGTGCTGCTGGCGTTCGATATCGCCAACTCCAACATCTCGCAACGGATCGCCTTCCCCTTGCTGATCAATAACATCGCGTCTGAGCTGGTCCCCAGCCCTCTGCCTGCCTCCGTGCCGCTGGGTGACCCTCTGGTGTACCGGCCTTCGGCGACGGCGACCAGCGTGCAGGTGACTGCGCCGGGCAGCGGCGCTACCCAGCTGAGCCTGTCGGCAACCGGTGATGACCCCGGTGCGTCCGGACTGACCCGCGAGGTCACCTACACCGACACCGGTCGTCCCGGCGAGTACGAACTCGTCGAGATCGGGGCCGACGGCAACGAGTTGGCGTCTGGCCGTTTTGTCGTAAACGCTGGTCACACGACCGAATCTGATCTGCGCGTCAATCTTGATCTGCCGTCGCTCGTCGCCCAGTCCGGCGGCGTGGATCAGGGAAGCACCCGCTCCAGCCTGTTCGACCTGTGGCCGGCCGCCGTGGCGGTCGCCTTTGCCCTGCTGGCGCTGGAATGGATCGTGGCGGTCTTCCCCCGCCGGGCCAATCGACGCACCTTTTCGCCGATCTCGGGCGCAGCGGGGGTGAGCGCACCTCGGCGGACGTAGCGGCACGGGGGCACCGCACCACGACACTATCCAGGATCAACCGTTCGTCCCGGCAACCTTGGCTCACTGAACGCACCGGGACCGCTGCAGCGACACGAGCACGGCGGGAGGCTCTATGTTCGACATTGGACTCAGCATCGCCCGGCCAGCGGCGTTTTGGCTGCTGGTCACCCTCCCGATCTTCGCCTGGATGGGGTACCGGTTCGGCGTACGTCGCCGCGCCATGCCCAGGATGGCCCTCTGGTTGCGCCTGGCGGTGGCAGTGTTATTTATCGTCACCCTCTCCGAGCCGCTCCTGACCAGCGGTGGCGGCACCACGAATACCGTCTTTTTGCTCGACCGCTCGCAAAGCCTGGAGCCGGGAACGGCCGATGCGGTGAACGGCTGGGTGAACGACGCTCTGGCCGAGGCAGGTTCCTCTGACCGGGCGGCGGTGATCAACTTCGGCGCCTCGCCCGAGCTTTCGGCCCCGGCGGGCGGCGCCGATTCGCTCGATGCCGGCTGGGAAGATCCGAACTTCGATCCGCAATCTCAGGCGTACACCGATATCGGCTCGGCGATCGCCCTCGGCCGCGCCCTCCCGCTGGGCGGCAACCGGCGGATGGTGCTGGTCAGCGACGGCGCCGAGAATCTCGGAGACGCCATGGACCAGGCCGGGCAGGCGGCGGAAGACGGGATTCCGATCGACGTGTTGGCGTTGCCAGGCGTCGGCGACAACGATCTTCGCGTCCAGAGTGCCACCGCCCCCAGTTCGACGTGGCAGGGGGAACCATTCGCCGTATTGACCAGTGTGGTCGCAGGTACGGAGTCGGCCGGGACCGTTGAGCTCTGGATCGATGGCATCCACAAGGAGACGCAGGATGTCACGCATACGGTCGGGTTGAAGTCATACCGGTTCCAGGTCACCGATCTGGCGCCCGGGTTTCACGCGATCGACGTCCGCGTGACGGCCGCGTCCGGTGACGCATTCCCCGAGAACAACGAGCAGCCGCTGGCGGTGATCGTCCGCGAGAAGCCTAACGTGCTGCTGATCGTGCCGGAGGGCATGGACGCAGGACTGCTCGGCGGCGCCCTGGAACGGCGCGGTGCGGTCGTGACGATCAACGAGCCCGCCAATATCCCCTTCCGTACGTCGGAGCTCGGCCAGTACGACGCCTTCGTGCTCGATAACGTGGCCGCGACGGAGATGACCCGCGATCAACACCTCGGCCTTCAGGAAGCGGTGCGCTCGCTTGGTCGCGGCCTGATCGTGGTGGGAGGCGTGGGCAGCTACGGACCCGGTCAGTACGCCGGTACACCGCTCGAAGAGACGCTCCCGGTGACGGTTAAGGTCACCGACGGGCGCCAGCGGGAAAAGATCGCGGTCCTGTTCATCATGGACAAGTCTGGGTCGATGACCTACGACCCGTTGAATAGCACCAGCAAGATCGAGATGGCCAAGGAAGCCGTCCGGATCGCCGCGCGGTCCCTCTCCGACGGCGACACGGTCGGCATCCTCGTGTTCAGCGACGGCCAGGAATGGATCCTGGAGATGACCGTGATCGACGGGGAGATCACCCGCGAGCAGATCGACGCGGCGGTCGCCCAGATCACCGCCGAAGGTGGGACCGAGATCTACCCCGCCCTGTCAGTCGGATACAACGCGATCCTGGGCGTCGAGGCCGATGTCCGCCACATTGTGCTCCTGACCGACGGCAAGTCCCGCACCGGCACGCGGGATTCGTACGCCCGGCTGATCGACTCCGGCCTGGCCGACAATGTTTCCCTCTCGACGATCGCGATCGGGAACGACGCCGACGTCGACCTGATGCAGTTCCTGGCGACCCAGGGCGGTGGCCGATACCACTTCACGAACCGCTCCGAGGATATCCCAAAGCTGACGCTGGAAGAAGCCCAGAGCGCGGGCAGCCAGGCGGTGATCCGGGGAGACTTCGCGACGATCCAGACCAATCCCAGCCCGATCCTGCTCAATTTCACGCCCGAGGAACTCCCCCGGCTGGACGGGTACGACTACGCCGAGGCCAAGCCGAATGCCCAGGTCATTCTGACGAGCGACCGGGACGATCCGGTGCTGGCGAAATGGCAATACGGCCTGGGCCGGGTCGTGGCCTGGACATCGGACGATGGCTCGGATCTCGCCCGGCAATGGTCGAGTTGGCCCAGGTTCGACGAATTCTGGGGCAGCATGTTGGCCTGGGCGCTCCCCGATCCAGAGCGCCGGCCGATGCAAGTCAGTATGAATCGCGACGGTACCGACATCATCCTGATGGTGGAAGCCGTCGGCGAAGGGAACGATTATGTCGACTTATCGACGACGACGGCGACCATCACCTCGCCGTCTGGAGTGATCGAAGAAGATCGCACGCTGCATCAAACCGGACCGGGTCGTTACGAGGTTCGCGTAACCACGCCGGAGGCCGGTGCCTACAAGGTCGAATTGAATCAATCCGCGGACGGGTCGATCCCGACCGAACTGGCGGGGTTCGCGGTACCGCCGTCGCCGGAGCTCCAACCCGATCCCGACGCCGCCCAACTGCTCAGTGCGATAGCGGCCCGGAGCGGCGGCCGTACGCTCTCAATGGAGGAAGCCGGTGCAGCCTTCTCCGGCAGCGGCCTGAGCGGCGAGGCGATCCGGGAGTACGAGCCGATCTGGTGGCTGCCGCTCAGCATTGGCTTGCTGGCCCTCCTGGTGGAGATCGCCGTGCGCATGGGCGTCTTCCAGATGCTGCGCAGACGGCCCTAACATCGCGCTACCGCTCACAACCTTGGTTTGTAGGGGCGATGCATGCGTCGCCCTTCCCATTTCCCCGGCGCTACGGCTGAGCCCCGATCGCGCCAGCAGGTTGTGATTGCGCATAGGGTGTAGCCGAGGCCGGTGCGGCGTACGGGCGGGTGCAATCGGCCCAACGATGCCAATGCGAACGTAGGCGCCGGCTCGCAGGGGCGATGCATGCATCGCCCCTGCGAGCCGGCAGCGCGCCCGAAGCAACGGTCCCTGACCTCCTCCGCTTGCCTATACCGCCTCCGACTACCGGGCGCAGGTTGTAGACTCCCGCGGGCGATTGCTGGCCGCGCCGCATGGGAGTGATGAGGCATGATGCGTCGATGATCCGGGTCAAGGTCCTCCTGGACGACACCTGCCAGCCCCACCAGCCGATTCCGCCGGATCAGTTCAGCGAATTCCTCGCGGCGAATCGGCATGGATTGCTCTGGATCGATGTCGCCGACCCGACCGACGAAGATTTCGCGCTCCTTGAGAACGAGTTCGCGTTTCACCCGCTGGCGCTCGAGGATGCCGCCAAGCGCCTACAGCGGCCCAAGATCGACGAGTACGAGGGCTACCTCTTCATCACCTTTTATCACCTGGATGACCGCGTCTCGCCGCCCAAGCCGGTCGAGATCGACCTGTTCGTCGGCGCAAACTATCTGGTTACGATCCGCAGTGGCGACAGCCCGGAGATCGAAGCGACCTCCGACCGGTGGTGCCGGAATGCCGATCTGCTCGGGCATCGTGGCGTCGGCTTTCTCCTCTACTCGCTGTTGGATGTGATCGTCGACGGGTACTTCCCGATCTTGGACGAACTCTACGAGCAGTTCGAATCGCTGGAAGAGCGGATCTTCGAGCGCCACGACCGGCACGTCCAGCGCGACATCTTTGCCCTGCGGCGTCAGCTCATCGGGCTGCGCAGGGTGATCGCGCCGGAGCGGGATATCCTGAACGTCCTCGTCCGCCGCGATACGCCCATCCTCAGCGACGACGCCAGCATCTACTTCCAAGATGTCTACGATCATGTGCTCAGGGTCACCGACGGGTTGGACAGCTTCCGGGATCTGCTCTCCGGCGCGCTGGACGCCTCGCTTTCCGTTTCGTCCAACCGGCTCAACAAGATCATGAAGACACTGACGGCGTCCTCGATCGTACTCATGAGCATGACGCTGGTCGCGAGCGTTTACGGCATGAACTTCGAGCATATGCCGGAACTGGACTGGACGTTGGGATATCTGTGGGCGCTGGGGTTGATGGTATTGATTGGGGGTGTGCTCTTCGCGGTCTTCCGTCGGATCGACTGGTTCTAGCGCCCCGGCACCAAGGATACGCGACATAATATTAACGACCGTTCGTTAGCGAGCGGCCGGACTCTCTCTATCGGATGGCGGCTCGGCTGGTAGTGACAGGTCAACGTCATCCTCGCCGTCGAACGGCTCATCGGCCGGTTCTGGGGCGGGCTGTGCGTGCGAGTCCACCCGGGTGGACTCGTGCTCCGGCGCCGGGGCATGGGGTTCGTCCAGGATGGCGCCGAGCCAGGCGGCGACATCGGCCGTCCAGGTTGGCAGGATCTCGTAGAGACCGTGGCCGGCGCGAGGGTACCAGAGCAGGGTGCCGAGGTCGCCGGCCGCCGCGGCGAGCCGCTGCGACTCGGACGGGGGTACGACCAGATCGCGCCCGGCACCGAGAACCAGCAGGGGGCACCTGAGCCAACCCGTGATCTCCGGTAAGTCGAAGCCTTCGGCCAACTCCATCACGATGTACGGGCCGCCGAGATGGCCGGCAAGCTGTTCCAGCATGAGGGGATTGGCGGCGTAGAGCCACGAGCCCGGCTCGAACGGTGGGGTCACCGCGACGCAGGCAGCCAGACGCCGGTCGTAGGCTGCGATCCGGACTGCCTGGGCCCCGCCCAGGCTGAAGCCGATCAGGGCGATCCTGCTTCCGTCCAGGCGAGGATCGAGGGCGGCCATGTCGCGGACGCCATCGAGCAGATCGTCGTGCTCACCGGACGGGGGACCAAGCTCGGACCGCGTCGCCGGTCCCGGGCTGATCGAGGGCGAGGATCGCCAGGCCGCGCTCCACGAAGGCGTCAGTCCAGAGGATCGTCTCTTCCTTGGTGGTCGTGGTCCCGTTCAGGATCACGACCAAGGGGATCGGGCGCTGCTGCTGCTCCGCCAGGATCGGAAAGCGCAGGTAGGCCGGCAGCTCCGACGCCCGCCATGGGATGCGAACGGCCTCGGTCCGGTTCAGGAGGAAGGGCACGGCCCGGGCGAAGAGTGAGGAACGGGCAGCCCGTAACGTCCGCAGCGTAGCGGGATCGTCGTAGGCAAGCCAAGAGGCAGCGTGGTAGGCGAGGGCCGCCCGGCCGCGGGCTCGGGCGGTGGAGGCGTCGTCGTCCGCGCCGTCGGCCCGCCGGGTTTCGGCCAGAAAGGTCTGGGCGGTGGCCGTCCAGGCGACGTGCCATCCGGCAACGGAATGAATCCGGTGCAGGGTCTGCTCGACTGCGTCATGGGGGAGGCCCATCGCGGCTAGCCTCTCCCGGCCCATCCCGGGCAGGTTCCCGGCGGATCGCACCCGCATCAACAGGTCGATCTGCCGCCGTCCGATGCGGGTCGAATAGCGCCAGGCCCGGCGGGCTTCGGTCCACCGCTCCGGACCGTCGCCCTGGGCCGGTTTCCCCTTGATCAGCCGGCCGACGTGGGAGCGCATCTGGTTGCGGTTCATGCGTCTCCCCATGATCTGGCCCGGCCGCGGATGATGGCGGCGTCGAAGGCGGCCTGGTCGTCGGTCGAGCGGGCAACATAGACAATGCGATCAAATCGACGCGTCGAGCGCCGCAAGAACGAGATCGTCTCGTCAACGATGACCTCGGCCGCGACTGCCGTGGGCAGTTGCTCCGGACCGGTTCCGCCGCCGATGGCCGGCATGGCGAGGGTGCGCACCTTGCGCTCGGCGGCCACGAGGAGGGCGCTGCCAACCGCCCGGCGGACATCCTCGCTGCGGGCCACCCCGCCCAGTTCGTCGCTGACGACGGCGTGGATCAGGAGGCCGATGCCACGCTCCGCCAGGCGGCCGGAGGTCGTAGTGATGGCGTCGCCGAGATCGAGCGGAGCCTGTTCCATTGCCTCGCGCTCGATCTCAGGGCCGCCGGTGAGGCGAATGAAGGTGGCCGTTCCGGCCCCCATCAGGCCGCGCCGATTCGTGCCGAGCACAAGCGCGTCGACTTCCTGAGCCAGTGGGTCCCCGAGGGTTGTGGTCAGGAGCGTTCGCCCAAAGCGCGTGCCAGGTGTTTGTTGCGACGCGGATGGACTTGGATCGATCGTCATGCGCCCTGCGGCCTCCACCCAGCGTCCTTTTGCTCCGGGCGAGTGTACCATCGGGCGGGCTGATCCTAAGAGCGTCTATCAACACCGCTTGCTCGGCCACGGAAACCGGGGCTGGAACCCCCTACCCAGCGGGCTGAGCCCGACGAAACCCGTCCAGGGCTGAGCACGACGACACCTGTTCGGAGGGGCTTGATGGGCGCTCTAAGCCGCTAGCACGTCTCGTCGGGCGCGATTCCTCTGGAGCGTCAGGTTATGCGCCGATCTCGGCCGAGGGGACCAGGCGCAGGGCGGAGCCCACCGGGACCACGATCCCCTCGGCGGTCCAGGCCGGCGCCCCGACCGCGCTGCCATCCCCGGGCGTCCAGGCGTCGACCACGCCCCCGCCCAGGTCGTAGACCGTCAGGCTGGCCCCGTCCGTCACCGCGACCGCGCTCCCGTCCGGCGCGACGTCGAACCCGCTCCCGGCCGCGATCGGGGCCGCCCCGGCCGGGTTGCCCGCGTCCGCGAGCCAGACGCTGCCCCCCGCCAGGTAGGCCAGCAGCCCGGTCGGCCCGGCGACCGCCGCCGTTACCTCGCCGCCCGCGACCGGGCCGAGGTTCTGCTCGCCCCCACCCTGGTCGACCAGCAGCCACCCGTCGGTGGTGGGCACGAGGAAGCCGCCCCCAACCTGGACCGGCACCAGGCCGAGCAGCCCGACCCCGTCCCGGCGCCAGAAGGGCTCGCCCCCGGCGACGTACAGCTCGGCGTAGGCGGCCCGGTCGCGGTCGGTGCGCAGGATGACCGGCGCCTCGCCGCTCCAGCCGGCCGGCACGTCGCGGACGGCCGCCCCGTCCGCCGGCCCCGGCGCCGAGACCGGGGCGCTGCCCCCGCCGAGGGCGTAGACGTGGACCGCGGCCGAGGCGCCCCCGTCGACGGTGTAGGCCAGGTGGCCCCCGCCCGGCGACCAGACCGGGTAGTAGCCGGGGCCGATGCCCAGCACCGCCCCGTCGGCGGTGACCACCGCCAGGTCGCCGCCGTCCACCCCGGCGACGTAGGCGCCGCCCGCGTAGCGCAGCGCCCCGTCCGGCGAGGCCGGCCCCGGGATCGCGGCGATCACCGCCGGCGCCGCCGCCAGGTCGAACTCCTCGGCCTCCCCGGCGTCCTCGGCAGCTTCGGTGTCGTCCGCGTCCTCGTCGGGGCCGCCCCCGACGCCGGTGGCCACGTCCTCGTCGGCCTCGGCGGTCGGCTCGTCCGGGGCGCCGTCGGCGTCCTCGGCCCCGTCGATCTGGTCGTCCTCGTCGCCGGTGTCGCCCTCGTCGGTGCCGGCGGCCCCGTCCTGCCCGTCCCCGCCGATCGGCTGGATCGTCGGCTCGCCGGTCCCGGCGCCGTCGGGCGTTTGCTCGGCGGCCCCGTCGTCGGCCGGGCCGGTCGCGTCGCCGGCGTCGTCCGCGTCGGCGTCGTCCGCGCCGATATCACCGGTCGTATCGACTTCCGGGGTGGGAGTCGGCTCGTCCTCCTCGACCGGCACCACGTCATCGGTGGGCTCGGAGGTCACGTCGGCCGGCTCGGTTTCCCCATCGTCGACCGGCTCGCTGCCTTCTCGCGGCACGATCGGCGGAGGTCCGTCATCCGCCGGTTCTTCCGTGGGCGGCGGTTCGGGCGTATTGGTCGGTTCAGGTGTTTCCGTGGGCTCTGGCGTGCTCGTCGGCTCCGGGGTCGCCGTCTCAGTCGGCTCTGGTGTCTCGGTGGGCTCTGGCGTCTCGGTGGGCTCTGGCGTTTCCGTTGGTTCTGGCGTTGCCGTCTCGGTCGGTTCCGGAGTCACCGTGGGCGCTGCCGTCTCCGTTGGCTCCGGAGTCTCGGTCGGCTCGGGTGTGGCGGTCGCGGTTGGTTCGGGAGTTTCGGTTGGGTCCGGGGTGCTGGTGGGTTGTGGGCGTTCCGTTGCCGTCGGCTCTGCCGTCGCGGTCGCGGTGGGCTCGGGCGTCTCAGAGGACTCCGGCGTGGCCGTGTTCGTTGGTTCCTCGGTGGCTGTTGGCTCTGGCGTGCTGGTCGGTTCCGGGGTCGCCGTCTCGGTCGGCTCCGGCGTTTCGGTCGGCCCTGGCGTCGAGGGAATCGAGACCACGATTGGCGAAGGCGTGGCGGACGGACGCTCCGGCGCCTGAGTTGCGCCGGGGCTGCCGTCATCAGGGCCGGTGGCGGCGAAGATACCGGTGTCGCCATCCCCGTCGTCGCTATCCGCGTCGTCGCCGGATTCCCCCCCGGCATCCGACGTTGGCGCTTCGGTCGCCTCGGCTTCCTCGGTGGGCGTTTGCTCCAGGACGTCCGCCTGCTGTCCGGATGGCTGGCTGGAAGGCTCGGTCGGATCGGACGACGTGTCAGGGCCGGAGGTAGCTTCAAGATCGGCGCCATCGCCGTCGTCAGCTGTCTGAGTCACGCCGGTCGCAGCAACGGAATCGCCGTCGTCGTCGGCTTCGCCGCCCTGGATTGCGGATGTGGCTGTTTCGGTCGGCGAGGAGCCCTCGGAGTTGAGCGCCGGTATGGAAGTGGGCTCGGTTGGTGTATCCGTCGGGTCGACGGCCTGGCTGTCGCTATCGTCATCATCGCCGGTCGTTACGGTTTCGTCGTCACTCGCCGGGACATCCGTCGGGGCGGTTTCGGTCTGCTGGGCCGCCTCGGTATTTTCGGCCGCCTCCGTCGCCTGCACCGTCTGGGTGTTCGCGTCGAGCTGAGCCAGATTGCCGCCGGGTGTGTCGTCATCGCCGCCGGTGGCCCGGAAGACGCTCACACCGACGATCAGCAGGACGATAACCGCCACGGCAGCGGCCAACGGCACCGGATTGAGCTTCAGCCCTTCCCAGAACCGGGTCCAGGGCGATCGGCCCTGGCTGATTCGCTCCAGCACGGCGCGGCTGACGACGGGGCTGGGGGCAAGCTGGGGGAGGTCACGGAGTCCCCGGGCGAGCACATTGGTCTGCTCGGCGAACTGCCGGCAGGATGCGCAGGTCGCCAGGTGGCCCAGCAAGTCCCGGTTCTCGGCCGGGTCCAAGGGTGCGTCCAGGCGGGCCGAAATGAGGGCCCGAGCCTCCTCGTGCGAGATCATTGGTCGGCCTCCATCAGGACATCCCCTGCATCGGCCAGCTCATAGACCTGCGCGAAGGCTTTGCGGGCACGAAAAAGTCGTAACTTAGCGGCGTTTTCGGTGATATCAAGGGCACTGGCGGTCTCGGCGAGGGAGAGTCCTTGGTAATGACGAAGGAGGAGGACGGCAGCATAGTGCTTGGGCAACTTCGCCAAAGCCCGCTCGATATCGGTCTGGCGCGTGACCGTACGCTCGATGGAATCCTCTCCCGGCCGGTCGTGATCGTCCAGAAATGGGACCCACTGCACGATCTTGCGCCGGCGGAGGTGAGAGATCGCGGTGTTGGTGGCGATCCGGTAGAGCCAGGCCTTGAAGGCCAGATCCGGCCGAGTGCTGGGCAGCGCGTTGTAGGCCTTGACGAAGGTGTCCTGAGTAAGGTCCTCCGCCAGGGCCCGGTCATTCACCATCCGGTGCAGATAATTCAAGATTGGAGCGTGGTACTGCTCGAAGAGCCGCGCGAAGGCCACCTGGTCTCCGGCCCGGGCGCGACCAACGAGGTCCGCATCCTCTGCCGCCACCACCCCACTCCCAGACGGATTGTGGGCCGGAACGACGACCCGATGCAGAGCGAGCTCCATAGCAGCGACGAAACTCCTTTCCCACCCCCTAACGCACCGCCCGAGGTATTCGTTTCGCCCCGGAAAGCCGCGGTTTGGGACTTTGGAAAAGGAAGGGCATGCGCCACTTGCCGCCGGTCAGGATACCAGATGGTCCGGCGCCGCCGAACCGCCGGAGTCCACCCGGGTGGACTCCGGCGGGGTTTCACTCCGGCGGAGCCTCACTCCGGCAGAAAACGTTCCACGTGGAACAATCGCGTAGGGATGTAGAGACTGCCGTGCTGTTCAAAGATCGGGCGATGAATCTGATCCGGTGTGCAGGGAAGAGCGCGGACGCTCACACTGGCCGCACCGGCGATGGCGTTCGCAAGGGCCGGAGAGACCGGATTGATAGGGCACTCGCCCATGCGCTTGGTTCCGAGCGGACAGAAGGCGCCGTGGATATCGGCAAACAGGATCTCGATCTCGCCGGTGTTCCGTGGAGGCACTAGCCGGAACGAGGCTCGGTGGACGAGTCTTTCATTGACATAAAATCTCACCGCTGGATCCTCAGGCGGCCGCAGTGCTCGCCAGTTGGCGGCGAATGTCATGGGCGAAATGGTGGGTCAGGTGCTTGCGGTTGTCTGCAGCGCCGTGGACATCGTCGTGGTAGAGACCGTCCGGACGCTTCCTACAGGCGGGTGTGCACAGCCAGCTCATCCGGCATTTCCGCAAACGCGATCTGGACAGGACGCACTGTCGCAGCGGAGACGGTGAGGAGAAAGCTCTGCGGCATCCAGTGTCCCAATGAGAAGAACGGAGAAGCGGCTCTGCTTGGTGAGCGAAATCCGCCGGAAGGCGAAGGGCTTGTGCATCGCCGCCGTCAACCGGGCCATTGCGTGGTGGACCCGGCCGGCCGGCACGGATACCGACCGGAGCCGGGTCAGATGGCGCGGGATCGCGCTGATCAATGCCCTTTACGGGATCCTATGGCCGTCTCCACCCTGTTTCCCTGATCCGCCAAGGCTAGCCCGGATCGTGCCGGGGTCAGGCGGCCGGGGTCGCCGCCGGTGTGGTCCATGCGCCAGGGTCGCGCACCGCAGCGATCACCTCGGCGACCAGTCCCACCACGAGCCCCGGGTTTTCGTCGGCGATCGTGTGGCCGGTGTCCTCGGCGACCACGAGCCGCGCCCCCAGCGCCCCGGCCAACCCCTGCTGCCCCTCCTGCCAGGTAGCTTCCAACTCCGCTATCGGGAACCCAGTTGAGCAGGGCGGGTCCCAGTTGCATGGCGGCGGATAGCCCGCGCCGTGGGTAATGACCACGATCGGAATCGCCGGCGGTTGGGCCGGTGTGGTCACCTGTCGGAAGCCCTCGATGACGTCGAGCCGCTCCTCGTTCTCGCCCTCGTTGTACGCCAGGAACTCGGGGCCGGTATCGGGCGAGCCATCGGGGGCCAGCGAGAGAAACTGGTCGATGTAGCCGGGATAGGGCGGATCAAGCAGTACCAGCCCAGCGAATCCTGCCATTTCCTCGGTGAGTGCCACCAGCGCGATGCTGCCGCCGAGGGACTCACCAACTACCACGCAGGGACAGGCAAGCTCTGGGCTTGTCAGGACGGCGCGCAGGTCGGCAGCGGCTTCCTCGAATGTGCGGACGCCCATCGGGTGGGGGTCGCTCTGCCCGGTTCCGGCACGGTCGTAGGAGCAGAAGCGCGTGCCGAGGGCAGCAGACAGGTCCGGACCGATGGCGGCGACGATGGCGGTGCCGCCATCGAGAAAGGGTCCGCCCGGCTCAAAGAGGACGGCAGGAGAGCCGGTGCCGGCACAGGCGAGGTGGAGGGAGCGACCATCGACGTCGACGGTCGCCTCGACGATGCCGGCCGACGTCGAGGCACCCGGACTGGCGTCCTGCGCCCAGGCGGCCGATGGCGCCATTAGGGCAACGGCAAGGGCGGTAAAGACGATACAGACGATCAGCATTCGGACGCATGGCGGTAATTCTCCTCAGTCACTCTGCTAGGGTGCGTCGACCACCTGGACGATGCGCTCCACCCTGCCCGGGGAGTGGACAAGGAGGCCCCTCACTGGTCCGGAACCCGATTTGCGAGCCGTAGGCACGACTCCCTGGGGCACAAAGACGAGTATCCCGGCCGGCGTGACCGACCTCCTTGTCCCCAGTTGAAACGTCAACTCGCCCTCGGCGATGTAGAACGCCTCGTCGGTGTGGGGTGGATATGACGTGGCGAACCTCCGTCGCCAGCCGTCATCACCGCAATCCAGGCGAGGTGGGCGCCGGTGTCCTGCGCCGAGGCGGACCACGGGCCCATGGTCCGCTTCGGCGAGCGCTCTGGCCAGGTCCGGGAACGTCACGGTGGCTCCGCTCACCATCTCCATACCGACCTCGACTGTCACTCGGAAATCTCGAAGTCCTCGCCGATGCCTCGTATCAGACAAACGGGTTGCTCGCCGAGGGTCGGGATACTCCAGACGCACGGCCCTGCGTGTTTGCCGGACGCTCCGGCGTCTTATTGGACATAGACCATTCCGAGTTGGTGGTCCGTGACCTCACCCGCGTCACTGACGACGAAGGTGGAGGCAATTAGGCCGGTTGCGCCAGCGAACTGTCCCTCCCCTCCGTCGATCCGCCAGATGGCGGCCCCGTGCCGGCAATAGTCGTCCGCGGCGGGGCCGAGATAGGCGCTGCCGATCGTGCTGAATCGGAGCCAGTGGCCGCCCGTCCCAAAGCAGATCGTGCCGACCTCCTGAAAGGTGGTTGCTCCGGTAAAGACCAGCTCCGATTCGAACGTCGCCTCGCCGCCGTGGGCCGCGTGCAGCGACCCGCTCAGCCCTTCGGTGCCGATCCGCGAGCGGATCGTGCAGCCGGGCGCGGTGGTCGCGGTTTTGAGAACGTTGCCGTCGATCCCAATTTGCGTGGCTTCGCCGCGGAACCGCAGCGCGTAGACGAGTTGTCGCATCGCCGCTCTCCGCTCGGATTGCCATTGGGGCCGCTCGCGGCGCCGGCTCGGCGACCCGCCAGCCCGGGACGATCAGGTAGCGGGCGCGCCCTCGGCTGCCTCCAGCCCTACCGGCTTCTGCGCCTGGATCACCGTGTCCGCGACCACCTTGGCGCTGACACGACCCATCTTCCATGTTCGGCGAAACGCCGGCCCCGGGGAAACTACCCATCCACGGTACGTATTCGGCGCGAGGCGACATGCGCAGGTTGTGCAACCGGCGTGGCCGGGCGGCCACCCGCGCTCAGATGAGCCCGTCGCGGACCGCGCGGGCGGCCGCCTCGGCGCGTGAGATCGCGTCAAGCTTGGCCAGGATCGCGGAGACATGCTTGGAGGCGGTTCGGTGGCTGATGAAGAGGGCATCGGCGATGGCGCGATCCGACCGGCCGGCGACGACCAACCGCAGGACATCGACCTCCCGCGGCGTGAGCCCGAATCGGGCCGCCGCATCGTTCGGTCCGGCGGCCCGCGCGACGGTCGACTCCGGGACGGCTACGGCTGGCATCGGGGCCAGGGCCATTGCGTCCTGAACGGCCTCGTCCATCGACCAAACGTGATGACCGCCGCTCGCGGCGGCGGCCATGAGCCGCTGCAGCATCGGCACCGTGGTGGTGCTGTGGCCGGCGGCGATCACACCGCCCAGCCGAGGATCGCGCTCGACCGGGAGGTCCATCTCGTCGCGCATCGCCGCCGCCGCGGCCACCAGGCGGACGGCCCGCTCGTCCTGGCCCAGGGAGGCGGCCAACACTCCACACCCCTCGATTGCGAAGACCGCCAGGCGCCGGCGCCCACTGTCGCGCAACAGCGTGAGGCATTCCGCGAGGTAGACACGAGCGGACGCGATGTCGCCCAGTTCCAACGTCAGCCACCCGAGGTCGGCGGTGATGAAGGCAATCTCCTGCCGGTCGCGGGCCGCCCGCGCCATCGCCAGTCCCTCCTCCACGAGCGGGCGGGCGGCGGCGAAGTCGCCTTGCTCGATGAACAGGCTTCCGAGGCCGTCGAGGGCGCGGGCGATCCACCGCTGGTCGCCGGCAATGCGAGCATGGTCGAGAGTCTCTTGGAGCAAGGCGGTGGCAGTCGCCATGTTCCTCCAGGCCCACCTCTGCCCAGGCCTGGTTGTGGAGTGCGTGCGCCAGGCCACGATGGTCGCCGAGATCGCGCCAGATCGCGGCGCTGGCTTCGCAGAACTCCTTTTGCGCGGCATACTCGGCCAGGTCGTTGGCGAGAGCCGCGAGGCCGGTCAAGGCTGTCGCCTCCCCGGCGCGGTCCCCGGTGGACCGGGACAGGTCGCGGGCGAACGTGAACGAGCGCTCGGCCTCGCCAGGCACGCCGAGTTCCCGCAAGAGGTCGCCACGGGCGCTCAGCGCCGCCGATCGCAGAGCAGGTTCCACGCCCGGCGCGATCGCGAGCGCGCGATCGAGCCAATCTCGGCCTTCGAGGAGGTGTTGGCTTCGGCGGAAGCAGTAGCGCCCGAATCGTGCCGCCAAACGGAGGGCGGCGTCAGGGGATCCGCCCGCGCACGACCAGGCTAGGGCTGCGCGAAGGTTGGCGAGTTCTGCTTCCAGCCGGTCGAGCGCGACCGTCTCATTCGATCCTTGCCACGCCGCCTGGTCCGCCAGTCCGAGGTAGAACGCGGCGTGCGCCGAGCGCACTGTGGGCTCCTCGCCGGCGGTCGCGAGCCGCTCCAGGCCAAACTCGCGGATCGTCTCCAGCATTTCGAACCGTGGGTTGGCGTTGTCGTCCGAGTCGGTCCGCTCGGAGGTGGCAGGCACGGCTAGGCGTATCAGGCTCTTGTCGACGAGCGAGGCGACGCCGTCGAGGACGGAGAGGGCAGGACGAGGGGGACGGAAGGCTAGAAGCCTCGAGGGGGACGACGGCTGTCGCCGTGAGGGGGAGCGGGGGAGAGGCACAGGGAGCCGCTCCCTCCGCCTCTCCCGCTCCCCCTCAACCCGTCAGGGCTGTCCCCCTCAGGGCGATAGCCCTGTCCCCCCACGACGGCTTCGGCGGCATCCAGGGTGAAGCCGCCGACAAAGACGGCCAACCGGCGGAAGAAGGCCTGCTCCTCGGCGGTCAGGAGGTCGTGGCTCCAGGCGATCGCGTCCCGCATTGTCCTCAAACGCGCAGGCACGTCCCGTGGTCCGCCGGTCAGCAACGGGAGTTGACGGGCCAGCCGCGCCAAGAGCGCGGCAGGTGGCAGGTGCGGGCCGCGGGCGGCGGCGAGCTCCAGCGCCAGCGGCAATCCGTCGAGGCGGTGGCAGATGGCGGCCACGGTGGCCGCGTTCTCGTCCCCCAGGACGAAGCCAGGGTTTGCCGCCAGCGCCCGCTCGACGAAGAGGCGCACGGCCGGCGCGGCGGCGACGTGTTCCGGTGCGGGCAGGCGTTCGGGGTCCGGGCACGCCAGCGGGAGGACGGGCAGGTCCCGTTCGCCGGAGAGGCGCAGCCGCTCGCGGCTGGTAACCAGCAGGGTCAGACGGGGACATGCCGCAAGCAACTCCGTTAGCAGGGGAGCGGCCGGCAGGAGGTGCTCGAAATTGTCGACGAGCAGGAGTGCCTCGGTCTTCGCGGCTACCACTCGCACCTGATCGATGAACGGCAGCACGCCCAGGTCCCGGACACCGACTGCGTGGGCGAGAACGGCAGCGACCAGCCGGGAATCCTGTACCGCCGCGAGGGGAACGAAGTGCATGCCGTCCGCGAAGTCGGCCGCGACATCCACGGCAGCGGCCAGGGCGAGGCGGGTCTTACCGACGCCTCCGGGGCCGGTGAGGGTGAGGAGGCGCACGTCGTCCCGTTGGAGCAGGGCGCAGATCTGCGCGACCTCCTGCTCGCGCCCGACGAGACTCGTCAGCGGCGCCGGGACCGGGGGGCTCGGACGGGACTCGGTCTGCGGCGTGGCCATCTGGCGCACCGGCCTTGCTCACGGGCGAAGGGTGGATAAGACGCATGATGGTCGGTGGGCGGCGATGCGTCAACCAGAGAGCGGCTCGTTTTTCGTGTCACTGCCGCGTGCGGTCGGCGGCGACCGGCGCTGCCGCTCCGCGTGCCGGAGGTCATGACATGGTCTGGCCGGCCGGTTTTACGAGATGGAGGCGCGAGGGCTGCGGCGACTACCCCGCCAGTGCCGCGAGCCGGGCCGCGTTGCGGTTGTGGTCCCGGATGACCGGTTGGAGGTCGAGGGTCGTTAATTCGCCGTCCGCGACGATCACCCGGCCGTTGACGACGGTGTACTGGGCCCGGGTCGGCGCGCAGAAGACCACCGCCGCGACCGGGTCGGCCAACCCGCCGGCATAAGCCAGGTTGTTGAGATCGAGCGTGAAGAAGTCGGCGCACTTGCCCGGCTCCAGGCTGCCGATATCGCCGCGGCCGAGGACCGCGGCCCCGCCCCGCGTGCCGATCTCCAGCGCCTCCCTGGCGGTCATCCATTCGGCCGCCCGCAGCGGATCGGAGGTGGAGAGGACGGTCTCAGGACCTTCCGGCGGGCGCAATCCCATCTTGAGGCGGGCCAGCAACATTGCCTCGCGGACCTCGACCAGGAGGTTCGAGCCGTCGTTGCTGGCGGAGCCATCGACGCCAAGCCCCGTCTTGACCCCGGCATCGAGGTACTTCTTCACCGGCGCGATCCCCGAGGCAAGACGCATGTTGGAGGAGGGGCAGTGGCACACGCCCGCGCCCTTGCGCGCGAAGAGTCGGATCTCGTCGTCGTTGACGTGGATCGCGTGGGCGTACCAGACGTCATCGCCCACCCAATCCAGGGTCTCCATGTACGCGACTGGCCTCAGGCCCTCGTTCTGGAGGGTGTACCGCTCCTCATCGAGCGTCTCGCAGAGGTGGGTGTGGAGACGAACGCCGTACTCACGGGCCAGCTTCGCCGATTCCCGCATCAGGGTCTGGGTCACCGAGAACGGCGAACAGGGAGCCAGCACGATCTGGAGCATCGCGCCGGGCGAGGCGTCGTGGTAGCTGCTGGATCACCCGCAGCGAGTCGGCCATGATCGCGTCTTCGTCCTCGACGCACTCGTCCGGAGGCAGGCCGCCCCGGGACTCGCCCAGGGACATGCTGCCCCGTGAGACGACGAACCGTACCCCGACCTCGGCCGCCGCCCCGATCTGATCATCAACCGTGCAGCCGTTCTGGAAGACGTAGGCATGGTCGAAGACGGTCGTGCAGCCGGAGAGCGCCAGCTCGGAGCAGCCAACGATCGTGGCGGTCCGGGAGTCCTCCGGCGTGCGGCCCGCCCAGATACGGTAATGGGCCCGCAGCCAGGGAAACAGGTTGATGTTCTGGGCGGAGGGCAAGTTGCGAGTCAGGACCTGATCGAGGTGGTGGTGGCAATTGATCAGGCCCGGTAGGAGGATGTGACCCTCCAGGTCCAGCACCTCGTCGGCGGTCTCGGGAAGGTCCGACGTCGGCCCGACGAGTTCGATGACGCCGTCGCGGGCGAAGAGGCCAGCGTCGCGCAGTTCCCGGCGGTCGTCATCCATCGTGACGACGACGGCGGCGTTCTTGGCTAATAACGTCGGCATACGCGACAAGCTCCTCATCCGCCAATCGGCCGATCAGCCCCAAAGAGTGGCAGCTCACAGGTGGGGCGCCTATCGACGGCTGACGAGGGCGAAGGCGACCGGATCATACCGTAGGCAGAGCCAGAAGCCAGGCCGGACAGAAGTCCTATCGACGGTGACGCTGAGGCTAAGCGGTTGCGCCTTTGCGTGGGGCCGCAGGCTGGGCCGCACTGTCCGCCTTGTTTGACCGCTGGGACTCCGTGGCGGGCTGGGATATCGTACGACTGGCGGAAAACGCACTGATCTGACCACCGATCAGGCTGATGAAGCTCATGACGTAGAGAAAGAAGACGAAGGCCATCACGCCGCCGAGAGCGCCGTAGGCGCCGCCCAGATACCCGGCGAAGTAGGCAAAATAGAGGCTCAGCCCAAACACCGCGACCGCCCACATCAAAACGGTTGCGATCGCACCTGGGAGCGTGCTCCGGAACGAGTTTGGGGCATCTGGCCCGCGCCAGTACACGGTGGCAAGCACCAGGACCAGTACCACCGCGATGAGCGGGAATTGGATCCAGCGCCAGGTGCTCGTCCAGAAGCTCCCCAGACCGATTCGGCTGGCGATGTCGCTGCCAACGGCGGAGCTGAGCAGAAGTGCGATCGAGCCGGCAATCGACGACAGGCCCAGCAGGATCGTCAGTCCGATCGCGGTCATCTGCTGCTTCCACCAGGGACGCCCGTCTTCGACGTCGAAGACGGTGTTGAGCGCTTTCATCATCGCGGCGAGCGCGTTCTTGCCTCCCCAAAGCGCGGCGATCGCACCGAACGAGAGAAGCCCGCCGGTTGACCGATTGAGGGTCTCTTCGATCGGGTCGATGACCGCAGCCTGCGATTCGGCAGGCAATCGGCTGCGGAGCCAGTCCGTGATGTTGTTCATCGCGTCGTCGACGCCGATTTGTTGGCTAACGAACGAGGAGAGGGCGGTCAAAAAGATCAGGAGTGGAATGATTGAGAAGAGGAGGTAGTAGGCGATCTGTGCCGCCTGTCCCTGGAAGTCATCGTCCTTCATCTCACGCCACAAGGCTTTCCCATAGGCAATACCGGCCTGTATGCGCTGGTGCATCGCTGTTCTCCCACCTGAGCGGTCACATATTTGGGTCGCGCGGCCCGCGAGAAACTCCCAAGAGGCCTGGGGGCGCCGAACATCCTGGCAATACCTTTGCAATACTCGAACCACCATCGAAACGAACAGTGAAACCGCGCGCGGTCACCGTGGCAGTCCGGGTACGATGTACCGTCATGATCGTGCCGGCCTGCTGGCCCGCTGGCCTGCTTGCCTGCTCGCCGGCCGGCAACTGGCGAACGCTCGGTCGTTGATGGCCAGCGCACCACGTGTAGGGATTTCCGATGACGACCATCACCGTTACCGCAAGCGACGAGGCGGGCGTTGTCCTCGCCGGGTTGGCCGAGATCCTCCAGGCCGCCCGGGGGGGCGGCGCGACCTCAGATCCCGGCACCGATACGGTGGCCGTACCAATCCGTGGGCAGGGCGCAACACTGGGAGCAGTCTTCGCCGAGCTGGCCCGGGACCTCCTGGCGCAATACGACGCCCACGGGGCGGGGTTGGATAGCATCCGCCTTGATGGGTTGCTCCGCGGCGAAGGCGGCTACGTCGGCTGGGGCTATTTGGAAGGGACGGTGGCAGGAGACGGCGCGCCGGCCCGGATCGACCTCACCGGCGAGCCCACGACTGACCGGACGGGCGGAGGTATCGAGCTTGGTTTCTCTCTTGTCTCGACATAACGCCGCGCCACGCATTCGGGTGCCGCTAGGGGAGGGGCGTTTAGAGCGTTTATCTAAACCGTTCGCTCGGCCGTACGACCCTGGGTCTCAACCCAGGGTCCCCCGCGACTGGTCGTCCCCGACAGGTTCGTCGTCGGCATTGTTGAAGGACTTCAGAATCTCTAGGGCGCGATCGCGCTCCGAATCGACCACATAGAGGTCGTGCGAGAAGGTCGCGGCAGATGCCCATGCCCCGACGCCGGCTCCGCTGGCTCGGAGCATCGATTCGATCCCCTCCTGGCGGAGAATATCGGCCGCGAGTTGGGCCAGCGGTTCGTTGTCGACGGTGGTGAGGTAGACGACCTTGCCATCGAGCCGGGGCGCAGGGCGGTCCGCCTGGGGCTCGGCGGGCGGATCTTCCTGGAGCTTTCGTCCGCAGTCCGGACAGCGCTCTACCCAATCTTCGAACGGTCCGTCCCCGCCCGGGCAGTACTTGACCATCGTCATACCCTTCGCGCCAACGTGGACATACGGCCGACCCTGGCCGCTGTGCTCAGAGGATCGTACCAGTTCCGCCTGCCGGATCATGCCTGACGCCGGGAGAGCTGCCAGGAGACGACAGTGTAGGCGACGATGCCCCAGACGAGGATCACGATAAACGACAGCACGCTCCCGCCA
The DNA here is from genome assembly GCA_963724285.1 of uncultured Chloroflexia bacterium. Lineage (GTDB taxonomy): Bacteria > Chloroflexota > Chloroflexia > Thermomicrobiales > UBA6265 > CAVRUD01. Next base: position 286,582 of record CAVRUD010000030.1, on the reverse strand, counting down.
TACACCGCGTCGCCGACCGTTGCGTCCGTCATGAGACGCATCCCCTGGCTGGTCGGCAGCACCAGCAACACTGCCTCAAGAATGCCGTCAAGCGGCGCTCCGACCAGAAAAGCGGGGGCGATAACCGGAGCGAGGAAGACGCCCGACCAGGTGTTCAACTGGTTGGCGCTCTTGAAGAACCCGGCCATGACCAGCCCGATTCCGATCAACGTGACGCCGGTGACCAGGATGGCCGCCACGAACTTCGGCATGAGCACAATCTCGAGCTGGGTGAACCCGAGCAGAATCGCGACCGCGATGGCGATGTAGGCCACCCCAACCAGGGCCTTACCCACGATCACATCGGGATAGGATGCGACTAGCACCAGCGCGTCGAGCGTCTTCTTTTCCGCTTCTTCCGCCAGGATGACCGGGACCACCAACATGGCGATCATGGCGATCAAGAACAGGATCGAGACCAGGATCATGTACGAGCGCAGGCCCAGCCGGTCGAAAATCGACTGATCATCGAGCGGCTCCTCCACGGTCGAGACGGCGACCTCCACCGGAAACTCCTGCCCGGCCATGGTCCGCACCGCCGGCTCGAACGCCCGCGCGATGTACTGGGCGCCCAGGGTGGGATCCTCCGGGAGGAAAACCTGCAACTCCGGCTGATCGCCGGCGGCCAGCGCCGCATCGAATTCGGCCGGAACGACGAAGCCGATATCGGCGTCTTCCGCCTGCACCACCTCCTCGACCTCTTCCGCCGACGGCTCCGTTTCGAAATCGATGCGGACTGCCTCGCCGACCGCGTCCCGCAGAGCGTCCGGCAGGGAGGTCTGGTCGGCGGCGTAGTAGGCGACGGTCGCGGTCGGGGTCGTCAGGTCGTCATCGTCGAAGATGAGGCTATAGAAGATGCCGATGCCGAGCGGCACCAGGATGGCGACAAGCACGCGCGCGTCGCGGATGGCATCGCGCAGGTCCTTGAGAAAGATCGTCCGAATCATGCCAGGATGCACGCGTACTCCGATTGACTGGGCCGAGCGACCTAGAGCGGCCGCCCCGCCAGATTGATGAAGACATCCTCCAGGGTGCCTTCGTGGGAGTGCAGGGTCAGGATCTGATCGGATGTCACCCATGCCGCCAGTCGCTGGGCATCGTTGGGGTCATCCAGCCGGATCGTCACCTCGGAGCGATCGCGGAGGAGCACCCTGGCCGTCCGTTCGCCGTAGCGCAGCTTGAGCTCCTGAGGCGTGTCGAGCGCCACGATCGATCCCTGGCTCAGAAAGGCGACCCGGTTGCAAAGCTCGTCGGCCTCCTCCATGTAGTGGGTGGTAAGGAAGACCGTGGTCCCCGCCCGGCTCAGGTCGGCGACCAGGTTGCGCAGATCCCGCGCCGAGGTGGGATCAAGCCCGCGGGTCGGCTCGTCCAGAAAGAGGACCCGCGGCCGGTTGATCAGCGCCCGGGCGATCAGGAGGCGCTGCTTCATCCCGGTCGAATAGGTCTTGACCGGCCGTTTGGCGGCGTCGGTCAGGTCGACCAGCGCCAGCAATTCGCTCACGCGGTCCTTTGGCGCCCGATACAACTCGGCGAAGATTCGGAGGTTGTCGTGGCCGCTGAACCGCTCGTAGAGGTTCTGGTCCTCAAAGACCAGGTTGATGAGTGGCTTGATCTGGTCTCGCTGCACGACCACATCCAGGCCACCGATCGAGGCCGAGCCACCGGAGGGCTTCGTGCGCCCGGTCAGCATCCGGATGGTGGTCGTCTTCCCGGCGCCGTTGTGGCCGAGCAGGCCGAAGATCTCCCCCGCCGCCACATCGAAGGTGAGTCCTGCTACCGCCTGGGTCTCGCCGTAGCGCTTCCGAAGATCCCGGACGTCGATCATCCGCTCTCCGTCGGGTTCCATCCGGGGTCGATCGCTCAACCGGAGACTCCCCCTGTGCGGTGCAAGAGGTAGACCTGTGGTCTCAACTTGCCCAGGAACTGATAGATGCCCCACAGCGTACCGCCGAGAGTTGCCTCATATTGGGCCCGGCCGAAGCGGGCGACGAGTTCGGGTTCGCGACGGCGCAAGCGGGCGATCGCGAGCAGATCCTTCCCGGGGTCCCGGTAGCCCGACTCCGCCCAGTTCTCGCGCCACTCGCTGTCGATCACATCGTGTTCCGAGATGACGAAGCCCGCGTTCAGGGCGGCTGCCTCAAAGAAGGTCGGGTCCATATTGCTCGGGACGATGGCCATCGACCGGTAGAGACGTGCTGCCTCGTTCGGCTCCAGATCGGCGGTGGCGAAGGTTTGATAGACCAGCATCCCTCCGCCGGGTTTGAGTACCCGGGCGCACTCATTCAGGCCAGTGGCGATGTCGACGTGGTTGAGCACATCCCGGCACCAGATCGCGTCGAAGGCGCCGTCTGCTAGGGGCATCGCTTCGATGCCGGCCTCAACTACCTCGATCGACCTTGTGAGGTTGGCCTCCGCCACCGTCTGCTGGGCGAGTTTTGAGTGAAGCGGGACCGGATCGACTGCAAGAACCCGGCACCCAAACCGGCGGTGCAGCTCGACCGTGTACGACGCATCGCGGCTGCCGATGTCGGCGACCACGTCGGCGGAACCGACCGCGAACTGGGCGAACGCGTCGTAGAGTATCTCCGGACTGCGCGGATTGAGGCTGGTTGCCGCCACCTCCTGGATCGCCTCATCGCCGGGGAAATGCTCGCCGTAGAGCTCGTGCATGGTTGCGGGTGTTGATTGCGCCATGCCGGCAATCCTTTCCGCTCATCTTCCCACGCGGGTTGGCGCGGGGCTTCGGGAGAGTTAAACATCCGCTGCGCCAATCACAAGTAATCGTTCTGGCGGTCGCGGCGTTCCATGAAGTGTGTGCGTCACGCGCATAGGCAGAACGCGCCTCGGCCGCCGGCTGCCAGGACCGATGCGCGACAGGTTCCCGCGCAACATGCTACATGGTCGCCGGCCGATCCGCCGGACGCTGCCGGGCAGGCGCATGGCAACGGGAAGAGCCCTACATGCCTATGTCTCCTGTAGCGATCGGTGCGTACCTGCCCGTCATGGACCGTTTGTCGCGGCTCATGGCACCGCACTGTGCTATCGTTTCTGCGATCAACATCCGCGGTGACCGCGTCACCTCGCCCCCACCGCTACGGGAACGCCCATGAGCGTGCGCGACTCCGTCAGGTCGTGCCTTTAGGGGCGTCCAGGGAACACTGTGTCGAAGCAGCAACGGCCTTCCAGCCGAGCCGGATTGCCATCCTCCCGTCCACCCCGTTCCGGTTCTGCTGGCCGGCGCGGCGGCTTCCGAATCGATGACCGCGTCCTCCTCGCCGGCGTTCTGGTCGTCATCGGCGTCAGCCTGGTGATTTTTGCCTCCCTGATCGTCAGCGGCGCCGGCAAGTTTGGCGGCGACGACGATCCCGAGCCGGAAGAAGCGGCCCTGGATCCCGGTCTCGTTGCCAGCGGCGAGAGTACGCCTGCCCCAACGAGCGCGGTCATCCCGACCATCGAAGCGACGGCTGCGCTAACGGCCGAAACCGGCGCCGAACTCTCCGAAGACAGCCCGATCGTCTGCATCGATGTTGGCCACGGCGGTGTCGACCTCGGCAACGTCCGCGAAAACGACGGCGACACCGAGATCCTGCTCATGGAAAAGGATCTGGTGCTCGAGATCGCACTGGCGCTACGTGACCGGCTCGAGGCGCGGGGCGTCGGCGTCGTCCTGACGAGGGAGACCGACACGGAGGTCAACCCGACCTTCGCCGACGTCAACGGCGACGGCGACGTCACCGAGGATGTCGACGGCGACGGCATCATCAACCCTGACCGGGGCGACGTGATCGACAAGCTCGACGAGCTCCAGGCCCGCGTCAACGTCTGCAACGAAGCCGGGGCCGATCTCATGCTCTCGATCCACGCCAACTCATCGGGGAATCCAGCGCTCCGTGGCGTGGAGACGTACTGGGCCGAGGACCCGAACCTGCCCTACGTCGAGGAGAGCGCGGAGGTCGCGACCCTCGCCTACGAAGAGCTGATCGAGGAGTTTGCGGCCCTCGGATTCGAGCCGGGCGGGCGAGGCGCCGCCCCGGACCACTCCTGGGAACCGATCGACGACGATCCGTTCACCTTCGACCACTTCGTCGTCCTCAGCCCGGATCGTCCGGACCGCAACTTCGTCGGCGCGAAGATGCCGGCCGTCATCGTCGAGTGCCTCTTCGTCTCGAACGACGAGGACTACGCTTTCCTGACCGACGACCCGAACGCCGCCCAGGGCGCGATCGTCACCGCCTACGAGGCGGCCATCCTCGAGTACTTCGAGATCGAGCCCACCACCAGGGGCGCGGACCAATCCGAGGACTCCGCTGAGGCGGTCCCTACACCTACCCCCGAAGCGACTGATGACGAGGCGACCACCGAAGAGACTCCCGACGCAGAGGATACGCCTGGGCCGATGACGACACCGAAGACTCGGCCGACGTCAACCGGACCGATTTCGACGCCGTCGCTGAGGCCAACAACCTGCCTGCCCCGCTACCGGATACCGGCAACGGGGCCTCCCAGGTCCACTACTACGGCGACAGCGGGCGCAAGGAGATTGCGCTCACCTTCGACTTGGGGTCAGACCGGGCTACGCCGAGGAGATCCTCGACTTCCTTAAGGAGCGCGGCATCCGCGCCTCCTTCGGGGTGATGGGGACGTGGGCTGAGCAGAACCCCGACCTCATCCAGCGCATGGTCGATGAGGGCCACCAGCTCTTCAACCACACCTGGGACCATGCCTCCTTCACCGGGGATTCGACTGGAGCCGAACCACTGACCCGCGAGGAGCGGATCGAGGAGATCCAGCGCACCGACGAGATCGTCTACGAGCAGACCGGCTACGAGATGGCACCCTACTTCCGCCTCCCGTACGGCGACGGCGCCGACGACCCGCAGGTGATGGAGGACATCTACGCTGCGGATTACTACCTGACGATCATGTGGACCTGCGACTCCTACGGCTGGAAGCAGTGGACCGCCGCCGAGATCATCCAGCACTGCCTGGCCGAGACCGGCGACGGCGGTATCGTCCTGATGCACGTCGGCTCCGACGGCACCGACCAGGACGCCCTCCCTGGCCTCGTCGACGAGTTCGCCGCCGACGGCTACGACTTCGTCACCGTCGCCGAAGTCCTCGCTCCCGCCGAGGACGACGACTAACGCGTTCGTGCAAGAGGGTGGCTGCGTTTCGGGGTCGCCCGGGACTAAAAGACCCCGGGTTACCTCTACGAAGCCGGCTAAAGACCGGCTAAGATACGCGGTGTTTCGGTTTAGCCCCGGCACAACGGTCGCTGGGGGGCGGACCGGTGTGTCCGCCCGGCCGATCTGCCGCGAATGTTACCTATGCTCGCACGTCCCATGTCAATCGCCCAGGCAAGAAAGCGCCGTGTCCGGCAGGGCATCTCGGAGACTAACGTCACGACGGGAGTGGAAACCGGGCGGACACGGCGGTCCCCCCTACAAATTGGACCGCCGCGCCAACATCGGCACGCCTCGGATTGTTCTAGCCGGTTTCCACTGGCGGCGGAAGAAAGGCCTTCGGACCGGTCAAGATCCCGCCATCCACTGGCAAGGTGATGCCGGTGATCCAGGCCGCGTCGTCGGAGGCGAGAAAGGCGACGGCGGCGGCGACATCCTCCGGCTCGCCGACGCGTCCCAACGGATAGAGGCGTGACAATCCTTCCAGAGCGCCCGGTTGGTCGTCCCAGACGCGGGTCCGGATGGTCGCTGGGGCGATCAGGTTAAATCGCACGCCTGAGCGGCCGTACTCTGCGGCCAGGTTCTTGGTCAGACTCTCCAGACCGGCCTTCGCCGCCGAGTAGGGGTAGCTGCCAAAGGCAGAAAGGCCGTTCACCGACCCGATGGTGACCACGGCTCCCCCGACCGGCGACGCACGGAGATGTGGCAAGGCAGCCCGGATACAGCGCACGACGCCGAGCAGGTTGAGATCGGCCAGGCGCACCCACAACGCGTCGTCGGCATCGGGAAACGGCGGCTCGGACGCGTCACCGCCGGCGGTATTGACGAGAACATCCAGCCTGCCGAACCGCTCGATCGCCGAGGCGACCGAGGCTGCGACTGAGGTGGAATCGGTGACATCGAGCGCCACCGCGAGGGCGGTCCCGCCACGCAGACCAACCTCCTCCGCCACCTGGCCGGCAGCGGCAACATCAAGGTCGGCAACGACGACGGTCGCCCCTTCCCATGCCAGACGAAGGCAGACGGCCCGGCCGATCCCATGCCCGCCGCCGGTGACGAACGCCACGCGGTCAGTGAAGCGCTGCACGCTGTCCAAATCCTTTCATCCTATGACGCCTTGGCCCCGAGGTACTCAGTGACCACCTGCACCGGTCCATCCTCCGGGTCCGCCACCCAGGCTGCCCGCAGCCGCCCGATGAAGTTGTGCGGCGGGCAGATCGGCTTCGCCCCGGCCGCATGCAGGCGCGCGAACGCGGCATCGACGTCGTCCGTCCAGACCGCGACCTCGGGCCTCTTCGGCCCGGCATCGACGTTGATTCCGTGCATCTCACGGGCCACGTCAACATCGGCGAACCCCAGGATGAGCCCACCAACTCGAACTTCGACGTGAACCGGTGACCCTGTCTCCGGCGTGCGAAACGTCTCCACGAACTCCAACTGCTCGATGTAGAACCGAACCATCCCCTCAACGTCACGGACATAGGTGTTGATCTGTGGATCCCGAAACACTCCCCGATCCCATCGCGAACCGACCCAGATCATGAAACGGCGGGGAGGAGAGTCTATCAGTCACCATCGATGTGGACATTGACGGGCTGTTCCGGCCGCTCGACCACCCGGCGATTGCCCAAGGTGGTCCAATCCCCCGCCTCCCGAAGATGGCGAGAGCAGCGTCGAACGGTCTCTCAGCCTCATTGGGAGCAATCACCCATCGACGTAGGGAGATTAAGTGGGTAATCGGAGGGGCATTAAGCATCCCGATTACGTAGTCTTACCGATTCGACGAGGGATGACGTAGGGCACTATAGGTACAGACATCGAGGCGAGCCGGAAACGAACCGGCCGCTGGGGGCTCCAGCAACCTACCCCGGATGTCTCCTCCCACTCCCCTCATCAAAGGGATGGGCGCTCTCCACACCTGGCGCCCATCCTCCCCAACATCCTCCCCATCATTCCTCCCCACCGCCCGAGCCGCCAGCCACGGCCCGGGCGGACCCCTTTTCCCCAAAATGAGGTCGCTTGCGAAGCCCAGGGCGACTACGCCCCCATCGGAGGACGGACGCGACAAGGTGCTGGTCACAGGTTGCCCGTTGTGCGACCCGAGTCTTAGTCCGGTGACTTTCGAGACTGCCTACTGGCAGACGGTGCTCAACCGAAACCAAAATCTCCTCGGTAAGTGCTTCATCGCCCTCCGGCGGCATGCGGATTGGCGGTGGGTCGGGTCGTGCCGCAGGCGGCGGGGGCGGGAGCCTATGGCGCCCGGCGTCCGGTTCGCGGCCGCGCCGCCGACCGCCCGGCCGCGCCGCCCCAGCAGTTCGGCCCGGTCGAGGGATGCCCCAGCAGGCCGGACGCCGACGGCGGCCGGCCGGCGGCGACCGGGCCGCGGGCGCCGGCGCGGTGCCGGATCCGGGGGGCGGGGTCGGTGCGGGGAGAGGTCCATGCGGGGTCCTCCTGAGCCCACCTATCCTCCCCGGTCACCACCTTCTGCGCATCCGCATCGGTAATTCGCTCGACACACATGTGGGACCAATGCGTTTGCACCCCGGCTAACCAGTCGCTACGGGGCCTAGATGCACGCTTTGTGCGATGAAGGATGGGAGAACCGGGGACCTACCCGGTTTGCCCAAACTCGCCGCATTGGGAGGGCACAACAAAAGATGGAAAAACTCGAACCAACTACCAGCGCCGCGCGGCGGCGCTGCAGACCGCCTATTACGTCTCGACTGGCATCTGGCCGCTCATCCCCTTCGTCGGGATTCGGACGTTCGAGTGGCTCACCGGTCCAAAGACGGACCGGTGGTTAGTGCAGACTGTCGGGGCGCTTGTGGGCGTGATCGGCGTGGTCATCGGCCGTGCTCGCTCAAGCGACCGCATCACACCGGAGATCGAAGCCCTGGCGATTGGCTCGGCCGCGTCGTTCGCCACCGTCGACGTGGTCTTCGTCGCCCGCCGCCGCATCAGCCCAATCTATCTTGGAGATGCGCTGTTGAACCTGATCATCGTGGGGCTTTGGCTCGTAGGACGCCGTTCCAGGTCCTAACAGACGGGGTTTTCAGTCGTCGGAGCCGTTCAGTGGGAGCCGTACGGTAAAGGTCGCGCCGTCGCCCTCGGCACTGGTGGCCGAGATCGTGCCGCCGTGCTGCTCGACGATCCGCTGCACTCCGAAGAGCCCGATGCCCGTGCCACCGATCCGGCCAACGTTGCCGCCGCGATGGAACGGCTCGAAGACGCGGGGCAGATCCTCCGCCGGGATCCCAAGCCCCGCGTCGATCACCGAGAGGACCGCCCATTCGCCATCGGCATCGGCATCCCGGCCGACCCGCACGACAACGTCGCCCCCGAGCGGGCTGTACTTGACCGCATTGCCGAGCAAATTGCCTAACACCCGCCGCAGTCTCGCCCGATCCCACGAGCCGATGACCTCGGGTTCCTTGGCTTCCACCCGCACGGAATGCCGCGGCGCCCCCTGACCGACTTCGCTAGCAGTATCCTCGGCGAGCGCAACGAGGTCGGTTGGCGCGAGCACGAGCTCCAGCGTTCGCCCCGCCCGGAGGTGAGCCGCGTCCATCATCTCGTCGACCAGCGCGACCATGCGACCAACCGACGCATCGATCGCCTCCAGTCCGGTTTCCAGGGCGGTTCCCTCGCCGAGCCGGCCGAGGCGCGAACGCCGCAGCATGAGTTGGGCCTGCCCCCTGAGGGCGGTCAACGGTGTCTTGAGGTCGTGGGCGGCGGTGGCGGCGAAGGTCTCACGCTCCTCCTCGGCCCGCTTGCGGTCGGTGATATCGAGCACGAACTCGACGGCGACCCCGTTGTCGAGGGCCTTCCCGGCGAACAAGCCCCACCGCCGGGACCCATCTTTGCGGTAGTACTCTTTCTCATATGGTACGCTCCGGCCGGTCGCGCCGAGTTCCTCGACATCCTGCCGGGTCCGTTCGATCCACTCCGGCGGCGTCAACTCGTCCCAGCGCAGAATGCCCGATTCCAGATCTACGTGTGAGAACCCGATCATGCGCAGGAAGGCGTCGTTCGCGTCAGTTATTCGGCTCTCCTGGTCGAAGAAAACGACGCCGACCGTTTCGATCTCCAGGGCCGACCGGAACCGCTCTTCGCTGGCGCGCAGGGCTTCCTCCGCCTGGCGCCGTTCGGTCAGATCGCGGCTGATCTTGGTGAAGCCGACAAGTTTTCCCGTCTCGTCCCGGATCGCGGTGGCAATCTCGTTCGCCCAGAAGCGCCCGCCGCCCTTGCGGACCCGCCACGCCTCTCGTTCTGCCCGCCCAGTCGCGGCTGCCCGTCCCAGCTCTCGCTCTGGCACGCCGGCGGCGATGTCTTCGGGCGTGTAGAAAAGGGAGACGTGTTTGCCGATGACCTCCTCGGCGGTGTAGCCCTTGAGCCGCTCCGCTCCCTCGGTCCACTCTGTCACGGCGCCGTCCGGGTCGAGCCCGAGGATGGCGTAGTCGCGAACGTTCTGGACGATCGCCCGGAACTTCGCCTCTCGGTCACGCAGAGTCGCACGGGTTCGGGCTCGCTCGACCGCGTCCCACGTCTGGTTGGCGACAAACTGGACGAGGGACATCTCCTCTTCGGTCCAATGGCGGACCTCGGCGTGGTGGACGTGGAGAGACGCTAGCCGCCGGCCACCGCGGATAATGGGTGCGCCAATCATTGCTCGGGCGCCGATCTCGCTCAAGAGAGAGTCAGACGTGAGCGGATCCCGAGCCGTGTCCGTGATGCCGATGGTGCCGCCAACTCGTGCCTTCTCCAGGTAGCGCGTCCCGAAGCCCGTCGCCGGGAAGGTGCCGGAGAGCGGTGCGAGTACGCCGTCGACCCAGGAGACACCCGCGTCGAAGTCGACCGTCTCGTCGTCACGTACCTCGAAAAAGCAAACTCGATTCGCACCGAGGTGCGCGCCGACTGCGGCGGCTGCCGCGGCCATCATCTCCCGCGGATCGTCGGTCTCGCGCTGACCCTGGAGCAAGCGCACGAACAGCGACTCCCGGGCCTCGCTCGCGCGCACGCGGCGCTCGGTGAGGACCTGCTCCGTCGTCTCGGTGCAAACCACGAGGACGCCGCCCACACCGGTCGGGGCGTCCTCGTCATCGATCGGGCCGTAGCTGTAGGTCCAATAGACTTCCTGGAGCGCGCCGTGGCGAAAGATCGGGACGAGTTGGTTGACGTGCCAGGTGGCGCCATCGCCACGCATCACCAGCTCGATCTGGGGACCGATGATGTCCCAGATCTCGTCCCAGGCTTCCCTCCCGGGCGCGCCGAGGATGGCCGGGTGCTTTTCGGGGCCGAGCGAGTCACGATAGGCGTCGTTGTAGAAGCAGATGTGCTGGTCGCCCCAGAAGATGAACATCGGGTGGCGTGTTGCCAGCATCAGGCGAACCGCGGTACGGAGGCTCTGCGGCCAGCGTTCCAGCGCACCCAACGGAGATGCCGACCAGTCGTAGGCGCGGATTCGCTCCCCCATCTCGCCGCCGCCCGCGAGCCACGAACTCCTCCCCGTCATCCGTCCCCCAACCTCTTGCCACACAGGACTTTTTTCCCGCACCACCATGGGAATGGTGGACGACAACGGACTGCACGTCCAGTCCCTCCTGTCGCCGTGCCTGTAGCGCTGCGTGCAGCATTGAAAAGGGACGTTCGGCGCCTTGCCGGGCGACACGCACCAGCCTCGTCGCGTCGTTGACGGTCATCAAGAGCGGAGTAGCGTCACGTAGCAGGTGTTTATGAAAGTTCACGTATGTATACTGGTGAACAGTTCACTGGAGGATGCGATGGAACTATTGACCGTTAACGAAGCTGCCGACCAACTTCGTATTAGCCCGATGACCGTCCGCCGGCATATCGCTGCCGGCCGTCTGCGTGCCCTGCGGGTTGGCCGCAGCATCCGAATCAGTCGAGAAGCGATCGAGCGCTTCGCGGTGCCGGTCGCAGTCGAAGAATCTCGCGGCCAAGGTGCCGATGAGTCCCAGCCGCGTCCATTCACGCTCGATGATCCGCTTTGGGGCATCGTCGGCTTGATGAAAGACGGTCCGCCGGACCTTTCGGCCGAGCATGACCGCTATTTGGCGGAATCGTACTCAGACCCTCACGAAGAGTGATCGACCGGCGCGTGGCAGGGCAGCGTGTGTTCGTCGACACGGGCGCCTATGCCGCGTTGGCGAACGAAGGCGATGCACGTCACTACGACGCAATCGATATTGCGCGCAATCTCGGACGACGGCGGTCGTTGCTCTACACCACGAACTTTGTGATTGCCGAGACGCACGCCTTGGTCGTGGCTCGGGCTAACCGAATGCTCGCGCTCAACATGCTCGAGCGAATCGACCAAGGTTCCGGGGTGACCGTCCGTGTTGATGAAGGTCATGAGCGTCGCGCGCGGGAAATCGTGGCATCGAACCGTGACAAAGACTTCACCCTCGTGGACGCTATGAGCTTCGCGGTGATGGAGCAACTCGGTATTGGCGTCGCATTCACGTTCGACCGCCACTTTGTCCAATACGGGTTCGCCCTTGTCGGCGCCGATTAGCTACTCAGCGGTGCCGACGCACCCGGCGGCGATCGCAAAATCTATCGAGGCGCTTCAGTTCGACGGTCCCGCATTGGGTCGCCCGTTCGTCGACACAATCAAGCGATCCCGGCTGTATGACGATCACCTGCAAACCCTACGTGAGGAGGGATTGCTCGAATGACCAAGACGAAACCTTGGTCCGGATTGGCCGAAAAGATCGAGGCCGATCCGATTCACCGTGCGCGGATGGCGGAGTACGAGCGGGTGCTGGAAGACGTCCGTGCCCTGACCCGACTTCGAGCCGAGTTGGGTTTGCCAGAGTATGAGGTCGACGACGAGCTAGACGCTGATGCAAAAACGGTTCTCATCAATGAGAGCCAGGAGGACCCGTACGTCTCGGCGCTTCGTGGCTATATCAAAGCCATGGGCGGTCGACTGGAGATCAACGCCGTCTTCCCGGACGGCACTCTGACGCTGCTACCCGGTCGGCGCTGGGCAGCGTCCGTGCGGACCAAATGAAGCGGCCTGACGCAGCAAGGCGTCGGGCCGCTTCATTTCTCGTTAGAGATCTATATGTCCAACTAGGTAGCTACGCCGTCTCCGCGTACTGGATGATCGAGTCGTTCACCGTCATCAGGAGGGGGCGGGAGCGGTTGTTGATCACGTCCGCGTTGACGACGCACTTGCGGACGTTCTCCAGGGAGGGGATCTCGTACATCACCTCGAGGAGGATCTCCTCGATGGTGGTTCGGAGGCCGCGCGCGCCGGTCTTGCGCTCTTCGGCCTGGGTGGCGGTCGCCTCCAGGGCGTCGGGCGTAAACACCAACTCCACGTTGTCCAACTTGAAGAACTTCTGGTACTGCTTGACGACCGCGTTGCGCGGCTCGGTCAGGATCCGCATCAGCTCCGGCCGGGTCAAGTGATCGAGCGAGACCGAGACCGGCAGGCGGCCGACGAACTCCGGGATCAGGCCGTACTTGAGCAGGTCGTCGTGGGTCAGATTGACCAGCGGGTTCGGCCCGGCGTCGGTTGCCTCTTCGTGGCTGCCACCGAAGCCCATCAGGTTCTGCTTGCCTGTCCGCTTGGAGACGATTTCCTCCAGCCCCTCGAACGCCCCGCCGCAGATGAAGAGGATGTTGCGGGTGTCGATCTGGATGTATTCCTGATGGGGATGCTTGCGGCCGCTCTGGGGCGGCACGTTGGCGACGGTCCCCTCGATGATCTTGAGGAGGGCCTGCTGCACCCCTTCACCGGAGACATCCCGGGTGATGCTCGGGTTATCGGCCTTGCGCGAGATCTTGTCGATCTCGTCGATGTAGATAATCCCGGTCTGGGCCCGCTGGACATCGCCGCCGGCGACCTGGATCAGGCGGAGGAGGATGTTCTCGACGTCTTCACCGACGTAGCCCGCCTCGGTCAGCGCCGTCGCGTCCGCGATCGAGAAGGGGACATCGAGGAGTTTAGCGAGGGTCTGGGCGAGGAGCGTCTTGCCGCTGCCAGTCGGGCCGACGAGCAAGATGTTGCTCTTCTGGAGCTCGACGTCGTCATCGTTGACGAGGCCGGCGTTGATTCGCTTGTAATGGTTGTAGACCGCGACCGAGAGGATCTTCTTGGCCCGGTCCTGACCAACCACGTACTGGTTGAGCTGATCGTAGAGCTTGCGAGGGGCGGGGATCCGCGTAAGGGTCGGTTCCTGCCGTGGCGTGCTCGGTTCGTCCTCTTCGATGATCTCGCGGCAGAGCTGCACGCACTCGTCGCAGATATAGACCTGATTTGGACCGGCGATCAGCCGTCGGACCTCTTCCTGACCCTTGTTGCAGAATGAACACCGGTAATGCACGCGCCCACCTCGCGTAGCGCTCTTCGCGCCGTACCACCCTGATTCTTCCCAAGACAGGACCTACAAACGGACCAGTCTTCGGAAGGAGTGGCGTTAGGACCGGGAGGTCCCGTTCGTCTTCGTCGCGGACCCGGTCCCGTTGCCGGAGCCGTCCGCACCGATGCGCTCAAGCGCCCCGAGCTTGTGCGACGGTTCGAGGACATCGTCGATGATGCCGTACTCCTTCGCCTCGTGCGCGGTCATGTAGTAGTCGCGTTCGGTGTCGCGCTTGACCTTGTCGAACGGCTGGCCGGTATGCAGGGCCAGGATCTCGGTCAGCTTGGTCGTCAGGTTTAAGGTTTCGCGGGCGGCGACCTCGATGTCCGGGACGTTGCCCCGGAATCCGGCCGATCCCTGGTGGACCATCACCCGGGCGTTGGGAAGCGCAAAACGCTTCCCCTGGGTGCCGCCGGCCAGCAGTACCGCGGCCATGCTGGCACCCATCCCCATGCAGAACGTGGCAACGTCGGGCTTAATCATCTGCATCGTATCATAGATGGCGAGGCCGGAATAGACGACGCCGCCCGGGGAATTGATGTACAGGCGGATGTCCTGGGTCGGGTCGTCGTGCTCCAGAAAGAGCATCTGGGCGATGATCGCGTTGGCGACCTGGTCCTCGACCGGGGTGCCCAGGAAGATGATCCGATCCCGGAGTAGGCGCGAGTAGATGTCGAAAGCCCGCTCGCCCCGGTTGCTGGTTTCCACCACCATGGGGATCAGGTTTTCGATCGTCGGGATCTCCATCGATATAGTTCCTCTCGTCGCGTGACGGGGCGGCGGTCGCCTGCCCCAGAACGACCCGCCACCACCGGCGTGATCGTTACGCCAATGATAACCCTCCGGCGCTCGCTGACCACCCGCCCGAAGTTACGGACTTTAGCGGTTGCGGGTAGAAATGACGAACGCCGCGAAGTCGAGCAAGAGGTTCCCGGCCATCCCCTGCCTCATCTCCTGGTCGGAGGCGCCTCCTTTTGAGATCGGGGTGGCGATGCCGACCCGCGGCGGATGTGCCGCCGGTCGAACATCCCTAAGGTGCCGGTATGGCTTCTGGAACCGATCGAGAGGAGGAGAGATTGCCAGCCGCGACACAATCGTACATACACGTCGATGCCATAGCCAACGCCCGAACCACGAAGATCGTCCTCTCCTATCCGTCTCCCAGCCGCCCGAAGCGGATCTCGTCAACATCGCAGACCGGCTCGTATCCGATCTCCTTGTAGATGTGGTTGCTCGTCGGGTTGGCGAGGTCGGTGTAGAGGTAGCAGGCACGGCGTCCCAGGTCGAGCATACGCTGGCTGAGCGTGGCCACCGCCGCCGTGCCGTACCCCCGGCGACGAAACTCCGGCGGCGTGTAGACCGCACCGATTCGGACCCCGGTCGCCGTTGTTGCCTGGGCGCCGGCCATCGCCCGTGGTTCCCCCGCGTTATCCACCCAGAAGTAGAGGGAGGTGAACGGATCGCCGGGAGCCTCCGGGGGCGCCAGGCGGCGGTTCGCGACGGCCTCGGAGTCGAAGGGCACCCCAGCGCCCCAGATGTCGAGGTGCATCCCCGCCAACCAGGGCACGACGGTTGCTCGGTCCGCGCTCGTCGCCACCCGCAGCTGCCCCGGTGGATGGTTCAACGGTCGGACGGTCAGCAGTTCGTGGATTCGCTCCTGTACCGCCAGCTTCCAGGACTGCCCGGTCCGCTGGGTCCATGCCTTTGCGAAATCTTGGGCGACCGTGGGCGGCGCCAGAACCCCCGGCAGATCGGGGTATTCCACCAGGACGATCTCGGCCAACTCCTCCAGTACCGGCGACCCGGCGAAGTCCACCCCGGCCGCCGGCGACAGAATCAGGTTGAGGCCGGCACGGAGGGCGCAGGCGATCACCCGGCCATCCTCCTCGATCGTGGCGAAGAACGTGGCCTCGGCATCAGGTCGCGCTCCCTTTCCACGCGCCAGCGCCAGCGCGAGGCCGAATGGCAGATGATGCCGGGCTTCCTCGGCGAGAAAGAAGGGCTCGGCTCGCTCCAGGAATCTGATTGCGTCCGGAAACACCACGAGTTGCATCGCCGTCCCTCCTCTGCCGTCTTCGAGCCTCAGAAAAGGAAGAACGCCCCGGCCACATTGCGTGGCCGGGGCGTTACCAACGAAGTGGGCTACTCGTCGGTATCGTCGGCCTCGGACTCGGCGCTGCCGGCGTTGCGGGCAGCCCGGTAGCCAGCGGCTACCGCGTCGTTCTCGGTGGCGAAGCACATCTCGGGGATGGTGTTCGCGTATGAACCGCCGCCCGGGAGGTGGTAGATGAGCGAGTCGGCGTTGCCCTTGATCGGGTAGCCGTCCGGGCAGTCGGGGCCGCCATCGCCGGCAACCGCGCCGTTGACTGCCGCCTCGATGTCGCTGTCGGCGTCGGTGGTCCCGTAGATCGCGTTCATCGCCTCAGGCGAGTCATCCAGTTCGGTTCCGGACACGTCGATCGGCTCGGTCGGAGCAGTATCCGCCGACGCTTCTGCCTCGGCATCGTCCTCTTCGGTCGGTGGAGGAGCGACCCAGCCGTTGATGACCGCACCGCGACCTTCGGTCCCGATCTCGATCAGACGGTCGGTGACCCGGCGCTCGAAGAGGTCGTTTCGCAGGATTTTCTGGAAGTAGTCGCTCGTGTAGAAGGTGCGCAGGCGATCCTTATCCGCCGACTTGGAGGAGGCCATCATCGACTCGATCTCCTCCTCCAGATCCTGGTCGGTGACCTCGATGCCTTCCTTCTGGGCGATTTCGCGCAGCAGGAGAGAGTTGCGCAGGCGAACGGCGGCGGCGGGGCGAAGTTCGGCCCGCAGTTCGTCCTCGGTCTGGCCGTTGAGACGCAGGTACTCCTCAAGGGTCGTCCGCTGCTGGGCGAGGCGGCCCCGGAGCTGGTTGATCTCGTCGCTGACGGCCTCGTCGATCATGATCGCCGGCAGCTCGATCTGGGCCGTCTCTGCCATTTTGGCGACGAGCTCGTTCAGGACCTCGGAGCGCGACTCGTTGGTCTTGCCCTGGTGGAGGTCGTCGTGGATCTCCTTGCGCAGGTCATCCAGCGTCTCGCCTTCGCCGACGGTCTTGGCGAACTCGTCGTCCAGCGGGAGCAACTGGCGCTCCTTCAGGCCGACCAGGGTGACCGTGTAGGTCAGAGTCTTCCCGCGCAGACGCTCGTTGACCGTCTCGTCGTCCTCGGCGAAGGTGAGGTCGAACGTGCGGGTGTCGGCGACGTTCATCTGGTACAGCTGCTCGGTGAGGCCGTCGAAGAGGTTGCTCTCTCCCAGAATGAAGACGCCGCCATTGAGCGGATCCTGGAAGTTGTCTTCGCCTTCGCGGACTTCGAGATCGACCGTGACCTGATCTCCATCCTGGGGCAGTCGCGGCTCGGCGGGGTCGGCCCAGGGGCTCTGCGACCGCTGCAAGCGCGTCAGGACCTCTTCGACCTCGGACTCCTCGACCGCGGCGTCCTTGGGCTCGACGCGGACATCGGCGTAGGGACCGACTTCGACGGTGGGGAAGACCGGCAGGGTCACCTTGAATGAGAGCGGCTCAACCGCGACCATCTCGACGGCGGGGTCGCCGACCGGGACGAAGTCCTGATCTTCGACCGCGCGGCGGTAGAGGTCTTCCATCAGGTGCTTGTTGGCCTCTTCGAGGAAGACTTCGCGGCCCAGCATCCGCTCGATCATGCCGCGCGGCACTTTGCCCTTGCGGAACCCCGGCAGTTGGACCTGGCGCGACACCGTCCGATAGGCCTTTTCCATGGCCGAGTTGAATTCATCGTCGTCGGCGGTAATATCGAGCAGCACCTGGCTCTCGGGGATCCGCTCTACGGTCAGTTTCACGCGGGCTGCTTCCCTTCTTATCCGGTCATACAATGCCGGCCGGCAACGCGGCCGCACTCCATGCTCGCCGGTGCATACTCCGGCGGCACATTGTCACCAACGCGCGAGTATACCAGAGGAAATGTCAGCGAGATCGGCCATTTTTGCCGGTCTGTCAATCGGTCCGAGCACCGGATCGGTATCGTCGGGAAGGATGTTTCATGCCCGAACCGACCGATCTCGACCTGATCACGCTCCACACGGTCGCCCTTTTCAATTACGACGCGGCCGGCCGGATTACCGGCTCCAACGAGCCCATCCCTGAACCGGCGCCCCGTCTCTACGTCGGCCGATCGCCGGAAGGAAATGTCTGGCGATTCGGGACGTCGGTTTCCGCGGACCTTGCCGCCCGCCTCGACGACATCCTCCGGAGCGAACCGCCGGCAGCCAACCTCGAAGAGCCTCCACGGTGCTGCCAAACCCTGACCGAGATGCTCGAATCCCATGGACAGGTGACCGACGTGTCATCCGGCCCGGCATGGCTGGTTCCGTCCACAACGACGATGCCCGAGGGAGTAGCTGTCACGTCGAGCTTACCCCCAGATCAGGTCCAAGAGGCTGCTCAACTCTTCGCCTCGGACCTCGCCCCGACGCTGCCGTACGCCGCCGTGGTGGTCGATGGCAAGGTGGCGTCCCTGTGCTCCTGCTCCCGGATGACCTCGGAGGTCGCGGAAGCGGGTTTGGTCACCGCTCCGGAGCACCGCGGCAACGGCTATGCCGTGGCGGTTACCGCGGCCTGGGCGGCCGCTGTCCGGGCCACCGGCCGCCTCCCGCTCTACAGCACCGACTGGACCAACCTCGCCTCGCGCCGCGTCGCCGCCAAACTGAACCTCAGGCTGTATGGGGCGGACTTTTCGATGGCCTGATGGTTCCAGTGCCCCTGGTGTTGGGCTATCCTTCGTTCCAGCCCCCGCAAGGGTTGAGATAACGGTGCCGCTGACCCCTGCTGAGAAAGATCGACTCAAGGCGCTGATCGACGCCGATGAACCCCTGCCTCCGGAGTTCCGGGAATACCTGTTTCCCCCGGCTGCGGGGGTAGAGTTGGGTTGGCCGGGAAAGCTCCGGGGGTGTCCCGACGGCACGGGTGAGCCCCCGAGGCTGCAGGTCTCGGAGCGCCACGGCGATCTCGCTGATGGCTGGCGCGACCGGCTGATACTCGGGGACAACACGGCGGTCCTGCGGGCCATTCAGGACGGGCCGCTGCGGGCCGAGATCGAGGCTGCCGGCGGCCTGCGCATGATCTACCTCGATCCGCCCTTCCTGACCGGCCGGACCTTCGCGTTCGAGGTGCCGATCGGCGAGGTACATTCCGGCGCGCAGCGCACCGTGTCCCTGCCTGCTTACCGCGACGGGGCGAGCGGCGGGCTGGCCGCCTACCTGGACGCGATGCTGGTCCGGCTCCGCCTGATGCACGACCTGCTTGCGGAGGACGGCAGCCTCTATTTCCACTGCGATCACCGCGTCGGCGCGGCGATGCGGCTGGTCCTCGACGAGGTCTTCGGCCCGGACAGGTTCCTCAACGAGATCGTTTGGCACTACGGCCTGGGCAACCCCGGTGGTCAACGAGCGTTCGCGCGCAAGCACGACACGATCCTGCTTTACACGAAGTCCGCCAACTACACGTTCAATCGGTTGCGGGGCGAGATCACCCCGGCGATGGCAGCCAAGTACCGGCACCAGGACGAGCACGGCCGGTATCTCCTCTCCTACGGCAAGAAGTACTACCTGAAGGGCGGCAAACCGTTCGACTCCGTTTGGGCCATCCCGACCATCGGTGCGACGGACGGACAGCGAAACGGCTATCCGACCCAGAAGCCGGAGGCGTTACTGGAGCGGATGCTGCTCGCCTCTTCGAACCCCGGGGATCTGGTCGCCGACTTCTGCTGCGGTTCCGGCACGCTGGCGGCCGTCGCCGCCCGGCTGGGACGGCGTTGGATTGCCTGCGATGCCTCCCCGCGCGCCGTCCAGACGACTCGCGCTCGCCTGCTCGGCGCGCGAGTCTCCGGATTCGACGTGCTCGAACTCACGGACCATCCCCGACCATCACCCCCAATCGACTACGTCGCTCGCGTATCCGCGACCGCCGAAGTGTGTGGCGACAAGCTGATTGTTCGGCTGGCCGGATTCTGTCCGGAGGCTAGCGGGAGCCCTGTCCAGCGAAGCGGGCTAGCCGTGGTGGATGGGCAACTTGTCCGCATGTGTCGATCGCGTAACGAAGTGGTTGGGGTTGCCGTCGAACCCCTGACCGAGCACTGGACCGATTGGGTAGAGTCCTGGGCGGTCGCGATCGAGCCGCCCGATGTCGAACCCGGGGCGCCGTTCGCGCCCGCCTGGTGGGGAGGGCGCGTGGCCGAAGGACGGGTGCTTCCTCTGGCCAGCCCGCCGATCGACCTTGTCGCCTCTCCCCCGTATCGAGTCTACGTAAAGGTGGTCGACATTCTTGGCGGTGAAACGGTTCGTGAATTGGCAGTTGGGGCGACAGAAACCTAGTCCGCCGGGCTACCTTGCCTAGGGGCGAGACATGCCTCGCCCGGCCGCCGGACCGCCACATGGCCTGTATCCCGCATCGAAACGACGGGGCGGGTGGGTCGGGCGAGGCATGCCTCGCCCCTACGAACGGGTCGCCGGCACGTTGACTTTGACGGCCACTACCCCTTGGACCCTACGGCCATCAGGTGGGAGCTGACGCCCAATAGCGACGGCTCCTGCTCGACCGCTCGGGTCGCCGCGAGCATCGATGGGCGGCGGGCCGGATCCGCCCACGCCTCGCTCCACAGACCGGCCGGTCCTTCGATCGCGTAGATCCCGTCGAGCGCAAACCCAGCCTCGGTTAGCTCGGTGGCCAGTTCGTCGGGATGGTGGAAGAAGGCGGTGGTGAACCAGCCGAACCGGTTCTGCAGATCGGGATTGCGATGCTGGCCGTCGCGTAGGTCCTGGGCGATGATCTCATCGAACCCGGCGAATTGCGGGTTGCCAAGCATGTTTCGATGCAGCCCGTCTAAAAGCGACGCGAACCGGGTGATTCCCACCGCCAGTACAACGCCGCCGGGCCGTACAACCCTTCGGGCTTCGGTCAGGGCCCGGAGCCGATCGGTACGTTCCGTCAGGTGATACAGCGGGCCAAGAAGAAGCACCGCGTCCTGCGATTCGTCCGGGGCTTCGAGGTGGCGGGCGTCGCCCAGGGCGGCGGTAAAGCCGTATTCCATGGCGGCAGCCGTCGCGGTGGCCTGCTCGACGTGGAGCGGGACCGGGTCGATCAGGTGGACGCGGTAGCCGCGTTCGGCCAGCCAGGCGGCGTAGACGCCCGCGCCGCCGCCCACGTCGAGGACCGTCGCCGGGGCAGGCGGCAGCAGACGCTCCAGCAGTTCCCGCGTCCGGATGAGTTCCAGGTTTCCGCCGTCTTCAAGGAGTCGATTCTGCTCGTTCCCCCGCTCGTAATAGCGGAGAATGGATTCGTCGATCACCGGTGCCGCCCTGCCGTTCTGATCTCTCCTTGCCGGCCCACGCCGACACTATCCTTCCTGGTTTCTCTAACTCGACTCCATCGCTGGCTGCAAGACAGACCGGTAGCCGCCGCGGCTACGAATCCCGAGCGAACTTGACAGAACTAGGGTATAGTCAATCATTGACTAGACCGTTGGCTCTGTTCCGTTCGTCCGACTCGGGAGCGCCCGCATGTACGCCTTTACGATCGATCCCGCCCAATCCGAGATCTCCGATGCCCTGGTCGGCGCGATCATCTGCGAGGAAGTCCGCGCCGGAGGCCCGAAGGGCCGTCGTCTCTTCCACAAGGGGCACCGCCTCACCGAGGATGACCTCCAACTCCTGCTGGAGGTCGGTGAGCCGATCCACGCCGCGCGCCTGGATCCGGCCGATGTCCACGAAGATCGGGCAGGACAGCGCCTGGCGACGGCCGTCGGCGGCCCAGGGGTCGAAGCCCGTAGCCCGGTCCAGAGCAGGGTCAACCTCGTCGCCACGACGAAGGGGTTGCTGCGGGTCGACCGCGATGCGGTCATCGCCCTGAATAGATTGGACGGGATCGCCGTCTTCACCCTGCTGGACCGCCTGACGGTCGTCCCCGGCAAGATCGTCGCCGGCACCAAGGTCACGCCGGTCGCGGTTCCTGAGCATGTCCTGGAGGAAGCCGAGCAGTCGATCGGGGCGGAGCAGCCGGTCGTCTCGGTCAAGCCCTTCAAGCCGCTCCGGGTGGGCGTCGTCACGACCGAGGGGCTGAGCAGCGCCTTGCAGGCGCGGTTCCGCGAGACCGTCACCCGCAAGATCGGCTGGTACGGCGCGTCGGTCATCCGGTTTGTCGACCTGTCCGCCCAGCCGGATTCGCCAGAGATCGTCGCGGCGGCGGTCGAAAAGTTGATCTCCGACGGAGCCGACCTGATCCTGACCGGCGGCGGCAACACGATCGATCCGCTCGATCCAACCTTGCAGGCCCTGCCGTTGATCGGCGCGGAGATGGTCAAGTTCGGCGCGCCGGCCCATCCCGGCAGCATGTTCTGGCTGGCCTATCGCGGGGATGTGCCGATCTTCAACCTGGCCTCGTGCTCGATGTACTCGAAGGCGACGGTGGCCGACCTGATCCTGCCCCTGGTGATGGCCGGAGAGCGGGTAACCCTCGACGACCTGGCCGAACTCGGATACGGTGGCCTCCTCGACCGGGGCATGTCCTTCCGCTTCCCGCCCTACGATATCGATGCCACGGACGAGCCGGACGAGGAGTAACGGGCCAGAAGGTCAAAGGGCGAGGTGAATGTCGGTATCCGCCGGGACCGCGAATCCGTCGGGCCCTCCAGCCAGTCCTGCCGCGCGAAACGTTCTCTACCTGCATTCGCACGACACCGGCCGGTATCTCCAGCCGTACGGGCATGCCTGCGAGACGCCGAACCTGCAACGGCTGGCCGAGGAGGGCGTCCTCTTCCGCAACGCCTACTCGGCAGCTCCCACCTGTTCGCCGAGCCGGGCCGCGCTCCTGACCGGCCAGAGCCCGCACAGCGCCGGTATGCTCGGACTGGCCCATCGCGGCTTCAAGCTCAATGACCCTAGCCAGCACATCGCCCACGTGCTCGCCAGCCACGGCTTCGCCACAACCCTGATCGGGATGCAGCACGTCACCGACGGTGACCCGCGTGAGACTGGCTACGGGGAAGTGCTGAGTCAGGACGATATGTCCGTGGCGGCGGTCGCGCCCCGGGCGGTGCGGTGGATCGAGGAGTGGGGGAGCAGGGGAAATGACCGGCCGTTTTTCCTCGATGTCGGCTTCGAAGAGACCCACCGGCCGTTCCACCCCGCCGATCCGCACGAAGCCCGCTACGCGCCCCTTCCCCCTCCGATCCCAGACACCCCCGAAACCCGTCTGGACATGGCCGGATATCAGGCCAGTGCCCGCGTGCTCGACCATGGCGTCGGCACCATCTTGGCTGCCCTCGACGCCGCAGGACTCGCCGAATCGACGATCGTGATCTCGACCACCGACCACGGCCTGGCCCTTCCTGGCATGAAAGGGACGGTCGGAGCCCATGGCACCGGGGTCTCCCTGATCATGCGCGGCCCTGGCGGTTTCTCTGGGGGGAAGGTCTCGGACGCGCTCGTCTCCCACATCGATATCGTCCCGACCCTGTGCGATCTGCTCCAGATCGAGCAGCCGAGTTGGACCCAGGGCCGTTCGCTCGTGCCGCTCGTCGCCCGGGGGCCCGATGGTGCTCCGGCGGTGACAGAGGTCAACGAGGCGGTCTTCACGGAGATGACCTACCACGTCTCGTACGACCCGCAGCGGGCGGTGCGTACCAAACGCTGGACCTACATCCGCCGGTTCGGCGACCGCGCCGAGCCGGTCGTCGCCAACTGCGATGAGAGCCCAACCCGGGAGATCTGGATGGCCGCCGGTTGGGCCCAACGTCCTCGCCCATTCGAAGCGCTGTACGACAATCTTCTGGACCCCATCCAGCGCGACAACCTCGCCGCCGATCCGGTCCACGCCGGCGTCCTGGCGGATCTCCGCGCCCGGCTCGACACGTGGATGCGCGACACCGGCGATCCACTCATCGAGGGCGAAGTCCCGCTCCCGCAGGGTGCCGTCGCGAACTCGCCGAATGCCCTGACGCCTGATGAGGACTTGATCGGGGGATAATGGTGTAGCCCGGACGTGGACCGGCGGGCACCAACTCGAAGATGTGGGCGCGGTACACTCAGTTTAGGTATTTGGAAGGCGGCAAGGAGCCGGGCCATGGCGGTCGACATCATCGGGACGCATATCGAGATCGTGGAGGGGGCGGGTGGGCCGAAGGCGCGGATCGCCGGCAGCCGCATCCGGGTCCAGGACGTCGCGATCTGGTACGAAAAGATGCGGATGACGGCGGACGAGATCGTCGAGCAGTACCCGACCATCAACCACGCCGAGGTCTTCGCCGCCCTCTCGTACTACTGGGACCATCGGGAGGAGATCGATCGGCAAATTGCCGAGGATGACGCCTTCGCGGAGATGCTTCGCGGGAAAACTCCGAGCGCGCTCGGTGCGAAACTGAGACGCCTCATCGACGCGGAGTGACGCGGCCGATCGAGTTTCAGCTCGACGAGCACCTCGGCAAAGAGATCGCCCGTGCGCTCCGTCGCCGCGGGATCTCCGTGCAGACCACACATGAGGCCGACCTCCTCGGCCGATCCGACCGGGAGATCCTGGCTTGGTGCCGCGCGCGGCGGCGGGTCGTAGTCACCTTCGACGCCGACTACCTCCGTTTGCATCACGGCAACGCCGTCCATCATGGGATCGTCTTCATCACACCGAATACACGCTCGATCGGCCAGGTTATCGACGTTCTCGTCTTGGTTCACGGCGTGATGGACGCTGACGAGATGGTCGGAACGCTGCAGTTCTTCTAGCCGGCGGCACCGACCGAAACCTGGCGGTCATACTCCATGTGCCGGGCCGTCCAGTCGGCGGTGTCCTGGCCGTAGAGGCGGCCGATGACATGCAGGCTCATGTCGATGCCGGCGGAGACGCCCGCCGAGGAGACGATGTTGCCCTGGTCGACGAACCGGGCATCGTCCCGAACGTCGACCTGAGGGAAGTTGTCGCGCATCCACTGGATGCTGGCCCAGTGGGTCGTCGCCGCTTTGCCGTCGAGCAGGCCGACCTTGGCGAGCAGGAACGCGCCCGTGCAGACGCTTGTCGTCAGTTCGATCTTGGCCGCCTGGGTGGAAAGCCAGTCAAGGACCGCCGGATTGTCGATCTCGCGCCGCGTTCCCTTGCCGCCGGGCACGACGATGATGTCAAGGGGCGGGTGATCGGCGATCGTGTGGTGCGGCTGGACGAGGAGGCCGCCACGGCAGGAGACGATCTCGTTTTTCTCGGCGATCGTCACCACCTTGAAGATGCGCGATTCGTCGCTCGTCTCACCGTGCGGCCGGGCCACCGAAAAGGCCTCGAAGGGGCCACAGAAGTCGAGGACCTCGACGTCCTCGAAGATCAAGATGCCAACCGTGCGGCTGGTGAGGGCGGTCATGCTGAACTCCTTCCAGTTGATGGTCGTCCTGTTACGGAACGCGATTGTGTCATAGACGTCAGCTGTGAAGTTGGGCCCTGGACCTGGACGCACCGCTAGGGAGCACCGCGACGCGTTTCGGCGAACGGCGGTAGGATCACGGAAATGAGATGGCGCCGAGTTCTCGACGAAAGGGATCGCATCGATGGCCAAGATCGACAATGCCCGCGACGTGACGGCAGCGATGAAGAAGGTTCGCCAGATCCGGCAATACAAGCCGGATCCGGTGCCCGAAGACATCATCCAGGAGTTGCTTGAGGTCGCCCAATGGACGGGGTCTTCCCGCAACACCCAGCCCTGGCACTTCATCGTCGTCACGGACAAGGCCCAGCTCCACGACATCAGCCAGATCCGTACCCCCATCAATTGGGTCGCCGCCGCGCCGCTCGCGATCGCGATCGTCCTCCACGGCGCCAGCTCAATCAGCGAGGCGTACGACGAGGGCCGCGTCACCGAGCGCCTGATGGTCGCGGCCCGCCTCCTCGGCCTGGGTGGCGGCACGGCCTGGTACGGCGACGACGCGCAGCAGGCTCGCGGCAAGGAGATCCTGGGCATTCCCGCGGAGAAAACCGCCCGCTCGATCGTGGTGCTCGGCTACCCCGTCACCTCCAAGGACCCACGCCCGAACGCGGTCGAAGGTGGTCGCACTCCACTCTCCGAGATCGTCAGCGCCGGCAAGTACGGTACGCCCAGGACTTAGTCTCGGTCCCACGCCGGGAGGATCTCTGGCCGTTCCGCGCCGGAGACCAGATCCCCGCGGTTCCTCGGACCGGTAGATCGGAGGTCACAGACAGAAATGCTCGACGAACGCCTGCGATGTGGCGGCACGCCCCTCCCGGCCGGAGCCACGCCGGCCGTGGTCATGTGGGATCTGAACGCCCGGGACGCCGCCGCCGCCCGTGCCTTCTACCGGGCAGTCTTCGGCTGGGAGATCAGCGAACCCATCTCCGAGCCCTGGGCGGAGCCCGCCCAACTCGCGACCGTCACGTCCGGCCCTGGCGGCATCGACGGCGTCATCGGCCGCGCGCCCGCCCCGGATGATCCCGACGCAGGGCAGCGCCACTCCGGCCTCATCGTCTACGTGAAGGTTATCGATGTGGAGGCGACCCTGGCTGCCGTCGAGGCCAACGGCGGTCGCCGCATCTGGGGTCCGACCGAGGTCCACCCTGGCCTGACCGTCGCCCAGTTCGACGACCCGGAGGGCATCAGGTTCGGCCTCTCCACCTGAGGCTAGGTTGCCTTCGGACCGGTGTAGATGACTTCGAACAGGATCCGGTCAGGTGATTCGAACATGATCTGATAGGAGGTCTCGGCGTCGCTGGCCGAGACCTCCGGCCGGTGCCGGGGCGTTTCGAAGAGCAATGCGACCCCGCGTTCTTGGAGGCACGTCGTCGCCGCGTCGACATCCGCGGAGGTCGTCGTGCCGACCGCCATGTGGTTGAGGCCGGTGCCGTTGTAGTGGTTGCTGATCGTCTTCGGTTCGCCCCCGGACCAGATCGACTGGGGGCCGTTGCTCATGCCCAGTTCTTCGGTGTTCTCGAAGATGACATTCCGCCCCAGAAAGATGTTCTAGTCTGTCAATGGTCGGATGTGGGAGAACCGGCAGGGCATCGCTGTCGTGCACGATCTGCGACCATACCAGCCGCGTGGTTGTCCAGAGTGGGCGCCACGGCGTCGACAGCAAACGATCAGGAGCAAGCGATCAGGGAGGAAGCGCCGGCATGGCGACGGACAGCGCGAATCAGGTGACGGTCGTTATCGAGACGCCCTACGGCGAGATCGCGGTCGACTTGGATGCCGGGGCCGCCCCCGGGACCACGGCCAACTTTCTGGCCCACCTTGATGCCGGCTCGTACGACGGCGGCTTTTTCCACCGCACGGTGACGCCGGAGAATCAGCCGAACGACACGATCCGGATCGAGGTCATCCAGGGCGGTGTCGACGCGTCGTACCCGCGCGAAGGAGGCATCCCGATCCCCCTCGAACGGACAACGGTCACCGGGCTACGCCACGTCGACGGCGCGATCTCGATGGCGCGTTCCACTCCGGACAGTGCCGTCTCCGATTTCTTCATCTGCATCGGCGATCAGCCGGAGCTCGACTTCGGCGGCAAGCGCAACCCCGATGGGCAGGGGTTCGCCGCCTTTGGACGGGTAACCTCCGGGATGGACACCGTCCGTGCCATCCAGCAGGCCCCCCACGAGGCCCAGAAGCTCACCCCTCCGGTGCCGATTACCCGGATCCGGCGAGCTGGTGGAGGGCAGGCGTGAACCTGTCGCCCTCGCCTGAGCGACCACTCCTTCTCGACGGCGGCATGGGGCGGGAGCTGCGATTTCGCGGCGTTGAGATCCTGGACACCATCTGGTCGGCGAATGCCCTAATCGTTGCGCCCGATGCCGTCCGCGACATCCACCGCGACTACATCGTTGCCGGCGCCGAGGTCATCACCACGAACACCTACGGCGTTATCAGAGGTGAACTCGCCAAGGAGGGGTGGGAGGACCGCTTCACCGAACTCAACCTGCTCGCTTGTGACCTCGCGAAGGAGGCGCGGGAGCAGGCCAGAGAGGCCGGCAAGGGCGTGCGCATTGCTGGGTCGCTGCCGCCCCTGCGGGGCAGCTACCGGCCGGACCTGGTCGGTCCGTTCGAGGAGATCTATCCACTCTACCAGGAGCAGGCAGGCATCCTGGCACCACACGTCGATCTGCTCCTGTGCGAGACGATGTCCAGTGGCGCCGAGGCCTACGGAGCCGCCCGGGCGGCGGTCGAGACCGGCAAACCGGTCTGGGTCTCCTTCACGCTGCACGAGAACCGCTCGGGCCTTCTGCGCAGCGGCGAGACCGTGGCTGAGGCGGTCGCGAAGCTGGACGGCCTTCCCATCTCCGGGATCCTGGCGAACTGTAGCGCGCCAGAGAGCATCACCGCCGCGATGCCGGATCTGGTCGCGACGGGCGCGGAGGTGGTCGGCGGGTATGCCAACACCTTTCTGCCCGTGCCGGAAAACTGGACGCTGGACGGCGATCAGGATTGGGACGGCTTGATCGGCGTGCGCGACGATCTCGATCCTGGACCGTATGGTGAATTTGCCGCGCGCTGGCTCGAACTGGGCGCGAATGCGATCGGCGGTTGCTGCGGCACCCGGCCGGCGCACATCGCCCGGCACCGCGAGATTGTTTCCGCGCGCACGTTCGGCAAAGGGGCGCCAAACTCGACCTGAAGCGCGATATCCTGACCTGCTTCCCTTCCGGTGGTTCGCCGGAATCGACGCCGATCCGCGATCGGAGCAAGGGGCGATCTGCACGATGACAGCACTCAACCTCGGGGTTCAGACCCAACTTCTACCGGGGCGAGACCTGGCCGAAAAGTTCGCCAACGCCGCGGCGTACGGGTACGACGGCGTCGAGATCAACGTCGGTCCGGCGTTCGACCTCGGCGATAACTTGAAGGAGCTCAAGGCGGCGTCACAAAGCTCCGGCCTGCCGATCTGCGCGATCTGCACCCACTCGATGCACGACCCGTTCGTGCCCGATCCCGCCGAGCGGAAACAGCGCTTCACCGGGTTGGCCTTGCTCCTGGCCCAGGCGGACGAACTGGGCGCGGGCGGGGTCGTCTCGGTGCCGGTTCGGCCGCCACATTCCTACGGCGATACGTCCTGGGACGATCAGGCCGCGGACGCCGTCTCGGCCTACACAGAGTGGGCGGCGACGCTGCCCGCTGGCAGATCTCAGGTTTATCTGGAGCCGCTCAACCGGTACGAAACAAAGTTCCTGAATCGGGTCGAACAGGGCGCCGACTTGGCGGCGCGGATCAATCACCCTCGGGTGACCGCCCTGGCCGATCTGTTCCACATGAACATCGAAGAGTCGCACATGGGGGAGCCGATCGTGGCGTCTGCCGCCCAGCTTCGCCACGTCCACATTGCCGACAACAACCGGCTGGAGCCGGGAGCCGGCTGCCTCGACATTGCCACGTCGTTCGCCGCGCTCTTGCAGATCGGCTATTCCGGATTCGTCACGCTTGAGTGCCGTCTCTCGGCCCCGGCCGACGAAACCCTGCCGGCAAGCGCCCGCTACCTGCGCGGCCTGTGGGACCCGACGACCGCGCCCCAGGTGTAACTTCCGCCATCTCCAACCAATGAAGGGGGATGCCAGGGGTGCTAGGCAACGTTGCCTAGCACCCCTTTGTGGTGGACCCCAATTCAAACCGGCAGCCCTACGGACGCGCATGCTCGGGTCGACACTGCAATCTCTCTCCATCGAGATCGCGGCAGACGGGCCGCGACACGACCAAAGGAGAGTTCCGATGCCGAACACCATCATCGACCGCAGCCAGATCGACCAGCTCAATGCCTACCCGATGATCGTCACTGGCCAGATCGTGGTGGACACCGCCGCGCCGGCCCACCGCACGAGTATGCAAAAGGCCGACGGCCCGGCACATCAGCCGCAACGACCGTTCGCCCGCCTGCATCACACCAGCAAGTTCGGACGTCCGCGCTAGAACGTTTCCCCATCGCCCGGGGCTGACGGCCCAAGGTTGGCCCAGGGTTGGCCCAGGCGAAACATGACAGCCTCTCCGAGGCCAAGTTGGTGGCGTGCGGACGCGGAATCCGCACGGCGAGCTGCCTCGGTCCGCCGTCGTCCATGTCCGGCGCAGCGCGACGCCTGGTAGGGGCGGGCCGGCGTGTCCGCCCGGTCACCATCCGCGTCGACCCGGATTGGAAACGACGTTTCCAACGCGAGACGGGGCCGTCTGCGGCCGGGCGGACACGCCGGTCCGCCCCTACCAAGCGAACCATGGCGGCCCGACTCAAAATGCCCCGGGCCCCAGCCGGTCTTCAGCCGGCTTCGTGGAGATAGCCCGGAGTCTTCAGCCCCGGGCGACCACCGCCCCGATGTTGCGATCCGCTCCTCGCCTTAGAGCTGCAACACACCCCGCTCCAAAGCAACAGTCACCGCAGCGGTTCGATCGGCCACGCCGAGCTTCTGGAAGATGTGGATGAGGTGCGTCTTGACCGTCGCCTCGCTGATGAACAGGACGTCGGCGACCTCGCGGTTGCTCGCTCCCCGGGCGACAGCGCGGAGGACATCGATCTCGCGTGAGCTGAGCGTTTCATCGGCGGGGGCGCGCATCCGCTCCATCAGGCGGGCCGCGACCGACGGCGCCAGCACAGACTGGCCCGCCGCCGCCGACCTGATCGCCCGGAACAGCTCCTCACGCGGGGTGTCCTTCAGCAGGTAGCCGGTTGCCCCCGCTTCGACCGCGCGGAGGATGTCGGTGTCGCTGTCGTATGTCGTCAACACGAGGATATGGACGCCGGGGAGTTCGTCGGTGATGCGAGCGATGGCATCCACGCCATCTCCGCCGGGCATCCGCAGGTCCATCAAGACGGCGTCAGGCCGGAGGTCGTGCGCCTGCCGGACCGCGGCATTGCCGTCGGAGGCTTCACCCACCACCTCGAATCCCGGCTCGCCCGCGATCATGCCGCGCAGCCCCGCCCGCACGACGGGGTGATCGTCGACGATCAGGATCCGTATGACGCCGTCGCTCACGACCGATCCCCATCGTTGATCTTGCCCGCGCCTGCGTTTGGCGAGACGGGCGATCCCGCGGACTCCGGGCGGAGCGGGAGAGCCACCGCCACGGTGGTACCTTGCCCAGGATCGCTTTCGAGGACGAATGACCCCCGGAGGGCTTCCACCCGCTCCCGCATCCCTATCATGCCGAACCCGCCCAGGTCGCTTCCACCTTTCTCAAGGCGATTGCCGTCCACGCCGATGCCGTTATCGCGAACATCGAGCATGACGGTGCCTTCGCCGAACGAGAGCGTCACCGCGACTCTGGTTGCCCGGGCATGCTTTCGGATGTTGGCCAGCGACTCCTGCGTTACCCGCAGAAGGGTTACTTCGACCTCGGGCGGCAGGGGCGGCAGATCGCCCGTAACGGTGAACTCGGTGGCAATGCCGGTCGCTTCTTTCCAGCGGGCCGCAACCCGTCGCAATGCGCCCGGAAGTGTCGCCAGCTCAAGCGGTTCAGGCCGCAGGGCCCACACCAGCCGCCGGGCCTCCGCCAGGCTGTCGCGGGCGGTTTGGCGGGCCTGATCGAGGTGATGCACGATGGACGGGGGAACATCGGCTGATCGAGCCGATCCGGCGCCAATCGCGGCATCTGCTGCTTCCAGGTGGAGGACGATGCTCGTAAACCCCTGGGCCAGGGTGTCATGGATCTCGGCGGCAAGCCGCTGCCGCTCCGCCTCGGTACCCGCCCGCCGTTCGGCCTGTGCCAGGCCCTCCTGGGCAGCCCGCAACTCCTCGATCAGGCCCTGCCGCTCGGCGCTCTGGCGGATAATCGACTCGATGAAGAACCCCACCGCGAGGGTTACCCCGAAGGTCGCCAGCATGATCATGACCGTGGTTGCGTTGATCTCGAGCGAGCCGCCGTCGGTCACCGCACCACGCCACCAGACGATGAGTGTCAGGGGAGCGGCCCCCGCCGCCGCCAACCGGATCGGCACGAAGCTGAAGAGCTGGACGAAGAGGACGAACGGCAGAAACATGAACGACGGGTGGAGCCAGGTGAGGAGGACGAACGCCGCCACCGCTCCGACCATGTAGGTTATGCCCCGGGCCAGTGCAATCGACTGCGTGAGGCGACCGACGATCAGGTGGTACCAGAGACCGAAGGCCAGGCACACGCCGGCAAGCGTGAGAATCCCCGGCCAGCCGCCGGCCACTGCGCCGACATTGGCCCCGTTCCAAATATCGCTGACCGCCAACCCGAAGCACAGCGTGAGGACGCCGTAGAAGGCCAGCGTCCAGATCCGCTCCCAACGCTCCCAGACATGACCTTCGGTCGACACGTTGAGCTCGGGATCAATCTGGCAAGAACGGGTGGCTGAACTCGTCATAACCTCAATGGTACTCCCACGCACCGCGGATACCGTCGGGAGTATGTGCTAATCGCATTGCAACGTAGCCGATCGCCACATCGTCGGCACGATCGCGATGAACGCGCCCAGGTGCATCAGTGCGAGCACGATCTTAGAAGATGTGTTGTCGCCACTCGCAAACGGACCTATGAGCGATAGCAGGAAGAAGACAATCGCGACCGCGATCCAGATTGTTGCCGCCCGCGGGGTCACTCGCTCCAGCAATTCCAGCAATCCCCACGCGAATAGCCCGACCATGATCGTCACGAAAATCACTTGTACGAAGGCGATCGACTGGTCATCAGCCACGGGAAACTCACCGTTGACGATCCTGGCCACGGCCAGGACTACCGTGTTCGCGACGACGGCCATGCCTATCGCCAATGCGCGCATCTGCAGCCGCGCCCGTCGCACTGCTCCAACGCTGTCTGCTCGCTGTGACAGTGACGTGTTCAGCATCTCGTACTCCTCTCCTCGGATACGACCCAGGTTCGTCGGATGTGTTATCTCGCCTCGGTAGTGGGCGAGTACGGCTGGTGAACCATCGCCCAGAGCCCTGACCGGATGTAGTAGACGTTCGTCACGACCTGCATCAGCAGCGTCGTGGCCACCATCAAGCCCGTCTGCATGGCCGGTACGACGTGGACCGGCAGGGTGTAGGCCATGACCACCCGGATGACCGCGTCGATCAGGGTTACTCCTGCCCACATCGCGCTCGATACCCGCCAGATCCGGCGAAAGCGCGGCTCTCGCGTCCAGAGAACCTCCCACGTCGCACCGCCGCGGCCGATCCTGCCTTCCAGCAGTGGGCGGGTGAACTGGTACGTTAGCGGTCGGTCGGACCAGATACTGGCCAGGAACCAGCAGCCGACGAGGGCCGTCAGAACACTTTCCTTCGCCAGCAAGAACCGGTCACTGCCGGTGATGAGCGCGATGGCGAAGCTGGCGAGCGCCATGGCCAGCATGTAAGGCGCGAACCGTCCGTTGCCCGCGCCGCTTCGATAGGAGGTGATAGCGCTGACCGCCGAGACGGACGCCGATGCGAGCAGGGCAACGTAGAGACTCGAGCCGAACCCCAACAGGACGTAGAGCAGGGCAGTCGGGGCGATCAGATCGAACCCAAACCAGATGACCTCTGGCCGCAGCCAGGAGGATCGCCGCCATCCGCCGCTTGATCCGGCAAACATATGTCTGAGTTGGGGGCGTGCATCCAAAGTGATCATCGAGTGCCTCCCGCTCGAACCGGGCGGTGGGTCCCACCGGAATTGATGTCTCCAAGTATCGGCAGGGGCGGTGCGGGGGTCGTCGGGAGGACGGCTGAATCCCAAGGACCATCCGGTTGAGTGCGGCATCAACCGATCGGTTGATGCTGCCGCCTGGGGCCAGTCCGGCACGGCGGCACGACCGGCCGCTCGACGGGCTGATGCGAATCCGGTAACGTATGGGCAACGTTGGCGTGGCGACAGGAAAGGCGAGAACGGATGGGTGAGTTTGGGCGGTGGCTAGGGCGTGAGTTTCCCCGCGTTCTCGCGTCTTTGGGTCCGGCGATCGCAGTCGTCGGCGTCGTGGTCTACGCGATGGCGACGTCCTACCGCGAAGTGCGCGATTCCGATGTCACCATCTCGGTCGTGCTGATGGTCGTCGGCCTGGTCCTCTTCATTGCCGGCGTGCTTGCCATCCGGGCAGGCATGGGCACACCCTCCGAGCCGCCAGACGAACCGGTCGCCTCCCGGGCGCCGGCTCGCCGCGAAGGGAAGCGCGGCTAACGCGTGTTGCGGAGGCCTTGGTGCCGTCCTGGCGTCGCCCGGGGCATCCGTGGCGCCGTCTCGGCAACGCCCGGGAAAAGTGAACCGCCACTTCGGCGTCGCCCGGGGCTAAAACGCTTGTTGTGAGTTAGATTTTCGATGCGAACGTTCGCGGGGTTTTCGCGAGCACCGCGAGTGGCGGATGTGGCCCTTCCCGCGTACGTTCGCAGGTGGTAGAGCGCTAACTCACAAAAAGCGTTAAAGACCCCGGGCTCTGCTCGCGACCCGGATAACCCGGCTGAAGCTGGCTGCCACCCGTCTCGACCGGCGGAGAGATACGACGTTCCAAGCCCCGCCGTTCCAGCCCCCTTCAGGGGGGTTATGAGGGTCAGCCCGGGGTCTTCAGCCCCGGGCGGAGCCAAGACGGCGCCTCGAATTGGCCCCGGTCGTCGCCCGGGCTGCGCAACCTCTTGCCCCGGGCGACGCCAAGACGGCGTTCCGATCTGCCCCGGGGGGCACCTTCGCCACTCGGCGTGGTGCAAATCGCACAATGGTCGCCCGATCGATTCAACGCCATTGCTGATGACGGCCGGCAAGATCGGGGATTAGCATCCAGATTGCCGGATGATCGGGTGCCCTCTCTTTACGGGACCCCGGATTCCGTGAGTCCCGGGTCAGCCGGCAAGCACCCTCCACGACCACGCCCCGGGCGGCTGGCGCCACACCTGGCTGCCCGGGGCGGTCGAGGAGCGTCTCAGGCCCCCGCCGGGGATGCCGGCATCTCCCCCAACGGCAAACGA
The DNA here is from genome assembly GCA_963724285.1 of uncultured Chloroflexia bacterium. Lineage (GTDB taxonomy): Bacteria > Chloroflexota > Chloroflexia > Thermomicrobiales > UBA6265 > CAVRUD01. The sequence continues at coordinate 252,062 of CAVRUD010000030.1, read as the reverse complement.
ATCGTGAATGTCGCTCCGGTTCCGGGCCCATCGGAGGTTCCCACCAGCGTTCCGCCGTGGTCGGTGATGATCTGGCGACAGATCGAGAGGCCCAACCCGAATCCAGCCCGGTCCTGCTGCTCGCCCCGGTAAAACCGCTCGAATACGCGCTCCAACTCCTCGGCCGGGATGCCCGATCCCTGATCGATCACGTCGAGTCGGGCGGTCGCGCCGTCACGCGTCGCGCGCATCGTAATCGGGGAGCCAGGCGGCGAGTACCGGATCGCGTTGCTGAGCAGGTTGGCCAGGACCTGATCGAGCTGCCAGGGATCCCAGAACCCGATAAGCTCCTCAACGTCCGGAGTGAAATGGATCGGATGCTGGGTCGTCGCGAACTCATCGGCCGCGATCCGGCCAAGGGTGACAAGATCGACGTGCTCCGGCTGCGGGAGAAGGCGCCCGGCGGTCAACCGGGAGAGATCGAGCAGATCGTTCACCATCCGGGTCAGCCGATCCATCTGGCGGCGCATGATCGCGATCGATTCCAGGTCCTGGGCCGGCAAATTCCCCGTTAGGCGGCGTTGGAGCAATTGGATGCGGCCGCGCAGGGTGGTCAGCGGCGTTCGCAGTTCGTGCGCCGCGATTGAAAGGAATTCGTCTCGGGCGGCCAGCGCGCGCTGGGCCGAATCGAAGAGACGGGCGTTCTCCAGTACCAGCGCTGCTTGAGCTGCCAGCGCGGCCGCTAGCCGGCTATCGGCCGGCGTGACGGCGTGGCGGCTACGGTATCCCAGCACGAGTGCCCCGGATGCCCGCTCACCGACGACCAGCGGCACCGCCAGCACCGCCTGTGCTCCTTCCGCGCGATGGATGGCCGACTCGGAGTCCGCGGCGCTGCCGCCGTCACCGCTGTAGTCGACGATGACCGTCTGTCTTGTTGCCATCGCCCGGGCAATCGGACCGTCGCTCGGGTCGTGGCCAAAGTCCCGATGGGTATCGGTGCGATGGCCGATCACCGACCGCCAGGCAAAGGTGCCGTCCGCCCCTTCGCCCGCGACGGCGGCGTAGTCCGCGCCAAGCAAGAGCCGCGCGAACGACGCGACCAAGTCGAGGGTTTGCTCCAACTCGATGCTGCTGGTGAGTTCCTGACCGATCCGGCGGAGCGCCTCACTCTCGTCAAGTGCCCGTTGGGTCGCGGCGTGCAGCCTGGCGTTGTCGATCGCGCTGGCGATCTGGGCCGCCAAGTCGTTGGCCAAAGCGAGATCGTCGGTGTTGAGCACCCGTGTAACGCTGGTTTCCTCGGAGCCGGAGGTGCAGGCGCTGAAAAACACACCGATCACACGGCCCGCCACCTGCAGCGGAACGGAAAGCAGCGAGTGAATCCCGATGCGATCGGTAATCGACCGCGCACGGGGCGCCACAACATCAGGAGTGACGTACGAAAGCAATACCGACTCCCCGCGCAGCGGAGGTCCGGTGACGCGACCGTCCGGCTCGGGAGGATTGCCACTGAGGTAAGCCCGCGCCGTGGCCTCGATCTCGGGATCGGGATGGTAGGTCTCCCGAACCTGCAGTTCCCCTGTCTCTTCATGGGTTAGGTAGACGACGTTGAGGTCCCCGAGCACCTCTGACGCCCGGCTCACGGCACGGCGCAGGGTCTGCTCCAGATCCAGGGTGCTGGAGAAGATCTGTCCAGTCTCGGCTAGGAACTGTGACCGTGCCGCCCGGCGCTCGGCGTCACCGCGCAGATTGGTTGCCGCGATCGCCAGACCCAGATGATCGCCAATCGTTTGCACGATCCAGAGCTGATCGGTGTGGTAGGTACCCGCCCGCGACGAACTCAGCGTCAGAACCCCGATCGGCTCGCTGTCAACCAGAATAGGCACCAGGGCGAGTTGCTGGATTCCGATTGCCCGCCGGAGGGAATCCTCGAGGAAGCGGTCGTCGGGGCCGACGTCGTAGATCAGGGGACGGCATTCGGAGATGCACCACCCGCCCACGGTTCCGGTCAAAGGCACCGGGCCCTCACGGTAGACATCCGAGCGGCGGCCTCGTAACCCGATGATGCGAAACGTCTCGCCGCCGGGATCCACAAGTCCGATGCTGCAGCGGTCGTACGGCAGCAATTCGGCCAGTTCGGCGGCGGCGGTGTCGAAGATGGTGGCCAGATCCCGGCCAGCCCCGATCTGGCGCGTGATCTCCATGACTGCCTGGAGCACGCGTTCGGACGATGGAGTGGCCGCGACCGTCGTACCGCCCGAGTGTGTCATGGAGCCGGAGACCCCGCCGAACCGTCCGGCGCTTGCGCGGGCCACGGTGTTCTCGACCGGAGGATGCTCTCGTCCGGATACCACCGGCCGCGTACGTTGCCCACCAGATAGAGCGATCCGGTCACCAGTATCGCGTCACCAGGTTCAGTCGCCCGGGAGAGGGCGACGTCAATCGCCGTATGGGGATCTGGCTCCAACATGACCGGCCCGTGGAAACCGGCCGCCCGGGCGGCGGCGGCCAGTGTTTCGACATCCAGCGGCGCCTTCGACAGAACCTGCGGCGTCGTGGCGACGAGTTCGTCGATGGCCGGCACGAGTGGCCTCACAAGCCCGCTGAAGTCCTTGGCCTCCAGGACGCCGAGGACGCCGATCCGACGGGATGTCGGGGTCCGGGGCAGAATCGCGTCCAGATCGGCGACGAGGGCGGCGATTTTCTGCGGGTTGTGGGCGCCATCGAGCATGACGCGCGGCGCGATCCCGGGCGTGTCGTCGCCCGGCATGAACTCAACCCTGCCCGGCAATCGGGCCTGGTCCAGGCCGGTGGCGATCGCGTCGTCGGGGATGGCGAAGCCGCGCTCCCGCAGCCGCCGCGCCGCGGCGACCGCCAGGGCGGCGTTCATCGCCTGGAATCCGCCTGGCGGCGCCGGCCAAACCTGGCCCGTCGCGGTCTCCCGCCAGCGTGTCCCATCCGGGCCGGTTTCGAGGAGGGCGATGTCCCGGGCGGGTTCGATCCGATCGAGCGTAGTTCCCACCTGGCGGCCTCCGCCTCGATCGGGCTGAGCGATTCGGCCCCCACCGCGCCGGTGATCGCGGCGGCGCCCGCCTTGATGATCCCGGCCTTATGCCAGGCGATCTCCCCCAGCGTCGGTCCCAAGGTCACCGTGTGATCCAATCCGATCGAGGTGACGACGCTGACGACGGGCATGACGACGTTGGTCAGGTCGAACCTGCCGCCGGCCCCCACCTCGATCACGCCGATGTCGACGGACTCGTGGGCCAGGTGCCGGGCAACCAGGGCCACCCAGAACTCGCCGTAAGTCAGGACCTCACCACCGGCCCGCAGCCAGGAGTCGTATTCGGCAAAGACCTCATCTACGCGGTCGGCGAATTCGCCGGGGCCGATCAGTTCTCCGCCGACCCAGAGCTTTTCGGTCGCGACCTGAAGGTAGGGTGAGGTGTGCATCCCGACCTTGTACCCGGCGGCATCGAGGATGGAAGCGATAGCGGTCGCGGTCGAGCCCTTCCCCGACGTCCCGCCGACGTGGACGATCGGGAAGCGGGCAAAGGGATCCCCGAGAACGTCCAGAAACCGGCGCGTCCGGGCAAGGCGCATTTCGGCGCGGGCGCGGATCTCAGCGGGGCTCTTCCCGACCGGGGTCTGTGGGGCTTCAATCAGACCATCGACACGGGCGACGGCGTTGGCTGTAGCGCGCCACCGCGGCCGCGTCGGCCCACTCGCTCTGCGATTGCTCGCGGCGGGCCGCACGTCTGGAAGCGACCGGGAACATCGACATGCCATCTCCGTGCGCGCGCCGCGTCATCGTCCTGCCTATTGTAGCCACCGCCAGTTTCGACGGGATGTTGGCCGTAACATGGGACGCACCGCTACGGCAGGAAACTGGCGGCTACGTCGTTCGCCAGCATCAGGCCACGCGGTGTCAGGCGAACCCGATCGGGCAACCGCTCGAGCAGCCCCAGCCCGGTCATCTCGGCGATGGTGTCCGCGTAGACCGACGCCAGCGAGACGCCATGCCGGGCCAGAAAGGCATCGTCGGAGACGCCTTCATCCAGCAGCCGCAGCCCGAGCATCATGGTTTCTCCCATCGATGTCTCGAGGCCGATCTCCTCGACGTTGGAGACGGGCGGCTCGCCCCGCTCGACCGCGGCGATGAAGGCGGCGGGCAGCAGGTGCTGCATCGCCCGCTGGCCGTTGGTAAAACCGTGTGCTCCGGCCCCGGCGCCGACGTACTCCCCGTTGCGCCAGTAGATCCGGTTGTGGCGCGAAGCGAGATCCGGCCCACCATGCGTACGCGCCCAGTTCGCTACTTCGTAGTGGGTGTACCCCGCTCGCGCCAGGGTATCGATCACCAGCTCGTACAGGTCGGCGCTGGCGTCGTCGTCCGGAACGCGCAGAATCCCCCGGGCAACCGCGTCGGCCATGGGCGTGCCCGGCTCGACGATCAGGCTGTAGCAGGAGAGATGCTCCGGTGCTGGATCCCAGCCGAGCACCGTTTCCAGATCGGCCGCGAGGATCTCGGGCGTTTGCCCCGGCCAGGCGAAGATCAGATCGAGGCTGATGTTGGTGAATCCAGCGGCGCGGGCGGCTTTGTACGCCTCCGCTGCGTCGGCCGCCTCGTGATTGCGGCCCAGGGTGCGCAGCCCGCGGCGGTGCTGGGTCTGGACGCCCAGGCTAAGCCGGTTGATCCCGGCATCGAGCAACCCGGCAAAGACGGCCTCGTCGACGCTCGTCGGGTTGGCCTCCATCGTCACTTCGGCGCCGGGCACCAGCGAGAAAGCCGACCGGCAGGCGGCCACGATGCGCGCGATCGCCTCGACGGGCAGCAGAGACGGGGTTCCTCCGCCGATGTAGAGCGTTTCCGCCGGACGCGGGGTGCCGTCAGGGGCGAGCGCGGCGCCCTGCCGTTCGATCTCGGCGATCAGCGCGTCGACGTAGGCGGGGATCAGGTTGTCCTGGCCGGCGTACGTGTTGAAATCGCAGTAGGGGCAGATGTGGGCGCAGAAGGGAATGTGGAGGTAGATCCCGAGTGGCGCCCCCGGTGGCAACGGAGCCATGCGAGGTTCGATCCAGTCAATCGCCGCGGACGGCGCAAAGGTGTCGCATAACCAGTCTACCCTGTTGGCGGTCAGGACCGACGAACGGCGCGTTCGATTGAGTGCCAGGCGTCCTGGGCGGCGGCGGCCTCAGCCTCGGTCGCCGGGGAAGCCCCGTACCTTGCCGCGTCGTAGAGACTGGTCAGGCGTGCCACCTCCGGAGCCAGCAGGTCTCTCCGCGGAAGCTCGGTCGCGAGATGTGCCGCGTGCTCCCGGGTCGTTTTGCCCGGAGCGCGCATGACCCCGCGCTCAGCTCCCAGGCGCAACAGAGCGGTGTACGCCTCGCGGATCGCCACCGTGTGCGCCCAGCGCCTGTCAGCCCTGAGTTCGGCCAGGGGATCGGCATCGGGACGGAGCAGTCCGAGCGCCCGCTTGAGGCGGTTGCCCATGGCCGCCAGCAACTCAGCACCGCTGAGCACCGACATGCGCTCCTCATCCGCCGCCGGCCCGAGACGCCGGCGACGGCGCAAGGCGAATCGTCCCAGCAGCATGATCACGGTGATTAGGATGGCGGTCACGGCCAGATATCGGATGGGATCCGGAACGTCGGTCGATCGTTCGACCTCTTCGCGCACCCGTTCCTGGAGGCCGGTCTCCGATCCCTGCGGTGTGGAGCGAATCGGCGCGAAATCGGTCCCAGACAGCAGCCAGAGGATGGGGGAGACCACGATAAAGGCGACGACCGCGACGATAAGTACCAGGATCCGGAGCAGAACCGTCAACGCCCAGATCAGCGGCGCCAGGGCCCAGAGGACGGTATCGAGCAGGTCGCGGTCGGCGGCGCCGCCGATTGCCAGCCCGATCAGGGCGACCAGCGCGATCGGAGCGGCCACGCCGCCGAGCACGGACGGAGCGCGCAGCCCCCGGAACCGATCCTCGCTTTCCCCCGCCATCCGCGCCAGCGAGATCGCCGTCAGGGACGCGGCGATGAAGATCAGGACCGCGCCGACAACATCGGTGTCGGTGACCGGCGACGGCGTGACCCCGTCGGCGACCGCGGCCAGCAAGATCGCGACCGATCCGATTCTGAGCCCTGTGTACGAGGCATCGAGGGTCGGTTCGGCCCGCCGGCGGCCCCGCGCCCAGGCATAGACGCTGACGACGACCAGGCCCCAGACCGGGATCTCCGCGGTCGAAGGGCGCACGGTCAGCGCCTGAGCCGTTTCACCGAGCCAATCGGGGTCCACCAACGAAGACCCGGGAAATGCGGACGCCTTAATCAGCAAGAGCGTGGTCGCCACCATGCCAGCGGCCATCACGATCGTGAACCCGGGGTCCCACAGGTCGAAGGCATCCAGCGCCCGGGGCAGGACTGTCGCCACCACCATGACGACGAGGACGGCCAGGGGAACCACCGCCTGCCCCTCGCCTGGCTCGGCGGTCAGCAGCAGCGACGCCACCAGCCATACGATCGCCGTCTCGGCCACCACCAGACAGAGCAGGACCGGATCGACCGCTCGGATCAGTTGGCGCCGCGTCTCAGTCATCGTGCATCTGGCCCTTGTCGTGGCTCACGACCGCGCCCCATGGTCGGCGGTTGCCGTCGCCTTTTCCATATCGGGTACTGACTCGAGGGAATCAACGGCTGGCTCGCTGGTCTTTGGACTCACCTTGACGGTGGACTCGGCCCGCAGCAACGATTCGTCGAGGTGCCGAACGATCAGCCCCCGCAGCGGCGGGACGTCGCAGCCGTCGAGCGGAATCAGCACCACTTGCCGGTTCGCATCGAGGAGTTGGAGTAACACGCCCGCGAGGGCATCCGAGCAGCGCGATGTCACGACAACCGCTGTACTGCCGTAGGGCAACCGCCGCCCCTCAGCAGCCAGGACCGCCGCAAACGGTAACGTCGAAAACGGAGAGACCATTGCCAGGCCTTCGAGCAGGCGGGGCACCTGTCCCTGTCCCCGTCCCGGCGGCACCCGCAAAGCCTGGTCGGACCCGGCGACAAGGCCGTTCGCGTACATCCCAACGGCGAACCCACTACGGTCGCCCCAGACGGCAAGCGACGCCGCCGCGACGATGATTCGCTCGGCCAGTTCCAGGTCGAGCCCTTCCCAGTAGTGGTCGAACGTGTCCAGGTTGACGAAGATCCCCAGGCGCAGGGCGGTCACCGGCTCTGCCACCCGCACCTGGAGCGTCCCCTGACGGGCGGTTGCTTTCCAGTGGATCGAGCGGAAGGGATCCTCCGGCCGGTATTCGCGCACACCCACCACCCGAGACGGATCGACCAGCAGGTTGCGGCGGGCACGGAGTTCCCCGATCGGCTCACGGCTGGGCAGCGCCAGGCTCTCCAGGTCGACCACCCGGGGATAGACCAGGATCCGATCGGTCGTGGGCAGCGCCAGCCGGTTGGTGAAGAAGCCGAAGATATCGCCCGAGCGGATCACCACCGGACCGATCTGGTGGAGGCCCCGTTTCGGGCAGGCGATCCGCACGCGCCAGTTGACCCGCTCGTAGGGGCGAAATCCGGACGTAATCCGCATGAGTTGGCGTCCCGAGGTGCCGCTCGGCGTGACCGTCCGGCCATGCACGACCAGCCCGTCGCTCATATCCTCTTCGAGCGACAGCCACGGCATTGGCAGCAGCTTGCGATTGGTGACCGTCAAGGTCAGGGTGATCTCGTCGCCGGGGAGGGCCCGATCGGAGCTGATCGCCCGGGCGTAGGTGACGCCGTCCAGGCAATAGCGGTTCCAGAGCCAGGAACCGCCTCCGGTGAGCAGGACCAGTACCCCGAGGAGGGTCAGGCCACCGTGCCCGATCGCCATGCCCAGGATGACGATAGCGGCAGAAAGATAGAACCATGCCGCGGAGAAGAAGACCGACCGGCTGCCGGCGCCGCGTTGCTCGCGATCAGGCCGGATCGGGCGGCCAAACCACCCACGCCGTTGCCGTCGCTCGGGCCGAGCCGGTGAGGACACCCCGCTACCCGGAGGACGCCGCGGTGGTCACCCCAATCTCGCCTTCGACGGGAACCGGCACCTCCTCGAGAATCTCGGCCAGGATGCCGGCGGCGTTGCGGCCACGCAGCCGCGCCTCGGGCGCCAGCATCAGGCGGTGGGCCAGGGCCGACACCGCCAGCGCCTTCACGTCGTCCGGGACAACGGCGCGGCGGCCCCGCACCGCCGCCATCGCCTGGGCGGAGCGGAACAGCGCCAGCGATCCGCGCGGGCTGGCCCCCAGGGAGATTGCGGGATGCTCCCGAGTGGACCGAATGATTGTCGTGACATAATGCCGAACATCGGGAGAAACGTAGACGGTCCGCACGGTTCCGATTGCCGCCACGAGCTCGTCGGTCGTCGCGACCGGCGCCAGCGTGTTCATCGGTGTGTCCGCCTGGAAGCGCTCCAGGATGGCATCCTCTTCCTCGTGGCTGGGATAGCCGACCTCGGTTCGGAGCAAGAAGCGGTCGAGTTGCGCCTCCGGTAGGGGAAAGGTGCCCTCCAGCTCGACGGGGTTCTCGGTTGCCAGGACGAGGAAGGGGCGCGGCAGCGCCATTGTCTCGCCCTCGACGGTCACCGTGCGTTCTTCCATTGCTTCGAGCAGGGCGGACTGGGTTCGGGGCGTCGCCCGGTTGATCTCGTCGGCCAGGACGATGTTGGCAAAGACCGGTCCCGGTCGGAACCGGAAATCGCCAAGCTTCTGGTCGAAGTAGGAGATGCCGCCGATGTCGGTGGGAAGCAGATCGGGGGTGAACTGGATTCGGCGGCACTCGCCGCCGATCGAGCGTGCCAGCGCTCGGGCCAGCGACGTCTTGCCCACGCCGGGCACGTCTTCGATCAGGACGTGCCCCTCGCAGAGCATGGCGACAAGCAGGCGCTCGACCACCTCGGCCTTGCCGACGACGACGTGGCCGACGTTCGCGGCGACACGCGCCGCCAGATCAGCGACCGCGCCGTCACCTGGAGCCATCCGCATTGGGCCGTTCGACGAAGGTGGACGGAAGCTTCCGGGTTCGGGGCGTTCCACCGTGGTTAGCGCTCCTTGCTGCTGTGGGGCGATTGTACCAGTAGCCCATCTGTTCGCCGCCACCGTGGCGGCCGCTCGGTGCCCAGTGCGACAGGAACGCCGAACCGACGTTGACCCTGCATCGGGCGGTTGGTAGGCTGATCACCCACGATGACCCGATGACACCGGGGATCATCCCGCGCACGTAGCAAAGATCGACGATTGGGGCATGGGTGGAGAACGGCGGCGCCAGAAAGCCAATGTCTTCCGGGCCGCGGATCGCCCGGCGGCTGTCGCGTCGCCACCTCCTCGGGGCCGGTGCGGCATCCCTTGCCCTGCTGGCGGCGGGCTGCGGCGATGACGACAACCCGGCGCCGACCCCGACGCCCGCATTCAACCTCTCCGCCACGCCGACTGGGTTCATCCCCGGCTACGAAGATCCGGGGAAATGGGCGGGGCGGACGCTGCGGGTGGCGGCGTGGGGCGGCGAGGTCCAGGAAGCGCTGCGCCGCATGGTCTGGGAGCCGTTTTCCCGGGCCACCGGCTGTACGATCCAGGAACTGACTACCGACTACGCTTTTCTGCGCTCGGGGATTGACGACGGCTCCGTCTACGCCGACGCCCTGGTGGTTGACGCCGAGTTCGCGGCGACCGCGCCCGATCAAGGTCTCGCCCAGCCCATCGAGGTCGAGGTCGAAACCGACCTGATCCCACGGGCGGAACACAGCGTCCCCGCCTACGCCTATGCCATGGTCAGTGCCTACCGCCGCGACGCAGTCGAAACGCCGACGGCGCCGCCCGATAGCTGGCAGGAGTGGTGGGACGCCAATCGCTATCCCGGCGCCCGTGCCCTGTTCAAGGGTGCGTTCAGCAGTTTCGAGTTTGCTTTGCTCGCCGACGGGGTGAGCCGCGATGCGCTCTATCCGCTCGACTTCGACCGGGCGATCGCCAGCCTGCGGACGATCAGCGGCCGGATTATCGACCGCTGGTGGGAGTCGGGGTTGCAGCCGGTCTCCTGGCTCAACTCACGCCGGGCGGAGTTTGCCAGCGCCTGGCACTACCGCGTGATCGCCGCGCAGAATGAAGGCCAACCGGTGGAAATCGTCTGGAACGAGGGTCTCCTCGTCGCCGACCACTGGATCGTCCCGCCGGGGGCGGAGAACGCCGATATCGCCCAGGATTTCGTTGCGTACGCATCCCGAGCGGAGATTCAGGCATCCCTCGCCCATCTCATCTCCCTGGGGCCTGTGACCTCCGGCGCGTTCGAACTCCTCGATCCGATCGAGCTGGCCAAGCTGCCGACCGCCCCGGACAATCTGCCGTCGTTGGTTCAACAGGATGTCGCCTGGTGGGTCGCCAATCGCGGTGCCGCCGAGGAGCGCTTCAACTCCTGGCTCCTGGGGGTCGCGTGATGGCCGATCGTCAATTGCACAAAGAGGCTCAATGCCGGAGGGTTCCGGCCGTCGCGGCGCACCCTCCTTGGCACACTGGCGGGAGGATGGGTGGTTGGCGGCCTGTCGGCCTGCGGCATCGGCGGCGATGACGATTCCGGAGATAACCCGGAGCCGACAGCCACGACCGAACCAAGCCCCACCCCCACCCAGGAGCCTATCGGCACGCCCATAGGAGGCTACGTCAATCCGGAACGGTACCGGGGCCGCACCTTGACGATTGCGACCCCCACCGGGCCGTACGCCGATGCCCAGCGCGAGGCATATTTCGACCCGTTTCAACTGGCCACCGGCGCCGAGGTCTTCTCGCGGGGCCTGGGCGCGGACCAGAGCGATCTGAAGGGCCAGGTCGACAGCGACGTCGTGACCTGGGATGTCGCCTGCGTGCCGATGGACTGGGTGCGCCCGCTCGCCAACGACGATTATCTCACCGAAATCGACCGTGCCTACGTCGACGTCACGGTCCTGTTCCCCGAGGTCGTCGGGCAATATGCCGTCGGCGCCGATCTCTTCTCGACCGCGATCGTCTACCCGGTCGACCCGCCCGAGATCCCCAGCGATTGGACCGACTTCTGGAAGGTCGACCGCTTTGGCGAGGGCCGCTCGCTGCGCAAGCGTCCGGTCGGCACCATGGAATTCGCCCTGCTGGCCGACGGCGTCTCCCGGGACGAGCTGTACCCCCTCGATGTCGACCGGGCCTTCGCGAGCCTGGACAAGATCAAGCCCTCTATCGTCCAGTGGTGGGAGGATGGCAAGCAGCCCTCGGAACTGGTGGCAAACGCTCAGGCCGGGTTGGCATCGTCGTGGAACATCCGCGCCGATCTCCCAACGGTCCGGGATGACGTCCGCATCCAGTGGACCGGCGGCATGCTCTCCGCCGACGCCTGGGTTGTGCCGCGCGGTGCCCCGAACCTCGACATCGCGATGGATTTCATCAACTACGCGACCCGAGCTGTTCCGCAGGCCAACTTCTCGCGCCTGCTGCCCTATGGTCCGGTGAACCCCGCCGCGTTCGACCACATCCGCGAAGACCGTCTCCCTATGCTGCCGAGCGCCCAGCCCCAGTTCGGCCTCCAGTTTTTCGAGAACTGGAACTACTGGATCGATAACCTCGACCTCCTCACCGAACGCTTCAACGACTGGCTCGAATCCGAACCGGACACGGACACCACCCCCGAGGATTGATTCGTCGCCTAGACTCCGCGTTCCACCGGAACTTTCCCCATGCGCACTGCCCGCTCCAGGGCAGCGTGATCGGCCTCCGTCTGGTCCGCGTATGAGACGGCAAATGAGGCGACCGCACGGTCGAAGCCGTCGCCGGGACCGAGGTAACCGGCGATCTGGGCTGCGTCGCCGGAGCAGGCGTGGGCCCGCGCCAGGGCCCACCCGCACACCTCGGCGTAGTCCGAGCGTTCCTCCGCGTCCAGGAGATCCAATGGGACTGCGAACTTTGCATCGCGCAGTTGGCGGACGTAGAACCGAGTAGATCCGAGCTTGGTCCAGCCCAGGAAGAGGTCGCTTGCGGCCTGCATGATCCGTTGGCCATCGGCCACCCGCTTGCCCTCGTGCATGTAGCGAGTTTTCGGGAGATAGGGCGCCAGTGCAGACGGCTGCGCCTCCTTGAGTTGGAGAAAGAGGGGATCCTCCCCGTGGGATCCGAGCATGAGCATGACATAACATCGGAGGCCGACGCTGCCGACGCCGACGACCTTCCGGGCGATGTCCACGATCCGGTAACGATCGAGGAGTATCCGGCGCTCCGATGATAGGGAGTTGCGGTATCGCCGGAGGATAGTCTCGATTCCGCTCACGATGCCCTGGGTGTGGTGTGTGACCAGGGGGGGATCGTCGGCGATCCGCAAACCGCCCTCGATCGCCTCGGTCAACCGGGGCAATGCCCCCAAATTTGTCCGCTTCGAGCGGGCCTTTTCGAGTTCATCCATGACTTCGCTGGGCCACCGGAGCCGCTCGATCGCGTCTTTGGCGTAGATCGCTTCGTACCAGAGGTCCAAGAAACGCATCGCGCCAAACTCGCGCATCTGCGTTCGATAGGAGCGAACCGCCGCGAGGGCAGCATCGCGGGCGTCTGCCTCTGAGGCACCGTATGCGCGACTGGCCACGACGACGCTTGCGGCAAGACGCTTGACGTCCCACTCCCATGGACCCGGCAGGGTTTCATCGAAGTCGTTCACGTCGAAGACGAGGTTGCGCTCCGGCGTCGCGTAGCCGCCGAAGTTGGCGAGGTGGGCGTCGCCGCAAAGCTGAACCTTCAGCCCGGTGGTGGGCGTACGGGCCAGGTCGGCCGCCATGATCTCCGCCGCGCCGCGCAGAAACGCGAACGGTGACTCGATCATCCGGCCGTAACGGATCGGCACCAGACGCCGCAGACGGCCCCGGTCGGAGCGTTTCAGGATCGCGATTGGATCCGCTCTGTCGTTGTCCGGCCGCCAGTCACTATGCTGACCCCGTCGCAATCGATCCCGCAGGGCCCTGCCAGCGGCGATGCGTTCGTCGGGATCAATCAGGTCGAGGGGAGCACGGAGGATAGGCGCTGCCATCGGGATCGTCCATTCCTGCGCGCTCTGGTCGGGTGAGTGTGCGAACGCACTCCACCAACAGGCGGGAAAATCGCAATCGGCCTGTTGGTCGTCCTCGGATGCACGCTGTGTGCCAAACGTTTACATTTGTTTAATCAGGACGAACGAATGCCCTTGACGTGGCTAGGTCGTCGCCTTCGCTCCCTTGTGCATTCCGGACGGTGCAAACGCGGCGAGACGGCGAAGGACGGCGTTCGGTTGAGAACCGCGTTCCTCAGCTCGCTCTTTGGCGTCCACGGCGGCGCGGACCAGGGAGCCGCCGACGAAGCGAATTGGCTCTGGCGGGAACGCTTTGAAGGGGCGGTTCCAGAGGCCCGTGGTGGCCCATTCGTCCTGACGCCCGAGGACGCGCGAGGCGAGGATCTTTGCGGCTAGGTGGGAGGGACCGACGCCGTTGCCGGAGTATCCGACGCCGTAGAGAATCCGGTCGTTGCCGCCGAGGTCGCCGAACAACATCTGGCCGTTCTCTGTCCGGTCGATTGGCCCGCCCCAATGGTGCGTGATCGGGACGTCGGCCAGGTGAGGATAGAGACGGTGGAACCCCTGCGTGACCTCCTTGGTCCGGACTCGGTTGTCGTTGAATGACCGGGTGACCCGAGACGCGAGGGAGAGCGACCCGCTGCCGCGGCCGATCGCTATGCGGCCGTCGCGGGTGGTGCGGTAGTACTGGACCATCTGGCGGGCGTCCGTGATCGCCTCGCCGCCCGTCCAGCCAATCTGCTCCAGCAGGTCTGGAATCGGCGCAGTCGCGATCATGTCGCTGGAGATCACGATCAACGCCCGGCGCAACTCCGGGAACTCGGCCATCCAGCCGTTGGTCGCGATCACGACCTTGTCGGCGACGACGGACCCCTCCGGGATGCGCACCACCGGCGGACGGCTCCGCTCCAGGTCGAGCATCGGCGTCCGTTCCGCGATCCTGATTCCGCGCTCGATCGCCACCCGGCGTAACCCACGGGCGAGCAGGGCGGGCTGCACCGTCGCGGTCGTCTGCTCCCAAACCCCGGCGACGTGGATGGCCGATCCCGTTCGATAGGCGACCTCTTCCCGGGAAAGCCGGCGGTAGACGAAGAGCCCGCGCCTCTCGGCCGCGGCAATCGCGGCCTCCCATTTCCCCACGTGGAGGGGAGTCGTCGCGGTCCAGAGCCAGCCACCACGATGGTAGTGAGCGTCGATCCCGTTGGCCGCGCAGAACTCGCCGATCTCGGTGACGGAATTGGCCGCCGCGTTGCAGGTCCTTACCCCTTCGTCTTCACCCAGCAAGACGGTCAGGGCATCTAGCTTGGGCCACCAGCCCTGGGTGAAGCCGCCGTTCCGTCCACTGGCGCCGCTACCACAGAGATCCGCTTCGAGTACCAGAATGTCGAGGGCGGGATCGAGCTCGCGTAGGCGCAGGGCGGTCCACAGGCCGGTATAGCCACCGCCCACGATGCAGACATCCGCCCGGTGCGAACCTATCAGCGGCTCGACCGTCTCCGCGTCCGGCTCGAGCGCCAGGGCCTCCTCCAACCAGAGCGAGCGACGGGTCGGGACATTGACGGGCTGGAGACGGGGCATCGCTCTCTCCGGTCAGTAGGCGGGCGGCGTTGGACGTTCAGCGATGTACATGGATGCGCCGCGCATCATCGTGGCCGTCGCTCTGCACCACGAATCTCTCACCAAACGGTCGTCCACGAAACGCGGATGTACGGGTTGCGCATGATACAGTGGAGTTCAATGCCGCAACATGACAACTAGGTACACCGATGACCTTCCTCGAACGAGCGACGGCGCTCGATCAACTGCTTTCCTGGTCCCAGGATGCCGCGCGTGGCCGAGGACATATCGTTTTCGTGAGCGGCGAGATGGGCATCGGCAAGACGACCCTGGTTGATCGGTTCGCGGCTCGAATCGAGAGCGACGCGCGCCTGGTCACGATTCCGTTCGACGGGCTCTCCATTCCGGCGCCACTTGGGCCGTTGTTCGATGTCGCTCGTCAACTTGGTCCGAACGTTGAAGACCAGCTCGGCGCCCACGCCCCGCGATCCCACATCTTTCGCGCCGTCGAGGCGGATCTCAGAAACAGCCCGGGGCCCACGGTGGTCCTGGCGGAAGATGCGCACTGGTCGGATGAGGCGTCGCTGGATCTCCTCCGATTCCTGGGACGGCGAATCGGGGATCTGTCCGCGCTGGTTATCGTTACGTTTCGTGACGATGAGCTGTCCATCGACCACCCCTTGCGCCGGGTCGTTGGCGACCTGGCAACGGTGCCGACCGTGCACCGCATCGTCCTTGACCCGCTCTCGGTTGAGCGGTCACCGAACTCGCCAAGGAGCGCGACGTCGACCCGGTCGAGCTCCATGCCTACACCGGCGGGAATCCATTCTTCGTTGCCGAGATCTTGGCTTCGGGCTCGCGTGTTCCGATCTCGCTGCGGGACGCTATCATGGGTCGAGCCGCCCGGCTCTCGCCCGAAGATCGCGAGGTGATCGAGGCCGCCGCCGCGATCGGCGCGCTCGTCGATGCCGACGTGCTCAATGCGTGCTTGGACGGTCGATCGAACACGCCGTCGAACGCGGGCTTGCGGTGGGCTTGCTCCGACCGGACGAGGATGCAATCGCCTTCCGCCATGCCGCCGTGCAATCCGTCCTCTTGGGCGCCGCTTCACCGGTCCGGCGGCGAGATCTTCATCGGCGGATCCTCGCCTGCCTCGAGGGTCACCCCGGCTTCATGGACGATGTCTCACGACTCGCGTTCCACGCCGAGGCGGCGGGCGATCAGAGCGGCGGCGCTGTCATACGCGATCGCGGCCGCCAACCAGGGCAACCGCATTCCAGTCCCACCGCGAAGCCGCCGAGCAGTATGCGCGGGCGCTCCGGAATGCGGTGACTCTTCGCGCCGTCCGACCGTGCGGATCTCTTGGAGGCCCAAGCTTATTCGTACTACCTCACCGCGCGAATGGATGACGCGCTCGCGTCGCAAGAAGCGGCGGCTGCAATTCGGCAGCAGCTCGGGCAGCAACGCCAGTTCGGCTACAACCTGCGGAGATTGTCCCGGTTCTGCCTGACTTCGCCGGACGGCATCGAGTTGCCGAGCGTCTGGCCGAAGAAGCGTATTCCGACGCTCGAACAGTTTCCGGATTCGAAGGAGTTCGCTCAGGCCTGCGGCTGGCTCGCGGAGTGGCGCCTGCGGGCAGGGGCGACCAGCGAGGCGATCGCGCTGGGTGAGCAGGCCATGTCGATCGCCAGCCGGACTGGACGATGACTCGACAACCGCCCACGCCCTCATCACGGTCGGCGTGACCCGGCTGGGCACCGGAGACCAAAGCGGGCGAGCCTTCCTGGAAGACGGGCTCGAGCTTGCCCGACTCATCGGCAACGAAGAGTTCGTCCTCAGAGCACTGAGGCATCTCGCCGCGCCGCCGGGTTCTCGGCTCACCAGCGTCCAGTCCCTGGCCATACATCACCGAGGGCCTTGCGTATGCCCACGAGCACGATCTGGCCACGAAGATCGTGATGTTCGGCTCCATGCGCCTGAGAATTCTGCTCGATCGGGGCGAATGGACGAGCGTGATCGCGGAATCCGATGAACTCCTCACCTACCCGCCGACGACCGGTCACTATCTACTGGACGTGCACGTCGCCCGCGGATTGGCTCGCCTGAGGATGCGGCCAGGCGACACCGCACGAGTTCGACCGAGCCATGCGACCTTGGACGAACAGCTCCGGAGGTGGTGCGAGCACACCGGGGCGGTGGCCGCCGTCCTGGCGGAGGCCGCCTGGCTCGATGGCGACTGCGAGCAGGCCGGAGCCATCGCGGCCTCGGCATTGGACGGGGCACTGGCCAGCCGGCGACACCTGGGTATCCAGCGACTCGGCGCTGTGGATCCATCGCTCTGGCCAGTCTGGTGGCGATTATCCGTGGGTTGTCGAGCCCTTGCGCACGAGGTCCGGGGCGACTGGCAGGCCGCGGCGGCGTTGTGGCTCTCGATGGGCATGCCGCTGGAGGCCGCTCGGGCGCGCTGCCACCTCGTCCGATGGGTCCGATCTCATCGAAGCACTCGCCGCGTTCGAACTGCCTCGGCGCTCGCCCCGATGCCGCGCGGGTCACACGACGACTGCACGACCTGGGTGTTCGGCGCGTCCGGCGCGGCCCGCATCCGTCGACACGGGCAACGTACGGATCACTCACGAGACGCGAAGTTGAGATCCTGGACCTACTCTCAACCGGGTGCCTCGAATCGGACGATCGCGACGCAACTCTCTCTGTCACCAAAGACGATCGACCACCACGTCTCGGCGATCCTCGCCAAGTTGCACGTCACCAACCGGCAGCAAGCGGTCAACCGTGCACGCGACGTTGGTCTGATCCCCGAAAGATAGGGAAGCCGCCCGCGCAAAAATGGGGGAGAACCTCCGACGAGAAAACGCCTGGGCCACTCGCTACGGTGGAGCCATCGGTTTGGATCTGCCGTACCGACGTCACCCGGCCGCTCTCGAAGGAGATCTCACAATGGACCGTCTGCAACAAACATTGAGTCGTCGTCGCTTCGCCCTGACCGCCGGTGTCGGCGGTGCCGCATTAGCCGCGAGCGCACCGCGGCTTGCCGGCGCAGAGATCGTCGCCCCGGAAGGAGATGCCCGAGACCATGGAAAAGGCAACGTTTGTCCTGGTGCATGGAGCGTGGCATGGCGGCTGGTGCTGGAGAGAGGTGGTCCCGCTCCTGCGCGGGGCCGGGCACGCAGTGTTCGCGCCGACGTTGACCGGCCTCGGGAGCGCGTGCACCTGCTCGCGCCGGAGATCGATCTGACCACGCACATCGACGACGTTCTCGGCCTGCTGGAGTACGAGGACCTCACGAACGTGGTGCTGGTCGGGCACAGCTACGCTGGCATCGTGATCTCGGGCGTTGCCGAGCGGGCAGCCTCGCGCCTCGCTCAGCTTGTGTACCTCGACGCATTCCTCCCCGAGGATGGTGCGACGATCCGGGATTACTCGCCGGGCGCGGGCGAGGTTCTCGACGAGATGGTGAAGACCCAGGGCGATGGCTGGCGGTTGCCGTCGTTCATGTTCGCGGCGGACTTCGGCGTGACCGACGCGGACGACGCCGCCTGGGTGAACGCCCGGTTGGGAGATCAGCCGTACAAGACGTTCACGCAGCCGCTCGACGTCGCCGCGGATCCCGGTCACGGGGTCCGGTGCGCGTACATTCTGACGACACAGGACACGTTCGTCCCACACGCCGAGCGCGCACAGCGAGATGGCTTCGATTACTACGAGTTGTTCTCGGCGGGGCATGACTCGATGGTGACGCAGCCGGCGGAACTCGTCGGGTTGTTCCTTAGCCCGGTGCGGCAAGAGACTTGATTTACAGATCGCTGAAGGAAACGGAGGGCGTTATCGCGCGGAGAACGCGCCCATCCGTTCCGTCCGGATACGCCTGATCGTTTCCACCAACCCGGCCGCAACCGTCGCGGCGTTGAACGACTTCGGGACGACGGGGCGTGGTTGGCCCTGATTCATATACTCCGTGGCAAGAGCCAAGACGGTTTCCTCGGTCGCTGGCCGTATCAAGCCGTCCGGCCAATCGGCCCGAACACCGGCGGGCATGACCTCAATCGTGGGCGAGCCAGACGCGGCGGGAAGGAGAGCTCGGACGTCGATCCCGACCTCCTGTGGACCACCGACGATCACGGTCACCTTTGCCGTGTTGTAGATTGCGGGCATCTGGGACTCGGGCACGTATTCCCACGGTGCGGGCAGTCGTCCGGGGTAATTAGCTGGGGGCGTAGTGTCGATAGCCGCACCGCGACGCGGTTCGCCAGTACCTCGTCCTCGTAGGCGACGACCAGCACGCCCGACCGCTCACCGGGAGGCAGCCCGGCGCTGATTTCGACCGCGGGAAGTGTGCCCTCGCCGAGGATCAGGTCGAAGCGGTCCTCTGCAACTGGCGCTGACCGAAGAGTTTCGGTTCGCGCCAAGACCTTGACGAGGCGCGGGGTGTCGTAGGCGACGATCTCCGCGAAGATCCCTTCGGGCGCGTCGTCCAGCACGATCGCCGCGTCCGCCGTCGAAACCTCGCGCCCAAACCAGACCGAGCGCTCCGACCCGACGGGCAGGTCGTAGGTCCGGTTTCGCACATCGGGGTAAGCCCGGCCGAAGGCGCGCATCGCGTCTCCTCCCCGGGCCCGCAGCAGATCCACGACGGCCTCGTTCTTCCGGCGCTCGAGGAAGACCGCATCGTGGCCCGCCGCCGTCAGCGCCCGCAGCAGGGCCCGCCAGGACGTCGCCGCCGGATTGCCCCAATCGGAAACGATTGACCCGCCGAAGACCACCAGCCGCAATGGCCGGGGATCGGCGCCGTTCGGTCCCACGCTTGCCATGTCTGTCCCAATCCGTTCTATGTATTTCGCTAGAGCCCAAGGGCGGCGCCGTCCGCCCGGGGATCGGCCCCACCGCGCAGCAATCCGGTTGATGGGTCACGCAGGATTATCTGCGCGTGGCCCATAGTGGCATCGAATCGGCCGGTGACCTCGACAATGTGGCCAAACCCGGACAGTCCTTTCCGGGTCTCGTCGGCAATGTCCTCCTCGACCGTCACCAGGGTCGGAGGATCATTTGGTCCGCCGCCCGCGACCCAGCGCGGTGCCTCGATCGCTTCTTGCGGCTCCATCCCGAAATCGACCAGGTCGGTGACAAGCTGGAGGTGCACCTGGGCCTGGGCGTCGCCGCCCTGGGTGCCGATCGGGCCCCACAAGTCGCCGCCGCGGTAGAGCATGCCGGGCATCAGGGTGTGCAGGGTGCGCTTGCCCCCGGCGAATGAGTTCGGGTGGCCGTCCTCCAACCGGAAGTATGCCCCCCGGTTCTGGAGCACGATCCCCGTTCCCGGCACCACGACGCCCGACCCGAACGCCATGTAGATGCTCTGGATCATCGAAGCGGCGTTGCCGTCGCGGTCGACGGCGCAAAGGTAGACCGTATCGCCCTGCGCGGTTGGCCCCCCGCCCGAGGCCCGAGCCGGATCGTAGTCTGCCCATACGTCCTCGGCATACGCGTCCGAGAGCAGGTAATCCACGTCGATCGCGGCAAACTCGGGATCGCCCAGGCGGGCATCGCGGACGGCAAAGGCGCGCTTTTTGGCCTCGATGAGCGGATGGAGATGCGCGCTGCTGCCCCATTCGCCAAGGGAGACTTGCTTGGCCAGGTTCAGGCTGAGGAGAGCCGTCATCCCCTGGGAGTTCGGCGGCATCCCGGCAACGGTCACGCCCCGGTAGTCGACCTCGATCGGATCGACCCACTCGCTGCGATGCCCCCTAAGATCCTCGCCGGTGAACGCTCCGCCGAGGGCGTTGGACGCGGCGACGATGCGCTCGGCGATCTCCCCTTCGTAGTAGACCTCGCGCCCCCTGGCGGCCACCGCCTCGATCGAGCGGGCCAGATCGGCCAGCACAAGCCGATCACCCGCCCTGGGCGGCGAACCGCCCGGGAGATAGATCGAGGCCGCGTACGGATCGGCGCTCAGCATCGCCGCCGCCTGGGCGATGCTCCCCGCAAGCCGGGGGGAGACGGGGAAACCGTCGCGGGCGTATCCGATGGCCGGTTGCAGGAGGCGATCGAGGCCCAATCGGCCAAATCGTTCGGCAACCTGGGACCAGGCATCAACGGTGCCGGGAACGGTCACCGCGTGGATACCGCGGACCGGCATCCGCTCGTGCCCGCTGTTCCGGATGGATCCGGCACTGGCCGCGCGCGGCGTCCGGCCGGAGCCATTCAGGGCGTGCAGGGTGCCAGTTGCAGCCTCGTGGTAGAGCAGAAAGCAGTCGCCGCCGATCGACGTCTGGTCGGGATAGACGACGGTCAGGACCGCGTTGGCGGCGATGACAGCGTCGGCGGCCGTCCCGCCGTCGCGCAGCACCTGCAGCCCTGCTCCGGTGGCCAGGTAATGCGAGGTCGCCACCATCCCGTTGAACGCCAGGGTCGTCGGCCTACCGGTTTGCATCGGTCCTCCAATGAAATAAGGGGGAGATGGCTGACGATGTCGATGCTGCCCCGCCCCCACCGGTCTCCGAGCCTGTCGAGGGGGCGAGGAGGTGGTTGGGATTGCCCCGGTGTTCGATGTCGTGCCCTGGGCTGGCGGCCGGGGCGCATCGCCATGCGCCCATACGAGCCATCGCCCCGGCAATTCGTCCCCCGCTCCCCCTCCGGCGATAGCCGTGGCGCCCCTCACGCCGTCACCGTCTTCCCACTCTCCCTCAAACCAGGTACAACCCCCTCTGCGGAGGAGTCAAAAACTCGCACCCATCGGCGGTGACGACGACGTTCTCTTCCAACCCGATGCCTCCGGTGCATGGCTCGAGGGTGAAGACCATGCCTTCCTCGACCACTCCGGCCGAGCGGGCTCCGTACCGCGGATTGTTGGGCCCGAGGAGCATGCCGCCGTCGTGGGCGCGGCGGCCGACCTGATGGCCGAGGGCGTGGGTATAGGTGTAGCCCCGGTCCGCGATCATCTGGCGAACGGGCGTGTCGATGTCCCAGCCGACCACACCGGGCTTGAGCAAGTCGGCCGCCAACTGGATCCCGTCGCGGACCGCCTCGAAGGCGTGGACGTATTCCGGGGGAGCGGCCTTCTCGCCGGGACGGAGGAGGTACCAGGTGCGCTGCAGGTCGGAGGCGTAGCCTTCGGAGATGATGCCGAAGTCGACGCGCAGGCCGTCGCCGGCCTCGATCACCGTCGCGCCCGGAGCGGAGTGGCCGCCCGCGCTCTTGGTCGAAGCCACGGAGGGGCACCAGCCCGCCTCCCAGGAAGGGACGACCTCGTAGGTGGTCATCCGCTCGCGGATGATGTCTGCCACGTCGGCTTCCGTTAGCCCAGGCTTCAGCATCCCGGTCAGGTCGTCGAAGATCCGCTGCGTAATCGCGCAGGCGCGGCGCATCCGCTCGACTTCCTCCGGCGTCTTGCAGGCCCGGACCCGGCCCGCAACCGGCTCGGCGGAGACCAACGCGTCGGCCAGTCCGGCCGGCTCCAGCATCTCCCGCAGCATGAGGTAGAGGCCGTGGGTGAGGCCATCGACGCCGTGGTCGACGACGCTGGTGTTGATCCCGATCCTGGCCGGTTTGCGCTCGCTGAGCACGCCCACGATCGGCTCCCGCCAATCGGTGCTGTACGCGACGACCTGATCGAAGGCGCCCGCGACCTGGCTTACGTCCGAATCGGAGACGACCGCCACGCTGGGTCCATCGGCGAAGAGCATCAGTCCCGAGGTACCGACCAGATAGTCGCCGCCCATGACAAAGGGCAGCAGGGGATCGGAGCCTTCGCGCTGGAAGGTGAGCCAGCAGTCGAGGCCGTGCTCGCGCATCAGGGCGACAGCCTGGGCGTGCTTGCCGGCGACGAGTTCCAGGCGCATCTGGTGTTCTTCGGTCAACGCCGGGGTGTCCTGGTAGCCGGCTGCGGCGGCCTCGGCCACGGTGTGCTCCTCCCACGACTCGAATGGCGGCTCATGCCAAACGGCCGCTATTGTCGCAGGTCGTCCCCAGCCATCCGGGCGAATACGCTAGTCCCGCGGCTGGATCGGCGGGCTGTCGCCGCCGCCATCATCGTCGTCATCGTCGTCCTCGTCATTGCCGGAGGATTGGTTGCCGGGGTTGAGCGAGTCGTTCTGGTCGCTCGCTTCGCGCTGGGAGAAGCCGCCGCCGTTGCCGACCTGGCGGGCGCCACTTCCAGCCGACCCCACCGTGAAGACGATCGACCCGATCCATTCCTCGTCGTCCTCGCCGGGATTGAAGATCAGCCAGATCGGGTAGTCGCCAGGGGCGAGACTGCCGTCCAACTGGACCGGGATCGCCACCCACCCGGTTCCGCTCCCGGCGTCGACATCGACCTCGTTGTAGGCGAGGACGTTGTGCTGGTCGCTCGCGTCACGCAGCGCAACGGCCATTTTGCCTTCGCGCCGCCCGCTCAACTGGGCACAGAGGTAGATCGTGCCTGCGTTGGAGGCAAACCCCTCGTACTCGCCCACGGGGCTGCCGTCGCCGTTGACCTGATTGGTCAGGACAAGGGCACCGATGGCCGGCGCCCGCGGCGGAACCGGTGTCGGCGTGGCCTGCGCGACCAGGGTGGCGGTGTAGGTGGCTTGCCGGCCGGCAACCACCGATTGGGCCGTCTCTTCCTCGGACCGAGCACGCTCGGCCTCCCGGGCCGACCCGGACGAACACGCCGCGAGGGTCGCCAGGAGCAGGACCAGGACGAGTGCGGAGGCGGCCCATCTTCGAGCGCGGGCATCTGAACCTGGGTTGAAACCCAGGGCCGGGGCAGCAGACCCGGGGTTGAAACCCCGGGCTAGACCTACGAAACCCCTCCGGGGTTGATCGCGTTCGCGCCGCGCCGCGTCCGCCCCGCCCAGTCCCGGAGGGGTTTCGTAGGTTGAGCGCCAGGTTTCAACCTGGCATTCCTGGCGTCCCTGGCGTCCCCTTCTATGCGCTGCGCGGTGGACGATACGGGCCAAAGGCATCCTGATACTCCTCGGCCACCTCCACGGCCACCTTGTGCACGTAGATGCGGGTGGTCGCCGGTGTGGCGTGACCGAGGATGGTTTGGACCGTGGATTCCCGTACTCGACGCCGGACCAGCTCCGTCGCCAAACCATGGCGGAAGGAGTGCGGCGTGACCTCGCTCTCGATCCCGGTCTCCCGGCAGAGTTCGGCGACGATGTGTTCGACAGTACGGGGACTCACGGCCGTCCCCGGCACGCCAAGTTTATCCCGTCCGGAGAAGGCGGGGTATGCGCCGATGCCGCGCACCCCGTCACCCCGCGCCGTCCAGTAGGCCACCAGCGATTCCGCCGTCTCGGCGTCGAAGTGGACGGTCCGGCTCTTACCGCCCTTTGCCCGATAGATGCTGGCCTGCCCTTCGGCCAGGTCGACATCGCGGCGACGCAGGGCGCACAACTCAGAGACTCGGACCCCGGTCCGGAACAGGAAGAGCACCATCGCCTTCACTTTGAGGCGGCGCAGCTCCGCTTGCGGCCTGGGGGCCGGATGTCCGTCGCGGACGTAGGCCACGATCCGCTCCAGGTCCAGCAGCTTCACGTCGGGTGGCGGGGGTGTGAACCGGGGCATCATCGCCGCGATCCGGACCCGTAGCCGGTCGGTCGCCAAGGTCGGGTGTAAGTCGTAGGCCGCGAGGTAGGCGCAGAACTTCCGCAGGGCGGAAAGGTTGTTCTGCGCGGTGCGCATCCGCGAGACCTCTTCGGGCGTGCGCACGTCTTCCGGCACGAGCAGCGAGGCGAACGAGGTCACGTGGTCGGCGGTAATCGCGGTGACCGGGGCCGTGTCCGGGTCCAGCCCCTCGTGATCGGCCAAGTGGCGCAGGAATTTGGTGATCCCGTGCCGGTAGGTCTTTTTCGAGCGAGGCGCCAGGCGAAGATCGCCGAAGAACATCTCGACGGCGGCGCCCATGGTCACCGGTTCGTCCCGGGGATCCGGGTCGTCGGAGTTGCCGTTCGAGTCGGTGCCACTTGCGGGTTGCGGGGCAAGCGTGTCGGGTCGAGGCGGGGCCACGGTCCCGGGCGAGCGTCCGCCGCCCGCCGTGTCCGTACGCGCCTCGTAGGTCGTCGCCATCGCGCCCTCTCCCGTGCCAATCCATCGCTGCCAGAGTGTACGTACACTGGCCGGATAGTAGCACAGTTCAGGGTGTCCGTACACCTTGCTGATGGCATAGTGCCGAACATCCCCTGCGAGGTACCGGTCGGGCAGAAGCGCGAACCTGAGCAGTGACTAGGTGGACGGGACGAAACCACCGGGTTGAGGACGCGCCATCCTGCGACGTTGCGACCGGGCTGTCCCCACCGGTACCAGGGCAGGACGGCGCCGGCCACAGGATAGGCATCAATTCCGATAGACGAACGTAGTCCTGAGTCGAGAGCAACTTCGGCCCGGTGCCATCGAGGAGCGGGGTCGCCTCCGGATCTTTTCCACGGGGTGTGCGTCAGAGTTTTGGGTGGGGGAGCGCTGGGGTGGGCTGACGGGGCCCTGGGAGGAAGGCGCGCTTCCAGGGGTGGTCGGGCGTGGGGCGGCCGCCGACGACACGCTTGGGGCGGGACGGGGCGACGGGCGGCGCGGCGGCGGGCGGCGGCGGAGCAGGCGTGGGCGGCACCGGCGGCGGGGTGGCGGCGGCCAGCCGCGCCACCCGCCGGGTGGCGCGGACCTGGCGGGCGTGGCGGCGCAACTGGGCGGCGATCCGGTCCCAGGCCTCGTCCCAGCGCGCCGTGCCGACCACGGCCCGCAGGCCGAGCACGGCATCGACGTGGCGCTCCGCCCAGTGCATCCCCGCGCCGCACAGCCGCCCTTGCACCAGCAGCTTGGCGGCGCTCTCGACGCAGCCGCTGCCGATCGGGTAGCCCGCCGCCCGGAACTCGGCGTAGCGGAGCTGGTCGCGCCGAGCCCCCAGATACCGGGCCGCCTCGGCGTGCGCCTCCCCGGCGGGCAGCGCCGCCACCGCCGCCAGCACCCGCCCCGGATCGCCGTGCGTGAGCTCGTGGCGCCACGCCTCCAACCAGGCGCCCGCCTCGGCGGTCCCCGGGCCGAATGCCTCCTGCGCCGCCCGGCCCAGGTAGCCGGCGGCGTGGGCGAAGTCCAGCACCCGCGTCGCCCCCGGCAGGTGCAGGTCCAGGAAGCCTTGGATCCACTCGGCCCCGTCCTGGACCGCCACCACGGTGGCGGCGCCGAGCGTGCCGCGCCGGTGCAATTCGGCCAGGGCCTCCCGCCCGAAGCGCTCGTGGCCGGCCAGCCGCGCGCAGTAGGAGAAGTCGGTCGCGGCCACGCCCCCGGCGCCGTCCGGCCCGACCGCCCCGATCGCGAGCACCTTGACCTCGCGCCACTCCCCGCCGACCAGCGGCACAAAGACCCCATCGACGCTGACTTGCTGGGCCGGCGCCCCGGCCGGGGCGCCGGCCGCCGGGTCCGCCTCCAGGCGGGCCACCTCGGCGAGGTCGAGCTGGACCCAGGCCGCCCCCGCCGCCTCGGTCAGCCGCCGCGCGGTGGCCGACCCGATCGTCGTCCCGGTGAAATGGGCCAGCGTCCGGCGGGCGGCGGCGAAGGGATGGGCGCTGCCCAGCAGGACCACCCCCTCGGCCAGCCACGGGGTCAACTGCCCCGGCACCAAGCCCAGGGCCTCATCCAGGGGGGAAAAGCCCGGCGCCGCAGGCCGGGCACCGGGCGTACCGTCGCGGCAACTCGACCGCCTCGTCGTGGGTGGTGGTCAGACGGCGGCGGCGGTCGCCCTCCCAGGCCATCGCCCCGCCGCACTCCGGGCAGGGCGGCGGCGTCTCCTCGACCGGTCCCGCCAGCGCCGCCGCCTCGACCAGGCCCGCCCGGACCACCGCCAGGCGGCGATCGACCTCGCGCTCGATCTCCGTCAGGGTCGCCCGCGGGTGCGCGGCCCGCCAGGCCTGCACGGCGGCACGCGCGTCAGCCGCCTGGCGATCCCAGGCGATCTCGTCCTCCGGGGTCCGCATCGCGGGGCTCCTTCCACCGACCACCGACCCACCACCCACCCATTCAACCCGCTATCCTACCCCGCCCCCCAAAACTCTGACGCACACCCTTTTCCACGAGAGGGTATTGACAGACTGTCAACGCCCTGATAAGGTGTACGTACTGAAGCACCTGACCCCCTCGCAAGAGGGCGGGGCCGACGAAGACGGAGCAATCCGACGGAGTTGGCCGGGCGGAAACGAACCGGCAACGGACCTCGTGACCGAGTTCAGTACGGCCTGACACGACGGTTTCGGCCGGCGTGGTCGCAACGACCGAATAAGAGCTTCGGCTCTGTTCGAGGCGCAAGCCTCAGGGTCTAGCGGCGGCGGGGCATAAGTCCCGCGCCCGGCGCGCAAGCGCTGGAAGGCAGGCCGGTCCGGCGAACCCGCGCTTCGGTGTCGGGAGGCTGGACAGCTGAGCGGCAAGTTCCCGCAAGGGAATGTTGCACCCAGGTGATTTCGGGCGCATGGCGCCGACGGCTGCGAGAGCGGTTGTCGGCGTCGTCGCGTTTTCGGCGCTTGCTTGTGTGCCAAGACGCCCCATCTCCTGCCGTTCCGCGCGCCGCAATCCAAGCCCAATTCCACGGATCGCGGAAAAGGGCGATGCATGCATCGCCCCCACGATGTCGCGCACGCGCTGCCCCATCGTCGCGCGTCAATCAGGATTGCTACCCGGCGGCGACTGTAGGGGCGATGCATGCATCGCCCACTGCCCGATACGGGCGATTTGTGCGAAAGTCGGGTCCCCAGTTCAGGCGGTTCAGACGGCGCGGAGCACGATCCCGCTCAGCCGACGGGCGACGACCATTCCCAGGAAGGCGTTCGCGAACGCCAGCATCGCGGTGCCTGCCATCGCATCGAGATCGCTGATCGCCAAGTTGCCCCGTAGCACCAGGGCGAGCGTCCAGAAGGCCGTCACAAGGCCAACGCCGATCACGTTCCAGTGTTTCGGAAGCAGTCCCTCCAGGAAACCGACGAGGATCAATGCGGGCAGCATCGCAGTCCTCTCCTGAGTGACCCCTACGGCGACGTAGGCTTGCTGCCACGCCGCGATTGCTATCCACCCCGAGTCTCATTGATCCCCTGTGCCCCTCAGCTTTCCCGGGACGAAACCGGGAAGCCTAGCGCGGGAAACTCAGGCCCGGGCATAGCGCTGGATCAACCCCAGCATATTTCGGTGGAACTCACCGTTGGAGACGATTCGGGTTATCCCGGCGGCCTTCGCGGCCTGGAAACCTTCGACATCCTTGTGCGGTCCAAAGACGAGGATCGGGGTTGCCACCTCACTTGTGGTGAGCGGCCGCGATCTCGGACCAGTCCGGATCGGCCCCGAGGTCGATCAGGCCGAGGGCGGCGGGAGGATCCGCCGCCCGCAAGTGGCGGCGAATGGGGCCGTCGCCGGGCGGAAAGTCACCTGGTAGCCGGCATCGCGCAGGGTGTTGCCGATCCGGACCCCGAAGAAGAGGTCGCGGTTGAGGACGACGATCTCGGATAGCGCGGCGGGAGCAGGGGCGGTGTCCATCGCGGAAGTATGCCGCAGACGGCGCATAGGCTGTCCGGGCGAGATGGTGGTGCGACGGTTACGCACACCTCGGCCGCCGGGGTGCTGATCGCTTGCCCACCCGATCATTTCGGGAAGAAATCAGGAAGCCCGATCGGCGAAGCTCAGGCTCGTGATCGTCGCGATGCCGATCCGGACGGCAGCGCGATTAAGCGCGACAGACCCTGACAGCGTTCCACTTTTAGCGATTGCCTGGGGTTTTTGCGTCGACCTGTCACAACCTGGACCTGCCGTTCGTCTGCTGGAGTGAGCGATCGGCCGCTTGTTAACGACGTTGTCACAGAATCGCCGTATTTGCGTTCTAGGCTAGGTCGCGAACGCCGAGCGGAAACGCGAACGACGTTCGGAATTGGGGGTTGACAATGCTGCCGAGCGCCGATAGGATAACGTCGTTCGGCAGAGGTTACAGTGTAAACACCCTCTGACACACCGAGCCAGGGCCCAAGGATGCACCGTTGCTCCGGGCAAGCCACTGCATTGTCCTCCGATCCAGACGCCGGCATCCGGATCGGACCCCACCGCCGTTGATGGGCATGCGTCGTCGCTCACGCCGCTCGCCACGTTGAACCAACGTTCGCCTGCGTTTGCGCTCCGCGCTCCGCGCTCATCATGCGACAGCGCGCACTGGAGGTCCTTTCGATGTCATCGTTCTTCTCCACCGCCGGTCTGGCCCGGCGATCCGGCTCGCGGCCCTGGGTGGTCGTCGCCGCCTGGATCATGGTCATGGTCCTTGCCGGCGCCCTTCTTCCCCGACTCAGCGACGCCCTTACGTCGGATATCACCTTCACCAACAACCCGGAGTCGATCCAGGGCTTCAACGCCCTCGAGGACGCCGGGCTGCGCGACGACGACGAGTTCAACGAGACGATCGTCATCCGCTCCGACCAATACACCGTCGATTCACCCGAGTTTCAGGCCGTCGTGACGAACGCCACGGCGGCGGCCCGCGGCGTGACCGACTGGGTCGACCCGAACTCGGTCTTCAACTACTACGAGGCGACCGCCGCCGGCGCGCCGGAAGCCGCCGCTTTGGTCTCCGAGGATCGCCACGCGACCATCATTCCGGTCACCCTGTTGCCCGGCGTGGTCGATGAGCCCGCACCGTACCTCGACGCGATCCATGAGCAGGCCGAAGCCGCCAATGGCTTCGAACTCCTCACCGTCGGCACCCTGAGCATCAACGAAGAGTTCAACACCATCGCCGAAGAGGATCTCGCCAAGGGCGAGGGCATCGGCGGCATCTTCGCCCTGATCGTCCTGGTCTTCGTCTTTGGCGCCCTGCTGGCCGCCTTCATCCCGATCATCCTCGCGGTCGCGGCGATCTTCGTCTCGCTCGGCCTGACCGCCGCGCTGGGCTACTTCTTCGATCTGTCGTTCTTCATCACCAACATGATCACGATGATCGGCCTCGCGGTTGGCATCGACTACGCTCTGTTCGTGGTCGAGCGCTACCGGGAGGAGCGCCGCCGCGGCCTGCCGAAGCTCGACGCGATCGAGTTCGCCGGCGCGACCGCGAACAGGGCCGTCTTCTTCTCCGGCATGACCGTCATCCTCGCCCTCGTGGGCATGTTCCTGGTCCCGACGACGATCTTCCGGTCGCTGGCCGTCGGCGCGATCCTGGTCGTGATCGTCGCGGTCGCCGCCACCCTGACCCTGATCCCGGCCGTCCTGGCCCTGCTCGGTGACAAGATCGACTGGCCGCGCCGTCGGAAGTACGATTCCTCCACGGTCGCCCTGCAAGCCCAGTACGATCACGAGACCATCCATGCTGGCTTCTGGGGCCGAGTGACCAAGGTCGTCATGGCCCGCCCGATGGTCGCGGTCGTTGCCACCGTCGTCCTGCTCCTGGCGGCAGCCGCCCCGCTGCTCAACATCAACACCGGTTTCGCGGGAGTTGAAACCCTGCCGGAAGGTGATTCCCGCCGGGCCTTCGAGATCCTGAGCGAAGACTTCTCCGCCGGTCGCCTCTCCCCCATCGAGATCGTGGTCGAAGGCACCCAGACCGAGGTCGGCGCCCAGATCGACGAACTGACCGCCTCCCTCACCGCGTCCGGCCTCTACAGCAACGTCGCCCCGCCCCTTTGGAGCGAGAGCGGCGAGGTCGCCCTGGTTGAGGCCACCCTGGTGACCAGCCCGAACGACCCGGCCGCATTCGACGAGGTCGATCGCCTGCGCGACAGCGTGGTTCCCGCCACCTTCGGCGGCAACGCTGACGACGTGTCGGTCACCGGCGAAACAGCCTTCAATGCCGACTTCTTCGAGTTGACCAGCACCTACACGCCGATCGTCTTCGCCTTCGTCCTGGGCCTGAGCTTCCTGCTCCTGATGATCGTCTTCCGTTCGATCGTCCTGCCGCTCAAGGCGATCATCCTCAACCTGCTGTCCGTCGGCGCGGCCTACGGGCTGATGGTCCTGGTCTTCCAGGAGGGTGTCGGCGCCAATCTATTCGGCTTCCAGGAGACGCCCACCATCGAGGCCTGGATCCCGATCTTCCTGTTCTCGATCCTGTTCGGCCTGAGCATGGACTACCACGTCTTCCTGCTCAGCCGGATCAAGGAGCACTACGACCAGACCCACCGCAACGCCGAGTCGGTCGCGGTCGGTCTCCAGTCCACCGCCCGGATCATCACCGGGGCCGCCCTGATCATGGTCGCGGTCTTCGGCGGGTTCGCGGCTGGACGGCTGGTGATGCTCCAGCAGGTCGGCTTCGGCCTCGCGGTCGCCGTCCTCATCGACGCCACGATCATCCGCTCCGTCCTGGTCCCGGCCAGCATGGCCCTCCTCGGCAAGTGGAACTGGTACCTGCCGAGCTGGCTGAACTGGCTGCCGAACCTCCACGTCGAGGGTCCGGCTCACCGCGAGGTCCCCGCGCCGAGCGCGGCTCCCTCCGGCGGCGTCGCCCCGGCCCCGGTCCCGCAGCAGGGCATGGCCGACTAAGTTCCCGTCCACTCCTCTCCTCCCAGCCGGGATCTTCCCATGGATCCCGGCCTCCCCTCCTCTTTGACGCCGCCCGGCAGGACTACCTGCCGGGCGGCGCTGTGTCTGGCCTCGTTGCCAGGGCGGGGCAAACGATCCCGAGCACGTACCGATCAGCCCTCCGTCGTCAACACAAGGGTGATCGAGGGCTCGTTGCCGACCGAGCGCCAGGTCCCGGTTGCCTCGCCCCACACCACCGCGCCATCCCCGGGCGCCAGCGTGGTCATTGCCCCGGGCTGCCGGCTTCGAGCATCCGCGTCCACCGCCCCGGACGCTGCCCGTGCCCAACACCAGTTCCGTCTCTCCTGCCTCGTTCGCCACCACCAGCGGTGCCGTCGAACCGGGAAGGCCGAGGGCGTCGCCTGGGGCGAGCACAACCCGGGCGAGCACCATTGGCGTCTCCCCCAGGAGATCGGTGCCCAAGGCGGTCATCAGCACCCGGGACTCCACTCCGGCGGCCAACCAGGTTGCATCGGGCACTCCGGGTCCCAGTCCCAACTCCGAAGCGCGCCGCTCAATCGCCAGTTCGCCCGGCGTCGGGGCGCGGTCCGACCGGCGCGGCTTCGGCGCCCACATCGCCACGAGGACCGCCTCTGCGGGGAGCGGCCCGTCGTTCGACAGGCTGAATCCGGCCCCGATCGGACCCTCAAAAAGGTCCCCGGCGGGGAGCCCGGCCGTGTCGCCGGGTCCGAGCGTGTCCGGGACATCGTCCGGGTCCTCCCCGCCGGATCGCCGGCGTCTCCCCGCCGAGCGCGGGCGGCGCGCCGGCGGTGGCCGTCAATCGGCCGGTTTCGACAAGGAGGAACCAGGCCGCGGGGTTGTCCGCGATGGTGACGTCGGCGCCCGGTTCCCACGTGATCCGGCGAAGCGCCACGGTCTGATATGTGTCGGTTGATAATGATGGGAGACAGGGGCCCGCCACAGCGGATCGAACCGCGCGACATCGGGTTGGCCACTCCAGCGCTCGACAATGAGGCCACCGGCGATCCGGAGGAGATCGACCGGACCCCAGAGGCCGATCACCCCCGGCACGCTCAACCCGAGGAACGCCCCGGCTCCCCCGAGTTCGGCGCGGACCCGCGCTGTCACGTGATCGCCGCCCACGCGGACATCGTCCACGACCAGACGTATGCCGGGAAACGCAACGTGACGGGAGAGGAGGGCCTGGGCAAGACCCTCCCGCCCCTCCTCGTCAGGGGAGCCGCCTGAGTGCTCCAGATAGTCCGGCGCAACATACGGGTCGATGTGCGTCGCGTCTCCGGTCTCCAGGACGGCGTTCGCGGCCTCGTAGAAGCGCTGGACAAGTGCTACGGATGCGCCGTTCTCCGAGTCCGCCGGAACGCCGTCTGCCACGTCGATGGACTGGGCGAACCCGAGAAGAACGAATGCCGTCACCACGCCAAGGCAGGCGAAAACGAGCAGAACTGGCGAGTGTCGGGCTGGGCGCGGCTTGTCATAACCGAATCTGGTCGATGGGGCCATCGGGCCTCCGGAGGAGGTTGATGCGTCGGCGGCCCAGCTATGGGTCGTACACACCGCGGCACGGTTCGGCCCCAGAATGCGCCGCGATGCCACGGCGCACATCCGAATGAATTACGTATTTGGGCTGTTTGGCTATAGATGGACCGCGGCCGTAGAGGCCAGAGGATCAGACCAACGCCAGGCGGACCGCGGCAGCAGCGGCCTCCCGCCGATCCGCGGCCCCGAGCTTGGCGAAGATGTGCGTCACGTGGGTAGTTACGGTACGGGGGGAGATGGAGAGCGCCGCGGCGATCTCTTTGTCGCTCCGACGCTGGACGAGGAGGCCAAGGACCTCTTGCTCTCGTGGCGAGAGGACGGGCCGCTGGGAGGATTCGAACCCGGCGAGTTGGTCGACCTGGGCGGTGGTGGGAACCAAGACGGCTGCGACGACCGCGTCAACGAGCTCGTCGGGTACGATCCTTCGACCAGCGGCGCACAGATCGGTGAACCGCTCCGCGCCGAGGACGGTCCGTGCCCGCTCGGCCGCGCGGTCGTAGTTGACGCGGTGGGTCGGGAACATCGGGACGCCGAGCTCGTTGGTGAGGGCGTCCACGGCACCGATGAGTGCCGCCGCCGTTCCCGGCCGATCGTACGCGCTGGCAAGCTCCGCCAGGCCGGTGAGCGCCGGGAGAATGTACCAGCGATCGCCGACGCTCGCGCACAAGCGGAACGCCTCCTGGATAAGCCAGCGCCGCTTGCCGATCATCCCCCCGATGGCGCGCAACCCGCGCCAGGCAGGCAAGCGCCGCAGCGGCGCCTCGGGAATCCCGCGCCGCGCGGAACATTGACAGGGACTCCTCGGCGCGGCGTTCGGATACCTCTAACTCCCCGAGACCGTAGGCGATCCCGCTCAGGAGCATGAGGGACATCGCCTCACCGTCCCGATCGCCGATCTCGCGCCAGAGAACGCGGAGTCCGATCCTGGAGCTTGCTGGCCCGGTCAAGATGCCCTCTGCCGAACTCGGCCATTCCGAGCACATGGGTCGCCATCGTGACGACTGCCTCCTGATCGCCGATCTGCTCGGAAACAGCGATGGCATCCCGCGCCAGGCGTTCGGCATCATCATTGTGGCCTTGATTCCAGCGGATCACCGCGAGACGCGCAAAGTGCCCTGCCGAGCGGGACAGACGGCCTGCGCCCGGCGCGCTCCAATGCCAACTCCAACCACCGTTGCCCCTCGCGGTAATACCCCCGGTGCCTGAACCCACCCACCGCCCCGGCAAGCCAGAGGAGCCAGTCCGCGTCGCCTTTCTCCAGCACCCAGGCGAGCGCCGCCTGGAGGTTGGCGTGCTCGGCCTCGATCCCCTGCAGGAGCCCCTGGAAGGATGCGCCGGGTCCCCGCCTCACGGGTCGCTCGCCAAACTCCACGAAGTAGGCGGCGTGGGCGTCGTGGGCCGCATCCCATTCGCCCGCCGCCTTCAGCCGCTCCAGACCGAACTCGCGGATGGTCTCCAGCATGACGTACCGCGGCTCGCCCCCCGCGCGCTCAGAGGAGGGCTCACGACGCAGCAGGCTCTGGTCGATCAGCGACGCGAGCGGATCGAGGATGGACGTCATCCTGCCCTCCATCACCCGTTCGGCTGCCTCCAGCGTGCACCCACCCACGAAGACCGCAAGCCGCCGGAACAGCCCCTGCTCTGGTGGGCTCAGGAGGTCGTAGCTCCACGCGATGGCGTCCCGCAGCGACCGCAACCTCGGCGGCTGGTCCCGATCCCCGCCCGTCAGCAGCTCGAGCCGGTCGGTGAGCCTCGCCCGGATCGCCTCGGGCGGGAGCAGCCTCGTCCGCGCCGCCGCCAGCTCGATGGCCAATGGGAGCCCGTCGAGGCGGCGGCAGATCTCGGCGACGGCGACGGCATTGCCTTCGTCTAGGGCGAAGGAGGGATCGGCCGCTCGGGCACGTTGGACGAAGAGGATGACCGACTCCGCTCCGGCGGTGTCGGCAAGCGCTGGTAGCCCGGCCCCGGTAGGCACCGCGAGCGGTGGAACTGCCAGCGCATGCTCTCCCCGAACCCGCAAGGGCGCGCGGCTGGTCGCGAGGACCTGGAGCGCTGGACAGGCGGTCAATAGGTCGGCCACCTGCGGCGCAGCGGCCAGCAGGTGCTCGCAATTGTCCAAAACCAGCAGGAGTTGGCGGGGGCGGAGGAACGCCGCGAGTTGGGCGGCGGAGGTGCGATCTATGGACTCCCGCAAGCCGAGGGCCTGGGCGACGGTGGAGACGACCAGGGCGGCATCGCGGAGCGGTGCGAGGTCGACGAAGACGACGCCGTCGGCGAACTCCGCGACCACGCTGTGCGCGACATCCAGGGCGAGCCGCGTCTTGCCAACCCCGCCCGGACCCGTGAGCGTGAGCAGAGGGACCGCTTCGTCCAGCAGCAGCGAGCGAGCGGCAGCAATCTCGGACTTCCGTCCGATCAGCGGCGTGCGGGAGGTCGGCAGGGGTGGGCCAGGGGCGGCCGAGGTGGCGCGCGTCAACACGGAGTTCGCCGTCCACGTGGGAGAGAGCGTCGGTGCCGAAAGCATGCGGCTCCCGCTTCGCTCTGTCAACCACAACGACGCCGGCGGTTGTACCCCACGGTTTTGCGCCCGTCGTCGTAGGGGAGGGTCCCGTGCCCTCCCATCGTCCGCACGACGATCATCCGGCGTTGGTCGGCACGGTATGCCCTCCTGCGTCGGGCATCGGGAGGGCACGGGACCCTCCCCTACGACGACCGGCAACCGACCTCGTCACCATGCAAAACGATGGGGCGCACCCGACGCCGGCGACGAATTTCCCCTGGATCCCGGCCTCCCCTCCACTTTGACGCCGCCCGGCAAGACTACCTGCCGGGCGGCGCCCGTTTTCCCTTGTCTCGCCCACGCAGGCTCCGATCGTCTGCTCCGGGCCTCGGGGTGCGAGACCGACACGCCTATCTCCTATCCACTGTCATGAGTACAGGCGTGGCTGAGTGATCGGTGCCGGAGGACAACCATGTTCCGACTGCGCTGCCCGATATAATCGCCCCTTCGCCTGCTACCAAAGAGGTCAGCGGGCCAAGGTTCCAGCTGCGGCTCTCGACGTCTACCGCCCAGACCGTGCCAGTCTCTAGTACACGATCGATCGTTCCCGCCTCGTTCGCCACCACCGTTGGTGCGGACAAACCGGTGAGACCAAGAGACTCGCCAGGAGCGAGCACCACCCTGCCCAGCACCATCGCCGTATCCCGCGGCAGATCGACGCCCAAGGTCGTCGTCACGACATGCGACTCCACGTCGGGTGCCAACAGGGTCCCTCCCGACACTCCTGGTCCCAGTCCCAGCTCGGATGCGCGACGCTCGATCGCCAGTTCCCCCGGTGTCGGGGCGCGGGCCCCCGGGCGAGGCATAGGCGCCCAGATGGCCACGAAGATCGCCTCCGCTCGATCCGTCCGGTCGTTCTGCAGGCTGAACCCGGGCGGAGTCGTGACCTCGGCATGGTTCTGCCCCAAGGTGCGCCCAGACAGGACGGGGCACATTCGTGAGAATGACGCATTCGCCTTGACTGAGAACGCAAAGACCACGGATCTCGGGGCAGCCAGGTCAGGCCAGCCCCTGGCGGACGGCGAGGGCCGCAGCCTCGCGCCGATTGGCGACGCCGAGCTTGTTGAAGATGTTCGTTGCGTGGGTCATCACCGTGCGGGGGGAGATGAATAGTGCCTCGGCGATCTCCTTGTCGGTCCGGCGTTGGGCGATCAACACAAGGATCTCACGCTCCCGAGCGGAGAGGTTGGCCGGCGAGACGTTGGCTACGAGCGGCCTCGGAGCGGTCAAGTCCGCAGATGACCGGAATCCGGCAGCCGGAGATTTACCGGATGCAATCGCATCGGCGACAGAGATTGCCTCCTCAACCGCTTCGGACCAAGGCAGAGCACGCCCCGCCTCGAACGCGACCGCATACCGTTCTTCGCCGAGGGCACTGTGCGCGGCCCGCTCGGTCCGCTGCCGCATCGCGCGATCGTCGTCACTGGGAACGACCCCGGTGTGGTTCATGAGTGCCTGACCAACGCCTAGTAACCGCGCGGCCGGATAGGCATGACCGTTTTCCGCCGCAAGCGCGGCGATGCCTTCGATCGGGGTGTAGCTGTGCAGCACCGAACCCACATCGCGAAGCAATCGTAAGGCCTCGGCGAACCGGGCCGCGGCGCGTGCGCCGTCGCCCATGCCGTGATCTAGACGGCCCAGCTCCGTCAGGAGACTTCCGACTTCAAATCCCCTCCCCTCCGCCCGCTCGATCGCCAGCGCCTCCTCCAATATCGCTCTGCCGCGTTCGGGGTCACCCACCTTGACCCACGCGGCTCCCAGGTTGGTGAGCAAGTAGGCGTACCTCGCATCCGGCCCGGCGAGGACCTGGGCGATCTCCCACGCTTCCTCGAGGAGGACGATCGCCTCGTCCCACCGGTCCAGCGCGCGCCCGACCGCCAGCGACCGGATGAACAGCACCTGAACCAGGCGGTTTTGGTTTCCAGCCTCGCGAGCGAGCGGCAGGCTTGCGGCACTGTGCTCCAGGGTGCATGGATTGTCACCGACGGAGTAGCAAAGGAGGGCAAGTTCGGAGTGGGCGCGGGCGAGGAGGCCGGGCGGGGCGCTATCGCACCGCGCGATCGCGTTTTTCAGGAACGCGATGCCTTCCGGGAGATGTCCACGATAGAAGCTGTATTCCGACATCATCCCGGCGAGCCGCAAGCCTCCAAGCGCATCGCCAGATTCCGCGAAGTACGAGAATGCCGCGCGCAGGTCGGGCCAGGCCTCCTCAAATCGATCGAGGCTAAATCGCATCGCTGGCGTGTCTACCACCGCCCCGGCCCGCTCAGCCAGGTCGAGGAAGTAGGCCGAGTGCGCCCGCCGGGCGGCGTCCTGCTCGCCACTCTGGTCTAACTGCTCCCGCGCGAACTCGCGGATCGTCTCGAGCAGCCTGAACCGAATGCCTTCAGCCCGCATCTCCGACTGCACCAGGCTCTGGTCAACCAGTTCCTCGAGGGCATCCGCACTCGTGGTCCCCGCAACCTGCGTCACCGCCTCCAGGTTGAACCAACCGGCAAAGACCGCCAGACGCCGGAACAATGCCTGCGTTTCGGCGGTGAGGAGGTTGTAGCTCCAGGTGATCGCGTCCCAAAGCGTCCGCTGCCGCGCGGGAAGGTCACGTTCGCCACCCCCCAACACCTGGAGCTGGTGGGACAGCAACGCCAGCAGCCCGTCGGGCGAGAGCACACGTAGTCGCGCCGCCGCGAGTTCCAGCGCCAACGGCAGGCCATCGAGGCGAACGCAAATCTCGCTGACCGCCGCGGCATTCTGGGAGGAAAGGCGGAACCCCGGGTTCACGGCCTGTCCGCGCCGGACAAAGAGCGTCACGGCGTCCGAGCCGAGGTGTGCGGGCAGCGAGGAGTCGGCCGATGGGAGTCGATGTCCAGGTTCTCGCGACTCGTTGCTTCGGTGGGGGGGCAGGCTCAGCGGCGGAACGGGGAAGAGGTGCTCGCCTCGGATCCGGATCGGCGCCCGGCTGGTCGCCAACACCTGGAGGGCGGGGCAGGCGGTGAGCAAGGCCGCGATTGCGGGGGATGCGGCCAAGACGTGCTCACAGTTGTCGAGGAGGAGCAGCACCTGCTTGGGCCGCAGGTGCAGCGCCAGTTGGTCACCCAGCGGGCGATCGCTGGACTCGCGCACCCCAAACGCCGCGGCGATCGCAGGAAGGACCTGGCCGAAATCGGTCAGCGGCGCAAGGTCGACAACGACCGCGCCATCTTCGTAGCCGCTGGCGACCTCGTGCGCGACCGCCAGGGCAAGCCGGGTCTTTCCAACGCCGCCCGGGCCGGTCAGCGTGAGGAGCGGCACCGCCTGGTCGAGCAGGAGGGCGCGGGCACGCGCGACCTCGGACCGCCGCCCGACCAGGGGCGTGCGGGGTGTCGGAAGTGGCGGGAGAGGGAGGCCCGAAGGGGCGGTCGACATGGTGGAGCCGGTCGTGGACGGGTGGCCGGAGACATGGATGCGGATAACGTATGGTTCACCCGCCGCGCTGTCAACCGTCTCGACTCTGGTACCGGCCGCGCCCCATATCTCGGCAGCCTCATCTCATCTCTCGTTCCAGTGCAATTGCCGGGGCGGGCCCGCTCAAGGGCGTGCCGCGATCACCATCCTCGCGATCCTCTCGCCGCCGGTAGCGCCGGTCTCGTTGTCGAACGGGAAGTGGATGCCGGCCCACAGCCGGGAGTCCTTCGCCTCGGCTGCCCGGGCGTCCATCCTGGTCGCGTGGGACGGGAAGAGATGGCCCAGGATGGTCGCCGCCGCCGAGCTCGTCGAGTGGCCGGAGGTATACGAGGGGAACGGTGGGGTTGGGATCAGGACATCGATGTACGGGTCGGCGGTGATCGGGCGAGCGGTCCAATAAGCGAATTTGGCGTCCCAACAGCAGACGAAGGCATCGTGCATGGCCACCGTGGTGAGCACCATCGTCGCCGCCGTCTTTTCGAGGTCGAGTCGTTCCGCGAGCGCGAGATCCCGCGCGATCTCCACCCAGAGCCCCGCCGGGGTGACCGTTCCGGGACCTCCGGCCCAGCGCAAGACGGCGGCTTCATGCTCCGGGGTGCGTTCGCTGACCGCCGCTTGCACGGCGGCGAGTTCGGCCCACCAGGCGTCGGAGCCCCAGGACGGAGGAGGCGGCGGACGGAGGGCACTTCCCTCGTCCAGGACCCATGTGGCCCACCCGCCGGCCATCGGCTCGAGCGGGTCGGGACGAAGGTCGGGCGGAGTCGGTTGCCACATACCCTCGCCCGTGGGGCGGGCTCCATCCCAGACCGCGTCCGATCCGTCCTCCTTGGCCCACGCGACGGCGAGCCGGCCGACTCCCTGCCCGATCGCCGCGCCGGCCGTCACGTCGCTCCGGTAGTTGGCGCCGGCTGCCAGGCGTGAGTCGCCGGCCTCGCGCGCGAACCCGTCAAGCCGCGCGGCTGCCATCGGGAAGAGGTGGGCGAGGATGATCGAGGCCGCGCTGGCGACCGCGGCGTGCTCGCTCGGGAACGACGCGGCATGCCCCGGCGCGATCGGGTCGAGCCCGGCGATGACCGTCGCCGGCGCCGGCCGCGGGAATGCCTCCCGGGCGTCTTCCGCGGCCGTGACGGCGTCGGCCATGGCGACGTGGACGAGGGCCAGGGCTCGGGCGGCGCGCGGCGGCGATGGTTTGAACTCCTTGATGAGCTCAAGGGTGACGTCGGTCCAGGGAAGGACCGCCGGCCTGTCACCCCAGCGATCGACCATTTCGTGGGTGCCGTCGGTGCGCCCCGCCTGCAATGCGACGAGGTCGTCCACTTCGGCCTGGCTGGGCGCAGGCGGCGCGGCGGGCCGGAGATCCGACGCGGAGGTCAGCAGCCACGGGCGACGTGGTGAATCGCCGCTCGCTTGCCGCCTGGACGCGGCCACGGAGCGCCGTGTGAGGGACCACATCGCCGTCCCGGCCAATCCCGCGCGGAACAGCTCCCGCCGCGAGAGCGCTTTGGACATGTCTGGTGGTTCGATGGTGCTTGGAGTGGTCGCCATGACGATTCGTCCTCTGGGATCGGGATCGGGGCCACCTCGATACGACGAGTCATTCGCCTCGGTCGAATTGGTGAACGAGGGTGCGGCGCCAGCGGTTGAGCGGCGCCGCACCGGAGCAGAAACCTGGGGCGGGTCGGGATCGCTACGAGCCGGCGACTCCGTACTCGACCTCGACCTGGAGGTTGGCGCCCATCGTCCCGTTGAACCCGAGGAAGGTTTGACGTTGCTCGCCCGTGGCGCCCGCGAACGGCCCGGTTCCACCGGTCAGCGACCGGGCGATTTCGACGCCGACGTCGGCCAACTCGTAGCCGTCGCTGGTCAAGGTCGCCGCGCCAAGCTCACCGCCGAAGCTGTAAACCTGGGAGGTGATGACCCACGGCCCGGTTGTGGCGTGGGCGCCCTCACCGATGTACCAGCCACGGCAGGCCCACTCGCCGAGAACCAAGTCAGGGAATTCCGGCGAGCCGTCGGCCAGAACGCCGTTGCTCTCCGTGAGCGTGCCGGCCGGGTAGAGGTAGCCGCGGGTGACGAAGGTGCTGCCGTTGGCCGGCATGCCGTCGTCGTGGACGATGTCGGTATCGAAGACGAATTGGGTGCCGTTCTCGGCGACGTCGAAGCTGAGCAGGCCGTCGGACTCGGTCGCGGCGGCAACCGCATCGTCGGCGGTCATCACGGTAAGAGGAGGGGCCGCGCTGGGGGTGGCGTCCTGGGCCGTGGCCACGGCGACGAACGACATAGCGGAGAGGACGACGAGCATGGCGAATACAAGGCGGACGAGGCCGCTCGGAAGAAGCACGCCGGACATGAAGCATTCCCTTTCTGATCGAAGGCGGTGGCGCCCGCGGCGCCGGTCCAAAGGAGACCACCGCGATGATGCGTACGATCCGGAGCCACGCCATCCGTGAAAATCACGTAATCCGACCCTGGGCCGAACCGCACGCACCCACGCCGCGCGCTCGGAAAGCGCGGTTGATCGCCGGATGGCGCGAACCGTGCGTGGCATATGCCATGCATCTCCTTGCGAATCAACGCGGCCCGTGCGCATCGCTCGTGGAGGTTTGCCCCATGACAATCAAGCTCAGATCCGTTTCAGAGCAGGTCATCGTGATCACAGGCGCCACGTCCGGCATCGGGCTGGCAACCGCACGCTTGGCGGCGGAGCAAGGGGCCCGACTCGTGCTCGCCGCCCGTGGCGAGGACGCTCTCCGCCGCCTCAGCGACCGCATCCAGACGACGGGCGGGCAGGCGGTCTTCGCCGCCGTCGATGTCGGCCAGCCCGACGCGGCGGCCCAACTCGCGAAGCTGGCCGAAGAGACCTTCGGCGGGTTCGACACCTGGATGAACAACGCCGGCGTGTCGATCTACGGCCGCCTGGAGGACGTGCCCGTCGAAGACATGCGCCGCCTCTTCGACACGAACTACTGGGGCGTCGTGTACGGCTCGCTCGAAGCGGTCAAGCACCTGAAAGAGAAAGGCGGCGCTCTCATCAACATCGGCAGCGTCCTCTCCGATCGGGCGGTCCCGCTCCAGGGCGGTTACAGCGCCGCCAAGCACGCCGTAAAGGGCTTTACGGACTCGCTCCGGATGGAACTGGAGCACGAGGGCGCGCCGATCTCGGTCACCTTGGTCAAGCCGGGACCCATCGATACGCCCTACATCCACCACGCCAAGAACTACATGGACGCCGAGCCAACCCACGTTCCGCCGGTCTACTCGCCGGAGAGCGCGGCAAAGGCCATTCTCCACGCCGCCTCCCACCCGACGCGGGACGTCTTCGTCGGCGGTGCCGCCAAGGGGATGTCCGCCTTCGGTCAACGTGCGCCCAGGCTGACCGACAAGGCGATGGAGCGGATCTTCTTCGACGGCTCGAAGAGCGGCCAGCCACCGCGCCCGCGCGAAGACAACAACCTCGACCATTCTGCCGGCAACCTCCAGGAGCGCGGCGGCTACGACGGCCACGTCTGGGAGGTGAGCGTCTACACCGAAGCGGCCACCCACCCGGCGCGGACCGCCGTCGTGCTGGCAGGTGTCGGCCTGGCCGCCACGGCCGCCTGGCGGACCGCTCGCGGCGGCCTGCGACGTTGGTCCTGAACCCATTGACGTTTGGAAGGAGACGCCTCACCCAATGCGGATCGCGAAATACCTCCACTCCTGCGTGCTCATCGAAGAAGCCGGAGAGCGACTCCTCTTCGATCCCGGCCTGTTCTCATTTGTCGAGGGCCGCGTCAGCCCAGACCAGTTCGGCGATGTCTCCTACGTCGTCCTGACCCACAACCACCCCGACCACATCGATGTCCAGGCGCTCCGGCGCATCCTGGAATTGAGTAACGCCGAGGTCATCGGCAACAGCGAGATCGCCTCCGTGCTCAAGCCCGAAGGTGTTGCGGTCCGGGTTGTGGACGAAGGATCAACAGAGGCAGGCCCGTTCAGACTCCGCGCGATCCCCACGGCGCACGAGCCGATCCTTGCCGGCACGCTGCCGCGCCATACCTCTTACCTGATCAACGAGCGGGTGCTGAACACGGCCGACTCGTTCGGGTCGGCCCTGGAAGTATTCGCCGGAGTCGATCTGCTGATCATGCCGGTCATGGCGCCGTTCCTCACTGAGCCGGACGCGTTCGCCTTCGCCCGGCGCATGCGTCCGAAGGCGGTCTTCCCGGTCCACGACGGCTACGCCCGCGACTTCTTCATCACGATGCGCTACGACGCCTATCGGCAGGTCCTGGCCAACCTGGGGATTGAGTTCCATCCCGTATCGGAGCCGGGCGCCTCGATCTCGATCTCGGGCACGTCAATGTAGAACTGGCGGTAGTCTGCTCGTAGGGGCGCATGCCATGCGCCCTTCCCATGGGGGCGGGGATGCGTTGGCGCCAGCGCCGCCATAGAAATGTTGGTCCGTTCCGCTGTCCGACCCTCGACACGACGCGGCCGGCAACAGGGCGCATGCCATACGCCATTACAGGCGTGTGCGGCAGATGCCGGGTGGCGTTCTTCCCTTCCCGTTGCGATGCTACGCCTAGGTCATCGCGCACAGATGGCCCTGCGAATGTGCCCTATCCCCGGGTAGATGGTGTCCCGCATAGAATGGTCCGATTGGAGGCCATCTGCGAACGACGCGGGAGTGCACGATGTTCGACGCGCGCGACAGCTCGCTCATCTACCGGGACCTCAACCGCACCTACCCGACCGTCGTGCGCGGCGAAGGGGTCTACCTCTACGACGCCGAGGGCAAGCGCTATCTGGACGGCTCCGGCGGCTCCTCGGCGGTGACCGCCATCGGCCACGGCGTGCCGGAGGTGGTCGAGGCGATGACCCGGCAGGCCGCCACCCTGGCCTACGCCCCAACCCACGCCTTTGCCACCGAGGCGGCCGAAGATCTGGCCCGGCTCATCGTCGAGCGGTTTGCTCCTCCCGGGCTGGAGCGGGTCTGGTTTGTCTCTGGCGGCTCCGAGGCCGTCGAGAACGCGGTCAAGATCGCCCTGCAATACCAGCGCGACCGGGGCAAGCCGTCGAAGCACGTGGTCATCGGCCGCTGGCAGTCCTATCACGGCGCCACCCTGGCCACTCTCGCCATCGGCGGAAACGCCGCTCGGCGCCATCCCTACAGCGCCGCCCTGCCCCACGCCGAGCACATCCCGCCGTGCTTCCCCTACCGCTGCTGGCAGGGGGGAGGATGCCCACCCTGTGACCTGAGCTGCGCCGACGTGCTGGAGCGCACCATCCGCCAGGTGGGGCGGAGAACGTCGCCGCCTTCATTGCGGAGCCGCTCGTCGGGGCGACCCTGGGGGCCGTTCCCGCCAGCCCAGGCTACTTCCAGCGGATCCGCGACATCTGCGACCGCTACGACGTGCTCTTCATCGCCGACGAAGTGATGACCGGCTTTGGCCGCACCGGCGCGCCGTTTGCCATCGAGCACTGGGGCGTCACCCCCGACCTGATCGCCTGCGCCAAGGGGATCAGCGGCGGCTATACCCCGCTCGGGGCGGTGATCGTCCGGCCGGAGATCGTGGGCGAGGTCCGGGGGCGGGGCAAGAGCTTCGTCATCGGCCATACCGCCGCCGCCAATCCACTCTCCTGCGCCACCGGCGCGGCCGTATTGCGCTACGTCCTCGATCACAACCTGACCGCCAACGCGGCCGATACCGGGGCATACCTGCTGGAGCCACCTACGGGCCATGCAAATACGCCAGCCGATCGTTGGCGATGTCCGCGGCATGGGACTCCTGCTTGGGGTCGAATTCGTCCAGGACCGGGAGACGAAGGAGCCGTTCCCGCCGCCTGGGGGCTCTCCCGCCGCG
Organism: uncultured Chloroflexia bacterium; assembly: GCA_963724285.1. Lineage (GTDB taxonomy): Bacteria > Chloroflexota > Chloroflexia > Thermomicrobiales > UBA6265 > CAVRUD01. The sequence goes on along the minus strand of CAVRUD010000030.1, from coordinate 207,578 downwards.
GTCGGCGAGGCGACCCTTGAACGCGGTCTCGTCTCCTACCCGATGCCGGCACCGTCGACGGCGCGCCTGGCGATCACCTCCTCTACGCTCCGCCGCTGATCGCTCACCCGCGACGCAGACCGACGAACTCATCGCCACCCTCGATGCCAGCCTGACCGCCGTCACCGCCAACCTCACGGGATCCATACCGGATTTCTTCTCCGGCAGGAGCGTTCCCTGAGCGCTGGATGCAGGCTGAGGGACTTGCCTCGCCCTCTCCATCTGGCAACACCGGTCAACGTGGTAGAGTGCTTGAAACGCTCCCGATTCGTGAACCTGGGATACCCACGATGACCGAAACCATTTCTGTCACCGACGCCACTGTCACTGTCGATACGCTTGTGGGGAAATTGGACAGTGCCGATCGCCTCGTGATCGAGCGAGACGGCAAGCCAGTAGCCGTCGTCGTCACTGTGGACGAGTACGCACGTCTCGACGCCATGCGAGCCGAGGCGGATTGGAACGAGCTCGACGCGCTCGCACAACGCAACGCGCAAATGGACTCTGACGAAGCCGAAGTAGAGATTTCGGCCGAAGATCCGGGCCCATCGACGCGAGCACGCTCGACGACACCCCGAAGGTGCCTAGCGCTGTCCTAGACACGAACGTGCTGGTCAGCGGCCTGCTGCTCCGCGCGAACCGCGCGGTCCGTCTTCGTTCGGTGGCGTCAGGGTCGATTTGTGCTAGTGACGTCCTCTCAACAACGCGACGAACTTCTCGCCGTTCTCTCGTGGGAAAAGTTCCGCACCAAATACGGAGTAACGCCTGCCGACCGGCGTCGTCTGGCGGATCGGCTAGACCGATCCGCCAGGTTTGTCCAACCGGTCGAACCGTATCCCGTCGCCGTCCGTGATCCCACGGATGAGGCCATCCTCGCGACGGCGATCATCGGATCGGCCGACTACCTCGTCACTGGCGACGCAGACCTCCAAGTGCTGGCCGGCGACACTCGCCTTGGTTCGCTTCAAATCGTCACGCCCCGTTCCTTCCTGGAAATCCTCGACACCCACTCGGTCTCGGCTGACTCGTCTCCTACCCGATGACCGGCAGCGTCGACGGCGCCCTGGGCGACCATATCCTCTACGCCCCACCCTTGACGCTCACCCGGGAGCAGGCCGACGAGCTCCTCGCCGCCCTCGACGCCAGCCTGACCGCGATCTCGGCAGAACTGGCGAATCGCTGAGGTTGGTCTAGCGGCGAATCCTCTAACTCAGCAGTCCGAGAACAGTTCTGAGAGCAAGAAACGGCGCCCGACGCCGCTCGCAATCGTGATCGATCCATCCTTACCAATGCGCTAACGTCGTCTCCAAACGCCGAACGCCGAACCCCGAAAGGAGACCCCGATGGACCGGACCGCGATCGACGTTGTCACCTTCGACTGCTACGGCACCTTGATCGACTGGGACGGTGGCCTGGCCACGTTCCTGGCCGAACTTGCCCTGCGGATGGGCGATACCGACGCCCCCAACGGCCGCGTCCTCCGCGAGCGGTGGGAGGCCATCCAGTTCGACCTTATCCAGGGGCCGTACATGAAGTACGACCAGGCCCTGGCCGAGAGCCTCCGGCTCTGGGCCGGCCGAGCGGGGCTACGGCTGGGACCCCGCCTGGGGCGAAGCCCTGGGCCGGGCGATGCGCTCCTGGCAGCCCTTCCCCGACACACGCCCCGCCCTGTCCGCCGTCCGCGAGGCGGGCGGCAAGCTGGCGATCATCTCCAACACCGACGAGGCGATCATCGCGCAGACGTTGCGCCACCTGGAGGTGCCTTTCGACGCCGTCATCACGGCCGAATCTTGCGGCGCCTACAAGCCCAACCCAACGGTCTTCGCCCAGGCTCAGGAGCGGCTCGGGGTGGCCCCTGAACGGATCATGCACGTTGCCTTCGGGTTCAAGTACGACATCGGCCCCGCTCAGGATGCCGGCTGGCGTTCGGCCTGGATCAACCGCTACGCCGAGACGAAGCCCGGCCCGGCCACCCCTGACCACGAATGGCGCGACCTCTGGGGGCTGGCCCGGTTCTTCGGCGCGGAGGTGCCCGAATAGCTGGGAGGGAAGGGAATGCGCGTCCTCGAGATCCGGCGGCATTCGCTCACAAAGAAGGAGACCGAACGAGGATTGGGGTCACATCTGTCCCAGGAAGGTGTCGCCCTTGCCCGCCAGATCGGCCAGACAGCCGGTCCGTTCGACCGGGTCCTCGTCAGCCCTGTCCCCCGCACCATCGAGACGGCTATCGCGATGGGCTTTGCCGTCGATGATGTCCTGCCTACGCTGGGTCCCCAGGACGGTAGGCTCCTCGCGGAGGTCGGTCATCACGAGCGGTGGACCTGGGAACAGCCTTTCGTGGAGTTCGATCGGCTTGTGCGCCTGGGCGGAGTGACGGCGGTGCTCGGGCAGCTTCAGGTCGAGGCGTGGCGGAGGATCCTGGCATCGCTGCCGGCAGGTGGTCATGCTCTGGCAATCTCCCACGGGCGGGTGATCGAATGCGGGCTGGTGGCCTGCCTGCCCCAGGCGGACCACGCCGCCTGGGGGCTCCGTTCCGCCATTGCGAAGGTGTTCGCCTGGTCGAGGACGATCGCCACGCCTTCGAGTCGGAACTCCTCCGACTCCCTTGACGATCTTTCCCGAGCACGGAGGACGTAGGAGTACCCCGGACGGGCGCTCTTGCCCCTCCTGGACTTGCACCGTTCGCCGCAAACGTTGAAGATAGACCCGCCTCCGGACCGGAGGTCGGTTCCAACGGCAGGGCGGTGGATGCCGATCCCTGTCGAGGGCCGATAACGGCAGTCGGCGGTGGCCGGTAGGGCATCCCGCAGGAGGGGGCGATCAGCTTGGAAACCTACAACATCTACATGGACGAAACCCCGGGCGGCGAGGAAGATCCCGAAGAGGGATATGAAGTCGAATTCCGGGTCGTTCCCAACTCCTCGGACGACGGCAACCCGGCTGACAACGCCGTGTTGGCCGGCCTCGATCTGGTCGACCTGATCAACCTACGCGACGCCATCCAGCAGGAGATCGATAACTACGCCCTCCAGGCCCTCGAGGCCGAAGCCGGCGAGGACGAACTCGTGGCCGTCGACGACGAGCTCATGCCGTAACGGAGACGGGAAGGCGGGAAGACGGGTAGACGGGAAGTAGAGACGACACATACGACGGGCGGGATGCCAAATTCCCGCCCGTCGTCGTTCTTAGTTCGTCTACCCGTCTTCCTGCCTTCCCGTCTACCCGTCTTCCCGTCTACCCGTCTTTTCATCTCAGGCATCCTGCTGTACCATCGTGGGGCCGCCTCACGGGCGGGACGGTGCGACGTAAGCGAGTATGGTCCTCCGATGACGCGCAGGTAACCCGCAACGCACGGCTTTAGACGAAGCGCCTGCACGGGGTTAATGGCTGCCGCCTGCGTTGTCCCTCTTTTCCGGTTCCTCTTGACTCTCTGAACGAATCCCTCGCGATCGGTCCGGTAGACCGCACGCGCGTTGCCGAATCTGCTCCCCGGCAGATCGTGACGCGCCGGTTGGGTTACGCCGTGCTGTTCCTGCCCCAAGTAGCATCGTCGTACCCAGGATCACACCGTCGCGAGCAGTCCCGCGGAATAGCCCGGGACGCGGAGGCCGCCAACTCGCATGTTAACTGTCAGTAATCTCGCCAAGCAATTTGCCGGACAGCGGATCTTTGAGCACGTCGGCTTCAGCGTCAATCCCGGCGATCGGATCGGCCTGGTAGGCCCGAATGGGGCCGGCAAGACCACCCTTTTCGCCATACTGGCCGGTGATCTCGCCCAGGATTCCGGTGCGGTGTCGATCGCGACCAGAACCGAAGTCGGGTATCTCCGTCAGGGCTTCGCCGACCGGCCGGAGGCCACTCTGGCCGATCTGCTCGATATTCCCGCCAACGGTCTGCTGGCCGCCCACGAAGAACTAGATCGGGCGATTGCGTCACTTTCCGCTTCCGATGACGAAGCGGCCCTCCAGACGTACGACTCGGCCATGGCCCGCTTCGAGGACGCGGGCGGCTACGCCATGCTCGATAGCCTGGAGACGATGCTGAGTGCCCTGGGCCTGCCCGGGATCGACCTCTCCACCCCGGCCGCCAACCTCTCAGGCGGGGAGAAGACGCGCGCCGGGCTCGCCGCGCTGCTGGCGCGCAAGCCCGACCTCCTGCTGCTGGACGAGCCGACCAACCACCTCGATCCCCAGGCGCTGTCCTGGCTCGAGGACTTCGTCGCGTCGTACCAGGGCGCGATCATGATCGTCTCGCACGACCGCGCCTTTCTGGACAGGGTGGCCACCCAGATATTCGAGCTGGACGAGGGCCATATGACGATCTACCACGGCAACTACAGTGACTATCTGGCCGCCAAAGACGCGGCCGCCGAAGCCCAGGCCATTGCCTACGGCCGCGAGCAGCGCGAGATCGCCCGCGTCCAGGCGGCGATCCGCAAGAACGCCGGCTACGCCAACTCGATCGAGCTGGGCACGATCGACTTTGCCATCCGGGCCAAAGCCAAGCGGATCGCCCGGGCGGCGACGGTCCGAGAGAAACGGTTGGAGCGCCAACTCGAGTCGGGCGAGATGACCGAGCGACCCCAGCGGCGCTGGGGGCTCGCCCTCGACCTCGGCGATGTCCCCGAGAACGGCCGCGATGTCGCCATCCTGGATGACATTACGGTGACGCTCGGCGACCGCAAGATTCTCGACGGTGTCGATCTCCATATCCGCGATGGCGAGCGGGTCGTCCTCACCGGCCAGAACGGTTCCGGAAAATCGACACTCCTCCGGGTCATCGACGGCGAAATCACGCCGGATAGCGGCACCCTGCGGATCGGCACCGGGGTCGTCATCGGCCGATTCGCCCAGGAACAGGAGACGGTCGATCCGTCCCGGACCGTGCTCGAACAGGTACGCAGGTTCGGCACCCTCTCGGAGACGGACGCCCGCAACTTCCTCCACCTCTACCTGTTTGGGGGTGACACGGTCTTCAAGCTCGCCGGGGATCTCTCCTACGGCGAACGCGCCCGGCTGGCCCTGGCGCTGCTGACGCTCAAAGGGGCCAACGTCCTGTTGCTCGATGAGCCGCTGAACCACCTGGACCTCCACGCCCGCGACCAGTTCGAAGAAGCCCTGAGCAGCTTCTCCGGTACGCTCCTGATGGTCCTCCACGACCGCTACGCCACCGAACGTCTGGCTACTCGCGTCCTCACTGTCGAAGGCGGCCGCGTGCGCGAATACGTCTAGCGGGGCGTCACGCTCTTGCCGCGCTCCGCACCGGGCAGGGGAGGTTCACGAACCGCCTGCCCTCCGCCATCTCGGCGGCGGGTAGCGCATCGGTCTTGCCGCCGTCGCAGCAAGGCCGTAGCGTGACGAGAGCATAACCGCGGGTAACGAAGGTAGGACTATGGAGCCAGCAATCAACCTGGAGGTTGTCGACCTAACGCCGCGCTTTCTCGCCTTCTACGAGGCAGCGCAAGCGGTCGAACCCGATGCCGACGTGCGTTGGAGGCTCTGGCAAGAACACTACGGCTTCGCCGCGGTGCCGCCGACCCCGGACGGCCAGGCGCTCGCCCGCCGGCTGCTCGACGAGGCCTGGCCCGCCTACCCCGGCGTACTTGCGCAGGTCCGGGCGGGCGCCTCTGGGCTGGTGCCCGCGCCCGAACCGATCTTGCGCTCCGTCGCCCGCCTCCTCGACTGTCGTCAGGATGTCACGGTTCGCCTGGTGGTCTTCGTCGGCGCCCTGGAGGGTAACGCCTTCAGCACGATGAATGCCGGGGTGCCGGTCGTCTGCGTCCCAGTCGAGCAGGTCGCCGAAGAGCGGGAGCTTATCCTCCCGCACGAGTTCACCCACGCCGTCCACCTCACCACCGCCGACTTGCCGGGTAGTTGGGAGCGCCCGATCGCCCAACTGATCCTGGAGGAAGGACTGGCAACCCACACGACCGCCGCGCTGATGCCCGGCCACCCGCCGGCGGCGTACCTCGAAGACACACGGGCGGGGTCCATCCCGAATTGGTTCCAGCGCTGTACCGAGCGGGAGGCGGAGTTGCTCAGCGGGATGCGGGACTACCTCGCCGACAGCAGCTCCGACACGGTGGCCCGATTTACCTTTGGCACTGGCACAACCGGATTGGAACGCGAGGCGTACTACGCCGGCTGGGTGGTTGTCGGGTATTTGCTCGAACAGGGCTGGACACTCGCCCGGCTCGCCCATGTGCCTGAAGACGGATTGGTGAGCCTCGTCAGCGAGGCGATCCGATCCAGGCTGGTATCCGCCTGAGCGTCTGCTGGCCCCAACGTGAACGAGCTTGGAGAACCTGGTGAAGCAGCACAATCCCGACTCGATCTCCACCCCAGTTGGCGGCTACAGCCACGCCGTCGAGGTCGGCCCGGGGGCCAGGTGGCTCTACATCTCCGGCACCATTCCGGAGCGGCCGGACGGAACCGTGCCCGAGGGATTTGCGGCCCAATGCAACGCCATCTGGGACCACCTGGAGGCGATTCTGGCTTCGGCGGGGATGACCGTCGCCAACCTGGTGAAGGTCACGACCTACCTCACCGATCGCGCCCAGGCGGCCGAGAACCGGGAGATCCGCTCCCGGCGCCTTCAGGGGGCCAAGCCGGCCCTGACCGTCGTCGTGCTGCAAACGCTGGACGCCGCGTGGCTCTTGGAGATCGACGCGGTCGCGGCGGAAGTGCCAGAGTAGGCGTCGCCCTGAGCCGGTGCCATACCGCCTCCGGCTCACGTGCCTACTTCCCGCTTAGACGGGCAATGATCGGCGCACAGGCCTCCTGCAACCCGTCGTTCACGACCAGGTAGGAGAAGCCGAGCTCTGCCCGGCTCCGATTGATGTCCTCGACGATCTGATCGACCGAGCCGATGTGGATTGCGGGCATGTCCCAAACGTCCTCGACCGAGAGCCCGCTCCAACCCCGGCGCGCGATCATCGCCTCGGTCTGTCCCCGGCGGTCGTCGGTGATAGTGACGTCGATCCCGGTACACAGCTCGATGGCGTCGAACCGGTCCCCCGCCCCGTCGCGCACCCAACCGATCTGCTCGGCCACGGCCGCCGACATCCGTCCCCGCGGATCGTCGACGACGACACCGGTGCCGACGCCGATGGTCATCAGGCCAACGATGTCTGCCTCGCGGCCGGCCAGTCGGAGCATCCGCGGCCGGCCTCCCCCGATCATGATTGGCGGCCTTGGCCGTTGGGCCGGTTTTGGAAAGCCCTCCAGCCCATCGATGCGGTAGTGCGTACCGGTGTGACGCACCGGACCATCGCCCCACAGGCCTTTAAGGATCGTCAGGCCTTCTTCAAGGCGATCGATCCGGACGCTCGCGTCGTCGTACGCGATGCCGGCCAGGTCGTACTCCCGCCGCAGCCAGCCGGCGCCAATCCCAAGTTCGAACCGGCCGCCCGACATGGCGTCCAGCGTCGCGACCTCCTTGGCGAGGAAGGCCGGATGGCGATAGTCGTTGTCGATCACGTAGGTCCCGACGCGCAGCGTTTCCGTTGCGGCTGCTGCCGCCATCAGGGCTGGAAAAGGCGCGAACTGGTCGCCGAAGAAGTCCGGGACAAAATGGTCGCGGATCAAGAAGGTGTCGTATCCCAGTTCCTCGACGTGCCGCGCCTGTCTGAGCCAGGCATCGGCGGTCGTCATGCTCTCGTTGATCACCCCGAATCGAAACGGGCGGGTACCTGTCGTCACGCGTGGTCTCCCTGGCTATGGCGCGAACATCGTCACGAGTTCCACTGGTGCGAACGCGGCCGGGACCAGGACGTGAGAGCTAAAACGATTGCGGACTCAACGGGTCACTGCACCACCTGCACCCAAGCTACCCCTGCGTGACCAGCGTCAGGGCCCGTCAGCCGGCGTCGTCACGCGAACGCACGTACTGAGGATGCCCGCTTTTTCCATCTGGACTCCGCCACCGACGAGAGGGTACGAGCGAGGTCCACTACCCGCCTACGATGTCATTCCCGAGCACAGCGGCATTATCGGGTCCAGCTCACATCGCACCGAGCTGGAACGTCAAGGAGAGAACGCCGGTTTCCCGAGTCTTAACCCGCTCAACCCTGCGATGTCGTGACTTCCTCGGTCGGCAGCGGATCAAGCGGCCAGATCGGGCGCTGAATGCGCTGGAATGGCAAGTTCGAGAGGTTGCTGGTGGTGAAGCCGGGCGTGTCGGTGCGGATGATCGTGCCCGCCAGATCCTTGAACCCGCCCCGGAAATGCTGCTGCGATTTCAGGGCGACCACCCGGTAGGTGCGGACGTCGATCCCGTGCAGCAGGAACAGCTGCGCGTCCAGTGTCTGCGCCCGCCTCGACCCCACCAGCACGTCGACGTTGCCGATGATCAGCCGCGCCATCTTGCCCAGGTTCACCTCGCTGCCGGCGCCCATCGGATTGACCAGTACGAACCGCCCGTCGGTGAGGCTCTTGACGTAGGCCGTCGCACTGATCGGCGCACCGTGCAGCTCGTCCGTGAAGCCGCCGAGCGTGACCTCGATCGTCGCCCCGGCCCCGGCCGCGTGCGCCTGCTCCGCCGTCGCCGGGTCCCAGACAAAGCCGAAACAGGTAGAGGGCTGATTGGCGTCCAGCAGGGCGCGCAGCAGGTGCGTGCCGCTGCCAGGTGCTCCCCCGCCCGGGTTGTCCGACACCTCGGCCACGATCACCGGCAACTCCGTCGCCGCCAGCGCCTGAGCAATCGCTTCCTCCGCCCCGGGCAGCTCTTGCCGGAAATCCTCCAGCGTGGCGAGGACGAGTTCCGCCACGTCGTCCGCCACCCGTCTCCGCCAGATCCGGATCGCCGTCCGTCGTCACCAGCACCGACGTCGCGATCACGGAGACGTCGGTGTGGGGGAAGCCGTGGGTAAAGTTGCAGTCGATCACGCCCGGCTCCCGCTCCCACGCGAAGCACCGCTCGTTGATCACCTTCGCCGGACCCGAGAGCGTGGTCGAGGGCGGAATGATCAGCGGCAGCCGCCGCAGGTGCATCACCGGCGCGATCTCCCCGCGCAGGATCTTGGCCGCCGTCTCGATGATCTCCACGCCCCGGTCGTAGGTGTCGACGTGTGGGTACTCGTGACAGTAAAAGGCGGCTGTCGCGTGCTCCAGCATGGCCTCGGTCGTGTTGCCGTGAAGATCGAGCGAGACCACGATCGGGATCTCCCGCCCCACGAGGTCGCGCAACTCGGCCAGGAAGGTCCCTTCGATATCCTCCATACCGTCGGCCGATCCGGCCCCGTGCAGCGCCAGGCAGATGGCATCGACCGGCCCCGCCGCCTGTAACCGCGCGAAGAGGGTGTCGCGGATCGTGTCGTAGGCATCGCGCGAGATCGTCGCCGACGGTTGGGTGGTGGTTGCCAGCAAGGGCGCCAGCTCGATCGCGAGCCGCTCCCCCGCCGCGATCATGCCGCCGAGGTCGTTGCGCACGCCCCGGTGCCGGGTGACGATCTCCGCTCCCTCGTCCCAAAGCGACGCCCGAAAATCCGCCAGCTCCGTGAAGCCCGGACAGAACGTGTTCGTCTCGTGCGCAAACTCCCCGATCGCAAAGCGCATCTGCCTCACCTATCGATCTGACATCGCCCGCGGCGACAACCGGATTCGCGCCGCACTCCGATCGTCAGCATATCGCCCTCTTCGCAAACGCGCTTCCCACTCCCTGTGCCGGCGGTGCGCGATTCAAGCGGACAAACGGGGCGGGCGAACGAGCGTTTCACTCATGATAGGGAAGCCAGCCGGCGCTACGTTGGCTTCGTGGACGAGACGAGTACCCGCTGAAACGCACACAATGGTGTGAACGCATGGGTCAGGCGGTCGGAATGCAAACGCGATCGACGGGTGCGCGTGAGGAGACGCAAAGGGGGACAAAAGCGTGACCAAGCACAGCTATTCACCGACGCGCGAGGCCATCTTTACCGAGACGATGCAGATCGGGATCGTCGTGCGCGACCTCGACGCCACGCTGCGGCGATACGTCGACGACTACGGGATCGGCCCCTGGGAGATCTTCGAGGTCACCCCCGAGAACGCCCCGGACCTCTACCACGACGGTCAACCGCTGAAAGGCTCCACGCGCGCCGCCACCACCATGGTCGGCAAGGTGATGTGGGAGCTGATCCAGCCGCTCAACGAGCACGGCATCTTTGCGCGCTTCCTCGCCGAGAAGGGCGAAGGTGTCCACCACATCGCCGTCGCCACGCCCGATTTCGACGACGCGGTCCAGATCCACCGTGGAAAAACGCTGCCCCTCAGCGGCACGCACAGCGGTATCGAAGTCGCCTACCTCCCGACCGACCGGGATCTTGGGGTGCTCCTCGAGATCTTCAGCGGCATGCCCGGCGCCGAATAGGCGCTGGATGCTACCTAGCGCATCGCGCGAGAAGGTCGACAGCGTCTCCACGTCGCCCGGGGCTCGCGGCCCGGGCGCGAGCGGAAACGGCGCTACGCCTTCCGCACGTTGGTTCGTCGGCGGCGCGCATCGCAATTCACTTCGCCCACAGGAGGGAAACCATGTCCCAGGTCCGCGTGCATAACTTTTCGATCTCGCTCGACGGATTCGGCACCGGCGACGGCCCCACGCTCGACGCCCCGTTCGGGCACGCCGGGGAACGTCTGCACGAGTGGATGTTCGCCACCCGGTTCTGGCGCTCGATGGTCCGCGAACCCGGCGGCAGCACGGGTGTCGACAACGCTTTCGCCGAGCGGAACCTTCTCAACATCGGCGCCGAGATCATGGGCCGGGGCAAGTTTGGCCCGCCCCAGGGTGGCCCGTGGACCGGCGTCGGCACCGACGAAGAGTGGCGCGGCTGGTGGGGTCCGAACCCTCCGTTCCACTCGCCGGTCTTCGTGCTCACCAACCACCCGCGCCCGTCGATCGAGATGGAGGGCGGGACCGTGTTCCACTTCGTCGACGCTAGCCCACAGGAGGCGCTCGACCTCGCCCGTCAGGCGGCCGGCGATCTCGACATCCGCATCGGAGGGGGCCCGACGATCATTCGCGACTTCCTCGCCGCCGGCCTCATCGACGTCTGCCACGTCGTGCAGGTGCCGATCATGCTCGGCCGCGGCGTCCGCCTGTGGGACGGCCTGGAAGGCATCGAGGAGCGCTACGATGTCGAGGCCGTCTCGTCACCGAGCGGTGTCACGCACCTGACGTTCACGCGTCGATAGGCGATCGCCATGGCGGCATCTGAGAAGGTCGCTTGAGGATAGGCGGCGGTCAGTCTCCGACGTAGGCCGCCAGGTGCTCGCCGGTGAGGGCTGAGCGGGCGGCGACGAGGGCTGAGGATATCCCCTCGAAAACGATCCGGCCCTCGTTGTGGCCGGCGCCCGGGCCGAGGTCGATGATCCAATCTGCGTGGGCCATCACCGCCTGGAGGAAGGGGCCACAGGTTCGAATCCGGTCGGCATACCAAGTAGGCGCGACCGTCCTCATCACAGATCCAGTGGCGGGCCGATGACTCAGGAACCGAGTTCCGTGTCGTCATCGTCATACGGTGTCGAGCGCGGGCGGTTAAATTGCTCCAGGGCTTCGGATAGCACTGGGATGTGGAACGTCGCCGTCAGCCACACGAGTTCGTATGCCTGCGCCCTAGCCGTGGATGATCCGGTTCCGCATGCCGACAATCTTTCGCAGCTCCGGGATGCCTTCCGCCAACGCTGGCTCGTCGCGTTGGGCACGATTCAGCGCTTCTCCAACGATCTCCAGAAGCCGTTCGATCCCGGAGACGGAGTCCGTAATCCTCCTCGTAGTCCCGAAACGTCTTCCCCGCGATGAACGCGCCGATGTGGCCTCATGCGTCCAGCGCGTCACGCAACTGTTGCGCTACCCGGTCGCTCATAGATCGTCTCCCGATCACGATCCACGGCACGCCGGAAAGACGGGCTGCGAATGGATCGCTCCGTCACGAGGTCCACCGACCGCCCGAAAAGGGCCTCAAGCGCCTCGGCGAATTCTAGGTACCGATCGACATAGGTCGGGCTCATTCGGTCGGCGAAGAGCGCCACAAAATCGAGGTCACTGGCCACGGAGTTGAAGCTCCCTCGTGCCGCCGAGCCGAAGAGGTCGAGCCTGAGAACGCCGTAGCGTTCGCAAAGGGACGCAAGCTGCCCCTGGCGCGCTGTGATCTCCGCGATCATTGAGCCATTCCTCATTCCGCTCGGCGCGCCCGCTGCTGTCGTATCAGTCGTATCAAAAGGGGACGCACCGAGCTAGGAGTTTCGCGTCGCCGGTGGGCAGATGTCGCTACCAGGGCCCCGCCGCGATACTCGGTCTCCACGACGACGGCTGATGGCCGTCGTCGTACCACAGACCGCGGCAGCAATGATACGCGCCACTCAGGCGCCGGCATAGACCTCCAGGTGCTTGCCGGTGAGGGCGGAGCGGGCGGCGACGCGGTCGAACGAGGCGCGCTCGACCAGCGCCCCGCCGGCGGTCTCCGGAAGCCCCTTGCCGCCGTCCGCCGTGGCCAGGGCGCCCAATTTGAGGTCGAGGGTCTGATCCCCAATCGAGATCCGAGCATACCCGATGGTCATGTCTCCATCGTCTCAAATCCAGAACGGGAACGAAAAGCGCAAATCGCTGATTCCGAGACGACCGATCCCGCGCAGCTCTGCCTCCACCCGCCTGCCTGCCCGCCCCGTCTCAACAGACTCCGAGTCCGTTGAAGAAGGCCGCCGCCAAGGGCGAGTGCTCGGATCATTCGCCCATCTCCGCGCTGACCCCAATCCCGACCGCCGCGTCGGCCGCCCGCACGGCGTCGTCGACGATCTCGGCGGCATCGCCCTCCCCAATCAGCCCACCGTGTTGGCCCACGTCAGGGATCCTGGTCAGCGCGAGGTCGACGGCTTCTCTTCGGTGCGGGACGTACCAGCATGCGGCACGGCGGTACCTCCCGATACCGACCGGGCAGATCCTTCCCCACCAGGAGCTGGGCCGGCTGTTCGCCGACGTCGCGATTGGGCCCAATCCATAGCTAGCGTGTTTGCGTTGAGGTCGACCGCCGTCGATCGTTAGGCGGCGGCGTGGACGTCCCACCGGGTGGTGGCAACCACCATCGCGGTCAGGAGATCGACCGCGGTTTCATCCCGCAGTCCATGCTCGCACGCCAGTGAGCGCCAGGTTGAGAAGGCAAGCGCGTGCCCGATCGCGGCGTGGAGCACGGGCGAAACCGGCCTGGGCCACGCGTCGGCCAGCGCGGTTTGGGCGTCCACGAACCCGTTGAACAGCGGCGCCAACACCTCTTCCAGCACCGGCACCGCGGGGAGATCACGAAACATCTTCGTCGACATCGGCTCGGTCTCCCGATACCAGCGATACGTCTCCAGCAGTCCGCATCGTAGCCGTTCCTCGGGATCGCCGATCTGGCGCCAGCCGGTCGGATCTGGCGGCGGATGCTGTGCGAAGTAATGACCGGTGCAGGCCGAAAGAGCGAGCGGTCATCGGGGAAGTGCCGGTACACCGTCGGGCGCCCAACGCCGGCACGGTCCGCGATGCCACTGATCGTGGTCTGTGCCGTGCCCAACTCCTCGTGCAGGGCCACGGCGGCTTCGACGATGCGTTGCCGCGTCTCTGCCTGGCGCTCGGCGCGTTTGCGCAGGTGGTAGGTCCGTCGTCGCGTATTCACGTACACCATGGTAACACCATATTGACAACGGCGCAACCGGGGTGTAGAGTGGCCTCAGTTTCACGTTACAGAACCGTCCGCGATTTTACGAGACCATCGAAGGGAGCACACATTGCACGCGGTAAACGTCAACGATCTCGACCTGCAGGACCTCACCTCGGCCACCGATCAGACTGTCCTGACGCGCTTCAATTTCCCGATCTATGCCGCAAGCGGCGCCACCAACAGCGCGGTCGTCTACTTCGAGGTCGCGCCGGGCAAGCGGCTGGCCACCCATCACGACGGCGCCGAAGAGGTGCTCTACATCGTGCAGGGGGAAGGGATCGCCACCATCGGCGATGAGGCAGGCCGGGTCCGCGCCGGCGACCTGGCCGTCATTCCGGCCTGGGCGCCACACGGCATTGAGAACACCGGCGCGGTCGCGCTGAAAGTCGTCGGGTTCTTCAGCAGCGCCACGTTGACCCACCTCTTCGCCGAGCCACTGGTCCCCGGCGACGGCGCCCTCACCATCTTCCACTCGGCGGCGGGAGAAACGGTCTACGTCGCAAACAACCTCCAACCGGCGGGGGTCGCCTGATCGGCATCGCGCCCGAGCGCGCATCGCCAAAGATCGTCGAGGTGGGCGAGGAGGTGCTGCGGCCTTGCGGGAACTGACGGCGCGGCTGCTCGACCCGAGCACGACGATGCCGTATGCGATGCTGCAACACGCCTTCGCCCTCTTCTTCCCCACGGGACCGCGCTATTACTGAATGTCGCTCTGCCTCACCGACGTCGCCAGCGCCTCGCTGGCGACGTCGGTGAGGTACTCCCGCGACCGGCCGACGCCGATGTCGCTGATCGGGCTCTGGCACCTCGGCGGCGGCGCGGCGAGCCGGGTGGCCGCCGCAGCCACGGCCTTCGGGCGCTGGACCGCCCCTACCGGCTCAGCATCGACCCGGCCTGCGGCGACCCCTCAGACAGTGATTGTTGCGTCGCCTGGACCCGCGCGGCCTGGGCCGACATGCACCGCTTCTCCGACGGCGGGCTCTACCCAAACTTCGCCGGCTTCGGGGAGGAAAAGGAGACGCGGGTCCGCGCTGCCTACGGCGCCAACGACGACCGCCTAAAGCCCTCGCCTTAAAGGTTGGCCGCGTCTCCGGGTCACCCGGGGCTCACGGCCCAAGGTTGGCCCAGGGTTGGCCCGGGCTGAACCGGACAGCCCCTCCGAGGCTAGCGGCGACGGCGGCCAAGGTTGTCGACGAGCGCACTAATGGAGCTCAAGACCCGCTACGACCCGGGCAACCCGTTCCGCATGAACCAGAGCCTCCGGCCCCGCGCCTGACGCGCTGGGTACATCCGCCGGAGAGAGCGCGTGCGTCACATGCGTTCCCTCCTGGCCGTGAGCGCCGGGACGGTATCGACCTCTGAAGATCTACGACAGCACGTGTTGCATATGACACCCGGTGTCCGCGAGGGCCCCGCTAGGCGCCGACGTAGGCCGCGAGGTGCTCGCCGGTGAGGGTGGAACGGGCGGCGACGAGATCGGCCGGTGTGCCGTCGAAGACGCTCCGGCCCCGTCGCGACCGGCGCCGGGGCCGAGGTCGATGATCCAGTCGCCGTGCGCCATGACCGCCTGGTGGTGCGCGATGACGATGACCGACTTGCCGGAGTCGACGAACCGGTCAAGCAGGCCGAGCAGCAGGTCGGTGGTCGGCTCGTTGAGGACATCGCATTGACGGTCGCTCGTAGGTCGCCTCTGCGCCCGTAACTGTCGCGACTCGACGACGCTCTAGAGGTCAGGATCGTCGAGGATGCGTTGCAGGGTGCTTCGACCGAGGTCGCTCATACCGGGATTCGAGCGCTCGTAGTACCAGACCAACCCCATGGATTGTTGGAACGCCCACGCCGCTCCGCGTTTCCACTCGACATCGCCGGAGCCGAGATCCGTCCGCACGAGATCGCGCGCATTCTGGTCCAGAAGGTGCCACGCCGCCACGAGGTCGAGGGCCGGATCAGCCGGCCCGAACCCTCCACCATCGAGCACCCCGGCGAGGCGTTCACCCCGAACGAGGAGATTCGCGGGAATGAGGTCGCCGTGGCTCATCATGTCCCGGCTGGCGCCAGGCAACTCACGAAAGGTGGCCCACAGCGAGCGCAGCCGGGGGACATCGAGCAGGCCCTCACTGTTGTGAAAACAGAGATCCATCCAGCCGTCGTGGTCCGGCAAGTGTCCCCCTCGCCCCTGACCACCGAATCGGCGACCGCGAGTATCGGCGACCCGCAGCGACCCGATCAGGGATGCGACGTCTCGCGCGAACGCGGCGGATGCCGCGAGGCCGGCCGGCTGTGGCGACGTCACCGGAGAGCCAGGTCTGTACCGACCATGGCAACGGGTAGCCGTCGCCGGGCAGCCCCAGCGCGACGGGCATGGGCACGGGAAAAGGACAGTGCGCTGAAAGCTCCGTGATCGCTGCCGCCTCGGAGCGAAGTAATGCGGCCAGGGCGAACGGCTCTTCTGCTCGAAGTGGGAACCGGGCTGTACTGTGTGCTCCGATCCGGAATATCGCGTTGACCGTGCCGCCCGTTGGACCGTGTTCGATCGCCTCCGCGCTCCACTGAGGGAACTGGCCGTAGATCAGCGCGCGGGCGGTATCCAGATCGATCGGAACTTGGTCCTCGTGCATCATCTGGCGTGTGTCGTGATCGGCTCCCCGACGTAGGCGGCGAGGTGCTCGCCGGTGAGGGTGGAACGGGCGGCGATGAGGGCTGAGGGTGTGCCCTCGAAGACGATCCTGCCCCCGTCGCGGCCGGCGCCGGGGCCGAGGTCGATGATCCAGTCGGCGTGCGCCATGACCGCCTGGTGGTGCGCGATGACGATGACCGACTTGCCGGAGTCGACGAGCCGGTCGAGTAGGCCGAGCAGCAGCTCGACGTCGGCGAGGTGGAGGCCGGTGGTCGGCTCGTCGAGGACGTAGACGCCGCCCTTTTCGGCCATGTGGGTGGCCAGCTTGAGCCGCTGCCGCTCGCCGCCGGACAGCGTCGGGAGCGGCTGGCCGAGGCTGAGGTAGCCGAGCCCGATGTCTACGAGTCGATCGAGGATGGCGTGCGCGGCCGGGGTGCGCGCCACGCCGGCGCCGAAGAACTCCTCGGCCTCGGTCACCGACATCGCGAGCACCTCGCTGATGTCGCGGCCGCCGAGGTGGTAGTCAAGCACTGCTGCCTGGAACCGCTTCCCCTCGCACTCCTCGCAGGTGGTGGCGACGCCGGCCATCATCGCCAGGTCGGTGTAGATGACGCCGGCGCCGTTGCAGTTGGGGCAGGCGCCCTTGGAGTTGGGGCTGAACAGCGCCGGCGTCACGCCGTTGGCCTTCGCGAACGCCTTGCGGATCGGGTCGAGCAGTCCGGTGTACGTCGCCGGGTTGCTCCGGCGCGAGCCGTGGATCGCACTCTGGTCGATCGACACCACACCTGCGCCGGTGGGGACCGACCCGTGCACGAGCGAACTCTTGCCGGAGCCGGCGACGCCGGTGACGACGACGAGCACCCCGAGCGGGATGTCGACGTCGACGTCGCGCAGGTTGTGCGTCGTCGCGCCGCGGATCTCCAGCGCGCCGGTGGGCGTGCGCACCGTCTCCTTGAGGGCGGCCCGGTCGTCGAGATGGCGGCCGGTGATGGTGCCGCTGGCCCGCAGCCCCGCGACGGTGCCCTCGAAGCAGACGGTGCCACCCGCCACACCGGCGCCTGGGCCAAGGTCGACGACGCGGTCGGCGATCGCGATCGTCTCCGGCTTGTGCTCCACGACCAGCACCGTGTTGCCTTTGTCCCGCAGCCGCAGCAGCAGGTCGTTCATCCGCTCGATGTCGTGCGGGTGCAGCCCGATGGTGGGCTCGTCGAAGACGTAGGTGACGTCGGTGAGCGAGGAGCCGAGGTGGCGGATCATCTTGGTGCGCTGTGCCTCTCCGCCTGATAGCGTGCCCGACGGACGGTCGAGCGAGAGGTAGCCCAGCCCGATCTCCACGAACGAGTCGAGGGTTCGTCGCAACGCGGCGAGCAGCGGCGCCACCGATGGCTCGTCGAGGCCGTGGACCCAGTCGGCCAGGTCGCTGATCTGCATCGCGCAGGCGTCGGCGATGTTGGTGCCCCTGATCCGCGACGACCGGGCCGCCTCGCTGAGCCGGGTGCCGCCGCACTCGGGACACGCGGTGAAGGTGATCGCCCGGTCCACGAACGCCCGGATATGCGGCTGCATCGCCTCCCGGTCCTTGGAGAGGAACGACTTCTGGATCTGCGGAATCAGTCCCGCATACGTCAGGTTGATCCCGTCGACTTTGATCTTGGTGGGTTCCATGTGGAGGAGGTCGTGCAGTTCCTTCTTGGTGTACTTGCTGATCGGCTTGTCCGGGTCAAAGAAGCCGCAACCGCGGTAGATGCGGCCGTACCAGCCGTCCATGCTGTAGCCGGGGACGGTGAGTGCCCCCTCGTTGAGCGACAAGCTGTCGTCATAGAGCGCAGTCAGGTCGAAGTCGGTGACGCTACCCATGCCCTCGCAGCGCGGGCACATACCGCCGGTGATGTTGAAGCTGCGCCGCTCCCTCACGGTCTTCCCGCCGCGCTCGAGCGTGACCGCACCCGCTCCGCTGATCGAGGCGACGTTGAAGGAGAACGCCTGGGGCGATCCGATGTGCGGCTGACCGAGCCGGCTGAAGAGGATGCGCAGCATCGCGTTGGCGTCGGTGACGGTGCCGACGGTGGAGCGGGCGTTGGCGCCCATCCGCTCCTGGTCGACGATGATCGCGGTCGTCAGCCCGTCGAGCACGTCGACCTCGGGCCGCGCCAACGTCGGCATGAAGCCCTGCACGAAGGCGCTGTACGTCTCGTTGATCAGCCGCTGCGACTCCGCGGCGATCGTGCCGAACACGAGCGAGCTCTTGCCCGAGCCGGAGACGCCGGTGAACACCGTCAGCCGGCGCTTCGGGAGCACGATGCTGACGTCTTTGAGGTTGTTCACGCGCGCGCCGTGCACGCGAATCAAATCGTGGCTGTCGGCAGCTTGCAGCGCAGGCGACTGCGTGCCCGTCATTGTGGCTATGCTCATCGAGTCTCCATCAGCAAAGGGACCCCAGGTTGAAACCTGGGGCTAAACCTACAAGGTCCCTCCGGGACTAGGCCGGGGCAGGCGAGGCGCCCCGCGTACACGATCAACCTCGGAGAGGTTTCGTAAGTTTAGCGCCAGGTTTCAACCTAGCGACTCAGCGGTCCTGAAGCAGCCCCAGGACGTTGCCATCCGGGTCGGTGACCGTGGCCACCAGGCGGCCGCCGCCGACGTCGTGTGCGGGCTCCTTCACGGTGGCACCCGCGGCCGTCACCTCGGCCAGCTTCGCCTCGATGTCCGGCACGTGCCAGTAGGCCACCGGCGAGGTCATGCCCTGCGATGCACCGCCCGGCACCAGCCCGATGTGCTGGTCCGCGACGTCGAAGCCGACGTAGTAGGGCCCGTCGGCCTGCGGCGGGACGCCGAGCAGGGCGGTGTACATCGCCTTGGCCGTCGCCAGGTCGGACACGGGATGCAGCACGGTCTTAATTCCCAGGGTGGAAGAGGCGGTCATGGTCACTCCTGAAGTCGTGGGTCACATCGACCCGGCGTGTCTTGGCAAGCTCAAAGACGAACTGGAAGTCCGGAAACTGACGTGCCGGCAGGTCGGCAAGTCCGACCGTGATTCAGCGCATCGTGACGTGTTCCGATGACACAGTGTGCTCCATTCCTGCTCATAGGCATCGATCGCGATTCGACCGACAATACGTTGTCGTTTCGACCTGAGAGGATGTGACAGTGGATCAGCACGAATGGCTCGCCGGTGAATTCGAAGCGCGTCGCGGGCAGCTCCGTGCGATGGCATACCGGATGCTCGGATCGACCGCCGAGGCGGATGACGCGCTTCAGGATGCCTGGCTTCGCGCCAGTCGCGCCGACACCAACGGCGTCGAAAATATGGGTGGCTGGCTCACCACAATCGTTTCTCGCACCTGTCTCGACATGCTTCGCACGCGGACGTCCAAGCGCGAGCAGGCGATCGAAACCGACTTCTCTTCGCCTGCGAGCCCCGAGGACGACGCTCTCCTGGCCGACTCGGTCAACGAGGCGATGTTGGTTGTGCTCGAACGCCTCACACCGCCAGAACGCCTCGCGTTCGTCCTGCATGACATGTTTGCTGTGCCCTTCGATGAGATCGCGACGATCATTGATCGCTCGCCGGTCGCCACGCGGCAACTGGCGAGCCGGGCCCGGCGACGCGTTCGGGGCGGTGTCCCTGAACCGGACGGCGACATCGAGCGCAAACGGTCAATCGTCGACGCCTTCCTGCGTGCCTCGCGGGAAGGCAACTTCGAGGCCCTGATGACGCTCCTCGACCCGGAGGCGGTGCTCCGCGCCGATTCCGAGGCCACTCGCATGGGTGCCCAGGAGCTTATCCACGGAGCGCGGCTCGTTGCAGAGACCTTCTCCGGTGGGGCCAGGGTCGTACGCCTGTTCTTCGTCGACGGTTCGCCTGGTGCCGCGTGGATGGCAGGCAAGACCCCCAGGGTGATCTTCGAATTCTTCATCGAAGAGGGCCGCATTACCGAAATCGATCTCCTTGCCGAACCTGCAACCCTCGCCGAGATACACCTGGAAGCCATGTCAAAGCGAAGTTGACGGGGCCATCCACGCTTTCGTGTTCCCGTAGCGGCGCTCGGTCCGTTGCTCGCCCGGGGTCGTCGGGCCTGCTCCAACGTGCTACCCTAGCGTTGCACATTATGGCGAGCGACCGCCTGCATTGGAGGAAGTCCCGCAATGACCGCCACCAAGCAACTCGTGTTGACCAAGCCGCCCGTTGCCGAAACAGGCATGCTCATCCGGCGCCCGGTCGCCGACGTGTTTGCCGCCTTTGTCGATCCCGAGATTACCGCCAACTTCTGGTTCTCGAAGGGAAGCGGTCGCCTGGTGCCCGGCGCCCGCGTCACCTGGGAATGGGAGTTCTACGGGGTCTCGACGCAGGTCGACGTCAAGGCGGTCGATGAGAACGAGCGCATCCTGGTTGATTGGGACGTTGATTCCGCCCCGACGACCATCGAGTGGCGCTTTACACCCCATGGCGCCGACGCGACGTTCGTCAACGTCGTCAACTCCGGCTTCCACGGCGACGGTGATGCCGTCGTGGCAGGGGCCCTCGATTCTACCGGCGGCTTCGTCCTGGCTCCTGGCCGGGGCCAAAGCGTGGCTCGAGCACGGACTGGCCCTCAACCTGGTGCCGGATCGCTTCCCCGACGCCCGCGTCGACGGTTAGCGAGTACCCACCCGAGGCACCTAATGACCCCGGATACCATTCGCAGCGAGATCTTCATCGAGGCCGGCATCGACCACGTCTGGTCGCTCGTCTCCCGGAGGGGCTTCTGGATCGGCGACGACCTGTGCTTCGACCATGACGGCCAGGAAGGCGAGATCGTCCTGGTCGAAACCGCTCGCTATGGCCGCTTCCCGGTGCGGGTCGAACGGCTCATCCCGCCGCGCTACGCCGCCTACCGTTGGACCAGCGCCTTCCCCGGCGCAATGCCCGAGCCGGGCAACTCCACCCTGGTCGAATTCACACTGGTGGAACACGAAAACGGCGTGTTGGTCCGGGTCAAGGAGAGCGGCTTCGCTGGACTGCTGACCTCGCCGGAGATCCGGTCGGCGCGGCATGCCGATAACGTCCATGGGTGGGCGACTCAGCTGGTGCTCTTGCGCCAGGCGGGCGAGGCCACCGCGCCGGTTGTTTCCCAATGAGCCGCACACTGAGCGAGTTCGCGGACGTCTTCGCAGCCCTGGCCGATCCGAACCGCCGCACTGTCCTCGAGCATCTCGTCGAGGTCGGTGAGGGCACCGCAACCACGTTGGCGGAAGATCTGCCCTTTTCCCGCCAGGCCGTGGTCAAGCATCTGGCCCGCCTTGATCGGGCACAACTCGTCCAGTCTCGTCGCGCCGGCCGTGAGGTGCGGTACAGCGCGCGCCCCGGGCGACTCGCCTCGACCGGTCAGGGGATGGAAGCGATCGCCTCCGGCTGGGACCGCACGCTCACGTCGCTCAAATGGATCGCCGAGAAGACGAACCCCTCCGAATAGCCCCGGTACGGCCGCACGCGTGCCGGCGTGGGCGGTCTTGACAGCGCGGTAGGTAGGTGTAGCCTGGGTTCGCACACGCCACAGATAATCTCGATCCATACCGGGAGACGCCGATGCTTAACACAGCTCGTCCTCTGCGACCTCCTGGGCATTGAGCACCCAATTATCAGTGCGCCGATGGCAGGTACCGCGACGGCGGACCTGGCTGCCGCCGTTTCTGGCGCGGGCGGCTTCGGGCTGATCGGCGCCTCCGGATCCACGTGGGATCCGGATCGCCCCGCCTGGCTCCGGGAGCAGATTCGGATCGTGCGCGAACGCACCGACCGCCCCTTCGGGGTAGGGTTTGTTCTCAGCTATCCGGGAGCGGATGAATTAGTGCGGGTGGCGATCGAGGAGCAAGTCGCCGGGGTGGGCTTGTCGTTCGGCGACCCAGTCCCCTATGTGAATGCCGCGCACGCCGCCGGCGCGAAGGTGCTCGTCCAGGTCCAGACGGTCGCAATGGCGCGGCGAGCCGTCGCGGCGGGAGCCGATGTCATTGCCGCTCAAGGCGCGGAGGGCGGTGGGCACACCGGCGCCAACGGCACGCTTTCCTTCGTTCCGGCCGTGGTCGACATCGCCGGCGGCGTTCCCGTCGTGGCGGCGGGAGGAATTGCAGACGGCCGTGGCCTGGCCGCGGCCCTCATGCTCGGGGCCGACGGCGTCTGGATGGGCACCCGGTTCGTAGCCAGTGGCGAGTGGGCAGGCCAAGACTGGGAAAAGGCTCGGGTCGTCGCCGCGGGCACGGACGATACCGTTCGGACCCTGGCCTACGACCTCGGGCTCTCACTGCCCTTCCCGGAGGGAATCGGCGGTCGCGTCCTGTCCAATGCCTTTACCGATGCCTGGCATGGCCGCGACGCAGACGTCGTCGCGCACCTGGACGAGCTGAGCGAGCAACTCCGGGCGGCGAGCGAAGCGGGTGACGGCGATCTGGCGGCGGTGTGGGCAGGAAATGCGGTCGGCCTGATCCATGGGATCGAGCCGGCGGGCGACATCGTGCGCCGCGTCGCCGCCGAGGCAGAGCGCCTCCTGCGCGATCGGGCGCACGATGTACTCAAGGGTTGATCCTTGATGATGACGGCGTCTCTGCACAGGGGGACTCGCCGCGGCCCTCTTACAGTTCCGTCACTACAGGCAGAATCATCGGGCGGCTCTTGGAGCGCCGGTACAGTGCCTTGCCAACCGTCTCCTTGGCCCGCTGGACCATGTGTCCCAGTTGAACCTCGCCCTTCGAGCGGCGCTCGAGCGCGCGGCGCAGTTCAGCCTCTGCCTCGCGCAGGGCGCCGTTCTGCAGTTCCGGCTTGAGCCCCTTGCCGATCAGATCCGGACCGGCGATGAGGTCGCCGTTCTCACGGTTGACGACGATCGTGACGACGATGACGCCGTCGTCGGCGATGTGCTCGCGGTCGCGCAACGTAACCACCGAACTGCCACGGTCACCGAGGCGGTCCACCAGGATGGAGCCGGAGGGGACGTGCCCGCGCTGCCCGGCGGTGTCCTTGGTAAACTCGATCACGCCACCGATCTCCGGGAGCAATACCCGATCGGCCGAGATGCCCATCTCGTTGCACAGCTCGCGGTAGAGCACCATATGGCGGAACTCGCCGTGGATCGGCACCGCGAACTTCGGCCGTAACAACTGGAGCATCTTCTTCAATTCGTCCCGGCCGGCGTGCCCCGAGACGTGGACCCCGCGATCGACGCCGCTGTAGACGACTCGCGCTCCGCGCCGGAAGAGGTTGTCGATCGTGCGGGTCACCGTCTCTTCGTTGCCGGGAATGGGCGTCGCGGAGAGCAGGGCAACGTCGCCCTTGCGCGATCCGGATGCGGGGATGTTCGGCCGCCGCGATCCGGGAGAGGGCGGCGGTCGCCTCACCCTGGCTGCCGGTGATCACCAGCACCCGCTTCTCTCGGGGGAGCTTCAGGATCTCGTCGAGCGGCAGCAGCAAGCCATCCGGCGGATCGAGATACCCCAGGTCGAGAGCGACTCGGGAGTTCTGCTCCATGCTGCGCCCGGCCACCGCGACTTTGCGGCCGTACTTCTGGGCGGCCAGCAGGGCCATGTGGATGCGGCTGATATTCGAGGCGAAGGTGGCGATGATGACCTGGCCCCGCGCCTCCTTGATCACCGCGTCCATCTTCTCGAGCACGACCCGCTCAGAGGGGGTGCTGCCCTCGGTTTCGACGCGGACGGTGTCGGAGAAGAGCGCCAGAACGCCCTCGTCGCCGAGACGGCGCAGTCGGCGCTCGTCCGTCGGCAGATCCATCACCGGCGTGGGATCGAACTTGAAGTCGGCCGTATCGACGATCGTCCCGACCGGCGTATGGACCGCGATCGCGTTGGTGTCCGGGATCGAGTGGGTGACGTGGATCGGCTCGATCGCCAATTGCCCCAGGTGAATTCGGTCGCCCTTGCTCAGCGGGTGGAGCGTGACCAGCTTGTCGAGGCGGTGCTCGAAGAGCTTGCCTTCGATAAAGCCGAGGGCCAGGGGTGAACCGTAGATCGGAATCGGAGCGACATCCTTGAACTGGGGCAAGATGTACGGCAAGGCGCCGATATGGTCCTCGTGGCCATGAGTAATCACGATCGCGCGCAGGTTGGCGAGGCGCTGCTTGACGTAGGTCACATCGGGGATGATCAGGTCGATCCCGCGCTGCTCCTCTTCCGGGAACTTGCCGCCGCAATCGAGCAAGATGATGTCCCGCCCGTACTCGACGAGCGTCATGTTCTTGCCGACCTCTCCGACGCCGCCAAGGGGAATGACCCGCAACCGGCCGGCCGGCGCGTCGTGCGCCGCCGTCCGCTGGCTGGTGCCCGGCCGCGATCGCTGGGACTGGCTGGACGCGGACGGCTGATCGCGGGAGCTGGTGTCGACGCCCGACCGGCCTGGCCGGCTTGGCGCTGGAGCGGACCGTGAGCGCTGCGGCTCTACCCGCTCGAATCCATCATCGTCGCGGTGCGGCCGCCTGGGTCCCTGCGGGCGCGGGGGACGCTGCCCGGGGCGGTCCTGGGACCCGCCGCGTCCGTCAGCGCCAGAGCCCTGGCCGCCGGACCCGCGTCTCCCCTGCCCTCCCTGTCTATCGCCGGCCCGGCCGGCTTGGCTGGCTTGATCTGCTTGGGCTGTGGGCGTTGATTGTTGGTCGCGCCCACCGCGCCGGGTGCTGTCCGCCGGGCGGGCGGTCTGGCTGCCGCGACCCTGCTGGGAGGAAGCCCGGTCGCTCTCCGGCATCTGTCCGCCTGGGCGGCCGGATTCGCCCTGCCGCGACTGTTGCGCGTCTTGGGAGTTTTGGGTGGGTAGCTGCTGGCTCTGGGCTGGAGTGGAAGGGCGTCCGCCGCGGCCCCGGCGACGACGCCGACGGCCGCCGCCTGTCCGGTCCGGAGATTCAGCTTGGGGTGTATCGGATTGATTCCCAGGAGCGGTCCGCCGTTGTTCCGACGGGTCTTGTCGATTGGGATCGTTGGGCACTCAGGTGTCCTCTCAGTGCGACGCAGGGCGTCGCTGGTGATAGTTTGGGAACGCACGCGCGAAATTAGCGTATCGGGCGCGCTAGTCGGTGAGGGAGCGTGGTCCGTGGTCGAAAACGGTCGCGATCACGAGGCGGTTGGACTCGAACCTCATGAGCGCGCAGTGGCGTCCGATCGGGGCACCGCCGTCTTGGGGCGGAGACGGCCTCATCGCCCGTTGCGCTACTGGCGCCGCTCTGGACTCTGGCCGCGTTAATGAGCAGGTTTGAAGCCGAGGCTCGCCATTGTGCCCGGCTCTCCGGAATCCTTTTCGCTGTCGGTCGATTTCGGTCCACTTCTCAGCCACAGGGCGCGATGCAAACCCGCGAACACCGGT
Organism: uncultured Chloroflexia bacterium; assembly: GCA_963724285.1. Classification (GTDB taxonomy): domain Bacteria; phylum Chloroflexota; class Chloroflexia; order Thermomicrobiales; family UBA6265; genus CAVRUD01. The sequence continues at coordinate 181,919 of CAVRUD010000030.1, read as the reverse complement.
GGAAAGATGGGACCTCGGTCGTATTGCAGTCGACGGCAGATCAACATCCCCGGTCGGTCACCGGCCCAATGCGGTCAGGCGTGGCGTCCGGGGATTGATGCATTGTCCGGTTTCCAATCCGACAAGGACGGTAACGGTTGGATGCATCCCATCGTGCGTTGCGGCGTCCGGCCACGTTGGAAAGCGCTGCCGACTGCACGCTCCAGTCACACATAGTGTACCCCGCCCGGCCATGCCGAGGCGAGAGATTCCGCTTCCCTTAGGCGAGAAAGAAGACAGCGATCCCGGCAAAGATCACCATAAGTGCCAGAATCGCGCATCCTATTGCGAAAATACTCCCGGTCCCCACCGTCGATTCCGCCGGGGGTGGCGATGCCGGGAGGCGCTCTCCAGCCGCCTCCCGGACCTCGGGTGATGCCGCCGGCGATTCCGGCTCGTTGCCGTCTGATGGTTGGAGGTTGTCTGATCTAGAAGCCAAAGCTGTCCAGGAGCCATTGGCCGTCTTCAAAGACGAACGAGTAGCGCTGGAACGACTCCTCACCGCCGATCGTCAGGGCGACGATCGCAGAGAAGGTTTCGCCATCGGATTCGACCGGGCCAGAGCGTTCCCAGTTGATCGGCACGACCATGATCTGGCCGAAAATGCCCGCTACATCCTGGAGAGATCCGGCCTCGTCCAGCAGCGTCTGCAGGAATTCGGCGCCGAAGAGCGGGATGATCCGGGCCGGATCTTGAGTCGCCCAGCAGGCGCTCAACTGGCGAAGAAGAGCGTCGATCCCGTCCTCCGCATCTTCGTCGGAGATGTCAGTGGAATCCTGGTCCTCGTCCTCGTCCCCTTCGTCGGTGTCCGCGTCTTCGCCTTCCTCGTCTTCGTCGGTGCCGAAGGGGTTTTCGATGACGGGGATCGAGTCTTCGTCCAGCTCTGGGGTCGCGTCAGACTCATCGTCGGCTACGGGGCTGGCGGCCGGCGTGGCCGCGTCCTCCGCGCCAACGTTCAGGACGACCGCGGTCGTATTGCAGGCCACGAAGAGGTCGAGCGGCCGGGTGGACAGGAGGATTCCGCGCCCCTGGCAGCCCTCGACGATCGGAGTCAGGGTCAGGCCGCTGTTGCCGAGTTCCCAGGTGTAGGTGGCCGTCTCGACTGGGTTATCCGGGCCGGCCGTTGGGATCGCGTTGAGGCAGGAGAGAAGCCCGTCCTCGTCCGTGATCGTGATGGTCTCGCCGTCGACCGTGTACGAACCAGTGGCGACGATGCCGATATCAGCCCGGCCCAACGAGTAGGCGCCGTCCGGTTCGAGGAAGATCTGCCATCGGCCGATCAAAACGGCGCCGTTCGGGACATCCTGGGGGATGTCGTCATCCGTAATCGCGACGGTGTACTCCCCGGCGGGCGAATCATCGGAAGCGGCCGGCGTGGCCGCCACATCGTCGGAGCCGTCGTCTTCGTCGTCCTGGGCCAAAGTCAACCCCGCCGGCAGAAGCAGCGCAAGGAGCAGGCTCAGCACCGTCAGGATCGACGCGCTCCGAGCGATTCCGGCCCGCGCCCGGCTTCGCATTCGGACGGCGCCGAGAAAGCGGCGGGCGACGGACGGAGTGGTGACCATGCGGCGAGGTTCGACCATCGTGCACTCCTCGTAGGATCGGCCATCTGGGTCATCTGGGCCAGCCGCGAGCGCGCTCGCTGGAAGTTGTGAGCATCGGGCGACACCGGAGTTGCGGCTGCCGATGCGGAGAGTGTCGCCCCTCACGTCCCGTGCGGCAAGTGCGTAGCGCACACGAATCGGGCTGACTCGCCCGATTTTCGCCGACGGGGCCGAGCCCCCTCGATTGCGTTCGGACAACAAAACGGGGCCGGGCTGATCAGCCCGGCCCCCGCATAGTTCGATGTTGTGCTTGACCGGCACGGACAAGCATCGCGCCAACCTTGGCTCGCCTGTTAGAGGGTCGGTCGGCATTGTAGGGGCATCCGCTTGCGGTGCCCTGTTCCCAACCAACGGCGTCGCCGTGGGCAGCCGGGCCGGGCAAGCCCTGCCCATACCAGGCGGCGAATCAGACACAAGACACGACTAACCTCGAGCCACCCGTCCCCGCAGCGTGGCCAGCGCCATCGACATGCTGATCACGCCGACGACCAGGATGGCGAGGCTGCCCTGCCAGATCGGTTCCCATTGCCAGCCGCCGTAGAGCAGAGAGCGCAGGGCGGCCAGCAAGTACGTCATCGGGTTGTAGGTTGCGATCGTGTCGAGCCAGCCGGAAAGCTGCTCCTGTGGCAGTGTTGCCGTCGTCAGGAACGCGAAGGGGAAGAAGAGCAAGAAGCTGGCGCCGACCGCCCCCGGTGACCCGGTCTTGAGCGCGATGGCATACGGGAATCCCGTGAACGCCAGGCCCCAGAGCCCCGTCATGACGATGAAGAGGAGGACGCCGAGAATGCCGGTCTCGAACCGGACACCGACCCCGAACCCAAGTGCCACCACCGGCAGCGCCAGCGCCATCACGAGCACCAGGTCGGCGACCATCAGGCCCAGAAGAAGAGACAGTCGCCGCATGGGCGTCATCAGCATCCGGTCGAAATAGCCGGACTGGATATCGGTGACCAACGCCGGCGCCCGGGAGATGCCGGTCACCGCGAAAACAATCGCCGTTGGCAACTGGAACGCCTTGAAGTCGAGTCCGGGGATCCCGCTTTCGGCGAAGTCCTTGAGGGTCCCCAGGTTGACCGCGAAGAAGAATAGGGGGATCACCAGGGCTGGAATAACCATTTCCGGCTCGCGGGGCAGGGCCCGCAGCGCCCGGATCGCCACCGACCAGATATCGGCCAGGAACCCGGCCTTCCGGGCCCGGATGGCCGAGGATTTGCGCGCTGCCCGGCGGTCGCCAAGGCTGCCGGCAACACCAAGCCGTCCTGCGTCTCCAACGGTGCTCGCCATTAGTTGCTTTCCTCCTGGAGGCGGTTACCGGTCAGGGTCAGGAAGACGTCGTCCAGGGTCGGCTCGCGCAGCGTGAGCGCCTGGACCTTCACGTTGGCGTTGGCCAGCGCCACGACCACCGGCGACACCGTCTCCGGACCGTTACTTGTCGCGATCGTCACCTCGTCGCCGTGCATATCGACCGAGTCGACTCCCGGCAGGGGAGAGACGGCCCGGCTGGCGGCGTCGGCGTCGTCCACGGTCACGATGATGAGATCGGACCCGATTGACCGTTTCAGGTCGGCTGGCGTCCCTTCGGCGACGATCTTGCCGTGATCGATGATGCCGACCCTGTCCGCCAGCACGTCGGCCTCTTCCAGATACTGGGTCGTGAGAAAGATCGTGGTGCCCAGCTCGGTGTTCAGCCTGCGGACCTCTTCCCACACTTTGGCGCGGGACACAGGATCCAGCCCGGTGGTCGGTTCGTCCAGGAAGAGCACGTCCGGGTTGTGGATTAGGGCCGCCGCGAGATCCAGCCGGCGTTTCATGCCGCCGGAGTACCCCTTGATCCGCTTGTCGAGCGCGTCGTCGATGTCGATCAGCTCGCGCAATTCCGCCATGCGCTCGTCGATCTCGCGCGGGCGTAAGCCGTAGTAGCGGCCCTGCTGGCGGAGCAGCTCGGTGCCGGTCTGCTGGTTGTCCAGTGCCGCGGCCTGCAGCGCCACCCCAATCCGCAGCCGGACCGCGTCCGGCTCCTTGGCGACGTCATGGCCGGCGACGGTAGCCCATCCTCCAGACGGCCCGGTGAGCGTGCAGAGCATCCGAACCGTCGTCGATTTTCCGGCGCCGTTTGGTCCCAGGAACCCGTAGATCTCGCCCTCGCGCACCTGGAGGGTGACCTTGTCGACGGCGGTGAAATCGCCGAACCGTCGTTCGAGGTCGACCGCTTCAATCGCCAGGGCCCGCTCCGTTTCCCGCTCCGTCACCGCCGCTCCCCTGGGCTTGGGAAGGAGCGTTCGTTGTGGCGCCGCCCGCTCGACCGGACGTTCCAATACCGCCGCTCTGTGCGTGCCGTTTGACGTCGAAACCATCTACGCTCCTCTCAGTGCCAGAACGTTTGTCCTGTACGTACACTAGCACGGGCGGATCGAAAGTCAATCCCTTCTTGCCTTCTCCATGAGCAGTTGGGGTAAAAGGTCGTGTCAGGAGGGTGCGCTAGAAAAACGCGTGACGGCGACAATTGTTTGATCGCGGTCGCGCATCCTGGGACGGTTCAAACGTGTCGAATTCGCCGGGCGTGCCGCCCGCCACGTCGTCCTCGCTCGCGCGTTTCATCTACGGTTCAGGCTCGTTCGCGGGCAAGCGACTGGAATCCACCATGACCCCGATCTCGATCCTCGATCGCTCGCACATATCCCAGGGCACTGACGCCGCAACCGCCCTGGACCAGACGATCCGCCGCGCCAGACAGGCGGAAGCGTTGGGATTCAACCGCTTCTGGGTCTCCGAGCATCACGGCGTCCCCGGCGTGGCCGGTGCCGCCCCCGCCGTCCTGCTGGCAGCGATTGGGCAGCAGACCAGCCGCATCCGCCTCGGGTCGGGCGGAGTGATGCTGCCCAATCACCAACCCTTGATCGTGGTGGAGCAGTTCGGAACCCTTACCGCCCTCCTACCCGGCCGCGTCGATCTCGGGATCGGACGCTCGCTGGGGTTCACATCTGCGGTGCGCCGCGCGCTCCGGGTCGAGCATTACGACCTCGATCGCTTCGTCGCCGATCTGGAAGAGTTGGTGTCCTATCTCGACGGCAGCGCTCCGGTCCTGGCATCACCGGGAAACGGCGTGGCCCTCAGCCTCTTCATCCTGGCATCCGGAGGGAGCGCCGAGGTGGCGGCGCGGCTTGGCCTGCCGGTCGTCTTCGGCGGGCCCAAATTGCGCGATGGCGTGCAGGGATCGGAGATCGTCGATCGCTACCGGGCGGAGTTCCGGCCCTCGGCATTCGCAACCGAGCCCACTGTGGTGCTGAACTGCCACGCGCTCGCCGCGGACACCGACAATGACGCGGCCGATCTCGCCCTTTCCGAGGCGTGGGCCTACGTCGACGCCCAGACCCAGGGCGCCTTCCTGCCGCTGGAATCCCCGGCGACCATCCGCACCCGGCAGCTCACCGATCGCCAGCGGGTGCGGATGGAGCAGATGACCGCCGACACGATCACCGGCACCGCCGATCGGGTGGTCTCAACCATTGCCGATCTCATTGCCCGTACGGGCGCCGACGAAGTCCTCATCTCCGGCGGTTGCCACGACCCCGCCGCGCAGCTTCACTCCGATCAACTCATCGCCCTTGCCTTCGGACTCTGAGCGTCTTGCGCGCTCCCAGATTCGATGGCGTGCGGCCGCGCATTGGGCGGAACGCATAGGAAGTTCATCTACGCCGAACCCGAAGTCGGGTGGTGCTAAAGGCACGTTTTCGACAATCCTGTTGAAAAGCTCCGTCCACTGATAGGATTGAATAGAAGCAACGCTTTCGTATTCATATCGTCACGTCGAGGTCGAGACCGAACCGCGGCCGCCCGTGCGCCTGCTGTGTGCTTCAGCAGGACGGGGTACCGAGCCGTCCGAGGGTGGGAGAAGGTGCATGGACGGCCGTCGTTTCGACGATTTGACCCGGGCGCTCGGCAAGCCGGGGAGTCGCCGTGGGTTCCTCAAGGGGCTTCTAGGAGCCGGTCTGGCGGCCGCCGGACTTGGACGGCTGGCCGGAACCGATGCCGACGCCCAGGTCTCCCAGGCGCAGTGCGGCAACGTCAGCTGCCGGAACAACCCGGGGAAGTGCGCTCCCGGCTGCGTCTGCTGCGTCTATCCCAATGGCAACTCCCGCTGCACGCCGCCGGGTCTCTGCGGAGCCGGCCAGATCGTCTGTCCGCCCGGCAAGTTCGCCGATCAGCTCTTGGGCTGCGTTGACTGCCTGTCGGCGGCCAACTGTCCCGCCCCTACCGACGGGAATCCCTGCCAGGCGGCGGCGTGTGTCAGCGGAACATGCGGCCATCAACCCGGTAACGCCGGCGCGACATGCGCCCCTTCGATCTGCGCAAGCGATGCCGTGACACGCTACGCCTGCGACGCGGTCGGGGCATGCACCGCCAGCACGCCCGAGCCATGTGGTCCATATCTCTGCGCCGGCGATGGAACCGGCTGCCGGACAAGTTGCGCTGGCGACGGCGACTGCGCAGGCAGCGCCTTTTGCCGGGACGGCCAATGCTTCGGTGATCTCGCCCTGGGCGAAACCTGTACTTCCAACGGCCAGTGCCTCTCCGGCTTTTGCACGAATGGCGTCTGCTGCAGCGTGGCCGCCTGTGGCACCTGCCAGGCCTGCAACAGCCAAGGAAGCTGTGCTCCGGTGGCGGAGGGTGGCCTATGCACCCCGGCGGATACCTGCTTCGTTGATGGCCGTTGCACCGCGGGGGGAGCGTGTATTGGCGTCGGAGCCCCCCGCGACTGCGAGCCACGCGAATGCGAGGTGGGATTCTGCGAGAACGGCGCGTGCCAATACCGCTCGGTGGAAGGCGAGCCGTCGTGCGGAGAAGCGGGCGAGTGCTTTGCGATGGTCTGCCGCGGCGGCTCCTGCCAGCGGGTCGGGAGGAATGAAAATCAGAGCTGCAGTGGCGGCACGACCTGCAACCCGAAAGTCTGTCGGAGCGGGATCTGCCAATCCGCGCCCGAGCTTGCTAACACGAGCCAGTGCCCTGGTGGACTCTGCTTCGACGGAGCCTGCTGCCTCGGTGCGACCGCGGAGGTGGGTTTCTGCGGCATCGGACTCGGGACCTGCTGCGCGTCCAAGCCATGTTGCGGCGGTCTGTGCTGTGACGAGTGCTTCAACGAGCCCAGCACGACCGGAGGCCCAGACCTCCAAATCTGTTGCCCACCCGGAGACCTCTGCCCGCCCAACGACCCGAACGCCTCTGGCTGCTGCTACGGCAATGAGACCTGCCTCCAGACATCGCCCAACGGATACCACTGTATCGACGATGACCGCGTCTGCGGCGGGGTGCTGTGCGACGGCGAGTGCTGCGGCGGCACCGATTGCTGCGAAGACGGCCAGCACTGCACGTCGCAAGGCTGCGTTGCGGTGCCAACGATCGCCTGCACCACTCGTGATGCTCAGTGCGGTGCCGACTTGCGCTGCGTCGGAATCACCGAAGAGATCGATATCACGAACGGTGAGATTATCGTGACGCCGGGTTTCTGCTGTCCGGCGGATTCGAGCCTGCCCGAATCTTGGTTACCAGGGACCTGGAACCGGACCACAGGTCGTGTGTCTCTCGTACGGTCTACGGTGCGACGGCAGTGGAGCAATTTGCACGAACGCGTATTACGCCGCCTGCGGCAATTGCGTGAATTGCAGCCCAAGGGGCAGCCGAATCCGGGTCTAGACGCGACTGGAGGTGGTCCCGCGCCCGAATGGACGCGGGACCTCTGGTTCTCAACGGCGGGGTACTGTGATCTCGGCCACCTCGGAAATCGCCTGGTCGAGCGACATGACCCGGCCCATCGCCCAGGCGGCCGCGAAGGTCGCGGGGTCGAGCGCGGCACGGGCGGCGGCGAGACCGGCGTCGTAGCTCGGCCGCTGCAAGGCGGGCAGAGGCACCCCGATCTCCTCGCGCAGCGCATCTGCCGCCGCGATCAGTGGGAGCCCGGTGATCGCGTCGCCGCGGGAGCATGCGACGATACCGAGACCCTCGAGGCACTCGATGATGCCGATCTGGTCGCCGGCGGGACGGTTGAGGGCGAGTGCCTCTGCGAAAAGCGACTCGGCCCGATCAAGGTCGCCGGACGCCGCCCAGGCGTGGCCCAACGCCCAGAGTGCCCAGGCCGCACTGGGGGTGTCCCCGAGGTCACGAAAGATCGGCACAGCTTCCTCAATGGACGTCATGCCTCGTTGTGGGTCTCCGCTGAGGCCAATCGCGCGGCCAAGGTTGACGAGGGCGAAGGCTATGGAATGGACATCGCCGAGTGTACGCCAAAGAGAGAGATTCTCTTCGTAGAGCGTGGCGGCCCGCCCGAAGTCGCCCCGGCGCGACGTCAGCATGGCCATGTTCTGCAGTGCCGTGGCCACGCCTTTGGTGTCGCCGGCCCGGCGAAAGTGCGCCAGACTGTCGGTGGCCAAGGTCTCCGCCCGTTCGAGTTCCTCCTGGAGCAGGGCCAGATAGCTCAACTGGTGGAGCGAGATCGCGATATCCCGCTCATCACCGATCTCCTTGCGCTCTGCCAGGGCCTCCTCGTAGAGCGCAAGGGCGGTGGCGAAATCGCCCCGACTCTCCGCCGCGATCCCAAGGTTGTCCAGCGAGCGGGCGGCTCCACGGCGGTCTCCGGACTCCCGCCGAATCGCCAATGCCTTCCCGTGAAGCTCGGCAGCGCGCTCGTGGTCGCCCTGGGTATCCGCCAGCGCTCCTGCCCCTTCGAGTCCGTCAGCATAGACCTTGGGCGAAACTGCGGTACTGGGAGTTCGGGCGAGTGCCGTCTCCAGCAATCGCCGTCCTTCATTAAGGTGCCCACGCACTTGCCAGAATCGGTAAAGCGCCGCGCCGAGGCGCAGCGCCTGATCGGCGGCTCGGTCCACGGGTTCCCGGTTCAGCCAGGAGAACGCCCCCCGGAGGTTGTCGTGGTCGGCCTCGAGCTGCGAAAGGACGCGAGTCTGCGGCGCGCCGGTGATGTCGGGTACGGCGGCTTCCGCGACGGCGAGGAAGTGGTCGGCGTGCGCCCAACGGGCCGCGGACTCCTCGCCGCCGGCCACGAGCGTCTCGAGGGCGAACTCCCGGATCGTCTCCAGCATCCGCACGCGAGGCTGCTCCTCATCACCGGACGGATCTGGCCGCACCAACCCATGATCCAGAAGTGCATCGAGCGCATCAACCACTGAGGAGGACAGCCCTGCGGGGCTGAGGGGGACAAAGCTAACGCTTTGAGGGGGAGAGGGGGAGACGGATGGGGAGATCGTCTCGTCTTCTCTCCCCCTCTCCCCCTCAGCCCGCAGGGCTGTCCCTCTAACATGCCTCAAGGCGTCAGCCTTGTCCCCCTCAGGGCGATAGCCCTGTCCCCCCGCGACCGCTTCGGCGGCGTCCAGCGTGCAGCCGCCGGCGAAGACGGCGAGGCGGCGGAAGACCGTCTGCTCGGCGGCATCGAGTAGGTCGTAACTCCAGGCGATGGTCGCCCGCATCGTTTGCTGGCGGGGCGATGCCGCGCTCCCTCCCCCACGGGTCAGGACGTTGAGCCGGCTGCCAAGGCGAGCGAGGAGGGCGGGCGGGGGCAGGAGCCGCACGCGGGCGGCCGCCAGCTCGATCGCGAGCGGCAACCCGTCGAGGTGGGCACAAATCGCCGCCACCGACGGGGCGTTTGCGGCGGAGAGGGCGAAATCCGGCCTGGCAGCGCGGGCGGCGTCCACGAACAGCCGAACCGCCGGGTTCCCGGCCAGTTCGGGCAGGGATGGCAGATGGCTCGGATCCGGAGTCTCCAGCGGCGGCACGGCAAACGCCCACTCGCCGGCCGCGCGGAGGGGAACCCGGCTGGTGGCCAGAACGGTCAAGCCGGGGCACGCGTCCAGAAGTCTCTCAAGAATCGCGCCGATCCCCGTCAGTTGCTCCAGATTGTCCAGGATCAAGAGCGTTGTGCTCGCGGCGAGGTGGCGCGTGAGCGCGTCCAGGTCGGACTCGCCCGGTTCGGCCTGACCACCGAGCGTAGCGAGGATCGCGGCCGGGACCAGAGCGGAATCGGTTTCGGCTGCGAGTTCGACGAGCCAGGCCCCGTCCGGAAATCCCTCGGCCAATCGCAGCGCGACCTCCACCGCCAGGCGGGTCTTCCCCGTGCCTCCCGGACCGGTCAGGGTCACCAGGCGGTTGTTCGCCGCCAGGGATCGCACCTGGGCGATTTCTTGCACCCTGCCCACCAGGCCACCCAGCACCGGCAGGTTACCAACCGCGGGAGCGGGCGCGACCGCCACCGGTCCGGCCGGTCCCGTGCGAGAGCTCGCTGGGGCCTCGACCACGCCGACGATCGCCAGCGCCCTGAGTGCGGCCGGCAACCACTCCTCCGGCGTGCGCTGGAGCACCTCGATCCATTGCGCACCCTCGAGCCAGTACGAAAGGTCGTCCGGAAAGGTGACAGGTTCGAGGAGGAGCGGCAGGATCGGCCGGCCATAGCGCCAGGCGAGCTGGATCTCCTGGCGGACGTTGCGCGAAGCGAGGGAAGCGGCCGAGCACATCAGGGTCACGGCGCCGCATCCCTGGATCCCAGCCGCAATCTCCGGTCCGTAGGAGCTGCCGCCGGGGATATCCGCCTGATCCAGCCAGACACCGACCCCGGCGCCCATCAGGGCGTTGGCGACGCCCAGGACCCGCTCGCGGTCGACGCTCGCGTAACTGACGAAGACGTAGGAGCCCCCATCCGGGCGCATCGAGACGCCGGGGATCACGGCGAACCTCTCTTTCCCAGGCCTCGCGCCTCGCGATGGACGCGCCTGTCGCTCGCCCGACCAACACACGGTAACGGCGCGTTTCGGAACCGTATTCTACGGCGCTAGACGCAGATTGCCGGGATCGCCATTCATACGAGGGCTCAATCCCGATCCGTCTCCCGTAAGGAGCCAATGGCTGCCGCATCCATCAACCTTCGTCGCGGGCGGGCGTAACACGCGATCGCGCGCCCGAGTCTCGGGCGCGCGATCGACAGTCACACGTATTGAACCGGCGGAGAGGTCTGCCTTACTTCTCCGTCAGGTCCAGGGCGCAGGAGTTCATGCAGAAGCGCTGGCCGCCGCGGTCCCGCGGGCCGTCGTCGAAGAGGTGGCCCAGGTGCGAGTGGCAGCGGGCGCAGCGGACTTCCGTCCGGACCATCCCGTGCGACCTGTCGGTCAGCAATTCGACTGCGTCCGGCGAAACGGCTTCGGTGAAGCTCGGCCAGCCGCTGCCGGAATGGAACTTGGTGCCGCTGGTAAAGAGGGGATTGCCACAGGCGGCACAGTGGTACATCCCGTCGTCTTCGGTATCGACGTACTTGCCGGTGAAGGGCCGCTCCGTCCCGGCCTGGCGCAGCACGGCGTACTGTTCCGGCGTCAGCCGGGCGCGCCATTCGGCGTCTGTGCTGGGAAGCTGCTGTGGTTTGGTATCGGTCGCCATGCTGTTCTCCTTACGTGCCAGCCGGTCGATTAACCGTCTGCTCCGCCCACTTGAAACTCCGGCGCGAGATGCCCGACGACCTGCAGCACTTCGACCATGGTACCTGAGGGATCCTGAACCATAAAGCGCCGCGGGCTCCATCTGTCGTTAGGAAGGGTCATCACGAACGGCACCTCCGCCGTCTGGAACCGAGTGTACGCCTGCTCGGCGTCGTCGACGAAAATGCCAGGACCACTCCCGCCGGGGCGGGGACGACCTCGTGGCCGCGATGGTCGCGCTGCACCAAGTCGATCTTGTACTCGGGCCGTTCCATGTGGGACAGGCTGACGAACCAATCGAGCTGCGTGGCGCGCTCAAAGCCGAGGTACTCAACGTAGAAGGCGCTCGCCGCGTGGACATCGTCGACGAGCAGGTACAGCAGGTACAGAACGAATCGAATCAGTTGGATAACGCCTGGCTCTTCGTCACTGGTCACCTTCTGCGCGACCATTCGAAAGGGTACCGCACGAACCACTCCGCGCCTTGCAATTCGGCGCGAGACGGGACGCAACGCCACCATCGCACGGTCAACCGGCTTGATCGCTGGAGTGGATTTCCGCAAGGGAGCCTTTGGCGAAAGTCCTACGTATGCACGGCAGTTCGCGAGATAGAGCGTCTCAGCGGCTTGTCCGAACGAACGGAGACGGACCATTCCGGTTGAGGCAAAGACAATCCATCGGCGTTGCATGATCGGGCGGCACCCGGGTGCCTGGGCTCGATCCCTGGAGTCCGCCACGCCAGGCCAAGCCTGCCCGAAACCAGGGCCCGCTCGGGCCTAATCACGGTGCATCGCAACGCCGTCTCCTTCGCAAGCACCACACCGAGCTCGGATGCTCGAAAGCGATGGTGAATTGGAGTTCTATATAAAAAACTAGCATACCGGGCTATCAGTACCTCATTTTCCGTGGTACATTTTTAGTACGTGGGCTAGTAGGATCGGGGAGACGTGGCCTAGTACACGCGGGCACACACGGGACATCACCTGGGGAGGAGCGCGGATGGACGGCGATCGGTTCGACGACCTGTCGCGGAGGTTAGCAACGGCGGTTTCCCGCCGCCACGCCGTCAAGGGGGCCGTCGCGGGGCTCCTTGGCGCGCTCGGGCTGCGGCAGGCGGCCGACGCCCAGGTCACTCAGGCGTCCTGCGGGAACGTGGTCTGCTTCAATCCGCGCACGCAGACCGTCGACAAGACCTGCCGACCGGGCTGCGTCTGCTGCGTTTTCGGCAACGACAACAGCCGCTGCAGGCCGGCGGGGCGGTGCTCGGGCCGGGTCGAGCCGCAGCCGACCACGACCACCACGACGGCCGCGCCGACCACCACCACGGTGGCCCCGACGACCACCACCACCACGACATCGACCACGACATCGACCACCACGTCCACGACAACAACGACCGTCCCGCCCTCGAACCCGGACACGCTCTGCGCGGGATCTGACGCCTGTCTCGGGTCGGACCCGTGCAACCAGCCCGGCTGCTCATGCGCCACCACGGTCGGCGGCGGCGGCGTGTGCCGGTTCACCGTGGACGAATGCACCGGCGCAGTCGGCTGCAACAGCGATGCCCAGTGCGGACCCAACCAGTTCTGCGTCGTCGTCGACAACTGCTGCCCGGTGACCGGCTTCGCCGGCATCTGCTCGACGCGCTGCGCGCCGACCACCACGACGGCGGCACCCACGACCACGACGGCTGCCCCGACGACCACCACCACGACGATTCGACCACCACCACGCTGCCGCCGGCCGGAGATTTCCAGCCCTGCGCGTCGGACGGGAACTGCGCCAACGGCGAATGCGTCGACGGCTTCTGCTGCCCCGATACCCTCATCTGCCGCAACACAGCCCAGACCGAAGAAATCTGCTGCGCCGCCGACAAAACCTGCTGCGACGGCACCGACTGCTGCGATCCGGCGACCCAGGTCTGCGATGCGGGCGTCTGCCGACTCGGCCCCGGGCAGGCGTGCGGCACGGGCACCGAATGTGCCTCCGACACGTGCTGCGCGGTCGGGACAGCTCGGCAAGGGCTCTGCGGCCTGCTGGATGGCGAGGCCTGCGGCCAGAGCAATAACTCCTGCTGCTCAGGCGCCTGCATCGGCGGCTTCTGCGCCCAACTGAACGGGGTTGGCGAGGCCTGCGATGTCGGAGACGATGCCGACTGCGAAGGCCCGCTCACCTGCTGCGACAATCTCGGCTCGGGTGACGACTTCATCTGCCGCGATCTGACCAGCGATCCCAACAACTGCGGTACCTGCAACAACGTCTGCCCAACTGGCCAGATCTGCGAGAGCGGCGCTTGCGGCTTCGCGGCTGGCTCTCGCGGCCCGCTCCAGAGCTGCATCGAGAGCTCCGACTGCAACGCGGCCGCCTCGAACGCCTGCTGCAGTGGCATCTGCTGCGGCGGTACGAACCAGTACTGCAACGCGAACAACGTCTGCGACGAAGTCCCTGGGTCGGTGCCGCCGCTCGGCAACTGCGACAACGACCTGGATTGCTCCACCGGACGGTGCTGCCTGGGCGTCTGCTGTGGGGCGTCGGGCCAGGTCTGCAACTTCACCGACCTCGGCGGCGCCTGTGACAACGCGCCAGGGTCGCTCCCGAACGGCGCAGGCTGCATCTCGAACGTCGCCTGCGCCAGCGGTGCCTGCTTCGGCGGCGCCTGCGTTGCGACCTGCACCCCCGGCACCGATGTCGACGGCAGCACCTGCTTCAGTGAGGTTTCCTGCGGCGGCGGCTGCTCCTGCTACGAGCGCATCGGCTTCTCCAATGTCGGCCTCTGCGGAAACGGTCAAGGCGCCTGCAATGGGACGGACTTCCCGGCCTGCTCGAACGACGCGGAATGCTCGCCTGGCGAGTACTGCTCGTCCCGCAATTGCTGCACGACGCCCGGTGGAGGGTTGGATCCTGCCCAGCCGGTCGGTGTCTGTATCCCGCTTTGCAACCCCGTCTAGACCCTTCCTCATTAGCCGGTTCGAATCGGTCGGGTCACGAGGCACGCGGAACATCAGCGGGGGCGCCATCCGGCGCCCCCGTTTCGCTCTCTGGCCTATTCCACACGGTGCTGATCGCTCTTAGCGCGGTCCTCGCTCAAACCAACCGAGGGCCATTCCGGGCGGCGCCATCGTCTCAGGCATCACGTCCGCGTGCTAATGTCCCAACTTGCAAGATTGGTCCGACTACAGCGGACTGGGGTTAGGGCAATGACCGAAGCGCGAGCAAGCGACGATCGCGATCACGGTGAATGGCCGGCACCACCAGGTAGCCGCACCCCCCGACACCCCGCTCCTCTACGTCCTGCGAAACGACCTGCACCTCAACTCGGTTCGGTTCGGCTGCGGCATCTCGCGCTGCGGCGCCTGTACGGTCCTCCTCGACGGCACGCCGGTTCGATCCTGTTCCGTCCCGGTCAGCGACATCGCCGGGCGCGAGGTCGTCACGCTGGAAGGGTTGGGGACGCCCTGTAACCTCCACCCATTGCAGCAGGCGTTTCTCGATGAGCAAGCGGGCCAGTGCGGCTACTGCCTCTCCGGCATGATCATGGAGGCCGCCCACCTGCTCGACCAGAACGGGCGGCCGATCTGAATCAGAGATCCGAGCCGCCCTGGATGACACCCTTTGCCGGTGCGGCGCCCACGTCCGCATCGTGCGCGCCGTCCAGCGCGCGGCCAAGATGCGGACGTGGGCGCAAGAGGGGGCGGACGATGGTTGCCCAGATTCGTAACCGCGGCGGAGAGACCATCGACTCCTGGCTCGAGTTCGACGCCGGAGGCGGTGTCACGGTCTTTACGGGCAAGGTCGAACTCGGGACCGGCGTCAAGACCGCGCTCGCCCAGCTCGTCGCCGAAGAGCTCGACCTCCCGATCGAGCGCGTCACCCTGGTCATGGGCGACACCCGGCTGACGCCCGACGAGGGCGGGACGACCGGCAGCAAGACGCTCCAGACCACAGGGCCGCGGCTTCAGCAGATCGCGGCCGAGGCCCGCCGCGTCCTTCTGCTGCGTGCCGCCGCAAAGCTCGGCGTGCCTATCGACGCGCTCCAGATCGAGAACGGCGCCGTCTTCGTGGCCGGTGAGCCCACCAGATCCGTGCCGTTCTCCGGGTTGATCGCCGAGCCCCTAAACCAGCCGATCACCGGGTCCGCGCCGCGCAAACCGTCCTCCAGCCATACGGTCGTCGGGCGCTCCGCGCCGCGCGTCGACCTCCTGGCCAAGCTCACTGGCGGCGTGGCCTTCGTCCACGACCTGCGGCTCGATGGGATGGCGCACGGCCGCGTCCTCCGCCCGCGCATCCGCACCCTGAACGGCGCCGGCGGGGCAACCGTGGTGAGCATCGACGAAGGCGCGGTGCGCGATCTGCCGGGCATCGTCGCCGTCGTGCGCAACGGCAACTTCGTCGGCGTGGTGGCCGAGCGCGAGGAGCAGGCGATCCGCGCCGCTGATTGCCTGCATGTGATCTGGTCGGAGCCAGAGCCGCTGCCCGACCAGGACCGGCTCTACGACCTGCTGCCGGCGATGCCGCTGGAGTCGGTAGAGGTTGCCCGCGGCGGTGAGGTCGACGCCGCACTTGCGGGTTGTGCGCGGCGGCTAGAGGCAATCTACGCGTTCCCGATCCAGGCCCACGCCTCGCTGGGACCGTCCTGCGCCGTTGCGGACGTCAACCAGGACGGCGCGACCGTCTACTCGAGCACCCAGAGCGTCTATGGGTTGCGGGCATCGCTGGCTCCGCTCCTTGGCATGGACGTGGACAGGGTGCACGTGATCCACATGGAGGGCGCGGGCTGCTACGGCCACAACGGGGCAGACGATGTCGCCGCCGATGCCGCCCTTCTCTCCCAGGCGGTCGGACGGCCGGTTCGCGTCCAGTGGGGCCGCGCCGACGAGTTTGCCTGGGAGCCGAAGTCACCCGCGATGGTCTCCCGCGTCCGGGGCGGCATCGATGCCGCGGGCAACGTCGTCGCCTGGGACTACCAGGTCTGGACGCCGACACATACCAGCCGCCCGAACGGCGAGCCGGGCCGGCTGCTCGCCGCCGAACTGGTCGATCCTCCCATCCCGCTTGCCCCGCTCGGCCGGGCTGGCGGCGACCGCAACGCCGCCCACAACTACGCCTTCCCCCACAGCCGCGTGACCGCGCATTGGATCGCGACCCCCCCGCTCCGGCCGGGCAGCCTTCGTAGCCTCGGTGGCATGGCGAACACGACCGCCAACGAGGGATTTCTGGACGAGCTGGCGGCGGCGGCCGGCGCGGACCCAGTCGAGTTTCGCCTGCGCCACTTGACCGACCCGCGCGCGATCGATGTCGTCCGCCGTGCCGCCGCCGCGGCCGGCTGGGACACGCGGCCGTCCGGTCCGTGGGAACCGGGCCGGACGGCGCCGATCTCCGGGGCGCCTCTGTCTGGCCGGGGGATCGCCTTCGCCCGCTATGAGTCGAAGCACACCTATGTCGCCGCTGTCGCCGAGGTCGAAGTCGACCCCGGTAGCGGCGCGGTGCGCGTCATCCGGGTCACGATCGCCCACGACTGTGGCCTGATCGTCAACCCGGACGGGGTGACGAACCAGATCGAAGGCAACGTGATTCAGGGCATCAGCCGGGCATTGAAGGAAGAGGTCACCTACGACCGGGCCGGGGTGACCAGCCTGGACTTTACGACCTACCGCATCCTGACCTTCGGCGAGGCCCCGGCGATCCAGGTCGAGCTGATCAACCGGCCCGACCAGCCACCGCTGGGTGCCGGTGAGCCCGCGATCTGCCCGATCGCGGCCGCGATCGGTAACGGGATCTTCGACGCTACCGGTGCTCGCCTCAGAACCGTGCCCTACACGGCCGAGCGCATCCTGGCCGCCCTCCAGGAAAAGACGACCTCGTCCAAGGTCCCCCCAGTTAAGGTCCCCGGCTGAAGCGCAACGTGGCGCACGGCACGAACCCGCTAAGGCTCGGCGAACAGCCTGACCGGGTCGGCGCCCGGACCTCGCGGGCGCGCCGCGGAATCGGCACGCACGCCTGTGCACTCCTGGAGTGCTGGATGTGGCCGGCGGGGCCGGCATTCCGGTCCTCGTCGCCACCCGGCGACGGGATTGCCATGGTGCGCCTGGCCCACCGGCGTGCCGCTCCGGTAACGCCAGTTGCTCGCCCTCAACTCGTAAGTGCCGGACGTGAAGTGGTGACAGGCGTTCGGCAGGTTAATCTTGAGTTCTCTATCAGGAAATGAGGCTATTCTCGTCGCGGCGATGATTTCTCGGCGAGTCCGTGACTCCCCTCAACGTCGTATAGGGCATGGTGAAGCCACCTAGCCATAGTCTCCTATTCCAGCAGCATCGAATTGCTATCTCTTGCGGAAAGCACGAAAGATGCCGTCTCATCTAGGCCTAAAGTAGGGGGCTTTCACGTCCACATGAATCGTGGTAAAGTCACCTCGTATCAGGACAAATGGGCCATGTAGGCGGGCACGAAGTACCGGCAGCGACCGGCAGCACGTCGCTGTGCGACGAAAGGGTCCGGTATGGACGGCAATCGGTTTGACGATCTGTCGCGCAAACTCGCGACTGGCATGTCCCGGCGAAAGGCGTTGGCGGGGATCGCCGCCGGAATCGCCGGGGCCCTCGGTTTGCGCGGCGCGGCCGAGGCTCAAGTGTCGCAGGCCTATTGCGGCAACGTCTCCTGCCGGACCAACCCCGGCAAGTGCAAAGAGGGGTGCGTCTGCTGCATCTGGGACAACGGCAACAGCCGATGCATGCCCACCTGCACCGGCGGCAGCACACCCGCTTGCCCACCCGGCCTGGTCTACGACCCCGCCCGCGGCGGCTGTGTCGCCCCCTGCACCGGTGCTGGTACTCCCGGCAATTGCCCGCCGCCCGCGGCGACTTCCTGCCAGGTCGTGACCTGCGCCGCGACCGGCATCTGCAGCTACACCTCGGCCCCGAACAACACGGCCTGCGGCGGGGGCAGCATCTGCTGCGGCGGTACCTGCACCGCGAACACCACCGCGTCGACCTGTGGCACGTGCGGCAACGCCTGCTCCGGCGCCACCCCGTACTGCGTCGGTGGGACCTGCGTCGCCTGTCGGACTCCCGTCGATTGCCCGACGGCCGCACCAGGCACCTGCCAGGGCGCCCGGACGTGCAGCGCGGCGGGCGTTTGTGGCTTCGCCCCGCTCCCAGCTGGAACGATCTGCCGAGCCGCGACGGGCGACTGCGACCTGGCGGAAACCTGCGACGGCGACTCAATTGTCTGCCCGACTGACGTTGTGAAGACGCAGGGCACCGTTTGCCGTGCTGCCGCGCCGGTCCCTGCGACATCGCCGAGGTGTGTAACGGCGTCAGTAAGCTGTGCCCGCCTGACTCGTTCGTGTCGGCCGGGACAGTCTGCCGCGCCGCGAACGGAGCGTGCGACGTCGCGGAGACCTGCACCGGGTCGTCAGCCGCCTGCCCGCCGGACGCGGTCGCGGGAACGAACGTCGTTTGCCGTGCTGCCGACGCGAGCGGCTGCGACGTGGCCGAGAACTGCGACGGAATCAACAAGACCTGCCCGTCCGACGCCAAAAAGCCTGACAACGCCACCTGCGGCACCGACCAGGTCTGCTGCGGCGGCGCCTGCACCCACGTCTGGCACCCTCACCAACTGCGAGGGGTGCGGCGACATCTGTATCGCGAACGAGGTCTGCGATCCTATGAGGATGTTTGCTGCACCTGCCCGACGTCTGCGGCGGGGTCTGCTGCCCCGCCGGTAACGGTCTGCATCGGCGGCATGTGCACGTCGCGGGGCGGGCCGGGTGACGCCTGCGACACCACCGGCGCGAACGACTGCCAGACCGGCCTGACCTGCTGCGGCGGCACCTGCCGCAACCTCCAGACCAACCCGGAAACCGCTGCGGTGCATGCGGAAATCGACTGCGCCGACCCGGCGGCCGGCACCTGCGAGGGCGCCCGGACCTGCACCGCAGGGGTTTGCGGCTTCGCCCCGGTGGCGGCGAACACCGTCTGCCGCGCCTCGACCGGCCCGTGCGACCCCGGCCGAGGTCTGCAACGGTACGCTGCTCACCTGCCCGGCCAACGCCACGACCCCCAATGGCCAGCCCGGCACGTGCACCGGGGGCCAGGTCTGCTGCGGCGGCGCCTGCACCACGCTGGGCACCCTCACCAACTGCGAGGGGTGCGGCGACATCTGCGCCGCCAACGAGGTCTGCGACCCGGGAGCGGCTGCACCTGCCCGACCGAAATCTGCGGCGGGGTCTGCTGTGCCACGGGTACGGTCTGCATCGGCGGAATCTGCACATCTCGCGGCGGGCCGGGCGATGCCTGCGACGCCGGCCAAAGCGGCGACTGCCAGACCGGCCTGACCTGCTGCAACGGCTTCTGCCGCAACCTCCAGACCAACCCGGACTTCTGCGGCACCTGCACCACCGACTGCGCCGACCCGGCACCGGCACCTGCCAGGGCGCGCGGACCTGCACGGCGGGGGTCTGCGGCTTCGCCCCGGCGGCGGCGAACACCGTCTGCCGCGCCTCGACCGGGCCGTGCGACCCGGCCGAAGTCTGTGACGGCACGCTGCTCGCCTGCCCGGCCAACGCCCTGACGCCGACCGGCCAGCCGGGCACCTGCCCGAGCGGCCAGGTCTGCTGCGGCGGCGCCTGCACCCAGGTTGGCACCGTCACCAACTGCGAGACGTGCGGCGACATCTGCCTCGCCAACGAGGTCTGCACCTCGGTGGCCGCGGGCTGCACCTGTCCGAACGCGGTCTGCGGCGGGGCCTGCTGCGCCGCCAACCAGGTCTGCATCGGCGGCGTCTGTTCGCCGCGGTCACCCGATGGCGGGGTCTGCGACGCGGCCGGTGCCGGCGACTGCCAGGCCGGGCCTGACCTGCTGCGGCGGCTTCTGCCGCAACCTCCAGACCAACCCGGATTTCTGCGGCACCTGCACCACCGACTGCGCCGACCCGGCGGCCGGCACCTGCCAGGGCGCCCGGACCTGCACCGCGGGGGTTTGCGGCTTCGCCCGGCCGCCCGGGCACGGTCTGCCGCGCCTCGACCGGGCCGTGCGACCTCCGCGAGGTCTGCAACGGCTCGGCCTTGACCTGCCCGACCGACGCCAAGGCGGCAGTCGGCACGAACTGCGGAACCTGCCTCCTCTGCGACGGAGCGGGCAACTGCAACGTGACCGATACCACGTCGCCAGGCTGCGTTGCGTGGGAGCGACCCAGGTAGGTACTGGGTGCACCGGTACAGCAGGCACCCAGGGCACGTGCTGCTCTGGCCTGATCTGCAACGGGCTTCGAATCTGCGAAGCGCCGTGCGATCCTAAAACCCAACCGCAGGGTGTCTCTGTGGTGACGACAGTGGGGTTTGCCCGGCCGAAGCCCCGTGCTGCATTTCCGCCGGCAACAGTCTACGACGGTGTGGCGACAACAACGGCAGCCAATGCGCCTGTGACAGATAATACGAGCTGCGAGCAGCTCGATATTAGGGACGACCTGCTGCAGTGGCTTCTGCAGGGTTACCTGCGCACCGTAGATCGATCAGGGTACCAGCGCGAACGTACCGTCGGGAGGCCGCTCACCAGGTGACTACGAGCGGCCTCCCAGATTCGAACTCGTCGACGTACAGTATCCGCGATTAGAGCCTAGCCCCGGTTTCATTCTGGGCAGGAGAACGAAGCAAATGGGCGTCCACCGCGACGCCCTCGATGAAGGGACACACGAGACATGATGGGTCTTGGCTGGCAGGAACTGACGATCATCCTCCTGATCGTCGTCGTCATCTTCGGGGTCGGCAAGCTGCCGGAGTTGGGCAGCGGCCTCGGCAAGGGAATCCGCGACTTCAAGCTGCAGGCCAGTGGACGATGGCGCCGACCCGGTCGCGGCGGGCACCCGCCAGGACGGGGACACGGCGCGGGGCCAGGCGGCCGGTACCCGCGAGCTGCGGGCCGACCAGATCTAGCACCCGGCGCGATGCCCGGCTCCGCCTTAGGGGGTGGAGCCGGGCTTCTTTGTGTCCGGAATGGAAAGATTCAGGCGATCCGTATCGGGCCAGAGAGCCTTCAGGAAACCGCCGCGGAGTTGAGCCTACGGAAGACGCGAAGGTGTGCGACGCCTGGGAGCCGGGGTCACGGTCAACCATCCAGAGAGAGGTTGTGCGGGCCCGAACCCGCGCACAACAGGATCCGGGAGGTCGGTTCCCCGGCGATTGCCGTCCTCTCCGACGCCATCGACTACGCTGCGCACGGCGGATGGCATTCTCTTGCCTTCCAGACCGCATTACGCGTTCGGCACCCGTGACATGCACCCCCACCCGGCTGCGGCTGGCGTGGTCGAGCGACGACGAGGACGCCGCCGAGTAGTCCAGGGATACCGGGGACGCGGGGAGAAACGGCGGACGTGGGAGAGGGCACCCTACTGACCCGTTCGTGGATGCTGTGTCGTGAGTCGGCGTCGCAGACAACTGGTTTGCATCGCCGGGAAATGGCGAGTTGTAGGAGCGCATCCACGCGACCGGTGCTTTTTGGCCAAACATATTGGCCGGGCCCCCACCCTGTTCCTGGGCAAGAGAAGGGGCAGGTGGGATCGCATCGTCCACCTGCCCCTCCTCGTTATCCTCGTGACACTACTTGTCGGCGGCGTCCACGCCATCCAGGAGGGTTTCGCCGCCTTCGCGTGCCGTAGCGACCACGGACGTCGCTGTCGTCGCCGAGCACGCGCGGGCCTGCTCGAAGCAGCCGGCTGGCCCGACCGAGCCGCAGCAGGGGGAGACGACGACGCAGGCACCGCCGCCGCACTGGGCGCTCGACGTGCACACCTGGGTCGGACACTGAGCGCCGGTAAAGCAGAACCCGGTGCCTTCGGTGGTCGTCCCGCAGGCACACGATGCGCCGGATGGGCTGGTGCCGCAGGAAGTGCCGAGTCCGCAGGCTTGGCCGCCAGGACAGGTGCTGTTCGGCACGCAGGCACCGGCGTTGCAGGTGCCTGCTTGGCCGGTCGCGGTCGTGCAGGCGGCGGTGTTGTTCACCGTCTGGCACCCGCCGAGGTCCGCGTCGCAGAAATTGTCCGTGCAAGGATTGGTATCTTCGCAGACCACGGCCTCCGTTCCGCAAACGCCGTCCGTGCAGACCGGAGTGTTGCAGGCGTCGCCCAGGCAAACGTTCCCGCAGGTGCCGCAGTTCTGTTCGTCGGTCTGGAGATCTACCCCGATCGCATCGCCGTGCGCCGCGTGGGCCGGCACGGCGTTCTCGCTGACCTCGATGTAGACAAGCGGGTTCGACGCCGAACCGGTGTTGTGGCAGATACCCACCTTGCCGGCCGGTGCCGCGCCCGACCGGCGCAGCCCCGCGACGGCCAAGGTGCCACCGAGGGCGCCGCCCGCGAGTTTGCGCAGCACGTCGCGCCGCGATGCGCCCGCCGCTAACCTACGAGTTATGCTGTCGAAACGATCGTCATCCATACCGGGACTCCCTTTCTCGGTGCCATTTGACCCAAGGGATCGGCGCGCGCGTCGGGCCGTGGCGCGGCGTCAGGGCGGCACGACACGACGGTCCCGAAGAGAACCTTCCTCTTCGGGAGTACATCAATTTGCGCGACAACCCGTGAAGTTAACATACACCCGATCCCATGTAATGTCAACAAATCAGCAGATTTATGACCTTTAAGTCAAGTATCCCGCTTGGCGACGATCGCCTTTAGAAGTCAATACAGGATTATGCATGCATCAAATTATGATTCGCGTCTAGAATTGTTATCGATCTTAGGCTGTTGGCCGTCTACGCAGGGGATTAACAGGCAACGAATGTCCATGCTTCACTGATGGGGTAGTGGCAGGTTGTCGGGGCTGCCGATGAGCTAGGGAGCACGCAGCCAACACCGCCGAAGGGCGGCAACGGTCCAAACGCAACGATCTCCAAGCGCCATCGTGCCTCGAGTCGAACGACTCGTGCCGGTGGTGTTTCTACGTTTCCACCGGCGCGGGCCCAGCAATGGAGGGCCAGCCGACGGGTAGGGCCCGTTCGGGGACGTGGCGGCAACCGCGGCGCCCAGCGCCCGGCGGAGCCAAACGCCGCCAGTCTTTTCTGGCAGCGTTCCAGGGGCCGACCAGATCGTCAGGGTCCTAGAGCATAGAATTCGGGAACGCGAGACGCGGGTGACGGAGACCGGGAGGTAGCGCGATGTCGCACATCAACCATGTGGATCTTTTGTCCGAGGGCGGCCAGCACTGGATACACATCATCCTTACCGACGTCGGCTACCACGACATGACGCATCCGCCCACCCACAACCCGGGAACGCTGCGCCTGGATATGGAGGATGCTCGGCGGCTTCGCGACCAACTCAGCGAACGCATCGCCGAAGCCGAACGGGGCAACGACTCGTCCGGCGCCTGATCCGACTGCGGCCGTGACGACAGCGCGGCGGCAGAGATACGGCGGAGCGGCGCCACGGCGGCGAAGCGACCCCGGAGAGGGATTCACGCGTCGGCCCGCGTCAAACGCGGGGCGGCGATCCCGATGCGCCCCGGCGGCATCCGGCCCGATCGGGTGCCGGAGTGGGCCCGAATGATCGCGGGGAGCTGCGGGATACGAAATGTGTGCGCATTAGAGGATCCGAGACCGCGAACGACGAGTGTTGACGACTGGGGTACGATGGGTGACACCTGCATCCACGCTTCTATCCCATCGAGAGAGGACAACGCGCATGGCAACCAATGCCGATCTGATCCGTGGCGTCTACGAGGCGTTCGCGGAGGGAGACCTACCGGGAGTGCTGGCGATGCTCGATCCCCAGGTCGAGTGGACCGAGGCGGAGGGGGTCCCCTACGCCGGCACCTACCGCGGACCCGACGCGGTGGTGGCCGGGGTGTTCGGGCCGCTCTTGGCGCAGTGGGACGGCTTCCGCGTGGCCCCCGACGAGTTCGTCGACGGCGGGGACACGGTCGTGGCGCAGGGGCGGTATTCGGGGACGTACAAGGAGACCGGCAAGGCGATGTCGTGCGCCTTCGCCCACGTCTGGACGCTGCGCGGCGGGAAGGTCGTGCGCTTCCGGCAGCACGTCGACTCCGCCCTGTTACGGGCGGCCATGCAGCCCTGACGTCCCGACCCACGGGATCGGCGGCGGGCGCCGGTGGTCTAGCGTCGGAACGCCTGGATCACCCCCCGCGCTCCCTCGACCCCAATCGGGGGATACAGGATCGGCAACCCCACCCCGGCCTCGCGGTACGCCGCGAGCCGCTCGCGGCATCGATCCGGAGGGCCGAGCAGGCAGATCGCGTCCAGAAGGCGGTCGGACAGGCCGGCCATCCCCTCACCCCGCTCCATCAGCGCCGCCTCCTCGGCAAAGCCGCTCGCCCGGAACATCCGCTGGAAGAAGGGCAGGCCCGTGTAGAGCACGAGGTTCTGGCGTGCCGCCGCCCGCAGGGCCGTGAGGTCGTCGCCAACGAAGGTCGGGATCCCGAGGGTGACATCGAGCGGTCCTAGGTCCGGCGCCTTGGCGCGGCCTTTCTCCGCCCACGCCCGGCTCTGCGCGACCCGCTCCGGGGACCAGAACAGAGGCATGATGCCGTCGGCGAGTTCCCCCCCGAGCTCGACCGCCGGCGACGTCACCGCCGACACGTAGAGCGGCACCGGAGATGCGGCGGGGCGCTGCGGCAGGTGGGTCGCCGGCCCCTCGCCCCGCAGCCACTGACGGACTTCGGTCACGTAGCGCCGTAGTGTCCCTAGCGGGTCCGGCATCTCGATACCGAGCGCTCGGTTGATCGGCTGGTGGCTGACCCCGAGTCCGAGGATGAAGCGCCCGCCGGTGGCCTCGGCGATCAGCGCGGCGCCCTGGGCGCAGGTGTAGGAGTGGCGCAGGTAGACGTTGGCGATCCATGTCCCGACCTGGATGTCCTGCGTCGCCGTCCCCATAAGTAGCGCCGTGGACATCGCGTCGTTGTTCACTTCCGTCGTGAATATCGCGTCGAAGCCCTCCTCCTCGGCCTCGCGCGCGGTCGCCTGTATATCGTCTGTGCTCCAGCCGACGCCGGGAATCACGGCTAGCGCCAGTCGTTCCGCCATTGCGTCCTCCGTTCTCAGCTCTTGGCCAATCGGTAGCTCCAGCCTACACCCGCCGGAGTCCCTGTCAAGCGCGTGACCTCACTGACAGCAAAGAAAGATCGGACGCGGATCGTGGGGCTGGGCCCGTAAGGCAACGGCCGCGATTTCCTCGAGCTCGTGAGTGAGCATTTCGGCGTCGACGGATACCAGCGTGAGTTGCACTGCTGCATCGTCGTCGCCAATCAGTACGCGTTGATCCTGTGCACGGACAGCGGTGAAGAGATTCAGTAGGTGACCGGGCATGGGTAGGGAGCGTATGTGCCACCGGTGAGCCTGGGGTCTGGGAAGCCACTCTGGGAGCAGCATGCCCCACTCGACCCGCTGCTTGGCCGCCAGCACCAGGTGGCGGCGAGTGCCTCGCCGTGTTCCCGCGTCGGCCTGACGGCGATCGAGTTCGTCAAGAACAAGGAGACGGAAAATACCGATCGCGAAGGACGCGCTCTTCACGAAGCGACCGAATGAGCTGATCCTGGAGCGTGGCTTCATCCCCCGCGTCTGGTCCGTCCTCCACTTCGCTCCGCCGTTGGTAGTGACGAATGACGATATTGACCTCATGGTGCCTATCGCGGACGAGTCCCTCACGATCGCCGAGCGCGAGTTCGACGCCTCGCGCGGGTGATGTTGATACTGACGGAGACGGGTGGACCTATCGGTCCGCCCGCTCTCCGCCTTTTTGGGGACCTTGCCAGGCCTCCGTCCACGCGGTGGGCATTCGCTGGGCCGAGACTGCAATTTCCCCGGAATCAGTCCCAGTTGGTGATGAGGTTGATACCACCAGCCGCTCCCATGCAGCGCGTACGCATCCGGTGGCAGCGCGACGTTTCTCCGGGTTACGCGCCCGGCGCCGGCAGCACCCCGAGCTGGATCAGGAAGCCGTACGCGTCGAAGTAGAGGCTCTGCCGAGCGATCGCCTCCCCGGCCAGCTCGTAGACGTGGACGCTGCGGGTCACGAGCGGCTGTCCCTCGCCGGCCGGCAGCCCCGGAAGCTGGCCCGTGTACTTGCCCTCGAACAGGACCTCGGCCGCCGCCCCGTCGCCCGACGCGACGATGTTTCGCCAGGTGACCGACGCCTCCGAGTAGTTGCCGAAGAACCCAACCAGAAAAGGCTCGATCTCGGAGGTCCCCTGGTGGGTCAAATTGAGCGGCACGTCCTCCAGGACCGCGTCGTCGGTGTAGAAGGGCATGACCAGGGAGGCGTCACCGGTCGCCGCGGCGGTCGACCAGGCGTCGAAGAATTCGTCGAGAAATGTCGGCGGGTAGTCGGTGGTGGCCTCCTGCGCGGCGAGGCGACCGACCGGGCCGAGCGTGGCCAGAGCCGCCATCGCTCCGCCGCCGATTCCGATCTGGCGGACGAGAGCGCGGCGTGACCGTGGGCTCGCGCCGTGTCGGGAGAAAGCGCTGTCAACGACCGTTCTTCGAGTGTTCATCACTGGGATCCTCCTGTTAACGGATCGACGGGACATGAAGGCCGATGTTCTATGCCGGGGAGGTGCTTGCGGAGAGAACCGGGACACCGGTGTGAGCGCCTAGCTCGTCGAGGACGCCAAAGTGATTGATCCGAAAATCGCGGAATGCTGGATTGGCCGCTACGCGTGCGAAGAGTTCGCCTTCCAAGTACGCGTCGGCGTCAGCGCGGTCGGCGAAGAGGTAGAAGCTCCCGAAGGTCTTGCCGTCGTGGATGCGCAGCTTCAGGACCAGACCCTCGACACCTTGCCGCGCATCCGTAAACGCCGCGAACGGCGCCGGCGGGTCAGCGACGCCGATGTCGCACTCGTAGGTGATCAGGACCGCGTGCATCGTCTCCTCCTCATGGCCGAGCTTCCTGCCGACTGCGTGGTCCCCATTGGGACTGATGCCAGCATCGAAGATCGGGGGCAGGGAGGCACCACGAGAACTACGTGGACGGATTACGGGGTTTTGGGTACGGGGACAGGGGCGATCAGGCGGAGATCAGCCAAGTCCGAGGTGGGCGGCGAGGGCGGCGGCCTCGGTCCGGTTCGCAGCCGCGAGCTTGCCGATAACGTTGCGGGCATGCCACTCGGCGGTGCGGCGGCTCACGAAGAGGGTTTCGGCGATTTGCACATCGGTCTTGCCGGCGGCGATCAACCGTAAAACCTCCAGCTCACGCGGCGTCAAACCGCTCATCGCGTCGGACGTGCGGGGTGCCAACGGCGCGGGGGAGGTTCGCCCCTCCAAGATAGCGTCCGTCGCCGCGAGCCGGTCTGCCTCGGTGATCGCCTCGATCAGCGGCATGCCTTGCCCCGACTCCCAGGCGACGGCGAAGGACCGTTCCCCCAGCACGTCGCGGGCAGTGGCGAGCAGGGCATCGTGCGCCTCTCGGAGGCTCGCATGGATGGTGGCGCCGAGGACGTCGCGGACCGCCGCCGTGGCCGAGAGTACCCGGACGGAGTCGCCAATCTCGGCTCCGGATCCTGCTGTCAGCACAATGCCGGCGACCGAGTCTGCCGCGCTGGCCATGTCACCAAGCGTCTGAAAGATGTTGAGATTCTCTCGATACAGCGCCGTCGCCTCGCACCGATCGCCGCGGATTCGGGCAAGATCGGCAAGCGAGTGGCGAACGATTGCCGCCCCGGCCTCGTTGCCGGCTCGCAGCCGCAACTGAAGCGCCTCCGTGCAGAGCGCCCGCGCTGCGTCGCCGTCGCCCTCGTCTGCCGCCAGCAGGCCAAGGCTCGACAACGGTACAGCGGCGAACTCTTCGGGGCCGACCCGGCGGAAGTGGGCCAACGCCTCGATGAAGAGCGGTCGGGTCTCGGTAGAGTGTCCCTGCTGACGCAGAAATCGGCCAAGGGTACACAGAGCAAATGCGAGCATCCGGTCGTCGCCGCTGTCGCGCGCGACCGGCACGGCCGCGGCCGCGAAAGCCACGGCGCGATCGACGTCGCCTTGCTTCCCCGCCAGGTTCGCGGACCATTCCAGCGCCTTCGCCCGCGTCACGGTCGGCCGTTGGTCGCCTGCCGCTAAGAGCCGCTCCAGCCAGGCGCGCCCTTCAGCGACCGGGCCGTGGTAGTACCAGAAGAACACGCTCGCCGCTGCCAACTCGAGCGCGGTATCGAATCGCCCGGTCTGCGCCAGCCAGCCCAGCGCTTCCCGCAGATTGGCGTGCTCGAGCGTCCAACGGGCGAGCAGATCCGCGAACCGCGCTCGGTACCACTCAGGCGCCGACTGCCTTGGCGAGGGTGAGGATGTAGGCGGCGTGGGCGTCACGCGCGGCAATCTCTTCCCCGCGGGCCCCGAGCTGTTCCAGCCCGAACTCGCGAATCGTCTCCAGCATTCGGAACCGCGGTTCGCCGTCTGGACCCTCCTCTTGGCGAAGCAGGCTCTTGCCGACGAGCGACGGCACGATCGCTAGGGCATCTGCGCCCGGACCCAAGACGGCCTCGATGGCTTCTAGGGCGCATCCGTCGACAAAGACGGCCAGGCGTCGGAACGCGGTTTGTTCGGCCGCCGAGAGGAGCTCGTTGCTCCACGCGATCGCATCACGCATTGTCCGGTGGCGAGGCTCGGCATCTCGCGGGCCGTCGGCCAGCAGCGGCAACCGGTGCTCCAACCGCGCGAGCAGGGCCCGCGGAGGCAGGGTCGCGACGCGCGCGGCGGCCAGCTCGATTGCCAGGGGCAGGCCGTCGAGGTGACGGACAATCTCGGCGATCATAGGCGTGTTGGCCGCCGTCACCGCAAAGTCGGAACGCGCGGAGCGAGCGCGCTCGACGAAGAGGCGGAACGCATCCGAATGCGCCGTTGCGTCGACCATGGCCCCCGCATCCGCTTCGGGGACGCCGAGCGGCGGAACGGAAAACACATGCTCCGCCGACAGGCGCAGCGGCTCGCGACTGGTGACGAGCGCCGTCAGGCGGGGGCAGGCGGCCAAGAGGCCGGCCACCAGGGGCGCCGCCTCCACCACCTGCTCGAAGTTGTCGAGCACCAGGAGCAGATCCCGGTCGCGCAGGGCCTCAACCAGCCGCTCGGCGATCGGCCGGTCGCCCGCCGCACGGACCCCCAGCGCGGTCGCCACCGTCGGCGCGACGAGGTCCGGCTCGGTCAGCGGCGTCAGGTCGATGAACGCCGCGCCGTCGGCAAACCCGGCCGCCAGCTCGTGCGCGGCGCGTAGCGCCAGGCGGGTCTTGCCGACGCCGCCGGGGCCGGTCAGGGTGACCAGCCGCACGTCGTCCCGGGCCAGCAGCGCGACGACGGCGGCCGCCTCGCCCGCTCGCCCGACGAAGGAGGTGGGCGGGGCCGGCAGGGGCGGCCGGGCGACGTCGGCGGCCCGAGGCGTCGCCGGGCGATCCGTGGGAACCGCGCCGCGGGCGGCGATCAGGGCGGCGCGCTCGTGGTCCTCCAGGCCGAGGGCGTCGGCCAGCAGCCGCACCGTCTCCAGGCGGGGGGCCGTGCGCGCCCCCCGCTCCAGGTCGCTGACGCCGCGTGCGCTCAGGCCGGCCTTCTCGGCCAACTCCTCCTGGGAGAGGGCCGCCGCTATCCGGTGCCGGCGCAGGAGTTCCCCGAAGTCCGATGTGCCTCCGTTCCCCATGCCCCGCCTCACGTGGCCCTAAACCGTACCTCGCGGCCCCGCCGGGTCCGCCGCGCGTGCCCCGATCCTAGCACGCGCCGCCCGCGCGCCGTCGGCCATGTTCAGGATTCCAACGCCGTGCCGGTTGCGTGGGCGATGCGTGGGGGCTGCGCGTGGCGGCAGGCGTCGGCGCGGCGGATAGTGGTGGCGGATCGGCGGCGGGCCGGTTCGGGCGCACAGAACGCGGGAATCAGGCGATAGATGCGCTGCCTCGACGCCGCGCCCAGGCCCGACGCGCGCCGGACCCGGGGGCCGAGCGGGACCGCGAAGGGGATCACGGTATGGACGGCAGCCGTTTTGACGAACTGGTCCGCCAGATCGGTTCAGGAGGGAACGGTCGCCGCCGCGTCCTACGCGCCCTCGCAGGGGCGGCCCTCGGCGTTGGAGCCGTTACTCGTCAAGCGGTCCCTCAGGTCGCGGCCGCTTGCCCTCCAAA
This sequence comes from uncultured Chloroflexia bacterium, assembly GCA_963724285.1. Classification (GTDB taxonomy): domain Bacteria; phylum Chloroflexota; class Chloroflexia; order Thermomicrobiales; family UBA6265; genus CAVRUD01. The sequence continues at coordinate 151,725 of CAVRUD010000030.1, read as the reverse complement.
TACAGCGGAGTGCGGCGGTGCCCGTCCAGGTCGTCCCGCCCCATGCTGTGGCCCCGGTTCTTCTTGCTGTCCCGGGCCGACCGGGGATCAGTTCTGCTGCAACGACGCGACCCAGTACTGTGACGCCGGCAGCTGCGCCTGCGTCGCAGTGGGCCGTTTCTGTTGCGCGGGCACGGACGGCTTCAGCCGGATTAGGTGCCCGGATGGTTGGACGTGCTGCCAACTCGACACCGGCAACGTCTCTTGCTGCGCGCCCGGCTCGGTCTGCGACCCTACATTCACCTGTCGTGCCGCCTGCCCGCCCGACCGCGTCCAGTGCGGGAACATGTGCTGTCGCACCGGCGAAAGCTGCGACGCAACCACGAATACGTGCACGGCGTGCCCGTCTGGTACCGCCTGTGGCAATTCCTGCTGTAATCCGCTGCTCGGAGAAGAGTGCTGCGATGGCGCATGTGTCGGCACACAAAGCGATCCAAACAACTGTGGTGCCTGCGGCCAGTCGTGTGGTGAGGGATCAAGCTGCTGCAACGGAACCTGTACCGACCTACAGAATAATTCAACCAACTGCGGCAGCTGTGGTAATGCATGTCCGCCAGGCCAAAGCTGCGGATTCGGCAGCTGTCACTGTCCGGGTCATCTCCTTCCTTGTCCACCGGAAGGACGGTGCGTCGACGACTTCAACGATCCGAACAATTGTGGCGCCTGCGGGAATGTCTGCCCGAGCGGAACAACCTGCGTGGAGCGGCAGTGCGTCTGTCCCGGAAATCTGACCCTCTGCGCTGGAGTATGCGTCGATACGCAAACCAGTCAGCAGGACTGTGGTACCTGCGGCAATAGCTGCAGCGGATGCGGAATTTGCATCCAAGGTACGTGCGATAACCTATGTCCTATCTGCCAGATCTGTGACTTCTCCACGGGTGCCTGCCACGCGCAGGCACAGGGAACCACCGACGAAGCGTGCTCGGGATTCTGTGACTTCGGCAAGTGCTGCCCCTCCGGCCGCGCGTGTACCGTTGACGGGGTCTTCTTAGGCTGCTGCCCCGACGGCGAGCGCTGCATCAACGGACGATGTCACCGCTGTCCGCCCTCCGCCGTGTGTGGGGACAACTGCTGCCAGCCGGGAGAGAAATGCGATCCGACGACGAGCACCTGCGTGTCTCGCAAGCCATGACGCAAGCCCAAGGGTCTTCCGTCGACTGGATTGACGTGGGGTCGTTGCGTGGATCGAGACTTCACGCACACCGACGGCTCGGCACGTTCTGACGTAGACATTGAAGGGCGCGGGCAAAATGATACCCGCGCCCTTCTGCAGATTCTCACTTAACGGCGTGAAGCGGCCGGCTGGCAGACCGAGCGGTGGGAGGAGCAGGGCTGGGCGACTAGTTGGGCGACTCGATCGTCACGCCCAACGCGAACGGCAGTGGGCAGCTCACGCCGGTGCCCTCCAACCCACATTAGCCGTTCGGCACCCGAGACAGGTACCCCGCCCGGCTGCGGCTAGCGTGGTCGAGCGAGGAGGATGCCGCCGGCTAGCGCACGAATCACGGGACGCGGCACTGCGCATACACCTACCTGCACGTGTGCGCGTAGTGCCGCGCTCAGTGTTGTCCCCGCACGGCGCTCTAAGAGAGTGAGCGATGAGGATCCGCACCGCTACGGTTTCCGTCAGCCGCCGCTTTGTCAGACGGACTGAAGAATTTGGGGAGCGAATCCCTGTTCCAACTCTTCGCCACCCAAGAGAGTCCGAACGCTGTGACCACAATAGACTCGCCGATGAGGATTCGGTGGTCTACCCAGAGGCCGATCCATTTCAGTACGAAAATCGAAACCGCGCCGATACCGAGGAGAACCGCCATCGATAGATGAAAGATGGCCCACCACTTCTGGGGAATGTGGCGGCTCTCTTCTTGGCGCGCTCGTCTAGCAAATTCGATGCAAACTACTTGCAAAGAGATGACGAAGCCAACCGCAAAGATGAAGTGAAGTTTTTCCGAGTCGTCTAGCCCCACTTCTAGCTGAAGTGGAGTAGGGAGTGATTCTACGTCAGATGGAATTCCGGTCGGGACGAGAGCGACTCCGACGGCGAACACCCCGGCCAGAATACTGAAGAGGTTGTCTCGACTTATCTCCATAAACCTGTACGAGACGAGTAGAAACCCTACGACTGCCAGGATTGCTACGAAGAAGTCACGCATCCCGGAATGATAGTACGCGCTCAGCGAACCTCTCGCCTTCCAGCTGTCATCCAGAAACACTCGATCCCCGAGAAGCAGGAGCCACGGAAGCGCTAAACCAATTAGGCCGGCCACAAGACGCATGAAGTAGAAAGCCCGATAAATTGAGTCATCGGGGAGGGGAGCAGCCGAGCGAACTGGCGCGGGTTCGAGAAACGCCTTCAAGCTTGGCATTGTCGTCCTTTTAGATCTTCGGGTTTCGGGTTAGGGGCGCGGCACTGCGATCAGTCCACAACGAAGGATGAGCTTGGTGCCGGGGCGGTCGTACGCAGGACTAGATGAACTCGTCGGATCATGTTACCTGGGTCACGGTCAGTTTCACCGAGCCCCGGTTGTTCCCATACTTGTTCGTCAGGTCGTTCGCGAAGCAGGTCAGGTCAAGTCCGAGAAGTTCTGTAAATGTCCTCCAAGGACGATCCCTCCGTCAGGCGGCGGCATTGGCGAGCGGAGCCGGGGCGCTTGGACGCCGGCGGTCTTCCCAGAACGGGTCCATGTCCAGGTAGCGCCGGCCGCTGACCCACTCCTCGGACTGCTCCAGCGCCAGGGCCGTCACCAGCCGCTCCACCGCCGCCCGATTGGGGAAGATGCGGACGACTCGGGTGCGGCGCTTGATCTCTTGGTTGAGCCGTTCTAACCCATTCGTCGTGCGGACCCGGGGCCGGTGCGCGGCAGGGCTGGCGTAGCAGGCCAGGCAGTCCTCGAGGTCGGTCTCCAACTTCAGCGCGACCTGGGGGTGGCTGGCCCGCCAGCTTTGGGCGCAGGCGCGGGCCGCGGCCCGCGCCTGCGCCGCCGTTCCCGCCCCGAAGATGCCCCGGAGGTCGTCGCCGAGCCGCCCCCGGTGCTTGGCGCCGACCAGCCCGCGCAGATTCCGGCCGAAGTGGACCTGGCAGCGTTGCCAGCTCGCCCCCTGGAAGTGCCGCGCGATGGCGGCGGTGAGCCCCCGGTGGGCGTCGCTGGTGACGAGTTCGACGCCCCGCAGGCCGCGCGCCCTGAGCCGAGTGAACAGCTCGTGGTAGGTCGCCTCGCTCTCGGTGTCGGCCTCCTCCACGGCCAGGATCTCCCGCCGCCCGTCATCCCGGACCCCGGCGACGACGAGCACCCCGAGGCTGACCACCCGCCCGTCCACCCGTGCGTGCTCGTAGCGGGCGTCCACCACGAGATAGGGATAGGCCGCCCCCGTCAGGGGGCGGGTCCGCCACGCGGCGAGTTCCGGGTCGAGCCGCCCCACCAAGGCGGAGACCTGGCTCTTGGAGATGGTCGTGCCGCACAGCTCCTCCGTGATCGCCGCGACCTTGCGGGTCGAGACCCCCCGCACGTACATCTCCATCAGGGTCGTCACCAGGGCCTGCTCGCTGCGCTGGTAGCGCGCGAACAGCTCGGTCGAGAACGTCCCGTCCCGATCCTGCGGCACCCGCAGCTCCAGCGTCCCCACGCGCGTGGTCAAGGTGCGTGGCCGAGAGCCGTTGCGATACCCGGTGCGCCCTTCCCCCCGCTCGTACCGCCCCGCCCCGAGATGGGCGGTCATCTCCTCCTCCAGGATCGCCTGCACCGCCCGCTCCACGATCCCGCGCAGGAACCCCGGATCGTCGAGCAGGATCGCTTGTGCCAGCGTTCCCCCATCGGTACCATTGCCCTCGGCCATCGTCATTCCCTCCCTGATAGCGGTGCGAACACCCCTCTATCTTGGAGGACGGTGGCCACCCCCGTCACCAGGAGCCGCCACTCAATCTACAGAACTGTAGGGACACAACCAGCAGGTCAAGACGCCGGTGGCTGGCGCCACAAACTCGCGTCCCGCTCCGATTGGAAACGTGCGAGCTTCGTCTGCGTCTATCGAACCGATCAGCGCGAACCATCGCTCCGTTGGAACGCGCCTGCCCGATTCTTTCCTACGAAGGAGAGGGATGAACGATGGGTACCCGGCGGCACGGCATGGAATGAACCAGTCCCACCACCAGCCGGACGCAGAGAGCCTGTAACTTGAGCCGGAGATAAGGTGTATTCCGGTGTCGTTCCAGTACACCCGAGCCCGGACGGTGGCCGTGCGGTCCTCACCGATCTCCATCATCTAGCCCCCGGTTAGTTGCACGTTTCCGTAGCAGTTCCGGGTCGGCCAGCCCTGCGCCGTCCAATAGGTGGAAAGTGATACCGTCGGACCTGTTGCCGTCCATTCCGGTGTTCTCTTTCACGGTCCCACTCGGCCCCAGGGTTCGGCGCGGTCCTCGGGCCTTGACGCCCCGTCAGGGCGACACGCCACTAAAGACCCGGGGAGGGAATCCTCCCCGAAACCACATGACTTGGCGCAACAGCCCATGTAACCACGGTACACCTGATCGAACATTGCGTCAACTAACCAATTGATTGTCTGCCTGCTGCTCAAGTTTACGAGCGGGTAAAGGGCTCAACCGGCAAGACCTAGGCCTTGCTGTGCGTGGAATTAGGCGATCATTCGTAAATATACTTACAACATTGGGTTAATATCGGACTACTTCGAGTATTCAAGGTAATACAAGGCGCATAGTTTACTGGTAGCGTAGTGTCCCTGGGTAGTGTCGCTCGGACGCGAAGGAGTCACCACAGCGGCCACCCTGCGGCATCCTTCCTAACGCTGTGGTTCCCACAGGAACCACCGGGCCACGAGCCAAAAGACTCGTGCCGGTGGCACTTTGCGTTCCCACCGGGCGTCGAGTCCGCACTCCGAAGGATGACCAGCCGATGGTCAAGGCCGACTTCGTCCCCCCAAACCCACCCGCTATAGGACCGGACCGTCGCCGTCCGGCGTCGTAGTCCGCGACGGACGTAGGCGGGAGCCCGAACCGTGACGCCCTCTTGAGGGAGTGGACGCTCCGACGAATGAGGAAGGCCGCCTCACCGACACCGGTGAGGCGGCCTTCATCTTGGGTCGTCGACTGGGTAAGGCCTGCCACGCACGGATAGCCCTCCCGCTGCGCCAACATGCGCTCAACGATCAGAAGGTCTAGCTCTGCGCCTTTTCGATCGTCACGCCCAACGCGAACGGCAGCGGGCAGCTCACGCCCGTCCCCTCCAGGCCGCAATACCCGTTCGGCACCTTATGCAGATACTGCTGGTGGTACTCCTCGGCGTAGTAGAAGGGGCCGGCCGGGGCGATCTCGGTCGTGATCTCGTCACGGCCCACCTTCCGCAGCGCCTCGTCGTACATCTGCTTGGTCGCCTCGGCGGCGCGCTGCTGGGCCTCGTCGGTGTAGTTGATGGCGGAGCGGTACTGCGTGCCGACATCGTTGCCCTGGCGCATGCCCTGAGTCGGGTCGTGGGCCTCGAAGAAGGCCTGGAGCAACTGCTCGTAGGAGATCTTCTTCGGGTCGAAGACGACCTGCACGACCTCGGCGTGGCCGGTCTTGCCGGAGCAGACCTCTTCGTAGGTCGGGTTCGGGGTGTACCCGCCCTGGTAGCCCGCCGCCGTCGAATAGACCCCGTCCAGCTCCCAGAAGAGCCGCTCCGCGCCCCAGAAGCAGCCCAGGGCAAAGTACGCCGTCTCCAGCCCAGCCGGGAACGGCGGCAAGAGCTGGGTGCCCAGCACCTCGTGCCGGGTCGGGATCGCGTACCCCGGCTTCTCCCGGCCGCGCAACGCCTTCTCGGGCTCGATCATTGTGCTCTTGTCTCGCCAGAAAAACATTCAGTTGACCTCCAGCCGGTGACGTTCGGTCCTGCACGACGCCCGAGCGAACGATGCTGTCGCTCCACGCGCCAGAAGGGTGCCACCGCCCCAGTAATGTTACATAAATCAGGAGTTCGATGCTGCCGGTTCGCGCCGCCAACACCCGGCGCCGAACCGACACCGTCACGATACCGCGAGACAAGGTCCAACGCCCTGACGTACCTTACAGAATCACTACCTCACCATGCCGCCTCCGCCGCATCGAGCCTCCGCGTGTGCCATTGTTGGTACGCTCTCCACATGATGTCCAAGCACACGCGCCATTGGATAGGAGGTCCCGACGTGGCCGGCCCCCGGTTCCACCTGGCCCAGCTCAACGTCTCCCGCCTGCTGGCGCCGCTGGATTCCCCCACATTGAAGGAGTTCGTCGCCTTCCTCGCCCCCGTCAACGCCTACGCCGAGCAGAGCCCCGGATTTGTGTGGCGGCTCAGCACCCCAGACGGCCTTTCGTCGTCCTACATGCCCTCGCTGTTTGCCGACCCGATGATGATCACAAACCTGACCGTCTGGACGGATGTCGACTCGCTCCGGGCCTTTACCTACCAGACCGTGCACAAATACTTCCTCCACTCCAGAACCGCCGGTCGTGGTTCGACCGCCCCTCCGGTCGCCAGGTAGTCTTGTGGTGGCTTCCCGCTGGGCACACAACGACCCGTGACGACGCGGTGGCCAGACTCTCTCTCCTGGAAGAACTCGGGCCGACGACCGAAGCGTTCACTTTCCAGGAGGCGTTTGACTCCGCCGGGAATCCTCTGCCCAAACCGGCCCGGCCGGTCCAGAGCGACGTGCCGTAGGGGCGCCCCACGTCCCTGTTGGCTCACAGTTTGCGGCCGGCCTCCGGAGTTTTCGATGCTCCAAGAGGTAAACAATGCACACCGACACCCGCAATATCGTCGCGACCTCCTTCGATTCTTGGCAGGCGCACGACTTCGCGACCTTCCGCGCCAATCTGGCCGACGATGTTGTCTTCAACGGCCCGATGGGCTACGGCGACGACTGCACCGAGGCGATTAGCGCCTCACCGGGACGATGACCGACCTCGTCGTGGCCAAGATCTTTGCCGACGGACCCGGCGTCCTCACCCGGTACGACATGGACACCACTCAGGCCGGACCGATGCCGATCGCCAACTGGTGCCACCTCGAAGACGGCAAGATCACCCGGATCCGGGTCACGTTCGATCCGCGCTCGCTTCTGGGGTAGTCAGATACACCCAGATAAGGCCACCGTGCCGGGAATGTCCAGGCGGAGTGACCTGGGCGATTGACGCAACCAAAGCGATCCGTCTAGCATGGCTTCACATCCACACGCGTTGTCCGTCCGGTGTGTCTTTCGTCCGACGGTTGTCCGCCGATTGCGTCGTTCCCGGCGATCGATCCCGGCGCCGATCATCGAGCATTCCACCTGCTCCGGACGAAGGCGTCGCTGGTAGCCATAGCGGCTTCGGGAGAGGTCAATGACGATGTCGAACCCCAGGTCCCCGTACACTGCTTCGCCGAGGGGCCGGCGGCCTCGTGCGCTCGCCCTCTCCGGCATGGCAGACCCGCGCCGTGCCTGGTTGGCCAGAATCTGGCTCCTGCTTGCCCTCGCGTCCCTTGTCGCCGTGCTCATCCCCCGGTTCGGCGCAGCTCAAGAGGTGGGTGAGGGCCAGCCGGTCGGCGCCTTCAACCTCCTGGCCCCGATCGAGGATCAGGTCAGCGGCGCGGTCTGGACCTCGACCCAGGGCTATGACCCGCGCTTCTGGCGGGTCGAGAACGACCGGATCAACCGCCAGGCGGACGCCCTCTTCGCCCCGATGCCGGGTCCGTCCTCCACAAACGCCAACGCCGCCCCGCTCGTCCCCTTCCGGAGCGCCGGCCCGGCCTTCAGCCGCAACCAGATCATCACCCGCCAGCTCGGCCTCTTCCCGATCCAAACCGAGCCCCACATCGTCGTCGATCCCCTCGACCCTGAGCACCTGGTCATGGGGACGATCGATTACAACTTCCCCTCGATGTCGACCTACGTCAGCATCGACGGCGGCGAGACCTGGGACGGGCCGAACCAGATCCGTTACTTCACGGAAGACCTCGCGGCCGCCGGCGATCCGGTGCTCGCCTTCGACCAGGCCGGCAACGTCTACATGACCTCGATCTCGATCGGCCTGGAAGAATTCCAGATCGGCAGCATCGCCTCCTTCACTGAGGTCAGCTCCATGGTCGTGGCCCGCTCCATCGACGGCGGCTACACCTGGGGAGATCCGATCTCCGCCGCCCGCTCCCAGGTGACCACCACCTCCAACCCGGACGATGAGGGCAAAGACCGCGGCACCATCACCTCGGCCTTCCTCGACAAACCCTGGATGACCACCGGCCCCAACCCCGACAACCCGGACCAGGACATTATCCACCTCGTCTACACCGAGTTCGCCACCACCTACAGCCTGCTCTATTCCGACGAGATCCCCTTCCTGTCGTCCCCCTTCACTGAGACCACCATCCGTCACGTCCGTTCCCTGGACGGCGGGCTGACCTGGAGCGAACCGGTCGGCGTCAGCCCGACCGTGCTGCAGGTCGAGGGCGCCAGCGAGGAGGGCGAAGGCTCCGGCCTGGCCCAGAGCGGCGCCGTCGACGACGAGGGCAATCCCATCGTCGCCGACAACGGCGGCGCCGGGCAGCAGCCCGACATCATCCAGCAGGCCCTCCAGCAGCAAGGCGGGACCAGCCTGGAGTCCAACCGAACCGTGCAAGGCCCCCAGCCCAAGGTCATGAGCGACGGCACCGTCGTGGTCGCCTACCTCGACACTACCAACGACGGCGTCCAGGAGGGACTGGCGACCATTATGGTCGCCCTCTCCTCGGACAACGGCCAGACCTTCGGCACGCCGATCCAGGCCGCGGTCCTCCGCGAGCCGCACTTCAACCCCAGGTCCTCGACCTTCCGCTGGTGGGGCACGGCTTTCCCCCAGCTCGCGGTCGGGCTCGATGACGAGATCTATATCCTCACAACCGGGCGCCCGCCGGAAACCCCCACCGACGACGGCGACATCCTCTTCCTCCGCTCGCAAGACAAGGGCGCCACCTGGGACCCACCGGTCCGGCTCAACGGCGACGACACCGACCGGGGCCAGTTCTTCCCCTCGATCACCGTCTCGCCGGACGGCCGGATCCACGCGATGTGGGGCGACCTGCGCGAAGACCCGCAGGAGGTCCGTTACCACATCTTCTACACCCGCTCGGAAGACGGCGGCGACAACTTCGGCTTCGTCGATCAGGAATTGAACCTCGACACCCGCGATGTCCGCGTCACCGACTTTGCCTCGAATTCCCTCCGCGGCTTCCCCGGCGGGCGCTTCATCGGCGACTACTTCTCGATCGCGGCGACCGACGACGACGTCTTCATGGTCTGGGCCGATACCCGCCTCGGCGAGTTCGCCGGCCCGAACCAGCAGATCGGCTTCGCCCGCCAGACGGCGATCCAAAACCCTTCCATCTTCCTCAACCCGCCGAACGGCGTCGCCGGGCGCGAGGTCACCATCCAGGGCTCCGGCTTCCAGCCGGAGAGCAACATTTTCATCACCCTGGCCGACGCCACCATCGCCACCACCAGAACCAGCGACACCGGCGAGTTCACCGTCACGATCTTCATGCCGATCACCGGCGAAGGCGCCCAGAACATCCTGGCCTACGACGAGACCGGCAACGTTGCCTTCCAGTCGTACTACACCGACTACGGCTTCGACACGATGCAGCGCGATCAGCAGGCCCTGCTCGGTCAGGTCGGCGCCTTGGAGCAGCAGGTGACGTCGATGGGCGGCACGCCCGTCGCCGGCCCGGGAGTCGCCGGGTCGCCAGCCGCGACTCCCGCCGCCACGCCCGTCGGCACGCCGTCCGCGGCAACCCCGGTCAGCGCGACCTCGGCCAATCCCTCGTCGTCCGGGTCCAACGATCCCGGCGCCGTCGGCACACCGAGATCCGACGGCAGCGTTGTCGTCAATGGCAGTTCGCTCGACCTCACCGGGGTTGGCGGGGTCTCTGGGCTCGGCGGGTTCGCCCTCGCCCTCGCCGCCCTGGGATACGCCGGCTACGGGCTCTGGCGCCGGCGCCGGGTAGCGTAGGGGGATGGCCCTCACCCCCTACCCCCTCTCCTCTCTGGAGGAGAGGGGCGTCAGGTAAAGCAGTGTCCAATTGTGACGTGGCGTACGCAACGGCCCCTCTCCACCGCAGTGGAGAGGGGGTAGGGGGTGAGGTCCTTCCCCCGCCCACCATCCGTATAGTTGACACCAGCCACCTCACGACTCACGACTCACGACTCGGAGGCACCCGCAATGCCAGATCTGCGTTCCCTCTCCCTCGATCTCGCCGGTGGCCGGGTAACTCGCCGCCAGTTCGTCTCCGGAGCCGTCGCGCTTGGCCTCTCGGCTCCGCTGGCGGCCGCTCTGGCCGCTCATCCGGCCGCGGCCATCGCCGCCGCCCAGGACGCGACCGCCGCCGCCACTGGCCCGGTCGGACCCGCCGTCGACAAGGTTATCTTCTCCGCCTTCAACCAGGATCAGGCCCCGCTCGACATCCAGAACAACAATATGGACCTGTACCTCTTCGGCCTGAAGACGGCGGGGGCAAACTCGCTTGTCGATTCTCCCGACGTCCGCCTCATCCAGGCGCCGTCGTCGACCCTCTCGCTGATCCTCAATCCAGCGCCGGCACCCGCAGGCGATCTAAATCCGTTCAGCATTCCCGCCCTGCGCAAGGCAATGCAATTCCTGGTCGATCGCGACTTCATCGCCAACTCGATCTACCAGGGCCGCGCCGTGCCGATGTACTCGCACGTCAGCCCATTGGATTACGACGAACTGACCGTCTTCGAAACGGTCCGGAGCCAGAACTTCCGCTACGACGCCGAGTATGCCAGGGGCGAGTTCGAGCGCGAGATGACAGCGGCCGGCGCCGCCCGTGATGGCAACGGCCAGTGGGCCATCAGCGGTCGCCCGATCCAGCTCAAGATGGTCACCCGGGTCGAGGACGAACGCCGTGACATCGGCGACCTCGTCCGAACAGCCCTCGAAGGCGTCGGCTTCCAGGTTGCGCCAAGCTACCTCCAATTCGGTCCGGCAACGCTTGCCGTCTACTCAAGCGACCCGGTCACCTTCAACTGGCACATTTACACCGAAGGCTGGGGCCGATCCTCTCCCGACCGCTACGACTTCAGCAGCATCAACCAGTTCACCGCGCCCTGGCAAGGAAACATGCCTGGCTGGCGCGAAACAGGATTCTGGCAGTACGAGCAGGCCGATCTCGACACACTTGGCCAGCGCCTCTTCCGGGGCGAATTCGCCAGCCAAGACGAGCGCGACCAGATCTATCAGGAGATGACCCGGATCTCCCTGGACGAGTCGATCCGCGTCTGGCTCGTGACCGCCCTGCAGAGCTTCCCGGCCAGGGTCGAGCTCCAGAACGTCACCGAGGACCTCGTCGGCGGCCCCAAGTCCCCCTTCACCTTGCGAAACGCCTCCATCCCCGGCAAGACCGAGATCCGCGTCGGGCACCTGTGGGTCTACACCGAGCGCACGACCTGGAATCCGGTGGGCGGGTTCGGCGACGTCTACTCCTCCGACATCTACCGCAACGTGGTCGACGCCTCGGTCCTGAATCATCCCTTTACCGGTATCCCGATGGCGTTCCGGGCCGAGTTCGAGGTCGAGTCGGCTGGTCCCGGCGCCAAGCTCGACGTCCCCGCCGATGCCTACCTCTGGGACACCGCCGCTAAGACATGGGCCGCGGTCGGCGACGGCGTTCAGGCGACGAGCAAGGTCACCTACGACTTCACCAAGTTCTTCCAGTCCACCTACCATCACGGCGCCCAGATCACGCCCGCCGACCTGATCTACACCATCGCCCAAGGGTACGAGTTCGCCTACGACGAAGAGCGCGTCCAGATCGAAACGGCCCTCGGCGTCACCCAGCGACCCTACTTTGAAACCTTCCGCGGCATCAGCTTGCTGGATGACGACCGCCTGGAGGTCTACGTCGATTACTGGCACTTTGAGCCGAACTACATCGCCTCCTACGCCAACATCGGCGGTCTGAGCACTCCCTGGGAATTGCTGGTCGCGATGGACGAAGTCGTCTTTACCGACCGGCAGGCGGCCTATACCGACACAACGGCCTCCCGGTTCAACGTGCCCTGGCTGAGCCTCGTGACCGAGAGCGACGCGCGCCTCGTCCGCCGGGTGCTCCAGGAGTACATCCGGGCCAAGACCGTGCCGGAAGGATTCTTCACGCTGGGGGAGCGCCAGCTCGTCACCGAAGAAGATGCGGTCGCCCGATATCAGGCCGCGGTCGACTGGTTCGAAACCACCAACATGCTGGTCATCTCGAACGGACCCTTCTTCCTGTCCCGCTACGATGCGCCCGCCCAATTCGCGGAGCTCACCGCCTTCCGTGAGCCGAACTACCCGTTTACCTCGGCCGATTGGAACTTCGGCGTGCCGCAGCGGCTGGCCCTCCAGGTCACGCCGCCCGTCCCGACGCCTGCGGGGACCGAGATCGCCGTTCCGGTCACCGTCACCGGACCAGGTGCGTTGAGCCTTCGGTATGTCCTGGTTGATCCGACCACCAACACCGTCATCGTCACCAGCGACGCCGCGCCCGGCGATGCTGGAGCGTTCAACGTTGTGGTCGACGCCGCCACAACCGGCGGCCTGTTCCCGGGCTTCTACCAGCTCTACCTGCTTGCCTCCAGCGACGCCATCGCCGAAGTCGCGGAGCAGCGGGTGGATGTCGAGATCGCGTTGTAGGATGTCACCAATGAACGTTCGTGTCGGCTCCGCCCGGGGCTAAAGACCCCGGGCTGAACCGGATAACCCGGCTAAAGCCGGCTGAGAACGGGTGTCGTGATGGGGAACGCCGTGTTCAGCCCCCTTCAGGGGGGTTATCTGGTTCAGCCCGGGGTCTTTAGCCCCGGGCGGAGCCAATACGGCGTGTCGATTCGCGCCGGGCGACACCGGGACGGTAAATCGCCTGTGTTACCGGGCCAACCCGCCACACCCGTGCACCCAGTAGCCCCATGATCTCCATCCTTCGTCCCCTCACCATCCGCGCCATCACCCTGATCGGCGTGCTCATCGCCGTGCTAATCCTGCTCGTGATCTCCCTGGGCGCCACCGGCTTCTCCGACAACCTCCTCCGTGCCCAGGTCACCGAAGAGACCCGCGGCCTCCGGCAAACGCTCAGCCAGACCATCCGCGATCCCGCCGAACTCGAGCGTACCGTCGCCGAGCGCCAGACCGAGCTCGAAGCGTTCTACGGTCTGGACGAGCCCTGGTGGCAACGCCTCCCGGACAACGTCATTCGGGTGCTGCAGCTCGATCTTGGCGAGGCCCGGCAACTCCGCACCACCGAGGGTGATCGCGAGATCAGCGCCCTGATCCTGGACCGCTTGCCGTACACGATCATGCTGTTGATGACCGCCACGGCCATCACCGCCACCATTGGCCTGATCGTCGGGACCAGGATGGCAACGCGGGTCGGCAGCCCGATCGATCGCGTCATGGCGTACTTCGCCGCCATCTCGAATGCCGTCCCCGCCTGGTGGTTGGGAATCCTCGGCATCGTGGTCCTTGCCTATCGCCTGGAGTGGTTACCACCCGGCGGGATGTATTCCACGCCGCCGCCGACCGGGCGGTGGGACCGGGCGGTCGACCTTGCCTATCACGCCATCCTGCCGATCCTGACGCTGGTGCTGGTCAGTGTTGGTCCCTACATCTATGGCATCCGAACGATGACGGTGACCGCCTCTCAGGAAGATCACGTTCAGTTGGCCCGGGCGAAGGGGCTCCCCGAAGGCAAGGTCAACTCTCGTCACATTCTGCGCGTGGCCGCTCCACCCATCGTCACCGGCCTGATTTTCAGCTTCACCGGCGCCCTCTCCGGCTCCATCCTTGTCGAGACCGTGTTCAACTGGAGGGGCATGGGTCGCCTCTACTACGACGCCATTTCCGGCACGCCAGACGAGGGGCTCATCGTCGGGCTCACCTTCGTCTTCACGCTGCTGTACGTCATCTGCCGCTTCATCCTCGATATCCTGTACGTCCTCCTCGATCCCAGGGTGCGGTATGAATGAGGCGATTTCCAACGCGGCAGGGGGAAGGGGGGCCGGCGGGGTTAAGGGGCTGTACCAATGACCGCCGGGAACCCGGTCGCTGGATCAGCTCCGCCCGAGTTGCTTCAGCCGCCGCCATCGGGAGCCCCCCAGATCCAGGAGGACGTCGAAGAGCAGGACGGCGGCGGCTATTCGGCGGGGACCATCGTGCGCCTGGTGCTCGCCGAGGGCGTAGGCAAGGCGGCCGTGCTCTTTTTCGTCGTGATGCTGGCCGTCTCCGCCTGGGTGCTCATCACCTATCCACGCGACTTCGGCAGTGACCGATGGTCAAACCCTGTCGTCTGGGCGGACAACCCCAAGGCCGCTCCGCCCGTGTGGACGACATGGCTCGGCGCGGAGGGTGTTCCCCATGAGGCCCTCACCCTGGCCGAACCAACCAGCGTCGAAACGCGTCCGCAAGGCGAACTGCGCAATTACGAGTTCCCCTATTCGTTCAGCTCGGACGAATTTCCGGGCTTTGTGACCGCCACGTTCACCGGCGTGACATACCACGGTGCTCGGCCGCCGGTCATCTATGCCACATTGATCAGGCCGGACGGCGGTGAAGTTCGAGTCGCCGCTGTGGATATTCCTGGACCACGCCCGGACGAAACCTCCCCATACCGCCGCTTCTACGACATCCACAACCGTGTCGATCTGACCAGTCAGGACACCGCAAACCAGTATCTAACCCAGTTCTTTGGCACCGCCTATCCGGGTCTGGCCCTCCCAGCCGACCTCACCGATCGCCTCAATGAAGGGCTGTTCGGGCACCCGGCCGCCGATGGCTCAGGCCAGCTTATCCCTCTGCACGGCGACTACATGCTGCGCATCCAGGTACTCGTCCCGGACGTCACCGACGAGGTCGCCCCGATCGAGACCGTGTTCGCCGGGACGGTCTACGGCGTCATGGGCACGGACTCCCTGGGGCGCGATGTCTGGGAGGGATTGCTCTACGGATTCCCGGTCGCCCTGCTCATCGCCACCCTGGCCGCCGTCCTGACGACCGCGATCGGGACGGCCTTCGGCATCATATCCGGCTATTCCGGAGGGACGACGGACACGGTCATCCAGCGCGTCACCGACATCATCTCTCAGGTTCCTGTCCTGCCGCTCCTGATCTTCCTGGTGTTTCTCGTCGGCCCGAATCTGTGGCTGATTATCCTGATCCTGGTTGCCTTCTCCTGGCCTGGGTTGACCATCGTCGTCCGGTCGATGGTGCTCCAGCTCAGGTCCGGCCAGTTGGTGGAGGCCGCCCAGGCGCTCGGCGCCTCTCGCACCAGGATCATGATCCGCCACGTTCTCCCCCAGGTGGCGCCGTTCATCGTGGCTCAGATGATCTTTTCCGCCCCCAGCGCGGTCCTGGCCGAAGCCGGCCTGAGCTTCCTCGGACTCGGCGACCCGAGTATCCCGACCTGGGGTCAACTGCTCCAGTCCGGCTTCCAGACCGGCGCGCTCTACGTCGGGTACTGGTGGTGGGTTGTCCCCCCCGGCGTCCTGATCATCTTCGCCGCCCTGGCTTTCACCCTGCTCGCCCTCGCCGTCGAACCGATCGTCGACCCCCGCCTCCGCCGCCCAGGTTGAGAATACGTTCCGCCCTACACCTGGGTAGGGAACCGCGCTGGCAAAGAGCAGCCCTCACCCCCACTCCCCGGCTAAATAGGGGAGTGGGGTGAGGGCTGTTGTCTGACCACGACGCTGCCTGACGCCCCTCTCCTCCGCGGAGGAGAGCTGTTACGGGTCGGTATCGAACGGGACGTACGGCGGATGGCGGGCGACCCGGGCGCGGATCGGCCGTGGCACCGGGAAACGGCGGCCATTCCGGGGCGGGAGCCCGGCACCGCAGTCCCCATCCGGGCCAGTCGGAGTGCGGCGAAATGCCCGCCGATCCCACCCTTCCCGAAAGATACCGACCCCTGACAGCGGAGGAGAGGGGGTAGGGGGTGAGGCCCCCTCTTTCAGACCGCCTTCAACGCCACCAGCGCCGCAATCAGCTTCTCCAGATCCTCCTCGGTGTTGTAGCCCTGGAACGACACCCGGATCATGTGGTGGTCCCCGTTCATCATCAGCGGGACCTCGATCTTGTAGTCGTCGTAGAGACGGGTCTTCAGTTCCATGTGGTCGTAGGGAGGCAAGGGGATCGCCACCATCTGTCGGTACAATTCCGGGGAGTCGGCTTGGACTGGCTCCAGGCCGGTCAGATCACAGATCCGCCTCCGCGCCTCCTGCGCCAGTTCATGGCACCGCACCCGGACCGCATCCCAATCGTGCTCGGCCTGATACCGGATCGCTGCCGGTGTGGCCAGGTACGACGCCGAATCCCGTGTTCCTTGCACTTGATTGCGCACCACAAAGCTTGCGCCGTCTTCGCGCCAACCCCAGGAGACGATCAGGGAATCGACCATCTCGTGTAGGTCCGGATGCACGTAGAGGAAGCCGGATCCCTTCGGGGCGCAGAGCCACTTGTGATTGTTCCCGGAGTAGACGAAGGCGCCGATCGCCTCAACGTCGACCGGAATCTGCCCCGGGGCGTGGGCGCCGTCGATCATGCAGAGGATGCCCGCCTCCCGCGCCCGGCGGGCGATCTCTTCGACCGGAAAGATCAGGGCCGTCGGCGAGGTGATATGACTGAGGAAAACGACCTTCGTCCGCGGCGTCACCCCGGACCAGATCGCCTCGACGATCTCTTCCTGGGATTGGACCGGGAGCGGAATCGGCTGCTCGACATACACCGCGCCTGTCTTGCGGCAGACCAGTTCCCAGGTGAGCTTCAGCGCGCCGTACTCGTGATCATTGGAGAGAATCTCGTCCCCCGGCTGAAGGTTGAGAGACCGGGCGACGATGTTGAGGCCCGCGGTCGCGTTCGGCACGAAAACCAGGTGCTCCGGGTCCGCCCCGACGAACGCGGCCATCTCGTGCCTGGCATCGTTCATCAGCCCGTCGAGCCGCCGCCCGATGAACTCGACCGGCTGCCATTCCAGTTCACGCTGCCACCGTTGGTACTCGGCGAAGACCGGCTTCGGGCAGGCCCCATACGACCCATGGTTCAGAAAACCACATCGGGGTTGATGAGGAAATCGTCCCGAAGGGCGAGCGCTGACGGGGACTCCATAACGGTGGCGGGCATGAGAATCCTTTCAACGATCTAAGGGACGGCCCTCGTCCCCAGCGTCCCTCCCGAACTCGTGGGAGGGACGCTTGTGCTGAGGCGGTTGCACTATATGAGGGAACCGCACATTTGCAATACCCCTCTCCCAGCAATGGGAGAGGGGCTGCAAGCATGGCTAGATGAGTACGGTCGAGAGAGGAAATTACTCCCGCTCAGGCCCGTCGTTCGTGATGTAGATGCCAGCCGGGCTGGTGTCCATCGTCGTGTAGCCCGGCCAGTGGAGGTTCGTGAGGCCGTTGGAGTCTGGCGTGAGCGCGTCACCCTTCAGCCACGGCTTGATCAGTTGGACCGGCGTCGCGTGGTAGATGAACACGCCCGGAACGTCCTCGACGAGCGTCCGCTCGACCCCCTTGAACATCTCGAGCCGCTCCGCCGGGATCGCCGAGGAATTCGGACGCCTCCGCGAGGCCGGTGTCGAACGCTTCGTTGACCCAGGAGTGTCGCCCACCGGACTTCCAGACACCAAGCATGTTCGAGGGATCGAGGAAGTCCATGCCGTAGGAGACGTAGCCGAAGAGGATCTCGGTCGGCTTGGCGTTCAGGGCTTCGGTGAAGAGATCACCGTCCTTGTTGGAGACCTGGACATCGATACCGAGGTGCTCGGTGATCATCGAGGCGACGGCGTTCGCCACCGTCTGGTTCAGGGCGTTCTCGCCTCGGAGCCATAGTTCCTGCGCCGGGAATCCTTCGCCATCCGGGTAACCGGCCGCGGCCAAGAGTTCCTTGCCCTTCGCCGGGTCGAAGGCCTGGATTCCAGCCAGACCTTCGCGGTCCGAGGCCGGGAAGCCCGGAGCCAACCAGGAGTAGGCCTGCGTTCCCGAGAGGGCCGAGGACCTGCGACTGAATCGCGTCGCGGTCGATGACGTGGCTGAACGCCTGCCGGACCTCCAGCTTGTCGAACGGGGCCTTAGTCACGTCGAAGAAGAGGTAGAACGTCCGGAAGTCGCCGACGCCAGAGTAGATGTCCTTGGACATTTCCTCGTCTTCCTGCGCGAGCTTGAGCTCGGCCGGAGACGGGTTCTCCATCTGATCGATCTCGTCGGTCTCGTACAGCGTGAAGTGGTTGGTCACCGCCGTCAGCTTGGAGATCACCTTTTGGATCGGGACCTGCAGAGTCCCGGCGTAGGTCTCGTTCCGCACGTACGTGAGCTGCTCGTTCGGCAGCCACTCGCCCAGAATGAACGGGCCGGACGAGACCGCTGTCGCCGGATCCGTGTTGTATAGCGGACCCGTCGTCTCAAGCGCGGCCTTAGAGAGCGGCAGCGAGTAAACCAGCTTCGCCGGGAGGAAGGGCGCCACGTCCTCGGTCTCGAAGACAAGGGTGTACTCATCGGCCCCAACGCTCACGCCAATCTCTTCAACTGGAACCTCGCCAGCGATCGCCTGGCTCCAGTTGAGGATCTTGCCCTGGCTATCCCAAAACCACGCGAAGTCCCAGGCGTGGGCGGGATCCGCCGCATACTGGAAGGTCTTCACCCAGTCCGCCGCGGTGACCGGGTTCCCGTCGCTCCAGACGAGATTCTTCGCGATGTGGAAGGTCCAGGACTTGCCGTCCGCGCTGCTTTCCCAGGTCTCGGCCGCCGCCGGTTCAATCTGGAAATCCTTGTTGATCCGGACGAGCGGGTCGCTGAAAAGGTCGGCGACTCCGCCCCGCTCGTACACCTGCTCGTAGAAATCAATGACCTTCGCCAACGACGAGTCACCCGGGAGGACGAGTACCTGCCGCTCAAGCGGTGCCGCGTCCTCCGGCAGGGTCGGGGTCGTCTGCGCCGCGACACTGCCGAAGCCCTTCGCACCAACCGCCGCCAATCCGGCGACACCCGCCGCCGTGCCGAGCACCGCTCGCCGGTGCATCTGCGTTTGCAGGAGGGCGATTCGCGACGCCTGCCGTGCACTACCATCCGATCCGTACGACATCTGGGATCTCCTCTCGTCTATTGCTCGACGGCCGGCGCCATCGCCAGCCGAATGATCTGGATCCGTCAATTCTGGCGCGGATCCAGCGCGTCACGCAAGCCATCCCCGACGAACGAGAATCCCAACATCGTCAGGGCAATCGCGATCGTCGGGAAGAACGCCAGGTGCCAGTAAACCCGGATCGTTGCAGTTGAGTTCTCGCCGATCATCTTCCCAAGGCTCGGCAACGGCTCATTGATCCCGATTCCGAGGAAGCTCAGCCCGGCCTCGGCGAAGATCGCCAGGGGCACGGCAAAGGTGATTGTCACGATCAGCGGCGGGAATGCGTTCGGGAGCAGGTGCCGAAATCCGACGCGCATCTCGCTGGCCCCGATCGCGCGGACTGCGGTGACATACTCCTGCTCGCGCAGGACCAGCACCTGGGCCCGGGTCAGCCGGCACAGGCCGACCCAGCTTGTCACGCCGATCACGATGATGATATTTCGCAACCCGCTCCCGTAGAGCGAGACAAGGAAGATGGCAAACAGCAGTCCCGGAAAGGCGGTCATGACCTCCACGACCCGGGAGACGTAAAAGTCGACCCACCCGCCCCGCAGCCCCGCCGCCAACCCAAGCGGAATCCCGATCAGGCAGGCGACCCCAACCGCGCTGAACGCCACGATCAGGGACGTCCGCACGCCATAGATCACTCGGCTCAGGTAGTCGTGGCCGATCGCGTCCGTCCCGAACCAGTGCTCCCGGTTCGGCAGCTGGTTAGCTTCCATTAGATCGGCCGTCTTGTACGAGGTCGGCGCGATCAATGGTGCGAAGAGAGCGATCCCGATCAACAGGAGGGTAACGATGAGCCCGGCTACTGCCAGCCTCTGCCGGAAAAACCGCCGGGAGGCATAGTAGAAATTTGACCGCCCGACAACGGTTCCGCCCGGCACCTCGGCGTCGGCGAGGGTGCCTGTCGCACTGCTTGCAATCGCTGGTTCGGCTGTGTTTGCCATCCTCACCCTCCTCCCGAACCTATCGGCTAGATCCGCCGGTCAGGCGGACCCGCGGGTCGAGGATCGTGTAGAGAATGTCGGTAATCAGATACGTGATTCCCCACACGGCCGCAACCAGAAGCACCAGCGCCAGGATCATCGGATAATCCCGGGTTAGCGTGCTCGTCACGAAATACTGTCCCAACCCAGGTACCCGGAAATAGAGCTCGATAAAGATCGACCCCGTCAGGATGTTCGGAATCTCCGGCAACAGGACCGTCACGAACGGGATCAGCGCGTTGCGGGCGATGTGCATAAAGAGCACCCGCTTCTCTCGTAACCCCTTTGCCCGTGCCGTACGCACGTAATCGGCCCGCATGACCTCCAGCAGGCTGACCCGGGTGTACCGCGCCACCAGCGACATCGGCGCCAGGGAATACGCCAGGACGGGCAAGACATAATGTTCCGGTTCGCCCCAGCCACCGGCTGGTAACCACTCCAGGCGAAAGCTAAACATCAAGACCAACCAGACGGCGACGACGAAATTTGGAACAACGTAGCCCAGGCTCGCACCGAGGGTGATCACGTAGTCAATCGCGGTGTTGTGTCTCAGCGCCCCGATGAATCCAAAGAGGATCCCGAACGAGAACGAGAACGCGATCGTCAGCAACCCGATCCGGATCGTAACCGGCCAGGTATCCGCGATCAGCTCGGTCACCGTTCGGGTCGGACTCTGGAAGGGCACGCCGAAATCACCCTGGAGCGCGTTCCACATGTAGCGGACGTACTGCGTCACGATTGGGTCGTCGAGGCCGTACTTTTCTTCCCGCGCCGCCTGCGTCGCTTCCGGCAATTGATGCTCACCGGTCGCCCAGGGATCGCCCGGCACGGAACGCATCAGCAGGAACGCGACAACCGAGACGATGAAGAGCGTAACGACCAGACTGACGAGCCGTACGGCAATGTAGCGAACCAAGGCGGGGTACCCCCTCCGTCGCGCAGCGGCCGAAACGTCGGCGTAGTACTTCTGGTACCGTCATTGTATACGCCAATGCCCCTTCTACGACCAAATCCTCCGACTTTGCCTCCGGCACCACGGCCGAATCGGTTCAGATCCGTGAAGTTCTATTGACAACACTGCCAGTCATGGGCAAGATGCGGCCACCATCCTGGGCAAGTCACACTGCGTTGGGCGTGATGCCCGGAGGGCCAACCTGCCGCCACGCGGCGGCAACGGACCGGCCAGCAGGTAGCAACCGGCGGCTGGACCGGGAATAGGGAGCCTGGCGCTCCCACAGCCTGGGGGATGCGATGGACAAGCCACTGCGTAGTGCGCTCTCTCGTCGTCGTCTGTTGGGATCCGCCGCGGGGCTCGGCGCTGCCGCCGCCCTCGGGGCGCCCCGGTTCAACCTGCGCCACGTTGGCGCCCAGTCGGTCGAGGTCAACTGGGCGGTCAGCAACTGGGCTCCGTCAGAGGTCAATCTCGTCCAGCAAGTCGTCGACAACTTCAAGGCGACGAAGACCGACTGGGAAATTAACGTCCTCGGCTACGACCCCAACACCTACGACCAGAAACTCCTGGCGGATATCGCCGCCGACACCCTGCCGGACATCTTCGTCAACGCCGACGTCTATACCAAGCCCTTCTTCGAGGCTGGCCTTACCGCCGACCTCGTTCCCTACGCCGAAAAGAACGGCTTCGACCTCAGTTCCTTCGACCCCAAGTTCCTCGACCTCGCCAGGTTCGAGGACAAGGTCGGCTTCCTCCCTCGTGCCGCCGACGTGGTGGTCACGTACTACAACAAGCGCATGTTCGATGAGGCCGGCGTTGCATACCCGACCGACGCCTGGACCGTCCAGGACATGACCGCCGCCGCCGAGAAACTGACCATCAAAGCGGCCGACGGCACCACCACCCAGTACGGTGGCTCCGCCGATTACACCTGGTGGGCCTATTGGGTCCCCCTGGTCGTCGCCGAAGGCGGTCAGATTCTCAACGAAGACAACACCGAAGCCATCTTCGACTCGCCCGAAGGCATCCGCGCCTGGGACATTATCTTCTCTAACCTTTAAGAACGGTTGGTTCGTCCCACCTTCTGTCCAGCAGACGATGGGTGGACCCTACGTCCCCTTTGCCAACGGCACCGCGGCGATGACCTTCACTATCCGCGGCCTCACCCCAAGCTTCCGCGAGCAACTCACGGATGACTGGGACGTCGCCCTTGTCCCCTCCGGCTCTGCCACTCGCAACTCCGGTATGGGCACGATGGGTTACGGCATGTCAGCCAAGTCGAAGGACCCGGACGCCACCTGGGAGCTCCTCCAGTACACCTTCACCGAAGGCATGAAGGTCTTTATGGAGACCTACCTGTTGGTTCCACCCATTCAGACCTTCTACGACGATCCTACCTGGAAGAACCTCCCCGGCCCACCCTACACCAATGACGTCTTCGTCCAGGCTCTTGACTTCGCCATGCTCCCGCCACCGCTCCCGTTCTACTCCACCGGCCCGTTCAAGAAGGCGATGGAAGACGGTCTCGAAGCCGTCCTCCTCGACCAGATGACCTCCGAACAGGCCGTCCAGCGTATGGCCCAGGAGGCGACACGCTCGCTGCAACAGCAGTAGCGCCCTGGCAAACTTGTAGGGGCGGTTCGGGAACCGCCCCGTAAACGGCCCCGACGTCCCGATGTTGCCCCGCCCTTCCCTGTCATCCTGAGCTTGTCGAGGGATCTCGATGGAGACGGAGTTTAGAGATCGCCCCGGGTTTCGAGAACACGGCATCGCTCTCTCGGAGACGGTGGCGATACCGGAACACCACGGCGCTCTAGATTCCTCGACAAGCTCGGGATGACGGGTAGGGTGGGGGCGACATCGAAACTCGAGCGGCGCCGACCGCGCCGCCTCTCCTCTTTCCGGAGACAACTATGGCCCGCGCCCTCCCGGCGCCGTTGACCAAGCCCAAGACTCGGACCGGGTTGCGATCGGTCCACCGCCAGGATTGGCTATGGGCCGTGCTGTTCCTCGGCCCGAATTTGGCGCTCTTCGGCCTCTTCATGGCCTGGCCGGTCGCCTACGGCTTCTGGATTAGCCTTCACCGCTGGGACTTCATCAGAGAACCGGAGTGGCGCGGACTCGATAATTACCGGTACGTCTTCGAGGATCCACTGACTCCAACGCTGATCAGGAACACCGTCTACTACGTGGCCGGCTGCACTATTCCACTACTCCTCGTCGCCCTCGGCTGTGCGGTGCTCCTCAATTCCATCTCGCGGTACAAAACACTTTGGCGCGGGATCTACTTCTTGCCGCTGGTCATGTCCTCTGTGGCGGCAGCGGTCGTCTGGAATTGGCTCTATGCCCGCGACGCCGGCCTCATCAACTACATCCTCTCCAAGTTCGGATTTGGCGCGACTGACTGGCTCTTCAACACCGATTGGGCGATGCCCGCTGTCATATTAATGACAGTCTGGAAGCTCCTTCCCTTCAACACAATCCTCTTTCTAGCTGGTCTCCAGGAGATCCCGGTTCACCTCTACGAGGCAGCAGAGATCGATGGGGCCTCAAGCTGGCGGCGATTCCGCGACATCACCATTCCGCTCATTACGCCAACGACCTTCTTTGTGCTGCTGATTACCCTTTTTGGCCTACTCTTTGGCAGCTTCGATATCATCAATGTCATGACCCAGGGTGGCCCACTCGATGCCACCAATGTCTACATCTACAACATCTATCAAAACGGCTTTCAGTACTTCGACATGGGGTACGCCTCGGCGCAGGCGTACATTCTGTTCGTCGTCGTCTTTGTCCTGACGGTCCTGAATTTCCGGATCCAGAAGCGGTGGGTGCACTACTAATGGCAACGTTGCTTCCAAACACAACGGACACCACCCGATCCCGCTTTCGGCCCAACAGGATTCCGGTCTACATCATCTTGCTCCTCGGCGCGGCGATTAGTTTGGTGCCGTTCATCTGGACTGTCTCGACATCCCTCAAAGATGCAAGCGATGTTTTCGCATATCCACCGACGTGGATCCCGGATCCTGTCGTCTGGAGCAATTATCGCGAAGCGTTCGAGACGGTCGGGATTCGGGCCTTCGTCAATTCGTTTGCCGTTTCCGGAAGCATCGTTCTGCTCCAGGGGTTGGTAGCGACGATGGGCGGCTTCGCCTTCGCCCGTCTCCGCTTTCCCCTGCGCGAGCCCCTCTTCCTGATATACCTCGGGACAATGATGATCCCGCCCCAAGTGACGATGATCCCAACCTTCATCCTCGTGGTTGATCTCGGTTGGATCGACAGCTACCAGGGATTGACCCTGCCGGTCATCGCCCAGGGCGCGTTCGGCACCTTCTTGTTTCGCCAGTTCTTCCTTCGGATTCCGGACGAGCTATACGAGGCCGCCCGGCTAGACGGGGCCAATCCCTGGAACATGTATTGGAAGCTGACGCTACCCCTCGCCCGTCCTGCCCTGACCGCGTACGGCGTGATCACCTTTCTGACCGCCTGGAACCTGTACCTTTGGCCTCTCATCCTGGTCCGTTCGCCTGAGATGAAACTGGTCCCCCTCGCCATCGCCGAACTCAGCGGCGGCTTCGTCGCCGACCGGGCGGTGATCATGGCGGCGGTCAACCTCTCCATCCTCCCCATCCTCGCCCTCTGGGTCTTCGGCCAGCGCTGGTTCGTCGAAGGCATCGCCCTGAGCGGCCTGAAGGGATGATGCCGGAGGCGGAAAGGCGTCAGGTGACAAGGCATTGGATGACTGGACCGGAACGGCCTCGGGTTGCTACAGGCCTGTAGGGGCGCATGGCATACGCCCTACTCACGAAAGCGGGGCAGAGCAGTTGCCACGCGGCTCGATGATGCGTTGCGTGCTGCCCCGGCCGACCGACGCAGCGACGCGGTCAGCTGCGGGGTGCTTGGCATTCGCCCCTCCACCAACGCCGGTGGGTGGCGGCGCGTCGATGTCGACAGGATAGAGCGCCGCGAAGGATATGGCGGACGATGATCAGGAGAATCGACCTGCGATGACTTCACTCCGGTTTGCCTACAGCACGATTAATTGGGGCGAAACGCCCGACATGGCCGCGGCCTTTGCCGAGATCCGGGAGGCGGGCTGGCACGCGGTTGAGTTGTTCAACCATTCGCTCGACTGGCTGGGATCGCCAGAGCGGGTGCGCGACGCACTGGGGGGGCTCCAGGTTGCGACCGGGTTCGGCTCGGTGGCGATCCCGAGCGACCCGAAGGGCACCGAGATTCAGAATCGCAGGATCGAGCACGCCGCCGCGCTCGGCGCCGAAGCCTACGGTCTGGTCGGCGGCGCTCGGCTTCGCCAGCGACCACCGAGCGAGGAGGAAGAGCAGGATCTGGCCCGGGTCTGCGAAGAACTCGCGGTCCATGGCCAGGCGCTAGGCGTTGCCGTTGCCTATCACCCCCACACCGCCTGCACCGTCGAGACCGCCGCCGAGATCGACCGCCTGCTGGCGCGGACGAAGACCCTGACGCTCTGCCTCGATGCCTCCCACATCGCCCTGGTCGACGAGGACCCAGTCGCTCACCTGCGCACCTACCAGGAGCGCACCAGCTACGTCCACCTAAAGGACTGGGCCCGGGGTGCCTTCATCGAGTTGGGCCGGGGCACCATCGGCATCGACTACCCCCGCCTTCCTTAAGGAACTCGACGACCAGGCCTTCCCCGGCTGGGTCGTCGTCGAGCAAAGCCGCAGTGAGATCTCCCCCGCCGAAAGCGCCCGCGTCAACGCCGACTACGTGCGCGGACTGGGGTACGAGTTGTGAGCGACGCGAGACGGACCTTACCCCCTACCCCCGCTCCCGTGCGCGGGAGAGGGGTGTCAGGCAGCGCCGCGTTCTCCCCCTTCCCCCTGCCGCAGCGGGCGGAAGGGGGAAGGGGGGTTAGGGGGGCGCTCTCATGACCCTCACCCTCGCCCTCATCGGCTGCGGCGTCATGGGCCGCCGCCACGTCATCGGCCTCAAGGCGCTCAAAGACGCCGGACGCGAACCCTTCCATCTGGCAGCTGTCTGCGATCCAGTGGTCGAGAACGCCACGGGTACCGCCGATCTCGCCGAGGACATGCTCGGGCAACGCCCGGAGGTCTTCCCCAATCTGTCCGCCCTCTACGGGGCAACCTCGGTCGACGCCGTCGACATCACCACCGCCCCGAACCTCCACCTGGCAGTCGGCGAAGAAGCCCTGGCCCACGGCGCCCACGTCATGGTCGAGAAGCCGATCGCCCTGACAATCGCCCAGGGCCGCGCCCTGGTCGCCGCTGCCGACAGTGCCGGACGCTGCCTCGCGGTCGCGGAGAACTACCGGCGGGACCCGATGAACCGCCTCGCCAGGGCTGCGCTCGATGCCGGTCTGATCGGAAAGCCGTTTCTGATTACGCAGTCGTCCTCCGGCGGCGGCGAGAATGTCATCATCACCCCCTGGCGGCACCGCAAGCGGTGGGGCGGGATCGTCGTCGATATGGGCGTCCACTACACCGATCTCTTCGAGTACTACCTTGGCCCCCTCGAGACAGTCGGCGGCATGAGCACCGTCGTCGATCACGAGCGCCGCGACCCGGATGGCGCGATGCACCAGGTCGATGCCGAAGACCTTTCTGTCGGTATGGCCCGGTTCCGCTCCGGCGCGTTGGCCAACTGGCTCCTCAGCCTCGCGGGCCGGGGAGACTCCCATTTCGCCCGGGTGATCTACGGCACCGGCGGCTCGCTTACCATCCCGCCGGATCGCTCCGGCCAGCCGCTCAGGCTGGCGCAGCGCCGCAATGGTCAGGATGTCGCGGTGTCGGACGAGGAGTTGCTGGCCTTGCTGCCGGAATTCCGTCTCGATCCCACCACCGCGGCCCTCTTCGGCGCTGACCGCCTGAGTAGCTACGACCGGCCCTGGGCCGCGACCGACGCCGCCCTGCTTGCGATAGAGCTGGACGATTTTGCCGGCGCGATCGTCTCGAACCGGTCGCCGGAGGTCACTGGTGCCGATGGGCTCCGTTCCCTGGCACTGGTCTACGGCTTCCTGGAAGCAGATCGCCTCGGTCGCACCGTCGGTATTGACGAATTGCTAACATCCGACGATCTTCCCTACCAGGCCGAAATCGCCTGATCCCGCCGTCCGCGCTCCTGGAGGGACCACCGATGCCAGCAGCCACGCCCGTGCGAATCGTCGTTTGGGACAATATCGGCAACACGCTGCTAGGTGTCCGTCCCTGGTCCGCCTGGGACGATCGCCAGCGCACCCGTCTGATCGAAGAAGACGGTCAGGCCGAGGCCCACGCCCCCGCCTTCGATCAACTCTTCGCCGAGGCCGGCTATCAGACTGACCTCACCTGGCTGTACGACCCAAACCGCCTGGGCGTGGGCTTTGGCTCGCTCCTGGACGACTACGCCGGGCGGACCCGTCCCTTCACAGACACGGCCGAGTTTGCCGAGATCGCCCGCGACGCCGACATCATCGTGATCCACAAGGAGACGTTGCCGCCGGATGCGATCGCGGGTACACCAAACCTCCGCGCCATGCTTCACCTCGGCCAGGACTACCGCGGCGTGCCCAGCGACGCCCTTCGCGCCCGCAATATCCCCATCGCCGCGACGCCGTTGGTGAACTACATCGCGGTCGCCGAGCACGTCTGGGCGTTCATCCTCAACCATGTCAAGAAGCTGCCCGGCCAGCGCCGCCACATGGACGCCCGCGCCTATGTGGAATCCTGGGGTCTCTTCCCCGGCACCGAGAACGTCCGCGACCTGACCCTCGGGCTCCTCGGCTTCGGCGAGATCGCTCGCCCTGTCGCCAGGGTGGCCAGGGCCTTCGACATGCGCACGCTCTACTGGGACGTTCGCCGCTTCCCCGAGCTAGAAGAGCAATACGGCGTCGAGTACGCAAAGTGGGACGACCTCTTTGCCCATGCGGACGTGCTGAGCGTCCAACTCGCCCTGAATCCCAAGACCCACGGCATTATCGGCGCGAAGGAACTGGCCAGGATGAAGCCGAACGCCCTCTTCATCAACACCGCCCGGGGCAAACTCGTCGATCAACCTGCCCTGGTTGATGCCATCCGTTCTCGTCAGATCGGTGCCCTCGCCCTCGATGTCTACGCCGAAGAACCCCTGCCCCCGGACGATCCCCTGCTGACCCTCCACGCCGACCCGTCCTACAACGTCACCCTCACCCCCCATTCCGCCTGGCAGAGTCCGTGGACCTGGATCCGGGATTCGCAGGCCCTCTGGCACGATGCCATCCGTGCCCTCAAGGGAGAAGACTTGGTGTATCGCGTCTGACGAATTCCATCTCACGTCTCACGACTCACGTCTAGGAGGAACCATGATCACCCTCGCCGTCAAATACCAGTGCCACCCCGGGAAGTCCGATGAGGTCATCGCCGCGCTGCGGCGGATGAGCGCCCTGGTGAAGCAGAACGAGCCCGGCTGCCACGCGTACCAGATCTCCCGCTCCAACGACGATCCCGACGCCCTCCTCCTCTACGAGCTGTATGCCGATCAGGCGGCGCTCGACTTCCACGCCCAGACTCCCCACTTCAAGGAGATCGTCCAGGGCGAAGTGATTCCGATGCTGGCCTCTCGGGAGCGTGGTCTGTACACCCTCGAGATCGAATAGATGCCCGGCATCCAGTTCGGCTACTGCCTCCCGATCTTCGCCGCTCCCGGGGTAGGCCTATTCCGCACCCCGGCCTACGTAAATCTCGATCCACGGGCCACCCTCGCACTTGGCGTCCTGGCCGACAGCTTGGGCTACGACTCGCTCTGGGTGGCCGATCATCTGATGCTCGGTCAGGACGACGCCATCCTCGAAGGCTGGACCACGATCTCCGCCCTGGCCGGCGCAACCCGCTCGGCGAAGCTGGGCATGATCCACCAGGCGAACCTGCTGCGAAATCCGGCCGTCGCCGCGAAGATGGCGGCTACGCTGGACCAGCTTTCCGGTGGCCGCCTGATCCATTTCCCCGATTTCGGCAACAACCGGCGCGAACACATCGCCTACGGTGCGCCGTGGCCCGATGACGCCGATGCTCGGATCGCCCAGTTCTGGAAGCACTCGACCTCACGATCGCACTGTGGACCGCGGACGGCCCGGTCGACCACGAGGGCCAGCATTACCAAACGATTGGGGCAGTCTGCCACCCCCAACCTGTGCAGCGACCCCACCCTCCGATCTGGCTCGGCGAAGTGCACCCAACGATGCTCGACGCCACCGCCAGGTTAGCCCAGGGCTGGAACACGACACCCGTCTCCCTGGAAGACCTCGGCACACGTCTGAGCGCGCTCCAAACTGCCTGCGAGCGCAACGGCCGCCCGTATGACGAGATCGAAAAGAGTCTGGAAATCCAGATCCTGATTGCGCCCGACTGGGAGACCCTGCGCGAGCATCTCCGCCTGATCGTCGCCCTGACCCCTGACACGGAACCTGCCCCCGACCTTACCGCCTTCGTCGCCGGGGAAACCGACGACCTCCCTCAGATCATCCAGGAGACCTGGCTCGCGGGAACCCCGGACGAGGTTGCCGGGCGCATCGACGCCTACGTCGCCGCCGGCATCGCTCACTTCATGCTTTGGTTCGTCGACGCCCCCGGCGACGTCGGCCTCCGCCTGTTCGCCTCAGAGGTATTGGGTCGGTATCGCTAAAAAGGACCTCATCAGCCGACGCGTCCCCGTCGTAGGGGCAGACCGATCTACCCAGCGTGTCTGTCCGCGTCATCCGCCCACCCGGTCCCTGATTGAATACGCCGTCTCCGACCGGAACCGTCGTGGTCGGCAGCCGGGCGGACACGCTGGGTAGATCGGTCCGCCCCTACACCCATGGTTCCAATTCGCTCCGTCCTCCCCCTTCCCCTTGCCGCGCTAGGGAGGAGCGGCGAGAAGGGGACCGGGGGGAAGGAGGCTACTCCTAATCCCGGGGCAAAGGAATGAGGCGGCTACTTCTCAGACTCCCGCTACACTACCCCCATCGGATAGCAACCGCCCACACCAAGGGGTTCACAGCTCATGTCCGCCACGCCCGCCCCCATTGTCCGCGTCCACGGCGCCTGCCCTCACGATTGCCCCGATACCTGCGCCGTCGTGACCGAGGTCCAAGACGGTATGGCGATCCGCTTCTCCGCCGTCAAGGATCACCCGGTGACGCGCGGCTGGCTCTGCGCCAAGGTCCGTCCCTACCTGGATCGGGTGTACCACCCAGATCGTCTCCAGTACCCACTGCGGCGGGTCGGCGCCAAGGGCGGCGGGCAGTGGGAGCGCATCTCCTGGGACGAAGCCATCGCGGAAATTACTAACCGTTGGCAGGCAATCATCCACGAGTACGGCGCCGCCGCGATCCTGCCTTACTCCTACAGCGGTACACTCGGCCTGGTCCAACTCGGCGTGGCCAATGCCCGCCTCTGGAACCGGATGGGCGCGAGCGGCCTCGAACGCTCCATCTGCGATGCCGCGGCCCAGATGGCGGTCAACCTGACGCTCGTGGCGCGACTCTCGCCCGATCCCGATGCGGTCCGGCAGAGCAGGCTCGTCCTGATCTGGGGGCACAATCCGGCCAGCACCTCGCCCCACTGGGTGCCCTTCTTGCGCGAGGCCCAGCGGGATGGCGCCTACGTCGTCGTCATTGACCCCCGCCGCACGCTGACCGCCGTGAGCTCTGACGAGCACATCTGCCCCCACCCCGCCACCGACGGCGCCCTCGCCCTCGGACTGATGCACGTCCTCTTCGCCGAAGGGCTGCACGACGAGCCCTGGCTCCGCGCCCACGCCCTCGGCTGGGAAGACCTGCGCGAGCGCGCAAAGGAATACCCACCGGAGCGCGTCGCCGAGATCACTGGCGTCCCCTCCGAGACGATCGTCGCGCTGGCCCGCCGCTACGGCACAACCAAGCCAGCCCTGCTCAAGTTCGCCGACGGGGTGCAGCGCCACGGCAACGGCGGTCAGACCGCCCGCGCCCTCGCCTGCCTGCCCGCGGTGGTCGGCCAGTATGGCGTCGCCGGGGGCGGCCTCGCCTACAGCGCCAGCGGTTGGGTCTCCTGGGATGCCGAGGCCGTTGGCCACGCCAGCGAATGCCCGCCGGTTCCGCGAACGATCAACATGAACCGGCTCGGCGCGGCCCTCACCGGCGAAGTCAACGATCCTCCCATCAAGTCGCTCTACGTCTTCGCCGCCAACCCCGTCGCGTCCAGCCCCAACTCACGCCGGATCATCGAAGGCATGATGCGCGACGACCTCTTTACCGTCGTGCACGAGCAGTTCATGACCGACACAGCCGACTACGCCGACATCGTCCTGCCCGCCACCAGCCAGTTGGAGCAGGTCGACCTGCACAAGCCTTACGGCCACCGCCATCTGCAATACAACGCCCAGGCCATCGTCCCGCTCGGGGAATCGAAAAGCAACTGGGACGTCATGCGCCTCCTCGCCGCCCCAATGGGCTACGACGAGCCCTGGCTCAAACAGGAGCCAGACGAAATCATCGCCGAGATCCTGGCTGCCACCGCGAAGACCACCTCTCGCCTCGACGGGATCACCCTCGAACGCCTCCAGCGCGACGGCACGGCGCCGTATGCCCTCGGCCCGGAGGACCAGGTCCCGTATGCCGGGGGCAACTTCCCCACACCTTTTGGCAAGGTCGAGCTCCGCTCTGAGGCGATGGCCGCCATGGGCCAGGACCCGCTCCCGAACTACGAGATTCCTGCCGAGTTTGCCCGGACCCGAACGCCGAACGCCGAACGCCGAACGCCGCCCCCCATCGTCCTCATCACCGGCGCGTCCCACCACTTCGTCTCAAGCAGCATGGCCAACCAGCCCGGTTTGGAGGCGAAAGAGGGCACGCCCTACGTCGAGATCAATCCGGACGACGCCGATCGACGTGGCATCGTCCACGGTGAAGACGTGACCCTCTCCAACGTACGGGGCACGATCACGCTCCGCGCCATCGTCACCAACGACGTGCCGCCCGGCGTCGCCGTCGCCCCCAAAGGACGCTGGGCCCGGCGCTCACCAGACTGCCACAACGTCAACTGGCTGACATCCGACGCCGTCGCCGACATCGCCGGGCAGAGCACCTTCCACTCCAACCTCGTCGACATCCAGCCCGCATTGCCCGCGTCCCACAGCACGGCAGGAACACGAGAGCTTATCCCCGCCGACTGACCTGACGCGCTCGTTGAATGGGTTGGTGCCGTTCTGGCTTCGCCCGGGGCGGTGCGAATTGGCCGCGAATGTTCGCCTGGTAGGGGCGGACACGGAGGTTGTATGGACCGGAGACCTCCGTGTCCGCCCGGTGGCCAACCGCATCGTCTAAGGTCGGGAACAGCATGTCCAACTGGGAATCGATCGGTCTGCGGTCGGGCGGACACGGAGGTCCACCCCTACGCCAGAGAGAGCGGTCTGTCTGACGCGGCCAGGTCAATCAATCTTGCGCCAACCCGCCGAAAGAGCGGTTTCGCCAGGACCTCCTAGGCGAGCAGCTTGCCTGCTCGCTCTCGGATCTTCGACTCGATCTGGCCCTTGAACATCGAGGCGGCGAGGGGCAGGTCCCCGTTGATCGCCACTTCGCCGGGGCGGACATCGACCGTCCCCGACACGGAAAACCCCATTGCCCTGCCAGAGAACGTCCCCCGATCGCCATTCCAGCTCTCAGAAAAATCGCTCACCTGGGAGGAGTACTTCGCCATCGCCTCCGAGACCATTCCCTGAATCCGCCCTTTGGCCTCTTCGGTCGTCAATTTGTGCGGGACAACGACATTGAGCTTCGGCATCGATTCCTCCGGAACCATTGGCGCCCGGTTGACCCTGGGGCGTTGCGGATGGGCGGATCGGCGACCCGGTCGCCCAGGTATCTCTGGGTATGGTTGAGCGGAACGCCAGGAAGCACCGCTTCGCGATCCTTCGTCATGGTACCCCGGAGCGTCACTCATCTGCGGACGGCGCGCTCCACGTAGAATGGAGAGAGATCGTCTGTCGCTACCAACCGGAGCAGCGATGCCCCTGCTCGAGATCGACAATCTGCACCTGCACTACTCCGCCGGCGAGCGGGTCGTCCGCGCCGTCGACGGCGTGTCGTTCGCCATCCCGGAGCGAGGAGTCGCCGTCGGGGTGGTCGGGGAATCAGGGTCGGGTAAGACCAGCCTGGCCACCGCCTTGATGCGCCTACTGCCCAAGAACGTCGCCCGCTTCGACGGCGTCATCCGCCTCAACGGTCAGGACATCATGGCGCTCTCTGCTGAGGAGTACCGCCGTCAGGTCCGCTGGCAGAAGATCGCGATGGTCTTCCAGGGCGCCATGAGCATCCTCAACCCCGTCCTGAAGGTGGGCGTTCAGGTAGCGGAACCGCTCCTGCTCGACAACCGGATGGAGAAGAAGGCCGCATACAAGAAGGTCGAAGGGTTGCTCGAACGGGTCGGCCTGTCCTCTGGAATCTTCAACCGCTACCCGCACGAGCTTAGCGGCGGCCAGAAACAGCGCGTCGTCATCGCGACAGCCTTAGTCCTGGACCCCGATCTGCTCATCCTGGACGAACCAACCAGCGCCCTGGACGTCAGCATCCAGGCCCAGATCATGAACCTGCTCAAGGACCTGAAGCAGGACCCCGGCATCTCGATGATCTTCATCACCCACGACATCGGGCTGGCCAGTGACCTCTGCGACCTGATCGCCGTTGCCTACGCCGGTCAGCACCTGGAGTTCGGCCCGGCGGAGCGGGTGCTCGTCGAGCCGGAGCATCCATACACCCAACTGCTCCTCGCCAGCCTGCCCCGGTTACGCAGCGTGGAGCGTCCCAAACCGATGCCCGGCAACCCGCCTGACCTGACAAATGTGCCCTCTGGCTGCCGCTTTCACCCCCGCTGCCCGTATTGCTTTGACCCATGTACGAGCGTGGTGCCCCCAGAGATCCCTCTGCCGGACGGTGGACACGCCCGCTGCTGGCTAATCGACCCGGCGGTCGCGGGGGACCGCTATCGGGAGCACCACTCCTCTGCCGAAGCGGTGAGCCGATGACGTCGCAGGACCCAGCAACGCACGCGATCGGGGCGCACGACCAGGGACACGCTACCGCCAAGGATTCGGTGGAAACGAACGCGACAGAATCGAGCAACGGGTATCGCGGAGAGACGCTACTGACGCTGGAAGACATCTCGGTGTCGTTCGCCACACGCAAAGGGTTCTTGCGGTCGGGATCGGTCCGGGCGCTCGACGGCGTCAGCCTCACCCTGGCTGGGCGGGAGACGGTCGCGCTCGTCGGTGAGTCGGGCTCCGGGAAGACAACGCTGGGGCGGGTCTCGCTCCGCCTGATCAAGGCGACCTCCGGCCGGGTGGTGTTCGAGGGCAAGGACATCACCAATGTCCCGGATGGTGACCTCGCCTGGTTCCGGGGGCGAGCCCAGATCGTGTTCCAGGACCCTTTTTCCAGCCTCAATCCCTATATGAAGGTGGCGTCATTGATCGAGGAGCCCCTCGTCATCGACGGCGTCGGCAGCCGGGCAGAGCGCCGGAGTCGGGTCGCCCGGGCGCTGGAATCGGTCGAACTGATTCCCGCCAGTCGCTTTGCCGAAAAATATCCCAATCAGATGTCCGGCGGGCAGCGCCAGCGGGTCGGTATTGCCCGGGCGCTCGTTCGCGATCCCGACTACATCGTCGCCGACGAACCTGTTTCGATGATCGACGCCAGTTCTCGGATCGAGATCCTCGACCTGCTGCGCGGGTTGCAGGAAACCCGGGGCGTCGCCTTCCTGTACATCACCCACGACATTGCCAGCGCCCGCCACTTCGCCGACCGGATCGCGGTGATGTATCTCGGGGTGGTGGTCGAGTTGGGCGCCGCCGGTCAGGTGATCGACAACCCGCTCCATCCCTACACCCAGGCCCTCATCGCCGCGATCCCCGAGCCGGACCCCGCCAACCGGTTCCGCCGCCGGGCGGTGGTCCCCGGGGAGCAACTCAGCGGCGGGACGCCCCCGGTCGGCTGCCCGTTCTTCTCCCGATGCCCGGCCAGGATGCCCGGCATCTGCGACATCCACCGGCCGCAGCTAGCCGAGATCGAACCGGGTCACACCGTCGCCTGCCACCTGTTCGATCCGGCCTTTGCACCTGCGGACAAGCTGCGCGGGAAGCCGCTCGTGTTGTCGGGAACAACCTCAACCTAACGGTACGGGACGCGCGATGCGGAGACGGCACAGCCTTCGTAGGGGCAGACCGATGTGTCTGCCCTCTTCGCCCGCCAACCCGGTCCACGTCCTGAGACCGCGTCTCGACCTCGAAACGCCACGTCCATGAGATAAGGGCAGACACATCGGTCTGCCCCTACAAAGGTTGCGCCGTCCTATCCTAAAGCCTGTCTTTACCTCTCCAGCGTCACCGCCGACCCCGTCCCCGACGACGCGATCGCGGCTTCCGCAATTCCCAACGTCTTGAGATTGTCGCGCCCAGACGTCTCCGGCTCCTTGCCATCGGCGATCGCCTTGGCGAAGGCCGTCACGACCCCTGCACGGCCGTGCGGTTCTGTGGGAGGCAGGTCGAGGGTGCGCTCCTTGCCGCCGATCGGCCGCACGATGACCTCATCCGAATCCGGTGTGCCGCCATCGCCCCGGCTCCGCCAGGCGATTTCGCCGCCCTCACACTCAACCCGCCACTCGCCTCCCCAGACCGTCGCCGGCCCGGAACTGATCCAGCTTCCCCGCCAGGTCGCCACCGGACCCCCGGCGAAGTCGATCGTCGCCATCGCCGAGGCGTTGTCCGCGAAATCGCTGAACGACGGGTTCCATCCGCGGCAGTAGACCTGGGTGGCCTCCGCGCCAAGCGTCAGGCGCATGAGGTCAAAGTGGTGGATCGCCATATCGAGCAGGAGGGCGTTCGGCAGGGCGTAGTAGCGGGCATTGTTGGGAATCTTGTTGTAGTTGCGGCGGAAATCGACGTGGACCGTCCCGACCGGCCCGAGTTCGCCGCTTGCGATGAGCTTCGCCACCGCCCGGGGGGCGGGAAAGTTGCGGTAATTCTGGCTGACCATCAGCTTCAACCCGGCGGCATCAGCGGCATCGACCACTCGCTGAGCGTCAGCCACCGTCGGCGCAAAGGGCTTTTCGACCAGGACGTGCTTGCCGGCCTCCAGGGCCTCTAGCGCCACCGCGACGTGTGCCGTCAGGGGAACGGTAACGAGGACGGCATCCACGTCGACCGCGCTGAGCGCCTGGGAGAGGGAGGCAAAGGCCTTCGCATCCGAGAATCCTATGGCCTTCTGGGCATCGGCCAGCACCTGCGCCTCGGCGTCGACATGTGCGACAACGTCAACCTGGGGCACCTTGGGCAGCACATGCGTGGCCCAATCTCGTCCCCATCCGCCCATGCCCACCTGCACCAAGCGCAACACCACCGTTCCTTCTCCTTATCATTCGCTGCCCGATTGCAACCCGGCAAGCCAGCCCCTGAATCAAGAGCGTCATCCTACTGCACCCGCAAGCACCTATCCGGTCCCCACCTATGGACTTTCTTCACAATCGGCGAATCTTGCGGAACGCGCGGCACAACGCCGGGCGTCGGGCGTTGCACCACCGTATGGTACCGATCTCGTCGATCCGCGGGTTCGTCACCTGAACCGCTCGCCTACCGACAGGAGCGCAAATGCCACTCACGCCCAGCGAAACCGCCGACCTGATTGCCCAGTACGCCGCCGGTCCGGACGTCCTTCGGGCGGCCCTGGCGGGGGTGCCGGCCGATGCCATGCAATGGCGTCCCGCCGAAGCCGAGTGGTCCGTCCACGAGATCATCGTCCACTGCGCCGATTCGGAGACGGCTTCCGCCCATCGCATCCGGGTCCTCGTCGCCGAACCGGATCCGCTCATTGTCGGCTACGACCAGGCCGCCTGGGCCAGGCTGCTCGACTACCACGCCCGTTCCATCGACGTGGCGCTGGAGGCGGTTGCGGCCGCCCGTGCCAGCACGGCCGAGTTCATCCGCGCCCTGTCGCCGGAGGCCTGGACGCGGAGCGGCCGCCACACCGAGTCGGGTCACTTCACCGCCGAGGACTGGCTCCGCATCTATGCCGTCCACCTCCACGACCACGCCGACCAGATCGCCGCGAACGTCGCCGCGTGGTCGGTTTCGCTGCCGAGGTAGCTCTTGCGCCACCGCCCCCTTGTGGATCACCTGGGGGACGGTGGTACCGGCCGAACGGGCGCGCAGGACCGGGGCGCTCCCGCGCGTCTCAGTACACCCGGCGAGGCGTACGAGCCTCTATCCAAGGCCGAGCCGGCTGGTAAGGCCGCCGTCGACCCAGATGATCTGGCCGGTGATGTAGGCGGCGCCCGGGGAGCAAAGGAAGACCGCCAGCGGCCCGATGTCCGCCGGGAACCCGACCCGCCCGGCCGGGACCCGGCGCCCCAACGCCTCCCGGTCGTAGCCGGGGCCGTGGTAGCGCTCGACCTCGATCACGCCGGGTGCGATCGCGTTGACCTGGATATCGTGCGGCGCCAGCTCGATGGCGCACGCCTTGGTGAACAGGTTGATCCCGCCCTTGCTGGCCTCGTAGTGGGCGTGCTCCGGGGCGGCGCTGAAGCCGTGCACCGAGCTGAGGTTGACGATCCGGCCGCCGTCCCCCTGGCGGACCATCTCCTGGGCCGCCCGCTGGGTGCAGAGGAAGGCGCCGCGCAGGTTGACGTCGTGCGTCCGGTCCCACTCCTCCGGCGTCATCTCCAGCAGCGGGCGTGGCTCGGTGATGCCCGCGTTATTGACCAGGACGTCGACGCGGCCGAACGCGGCGAGCGTCGCGTCGAAGAGGGCCGCCACTTCGGCGGGGTCGCGCACGTCGCAGCGGTGGACCAGCAGCCGGTCCGGCGCGCCGACCCGCGCGGCCAGCGCCTCCGCGCCCGCGGCGTTGCCGTGGTAGGCGGCGACGACCGCGGCGCCGGCCGCGACCAGCGCCTCCGCGATCCCGGCGCCGATGCCGGTGCCGGCCCCGGTGACCACCGCCACCCGG
Organism: uncultured Chloroflexia bacterium; assembly: GCA_963724285.1. GTDB lineage: Bacteria > Chloroflexota > Chloroflexia > Thermomicrobiales > UBA6265 > CAVRUD01. Next base: position 113,641 of record CAVRUD010000030.1, on the reverse strand, counting down.
CCGGCGAGGAGATCCTCCGTAAACATCCCACCCTCCCCGATCAACGTTAAGCCGGCCCGTCTACGTGCGGCCGCCCCGTCCTCTTCGAGCCAGCGCCATTTTCACCGTTGCCGCCTGCATCGCACAGCGATCCCAGCCCCGAGGTCCTCAGCTCCCGGCAAACTCAGTTCCAGGCCCCAAGGCGTAGACACGGCGCCATTGTCGCCCTTTTTTGTGGAAGGGGTCGGACGAGCGCACGTCTGGAGTATGGCATCGGTCGCAAGCGTGGTGGGGTCGGCTTCGGATCGGCCCCATTTCCGAACTGACATTGTGGTGAACGTGCTCCCGACGGTTCTCTCGGATCTATATGAATCGTCCTTCCACCAATACGTCTGAGCCGACGACCGCGGGCCTATCCTGAGCGGTCCTCCTGGCATCCAACGGGTAGGCTCCCTAGGATCCAAAATGGGACGGTCGATCCTAGTTCCGGACGCCTGACCTTGTCGCCGAACATACAGGGCAGTGATGCCAGATTTCGACCTTTAGGAGTTCCTAGGATCAAAGTACTATCCATATAGGCATCGACAGCCACCGTATCGTCGCCGCAGACGCTTGGTTGCCGGACTTCGGTCTGCCTGGGAAGCACATTCCTCCTGGCGGTTCCAGTTCCGGCGCTTTTATTGAAGGAAGAAGCTCTTGGTGTCGTTCGATCAAACCTTTACCCGTCGGCAGCTGGCGCTTGGCGCCGCCGTTGCCGGCGTTGCCGCGACCGGCGTCTTGCGGGCTACAGCCGCCCAAGAGGCATCCCCGGAAGCATCGCCGGAAGGGCCTCCCGCCGACGGCGGCGGTCTTCCCCCAATCCCCGAAGGCGCCGTTGTGGTGGCGGAAGGGCTGTGGAACCCAGGTGACCTGGCGTTCGGCGAAGACGGCACGCTCTTCATCGCCGAGACGGGTGTTGCGGGCGGAGAGGGCGGGCCGACCGACGAGCCGCCGGCAGGCGGAGCCGATGCCACGCCGGTTGCCGCTCCGGCGCCGCTGGTTCCGGCCCAGATCTCCCAGGTAGCGCCGGACGGCACCCAGTCGGTCCTCACCGATGAAATCGGCGGCGTGGGCATCGGCGTCTACGCCGGATCGGTCTACGTTTCCCAGGGCGGCAGCTCGGTATTCAGCGGCTTGGTCCCCAACCCGGCCGAGAATACGGTCCGCGCGGTCGACCTTGCTACCGGCGAAACTCGCCTGATCGCCGAACTCGGCCCTTACGAAGTTGAATTCAACCCGGACGGCACCGACGTCAACCCGAACCTCTACGGTCTCGGGATCAACAGCCAGGGCCAGATCTTCGTTGCCGACGCCGGAGGCAACACCATTTACCAGGTTGACTCGGCGACTGGTGCGTTCTCGCTCTTTGCCGTGGTTCCCGATCTGACCCAGCTCACCGGCGCAACCCCGACCGCCGAAGAGGCCGCGGCCCAGCCCGGCCCGCGCCAGCCGGTCCCGACGAGCGTCGTCATCGACGCGGGCGGGAACGTGGTGGTTGCCCTCCTGAGCGAGGCATGGAACGGTCCGTCGATCTTGTCGTTCGCCCCGAACGGGACGTACACCATCGGCGTCTCCGGCCTGTCGAATATCGTCAGCGCGGCCCTGGGACCGGACGGCCTCCTCTACGTCAGCCAGCTCTCCGCCGATCTCAGCGGTGAGCAGCCAGCCCCAGGAGCGGTCTTGCGCATCAACGCCGACGGTTCGATCGAGCCGGTCGTCGAGGGCCTCTTCTTCTCGCACGGCATCGCGTTCGATGCTTCGGGCAACCTCTTCGTCACAACCAACTCGATCATCTCGGGCCCGGACGCCCCGCTGGGCCAGGTGCTCCGGATCGACGGCATCGCGACGCCGGCCTAACCCCAGGCGCACGACGCAGGCGGGGATCGAGGATGTACATCCTCGATCCCCGCCTCATTTTTTCACTAGGGATCCTGTCCCTACAGCGACAGTTGGCTGGGGAGCACGCCGAGATGGCCGGTCGAGCTGATCACGGCACCTCTAATCTTCCGCAAACCGTGGCAGATCGGTCGCCCGTCCGAGCCGTCCTCACGGGCTTTCGCCGTACGTGTCACTGTAGGGCCTGTCCATCACGGTGCCAGCGGCCAATCCGCGCCTACTTGACGCCGATCCCGACGATCATCTCGCAGGGGCCGGCAAAGCCGGACGGGCCGTTGAACTGGCTGAGTTCGCGCTCGATCTCTGCCCAGGTCTCTTCTCGTTCCGCCTCCGCTGAGCCCGGCCATCATTTGGTGCAGGGCCCCAAACGACTCCCGCTCGAACCGCACGCACTCGTGCCGCGGAGGCCATCCGCACCGGCGAATCGATCGCCTGCGTCACGATGTTCCGGAATCCGGCCCGCCGGTAGGCATCCTTCAGAACCCCGGCGGCACCCAGGCTGAACGGTCCCGGCTGCCCCGGCGCCGGCGGCGGCAGTTGCGCCCGCCGGCGAATAATGCCGATCGGGATCGAGAAGAAGCCGTTCTTGTCGGGGGTCGAGTAGACGATGGCCGCGATCCGCCCGCCCGGCTTGAGGACGCGCCGGATCTCGGAGAGTGCCCGCTGCTGGTCCGGGAAGTAGATCAGGCCGACCCGAGAGATCACGACATCGAACGACTCGTCCGGCAGATCCAGGTGCTCGCCATCCATCACCCGGGTTTCGAGGTTGGAGACGCCCTGGTCGCGCGCGGCACGCGCGGCATACTCGAGGATGTTGGACGAGATGTCCGTCGCCAGCACCGATCCGGTTGGTCCGACCCGTTTGGCGGCGGTGATCGCCGGTTCCCCGGCCCCGGCAGCCACGTCGAGGATGTGACCGCCCGGCCCCACCTCGGCCAGGTCGAGCATCTGTTCGGTCGAGGGACCGAGCCAATCTTGGATCGCCGGGTTCCACCGGTGCCAGGCCTCCGCGGCCCCCTGCCACTGCTCGCGCGTCGTCTCCTTGTACCGAACAGGATCGAAAACCGGAGCCTGAACCGCTGTCTGCGTCGCCATGGTCGCGACCTCCTTTCACGACCAGACTACGGCCGTCTACCCCGGTGCACATCCGGGAAACCCCTGGGGTCAAGCAGGTACGATCCCTGTATTCACAGACATCACCCCAGCGGATCCGTCGGCACGACCCAACCTTCGGCCACGGCCCAGGCCGCGATCCGGGCACGAGACGCAAACCCGAGCTTGCCAAGACTGCTGCCGACGTGCATTTCGACGGTCTTCTCGGCAACCCCCAGGTCGCGCGCAATCTCCTTGTTGCTCAGCCCCAGGGCAACCCGGATCGCGACCTCGCGCTCCCGCGGCGTCAGACCGCCCGGGCCGGCCGCGTCGGAGGTGCGCCGTCGCCCGACAGGCGCAACCAGTGGGCGTACCTCGGGCGCCTGCAGAAATGCCGCCCGGCGGGCGTCGTCCCCGATTGCCTCGGCCAGGGCCATCACCTCCAGCCGCCCGGTAGCGACTTCCTCGGCAGCGATCTTCGGGTCGCGAGTTCGCCAGAAGGAGGCCCGCTGGGCGGCCACCTTCCAGGACACGGAGCGTGGGCCGTACGCTGCCGCCAACCGGCGAGCATCAAGGAAGGCCGCGTCCGCTTCGGCGACCCGTGCGATCGCGGCAAGTGCCATCCCGCGCAGCAGGACCACGTCCGCTGGGCGGGGTCCGCTCGCCCCGAGCAACAACATGTCGATTGCGTCCAGCGCCAGGTCGGGACGGCCGGCGGCAACCTCCCGCTCAGCGTGAGCGACGAGCGCACGACGTTGGCCAATCGATGTCGGCGGAGTTGACGGGGCGAGATCGCCGAGAGACTCTGACAGCGATGCGGCCAGATTACTGGTCCGCACGCGACAGCAGGCGATCCACGCGTCCAGTCGCTCCACCCACTGCTCGGCCCCAACGGTCGCGGCGATCCCGCGCGCCCGCTCGAACCGGCTGAGGGCACCTGCCAAGTCCAGCATTTCGGCATCCATGATGCCCAGTGTCAGCAATGCGATCACCTGCCACTGATCGTGGCCGATCTCCTCGGCAATCGCCAGCGCCGCCCCTCCGTGTTGCTGCGGCCTCGTCGAATCGGCCCTCGCCGATGTCGGCCGACGCCATCGCAACCAACGCGTACGCCTCCCCCGCCCGCCAGGCGATCTGGCGACAAAGCCTGAGACCGAGGGCGGCGTCCGCCCGGTATGCCGCGGGCGGAGCATCGGTCGCACAGGCTCCGTCCAGAGCCGCCAGGTACAGGCCGCGACTCGTCAGCGCCGACGCCTGCCGCTCGGTATCCCCCAGGTCGGCAAACAATGCGGCGGCCGTCCCGAATGCCTGCCGCGCTTCGGGCGCCTCGCCGGCCAGGTAGCGGGCCATGCCGATCAGATCCCAGCTGTCGGCGATCCCCCAGGATTCGTCTAGTGCCTGAAAGATCCGCAACGCATCTTCGTGCAGCGCCCGGCCTTCCTCGAATCGGCGAAGATTGGTGAGGACGTTCCCGAGCCGGTTCAGAGCGAGGGCTTCGCGGTGCCGATTGCCGGCGACGCGCGCCAGGGCGAGCGCCTCTACGGCGTAGGAGCGGGCGGCGGCATAGTCGCGGCTGGCGTAGAGGCCGCTCAGGTCGTAAAGGACCGCCTGCTCGACATCGTCGAGGGCGAGTTTCGTCGCCATGGCCCGCGCCGCCACAAGATGGTCCCGAGCGGCGTCGAAATCGCCGAGCAGAGCGACGCCCTGCCCGCACCGGCGGTGAAGCTCCGCCGCCCGCGGGTCATCGAGCGCCAGGGCCGCATCCAGTGCCCGACGTTCGTGGTTCAGCGCTTCGACGGTCGCCTGGACACGCCGGGCCGCCTCCCCGGCTTGACTCGCGTAGGCCAGAGCCTTCTCCCAGGAACCGGCGGCATGGAAGTGGTAGCCCAACTCGCCCAGGATTTCCGCGGTCTGGGCGCCATTCGCCGCCTCCCGCTCCAGCGCTTCGCCGGCAATCAGATGAAGTGCCTGCCGTTCGGGGATCAGGAGCTGGCCATGCAGGGCCTCGCGGGTCAGCGCATGACGAAAGACCAGCCGAGCGCCCCCCGGTGTCCCCTCCTCTACCAGGAAACGCTCGTCGATCAAGACGTGAAGCGCGGCGAGCAGCTCGTCGTTGCCCAGTCCCGACGCCACTTGCAGCAACTTGAAGCTGGTCTGCTGTCCGATGATCGCCGCCAGATCGAGCACCCGCCGGGCCGTCGGAGACAACCCAACGGTCCTGCGGAGAATCGCGTCCTGCACGCTGTCCGGCACCGCCGTTTCCCCCAGGAGCCACGGCTTTCGAGCGGCATCGGGGGTAGCCGCCAGTAACTCCTCGACGAAAAACGGGTTGCCCGCGGTCAGGGCATAGACCGAGGACACGAGCGCGGGCGACGGGACCGGATCGAGCAGGGCCTCGAGCATCTGGCGGACGCCCGATTCGGCAAGGGGATTGACGGAGAGTTCGACCACGTCGCGCCCCCTCCGCAAGGTCTCCAGACACCGGCGCAAATCCTGGTTCGGCTCGCCGGGGCGGGCGGTGCCCAGGATCAGGAGCCGGGTGTGACCGAGCCGCCGCGGCAGCACTTCGAGCAGTTCCAGGCTCGTCGCGTCGGCCCAATGGAGGTCCTCGAGCACGAGTAGCAACGGTTGCCGGGCGGCCTGAAACGCCAGCAGAGCCGCGACCGACTCGAACAGGCGCCGCTTGCCATGCTCCTGGGGGAGGTCCGCCTTGCCTGAGTCGCCGTCGGTGCCAAGCTCTGGCAACAGATCCGCCATCGCCCCGCGTTGCGGCCCAAGAACGCTTGCGACATCCTCCGGGGAGGCAACCAAACGTTGCCGCAGGGCATCGACGATCGGGGCAAATGGATAGTCCCGATCCCGTTCTCGGCAGCCTCCTTCAAGACCTTGGAAACCACGCCCCGCCGCCAGACGCTCCACCTCGCGCACCAACCGGCTCTTGCCGGTGCCTGCTTCGCCGGTGAGCACCGCGAAGCGCCCCTGTCCGGCGGCAGCCGCCTCCAGCAGTGCGTCGAGCGCTGCCACCTGGGCGTCGCGTTCGACGAGCACCGGGCACATCCGTGGCAACGAGATGGGCATGCGCGTCTCCGTCCCTATGCAACGGAAAACCTGATCAGCATGGATGTCGCGGGGCACTCAAGCCGTTGCGTCCATTATGGTCTATGATCGGCCCCTACCGTGGGTCCACCCGGTCCCGTTTGTGCCTATGGCGGAGGTCGCACCCATCCCTTGTTGGGGTGGGTGAGAATTGAAACAAGCGCAGTGAAGATCACCGCAGTCGAAGCAGAGGTTTGGCGGATTCCGTTCCCGGGTGAGGTTCGGCCCTCGTGGTCCCCCGGCACCGTCTGGCGCGAGAAATCGAGCACGGTCTACCGGGTGCAGACCGACTCCGGGCTGACCGGCTTCGGGGCGGGCCAGGGGTCACCTGCCCTCATCCGCGACCGGATCGGCCCACTGCTCGTCGGCCGAGATCCCTTCAACGTCGAGCACATCTTCCGCACCGTGGTCAACTGGGGTGGGGGCATGGCCGGAGTTCCGGTTGCCTGCGCCATCGAGATGGCCCTCTGGGATCTCATCGGCAAAGCGGCCGACCTGCCCCTCTACAAACTGTGGGGCGTTGACTCCGACCGGGTCCGGGCGTATGCCAGCATGGTCGAGCTGCGCTCACCGGAGCAGCGGGCCGAGGACGCCTTAAGCCTGCTCGAGCAGGGATACAGGGCGATCAAATTGCGTCTGCACGCCCCGACGATAACGGAAGACATCGCCCAGGTTGAAGCCGTGCGCCTGGCCGTGGGCGACCGCATGGAGATCATGGTCGACGCCAACCAGGCCCAGGAGCCGGGCACTCCCGGCAGCGAGAACGACCTCGTCTGGAGCTACGACCGGGCGCTGGCTACCTGTCGTGAGTTGGCCCCGCTGGAGATCACCTGGCTGGAAGAGCCGCTGGGCCGCTACGAGATCGACAACCTGCGCCGCCTTGCTGCTGCCAGCGACGTCCCGATCGCAGGCGGCGAGAACAACATTGGCCTCCACGAGTTCCGCTGGCTAATCGATCAGGAGTGTTACGACGTCATCCAGCCGGACGCGGCCGTGGGAGGAGGATTGAGCGCCCTGAAGAAGGTCGCCGGCTACGCGGAGCTGCGCCACAAGCAGTTCGCCCCCCACCACGGCGGCAGCGGTATCGGGGTTGCAGCCCACCTCCATCTGAGCGCCACCTGCGCCAATTCCTCCTACGTCGAGCTTCTCCAGGAGCCGCCGGGCCTTCCCGTGGAGATCTTCCAAGGTTTGATCGCCGAGCCGCTCGTTCCGGACGCAGAGGGCAACGTCCACCTACCCGATAGACCCGGCCTCGGCTTCGACCTGAACACGTCCTGGGAGCGTATCGCCTGACGAGGAGTACCGGGGCGTGTCGGAAAAGCGTCCGCCGCTCGTCATCGTCGGCGGCGCACCGGCCCCCGGCAAGTCGACGTTGGCCAAACTGCTCGCTCACGAACTGCGGTTGCGCTGCTCGCTCGCGACACGCTCAAAGAAGGACTGATGGACAGCCTCGGATCCCCCAGCCGGGCGCGCTCTCGCGAACTGGGGGCGGCCTCGTACGCCCTGCTGTTCCTGGTCCTGGATCTCCTGCTCGATGCCGGAGTGGGAGCAATCGTGGAGAGCAACTTCAGCCGTGACCGGTCCGAAACCGAGCTCCGCGAGCCTGTGTCGTGGAGCCAGGCCGTGCAACGTCACTGCCGCATGTCTCCGGACCTGGCCCGGCGGCGATACATTGCGCGGGCGGAGAGCGGGCAACGGTCGATACAGCGGACGGATACATTCCGGACATCCCGGCGATCCTGGCGTTCATTGCAGGCCCGCACCTGAGTTAGGGCATGATTTGCTTTCTTGCGCGAAAGACCTCACGTTCCGGTGTTCCCGGCCGTCTACCTGGTGAGGGCGCACGGCGCCCGTCACCGAGACGGAGGTCGTTCAGCATGGACTCTGAAACTCGACACGCGATCACCCCTACGCCGGTTGGCGAGCTGACGCTCGTTGCTTCCGGTGATGCTCTCACCGGCGTCTACTTTCCGCGCCATTGGCCCAAACCCGGCACCGGCACGTTCGGCGAACGCGTTTCGACCGTCGCCGACGCTTTGCTCTCCAGCGCAGCCCGCCAACTCGACGAGTACTTTGCCGGTGAGAGAACGTCGTTTAACGTGCCCATCACCACCAACGGCAATGCCTTCCAGGAGCGAGTTTGGTCGCTCCTCAGGGAGATCCCGTTCGGTGAGACAGCCACCTACGGCGATCTGGCCCACCGGCTCGGCGATCGCTCCTTGGCCCGCGACATCGGCCAGGCGATTGGGCAAAACCCGCTCTCTATCGTCGTGCCCTGCCACCGCGTCGTCGGGAAGGATGGAACCCTCGTGGGCTACGCCGGCGGTCTTGAGCGAAAGCGCGCGCTCCTCGAACTGGAGGGCTGGCATCTGCAACCAAAGAGTGGCCGCGCCAGTCTAAGGGACCTTACGATCGGTCGTGACACCCTGATCCAGCAGGCTCCCTTGCTGAGCGATGCGCTCCCGGCCGGGGTTGGTAGATGAATCGACCGTTCGAGCGTGTCGTCGCCGAGCACGGCGAGACCGTGCTGCGCGTCTGCCGGGTCGTCGTCGGCCCGGTCGACGCCGACGACGCCTGGTCCGACACCTTCCTGGCCGCGCTCCGCGCGTATCCGGACCTTCCGGAGGATGCCAACGTGCAGGCCTGGCTGGTCACCATTGCCCATCGGAAGGCGATCGATATCGTGCGCAGGCGGCAAGAGGACCGCCTGCCGCTCGATGACCTGATCGAACGGCCTTCCCCCATCGGCATCCCCGGCACGGCCGAGGACGACCTGTGGGACGCCGTCGGGGCATTGCCGCTCAAGCAGCGCCAGGCCGTCGCCTATCACTACCTCGCCGGCCTTCCCTACGCCGAAATCGCCGGCCTCATCGGCGGTACGCCGGATGCCGCTCGCCGCGCCGCCGCCGACGGCATTCGAAACCTGCGCGCCTCTTTTCTCGATCCAGCCTCGAAAGGCACTCCCCAATGAACCCCAACGCCGACGGACCAGTCTCCCCCACCCAATTGTCCCTCCCGCCGGCCCGGCCGGACGAGCTCAACCGCCTCCACCGCCTGCTAGAAGCGTCGGCCGCTCGCGACGGCCTCCTCGATATCGCCTACCGGACGATCGATACCCCGGTTGGCGCACTCTTGCTCGCCGCCACGAATGCGGGCCTCGTCCGGATCGCCTTCGAGCGCGAAAACCACGACCACGTCCTGGAATCCCTGGCGACCAGATTGAGCCCCCGGATCTTGCGTTCCCCTGAACGGCTGGACCGGGCCGCATTCGAGATCGACGAGTACTTCCACCGTGCCAGGACCGTCTTCGACCTCGCCCTGGACCGATCCCTGTCGAGCGGGTTCCGCCGGGCGGTGCAGGACCACCTGCCCGCCATTGCTTACGGCCACACCCTGAGCTACTCCCAGCTGGCCGAGCTGGCAGGAAACCCGAAGGCCATTCGCGCCGCCGCAACCGCCTGCGCCACGAACCCTCTCCCGATCGTTGTCCCCTGCCATCGCGTGGTTCGCGCCGATGGCTCGCTGGGCCGCTACGTCGGGGGGCCGGAAGCAAAAACCGCCCTCCTCGCCCTGGAATCGGCCGCGTGACCGCCAAATCCGTTGCAGCGCCGCTGCCGGCACCGGATCTCCGCCTCGCTCCATCGAATCCGGTAGAGGAGCATTCAACTGGGCGGTACACCCTGATTGGCCGCGACCGGCGCCCTTACCCTTCCGATCGGCCCGGTACCCTGGGCGGGCACCGAGGCAGCCGGATCTACGGCCTACTCGACTGCCCGTCCGCCCTTCGCGCCATCGCCCGAGGCGGCTACGTCAACGATCGAGTCTTCTTCGCCGATGAGGCAACCGCAATCGCTGCCGGATACCGCCCGTGCGCAGTCTGCTGCCCCGAGCGATACCGGGCCTGGAAGGCGGCCCGCGAGGCCCGCCGTGTGATTGATTCCCTTAATCCGCGCGAGTACCACGAGCCGGACCCCGCAGCATGACGGATGGGGTTACAGGCAACCCAGTTAGGGCGTCGTGCACCTATAAGTAAGGGCCGGTCGTGCGGGGTAGCACCGTTTCGGGGGCGCCCGGGGAACGGCGCCTCGTCCTAAGAGCGCCTAACAAACCGTTCGGCCTGCGGGCCGGCCCGGGGTTGAAACCCCAGGCTAAACCTACGAAGTCCCTCCGGGACGGGGCAGTGGCGGGCGGACATGCCCGGGAACGCGATCAACCCCGGAGGGGTTTCGTAGGTTTAGCGCCAGGTTTCAACCTGGCGTCCCCCGCCGCAGAGGGGTTTTGCTAGAAGGTCTAATGCGCTCATCGAACACCGTGGCCGCCCCAGCCGCTCGCCTCGGAGAGGCTGTCATGCTGAGCCCGGGCCAACCTTCGGCCAATCTTGGGCCGTGAGCCCCGGGCGACAGGGAGACGCAGCCAACCTTTAAGTCGAGCGCTCTAGGCCCGGCTGACAGATCCGGCGCGGCGGACGTGCAGGTCCACTTTCTCAAGCAGATCGTCCAGGTCGAATGGCTTGGCCAGAAAATCGTCGGCGCCGGCGGCCCGGGCGAGTTTCGCCACGTCGGGGTTGGCCGAAACCACGATCACCGGCGTCGCGCTGGTCGCCGGGTTGCCCTTGAGCTGGCGGCAGACGTCACGGCCGTCTTGTCCAGACATCCAGATGTCCAGCAGGACGACATCCGGCGTTTCCCGCTGCGCCTCCTGGACGACATCGCCGTTGGTGACGATGGCCACCAGATAGCCCTCATCCTCTAACAAGATCGCGATCGCGTCGACGATCGCCGCATCGTCGTCGGCGATGAGCACCTTGGGTGGTCGCGACGCCGGGGAGTCGGTCATCGTTTGCACCGGCCCCACCGAAGATCGAAACACATCATTGGCCGCCCTTCTGCGCGGGAATAGCAGGGCGAGTCAGGGAGCTGGGGACAATCCCTCCAAGGGGAAGGCAGAAACTGAACGTCGCCCCACGCCCTTCTTCGCTCGTGACCCAAATCCGTCCTCCCTGGCGCCGGACAATCTCGGCGGAAATGTACAGGCCCAGGCCAAGTCCGGGAAACGTATCCTGCTTGGGGCCGCCAACGCGATAGAACCGCTCGAAAACGCGTTCCCGATCCTCTTCAGCAAGGCCGCTGCCAAAGTCCTGCACGCCGATCGTAACCTGCTCGTCGTCCGCGGCGGCGTGGATGATGATCGTGTCTGCCTCCGGTGAGTACTTGATCGCATTGGTCAGGAGATTCGTTACGACCTGGCCGGTCCGTTCCCGATCTCCCATGACTCGCGTGTTCGTCCGGCCGTTCCGGATGATCCGGTGGCGATCGGTGGTCGGCTGCAACACCTCGACCAGTTCATCGATCAGCGCGTCGATGTCGAAGAACTCTTCGTGGAACTGGAGTTGTCCCGCTTCGATCTTGGTGACATCGAGGAGATCGCCGATCAGGCCGTTCAGCTTGTCGATCTGCAGGAGCATTTTGCCCATCATCTCGACCGACTCCGGGTTATCGGACGCCCGGAACCGGCGCTGGAGGATTTGGGCATACGCCTTGATGCTGGTCACCGGTGTTTTCAGCTCATGCGAGACAATCCCGATGAACTCGTCTTTCTGCCGGGAAAGGGCCCGGATCTCGGTAATATCGCGCGTCGTGCCGGCAACCACTTCGACCTCTCCATTGGCGTCAAGCACCGGGACGAAGATGTAGTCGTAGACCCGGCGGCCGAGTGCGGCGTGCGGGAAGGTGACCTCACCGCGAATCGGCTGCTTGGTCTCGATGACCTGGTCGATCTCCCGCTCGTGCATCTCGGCGTGCCATGGCTCATAGCCGACTTCGAGCAGGCGCTTCCCGGCCGATTGTTCCCAGGTCAGTCCCCACATCGCCAGGAGCGCTTCGTTCGCATACCTGAAGCGGTAATCCCGGTCAAACACATAGATCAGGTCGGGAGTGCTCGCGGTGATGGCCTCGTACAGCCGGCGGCGCCGTTCGGACTCGTCCCTGGCTTCGCGTAACGCCTCTTCCGCTCGCTTACGCTCGCTAATGTCTCTGGCCGCGCCAAACCACTCGACGACCTGATCGCCGCCATCGAAGATCGGCACCGCCCGGGAAAACATCCAGCCCATGCTGCCGTCTGCGCGGATAACGCGATGCTCTAGCCGGAAGGTGTCGCGCTTGTCGATCGCTTCCTTGACAGCCGCGAGATAGCGCGCTTGGTCGTCGGGATGGATGTACTTGTTTAACCAGTCGGGGTCAGGACTGCCCGTGTCGGCGAGCACCCTCCGGCCGTCCAGTTGGCGCATTTCGCTCCAATCGGGGCTCATCCTGTAGATCATGTCGGATCCGGCACTCTGCAGCGCCCGGAATCGCTCCTCGCTGGCGCGCAGGGCCGCGTCGGCTTCGCGCTCGGCGGTCACGTCTCGATTGGTGCCCACCAACCGGATCGGGGTTCCCGCCTTATCGGTCACAACTCGCGCCCGCGATGTCACATGATGGACGCTTCCGTCTTCATGAACGGCACGGTAGTTCAGCGTGAAGGGGCTTCTGGATACGATGCCTGCCGCCGCCGCGTCCTGCATCCCGGCAAGGTCTTCGGGGTGCGTACGAGCCACCTGGGCGGCAACGATGTCGTCAAGGTCACCCGGAGCCAGGCCGACAATCTCGGCGCCACGTTCGTCGATTTCGCCCGCCCCAGTCACAAGATCCCAAGACCAGGTCCCCAGCTCAGCCACGTCGAGGGCAAGCCGAAGCCGTTCTTCACTGGCGCATACAGCGGCGGCAACGCGCCTCCGTTCCTCGGCTCGCCGGGCTTCTTGCGCGAGCACGGCGTCCGTCGTTTCCGTCACCGTGCAGGAGAAGCCGGCAACCGTACCGGCCGCGTCGCGGAGCGGCGTCCACGAGAAGGTGAACCACGCTCGTGGATTGGCGGTGGGACCGACGTTGTCAACCGGCCGGTCAACGAAGTATTGCGCTTCGCCGGCCATTACCCTGGCGACGACCGGGCGGTATTCCTCCCAGAGGTCCGCCCAGATCCGCGCGTATGGGAGGCCCAGGGCGTTGGGATGCCGGCCGGCGAGTACTGGGATGTAGCCGTCGTTGTAGATCGTCGTCAGGTCCGGGCCCCAGGCAACGTAGGCGGGCTGGTGCGCGTCGAGGACGAAATCGACCGCAGCGCGGAGACGTTCCGGCCACGTGACTATCGACCCCAGCGATGTCGCGGTCCAGTCGAACGCCCGAATCCGCAGGGCCATCTCCCCGCGTTCGGCCGGCCAATCTGCAGACGACGTGCGATCGGCTTCTGTCAGCACCGTGTCCCTCTGGCCCCGCAACGCCCACCATATCGGGCCACCCCACGATTGAACTATTATGCGGTAATGGGCACCAGAGCAACGTGCCGCCAGGCTACTCATCGGAACATGGGCGTAGATAGTCTGCGGAATACGGGTGAAATTATTGCCCCGTCAGACCTTAGAATCTCGCGGGCTGCGTGGGCGTCGACCCATTCAACCGTCCGTCGCCAGAGGGATTCCCTGTAACGCCATCCCGAACGATGTCTAATACCTCGTCAATATTAAACGGCTTGCTCACGATCGGAATTCCGAGGGATGCCAGATCTGTTTGATGGGTCGCGATCTGGGCCGGATCGGCTGTGCATAGGATCGCGGCGCATTCCGCGGGCCGATCTTCCAGCAGTCCACGTAGCACAGCGATTTGGGCGGGTTCGTCGCCAAAACCAAGACCATAGATCATGGCGGCCGGCGAGATGTCGCGGAGGCTTCCCGGTCGAAGTTCCGACAGGTCGTCCACGGAATATCCTTCGAGTTGAAAGAGATCGCGGAACAACGCGCGCAGGCTGTCGTCAGGATCGACGACCAATACCATGGGGCCCATTGAAGTGTTCATCGGACCTCCACGCATAGCACCAGTACGCGGCCTCCCGAAACATGTCGGTCCGTATCGCCGAGAAACTCCATTAGGTTACGTCTCGGCCAGCCTACGCCGGACATGACGAAATTGGGATGGAATTAGTATAGAGCAAGCGGCGATCCGAGGGCATCCGGCTGAGTACGCGATTCGTCTGCGAGCTTTCCGTAGGTCGCCCTACGGGACAGGGCCTTTTCGGGGCTACGTTGGTTCGTCCACGATTCCCCTGGCGATCGCAAACCGCACAAGTTCCGTCTGGGACTGGATTCCGAGTTTGCGGTTGAGGTTCGCACGGTGTGTTTCGGCCGTCCGTGGGCTGATCGCCAATCGATCGCCGATCTCAGTATTGCCCAACCCCTGGGCCGCCAGGTGGAGCACTTCCCGCTCTCTAGCGGTCAGCAACTCGTACCGATCCGGCGGACGCCCATCGAGCGTCACGCCCCGGGCATACGCCTCGAGCGCTCGATCGGCCAGCGGAGGACTCAAGAACCGCCGGCCTTCCATGGCCGCGTGCACGGCCGTGAGCAAGTCCGTGGTCGCCGACCCCTTGAGCACATACCCCGAGACGCCGTGGCGCAGGGCATCCAGCACGTACGGCTCGTCCCCATGCATCGAGAGCATCACGACTTTCGTCCGGGGAGAAGCTTCCCGGGTTCGCCGCGCTACTTCGATTCCATCGAGATCGGGCAGGCGCACATCCAGCACGGCCATCTCCGGTTGGAGCTGCGTGATCAAGTCGAGGGCGGTCAGTCCGTCCGACGCTTCACCGACGACCTCGCAGCCGTCCTTGACCTCCAGCAGCGTTCGCAGGCCTTGGCGCACAATGGGATGGTCGTCGGCCAGCACGGTGGTAATCACAGAGCCTCCTCATGGTCGCGGCGGTCGCGGACCGTCCCCGTGACGCGCTATACGGAGGTTTTACGTGCAGCGCGGGTGACAGTTTCTCGCCAACTGAGTCCACCATCCGCCTGGTGGATCCGTCTCCCGTCCGCCTGCTTCCTTATAGTCGCCCGGCTGTGCCTCCCATTTCCAGCGATCGAGCCCTCCGTAGCCATGATTGCGGGTTGGCCGCACTCTGAAATGCGGGAAACCCGGAGGCGAGAGGTCGAGCACGACGCTAAAACTCCGCTGACGGCGGGTCGATCCCTACGTGCCCTCGTCATGCACCGGCCCCGTCGATCACGAACCGTGGCGATGGCCCTCGTCGACCGTGACTGTGCTAGCCTCATCAGTAACCTCCGTCACGTGTCTCTTAGTGCCACGAAGACGCCGGACCTGGAGGGACAGATGGGCATGAAACTTGATCGGGACAACGACGGCCCTCTGGCGTCATCACTGGTCGTCATCGGCAGCCCTGCCGAAGGCGTCGATTCGCTCCTGACGGTCATAGAGCACCTGCCGGCGAACTTCCCCGTGCCCATCGTGATCGCCCAGCGTCTCGACCCTCGCCGCCCGATCCAACTCGGAGATGTCCTGGCTGCCCGGCTAGAGACACCCGTCGTCGTTGTCCAGGACGAACAACTGCTTCGGCCCGGCACGATCTATGTCGGGCCAACCGGTCTCGGTATCGAGATCGCTCGCACCCATGACTCTGCTGTTGCTCGCCCTGTTCCATCATCGCTACCGTCGATTGACCGCGTGATGTCGACCGGAGCCCGGGCCCTTGCCGACCAATTGATCGCCGTCATCCTGCACGGAACAGGAATCGACGGCGTCGCCGGGGCGCAGGCGGTCAAGGCGTATGGCGGAACGGTCGTTGTTCAAAGTCGTGGAACGGGGCAATTTTTCGAGGCCACGGCAATGGGCCTGCCCGCAACGATGGACATCGTTGCCGACCTCGAGGCGATAGGCTCGTTACTCGGCGACCTCCTCGCCGGCGATCATGCCCTCACCACGAACGACGAATCAAAGGAATTGAGCCAGTTTCTGGACCGGATCCGCGACCAGACAGGGATCGACTTCAGCGCCTACAAACGCGCCACGATCGAGCGCCGCCTCCGCCGTCGCATGGCCGCGGTGAGGACGTCGACCTTCACCGCCTACCGTCGGTTCGTCGATCGCAATCCTGAAGAACTTCAGCACCTCGTCTCCGCATTCTTGATCAAGGTCACCGACTTCTTCCGCGATCCGGATCTGTTTGCCTACCTTCGGGAGCGGGTGCTCCCTGGCCTGCTCGATCAGGCTCGATCGCGAGATGGAGAACTCCGCATCTGGTCGGCGGGCTGTGCCACCGGCGAAGAGGCCTACTCGGTTGCGATGCTCGTGGCCGATCTCCTCGGGGATGACTTGAACCGGCTCCCGGTTCGCATCTTTGCCACCGATGTCGCGGTTGACGCTGTGGACTTTGCCCGTCGGGGCACCTATCCGCCTTCGGCGCTTGCCGATGTTCCGCCGGAATTACTCGATCGCTACTTTGTCCCTGTCGATGGCTCCTACGAAGTCGGCAAAGCGGTGCGCAGTCTGTTGGTATTCGGTGAGCACGACCTCGGGCGCCGCGCGCCGTTTCCCAGGATCAATCTGGTGCTTTGCCGGAACGTGTTGATCTACTTCACGCCCGATCTCCAACGCCGGGTGCTTCAGCGCTTTGCCTTCTCCCTAAAACCCGAGGGCTATCTGGTGCTCGGCAAATCCGAGTCGGTGAGCCCCCTTCCCGACTTCTTCACCTTCGAACACACCCGGCTCAAGATCTTCCGGCGCGGTACTGCCGCGGCCCCTGTCTTGGCCGATGGCCCCCAAGGCCTGGGCCGTCCGCTGGTCATCAATCCAGGCGCGGCGCGCCGTCCCCATATCAGGAGCATAGCTCCGCCGGCGGTGGCATCGTCCATCGGCCCGACACTGGCCGAGCACGCTGTCGCGATCCTCGATCGCCTATCCACCGGAGTCATCGTTGTCGACCGCCAGTACGACATCCGCGCCATCAATTTGGCCGCCAGGCGGATGCTCGATATCCGGGGAGCGGGTCTCGGCGAAGACCTGATCCACCTCGTCGTCCCCCCGTTGAGCAGAGCGCTTCGCGCCTTGATCGACGCGGCATTGCGTGGGGAGACCGACAAATCGGTCCAGAATATTTCGCCGGACATCACGAATGAGCACAGCCGTGACCTCGTGATCTCGTGTGCGCCCGTGCCAACGGAGATCGCGGGCGATTCGGCGATGATGGTGCAGATTGAGATTTCCGACGTCACGGAGTTCACAGTACGGCAAAACGTGCTGGAAGATGTGCGGCGACAGCTTCAAGCAGAACTCGACGTACAGCGGAACCGGATCACCGACGCCAGCGTTACCGTGCGGGAGTTGGGGATCGCCAACGACGGCATGGCCGCCGAACTGGGCCGTCTCCGGGCAGAGAACGAACAACTGCAACTCGCCAATGAGGAGGCGCAGGCCGCGTCGGAGGAAATCGAGACGCTCAACGAGGAGCAACAGGCCGCGAACGAGGAACTGGAAACCCTCAACGAGGAATTGCAATCGACGAATGAGGAATTGAACACCTCCAACAGCGAACTCGAGGCTCGCACCATCCAGCTCGAGGCCCTGGCCCTCACCCTGGAGGAGCGCCGGCGGGAGAGCGATGAGTGGTTCCGGGCCATCCTCGAGGAGGCGTCCGACTACGCGATCTTCACAACCGACGCCGCGAACCTGATCGATAGTTGGACGCCAGGGGCGCAAAGCGTTCTGGGGTGGACAACGGACGAGGTGATTGGCCAACCTACTGACATAACCTTTACCGCTGAAGACCGCGAGGCAGGCATTCCGGCCAAGGAGTTCGAGACTGCGCGCGAGCAGGACTATGCGTCGGACGTCCGATGGCACGTTCGTAAAGATGGCACCGAGGTCTTTATCGAGGGATCTTCCCGGGCTCGCCGGGCAGCGGACGGCACCTTCCTCGGGATGCTCAAAATTGGCCGAGACGCAACCGAACGGTTTCGGGCGGATCAGGCGCGGCAAGAGGAGGCAGAGCGGGCGCGCCAGGAGTTGGAGCGGCGCGTTGAGGAGTCGACCGCGGAGCTGAGAGCGTTGTCGCGCCGCCTTCTCTCGGTGCAGGAGGAGGAGCGGCGGTTCTTGGCGAATGAATTGCATGACGAAATTGGTCAGGTGCTGACCGGACTGAGCCTTCAATTGGGAACGACCTCGTCCACCGACGCGACCCGTTTGGCGGAAGCGCGGCAAACCGTTGCCGAACTGACCGAGCAGGTGCGCCAACTTTCGATGGACCTCCGCCCGGCGGCGTTGGATGCCTACGGGCTGCTCCCGGCCCTTCGCTGGCACGCCGAACGCTACAGCACCCGGACTGGCATCGCGGTCGAGTTACGTCAGGAAGGGGTAGACCGTCGCTTCCCCGATCCGGTTGAGATCGCGGCCTACCGGGTCGTCCAAGAAGCGCTTACGAACGTCGCCCGCCATGCGGGGGTACGACAGGCGACCGTTCAGCTCCTCGCGGACGCCGAGGCGCTGACGATCGTCGTTCAGGACAGTGGGAGAGGATTCGACGCTGCGACGAATACCAACGGGAGCGGACTCGGCGGCATGCGGGAGCGCGTGAGCTTGCTCGGCGGGACCATCTCGATCGATGCCGGGCCAGGTGAGGGTGTTGTTGTCACTGCCGAGTTGCCGATCGACCAACCGGCGTCAGCCCACTCCGATGGCATGTAACCTGATCACTCAACCCGCTGAGGCAGCGTTTCGCGTCATTCCGCTCGACGATCGGGCAGGTTGCTCCACGCTGGCATCCCCTATTCCCGCAATACCGAGTCGGAGCGATTGCCACCGTTCAGCAAGATTGCATCCGCTCGATTTTTCCCACGATCGGCCGCCTGCTGTCGGATGGCGGTGGGCGGCCACCGAAAGCGTCGGATCGTGCGTACGCCAGCGAGGTACCTCATATGCCAAAACGTGACACGATCGTGATCGGCGGGTCGGCGGGCGCGATCGAGGCGTTGCTTACAATCGTCACAGCGTTGCCTGCCGATCTTCCTGCCGCCATTTTTGTTGTCGTGCACGTTCCACCCGGCGCATACAGCCGGCTTCCCGAGATATTAACCAGAGCAGGACAACTGCCGGCAACGCATGCCGTACACGGGCAGGCGATCGATCTCGGCCATATCTACGTTGCGCCGCCAGATCGACACCTGCTCGTGCGCCAGGGGTATCTGGAGTTGACCCGTGGTCCGAGGGAGAACCACAGCAGGCCGGCGATCGACCCGCTGTTCCGGTCCGCCGCGCGAGCGTCCGGCGCGCGTGCTGTCGGGGCCATCCTGTCCGGTGCTCTCAATGACGGCTCGACGGGCCTGCTTGCGCTCAAGACCCGGGGAGGCGTTGCCATCGTCCAGGATCCGGAAGAGGCGATAACGCCCAGCATGCCCCAGAGTGCCCTCCGGCTGGTCGACGTCGATCACATGCTGCCAGCAGCCGCCATCGGCCCACAACTCGTTCGTCTCATTCAGGGTCCTTTTGAGGAGGAGGAGGGAACTGACGTGGATGAGACCGAGAAGATTGCACAGATCATTGAGGGGAACTTTGTCGAGCAGGCCGCCAATCTGCGGGCGGGAGACACCGCACTCTACACCTGTCCCGATTGCGGTGGCGTGATGTGGCAGGCTGAAAATGGAGGGGGATTCAGTTGCCACGTCGGCCACGCCTACGCGTCCGAGGCGTTGCTTGTTCACAAATCGGAGGAACTCGAATCGGCGTTGTGGGCATGTGTTCGCCTACTGCGCGAGAAGGCAACGCTCTCGCGGCAATCCGCCACCCGCACGCTGGAAGGCGGCAACAGCGACATGGCTGCCCGGTTCGAAGAGCAGGCGCACCTTGCGGATCGCTACGGACAAGTTATTCGCGAACTCCTGGAAGCGTCCCCGAACCCATCTGACCACATGGATGTGACCGTCGCGTCGATCAAGACCCTCGCCAAGGTGAACCGTTAGGGCCTGTTTGCACAGGCGATGTTGCCGATGGGAACGGTCCCTCCCTGCGTGCTCAGCCCTGGAAGGGCTTCGTCGTGCGGAGCCCGGGGTTTCAACCCCGGGTTTCCTTGACGCAGTCATTGCGACCGCAAGCACCGCCTCAATCGAGTGCGCCCTGGCGATCCGTTTCCCGCTCGAGGTCGTCCACAGCCGCGGTCAGACGCGCCACCGCCTCCTCAAGGATCGCGAACTCCTCCGCTGTGGGTGCGATATCCCGGCCCGGCTTTGACGACCGCCGGCGCATGAACTGGAGCCGGCCAGAGAGGACCGTCAGCGGAGTGCGCAATTCGTGCAGCAGCCGCGTCCGAGTCTGGTCGCGGATCGTATCGTCACCCATCTGATCCACGTGCCGTCCCGGCCACACCATCGCCAGCGACGCCTGATGCGTGAGCGTTTATGTCATTGCGGGTGCGCTCGCTGCCGAGTCCACAGCCACCAGCGGAACGCCGGTTCTCTCCCACGCTGAACACACGGTCGGGGAAAGCCGGCTGTTGAAGGAGGGCGGGAGTCCTACCCCGTAAGTCTGGGCTTTCCACGCTGCAGCCTCCAGGTGAGCAACCCTGTCAACCCGCCTGGGCCGGCAGCCATGCGGTCGCCCCCTTCGAGGTGGCCACATTGGGACCCGGGCAATGATGCCCGGAGACTCCGTCAGTCTTGCACGAATGGGACCTAGGAGCACTTTTCGTAGGCCGAACCTACCTGGATTTGGTGGCCCAATTGCCGAGGGCGATTGCGGGTATTGGCGATTTCGGCGCTGTCGCGGCAGCCTGGGCTACACAATCTATTCCGCGGCCTGCTCCGCTGCTCGGTCCCGGCTGCCCGTAGACGGACCTACGGGTCCACAACGACCCAATTGCGTACCTCTCCGGATAGGGAAGCGCCAACCGGGGAAGTAGCCTACTTAGGCGGCGGCCCCCGGCTCCGCATAGGATGCACGGACCTCATCCCTCATCTGTTCATCTGGATCGTCGATGACGCGAACTTCGCGGTGAGGCGGCTGCCTCCATCATCCGGACTGGGAAGATCACTTCCGGGTCCCGCATCGGTTCTTGCCGCCAACGACCAGGGTGAATCGTGCTGGGGGCACCGGCAGCCCGTTCGAGGGAACTGCGAACACTACGTTCCGCCTCAATATTGTCGTCTTGACCGTCTACCGGTTTCATAGAGCGCCTATCAAAACCGTCCAGCGATGGCGCCGTCGGGCTCAGTCCCGGAGGGACTTCGTCGGTTCAGCGCCAGGTTTCAACCTGGCGTCCGCGGCCGACCCGAGGTTTTGCTAGACGCTCTTAGGACGCTGCGGCATTTTCGCGCGTGTTCGATGGCGAAGGACAAAAGATGGCGCTGAGTAAGGAAGCTCGCACAGATCTGCTCAAGAGCGCGGGACTCGCCAACTGCTCCGATGGGTTCGAGTTGGAGGCCTTGGAGCAACTGGCCAGGAATCGCGGCTGGACGTGGACGACCACGCCGTCGCGGACGCACGACGGTCGCCCCGGCAGGTGGCGCGCCTCGGTCTTCGTGCAAGCGCCGGTCACCGGTGCGCGCTCCTGGGTGTTGATGGGGTCGCGCGGCGCCGGCTTGACTGAGGCGGAGGCGCTCGAGAAGGCGATCGCGACGACGCTCGCGCGCGAGCATCACGCACCAGTAGACAGTTCCCACTGACGGCACCGCTCTTGCTCTTTCCCCGCTGGTAGTCCGGACGACCACCCCGCTCGCCCGCCCAGCTGGAGGAAAGACATATGCGTAAGAGGTACCCACTTGGGAATTACGGCCTGGGCTGGGTCCTGTTGGCCTTATTCCTGTCGACGTGGGCGCTGCAGACCTGGACCGGATGGCGGGAGTTCGAATCAGAACAGGCACAGCACCAGCAGGCGGCCGAGGTCTTCGGCGACGACGGCTACGTCTGGGCCTGGGCCCAGGCGACCTTCGAGAACTGGCAGAGCGAGTTCTTGCAGTTGCTGGCGATGGCGGTGTTCACCTCATTCCTGATTTACAAGGGCAGCGCCGAGTCCCGCGACTCCGACGACGAGATGCAGGAGCAACTCGATCGCATCGAGCGCAGGTTGGCCAATCTGCCCTCTGAACCGGCCCCAAAGAGCGACGGATAGTTGGCTGGGGCAGAATGCTCATTATTCCGTCCGAGATGGAAACCCACACGGACCGGCCGGCGGGATATCCCGCCGGCCGGTCCGCGATTGGTCGTGTTGTCCGTCGGAGTGGGTTCGCCGCTACTGCGGCGAGGCGCCTTGCTGTGCGCTGCCCGCTGCGCCCTGCATGGACATTGCGGCATGCTGCGTCAGCCGCTGGCTGATTGTCTGCAGCTTCCGCAAGGTCTTTTCTTCGCCGGCCAGGTTCTGCTGGAGTAGGGTCACCGCCTCGCTTTGGCCCATCGCCTGCGCCTTTTCGATCAGGCCGGTGTATCCCGCGATTTCCAGGTGCTCCGTCTTGATCGCGCCGCCGGTAACCAGCCCATCACAGACCTGTGCCGACGGCTTCGCCGCCAGACCATCCTGAAGGGATTGCCGCAACCCTTGGGCGGCGTGACACGTAACAGGGTGCGGCTTGGCTCCCATCTGCGAGAAAATCTGTTCGATGTTCCGCGCCTGCTGCTCGGACTCGGTCAGGTGAGCCGTCAGCCCCTGTTTGAGATCAGGATTCGAGACGACGCCGGCCGCTTCGCGCAGCATGTCGACGACGATCTGTTCGGCGCTGAGCATGTCCGAGAGTTCGTGCAGGAAAAGATCCTGGGGAGTTTGCATCGACATCCTGGTCGCCACGTTTGCCCTCCTTGTGGCCGCGCAACTGTTCGTCCAATAACAGGGACCAAATCCGGTCCTTTGAAGGTGGGGTGCATCCTGGGTGCCAGTCCTTGGCCGGGATGTATGTTCCACTACGCGAGGAGAATGCTACGCCTTGCCGGCGGCTAGCCTGGTGCCGTCGCCGGACCCATCGGCTTCAGGCGATGAGAGCGCGCCTGTTCTCCTCGACCGGGGCGGCATAGTGAGCTTTGAGGCGTGCCAGCTCTTCGGTAGTGTCATCTTCGGCAGGGATCAATTCGTCGGCATCCGCTGTTACCCGAATCAGCTCGTCGAGCTTGGGTTGGACCGCCAGCGTATCGCGGTTCTGAGTGTGCTGGATCAGGAAGGTGATGATTGTCATCGCCGTAGCATGGGTCTAGCTAGGCTGACTCTGGGGTAGAAACGTCCTCGATAGGCGGCACCGACGCTGGAAGAGTCGGCCAGTCCCCACGCTCGACCGGGATTATCAATTCACCGTTTGCGGCTACCCAGCGGCTGCGCGGGCCTGCGACCATGCCCACGACCTGCCCACCGGAGATTGGGCCAGAGAGCATTCCACGGCAGTACACCCGCCATTCGTCGCCACACTGGACGATGAACGACGCCGGACCCGGCCCATCGAACCGGTAGTGAATCGCACACGTTGTCACCGGAGTGTCCTTCGCTGGAGCCAAGGCAGACCGCACGAACGGGATCAACCAATTGGCTCAATGCAACGCAAGCCGTGTGCCAGATTGCCGTGCGAAACGCATCATTGGGAAGCCATCGGTTTCCACTCGCACGCGGGCGCGAACACGAGCTTCCAAATCGAAGCAGTGAGAGATCCGTGCGCGTCAATAGGTAGGGCACTTCGGCGACTGGCGCGTTGAGACGGTGAACGTGCATGTCCTCCACGGGATGGCAGAGACCGCGGCCCACGCCGGCCACCTCGATGCCGCCCGCGAGCTCATCGACGGGAACCTCTGGCTCGTGCTAACCGGGATCGACCAAAACGAGGCACAACAATTGGCTTCCAACGGACTTGTGGTGGAGTGTCGACTGCCTCGTTCCGCGATGGCTCGCCGGAGCGCGTTCCTATGCCGGCCGAGCAACCGTAGGACAGGGGGCATGTGTACAGGTGGCCTAACCCGGATTATTCTGGGCGCCGTGGCATCCGTGACGCCGTCCCGGCTCCGCCCGGGGCGGAAGACCCCGGGCTCTGCTCGCGACCCAGAAAAGCCGGCTAACGACCGGCTGGCCCTTTCGCGCCGGCGGCGGAGCGATCCGAGCACGGCCCCGATGTTGCAGGCCCCTTCGGGGGGGTTATCGGGGTCAGCCCGGGGTCTTGAGCCCTGACGTGTACCCACATCTCCAAAACCGCTTCGATTCCGCCGGTAGACTGGCGAACCATCCGGCGTCGATCCGCCAGGATCGCTTCCGCGTTTGAGATCCAGGAAAACCCGGCCGTACGGCGTTTTCCCGTGGTTACGGGCACCTTTCGACAGTCCGATGTCATGGTCCGAGATGTGGGTACAAGTCAGGGTCTTGAGCCCCGGGCGACAAGGGCACGGCGCCGCCGTTCCCACGCGGTACCCGTGGCTAATCCAGGCTAAAGCGCTCACCGAACACTGTGGCCGCCGTCGCCGCTAGCCTCGGAGAGGCTGTCACTGTCAGCCCGGGCCAACCCTGGGCCAACCTTGGGCCGTGAGCCCCGGGCGGCAGGAGACGCGCGGTCAACCGTTCCAACGAGCGCTCTAATCATCTGATCGCGTCCGGATCGTCCTCGTCCCGGCGGGCAAAACGCCCCATCTCCACGACTTCGCGGACGGTAAACGCGAACGGGAGCACCGTCTGCTGGGGCAGAGCCGCCCGTCTTGGGGCGAGATCGCGTGGCCGGTACGTGCCGATCGGTCGCCCATCGATCAGAACGCGGCCGGCCGTCGGGGCGCGGACGCTCGCGCGCCTCGTAACGCAAGACGGCCCTGAACCTCGGGTGGGCGGCCGGCTACAACATCCAGGGGATCCCGCTGGCGGTGGGCGTCCTCGCCCCCGTCGGCTTCACCCTTTCGCCGGCATTCGGCGCGGTCCTGATGAGCGCCTCGACGATCGTCGTCGCCCTCAACGCCCAGCTGCTGCGCCGGTTGGACCTACGGTCGTGACCATGGCCGGACTGGGTATCCCTGTCCGGCCATCAGTCAGCGCAGCGTGCGCGATCGCCGGGCTGTCTCCCGGTCGTAGTAGGGCAACGTCACGGACGCACGGACCGAGGTGCGCGACACCTGCGGATGGTAGACCTGTCTTGCGATTACTCGCGGACGATACTCGTGAGTAACGCAAGGGGCGCCGATTGGCGCCCCTTGCGGTGATCATCGGATTGGCACGGGGACGGGTTAGAGATGGTCTATCCCGCGCACTGGCCAGGCGACAGCCGCTTCTCGCCTCAGGGTGCGCAGTGACGAGAGGCTACCGGTCGGGGTATGCCGGGCTGGGGATCTCCCCAGCCCGGCATCGCGATCGGTAGCGGCGTGCGGTGGCACGCCGGCATGCCGTCGGTCCCCCCAGGGCCGGTGGTCCTGTTCTGGACCTAGACGCAGGCCGAGCCCGTGAAGACGGGGTTGCCGTCCTCGCCGCGACTGAAGTTGTCAGGGTTGCAGTAGCCGGGGTTGCAGCATGGGTTGTCGCCGCCCTGACCAACCGGGCAGGCGCCGACGAACTGGCCGTTACCGCAGATCGGGTTGCACTGTTTGCCGGTGAAGCCGGCGGAGGTGCAGGCGCCCTTGCAGCCGCCGTTCGCGCCTACGCTGTGGCCGCAGAACTCGCACGCCCCCTCTCCGGTCGCTTCGCAGCAGTGGGATTCGTGGATGCACTGCCCTTCGCACTCGAAGAAGGGAGCGAGGCACTCGCAGACGCCGGGACTGGTGCAGTGCTCGTTGGCTGGGCACGCGGCGCCGCCGCCCGTCGGGCAGCAGTGGCTAGTGTGGATGCACTGGCCGCCGCACTCGAGAAGTCGGCGACGCACTCGCACGCGCCGTGGACGCACGCCTCGTTGGTTCCGCAGGCGAGACCTCCGGTCGGATTCGACGCGCAGCAGTGCTCCGTGCTGATGCACTGGCCGTCGCACTCGAAGGTACCGGCGGGGCACACGCAGGCACCGTGATCGTTGACAAAGCCTGCGGCCGTATTGCACTGGCATCCCCCACCAGCAGGCGCCGGGAAGACGCCTGGCGTCGCGCAGACGTATTGGGGCGAGCAGAATGGCACGCATCAATGGCCGGGTCGCCGAATGCCTGCACTTTGTGGCGACACACTTGGTGCGGGTCGTGCAAGGCCCCGCCGAGCGGCGTGTTAGGCCGCCGGCGGCCACGGCGGCGGCCCCCCCGAAGAGGCCCTTGAGGACCCCACGGCGGGTTGCCCCTGTCGCCAATGTCCTGGTCAGTTGATCGAAGCGATTCTAGTCCATGGCCCAACCTTCTCCAGGGCGGTCCCTGCCCTCGGTCAGGTGTCGACCGTACCAATTGCGGTCGTATCTCCGACTTTCGGGCTAGCCTTTTCGAACATCTTAGACCCAAACCGTTGAAAATGTAACTGTACGTTCGATTTGACAATGCAGAGTAGTAGGTTAGTCTGCATATTATCTTCACTTATTGATCAAGATTGGGTCTTGTTTTCGGTAGTTTTGCGCATATTGCGGTGTCGCACGCGTTAGACAGAGACCATGGGTGCTGTCTTGATCGCGGGCGGAGCATCGGCAGCGGGGATATGTTGGCAATCGGGTCTATGTCGCACCGTCGGCGCAACTGAGCCGCCCTCATCGCATACCGATCTGCTGCTCTTCGTTGAGAACCGCTGTTCGCGACATACGGCCCTACGATGCTGTACTGCGCTGACCGTAGCCGCTATAGGGTGAACAGCGGTCAGGACGCTTGCATTGCTGCCACAAGGAATACTCTCTGCGTTCTTCTCATCATTAGCGCGCTCTCTGCCGCGTGGCTGGCGGCCTCGTAATGCTTCGCTTCGACATCAAAACCGTACGCTTGGATCGCCATCGTACCAACCGGTTCTGGAGCAACGTGCCGGGAACGGAAAAGCATCTCATCTACACTCACGCAGTGCCGGAACGAGGTCGGACGCGTCACTGACGCTGCTGTCCGTTGCTGCTGCTACCGCCATGCTTGTGGCTGCCGTAGTGCTCCACGACTTGGCGATGACTCGCATGCCCATTCGGCGACTGTCTCAGGAACTCACCAGCAGCGCAGTCACGCAACGGAGCACATCCCTGCCCACCATCACGACGCTGGAGCACTCTCGGCAACGCACGTCCCGCTTGACGGTGCCACAACGCTAGTCATGCTCCCCTCTACGATTGTGGCGTAGGGCACCCAGGCGTCTTGGCGCTCGGCAGGAATCATATCCCGAACGCGCTCGATAAACGCGCGGGGGACAACTTTCCCGCAATACCGTACCTTCGACGTCCCGTCCACGTCCGATACCAACCAACGCTGCCATCGGAGTTCGCCGGCGCTGCTCCAGGTCTTCCTGATTTAGGCCGCCTGCAGTTCTCAGGACTTTGTCGTGCCCATCCCACCTGTTGTTGTGCGTCGACGCACGGACAAGACGACGAAGGGACTTCCCCGATGGTGCAATCCGGCTTGGCGCGTAAGCGCCGGCGTGTTGTTGGTCGCGTTTACCTTCGCAACGATGCGCCCGGTCTCTGCCTCCGCAGCCCGCCAAGACGCCACCCCGACCGCTCCCGCCTCCTGCGACGACCGCTGCCCCCGTCGCCACCCCGGCGATGGACCACGGAAACATGGCCGGGATGGAAGCGGCAACACCCGGCTCGGACACGGCGATGGAGATGGACGTCGAGTTCGACCAGCTCTACATCGACATGATGCTCCCGCACCACGGCAGCATCATCGCGATGGCGCAGGCGGCTTTGCCGCAGGCTCCAGGACGAGCGACTGCGGGAGATCGCCCA
Source organism: uncultured Chloroflexia bacterium (assembly GCA_963724285.1). GTDB lineage: Bacteria > Chloroflexota > Chloroflexia > Thermomicrobiales > UBA6265 > CAVRUD01. The sequence goes on along the minus strand of CAVRUD010000030.1, from coordinate 85,917 downwards.
GAACATCATCGATACCCAGTCGGCCGAGCAGGAGGAGCTCCGCGGCTACCGGGAACAGTTCTACGGCAGCGCCGACCCGGCGCCGATGGACGACCACACCATGGACATGATGATGACGGCCATGCCGGGGATGGGCAGCATGGACGACATGATGTTCCAGATGGATGCAACGGCACAGGTAGCGGCGATCTGCGCGGCTGAAGACGCCGACCTGGACTTTATCGATCTGGCGATCCCCCACCACGAGATGGCCATCGCGGCGTCGGAGACGGCGCTCGAGCAGGCGACCCACGCGGAGATCCGCGACTTCGCGCAGCGCGTCATCGACGCTCAATCCGCCGAGATCGAGGAACTGACCACTGATCCGCGCCGAGTCTGTCCGGCGGCACCCCGGCCGCCTAAACCCATCGTCCAAGAAACACCGGACACCCTGCGGTCATGCGGTCGGGGCGACCGGTGAATCTTGACCTGTATACCAAGGGAGGGTATGTGTCCTCCAGGCAGCTACATCACGGCACCGTCAGTGTCCACGACAAGAATAGAGGAGGACGTGTCATGACCGACCGGGCATGGGCTTCGGCACTCACGCGTCGCGATCTCGCTCGGCTCGTCGGGGGCGGTGCGCTCGGGCGTCACCGGCGCTGGCGCTCGGAGGCCGTTCTGTCGCCCAGGAGGGCGGCGGGGAGCTGACGATCGGCACGAGCGCGGCGTCGTATCGGACGGACGTGGACCGCGCCACCATCGGCATGTACTCGCCGAACGTCAACATCTTCGAGTCGCTCGTCCGCCTCACCCCGGACTACCAGATCGAGCCGCTCCTGGCCGAGTCGTGGGAGTTCGTCGAGCCCAACACCTGGCGCTTCGTGCTCCGCCAGGGCGTCACCTTCCACGACGGCACGCCGTTCACGGCCGAAGCCGTGCAATGGAGCTTTGGCCGCGTCGCCCGCGCGGGCGGCGGCTCGATCGGCGTCGACGAGACCTCGGTCACGGTCGTCGACGACTTCACGGTCGAGATCACGCCGTCGCGCCCGAACCGGCGGCTCGTCGAGCAACTCAACCACCCGGTGTACAGCATCGTCGCCCCGAACACGGAGCCGGCGGACACCCGCGTCGGCACCGGGCCGTACAAGGAGGTCGAGTACGTCGTCGACGACCACTACACCGTCGAGGCCTACGACGGCTACTGGGGCGACAAGCCCCTCGTCGGCCGGCTCACCTTCCGGTTCTACCCGGACCCGACCACCCGCGTCCTGGCGCTCCAGTCCGGCGAGGTCGACCTGATCACCGAGGTGCCGCGGGAGGTGGCGCTCGAGGTGACCGGGAGCGGCGAGTTTACGCTCGCCACCTCGGAGGTTGGTGCCTACAACGCGATCTATGTCGGGATCCACGGCACGGAGCCGTACGACCTCGGGCAGGACAAGGCGATCCGCCAGGCGATCGTCCACGCGATCGACAAGGAGGCGATCGTCCAGGGCGTCTGGCAGGGGAACGCCGAAGTCGGGCGGACGATGATCCCGCCGGCGATCCTCGGTGCCGCCGGCGACCAGATCGTGGGTGGCGGTGTACGACCCCGAGCAGGCGAAGTCCCTCCTGGAAGGGGCGGGCTGGACCGGCGAGGGGACCCGCCAGAAGGACGGCCGCGAACTCAAGCTGACGATGGTGGTCGGGTTCCCGGACGCCGCCACCCACGGACCGATCCCCGAGTTCGTCCAGGCTCAGCTCGCCGAGGTCGGGATCGCGGTCGAGATCGTCCAGACGCCGGATACCGCCACCTACGAGGCGCGTCTGCAGGCCGGCGAAGGTGACCTGTGGGCGGAGGCCGGGTCCCAGAACGATGGCAATCCGTGCTTCTTGCCCGATCTCCTGTTCTACACGCCGGCCGCGGACGCCGATCCTGAGTCGGCGATGTACGGCAACATGTTCGCGCCCGGGGCCGCCTTCGACGCCCACATCGACACCTGCCGCTCGGCCGTCTCCACCGAAGAGGTGCAGGAGGCCGCGGCGATGGCGATGAAGGTCCTGATCGACGAGGAGTTCGTCGTCATCCCGATCGCCGGCACCTACCGGCTCTACGGGGTCTCCGGCGGGGTCGAGGGCGTCGTGCCCCACCCGTCCGGGGTGAACCAGCGGTGGTCGGCCGTCTCCGTGCAGGAGTAGGCAGACCGGCATGACCGCGTACCTGATCCGGCGACTGCTCTTCCTGCTGCCGGTGTGGCTCGGGATCTCGCTGGTGGCGTTCGCCCTCGCGAACTTCACGCCGGGGGATCCCGCCCGGATCGCGATGCAGCGCCGCCTGGAGCGGCAGCCGACCGCCGAGGAGGTCGCCCAGGCCCGAGAGGCGCTCGGGCTGGACGACCCGGTGGTGGTCCGCTACGCCGCGTGGGTGGCGGACGCCGTGCGAGGCGACTTCGGCGTCTCCTATCGCACGGGCGAGCCGGTCGCCGAAGCGCTGCTCTCGCGGTTCCCGTATACCCTGCAGATCGCCGCCGGCGGCATCGCGATCGCGGTGCTGATCGGCGTGCCGATCGGCGTGCTGGCGGCGGTCTGGCGGAACTCCGTTGTCGACCACTTAAGCCGGGTGCTCGCGCTCCTGACGGCGTCGATGCCCAGCTACTGGGTCGCCTACCTGCTGATCCTCCTGTTCTCGGTGAAGCTGCACGTCTTGCCGGTGGCGGGCCGCGGCACCTGGCAGCACCTCGTCCTCCCCTGCCTGACGCTGGGGCTCGCGTCGACGGCCAGCCTCATGCGCCTCACCCGCTCGGAGATGCTCGAGGTCCTGGGGCAGGACTTCATCGTCACCGGGCGGGCGAAGGGCCTGCACGAGCGGTCCGTCCTCGTGCGCCACGCCCTGCGCAACGCGATGATCCCGGTCCTGACGGTGATCGGGATGCGCTTCGCCGGCCTGCTCGGCGGCGCCGTGATCGTCGAGACGATCTTTTCGTGGCCAGGGATCGGCAAGTACGTCCTCGACTCGATCTTCGACCGGGACTACCCGGTTATCCAGGGGTTCGTCCTGTTCGTCGGGACCGCGTTCGTCCTGATCAACCTCGCCGTGGACGTGTCCTACGGCCTCCTCGATCCCCGCGTCCGCCTCGGCGCGCGGCGTAGCTAGCGGGGAACAAATGGCGCAGCGAGTCACGCAACCGTCCACCCTTGCCAGCCGCCCCGCGCCGGTGACGCGGGGCGGCTGGCGACCGCAGCGGGCGTTCGTTCTCCGTGGGTTGATGCGCGACCGGGCCGCGGTTGCGGGCCTGGTCGTGCTGGTCGGGTTCGTTTCGGCGGCGCTTTTCGCGCCCGCGCTCGCGCCGTACGATCCGACGGCGGTCGACGCTCGGGCCATCCTGGCACCGTCCAGCTCAGAGCACTGGCTCGGCACCGACAACCTCGGCCGCGATGTCCTCAGCCGCCTGATCCACGGCGCACGTTGGACACTGGGCACGGCGTTCGTCGCCGCGGTCTGCATTGTTACCGATCGGCGTCACAGTCGGGTTGACCGCGGGGTATTTCGGCGGCCTCGTCGACGACGTGCTCATGCGCATCGTCGACGTGTTGCTCGCATTCCCGAGTTTGGTTCTCGCCCTCGCGATCGTGGGCACCCTCGGCCCGAGCCTGACGAACGTGATGATCGGGATGATCGCCGTCTGGTGGGTCGACTATGCCCGCGTCATCCGCGGGCTCACGGTCAGCGTGCGGGAGCGCGAGTACGTGGCGGCGGCGCACTGCTGCGGAGCGCCGGCCGGGCACATCATCCTGCGCCACCTCCTGCCCAACGTGATCCCCTCGGTCATCCTGCTGGCGACGCTCGAGTTCGGCGCACTGATGCTGGCGATCTCGGGGCTGAGCTTCCTCGGACTCGGGGCGCAGCCGCCGACGCCGGAGTGGGGGACGATGCTCAACAACGGCCGCCCGTTCTTCCAGCGGGCGCCGGAGTTGATGCTCTATCCTGGGCTGGCGATCACCGTCACCGTGGTCGCCTGCAATCTCCTCGGCGACGGCCTGCGCGACGTCCTCGACCCGCGCATGCGGCGATAATAGCGTGAGTCCTGCCCGAACGACGCGGCAGCCAGGCGAGAGGGAGCACCATGCGGCCAATCGTGGACGATCACGGGCATGACCATCACGACGGGGACCACGGCCATGGCCACAGGCATGACCACGACCACGACCACGCTCGGGGATCGTCGGATGGTTCCGGGGTACCTTCGGCCACTCTCACGACATCCACGAGAAAGTCGACGACGTCATGGAGTCGCACGAGCGCGGCTTCTGGGCGACGAAGTGGGCCCTCGTCAGCCTCGGGATCACCACGGCTATCCAGATCGTGATCGTGATTCAGTCGGGTTCGACCGCCCTCTTCGCCGACACCATCCACAACCTCGGCGACGGCCTGAACTCCATCCCGCTGCTGCTCGCCTTTGCGCTCCAGCGCCGGGTACGCTCCCGCCAGTACAGCTACGGCTTCGGCCGGACCGAAGATCTGGCCGGCGTCGTCATCCTCATATCGATCGCTGTCTCCGCCGCCGTTGCGGGATGGGAATCGATCACCAAGCTTCTCCATCCGGAAGAGATCACGCATTTGCCGTGGGTGACCCTGGCGGCGCTTGTTGGCTTCGTCGGCAACGAGGCGGTCGCCATCCTCCAGATCCGCACCGGCAAGCAGATCGGCTCGGCGGCGCTCATCGCCGACGGCAAGCATGCCCGGATCGACGGGTTCACCTCCTTGGCCGTTCTGGGTGCGGTGGTGGGCGTGCTGATCGGGTTGCCGATCCTCGACCCGATCATTGGCCTCGGAATTACCGCGACAATCATCGTGATCCTCAAGGGCGCCAGCGTCTCGGTCTTCCGTCGTCTGCTGGACGGCATCGAGCCGGAGATCCTGGCCGAGGTGGAGCATGCTCCCATGCACGTCGAGGGGGTCCAGGGCGTCCACGAAGCCCGGGCAAGGTGGCTGGGTCACAAGGTCCGGGCGGAGTTGCATGTCGTGGTCGACCGTCGCCTCTCCGTGGAGGAGTCCCACGGGATTGTGGACCGGGTGTACCAGGCCCTTGCCGAGCATGTCCCCGCCTTCGGCGGCGCCACGATCCACGTCTGCCCCTGCGACCACGTCGATCCGGTGGCGGCGTCTACGGCATAGCCGCGTTGATCCCCGAATCTATGGATTTCTGGTTGCGACGCGGTGCGAAATCCGTCGCAACGGCCACCAACTCGTTCGCCAATGTGAACGGACACCTTATGGCATGGCCCAGAACATGCTAGTTTGAGCCGGGTTGCTGGAGAGCAACAAGACGAATCGCTTTTGCAACGTTGGAGGTGTGCATGGGATTTCGATCGATCGGGCTTTCCCTCATCGCGGTGGCGCTACTGGTGCTTGGCGGCATCGGGGCCGTGGCGGCACAGGATTCAACGCCGTCAACCGATGGTTCCGGTGCTACCGAGCTCAGCCTGACCCTGACCGACACGGGCATCGAAGGCTTGCCGGCAGAAACCACCGCCGGCTGGCACAACGTCACGTTCACCAATAGCACCACGCCGTCCGGCGATCCCTTCGAGGATGCTTGGGGCATCGACTTCATCATGCTGCCCGAGGGCATGACCGTCGATGACGTCGCCGCCGCCTTCGCCGGACCGCCGCCAGGCGCCGAGGGCGAAGCCAGTCCGGAATCGATGGAGGGCATGGACATGGGCAGCCCGGAGGCTGCCGCTGAAGATCCGTTCGCGTTCCTGTACGAAACCTACCTCGCCGGTGGCCCAGGCGCTCTCAACGGCGAAACGTCCCAGGCCACGATCTTCCTCGAGCCCGGCACCTACGCGGTGCTTGCTCTCGGTTTCTCTCCCCCGGTCGAGCTGACCGTCACCGGCACGGCCGATCCGGCCGCTGCTGCCCCGGTCACCGCGGACGCGACGATCACCGAGACCGGTACCAGCGGCTCCTTCGACTTCTCTGGCACGCTGCCGGAGGGCCAGGGTGTCATCGAGATCTACAACGATAGCGACCAACCGCACTTCGTCCAGGCGATCCACTCGCCGAACCCGATCACCGAGGACGAGGTGATGCAGACTCCTGATGATGGAGGAGGGCGCCACGCCCGCCGCCGGTGGTCCGGACGTGAGTCAGCTCACGGTCGCCTTCATCACCGGCACGCAGTCGCCGGAGACGACGCAGTACATTACGGCTGACCTGCAGCCGGGCTACTACGTACTGCTGTGCTTCGTCGGTGACCCGGAGCAGGACGGCATCCCGCACGCCTTCGAAGGGATGATCGAGGTCATTCCGGCCGGCGCGGACGCCACCCCGGCCGCATAGATCCGACGGTTCGCGACCACATACGACTGAAGGCAGTGGGCCGGGGACCAATCCCCGGCCCGCGCCGTTCCCGGCAGTTTCTCCTCTCGATGCTTTAGCCACCAGGAGAGGGGGAAATCGCATAGCTCTGCATACGGATTACACGCTGGTGGCTCCTAGCTTATGGCTGTTTCGGATCACACGGTTCGGGACCAAAAGCCCATGACGACTGGGCCAATACCGTGCACCATCCGGGCGAAACCATGGGGCAAGTGATTCCGTGATGGTGGTTCCCAGCCCATAGGGAAGGGTCAACCGGGGAACGTTTCATGGCCGGTCCACCCAAGCGGGGGCGCAATGCTCTTTGGGGCGGTACGGCCGCGCCCGGATGACGGCCATTCCCTGCCTGGCTTGTCGCCGCCTACTACCGCTGCCCCGCTCCCCTCTACCGCTGCCCAACGACCAGATCGTGACGGCCTACTCAGGCGCGATCGCACATGCCCACTTTGCCCCGGCAGAGACGTCCTTTGCGTTGTCCTGGTACCCCTCCTCCGCCGAGCTCGATGGCTTGCTCTGGCCGCTCGCCCACTCGGCAATGACACTCCTGACCGCCGCCGACCTGACCAGGGTCAAAGAGTGCCCCGGCGCCTACGACTGCGACTGGCTCTTCTACGACACGAGCAAGAACGGCAGCCCTCGCTAGTGCAGCATGGAAGGCTGCGGCAGCCGCGTCAAAATGCGCCGACTCTACGCCCGCTCAAAAAGGGGAAGCCTTGTAGCGAGATTTCGAGCATCCTTAGGCCGTTTTTGCAAAGGCTGTGCAGTGAGCGGGAACGGTTCGTTCTTAGCCCTGGAAAGGCGTCTGGCGTAGCCCGGGGTCACGGCGTGACCTTTACCCACATCTCCAGAACGGCGCGGAATTCCGGGAACACTGGCAACCTGATCTGGTGTCGAGCGCCGACGCGTTGTTCCCGAGATTCCGGCACGTCTTTCGCGCGACCTCATGTGGCCATTGAGATGTGGGTAAAGCTCACGGTCTTTATCCCCGGGTCCGGCCGCCCCGGCACTGCTGCTAGCCGCTTGGCAAACGGGCCCCAGTGCGTCCGGCCCATCCGATGCATCAGAACTCAACGAACGGGTATGGCCGAAAGATTGCGAAGCGAGCCTACTGGCGATCGCCACAGCCAGAGCGCCGCGCCCAACTCGCCAAGAGCAGCGAGGACGAGCGTCTCCCGCACCCCGATCGCCTCGCCCAGGAGACCTCCCAGGAGTGCCCCGAGCGGCACCACAACGGCGTGGGAAACCCGCACGACCGCGCCGGCGCGTCCCAACAGGGCTCTCGGAACGATTGCCTGGCGCAGACTGGTCTGGTCGACGGTGAATACCGTCATCCCGAGCCCGAAAAACTGGGCCGCCAGCAGCAAGGGGACGACGACCCACCGCGAGCCATTCGCGAGCGGCACGAGCAAGTCGCTGAGACCGACGAGGGCCACCCCACCCGCCATCGCCGGGCCGAGGCCGATGCGGGCCGAGAGCCGCACCGGCAACACTGCGCCCACGAGAAAGCCAACGCTGCCGACCGCGAAGATCAGGCCGATCAGCCCCGGCTCGAGCCCAAGCGACCGCGCAATGTAGAGGACGAAGACCGCTTCCAGCATCGCGTTGAACAGCTCCAGCAGCCCCCTGGCGCCGATGAGGGACCGCAGGCGCAGGTCGCCAATGACCACTCCCAACCCCTCCCTGATTTCGGCCACCATCCGTCGCGTCCGGTCCGGGCGGGCGGGTGTGGGTTCTGGTGTGCGGATGCGGGCGAGAATGAGACCAGAGACGAGGTAGGACGCGGCGTCGACGGCGATGGCGAGCGGCGGGCCCTCATGAGCTGGATCAGGCCGCCGGCCAGGCCGGGTCCGGCGATCTCTGCCGCGGTGCGGCTCAATTCGAGTTTGGCGTTGCCGTCGATCAGGCGCTCCGGTGGAACGATCGTAGCCAGGAACGCCTGGTACGCGAGGTCGAAGAACAGACTGAAAAGACCGGTGAGGAGGACGATGGCGTACAGGAGTTCGATCGACAGCGCGTCCAGTGCCCAGGCGAGCGGCACGAGCACGAGCAATCCGGCTCGACCGATATCGCCGGCGATCATGATTGGACAGCGACGGCGGCGATCGACGATCGCGCCGGCATGGAGACCGACGAGAAGCGCCGGCAGGGCGCCGGCGGCGGATAGGAGCCCCATCTGGATGGGAGTAGCGTCGAGTGCCAGGGCGGCGACCAGCGGCAGGGCCAGGAACGAGACCTGGGAGCCGATCAGCGAGACGGCCTGCCCCGCCCACAGCCTGAGGAAGTCGGGATGCCGCCAAAGGGTAAGGACACTCTCAGCCATCTACCGTTCCCTTCTCTCCCTTCCCCCTGCCGCGCTACGGAGGAGCGGGGGAAGGGGGCCGGGGGTTAGGGGGCCTTCTCCTTCGCCGCCCGTTGCAATTCAAACAGCGTCGTGATCGCCTCCAGTGGGGAGAGCGCCTCGACATCCAGCGCCTTCAGCCGCTCGATCACCGGGTCCGGCTGGCCGAAGAAGGTCATCTGGAAGACCGGATCGCCCGCACGCCGCCGGAGCAGGCGTCCGCATCGCCGCCCGCCGCCCCGCGCGGTCGGCACTTGGCCCCGCCGTCCCATGTCCCGCGCCGGCTTCAAGGTCCTGGAGGATCTCCTGGGCTCTCCTGACCACCGCCCTGGGGATACCGGCCAGTTGGGCAACGTGGACGCCGTAGGAGCGGTCCGCGCCACCGGGCACGACCTGTCGCAGAAACACGACCCGGTCGCCTTCCTCCAGCACGTCCATCTTCGCGCAGCGCACCCTGGGCAGCAGGCCTTCCAATTCGGTCAGCTCGTGGTAGTGGGTGGCAAAGAGCGTCTTGCAGCCCAACCGGGGCGTGTTGTGCAGGTACTCGACGATCGCCCGGGCGATGGCGAGGCCGTCGTAGGTGCTGGTCCCGCGCCCGATCTCATCCAGGACGACCAGACTGCGTGGCGTGGCGTGGTGGAGGATATTGGCCGTTTCCAGCATCTCGACCATGAAGGTGCTCTGCCCAGTGGCGATGTCGTCCTGGGCGCCGATCCGGGTAAAGATCCGGTCGACGATCCCCATCCTCGCCCGCGCCGCCGGCACGAACGACCCGATCTGGGCCATCAGGCTGATCAGGGCGACCTGACGCAGCCACGAGCTCTTGCCGGCCATATTCGGCCCGGTCAGGATGACGATCTGGGCCTCGTCCGTATCCAGATGGGCATCGTTGGGGACGTATTCGCCGCGCCCCAACGTTGTCTCCAGGACCGGATGACGGCCGGCGCTGATCTCGATCGCGCCGCTGTCGTCCAGCTCCGGCCGGACGTAGTTGCGCGTGACCGCCACTTCAGCCAGGGTGGAGAACACGTCGAGCGTCGCCACGCACCGGGCCGCCGCCAGCAGGTTTTCGGCCCGCGCCGCGACCTGCCCCATCACTCGCCGGAAGATATCGGTTTCGATCTCGGAGAGGGTGTCCTGGGCGGTCAGGACGACCGTTTCGTATTCCTTCAGCTGCGGCGTGAAGTAGCGGGTGGCGTTGGCCAGGGTCTGCTTCGGGATGTAGTCGGCGGGCAGCACGGAGGAATGGCCGTTTGATCTGGGCTGACCATCTCGTTCGGTCTGGCCATTCCTGCTCTCTCGCTCGGCGGTCGCCAGGGCCGCGGTGGTGATCTCGATGTAGTAGCCAAAGACCTTGTTGTAGCTGACCTTGAGGCTTCGAATGCCCGAGCGCTCCCGCTCGGTGCGCTCCAGGTTGGCGATCCATTCCTGCGCTTCCCGCGCCCGTGCGCGGTGCCCATCCAATTCGCTGGCGTAGCCGGACCGCAATGCCCCCCCTTTGCCGATCTGGGCCGGGGGATCGTCCGCAATCGCCTCCTTCAGCAGAGATCAGCGCCTCCGTGCAGAGGGGCATATCCAGGGTGCTTGCGGTTGCCCCGGCCGCCTCCGCGACCGCCGGCAAGGCGTGCAGGGCATCGCGCAGGGTCGCCAGATCCTTTGGCCCGGCGATGCCGGTCACGGCCCGGTTGACCAGGCGCTCGATATCGCCGACCGATCCCAGGGCTTTACGCAGTGTGGCCCGCGCCATGGCATCCTCATGAAACCGGGCCACACCGTTCTGGCGCTTCGCCAGTTCATCCAGGTCCAGGAGCGGCTGGCCGATCCAGCGCCGGAGCATCCGGGCGCCCATCGGGGTCCGCGTCTGATCTAGCACCGCGATGAGGCTGTGCTTCTTTTCGCCGCGCGAGCTCTCGGTCAGTTCCAGATTGCGCCGGGTGGCCGCATCGAGGGTCATGTAGCCATCGACCGAGTAGGTCGTCAGCCCGGCGATCTGGTCCAACCCAGAGAGCTGGGTTTCCGCCAGATATTGCAACAGGCCGCCCGCGGCCGAGATGGCCAACGGCTTCCCGGCGCAGCCGAAGCCGTCCAGGGACTCCGTCTGAAAGTGACGGGTCAGGGCGTCGGCCGCCCGCTCCGGCCGCCAGCGCCAGGCATCCGATTTCGACCGGCCGACCCCCTCGGGCAGCCAGGCGCTCTCCGCCAGCGCGGCGGCATCGCTCATCCCGGCCGGGAGGACGATCTCGGCCGGGCCCAGCCGGAGCAGTTCCCGTCCAGCAGCGAGCAGGACCTCCTCCGCCGAGCTGGCGGTGATCTCGGTGGTGGCGAACTCGCCGGTGGTGATGTCGGCGTAGGCGACTCCGGCGCGCTTTCCATCGGCAACGACCGCGACCAGATAGTTGTTGGTCCGCGCATCGAGCATGGTCGGATCGACGACGGTTCCGGGGGTTACCACCCGGGTCACGTCCCGGTCGACCAGCCCCTTGCCCTTTAGAACCTCCCCGACCTGCTCGCACACCGCGACCTTGTGCCCGGCCGCGATCAGCCGGGCGATGTGCCCTTCGGCTGAGTGGTGGGGAATGCCGGCCAGTGCCACCCGGACACCCTTGCCCATCTCGCGCGAGGTCAGGACAATGTCGAGCACCTCCGCCGCGATCTCGGCATCCCGCTCGAACGTCTCGTAGAAGTCGCCCAGGCGAAAGAGCAGGATCGCATCGGGAAACCGTTGCTTCACCTGCAGGTACTGCCGCCGCAGCGGCGCAATCGGCCCCGCGATCCCGGTCAGCCCCTCAGCGGCAGCCTTTGTCTCCGCATCCGTCTCCTGAAGCGTCATCCTACCCATCGTCACCTTGTCCAATGCAGATGCATGCCAGCGGGGCCAGATCGTATCTGTACCTGCCGGATTGCCGTTGGGGACGGCCCGTGCTTAGCCCTGGAAGGGCTTCGTCGTGCTTAGCCCGGGGTTTCAACCCCGGTTTCCTCACCCGGAAATCAACTCCACTGACTGCGGGATTCCACTGCTGGGGCACACGTTGCCAGAAGGCCGCGTCCGGCCCATGCGGGGATGCCGTCAGCCTACGGCAGCAGCGCCGTGCGCGGCAAGCGCCCATCCCAACAGCATTCCTCGCCGCACTCGCCGGGATGGCGCCGGCAAACTTGACAAGCCATTCGACCGTCTATACAGTCCTACTATTCGTTTAGTTGTCATCGGTATGTTGTGCACTACCTGGCAGAAGTCGTCTCGCCGGACGTGGCGTGACCACCGCCTCGGATGACAGTCCCCTGGTGTCGCACAACGCGCCGGCGGGGGCTCATGCGATTGGCGGAGAGAGGGAGTGGACACCCAGAGAGACCCTGGCGATCCATGGCTCGCACACGTGCGCGAGCCTCCGCTCGACGCAGACGCACGGGACGGTGCCGTCCCGAAGGGAGTTCGCCGATGTTGGGCAAGCACTGGGAAGATCTCGTCAACGATATGGCCGCCCGCCGCCTCCCGCGGCGCGAGTTTGTCCGCCGGGCACTCGCCCTCGGTGTATCCGTCGGCGCCATATCCGCCGCGCTGGCCGGCCGCGAAGTCGCCCTCGCCCAGGATCCCACCCCGACCCCGTTCCCCCTCGAAACCTTCAACGAGGACGCGTCCGTCAAGATCCGCTACTGGACCATTCTCGGCAGCGTTGACGGCATCATCATGAACGACCTCGTCCGTAAGTTCTCGGAGGAGAATCCAGATATCGCCGTCGAATCCCTCCAGGGCCTGACCGACTTCATTCAGAAGATGCAGGCCGCCAGCATCAGCGGCACCGCCCCAGATGTCTCTCTGGTCCGCCACACGTACGTCGGCGCCATTTACGTCACGCGACATGCTGACGCCGCTCGAGCCAGCTGAGCTGGAGCAGGCGGGCATCCTGGCCGCGGACTTTGATCCGACCGTCTGGGGCTTCACCGAGCGTTGACGGTGTTCAGTACACGGTTCCACTCGACATTCACTGCCACGCGATGCTTCACAACACTCGCCTCCTTGCCGATACCGGGCTGACCGTGCCGACCACCCTGGACGAGTGGGAGAACGTCGTCACCACGATCGGCCACGCCGATAACCTCGGCTACCAGACCTTCGCCCTCGGCAATGGCGCTCAGGAGTTCATGACCTGGTACTGGTACGGCATCCACCGCCAGTTCGGCGGTGCAGATGCTCACCGAAGACGATTCCACCGCCGCCTTCAACACGCCCGAAGGGCTCGAGTGCGTCAATTGGATGAAGCGGATGCAGGACGCCGGCAATCCCGAGAACGCGCCGATGCAGGATCTAGCCCGCACTGGCAAGGTCGCCACCTGGCCGGACGGCCCCTGGATCACCACGCTCTTCTTCAACCCCGAGCGCTCGCCGAATGCGGCCGAGAACGAGCGTCGCTGTCCTGCCACAGCGCGACCTGGCCGCCCCCGCCACCTGGGGCCAGAGCCACCAGTTCGCCCTGCCGGTTCAGGGTGACGAGGACGAGGAGCGCCGGACGGCATCACTGCGCTTCGTCAACTGGATGACGGCGCACGCGGTCGACTGGGCCCAGGCCGGGCAGATTCCCGCCAATAACGCCGCCCGCGAGGAAGCGCTGGCGTTGGACAACGTCTACATGCAGAAGCTGAGCGTCTGGGCCCGAGCAGCTTCCGTACGTCGCCTACATGAAGTCGACGCCAAAGTTGCTCGAGGTCATGCCGCGGATCGCCGCCAACGTCGAAGGCGCGATCCTCGGTGAATGGAGCGTCGAGGACGGCCTCAAGCAGGCCGAGGAAGAGGTCAACGACATTCTCTCCAGCTAGGAGCGACGGTGCGCCACGCGGCCGGGGCGAAGTACCCCCGGCCGCGCAAGGAGATCGTGACCCATGAGCGCACTGGCGCAAGAACCCTTCAGCGAGCAGAGGCGCCGCCTGCCGCGTTGGCTGATCGGCGACCGTGGGATCGCGGCGCCGTTGCTCTTCCTCGCCCCCTTCCTCGTCGTCTTCAGCGTCTTCCTCCTCTACCCGATCGGCTACGGCCTCTATGTCAGCTTCACCGACTGGGACCTGATGACGTCGCCGCAGCTGCGTCGGCCTCGACAACTACCGCAACTTGCTCGACAACGACCTCTTCTGGAAGTCGCTGCGCAACACCACCCTCTTCGTCTGCTTGAACGTGCCGCTGGTGGTCATCATTCCGCTCGGTCTGGCGATCCTGGTCAACGAGCCGATCATGGGGCGCACCTTTTTCCGGAGCGCCTTCACGGCCCCGGTCATGATCTCGGTCGCCTCGGTCGGCATCATCTGGGTCTGGTTCTACAACCCTGCCTTCGGCTTGATCAACTACTACTTGCGAAATCCCTCGGCCTCCCTACCCAGAATTGGCTCACACCAGAGCGGCTGGTCGATGTTGGCCGTGGTCGTCACGACCGTCTGGTGGACGACCGGCTTCAACATGATCCTCTTCCTCGCCGGCCTGCAGGAAATTCCCGACCACCTTTACGAGGCGGCCAAGATCGACGGCGCCGGCGCCTGGTCATTCTTCAAGCGACATCACCATTCCCGGCCTGAAGCACACCATCCTCTTCGTCACCGTCACGACGATGATCGGCTCGTGGCGGGTCTTCGGGCAGGTCTTCGTCATGACCAACGGCTCCGGCGGCCCCTTCGACTCGACCCGAACCATCGTCCAGCACCTCTACGAGGAGGGCTTTCGACTTCTTCCGGATGGGGGACGCCTCCGCCGTCGCCTGGATCCTCTTCATCATCGTGGTCAGCTTCACGCTGCTGCAGTTCCGCCTCCTGCGAGCGGACGACGTAGGAGAGGATGCCCATGGCCGGAACCGCCCTTGATCAGCAGACGTCGGTCCTGCCACGTGCGGTGATCGTTCCTCACCCTCGGACCCGCCGGGTCTCGATCAGCCTGGTGATCCGCTTCGGCATCCTCACCGTGGCTTCGATCATCTGGATCGTGCCCGATCGCCTGGATGCTGATGCACCGTCGCTCAAGCCGGAGAGTGCAGATCATCACCTACCCTCCGCAACTGGTTCCCCGACAACCTGAGCGACCTCACGCTCGAGCAACTACGACAGCGTCCTCTTCACCCCGCGGGCGATCGATCTTCTGCAGTCGTTCACGCATCAGCCTGATGGTCGCCACGATCGGCACGATCCTGACCGTGATCGGTCGACGTGTTGGCAGGGTACGTCTTCGCCCGGATGCGCTTCCCTCTGCGAGGACCTCTCTTCGCGCTGGTCGTCGCGTCGCTGATCGTGCCGAGCGAGATCCTGCTCATCCCCAACTACATCACGATCTGGAAGCTCGGCTGGCTGAACGACTACAAAGCCCTGATCATCCCGCCGGTGGCCGGCGCCTTCGGCGTCTTCCTCATGCGCCAGTTCATGCTCGGCATCCCGGGCGAGTTCGAGGATGCGGCTCGGCTCGACGGCTGCCGGGCGCCTGCGCATCCTCTGGACGGTCATTCTGCCGTTGTCCCGCGGGCCGATCGCGGCGCTGGCGATCTTCACCTACCTCGGCTACTGGAACGAGTTCACCTGGCCGTACATCATCATGAACGAGGCCGACAAGATGCCGCTGCCGGTTGCTCTGATCCAGTTCCGAAGCGACTACTTCAGCGAGTTCGGCCTTCTCATGGCGGGAGCGACGATATCGGCCGCTCCGGCCGTCGATCGATCTTCCTTATCGCGCAGCGGGCGATCATCCGCTCGATAACGTTGACCGGCGTAAAGGGGTAACTCGTCGCCATTCGGACCCGCCCGCCGCGGGGTTCCGATATTGGCACGTAGGTAAGGGACCATCCATGTCACTCGCGACGCTGTCGGTTCGCCAAAGCGAACCGATCGGGACAATCTCGCCCCGGCTCTACGGCCACTTCGCCGAACACCTCGGACGCTGCTGCTACGACGGCCTCTGGGTCGGGCCGGATCAGACCGATGTTCCCCACTTCGATGGCTTCCGCGCCGACGTCGTCGAAGCCCTCCAGGCCCTCCCTGTCCCCATGCTCCGCTGGCCCGGCGGATGCTACGCCGACCACTACCACTGGCGCGACGGCATCGGCCCCGCCGCGTCGCGTCCGACCCGCCTCGGCATGTCTTGCGGCCTCCAGGTCGAGGATACCAACAGTCTCGGCACCCAGGAATTCCTCCGTCTCTGCGCCGTGCTTGGCGCCGAGCCCTACCTCGCCGGCAACGTTGGCAGCGGCTCCCCACAGGAACTCTGCGACTGGGTCGAGTACTGCAATACGGCCGTCAACACCAGCCTTGGCCGCGAGCGTGCCGCGCACGGTTCGCCCGAGCCCTTCAACGTCCGCCTCTGGGGTGTCGGCAACGAGAACTGGGGCTGTGGCGGCAACATGGACGCAGCGGTCTACGCCCACGAGTATCGCCGCTACGCCACGATGCTCCGCCACGTCGATCCCCAGGCTGAGCTCGTCGCCTGCGGCCACGACGATGCCTGGAACGCCACCCTCCTCGACACGGTCGGCGACCACCTCAACCTCGTCGATCATCTCTCAGTCCATCGCTATTGGACCCACGGTGGCGCCGAAATCGACTTCACCGACGACGACTACTACGCGCTCCTGGCTGAAGCCCGCGCCACCGAAGACTTCGTTGTCACCACTGCCACCCTTGGCCCAGGAGCACACCGGGGGCAAGCGCCGGATCGGCATCGCCCTCGACGAATGGGGCGTCTGGCACCCGGAGGCCCGCCCGTGGGGACCGGGCGAGGTCGCCCGCCGCGACCCGGTCACCTATGAGCAGGTCAGTACCCTCCGCGACGCCCTCGCCGCCGCCCTCGCCCTGGAGGGCTTCCATCGCCAGTGCGATGTCCTCACGCTTGCCAACCTCGCCCAGATCGTCAACGTCCTCCAGGCAGTCGTCATGACCGATGGCGACCTCGTCTGGAGCACGACCACCTACCACGCACTGCGCCTCCACGCCGCCCACATCGGCGCGACCGCCCTCCCCGTCGAAATCACCGGTGGCGCCACCCTGCCCGACGGCACACCCGCCGTCACCGCCACGGCCTCCCAGGGATCACGCGGACACGCCATCACTGTCATCAACCAGCACATCTCCGCACCGGCCGAAATCCGTATGCGTTCGATGGAAAGCAGTGGTCAACCCAGCGCCTGGGCACTCACCGCCGATGATCCCCGCGCCGCGAACACCGCCGCCGACCCCGACCGCGTCGTGCCCATCCCCCTCCCCGCCGTCGCCGATGGCCCTGGCGCGTGGCGGATCGATCTCCCCGCCAATTCCATGGCAACCGTCACTCTGTCTCCTGGATAGATAATTCACGCCAGTACACTTCGCCTGTAGATGCCATTTCCCCGTTAGCCCAGTCCCACTAGCCGCTTCTCCCCCCTTCCCCCCGCTGCGGCAGGGGGAAGGGGGGCCGGGGGGGTAGGGGGCCATTCCCCAGGAGCCCACATTGCACACCGCCCACATCGTCCTCGATCCGGATTTTCACGTCGGCGAGGTCGACCCTCGCCTGTACAGCGGCTTCCTCGAGCACCTCGGGCGGGCCGTCTACGGCGGTATCTACGAACCCGGCCACCCGACCGCCGATGAGCACGGCTTCCGCGGCGATGTCCTCGAACTGGTCCGCGCCCTCGGCGTCCCGCTCGTCCGCTACCCCGGCGGCAATTTCGTCTCCGGGTACCAGTGGGAAGACGGAATCGGCCCCGTTGCCGACCGGCCGGCCCGTCTCGATCTCGCCTGGTTCTCGACCGAGACCAACGCGGTCGGCACCGACGAATTCGCCCGCTGGGCCAAGCTCGCCGGGGCCGACGTCAACATGGCCGTCAACCTCGGCACCCGCGGTCTCGACGCCGCCTGCAACCTGCTCGAATACTGCAACCACCCGGGCGGCACCCGTTGGAGCGACCTGCGTATCGCCAACGGCTCGCCCGATCCGCACGGCTTCAAGCTCTGGTGCCTCGGCAACGAGATGGACGGTCCCTGGCAGACCGGCCACAAGACCGCGACCGAGTACGGCCGCCTCGCTGCCCAGACGGCCGTCAGCGATGAAGTGGATCGATCCGACGATCGAGTTGGTCGCCTGCGGCAGCTCGAATCCGCGCATGCCCGAATTCCCGCAATGGGAAGCTACCGTCCTCGAGCACACCTACGATCACGTCGACTACATCTCGCTCCACACCTACCACCGGCTCCTCGACGGCGATACCGGCAGCTTCCTCGCTCAATCGGTCGAGATGGAGGAGTTCATCCGCACCGTCGTGGCCACCTGCGACTACGTGAAAGCCAAAAAGCGATCGAACAAGACCATGATGATCTCCTTCGACGAGTGGAATGTCTGGTACCACTCGACCGCGGCCGACAAGGCATACAAGCGTGACCACCCGTGGGAAGTCGCACCGCCGCTCTTGGAGGAGCGTTATACCCTCCTGGATGCCGTCGCCGTCGGTGGCATGCTCATCTCACTTCTGAAAAATGCGGACCGAGTTCAAGATCGCCTGCATCGCCCAACTGGTGAACGCCATCGCCCCGATCCAGACCGTCACGGGTGGCCCTGCCTGGAAGCAGACGATCTACTACCCCTTCTTCCATGCCGCGCGCTTTGGCCACGGCAGCGTCCTCGACCTCCAGCTCACCAGCCCCGGCTATGCCACCGCCCGCTACGACGAGGTTCCCCTCCTCCAGGCCGTCGCTACCCTCGATCCGTCCAGCGACGACCTCACGATCTTCGCCCTCAACCGCGACCAGACCAACCCGCTCCCCGTCACCGGCGACTTCCGTGCCCTGCCCGGATACGCCGTCGCCGAGCACATCGTCCTTGAACACCCAGACCCCAATGCCGCCAACACGGCCGACGCCCCCGACACCGTCACCCCGCACTGCGGCGGCGACGCCACCATCTCAGGAGGCACCCTCACCGCCACCCTACCCATACTCTCCTGGAACGTCATCCGCCTCAGCAAGCGCCCCGCCTGACGTTCGGCCGACCCCGTGCCACCCCACTCGACCGTGACGAGCGACGGTCGTCCGAACGGCACGAGTTGCGCTGCAGGTCGCGCGGGTGTAGCGTGGGCGGCATCCGATCTTTTCCAGTCCGCACGGGAAGGGATGACCCATGCCGACCGCCACCGTCAACGGCGTCCGCCTATTACTATGTCCTCACCGGCGACGCAGGGCCGCCGCTGGCACTGGTCCACGGCGGCTGGGGGGACCACACCGCGTGGGACCCCGTCGTGCCCGCCTTCGCCGAGCGCTTCCGGGTCCTCGCTTACGACCGGCGGGGCCACAGCCGGAGCGAACGGCCGCCCGGGCAAGACAGCATCGCGGACGACGTGGCCGACCTGGCGGCCCTGCTCGATCAGCTGGACCTCGCGCCCGCCCACCTCGCCGGCTTCTCGTTCGGGGCCGCCATCGCCCTGCGGCTGGCGATGACGTCGCCCTGACCTAGTGCGCAGCGCGGCCGCCCAGGAGCCGCCACTCTTCGAGCTGCTCGCCGACGACCCGGTCCACGGGCCGGCGATGCGGCATGCGCTGGCCGAGACCGAGGCGGTGGCCGCGCGGCTGGAGGCGGGGGACGCCGAGGGGGGGCGCGCCAGTTCTACGACCGGCTCGCCCCGGGCGCGTGGGAGGCCATGCCGCCCGCCGAGCGGCGGGTCCGGGTCGGCAACGCCCCGACGTTCGTGGGCGAGGCGCGCGGCCCGGGGTCCTACACGCTCGACCTCGCCGCGCTGGCTGGGTGCACGCGCCCGGTCCTGATGAGCCACGGCGACCAGTCCTCGCCCCGGTTCCCGCCGGTCGTCGCCAAGCTCGCCGCCGTCCTGCCGCGCGCCGAGCTGCGGGTCTTCTTCGGGGGCCGGGCACGTCCCGGTGCGGACGCATGCCGCCGAGTACGTGGCGGCGGTCACGGCCCTAGCGGAAGCGGCCGACGCCGGCGGGCGGAGCTGAGGTGCGCCGTCCGCTGGCCGGTGCGGCGTAGGCGCCGCTGACATCGGCCACCGATCCGACCCACCGGCGTCAGCCGTGATCTGACGAGGTGTGTGGTAGAGGGAACCCCATGGCTGACCCGACCGCGTCCTACGTGTGGGGTGCCACCGACTCCTACGAGGCCTACATCGGGCGGTGGAGCCGTCCCCTGGCGCGGGCGTTCCTCGCCTGGTTCGCGGTCCCATACGGCCGGTCGCTGGTTGGACGTCGGCTGCGGCACCGGCGCCCTCACCGAAGCCGTCCTCGCCGCAGCCGACCCGCGCGCGGTGTTGGGCATCGATCCCACGCCCGCCTTCCTCGACGCCGCCCAAGCCCGCATCAGCCGATCCGCGCGCCAGCTTCGAGGTCGGCGATGCGCGGGCCCTCCCGGTCGCCACCGACGATTTCGACGCGGTAGTCGCCGGCCTCGTCCTCAACTTCGTGCCGGATCCGGCCCCCGCCGTCGCCGAGATGGCGCGCGCCGCCCGGCCTGGCGGCTTGATCGGCGCCTACGTCTGGGACTATCGCGGCGAAATGCAACTCCTTCGCTACTTCTGGGAGGCGGCAGCGGCCATGGACCCTGCGGCCGCCGCCCTCGATCCCCGTCCGCACATGCACACCTGCCAACCCGAGCCCCTCGTCGCCCTGTTCCGCTCGGCCGGCTTGGGCGATGTCGCAGTCGACGCGATCGATCTCCCGATGCGGTTTCGAGACCTCGACGACTTCTGGGTGCCGAACACCATGACCGGTGCGGCCGTTGCTCAGCGCTACGCGTCCGTGCTCGACGCCGACCGGAAGGCGGCGCTCCGGGAGCAGCTGCGGATCACGCTCCCCACCGAGGCGGATGGAACGATCGACCTCATCGGCCGGGCGTGGGCAGTGCGGGGCACGAAGCCGACGCACGAAAGGAACTGAAGCCCGTCCGGCCGCATGTGCGACGCAGATGTCAGCGGGCCATGCTGACGCCCTCGACCTCCTCGCAGCGGCCGGCATCGACATCGAAGATGCGACGTCGCTGGAGTTTCAGATCGGCCCCTAAGACATGGATTGAGAGGCCCGGTTCAGCGGAAACGACTTCGATTCGATGGATGTCGTGGGGCGGCAGGAGCGGGTAGGTTGCGCCGTGGGTCAGGAGATCGTCTGTCAGCTCGGTGACCCGGCACTGGCCAGGAACCGAGCCATCGTCCTCGCGGTGGTAGCGCGTGGTGCGTTGTGTACCGGAGTAGACGCCGATGATCCCCCAGGTGACGTGATCGTGGACCGGGGTCGGGGCGTCAGGGCGAAAGAGGACGCCATAGATATGAAGTGAGGTTTCCGGATTGCGGTAGTACTCGAAACCAGGCCGTCCGCTCTCGGTGATCGTCGCGTAGCGCAGGTCTTCCCACCCGGGCCCATCCAACGCGCGACGCAAGAGGGGTTCAAGGGCGCCGACGGCAGCTTCCCTGTCTCCCGACTCCGTCAGATACTTCCATGATCCGTTTCGCGTCTTCGATGAACTCAGCAACGCCGTACGGTATCGTCTCATCCAAAGCCATGCTCTTCGTCTCCAGCTGTGTTCGCATCGAGTCCAGGTACCTTGATCTCACATCATCAGCCGCTCTCCCAGCAAGATCGTCGCACGATGCACGCCAGCACCTGCGATCGCGTGAGCCTTCTCCAGGTGAAGCCATTTCTTTAGCCAGGATACCGCTATTCGGTGCTAGGGGCCTCGATGATCTACTGCGCGCTTTTTCACCAACGACATCAGGCGAGACACATATCGAGATACATCAGCGGTTGAGTTCGACCTTCGCTGACTTCGCCCCACCAGCCCCACCGCTTGTACGTCTCACCTATGAGCCCGGCGACCGGCTTCACCGTTGTCAGATTCCCGGCTGGCTGGGTCGGCGAATGGCACCCCGCGCCCCGTCGCCAGATCCTCTTTTTCCTCGCAGGGCGAGGTCGAGGCAGAGACAAGTGATGGTGATCGGCGCCACTTTCGTCCAGGCACTCGTGGCGCTCGTTGAAGACACACCGGTTAGGGGGCATCACAGCTGGGTCACGAGCGAAATCGACGCGCTCACCGTCGTCGTGCAATTACCGGACTGATCTAGTTGGTCCCGCCCGACGAAGCCCGCACCACCAACTCTCCATAGACCGTCGTCTTGGACGCCGGCTCCTCGTCGGCGATGATCGCGTGGTGCAGTTTCCGCATTGCGATGGTCCCCATCGTGTTCCGTGGAATCCGGAACGTGGTCAAGGGGGGATCCGTGAAGGCGCTTTCGACCACGTCGTCGATCCCGACGATCGCGATGTCCTCCGGAATCCTGAGTCCCGCCTCTTTGATCGCTTCGATCGCCCCGATCGCCGTCTTGTCGCTGACCGCGACCACGGCGGTCGGCCGCTCTGGTCCATGCTTGCCGCTCAGAATCTCGCGCATCTGCACGTAGCCCTTCTTTGGGTGCCCGGAGACGGGAGCCGGCAGGAAGGCCGGCGGCACCAGCACCCCCGCCTCCCCTGCCGCCGCGAAGGCGCCGCGGAGCCGGTCTGTCAGGCTGCTGTACTTCGTCGGACCCCGCAGGATCGCCAGCGAGCGGTGCCCAAGATCGAGCAGGTGCCGCGTGACGCTGTACCCAGCCTCGTAGTTGTCCCCGAGCACGCACCGCAACGGCTTATCCGGGACGTGGTTCTCGATCAGGACGACCGGCAACGACGCCGCCAGCATCTGATCGACCAACGCCGGCCGGATATCCCCGTCGTTCGCGACGACCAGCCCCCGCGCTCCCTCCGGCAACGTCTCGCGCAGATGGGCCGCCGTGTCCGCCGCCGAGTCGTACATATGAAGATAGACCTGATAGCCCAGCCGCTGAGCCTCGGCCTGGAACCCGCGGATGATGTCCCCGTAGAAGACGTCAAGTGCCGCCGGCATCGCCCCCTTTTCGATCAAGAGGCAGACCGCCCGCGCCTTGACGGCACTCGTGACCGCCGTGGCGTTCGAGGGAATCTCGTACCCCAACTCGGTCACCGCCGCCCAAACGCGTTCGCGTGTCTTCGCCCCGACCCCCGGCCGGCCCCGGATCACGAGCGACACCGCGCTCGGCGACACGTTCGCGGCGGCCGCGACGTCCCGGATGTTCGACCGCCTCTTCCCCATTCCAGCCTCCGATCCCGACATAAAGCTGAGACAGTTTAGTGGACACGTCTAGTTGACACAACGTGCGTCAACGCGCACCTGCTGCCGCTGTGAGAAGGCGGAGATGTGCCCTCGGTCCGATCGAGAACCCGCTAAGATGTACCGGTCGATTTTGGGCGCCCAATGCCCGCGCCCCGCGTATGGAGGATCACACTTCATGGCCAAGTTCGCCGCGATCCTGACCTTCGGCAACACCGAGCAGCGCCTCGCCGCCCGCCCTGCTCACCGCGAATACCTGAAGTCGCTCCTAGACAGCGGCAAGCTGGCCGCCTCGGGCCCGTGGGTCGACGAATCCGGCGCGCTGATCATCTACGAAGCGGCCGACGAGGCCGAAGTCCGCAAATTGATGGCGGCCGATCCTTACAACAACGGCGAAATCATCACCAACGTCGAATTGAAGGAATGGCACCAGGTCTTCCCGTAAATCACCTCGGCCCGCCCGTCACCCGAGGGCAGCTCGCCGCCGACCTGACCGCCCTCGGCGTTCGGCCGGGTGGTGTGCTGATGGTGCATACCCGGATGAGCGCCCTTGGGTGGGTCGTTGGCGGCAGCGGCACCGTGGTGCAGGCATTGCTCGACGCGCTCGGGCCGGATGGCACACTCATGGCCTACGCCGGCTGGGATCACGACTCGTACGACATCGAGAGCTGGCCGGCTGACCGCCGCGCGGCCTACGAGGCCGATCCCCCGGCCTTCGACCCGGCCACCTCCGAAGCCACCCGCGACAACGGCCGCCTGCCGGAGCGGATCAGGACCTGGCCGGGCGCCCACCGCTCCCGCCAGCCGGAGGCGAGCATCGTCGCCCTCGGCCCCCGCGCCGGCTGGTTCGTCGCTGACCATCCCTGGGACGATCCCTACGGGCCGGGCTCGCCGCTCGTGAAGCTGGTCGAAGCGTCCGGCCAAGTCTTGATGCTCGGAGCCCCACTAGAGACGATCACCCTGCTCCATCACGCCGAGGCAACCGCCCGGGTTCCCAACAAGCGCCGCGTCACCTACCGGATGCCGCTGCTGGAGAACGACCAGACCATCTGGCGACCCTTCCACGACATCGACACCTCCACCGGCGCGTTCCCCTACCACCAAATCGCCGCCGGGTTCGTCTCTGTTCCCGGCTGCGGCTCGGAGACCGACGCCTTCGAGGTCATCGCCCGGTCGGCGCTGGCGGCCGGCATCGGGACGAATGGTATGGTCGGTGCAGGGGACAGCTATCTCTTCCCGGCCAGGGATCTCCATGCCTTCGCCCAGCGCTGGCTGGAGGAACATTTCGGCGTCACCGCCTGAGATCGTGGGTACGGGGATACGTGACCGCTCGCACACCCCTACCGGAAGAGGTCCGCGACCGGCAGCCGGAACCCGGGCAGCACCTCGCCGCCTTCGAGACTATCGGTCTCGTGCAGCGTTCGGGGATCGCCGCCCAGCGGATAGACCGTCACCGCTCGCCGGCGCGGCTGCACCACCCACACGAGGCGCACCCCGCCCCGCTGGTAAAGCTCGACCTTCTCGGCCATCTCCCGCGCGCGGTTGCTCGGCGAGAGCACCTCCACCGCCAGATCCGGCGCCAGGGGCATGAACCCCTCCCGCTCCTCCACCGGCGGCAGCCGGTCGGCGCGGACGAAGGCGACATCCGGCATCAGCACGACATCGGGATCGCGCAAGATGATGAAGTGGGTTGCTTCCGTGTAGACCTCACCGAGTCGGCGCCCAAAGACCCACGATCCAAGTGGGATGATAAGTCGGACTCCGACTTCGCCGTGCCGCCCGCCCATCGCCTCCACCTCGCGGAGCACGCCCGCGTACAGCTCGTGGCGTTCGGCCTCGTCCGAGGTCATCCGCTCGAGATCCTCCACCGTCGTGAGCCGGGTCGTCACCATCCTGCTACCCATTTTCCAGATCGCCGAACGCACCACCATCAACCGGCATGATAGCACCGGGCATCGACCAGCCTGGCGGTCAGATCGGTCAGGGCTGAGCACGTCTTGGTGAGGATGTCCGACAATGCGAGCAACCTCGGAGAAGCCGCGTCCAGTCGCCCCGGGTTTCAACCCAAGCTCTGCCGGAGGGTCCCTACCATGCCCAATCTCACCCCCGCCATCGCCGCCATCGACGCCTTCGTTGCGGACCTGATGGCTGCTGATCGAACCCCAGGTCTCGCCCTCGCCATCACCGACCGCGACCACACCCTTCACGTCGCCACCTACGGCCTCGCCGAGATTGCCAGCAATACCCCGGTTACGCCCTCAACCCGCTTCGAAATAGGCTCGATCGGCAAGTGCTTTGCGGCCGACGTCCTGCTCGCCCTCGCCGCCGAAGGGAAGGCCGATCTCGACGCACCTGCCTCGACCTACTTGTCCTGGCTCCAGATCCGGGGCGAGTTTCCTCCGATCACCCTCCACCACCTGCTCACCCACACTGCCGGCATCAGCGCGGGTGTGGACGGCTCGCCGGACGCCGTGGTCGAAGCCCTGACGCTGGCCGACCTCGGCGCCGGGAACCCGCCCGGCGAGCGCTTCCACTACTCGAACGGCGGCTACAAGATGCTCGGTCTGATCATCGAAGCAATTACCGGCAATACCGCCGCCGACAACAACGCCGATCGCATCCTGGCTCCACTCGGCATGACATCGTCGTCCGCGACGATCACCAATGCGGACCGCCCCCTCCTTGCGGTCGGCTACACCGGCCTCTACGACGACCGTCCTACGCACCCGAACCATCCCCTCGTCCCGGCAACCTGGCTGGAGACGGACACCGCCGACGGCGCCATCGCCGCGACCGCCGGGGACATGGCGATCTACGCCCGGATGCTCCTCAACCGGGGAGCCCACCCCGGCGGCCGGATCTACCCGGAGGATGTCTTTCAATCGCGGATCTCGGCGGGCATGGTCGACGAGAATGGCTTTGCCTACGGGTACGGCATCATCGTCCGCGAGATCGCCGGTCACACGGTCATCGGACACACAGGCGGCATGGTCGGTTACGCCGCTGGATTGACGGCCGATCTCGGCGCCGGGATCGCCGCAGTCGCCTTGGTCAACGGCCCCGGCAGCCCCTACATGCTCTCCCGCCATGTTGTTGCCGTCGTCCGCGCCGCCCAGGAGGGCTCCCCCCTCCCGGATCCGCCGGATACCTGGCGCGGCGGTCCGACGGCGGTCTCCGGCACGTTCTACCGTGACGCCGACGATACAACGGAGCCGCTCACCTTCGCGCTGGAGGGGGACGTCATCGTCCTCCGCCACAAGAGCGAGTCAATCCCGCTGCACCCCTACGACGACGATGCCTTCCTGAGCGACCACCCGGATTGGGATCGGTTCGTCCTCGCCTTCGAGCGCGATGACGACGGGAATATGATCGCCCTGACCCACGGCGGGAACTGGTTTGGCATTGCAGGGCTGACCGCGCCGCCCTTGCCAAGCTATCCGCGAGAGTGGGACGCGTTTACCGGGCACTACCGCTCGCACAATCCCTGGGTCTCGAACTTCCGGATCGTCGTCCGCCGCGGCGAGCTCCGCCTGATCTTCCCAGAAGGACCGGACGGCTTCGACGACGATCAGCCCCTGGTCCCGATTCCCGGCACCGACCGCTTCCGCGCGGGCGTCGACCCCGGCGGCCCCGAGCGGATCTCCTTCGGCACGATCATCGATGGCCAGGCCCGCCAGGCATGGCTCTCGGGCGCTCCATACGCCCGAGATTTCACACCGTAGCCCTGAGACGTGACAGCGCTGCCGTGGACGCTCGTCGTAGTGGCGCGATGAATCGGCGCCACTACGAGCCGTCGGTGGTTACTTCGAAATGTCCATGGGGATACGCCAGGAGCGGTTCACCCCTCCCGATAACTATTCGTCGCCGAGTTGCCCGAATGCCTGCGCAATGTGCGGGCCATTGACCGACAGCTTGCCCGCCGAGTAGCCGCCGTCGATGCAGAGTGTCTCCCCGGTGACGAACCGGGCCGCGTCCGAGGCGAAGAACAGGACCGCGTCCGCGATCTCGTCCGGCCTGGCCAGCCGCCCGAGCGGCACCTGCTGGACGAAGATCTTCTGGTACTCCGTGGGCTGGATCGACTTCGAAATGCCGGAGATATCGGTCAGCCCGGGCGAGACGACGTTCGCCGTGATCCCGTACCGTCCCAGTTCCTGGGCAAGCACCCGGGAGAGCTGGATCTCGCCCGCCTTCGAGGCCGCGTGCGGCCCCGACTTGGGGCGGGCGTTGTTGCCCGAGGTCGAACCCAGAAAGACGATCCGCCCGCCCTCGCCCTGAGCGATCAGTCTCCGCCCGACCGCCCGGCTGAGCAGGAATGCGCCGCGCAACTGCACGTCGATCTGCAGATCCCACTCGTCGTCGGTGAGATCGACGATCTCTTTGTGGACCCCGACACCAGCGCCGTGGACCAGGATGTCCACCCGACCGAAGCGCTCGACGGCGGCATCGACCGCCGCGTTGACCTGGCGCGCCGTCGCGCACATCGGTCGGGCAGAAAATCGCCTGACCGCCCTCCGCCGAGATCTCGGCCGCCGCCCGAACGCCCCACTCCTGATCCAGATCGACGACTGACCACGCCCGCCCCAGCCGCCGCGAATCGCCCCGCGATCACCCGGCTAATCCCGGACGCCGCCCCCGACACCACCGCGACCTTCCCCGCAAACTCCGCCATCTTGATCTCCTGCAAGTACTTTATCCATCAGCCGTCAGCCGTCAGCCAAGCAAACCCTCGTCATCCTGAGCCTGCGAAGAGCCTGTCCTGGAAGGAATCTTGGCGCTTTAGCGCCTTCGTGCTCGTTCGGGACACCGAAGCTCTGCTGTCGGCGGCAAGGGCCGTAAACGGCCAAGATCCTTCGCCCCGCTCAGGATGACGAGAGTCTGCTCAATCCCTGGGAGGCGGGCGAGGTGGAAGCGCCCCGGTGCGCGGATAATCGCGGGTATGACCAGCCACGACCCCGCGGCGCTGGAGCGCTTCCGCGCCCGACTCTACCACGACGTGCTTGGGCATCGGCGGGATGCCCTCGTCGAGCTGCTGGACGCGGTCCTGAGCGGTGCCGGGCCGGAGCCGGTGGTCCGGTGCAGCTTGGCGCCCTGCTTCCGCCGCGCGTGGCCGAGCGCCTGCGACGCCGTCGCCGACGGCACCCTCCGAGTGCGCTCCCTGGGGCGGCTGTGCGTCCGCGCCCTGCCGGCCCCGCCCCCCGGGACGCGGGAGCTGTGGGCGGTCGACGGCACGACCTGGCCGCGCCCCGCCGCCAAGACCAGCCCGGGGCGGACCTGGGCGCGCTTCGTCACCGGGGGCCAGCCCCAGGAGGGGGTGACCCCGGCTGGGAATGGCAGTGGCTGGTCGCGGTGCCGGAGGCGCGCGGCAGTTGGGTGCTCCCGCTGGGCGTCGCGCGGCGCGGCGCGGACGTCGGCACCCAGACGGCCCTGGCGGTCGGCCAGGTGCGCACGGCGCTGGCGGCGCGGCCGCGCGGGGCCGCCCGCCCCGTGGTGACCCTGGACAGCCACGACGACCTGGCCGACCTGGTCGGGGCGGGGCTGCCCTGCGACCTCCTGGTCCGGCTGCCGAAGCGGCGGCGGCTCTACCGGGCGCCGCCGCCCTACCGGGGCATGGGGGCGCCGGCCAAGCACGGGCCGCCCTTCAAGGTGCACGACCCGGCGACGCACGCCCCCCCCGACCGCGCCCAGGTCGTGACCGACCCGGCCCGCGGCCGGGTGACCCTGGACCTGTGGCGGGGCCTGCACGCCCGCGAAGCGCCGCGTCACCCGGTGGCGGTCGTGCGGGTCCAGCCCGAACGCCTGCCGCGCCGGGAGACGCCGCCCGAGCCGTTGTGGTTGGCGTGGTGGGGCGGGGGCGAGCCGGACGACCTGGCCCTCCTGTGGCGCTGGTACGAGCGCCGCTTCGCGATCGAGCATGGCTTCCGCTTCCTCAAGCAGGAGCTGGGCTGGACCACGGCCCGGATCCGCGACCCGGCGGCGGCGGCGCGCTGGACGCGGCTGCTGGCGGCGGGGCTCTGGCAGCTGTGGCTGGCGCGCCCCCTGGTGGCCGACCACCGCCTGCCGTGGGAGCGGCCGCTGCCCCCGGAGCGACTGACCCCGGGCCGGGTGCGCCGCACCTTCGGCGACTTGTTGGCGACCCTGGGCACCCCAGCCCGCCCCCCCAGGCCCCGCGGAAAGTCGCCGGGGCGCCGGGTCGGGGAGCGGCCAGGGCGGCGCGATCGCTTTGCCGTCCAGCGGCGGGCGCCACCCACGGCCGTGTGAGCCCCATCCCATCCCCGGTGTCCCCTCCCCGTCGCTCCCCGCCGGGCGCGCGTCGCTCCCCATTTGTCCAAACTCAAGTCAGGATGACGAGAGTCTGCTCAATCCCTCGTCCTTACCCCGCCGTCGGATGACCTCCGCCCCGCCCTTCATGACCAGCGAGATGCGCTCCTGGCAATCGAGAATGTCGATATCCGCCAGCGGGTCGCCGTCGATCACGAGGATATCGGCCAGCTTGCCCGGCTCGATCGTGCCGATATCTTTTTCCAGCCCGAGACAGGCCGCCGCCGTGGCCGTGCTGGCCACGATCGCCTCCATCGGGGTCATCCCCGCCTCGACCAGCAGCCCCAATTCGACCGCGTTGTGGCCATGACCGTAGCCGCCCGCGTCCGTCCCCATCGCCACGGGAATTCCGGCTCGCATCGCCGCTTCCAGGCTACGCCTGTGGGCATCGGCCATCTCCGCCGCCTTCCGCTTTGCCCACGGCGAGCCGCGCTCCCGGTGCATCGCGATGATCATGAAGGTCGGCACGAGGAAGGTCCCCTGGTCGGCCATCCGCGCGATCGACTCGGGCAGATCGCAGAGGAACGCCCCATGCTCGATCGAATCGATCCCGGCGGTAACCGCATCCGCCAGCCCCTGGCCGCCATAGGCATGGACGAAGGCCCGCTTGCCCATCATGTGGGCTTCGTCGGCGATCACCTGCAACTCGGCCAGCGTAAGGGTCGCGTCCAGGGCGGTCAGGGTGCGGGAGCTGACGCCCCCCGTGCTGGCGCACTTCACGACATCCGCCCCGGCGTGGAGTACTTCCCGCACCCGCTTCCGGCACTCCTCGACCCCGTCTGCCACGGGAGAGGGAAGCCCGGGCAGAAACCGCCAGCCCAGATCGACGCCGGAGCGCAGCCGCGGATCGTCGATGCCGCCCGTCCGCGAAATGATCGTCAGGCCAAGCATCAGGCGCGGGCCAGGAATGATCCCCTCCTCGATCGCCATCTTGAAGCCGATATCCAACCCGCCCGCGTCACGAACGGTGGTGATCCCCGCTTCAAGCGTGACCCGCAGGTTCTCCGCGACCCGCATCATCGTCAGGCTGAGCGGTGCCGCCGCCCGCTCGATCAGATCCATGCCGGTGTGCACCAGGTGATCGTGACAATCGATCAACCCCGGCATCACCGTCTTGCCCGTCGCATCAACCCGGGGCACATCCGGCGGAGCAATCGCCTCCTCCGCCGCCCCCACCGCCCGGATCCGCTCCCCATCGATCCAGACCGCCGCATTGGACTGGGCCGCCTTGCCCGTCCCATCGATCAGCGTCCCACCCGTCAGAACGACACTCACGTCGCCTCCCAAGGTCGCGCTCCGGCGCGCAACCACAAGCCACTCCAGGTGAGCGGCTCGCACGGTCATTCACACTGCCGTATCAACGCACGCGGCCAATCTATCGTCAACAGTCGACAGCACGGCCAGCACCAGAACTCACCTCGCCGCATGGGACGCCACACCTGACAAGGAGTTGTGCTATCACCGACAATCTCAGGGGCTCACTCAATACCCGTCGGAGGCTGACGTGGCCATCGTTGCGCTCCCTGTTCGCGTCGCACCACTGCCGTCCCCGCGGACGCCTCTCCTGGGGCGCGACCGGGACGTGGCATCGGTGATCGACCTCCTCGCTCGCCCCGATATCCCCATCGTCACCCTGACCGGCGCCGGCGGCGTCGGTAAGACCCGGGTCGCCATCGCCGCTGCGGCAGAGTCCGCCGCTCACTTCCCAGGCGGCACCTACTTCGTCGGGCTCGCCGCCCTCGCCGACGGGGACTTGCTCCTCCCGAGCATCGCCCAAGCACTGGACATCAGGGACCTTAGCGATACCTCCCAGGTCGAGCGCCTGGCCACCGCGCTCAGCGGTCGCCGGGTGCTCCTCGGCCTCGATAACCTGGAACACCTGCCCGCGGCCGGCGCGCAGCTTGGCCGCCTGCTCGCCTCCTGCCCAGACCTGACCATCCTGGCAACTAGCCGCGCCGTCCTCCATGTGTCGGGCGAGCACCTCTACCCAGTCCCACCACTGACGGTTCCCACGACGATTCGCCCGCTCGCGCTGCCAGACCTCGTCACCCACAGCGCGGTCGAGCTCTTCGTCCAGCGTGCCCGTGCCTCCGACCAGAGCTTTGCCCTCACCGCCGATAACGGGCGGGAGGTGGCCGAGATCGTGCGCCGCCTGGACGGACTTCCCCTGGCCATCGAGCTCGCCGCCGCGCGGATGCGCACGCTCACGCCCGCGTCCCTGCTCGCCCACCTGACCGATCGTCTCCGTCTCCTCACCGGCGGCCCCCACGATCTGCCCGATCGGCACCGGACGATACGGGGCACGATCGCCTGGAGCTACGACCTCCTGCCGTCGGCCGAGCAGGCCTTCTTCCGACGGCTTGGCGTCTTTGCCGGCGGTTGCACCCTCGCGGCGGTCGAAGTGGTCGCCGTGGACAGCGGCGCGGCAATCGATGCCGTCGACGGGGTGGCGTCGCTGATCGACAAGAGCCTGCTCCAGCGGGACGACCAGCCGGGAGAGCCCCGCTACACGATGCTCGAAACGATCCGCCAGTTCGCGCTCGAACGCCTGGCGTCGAGCGGCGATGAGGTAGTCACCCGAAACCGCCATGCGGATTGGTGCCTCGCCCGCACCGCGGCGGTCGGAGCGGGCATTTGCGGTACTCCCGACGTCGGCGACCTGGAAGTCGAGTTCGGCAACCTGCGGGCGGCGTTGGGGTGGCTGGAGCAAAGCGGGAAGGGCGGCGATCTGCTGCGGTTGGCGGCGGCCATCGGCGAGTTCTGCTTTCTGGCCGGGCACTACCGAGAAGGCTGGGACTGGCTGGAGCGAGCGCTGGCGGCGGTGCCGGAGTCGCCCCCGCCCGCGCCCGCGCCCTGCATTGCGCAGGCCACCTGGCCCACCGGCTCGGCGACTTCGAGGCAGCGGTCCAGCGCTTGGAGCAGTCGGCGGCGCTGGCCCGCCGGCTCGACCTCCCCGACGACGAGGCGATCGCCGTGCTCAACCACGGCATCGCGTTGGAGGACCGCGGAGAGTACGACGCGGCCGAGGAGCGCTTTGCCGTCGCCCTCGCCCTGTTCCGGCGCATCGGCGACGACCAGGGCGTGGCGATCACGACGTACCACCTTGGGGTGGTGACCTACGGTCAGGGCAACGCGGCGGCGGCCACCAGGCAGTGGGAGGAGACCCTGGCGCGGGCGCCCAGCGACGCGGTCGTCGCCGGCTGGTGCCGGGAGCACCTGGGCCTCGTGGCGGCCGAGCAGGGCGACCTGCGTCGAGCGGCGGCAATCCTGTGCGAGAGTTGGTCCCAGGACCGCGGTGTTGTGCAGCGGCACCACCAGGACTCGCTTCTGGCGACGTTGGCGGTGCTTGGCGGTGCCGGCAGCCAAGACGAGGCGGCGGCGCGGCTGCTGGGAGCGGCCCAGGTAGCGGCAAGCGGGACGGGTTTTTCCCCGCCCGAGGCCGATGCGTACATGCGGGCCGCCGAGCGGTTGCGGCGGAGACTGGGGAAGGAAGCCTTCGAGCGCGGCTTCGCGGTGGGACGGGATCAGGGGCCGGAGGAGGTCGAAGCGGATGCCCGCGCGGTGCTGGAGGCTGCGGCTTCCGCGCCCGCCCACCCCGCGCCTGACGCCTTCGGACTGACGCCGCGCGAGATGGAGGTGCTTCGCCTACTCATCGATGGTCGCTCCGACCGCGAGATCGCCGAGGAACTCGGCCTGAGTTACCGGACGATCACCTCCTACGTCCGGAACATCCTCAACAAGCTCGATAGCCCCTCCCGCACGGCCGCCGCCACCCTCGCCGTCCGCACCGGCCTTGTGTAGCTTGCCGCGGAAGATCCGTGCCTTACCGTAGTCCCACGGTGTCGCACCAGTTCATCCGCCTTCCACACTCCCCGTATTTTCTACGATGCGCTTTGCAACGCGAATCTCCATGATCGAAAGGCGTGGCCAACCGTTGGCGCCGCGCCGTGACGTGCCGCACCCACTCGGAGGACGTTGCCATGACCCGAAAACCGATTGCACCCCTGATGCTCGCAACCGCCGTCCTTGCCCTGGTCGCCGCTGGCGCCATCGCCCAGGGCGGGCCGCCACCCCCCGACGCGACGCCCGGCGCCCCGGGGGTCACCAGCGTCGTCCTGAGTGGGCTCGACCCGGTGGCCGCCCCCGGCCGTGGCATGGAGATGCGGGAGTTCACCTGGGAGCCGGGCTCCTACGTCACCCCCCACACCCACCCGGCCGCCTTCATCATCTGCGTCCAGGAGGGCGCCTTCGGCTTCTCGATCCAGTCAGGCGCGGCCATCGTGACCCGGGGTAGCAGCGGCGACGCGGAAGCGCCGACCGAGCCGATGGAGGTCGGCGTGGAGGTCGTGCTAGAGCCGCGGGACTGCGTCGCCGTCGACGAGGAACCGAGCACGATCCACACCGTCTGGAACGCGGGCGACGGGACGGCGGTCACGATCGAGACCTACCTGTTCGCGCGCGATCAGCCGGGCAGAACCTTCGTCGACGCGCAGGGCACACCCATACCGTGATCGCCGTCAACGACGCACGGTTAGCCGACCGTCATCCGTGTCTTTACCGATCCCACCGCCCGACGACGCAGGGCTGCGCCAAAGAATGGACCGAAACGAAGACGAGGGACGGCCAATGGGCCGCCCCTCGTCGCATCTAGCCGTACCCGGCCGAGCTGCCGCCGACAGCCCCTGGCGGCAGGTGGACAACCGCGCACCATCCAGCCGCCTCAACCGCGGCCACGCCTCGTTCTCGATCTGGCGGACGCGGCTCGCGGCTGATCTCTAGACGCGACGTTCCCAATCTGTCATCGTTGGAAGAGTCGATCCACGGGTAACACCTTCGGAGGCTGCCGAATGGCAACGATTGAATTCTGGGCGCGAATCGGATCCGATCGCACGGTGACCGTTCCGCCCGAAATCGCGGACCGGATCGAAGGAAACGAACCGGTCCGGATCGTCGTCGTCCTTCCCGAATCCGGTGAGGAACCGGGCTGGGCCGCTACGACGACGGACCAGTTCTTGCGAGGATATGACCCGAGCGATGACATCTACGATGACGTACCAGGCGGGTGATCTGGTCCTCCTCGCGTTTCCATTCACGAGCGGCACAAAGGCCAAGCGTCGTCCGGCATTGGTCATACTCGACGTCGGCGACGCAGACATTCTCGTCGCCCGCGTAACCACTCGCCCGTACCAGTCCCAATTCGACATCGCGCTCGAAGATTGGCAAAGTGCCGGACTTCTGGCCGCTTCAGTTGTGCGCGTCCATAAGGTCGCGACGCTTGAACGCACGCTCGTAGAACGACAAATGGGTCAATTGTCGACCGCCGACCGGTCCCGTATCGCGGAAGTCCTGGCACGGACGTACAGTACTTGGGGAGCAAACGAGTGAGGGGCGGCCAATTACTCGCCCCTCACCATCTCACCCAAATGCCGAACGCCGAACGCCCTACAGCTCCTGGTCGTACGCAAACAACCGCTCCCCGTCCAGGCGCCGCAGCTTCTGCAGGGTCTCGTTCTCGATCTGGTGGACGCGCTCGCGGCTGATCTGGAGTTGCTCGCCCATCAATGCCTCCACCGCGACTCTCTTGAAGATGGTTGCCGTCGGAAACCTCGGCTATCCACGACGTCGCCATCGCACGCATCGGTCTGAAAGCGCCCCAAAGCGTTGACGGGCGGTCCTGGACGGCCGATCATGGGCAGAAAGTTGCCGTACCCGCAGCAGGATCCAGGACCCGCTCGTGGTCGATTCGACGTCTGTCAACCGGAGCCGTCTTCAACCGGTGCCCCTGGTCCCGCTCGCGGAACGGGATCGGTTCGGCGCTTTCCTGCCGACCCCGCTGACCAGCTTCATCGGTCGGGAATTGGAGATCGCCGACGTGTGCGCCCTCCTCCGCGGCAGCGTCCGCCTGGTCACGCTGACCGGCCCCGGCGGAGTTGGTAAGACCCGGCTGGCGGTGCGCGTCGCCGAGGAGCTAGCGCACGACTTCGCCGAGGGGGTCGCCTTCGTCCCCCTTGCGTCCGTGACCGATACGGCCCTGGTGCCAACCACCGTTGGCCTGGCGCTGGGCGTGCGGGATGCCGGGGACCGGCCGGTAACCTCCCGCCTGGCCGACGCGCTGCGAGACCGTGCGCTGCTGCTGGTGCTCGACAACTTCGAACACCTGGTCGAGGCCGCCCTGCTGCTTGCGCACCTCCTGGGATCGTGTCACCGCCTTGCAGTCCTCGTCACCAGCCGCGCGCCTCTGCGAGTCTCGGGCGAGCACGTCTTCCCGGTACCGCCGCTGGTAGTGCCCGATCACACCGGACCGGCCACGCGCCTTGCCGAGTCGGAGGCCGTCCGCCTCTTCGTCGACCGCGCCCAGGCTGCGGACCCCGCCTTTGCCCTTACCACCGAGAACGCCCCGGCGGTCGCCGCCGTCTGCCAGCGGTTGGCCGGGCTGCCGCTCGCCGTCGAATTGGCGGCGGCGCGGGTCCGGGTGCTGCCGCCCGGGGCGCTGCTGCCTCGGTTGGCCCCGGCGCTGCCACTCTTGACCGGTGGCAGGCGGGACGACCCGGCTCGCCTGCGGACGATGCGCGAAGCGATCGCCTGGAGCTACGACCTCCTGCTGCCCGAAGAGCAAACGCTCTTCCGCCAGGTCTCAGTCTTCGTCGGCGGCTTCACGCTGGAAGCGGCCGAATGGATGGGTCACGAGACCGAGGCCGTAAGGAGTGAATGCGACGACCTCTCCAGCGACCGTCGTCCCACGTCGCTCGATCTCATATCGTCACTAGTCGATCAGAGCCTGATTCAGCGGCAAGGCGGTTCTGGATTCGGAGCGGACACGGAGCCCCGCTACGTGATGTTGGAGACGATCCGCGAGTACGGCCTGGAGCGATTGGCAGCCGGCGGTGATGAACGGGAGATGCGGACCCGGCATGCCGCCTACTACCACGCGCTGGCGGAGCGGCTGACGCCGGGGATGCTGAAACCGCCACCCGACGGCTGGCTGCGCCTATTCGAGGCCGAGCTCGCCAACGTCCGTGCCGCGCTGTCCTGGCTGGAACGGGCGGGAGAGACGGTGACTGGTGCACGGCTGGCGTCAAAGCTCTGGCTGCTTTGGAACCTCGGCGGTCACCCGGGCGAAGGGCGTCACTGGCTAGAGCGGGTCGTGGCCGCCGGCGACGTGATTCCTCCGGACCTGCGGGCCGAGGTGCTCTTCCAGGCGGGACAACTGGCAGTGTCCCAGGGCGACGAGGCACGGGCGGCCCCATTGCTGGCGGACGCCTTGGCCCTGGCACGGGGATCGGGCGTCGGCTGGCTTCAGCCGATGGCGCTCCGCATGCAGGGTATGCTCGCGGCCCGCCAGGGTGAGTACGGCCGGGCGATCCCGCTGTTGAATGAAGCGCTCCGGCTGTTTCGCGAGTCGGACGATCGCCCGCACGTCGCCCACACGCTGCACCAACTCGGCATCGTCGCCTACGGGCAGGGCGACCTCAGTCGGGCGCGGGCGCTCTGCCAGGAGGCGCTGGAGCTTGCCGGTACCCGGCATCCCCTCTTCACCCCATGGATCCTCAATTCCCTTGCCCTGATCGACTGCGCACGCGGGGACCAGGCCGGCGCGGCGGCGGCGCTGGCCGGCGTATTCGCTCTAGAGCAGGACCCCCGTGGGGCCGCGTACAGGTTGGCAACCGCCGCGGTGCTCGCGGGCGAACGGGGCTGGCCGGATTCAGTTGCCCGCCTCCTCGGCGCGGCTGAAGCCGAAACCCTTGCGCTGGGGATACCCTTCTCCAAACCTCTGCGAAGGGCCTACGAGCGAGCAAAGGCCACCGCCCGCGCCGCGCTCGGTGAAGAGTCCTTCGCCGCGGCCTGGACAGCCGGGCAGGCCCTGTCGCTCGAAGCGGCCATCGCCGAGGCCCGGGCGCTCCTCGCTGCGATGACGACCACGCCGGGAGCGACCACCCCGGCCGGCCCGGGCGTAGACCATGATCTGACATCCCGCGAGCTCGAGGTGCTGCGACTGGTCGCCGAGGGCCTCTCCAACCGCCACGTTGCCGAAGCGCTCTTCATCGGCCGGGGTACCGTCCACACCCACCTGGCCAGCATCTACGGCAAGCTCGGGGTCGGCTCGCGAACCGCCGCGATCGCTGCCTCACGCCGCCTCGGCCTTCTGTGAGCGGCAGCTCCGACCACCGGTCGCGGTAACCAGATCTCCCGTTTGGTATAGGTCGCCCGACCGACACCCACAGGCGAACTCTACATTCTGGGCGATGCGCCGACCCACAGGGTGGCGCAGGCTAATCCCCTGTTCGCATTCCGGCTCCACGATCGACCACAGTCCGAGGTCCGGGCGTGTACTCCGGTCGGTAGGAGCCGCGCAACACGGGAGATGGCAACCATGACCGCCATGCGCGCGAAGGCGCCGACCCTCGTCTGGCTCCTGACGGCGCTGTCTTGCCTCCTGGTCGGCATGGCGATCGTCGAGAGCCGCCATCAGTTCGTGGCGCCGCCCGTTCTGACGTCGGTGGGCCCGGTGGAGACCGTCGAAGCGGCCTTCCCACCGACCGCAACGCCCGAGCCAATCCCGACGCCGATCCTTGGCGTGGAAGAGACGCCGGCATCGCCACCGAACATTCAGTTCGAGGACATCCCGGTACCGCGATCGGCCGACCCCATCGTCCTCCGCATGGTCCGTCTCACCGTCCCGGCGGGAGCCCGCCTGCCTCCCGAGGCGGCGTCGGGACCAACGGCGCTGCTGGTCGAGTCCGGCACCCTCTCGGTCTGGGTCGACAACCTCGTCCTTATCGGGCAGGAGGGGAACGAGCCGGCCCAAATCAACGCGACGCTCAGTGCGGGGGATCGGCTCTCCATCGCCTCCGGCGCACGGTACGCCGTCCGCAACGCCGGCCCGACGCCGGCGGTCGCGTTAGTGGTGGCGATTGTCCCCGTTGAGACCCTGGCGCCAACCCTCGATGCCGGGGCGCGGCCTTGAGCCACTACCGGCATCCCGGCGCCGCCGAACAGGTCGCTCAGCGGGTAGATGGCGACCGCTTGTTGATCCGCCGCGGACCGCTCGCAGTCCATTCGAGTAAGGAACGCTCTAGTGAACTTCTATGCCGCCGTCCAACTTCCGCCGTCGCGGGCGCCGCCTAAGGCGCGGCTTGACCCGCAGCCCCACCGGTGGGCCGCGGCGGTGAGGATCTTCCGCTACCTGAAGGGAGCCACGGATGCGCCGTATTCGCCGTCTCTTTGTCTTCCGTCATGTCTTGTCTCGGCCGTCGCATCGGCCATGATTTTGATCGGCCACCGCGGCGCCGCCGGAGCCGCAACCCGTGCCGTTACCGTGCGCCACCAATGTGTTCGTTCAACCGTTGGGCCGGGGTCTGCCGGCGGCTGCGGAGGGGCTTGCGTTGGTGCTCGTCCGGATCACCATCGAGCCCGGTGGGAGCATCGGCCCGCACACGCATCCCGGCACGCTCGTCAATTCGATCGAATCGGGGACCTTCGGCTTCACGCTGGTCGACCATGGGGACATGTCGGTGATGCGGTCCGGAGAGGCGGGCACGCCTGTCGCGGCCGAGGAGATCGTCCCTGGGCAAGAGGTCGTGCTTCAGCCAGGTGATTGGTTCGTCGAAACCGGCATGGTACACAGCGCGCGCGCCATCGGCGATGAGCCAGCGGTCCTCACCCTTTCAGGGCTAATCGCAGACGGGCAACCGCTGACGACCTGCGTCGATGGGACGCCAACGCCATAGGGAGCCAGGATTGACCGTAGAGGACGAGTCCGGCCGACAAGAATCCCTTATCGGATTTTGGAGTGTGGGCATGGACGTGGCTGGGCCCGCATCTTGATCGGCCCCTCCCTACCCTACGGGCACACCAGGGCGCCGTCAGGCAAGCCGCGAACACGGCCACGCCGGGACCAGCGGCGGGGACTGAACTGCCGAACAACCTCGAGACCTACAGTGATGACGATGGGCGGCCAATCGGCCGCCCATCGTCATCCCGTTCTTGACTTTAAGTGCCGAACGCCGAACGCCCTACAGCTCCTGGTCGTACGCAAACAACCGCGCACCATCCAGCCGCCGCAACCGCGCCCACGCCTCGTTCTCGATCTGGCGGACGCGCCATGAGCATGCGATTCGCCGGCGTCCCCGCTCGGCCTGGCTCATCAGACATTTTCAGAGACAGTGTGCAAGGAATCGCCGGCGCATCTCCTCGTCTGGGAGCCCGTCGCTGATACGATCGCGTGCCGCTTGGACCTCACCGGCCAAATCGTCGTTCCCGTCGATCGCCAGCAGGTCGGCGGCCGCACGGAGGAAAAGTGCCGGGTCTCCAACCGGACGCGCGCGGGAAACGGCGTTCCGCAGATCCGCAATGGCATCCTTCGCGCGGCCGAGAGCCACCTGGGCCTCAGCCCGCGTCGTCAGGCCGATGACCTCGTACTTGACGCGGCCCCAGGTGCGGCTCTGCGCGATCGCCTCATTGGCCCAATGCAGCGCGTCATCGCCGTCGCCTCGCGCGAGCGCAATCTCGGCGCGCGCCTCGGCGAGTCGCAGCCCCCACAGCCACCCATGAAAGCCGCCCGCATGCCCGACCCCTGCCGCCACCTCGTCGATCAAGCGCTCGGCCCGGCCAACGTCGCCCCGACGGGCATAGTTCATGAGAAGATCGATCCCCGCGCTGATCGCGGGCGGAACGAATCCGAGGGAGTGGGCCAACTGCCGCGCTTCATGGCAGAGCGCCTCGGCCCCGACGGCATCGCCCAGCTCCAGACGGAATCCGGCCGAGCAGGCGATCGACCGTGCGAGCTGGGTCTCCGCGCCGGATTCGCGCCCCAGCCGCCGCGCCTCGGCAAAAGTCTGCAAGGCCTCCCCGTACCGCCCCGTTGCCGCCAGTGCCAGACCGAGGTTGGGGAGCGACCACATTGACCAGGAAATGTCGTTCCCCTCGCGCGCGACGGCGACGGCCTCGCGGATACCTGGAGTGGCGTCGTGGGGCCGGCCCAGCCAGTAAAGCGCCATCGAGCCGAAATAGGCGACCGGCGGCGGCGTCACGCCGGCCGCCCGCGCCCGGTTGATTGCGCGCCGATTCTGTTCGACGCTGGCGGGAAGATTCCCCGCGGAGCCCTCCACTGTCGCCAGCCAGGCGATGGCGATTGCCTCGAGATCGCCCCGGTTGGTTCGGCCGGCAAGCGACAGGATATCGGCCGCGTGACGGCGCAACGCCGGGATGTCCATGGTCCAGAAGCACGCGTCGGCAAGATCGGTCAGGATACCGGCGCGCCGGTCGTGCTCCTCATCCGGGACCCCGCTGAGTGCCGCCTCCAGTTCGGGTCGCGCCGCGGCCCACAACGCCACGCTGACGAAGGCGTGGCCGCGCCGGGCGTGCAGGTCGGCGAGCAGATCGGCCCGGCCGAGGCGCTCCGCCAGTGCGATCGCCCGCTCGAAATGAACGGCCGCATCCCGTGCCGCTAGCAGGCGCATAGCCGCATCACCGGCGGCGATGCTCAACCTGAGAGCTGCGTCGTCGAGCCCAGCGCCCTGCGCGTGCCGGGCGAGTTCGGCCGATGGCGCATCCCCCTCCTCCAGGGCTTCCAGGGCACGGCGATGAAAAACGCGCCGCCTCGCCTCGCCGGCCTCCGCGTAGACCACGTCCCTGATCCTGTCGTGGGTAAAGTCGTAATACCCGTATCCCGCATTGCCCTCGCGGCCACCTACCTCACGCAGCAACCGGTACCGGATAGCCGTATCCAGCGCCGCCAGGCCATCTCCCTCGGCAAGAGCACTCACCGTGCACAGCAGATCGAACCCGGCTTCCTGCCCGATCACACCCGCCGCGGTCAAGAGATCACGAGCGTCCGTGGAGAGCGGCGTCAACCGGTCGTGGATGACCCGGCGCACGCCGGTGGGCAGGAGGTCGCCCTCAGATCCCACACCCATGCCTGCCGGAATCCCGCGCTCGTGGAGCGCCCGGAGGGTTTCGACGACAAAGAGCGGCTGTCCGTGTGTCGTTTCGAAGACCCAGCGGGCAACCGATTCAGAGCCAGGTATTGGAGCCGCGGCACTCTCCCAACTGCGCACCAACTGGACGGTGTCGTTGTAAGTGAGGGGGCCGAGATCCAGGTCGCTCACGTCGAGGTCGCGGCGCAAACCTCCCTTCCACTCGGCGAGCGCGGGCTGGCCCGCAAGTGCCTCGGATCGTAGGCAACAGAGCAGCAGAACTGGAGCCCTGTCCTGCGTCCAACGTCTGCCGGCATAGCGCAGCACGTCCAGCGACGCGGCGTCTGCCCACTGGACATCGTCGATGAACACCACCAGCGGTGCCCGAGCGGCCAGGGCCAGCCCTGCCCGCGCCACAGCTTCAAAGAGGCGAGCGCGGGCCGCTGCCTCGTCAGCGGCCAGGGAGGGCAGCGCGGGGCGCCGATCTCGGAGCTCCGGCAAGAGCCGGCTTAGCTCCGCCAGCCATGTTTCGCTAAGGAGGGTCTCCAGGGCCGTCTCGCGCTCGAACCGAGGGCGCAAGGCATCGACCAGCGGTTGATACGACAACCCGGCGCCCGCCTCGAACGCGCGCCCATGGAGGACATCGGCCCCCTGGGCCCCCGCCCAATCGAGGAACGCGGTCGCCAGCCGCGTCTTCCCGATGCCCGCTTCGCCGAGAAGGAGCACGGCCTGGGTCTGCCCCCTCGCTGCGGAGTGGTAACGCTCGACCAGCGCGGTGAACTCGTCGTCACGACCGACGAGGATCCCGTCGCCCGGGCCCGGCGCAACGCGAGGCACATGTGCGTGATCCGGTCGTTGTGTCGGGGACGAGGAGGCCCGATAGCGCTCAGCCAGTGCCTCTGTTTCAGGATCGGGGCGAACACCCAGCTCCTTCTCCAGGATCGCCCGGCAGTTGCCGTAGGCACGCCGCGCCGCGGCGCGGTCGCCGCCGGCGGCGTACACCTGCATCAACCGGCGGTGGGCGCGCTCCTCAAGCGGATTCAGGCGCAGCCACCGCTCGACCGTCTCGATCGCCGCCTCGCCGGCGCCGGCATCGGCCTCCAGTTGAGACAACCGGTCGAGCACTACCTCCATCCGGCGCTGCCAGATCTCGCGT
This sequence comes from uncultured Chloroflexia bacterium, assembly GCA_963724285.1. GTDB lineage: Bacteria > Chloroflexota > Chloroflexia > Thermomicrobiales > UBA6265 > CAVRUD01. Next base: position 43,743 of record CAVRUD010000030.1, on the reverse strand, counting down.
TGCAGGCCAGCCCAGTCATCGAAGTCCGGCGCATCGCGCAGGGAGAATCCCTCAAGGAACGCTCCGCGCCAGACAGCGGCCCCTTCCCGGAGCCGGGCGATGGCGGTCTGGCGCGATTCTCCGACCGGCCGCGCCATGCCTGCGAGCGATCCCGCAAGGTTGGCGGCGGATTGGAGGGCGCGGAGATCGAGCCCGAAATCTGACGCGAAATCGAAGCCGACGGTATCGCGCTCGATGATCAAGTGGCGCTCGTTCTCGGCTCGGTGGAGCCCGTCGCGCAGCCGCGCCAGAGTGCTCCGCAAGGTCGCCCGCCCGGCGGCACCATCGCTTTCGGGCCAGAACACGTCCGTCAACCTATCGCGACGGTGCTGGCCACCCTCGACCAGCAGGTAGACAAGGAGCGCCAGGGACTTGCGCGTCGCGAACGCCAAGACCTCCCGGCCGAGGCGCACCTCCGGAGCCCCAAGGACTGCCAGGTTCAAACGCGCCATGGAACGCTCCTTGGAACGATTCTGCCACGCCGTCGCGATACGTTGCGTATGCGTCGCGCACATTATCGCCGGTGCCGTCAAGACAGCGGCATCCGGAAGCGAAGTTCGCCGGCGTCGCTTGCGGGGAGCAGGCGAATGGACAGCGCAACAGTGGAGATAGCCATGCAAGCCACCACCTTCGACCCGATCCGCTACAAGGAAACCACGCGCGAGCAATGGCAGCAGGCGGCGGACGCATGGAACCGATGGGGTCCGACCATCGAATCCTGGTTCGGTAACGCAACGGAAGTCATGCTCGACCTCGCCGAGATCGGCCCCGGCCAGAGGGTTCTGGATATCGCCACCGGGGCGGGCGAGCCGGCCCTGACGATCGCACGCCGAGTCGGCCCGACGGGCGTCGTCCTCGCCACCGACATTTCGGCGAAGCTCCTCGACTATGCGGCCCAAGCAGCGGCGGCGCAGGGTTTGACGCACGTCGAAACCCAGGTGATGGACGGCGAGCACCTGGATTTGGAAGACGCCACCTTCGACGCCGTGACATCCCGGGTCGGACTGATCTACTTCCCGGACCAGCAGGGGGCGCTGGCCGAGATGCGCCGCGTGCTGAAACCGGGTGGACGGGTCACCGCCATCGTCTACACCACGCCGGAGCGGAACCGGTTTTTCTCGATCCCGGTCGGGATCATCCGACAACGCGCGCAGCTTCCCCCTCCGGCGCCCGGGCAGCCGGGACCCTTCAGCCTGGGCGGCGATGGTGGGCTGGCAGATGCCTTCGATCGGGTCGGATTCCGCGACATCCGCACGGCCATCGTCTCTTCACCCCTACGCCTATCGAGCGCGGCCGAATGCGTCCGCTTCGAGCGCGAGGCGTTTGGCGCCCTCCACCAGATGCTGTCAGGGTTGCCCGCCGTCGAACAGGAAGCGGTCTGGGACGAGATCGCCCAAGAACTCCGTCAGTTCGAAGGGCCGGACGGATTCGTCGGCCCGTGCGAATTGATCGTCGGGGTCGCGACGAAGTAGCCCGATGTCCGGCTCTCTACCAACACGAGCGAGGGGGCGGCCAATCGGCCGCCCCCTCGCTCAAGTTCCTGCATCCGAACGCCCCGACGCCTACAGCTCCTGGTGGTAGGCGAACAGCCGCTCGCCGTCCAGCCGCCGCAGCTTCTGCAGGGCCTCGTTCTCGATCTGGCGGACGCGCTCGCGGCTGATCTGGAGCTGCTCGCCGACCTCGGCCAGCGTGTGCTGGTGGCCCTGACCCAGGCCGAAGCGCAGCTGCAGGACCAGCTTCTCCCGCGAAGTGAGCGTATCGAGCGCCGCGTTCACGTCGCGCTTCAGCATGCTCTCGCTGGCCGCCTCGTACGGGGTCTCGCTGACCTCGTCGGCGATCAGGTCGCCGAGACTGGTGTCGTCCTCGTTGCCGATCGGCGTCTCCAGCGAGATGGTCCGCTGGGCCGCCTGCACGATCTGCTGGATCTTCTCCGGCTGGACCATCATCGCCTCGGCCACCTCTTCCGGGGTCGGCTGGCGGCCGAGATCCTGGGCGAGGAGGTTGAGGGTCTTGCGGTAGCGGGAGATCGAGTCGCCCATGTGGACCGGCAGCCGGATCGTGCGGCTCTGGTCGGCGATCGCCCGGGTGATCGCCTGCCGGATCCACCAGGTGGCGTAGGTGCTGAAGCGGAAGCCCTTCCGCCAGTCATACTTCTGGACCGCCCGCATCAGTCCGATATTCCCCTCCTGGATCAAGTCCAACAGGGTCAGGCCGCGGTTGACGTAGCGCTTCGCGATCGAGACCACCAGGCGGAGGTTAGCGCGGACGAAGAGCTGGGTGGCCTCCTGCTCGTTGTTCTCGACCCGCTGGGCCAGGTCGATCTCCTGGGCATGGGTCAGCAACGGCGTCTCCGCGATCTCGCGCAGGTAGAGCCGCACCGGGTCGTTGATGAAGTTGGGATCGAGGCGCTGTAGGACGTCAAGATCCCGTTCGAGATCGACTTCTGGCTCGGTCTCCCCGGCCAGCTGAGTCTGGATCTCCTCAGGAATTTCGACCTTGTCGTCGCGTCCGACGGCATCCGGCAGGAGCTCGTCAAGCTTCGCAACGTCGTAGGTCTGCAAAGAATCGCTCATTCGTCCTATACTCCTCATGGCTCGACATGTTCGCGTCGACCCCAACGCCTCGCTAACCGGTCTGGTGAGTCCGATCGAACAGCGGGGATGCGAAACCGGTCAGCAAATCTCGGCGACGGCTCCACGCACGCTTGAAGCGGTAGGAGTAACGACGCCAACGGTCGTGCCGGCACCCAGGGCCGTCCGGCTGGCTAATGCGACAGGAATCGACAGTCCGTCCTGTCTCATGGACGCTGCAACTCCGGTCGTTCGAGGCGCTGCGCGGGGCGAACGCCAGATCTGTATGCAACAACTGCACGAAGCGGGCCGCGGCCGCATTGCGGAGGTGTCCGTGCGCGACTCCGTACATTATGTATACGTTCAGCGGGGGTCTGCGGATGCGTCCCCACCATAGCAGTTTATTGGCAATCTGCGAATCTGTGAAGTACTTTGTGATGGTCTTCACAAACAAAAAACCTGGGTGAATCGGTTTTCATGTGTATGTTTTGCTACAAATCCCCCGGTGTTCCTTGTGATTGGTCAGACAATCTGCTAGCGAGTCCAATCCCGACCCTGCGTGATCCGGTCCCCATCCGATGCGGCATCGAGCGCAAAAACACGGCGGCCGGCGGCGAGGGGTCACCTCGCCGCCGGCCGTCTTCGCATCAGTTGGAGGTGGGAAGCGGGTTACCCGCAGCCGCCGCAGCCGCGCGCCGTCGGCTCATTGCCGCCCGCGTCGAATGAGTGGCCGCAGGCGCAGGAGGCAACCGCGTTCGGGTTGCGCACCAGGAATCCGCCCATCAGGGTGTAGTCGATCTCGGCGCCTGTCAGGTACATGGCGCTGAAATTGTCGATCATGATCTTGACGCCGTCGGTCTCGAAGACCTCGTCGCCCTCTTCGGCCGCCTCATCGATCGTCATCCCGTAGGAGAGACCGGAGCAGCCCCCCGGGGAGACAAAGACGCGCAGGCCGTAGTCCGGCGTGCCCTGCTCCTCGAGAAAACGCTTCAACTGGCCGACCGCCGCCGGTGTCATCGCCACCGCCGGAACGGTCTGGGCTGCAGCAACCATCGTTCTTATTCCTCCACGGAGCCAGCGCGACCAGACTTCCCACCCGGTCCAGGTCTCCCGCTCACGGGAGCTCCCACGGTCTGGGCTATCGCTCCACTTCCGAAATGATAGCACGGCGCGCCCGGGACGCAACCTCCCGCGCCAAGATGGGTGTTCCCCACGGTTTTGTGCCTGTCGTCGTAGGGGAGGGTCCTGTGCCCTCCCATGCCCGAAGGGCATAACGAGACGCGGCGGCTGGCAACGCGGCTATCGTCCTGCGGACGATGGGAGGGCACGGGACCCTCCCCTACGACGACGACGGGCGGTACCGCCGTCGCCACCATGCAAAACGATGGGGCACACCCCGCCAAGATGTCCCATCGGATTGGGATTTCGCGGCGCAATGCCCTTCCGCCACTCCCGTCGCACTTGACGAAACGCCCAAAGCCCCGACAATGCGATCACGAGCCGATTCACGCGGCCGATTGACAGCAAGTCGGGGACCCCGATGCTAGCCTCTCCTTCCGAGCGCAACCCCGACGTGTCGTGGGCAAACACCGACCTGGAGTCCGACCCCGATCCGGAGCCGATCGGGGTTGGCGCCCGCCCGCCCCGCGGAGGCCCCTTCATCGGCCGCACTGCGGATCTCGAGTACCTCCATCGCCTTCTGGATGACGGTCGTGACTTGATCACCCTCACCGGCCCCGGAGGCGTCGGCAAAACCCAGCTTGCCGCCCGGATCTACGAGGCGGTGATCGCCGGGCGACACCCCCGCTTCACGCACGGTGCCGTCTTCGTGCGCCTTGATGCCTTGAACGACCCCGATCTCCTTGCCCCGACGATCGCCGGGGAGTTCCGGCTCAAGGAGACAGGCGATCAGTCGCCCCTCGACCGCATCGTCGATCACCTACGCGTCCGCTCCCTGTTGCTGATCCTCGACAATTTCGAGCACCTGCTTGCGGCCGGTCCGGTCGTCTCCGGCATTCTCCAGTCCTGCCCCGGGGTCGCCGTTGTCGCCACCAGTCGCCGCTTTCTCAACCTGACGGGCGAGATCGTCTATCAGGTCGAACCCCTCCAGGTGCCGCCGGTTGCGGTGCTGCACGGTCCCGACCCCGACACAACCCGGCAACGGATCGAAGCGCTCGATGCCGTCCAACTGCTCGCCCAACGCGCACAATCGCGGGATCGCCGCTTCGCCATCACCGCCGCCAACGCGCCCGATCTCGCCGAGATCTGCCGCCGCGTCGATGGCCTCCCGCTCGCGCTCGAGATCGTCGCCACCCGTCTCGCCGTGCTCGGCTCCGAGACGCTCCTTCGCGAGCTGCGAGACCGCCCCAGCCCTCTGCCAGCCGGCCCGGATGATGCCCCGCTACGCCACCGTACCGTCGAGAACGCCGTCGCCTGGTCCTACGGCCTGCTCGATCCGCCCGCGCAAACACTCTTCCGTCGCCTCAGCGTCTTCGTCGACGGCTGCACCATTGCCGGCGCAGCGGCCGTGTCGGCCGTTCCTGACCCCGGTTCCCCTACCGGAGAAGACGGGCTCGATTCGACCCGGGTCGCCGACACGATCTCCCGCCTCTGCGACGAGAACCTCCTCCATGTCGACTCCAGCACGACGTCGGGCCAGCGCTTCTCCATGCTGGCCACCACCCAGGAGTTCGCCGCCTCCCAGCTCGGCGCCGCCGGGGAAGAGCGGGCCGTCCGCCACGCGCACGCCCTGCACTACCTCACACTGGCCCAGCAAGCCGAACAGGGCCTCGGCGGCCCGGATCACGCCCGGTGGGGAGTCACGCTCGATGCCGAACTCGGCAATCTGCGCCTCGCCCTCGCCTGGGCCATCGACGGCCCGAACCCGGATCTCGACTGCGGTCTCCGCCTTGCCACTGCCCTTTGGCCCTATTGGGACCGTCGTGGCTACCGTCAGGAAGCGATCGACTGGCTCAAGCGGGCGGTTGCCGCCAGCGCAGGGGTAGAGTCCACGGCCCGCGCCGCCGCTCTCCGCCGCCTCGGCAATGCCGTCGGCGACGGCAACGCCCGCGAAGCCGAGCAGTACTACCGCCAAGGGCTTGAGCTTGCTCGCGGCCTTGGCGATCCCAAACTCGTGGCCGGTCTTCTGCGCAATGTCGGGGCAATCGCCGGAGCGCAGGGCAAGTACGACGAGGCTCAGTCGTACCTCCAGGAAGCCCAAGAAATCTACTCTGTGGCAGGGGACACGCCTGGCATAGGCCTCGCGCTCGCACACCTCAGCCGCATCTACCGCTCCGCCGGCAGGCAAGACGAGGCGGACGCCGCCACAGGTCAACTCCTTCCACTCCTGGGCTCGATCGATGACTACGATCTGCGGATCGCGGCATACCTGGAAATCGGCCGGAACGCCCTGGCGCGGAACGAGTTCGACGCAGCCGACACCTGGCTGGGTCGCGGTCTCGAACTCGCCGACGATCTCGCCGAGCGCGAGTGGGTCGCCTATGCAACCCTCGAGCGTTCAACCGTCCTGCTCAGACGTGGCGACAGTCAGGCCGCCCTGGCGGACCTGTCGCAGGCGTTCCACACCCTGCGCGAGACTGGTACAGATTTCGGCACCGTCGAATGCCTGGAACGCTTTGCCTCCGTAGCCGTCGCCGCGAACCAACCCGACCGGGCGCTGCTCATCTGGGGGAGCATCGACGCCTGGCGCAGCCGCACAGGCTACGTCGTCCCGGCCGGGGAACGGGCTCGCCGGGCAGCGGAGCGCGCCGCAGCCGAGAAGCTGCTCGCCCGTGCCGCTACGGCGGTGCTTGCCTCCGGCCCGGCGCTGACCCTGGAGCAGGCATGCCAGGTGGCCCTCCACGTGACAGCTTCCGCCGCGGACACGCGTCAGACGCAGGTTTCGCGTCACTCGGCGGCCCCATCTATGCCCGCGCCCGTTTCGTCTCCCCTATCGCGGCGGGAGACTCAGGTCCTGTCACTCATTGCGGAGAGCCTCTCCAACCAGGAGATCGCCGAGCGCATGTTCATCTCCACCAGCACGGCGATGAAGCATGTCGAGCACATCTTCGAGAAACTTGGGGTCAACCGGCGCATGGAGGCGGTCCGAGTCGCGCGACATTCGGGCTGGCTTCCATCTGATTCATAGGGCCACGGCGCACCCGACCCCGAAACGATTCCGCGTTGGCGTCGGCGCCCGTGTTCAGCTCGACACCCGAACACGAAGTGTCGGATCACCGAATAGCGTGTACGCCGTCCGGGTCGATGGGCGCGGGTTCGACCTGATCTCTCGCATCGCGGCGCCGATCGTCCAACGGTCTCCCAAGACGTGCTGGTAAAAGTCTCTGGCAAGCCGCACGGACTCGATCTTGTCAACCCGCCAGTACGGTCCAATGGTCACGTGTGATCCCGCCTTGTGGAGCACCGGTCCCCATCTGGTACCCGCTTCACCGAACGAGTTCCTCGCTCGTTCGGCGGTTCCGCTCTTGCAGCAGTTCAGGAAGGCCCAGGGCCACTTGAGCCCGACCGGCGAGGTCCCCAGCTCATCCGCAACATCCTGGGGACTGAGACGGTCACCCCCCGCGAGCTGCACCCAGCTTTGCGCGGGATTCTCCGCATTGAAGTAGTGGTGCCCCATATAGTGCACGATACGCTGGTCGTCGCGTCCGAGCCGCGCCAGCACCTCGGACCGAGTCGCCTGCACACAGTCCAGCAACTCGGTTCGATCGGGCGAAAAGTGCTCCCTGACGACGTGGTACTGATCCCGGAACAGCCCGTCGTGTACGTCGCACTGCCCTTCGTCATCGGTCGGCGACGGGGCAACGACGAGCAGACCCGGCACCTCCAACGTCTGCTCGGCGCACTCCCCGTCGAACCGGGCAACATCGAACGATTGGCCAAGCATCCGCGCGTCCGGCCTGGGGCGTACGACCTCCCAGGGAAACGGGTCATCCTCGGCGAGCAAGAGGACGGGAGATCCTTCTTCGCGGGTCTGGGTCTCCGCGTCATCGAGCGCGGCGAGGATTTCCCCGGGCACCCGGGCGCTGAGTTTGTTGACCGGAGTCGGATAGGGAAAATCCGCCGACGTTTCGCCATGCAGCGGGTCTTCAAACCGCGCGAAAATACCGGGTAGCTCCGACGAGAGCCCATCGTACATCGCGCGCACGTCGTCCGGCGCTGGCGTAATGACGGTCGTCGATCCGTCAGGTTGCGGGATCTCAAGGGTCAGCGTGGAGTTACCGCTCGCTCGTAACTTGATCACCGTGCGGCTCATCAGCCTGTTCTCCTAATTCCTTGCTCCTGGCTCCGGGACTCGCAACAGATCAACAAGGCCCGCCGTGGCACGGCAGCCACTCCGGCGACACGGCAGCCACCAGGAGGAGGACGTCGGACGCACCCACGGCGCGATACGAGACGATCGCCTGCTCCAAGAAGATCGAATCGCCTGGACGAAGCGTCACCGGCGGGGCCCCGGCATCCAACATGACGGATTCGGTCGCCGGACTCGCGACGTACGACACCGCGCCAGCGACATTCAGCCCGGCCCCTTCCGGGGCGACGTGATGCGTGAACTCGACCTCTCCGGAGACGACGTAGACGATGCTGTACCCGATCTCGCACTCGGCCGCTCCAACACCTGTCGGCACCGGCGTGGCGATCGGCAGGCGGACGGTGTAGAGGCGCAACTGGTGCGGCAATCCCAACTCCGCGGGGTCGCCGTTGGCCGCGACGGCTTCGATTCGGAAGTCCACGTCCAACATGCTCGCCAGGGTCTCTTCCTGGGCTACGGGGGTCGCGGACTCCGCCTCGGCCGACGACTCGACCAGGCAGTCCGGCATCGGCGTCGCGTTCAGGTGGGAATAGCGAACATCTTGGTTCCCTTCGGCAAACGCGCCCACCTGCACGAGCGCGACGGCGATCACCGCCCCGCACAGGAGCAATACGACCGGGCGACGGACAAACCGGTTCATGGACAGAACCCTTTCCCGACGGCGCCAGCCATGGGCATGGCTGACGACATCACAACCCCATTTCCCACTGATTTGAGGCTAGCGGCTCGCTCTCGCCTCCACAAGTAGCGCGCGGCCCTTTGGATACGTACTTTCTACGAATTTGCGCCAAAACGACTCGCTGGGGTGTCCCTCTGCCTTGCCCCCGCTTACCCACGGCGCTACCCTGATTGCGCGGAACCGTTCACCCGTTCGCGCCGTTGTGTCACCGGGGCACGTCGCCGGTGTCCGGTGCTTGCCCTTCGCGCCCGTGGGTTCCGCATTCGTTCTCGCCTACACTGGCGTGCGACGAATCGAGACCTATGACGACCATTGGAACGCGACATCCCATCGGAGCCCGACCAGCGTGTCCTATCCCTTGCCCGAGCCAACCGAGATCCGCCCACGCTCTCTGGGCGGCACCATCCTCGTCCACCCCAGCCAGCCGGATCTCCCAGGTCACCCAAGTCTGAACGTCCAAAGTCGCACCGCCCTCTTCGGCCGCGCCGCGGAGCGTGCCGCCATCCTCGCGCTGCTGCGCGACCCCAGCACCAGTCTGCTGACGCTCATCGGCCCCGGCGGCGTCGGCAAGACCCGCCTCTCCCTCCAGATCGCCGCCGATCTCTCCGATGCCGATGATCCGGAGACGCTCTTCCCGGATGGGGTCGTCTTCGTCGATCTCTCGGCCCTCGATGACGCCGCGTACGTCCTGCCGACCGTCGCCCGCGCGCTCGAGATCCGCGACGGCGTCGGAGAAGAAGGTGTGGCCGGCGCGCTGCGCACCTTTCTGGCATCGCGGCGCATGCTCCTCATCCTCGACAACCTGGAGCAGGTCATCGAAGCCGGAGCCGCCATCGCCACCCTGCTGGCCGCCGCGCCGGGGCTGCGTATCCTCGGGACCAGCCGCCGGCCTGTTCGGATCCGCAATGAGCGCGAATTCCCGCTCGCCCCGCTCGACCTACCCGCCGCCGGGGAATCCGGCAGCCAGGTCGAGTTGTCCGAAATGGAAGCATCGCCGGCGGTCAGCCTCTTCGTTGCCCGCGCCCGGGCCGTCAATCCATCGTTTACCCTGACCGCGGCGAACGCGCCCGCCATCGCCGAGCTTGTTCGGCGCCTGGACGGCCTTCCCCTCGCGATCGAGCTGGCCGCGGCCCGCACCCGGCTGCTCTCTCCAGCGGCCCTGCTCGCCCAGTTGACCGACCGCCTGCGCCTGCTCACCGGCGGCCCACGGGATGCCCCGGCCCGCCAGCAGACGATCCGGGCCGCGGTCGCCTGGTCATACGATCTGCTCTCCCCCCGGGACGAGTTCCTCTTTCGCCTGCTTTCCGTCTTCGCCGGCGGGGCGTCGCTGGAGGCGATCGAACGGGTCGTCGAGTTGGTCGGCTCCGGGATCGAGGAGTCCGGGGAGACGCCGCTCCTGGATCCGTTCGATGTCTTCGATGTCCTCTCGACCTTGATCGATGAGAGCCTCGTCCGTCCGCTCGCCGAGACCGTTCCCGGCGAAGCCCGCTTCGGCATGCTGGAGACGATCCGCGCCTACGGGCTGGAACGCCTGGAAGCGGGCGGGAAAGCGGCCAGCGTTCGCAACGCCCATGCGGCCTGGGCGCGCTCCTTCCTGGAGACAGCCGAGCCAGAATTGACCCGGGGAAACCAGGACACCTGGCTCAACCGGATCGCGGCCGAGCATGACAACATCCGCGCCGCCCTCGGCTGGACGCTTTCGTCCGGCGACTCCACCACGGCGCTCGCTCTGACCGGTTCCCTCTGGCGCTTCTGGAACGTGCGCGGCTTCGTTGCCGAGGGTCGCTCGTGGCTGAAGCGCGCCCTCGAGGTGAGCGAGAGTGCCCCACCGTTGATGCGGGCCAAGGCCCTCAAGGCCGCGGGCGTCCTCGCCGAAAACCAGCAGGACTACGCCGAGGCGATCAAATTCGACGAGGCCGCTCTTGCGATCTTTCAGGCCGAAGGTGACCAGCAAAGCGCCGCCCTCTCCTTGATCGACCTGGCCAACATCGCCAGCGACACCGGCGAGTACGCCCGGGCTGAGGAGCTCTACCGGACCGCCTTCGCCCACGGCGAACGCGTCGGCGACACCTGGGTCCAGGCGATCTCGCTTGCCAACCTCGGCAACGTCGCCGCCCGTCGCGCCCAGGACGACGTCGCCGCCGACCACTACGAACGCACCCTGGCCCTCCTACGCCCGCACGGCGACCTCTACCGGATCGCGGTGCTCCTCGATAACTACGGGGTGGTCGAGAACCGGCGCGGTGACCGGGCCAAAGCGATGAAGCTGAGAGCCGAGAGTCTCGCCCTCCGCCAGTCGCTGGGCGACCAGTGGGGCATCGCCAGCTCGCTCATCAACCTGGCCGACTCCGAAGATGACCCTGCTCGCAAAGAGGCGATGTGGGAAGAGGCCCTCACGATTTGCCAGGAGATCGGGTTCACCGAGAACGAAGGGATCGCCCTCTTCAACCTGGCCACTGTCGCCTGGAATCGAGGCGACCGCCGCCTGGCGATGGAGCGCTTCAGCCGCGCCATGACGATCTTCCGCGACACCAGAAATCGCCTGGCGGTCGCGGAAGCGCTGGAGTACCTGATCGATATCCAGCACGAGCACCAGCCGGAACACGCCGCCCGCTACGCCGGCTACGCGGAGCACATCCGCGAGGGCCTCGCCGCCCCCATCCTTCAAGATGCCCGCGCCCGCCACGCCGACTCCATCAATGCGCTCATCCGCGCCCTGGGCAGGGACGGCTACGAGGTGGCCAACGCGGCCGGCCGGGCCCTGAGCGACGAGGACGCCGTCTCCGGCGCCCTGGCCGACGCCACCATCCTCGGCTTCACGACACCAACGCCCGCGGGAGCGCCAGCGCCGGCCGGCGCCCGCCCCACGGGCGGCCCGGTCGAGACGCTCCCGAATCTGACGCCGCGCGAGCGGGAGGTGCTGGCCCTGCTGGCAGCCGGAAAGTCCGACCGGGAGATCGCCGGAACCCTGATCATCAGCCCCAAGACCGCCGGTAACCACGTGACCAACATCCTGACCAAGCTCGATGTCAGTTCACGGGCGGCCGCCGCCGCGATTGCCGTCCGCAACGGTCTCGGGTAGCCGATCCCTTCGCGACGAGGGAGGTTCCGCAACCAGGACGGCATTCAATGCTTACGTCGCCGATCAAGACCGTCGGGCGCCGCGCCGTTCGGCCCAGTCCCGGAGGGACGTCGTCGGTTGAGCGCCAGGTTGCAACCCGGCGTCCGCCGCCGCCGCGGGGGTTTGATAGGAGTTCTAAGCCGCCGAATAGAGCCGTCCATGGATTTCCCTCACCCGGCCGAGGGTTGTCTCGCCGAGGGGCTCCCGTCATAGCCGCACGGGCCGTTCTCAGCACGAGAGAGGCAGTTCCATAGTCCAACAGAGGCCAAGCAGGTCTCCCAGCTCGGCCCTGGGTGTGCCCCACGGTTTTGCGCCCGTCGTCGTCGGTCGTGTCGGGGAGGGTCCCGTGCCCTCCCACGGCCGCCAGGCCGTAATCTCGTTCCCATCGACGGCGTTATCGTCCTGCGGACGATGGGAGGGCACGGGACCCTCCCCTACGACGAACGACGGCGACACCTCGCAAAACGATGGGGTACACCCCTCGGCCCATCACCGATTGTGAAGATCGTAAAATCCGACTATCTTATCGGTCAGTGCAACACGTCCGGAGGTTGTCACATGGCAGCCCCTAAGTCCGTTCTTAGCGACGAATCAACGCCCATCGTCGTCACCGCAACCGAGTTCGCCGAGAACCTTTCAGACATCCTCAACCGCGTCAAGTACAAGGGCGAGCGCTTCCAGATCCAACGCAATGGAGAGGTTATCGCCTTGCTGAGTCCCCAGGTAGCCGAGCGTGTCGCAACCTTTGGCGACTTCCTGGACTTCATGCGCAGCGGTCCACGCCCCGACGATCAGTTTGCGAAAGACCTGAAGGCTGTCCTCGCTGAGCTGCCGAAGGTCGATTTCTCGGAGTACCACGATTGGCCCGATTGATCGACACGAGCGTGGTCATCGCAATCGAGCGCCACAGCCTCTCCGTCGTCGAGCGGTTGGAGTTCCTCCGCGCAACCCCCGTCGCGATTGCGAGCGTCCCCGTCTCAGAGATCTTGGCCGGTGGCGATCGCTCGCCGGTCGGACGGCGGAGGGTCCTCCGACAGCAATTCGTCGACGAGTTGGTCCAGCAGCTTCCGGTTCTGTCGTTCGACCTCGATGCGGCCCGTGCCCATGCCTCCAACGCGGACCGACTTCGCCGCACCGGGCAGCCGGTCGGACTCAACGACACTCTTATTACTGCAATTGCCCAGGCAAACGACTGCGCTATTCTTACCGACAACATGCGCGATTTCGCGCGTATCCCAGGCCTTGTCGTCGAGCGCCCAGCCTGGCCGGAATAACCCTCAAAGTCCAACAGCAATAGTGACCTACTCCACGAGCAACACCGCCCTCACCCAACTCGATGCCCTCCTCTCATCCGCTGGCCAGGCCCTGCTCGCCCGCATTGGCCGAGATCCCCTTCCGCCCGATGCCGCCCTCCGCCTCGGCATGGCATTGCGGCGCGATTACCCCTCGGACCTCGTCGCCGCTGCGTTTACCCTGCACGACCTGCGCCTGCGGGGCGCCGCTAAGTTCGATCGCGCAGCCGAGATGCTGTTTACCCGACCGGGCCTCGAACAGGCGACTGCGGAGCCGCTCTCTCGGCACCGCGCGGCCAGGTTCGCCGGTTCGAAGCGCATTGCCGACCTGTGCACCGGTGTCGGCGGAGACCTGATCGCCTTGGCGGCATACGCGCCGGTGCTTGCCGTCGATCGCGACCCAGTGCATCTGCGGATGGCCGTCCATAACGCCGGGGTCTACGACGTGGCCGGAAATGTCGATGCCCGCGAGGCCGACGTGCAGGACGTCGACCTGAATACGATCGCTGGGTTGGACGCCGCCTTTATCGATCCAGCCCGCCGGACGCCGGACCGCCGCCTTGGTCCGAATCTTACCGAGCCGCCCCTGCGCTGGTGCCTCGACCTGGCCGGGCGAGTGCCCGCCGTTGCCATCAAGGCGGCACCCGGCATCGATACCGATCAGGTCCCGGAGGGCTGGGAGGTCGAGTTCGTCGCCGACGAGCGCGAACTCAAGGAATCGGTCCTCTGGTCTCCTGCCCTTGCCACGACATCGCGACGGGCCACCGTCATGCCGGACGCCGAGACTTTGCTGCCAATACCCGGCGGGCCTGTGCTGGTCGCCCCGCCCGGCGCCTATCTGCTCGATCCCAACCCCGCCGTGACACGGGCCGGTCTGGTCGAAGACCTCGCTCGTGACCTCAATGCCTGGAAGATCGACGAGCAGATCGCGTTCCTCTCACTTGACCGCGATACCCGCACGCCCTTTGCCCGAACTCTGCGCGTGATCGATTCCCTGCCCTGGCGCCACAAGGAGATTGCCGCTCGCCTTCGCGCCCTCGAGATAGGGGCAGTTGACATCCGCCGACGCGGCCTCCCCGGCGACGTAGAGGAGATCCGCCGCCGCTTCAAGCTGGCCGGTCCCCACCGCGCCACCGTCGTGATGACCCGTGTTCAGAACAAGCCCTGGTGCTTGATCTGCACCGATCCTGACTAAGAGCGCCTATCAAAACCGGTCGGTCGGCGGCTCCACCCGGGACTCAAAGTCCCGGGCGACCTCCCGGAAGTCCCTCCGAGACTGGGCACGAGATGGGCCCCACGGCGCGGGTGTCGTACTCTAGCCGGCTTGAGCCGGCTTCCGTGGGTCAGCCCGGGACTTTGAGTCCCGGGCGGCCCGACCGCGCGGTTTCGATAGGGACTCTCAGCCAGATGCCATCTGCGCCCTAATTCGCTCACCGAACACCGTGGCCGCCGTCGCCGCTCGCCTCGGAGAGGCTGTGACGTTGAGCCCGGGCCAACCCTGGGCCAACCTGGGCCAACCTTGGGCCGTGGGCCCCGGGCGGCCAGGGACACGCGGCTAACCGTTCCCACGAGCGCTATAGCCTCCAGTCTCCCCATACCCTGCCACCCAACTCACGCCTTACGTCTCATCAATACTCCCCGCCGATCCGCAGCCACCGATACCCGTAACCGTTCATCCTGAACGTCCGGGTTTGGGGGTCAAGCGGATCGTACCGGCGGTCGCCGAGCAGATCCGTCGCCCGCTCGATCTCTTCCGGCTCCAGATCTAGCAAGACGGTGCACCGCTTCGCGCCCAGGTTGTTCAACACAACCGTGGAGGAGCCATCGACATCGTGGCGGAGGGCCAGCACGGCGTCCTGACCGGTCTCCAGCGCCTTCCATGCACCGGTGCCAATCGATGGGCACTCCCGGCGGGTTCGCATCAGCTCCTCGATCATATTCAGCAGGGAATCGGGGTCACTCCGCTGCCGGGCAACGTTCACACGCTCTATGCCGAATTCATCTTCGGGCATGGGCCGGACGAGCGAGTCCGCCTCTGCCGTCGAGAAGCCACCGCTGCCGTACGGTGCCCATTGCATGGGCGTACGCACGCTCGTGCGACCCGGCACATGGAGGTTCTCGCCCATCCCGATCTCCTCGCCATAGAAGACCATCGGCGCGCCGGGCAACGAGAACAGAACGCTGTAGGCCATCTTCAGGCGAGCAATGTCCCCGCCGAGCATGGGAGCCAGCCGCCGCCGGAGTCCGCGGCCGTAGATCTGCATCTTCGGCTCCGGACCGAAGGCGGCAATGACCTCTTCGCGCTGGACCTTCGGCAATCGCGACAGGTTCAGCTCGTCGTGGTGACGCAGGAAATTCACCCACTGGCCGCGGGCAGGCACGCTCGGCAGCTCGTTCAGACCAAAGCGGATCGGATCGGCGCTCCCCAGCGCCAGAGCGAGGAAGAGAAACCGGTTCAGGGGGAAATTAAACAGC
This sequence comes from uncultured Chloroflexia bacterium, assembly GCA_963724285.1. Classification (GTDB taxonomy): domain Bacteria; phylum Chloroflexota; class Chloroflexia; order Thermomicrobiales; family UBA6265; genus CAVRUD01. The sequence goes on along the minus strand of CAVRUD010000030.1, from coordinate 28,238 downwards.
GAATGCAACTCGTTGCCGCCGCCGAAATAGTCGGCGAGCGCGCTGATCGCGACGTCCACCTCGCCCAGGAGAATCGCGTTCCCGCTGCGGACGGCCACGAACTCCTGCACCTCACGCAGGAAACCGTGGGCCTCGTCCATCCCCCATGGGGCCGCAACCCCGGTCAGGCTGATCAGGAAGGGAGCGGCGTCGAGCCGGAACCCGTCCACGCCGAGTTGGAGCCACAGCCCGATGATAGCGGCGGAACTCCTCCCGGACGGCTGGGTTGGCGAAATTGAGGTCGGGCTGGGTGGCCAGGAAGTGGTGGAGGTAATAGGCCTGGGCTTGCTCGTCCCAGGTCCAGATGCCGTCCTGCTCACCCGGAAAGACGACCTGGTCGCTGGTGTCGCCTGGGTCGTCGGTGCGCCAGACGTAGTAATCGCGGTAGGGCGAATCCGGGCTGGACCGCGCACTCTGGAACCAGGGATGCTGATCGGACGAGTGGTTCGGCACCAGATCGATGATCACGTGGATGCCGCGCTCCCGCGTCTCCAGCACGAACTCGGCGAAGTCCGCCATCGTGCCGAAGCGGGGATCGACGTTGCCGTAGTCGGTGACGTCGTAGCCGTCGTCCCGGTGGGCGGTCGGGTAGAAGGGCATCAGCCAGATGCAGGTGATGCCCAGCCCGGAAAGGTAGTCCAGGCGCGAGGTCAACCCCCGAAATCCCCAACCCCATCCCCGTCGCTATCCGCATAGGTCTCGACATCGAGGCAATACAGGATCGCGTTCTCGTACCACAGGTCGCGTAAGCCCATTCGCGGCGCTCCATCTCGTCATGCACGCACAACATGCCGCGTTGCTCGCCGCAACGCCGTCGAGATCCTCTCGCACGCCGCTTGCCGCCCGATGCGTAGCTACCCTTGGGATGCGAGGGTGAATCCTCGAATCCTGGGCCAGCCCTCACAGCGTCGGACGAGCCCCTGGTGGTGCGCGGTCGCCTTATGATTGAGCTTCACACAGCACGCCCTCGCCTCCGCGCCCGGTAATGGTGATTTTTGAACCGCCCGGCACCCAACGCACACGTGACGGCTCCAACGCAGAGCACCAAGTCGACCGGTCAGTCACACCATCATAGGCACTGGACATTCTTGCGCGGATCATGCGGCAAACCTGCCCGGACGCATCGCCCCTGAGGAGTGTTCCGTGACCCAGCCCCGCAAGCGCCAGTTTCTGCTCGATACCGACGTCGGCATCGATGACGCCCTGATGTTGATCTACCTCGCTGCCGAGCCGGACGCCGAGATCGTCGCCATCGGCAGTTGCCACGGCAACTGCTCCGCCGCCCAGGCCGCCCTGAACACCCTGAAGGTCCTCGATGTCCTGGGGCTGGACGACGTTCCGGTGGCGGTAGGTGCCGAGAGCCCGCTGGAGAACGTTATTGCCGCGCCGCACGTCCATGGCGAGGACGGTCTGGGCGACGTGGGCATCCCGCCCTCGACGCGCGCGCCCTCCGGCGAGTCGGCCGTCGACCAGATCCTTCGCCTCGGCCTGGAACGCCCCGGAGAACTCGACCTCGTCGCCGTCGGCACCATGACCAACCTCGGCCTCGCCCTGGAACGCGACCCCAAATCGTTGACCCGGTTCCGCTCGGTCTCGATTTTGGGCAGCTACTCGCGGTACCCACGTCCCGGCGACCCGCACACAGTCGACGCCAACGTCTATGGCAGCCCCGACCTGGCCGACCGCCTCTTCGCTTCGGAGACGCCGCTGCTCGTGATCCCGGTCGACACGACCAACAGCGTGGTATTCGATGACGAGCAGATCGAGCGCATGCGTAACGCCACCACACCCCATGGGCGGCTAGCCTGGAAGATCTTGCCCTACTACTTCGACTTCTACCAGACGATCCTCGGGGTCTGGTCCTGCCGGATGCACGATCCGGTCGTCCCGGCGGTGCTCCTGGACTCGTCCTACATCGAGGAGGAAGTCCACCGCCCGCTCGTTGTCGAGCCGTTCGAAGGCCGCCACCGCGCCATCGGCCGCGACGACCTCCCGGCCGGCTCCGGCCGCCGCCCGGCCCGAATCGTCACCAAAGTCGCCGAAAAACGCCTCCTCGACCGCTTGGTCCTGGGCCTGGAGCTGCCGCTGGGATCACTGGCGCCATCAACCTAGCTACCCGCTAGACACAAGGCTCGGGCTCGCCAGTGTTCCGAGATGCCTAGCCAATCGAAGATCTCGCGGCGCCTTATCGGCGCAATCGGGTTCGCAATTTATGCGTTACCCACGCGCATTAAGCGCTATCCCGCGCAATTGATTATTCCTAGGGATACGCCGCCGCTGATTGCCCGGTACGATCGAACCATGCTCGAGGCCGGCCACCGGAGCACGCCGCAACGCCGAGCTTGTTCGGGCATCGGGGCGAATCGCACCCCGACGAAGACTTCGTAGAACCGCAGAAAGGAAATCACTTGCGGACGACCAGCATCTTGACCATCGCCACACTCATCTTCGCCGCCCTCATGAGCCTGGCCGGAACGGCAGCCGCCCACCAGTCGCCGGCCACGCCGAGCAGCGACGACATTCCGGCGAACCTGGTTCCGCCGGCAGACGCCATCCTCCTCTTCGAACTCTCCGCGACCGGAGTCCAGATCTATTCCTGTGAAGCCGACCCCGAGGACGATACCGAATTCGTCTGGACCTTCAAGGCCCCCGAAGCCGATCTGCTCAACCGCCACGGCGAACTCGTCGGCACCCACTTCGCCGGCCCGACCTGGCAGGGCCACGACGGCAGCTCCGTCGTCGGCGCCGTCCTCGAACGCGCCGACTCCCCGGACACCGGCGCAATCCCCTGGCTCCTCCTTGAAGCAACCGAACACACCGGCAGCGGCGCCTTCTCCACCATCACCTACGTCCAGCGGCTCGATACCGTCGGCGGCGTCGCCCCAGACGAAGGCTGCGACGCCGACCACGCCGGCGACGAAGTCCGCCAACCCTACGAAGCAACCTACGCCTTCTTCTACCCCTCCACCCCCGCCGCCACACCCACCACGTAGCGCAAACGTCCTCCCCCTTCCCCCGTCGCAGCGGGGGAAGGGGGCCGGGGGGTTAGGGGGCTCCTCCCCCGCCACCTGCGTCCGACTCACTCCTCCACCAGCCCCTGCAACCGCCAGTTCTCCGCGATCGCGTCGTGCGGAATCAGCACGTAGCGCCACGGCTTGCCGCCATTGGCTGCCGCATACTCCTCGCTACTCGACACCACGCTAACGGCGGCATCCCGCTTGCCAGCACCTCCGGCGTCGTCCATCAGATTGCGCGCTTCGGCTCCAGCATCACAATCTCGATCCGCAAGCTCGGCCACGAAATCCGGCTGGTACTCGTGGTACTCCGGCCCCAGCCGATAGGAGATCTGGAACTGTCCGCTCGCCGGCCGGAACCACTTCTCGCTCTCACGGTCCAGGATGACCGCCAGCACCCGCTCCGGGTCCGACTGGAACTTCTGCACCGGTTGCAAGCAGCGCCCGTACCCGCCGAACAGGTACTTCGCCATGTTCGACTTGTCCGCGGTGACTGGCGGAATTCGAGCACGTCCGGCCGCGTCTGGCGTATACGACGCCCCTCGGATCTCGCGTGAACCCGCGCGTTCACCTTCGTTTCGTACCCGCCCGCCTCTTCCCAGTAATGCGGCTGCATCTGCGCTGTGGACGAGCCGCGCAATCGTCCTTGCCCGTGGACTCTGAGCACGCGTTCGAGTCCTCCTCGTCCTCCAGGTAGCCGCGCAGGTGCGCGACCACCTGCCCGGCCAGGTCGTAGAGCAGATCGGCATTCTCCTCGTACGCCACATCGTCGAAATCCACCAGGCCGCTGACGACGTAGTCCTCAGCCGGGCCTCGATCGCCACTCCGCCCGCTCCCAGTCCAATCGACTGCCCCGCGCCGGTCCGCAAAGACTGCTGACCACAGTTCATCGGAGATCGGTTGCGGAGTGAAGTCCGCTGAGGTCCAGCGGGAACGGCTGGAACCCCGACCGGTATCATCCGTCGGGACCACCGTGATCTTCGGGATCCCGATCGTCTGCCCGACGACCATAGACGTCGTCCGCTCGCCACGATCGCCTCGATATCGATCTCCGGTCCGATGCCTTCCAGGCCCAAGCTGGCCCGCCTGCGTGTAGCCTCCTTCGACCTCCTGCACCAGCCTCGCCTGCACCTCCGGCGCTCCAGACGCCTCAGGCTTCGGCACCAGTTCGGGCCGCCGCTCCAGGCGTTTGATCTCGTCGTAGGTCAGCCGCGCCACGTTGCTGCTCGGCCTGCGTAGCGAAGATCGGCGCCACGCTCCCGGTCGCAACCTCGGTCGCTCCGCTCACCCCCTCCGGTCGGATGCCCAGCGCGGTCGACCACGTTCGGCTGCGCCACCACCGTTCGCGGCCGCGCCTCAGATCTCGCGGGTCGAGCATGATCGTCTTGCAGCTGGATCGGCGACTCCGGCCGGTTCGCCTCGTCGACGATCTCCTGGAACCGGTCGTGGGCGACGATGCTCAGCCGGTCGACCGCCGTCACCCCCGTTCGCTTGCCGTAGGGCAGGCGCAGCCCGCGCCCGATGGTCTGCTCGATCAGCATCCGCGCGTTCGCCGCCCGCAACGGCACGATCGTGTACAGGTTGGTGACGTCCCAGCCCTCCTTGAGCATGTTGACGTGGATGACGATCTCGGTCGGCTCGTCGGGCTGCTCGACCTTGAGCAGCCGCTCGATCATCTCGTCCCTCTCGGCGCCCGCTCCGCTGGAATCGACCTGGATCACCTTGTCCGCGTAGCGGCCCTCGAAGAACGTCGTCGCTCTCGATCAGCGCCAGCAGCTCCGCGGCGTGCGTCGTATCCCGCGCGATCACCAGCACGAACGGCTTCACGATCGCGCTGCCCGGTCTCGCGCGCATACGTCTCCAGCTCGCACCTTCGTCTGCTCGTGGAGGCGGATGCCGTCCTCCAGCTTGATCCGCTCGAGCTCGGCGGCCGACATCCCGGCCGGCATTGAAGTTCTCCCGGGTCACCACGGCCGGCTCCTTGACGAAGCCGTCCTCCATCGCCGGCCGCAGCGGGTAATCCAGATGACGTTCTGGAACGGCGTGTACTCGTGCCCGCTCGTCACGTACGGCGTCGCCGTCAGCTCCAGCCCCAGGATCGGCCTGCAGCTCGTTGATTGCCCGCACCCCCGCCGACGCCCGGTACCGGTGCGACTCGTCCATCAGCAGCACAAGATCCTGCAGTCCGCCAGATAATCGAAATAGCTCTCGCCGATGTACTCCGAGAGCCGCTTGATCCGCGGGCGACTGCCCGCCGCGCACCTCGGTGTTGATCTTCGAGATGTTGAAGATGTTGACCTTGCACCGGATCGAGCACGACGAACAGCGACCCCGCCCGCGACTGGTAGTTGTCGCCGGTGATGATCTCCGGCGGCTGCGTGGCGAACGCCGCGATCCCCTGAAAGACGTACTTCGGCGTCCCCGGCGTGAAATCGGCGATCAGCTTGTTGTAGATCGTCAGGTTCGGCGCCAGCACGAAGAAATTGTCGATGCCGTGCGCCAGGTGGAGGTAGCTGATGAACGCGCCCATCAGCCGCGTCTTGCCGACGCCGGTGGCCAGCGCGAAGCACAGCGACGGGAAGTCCCGCTCGAAATCCGTCACCGTCGGGAACTCGGCGCGGATCACCTCCAGCGCCGCCGTCGACATCCGCCCCCTTCCTCGGCGGCACGATCTCCGTCACCCGGTCGAGGATCTCGAGGCTGCCGCTGCGGCGCCCGCAGGCTCAGCCGGCCGCGATCGCGTTGACCTGCGGATGCATCACGCGCACTCCCATTCCACATCGGAGACGAGCCTGCATCTGCGCCCGCTCGCTACCGCTCCGCTCGACCCGCTCTCGGTCGTCCGGCCCTTCCGTCGCGCCTCTGGCCCGTCTGCGTCGCATCCGGCAGCTCAGCGACCTCCAGGCTGTAATCGTCCCGGCCCCACTCGCACCGCGTCCAGCACCGCCGCCGGGATCTTCTTCACCGTGAGGTTCGGGTAGCCCGTCCGCGCTCTGCCCGGAACGATCCACAGGCGACCAGCAGCGTCCGCTCCGGCCCGACCTCCTCGCTCAGTTGCTGGAGCTGGTTCGTGGCTGAGCGATGCTCGTCGTGACGTAGATGAAGTCGCGCTCGGTCGAGCGGCCCGTGCTGCCAGTAGACGCGTCTCGCTCGGCGCGTAGGTGAACCCTTCCAGCTTGCAGACCGCCTCGGCCAGCATCTCCGCGTTGAACTCCGGTTGATCGACGTACCGGCCCCAGGCATCCTTCTCCAGCAGCGACGGCGCGAGCCGGAAGTAGCGGAACCCGCCGCCACCCTTCCAGCCGATCGCCTCGGTGATGCCGCCCGGATCGTCGCCCGTCGATCACCTTCGTCAGTCGCGGGATGATGTGGGTGTGGCAGTGCTCGCCAAGCTCGACCATGATCCAGCGCCGGCCCATCTTGTGCGCGACGGCTCCGGTCGTGCCGGAGCCAGCGAAGGAGTCGAGCACGAGATCTCCGGGATTGGTGGCGATCTCGAGAATGCGCTTGATCAGCCCTTCGGGCTTTGGGTTTCGAAGGCAGCCTTTCTCCGAACAGGAGCTCCATCTCTCGAGCCGCGTGTTGATTTTACCCAACGTCATCGCCAAATGCTGCGGCGCACGTCATACCTGCTTCGCTTCTGTCTTATAGAGCTTCGTGCATCGGGGTCGTCGCAGTCCCCGTTTGCCCCCACTAGAGTCATCTGCTCCGCTTCCAGCCAGTCGCATCTCGTCTCGGAGATAGTACTCCAACATGTGCCCTTGTCGGGCAATACTGATTGCACCTGTCTATGGATTTCGTATCGGGTAACTAGGCTAGCTACGAATCGCCCGCCCTTAGCATTTGCCAGTCGAATCGATCTTTCGGAATGGCCACGTGGTCACATCCGGATGGCTCGTCGTAATATCTGGTATTGAGAGTCTGCTTTCTCGGTTCGCTGCATTAAGTTAAAGCAGTCTTCGGCTTTCGTCCGACTCCGATCCGAGTTCGTTCGTACGCGCATAGACCAAGACGTGGTCGTGAGTACAGAGCCAATCCGTCGGTCGTTCGGTGCTCACGTCGGGCTTCTTCCAAATGACATCTGACAATGAAGTAATCTCTGCCCAAACACCTCGTCGCACAGCACCTTCAAATAATGAGCCTCGTTGTCATCAATCGTGATCCAGAGCGACCCGTCCTCGCCATCAGCCGCCGGATGATCTCCAGCCGGTCGCGCATCATCGATAGCCACAGCGAGTGCTCCAGCCCGTCATCGTAGTGCGTGAACGCGCTTCCCGTGTTGTACGGCGGGTCGATGAAGACGCACTTCACCTTGCCCGCGAACTCCGCCTCCAGCGCCCTCAACGCCAGCAGGTTGTCCCCGAAGATCAGCCGGTTGTCGAACTGTCGCCCTCGCTCGTGCGGTGCCCCGCGTGGTGCGACAGCTCCGGGTCCTCGAGCAGGATGCGCGGCTCCAGCCGTGGCCGCTCCTCCTTGCCGATCCAGGTGAGTTCCAGCCGCTGCTTCTTTGATCAGTTCCTTGTCGAGCACTCTATCAGTTTGGGAACGGCGTCATCTGGACCGCATTGCTACCGGTTTACATGAGCACTTCAAGATGCGTGCTCCATCTCGTTGTACTCGGGATCTGCCCACACGAATGGACACGTCAATGGCTCAACAAATTCAACCGCCAGTGCGCCGAAGTCCTGCACCTCTCCGTCAGAAATGTCCATGCCCAGCGCGTTGAAATGCGCCCCTACCTGGTTCCGTATGAAAACCGACTTCTCGTCGCTGACGATCTCAGCCTTTGATCGTGAATCTCTGGCTGGCTCCAATCGAGCTTCCCGTCCGGCCTCGCCGGACGTATCACTTGTAGCTTGCTTGAAAAAGCTCGTCGGTGGCCTACACGAGTTGATTTCAATGTGTAGATATTCTCACGCGATTGCGTGGTACTCTAACTTCGGTAGTGCAACGTCAGTCGATCTAGTGTGGCCTCCAGCAAGAATGCCAGCTCTTGCCGCCACCGCCTGCCGATTAAATGGCCGTTGTCTCGATCAGCGCCCGCAAGATCCTCAGATGGCAAGGCGAGATCTGGATAGCTGATACATCCCGTGCCGCCAGACTCCACTTTTGCAATTCGATCAAGTCAGTCCACTTGCCTGGGCCGTACGCGTTTCGAAATGCTGCATGCCATTGTCGTTGGTGCGTCGTAAAGATCGACCTGCGCAAAGTGGATCGCTTCTCCTCAACGATGAAGTCTAGGATTCGCTGCATATGCGGCGCATCCACTGATGAGAAGACATCGTCCAGCACCAGAACGGTTTCGCTCGCCGCCCCGCCATGTGCTTCTTGATTCGGCCCGCTTCGCAAACGCCAGCCAGACACAGAATCCCAATGTGTCAAGGTGAGCCTCGCTGAAGTACGCCTGCGGCGGCACATCCTCGATCCCTTCAAATCGCACCGACTGATTGAGCGACGCCCGCTGCTTCTCATCCAGCGCGATAGTGGAGATCGCCTTGCCCTCACCAGGATGCACGGCCTCGTATAGCCGACTACATTCGGATGCGATCTCATTCAGAATGCCTTGGGTGTACGTGATGCGTGTCGTCCTCGCCGTGGCGTGTGCCGCCCCAAGCCCAGTTACCGTCCGTGCCAATTCGATGGTCGTCGCCGTTGCGTCCGCCGCCCTGCCGCTGCATCTCTCGAATTGAGGTCACCCGGCCCGCCGCCCGTGTCGTTGCCTCTTCTTCCTCCCGGAGTAATGCGAGGAATGGTAGTGCATTCCTGAATGAACTCGGCCGCCGCTCCAACGTCGTCGCCGGGTTCGTCCCTCTGCCCCTGACGCCTCGTATCCGCCAACAAGATAGTCAAGCTGAGCGTTCGCCCGTCGGATCGCTTCCGACAAGCGCTGCCAAAGCAACTGCGGCGTCCAGCAGCGAAGCACGAGCCTTCATCGCGCTATTCTCTGCCCGATCTAGCTGGTTGAGGCAGCCCGTCGCCGTGCCCCCAGGTCGTCGAATCGCCACAACTCCGATATGCGATCATCGATCGATGCACCCAGCTCCGGCACGCCAATCGGCCGCTCGCACACCGGACACTCGTCGCGTGGAGTCCGCGTCGATAGGTGAGTGCGCACACGACTCTAGAATCTCGACCACCCGCAATGCCGCCGCTGCGTCCAGGCCCGGTCTCTCGCTCACCTCGGCTTCAACCGCCGCGACGAGTTCCTGACCCCGGCGGCAGGTGACCTTCGGCTTCAAGCCAAGTATCGCGGGCGCGGGCCGCGTCCCTGAATTGCCCTACCGACGTCGCGCAATTGGCCGAGCTCGGGCCATAAGTCCACTGGTCTCCTTGCGGCCGCCGCGGCAGCGGCCCACGCGATCCACGATTCCCCTGGCTACCCTCCGCTTCCCATATATTTTTGAGTTGATCTTCAGCCGCTATCCGGCCTCGTACGGCTTCATCGAGCTGTGCCTTTGCCCCATCGAACGCCTGTTTGAGCGCACCTTCAGCTTTTTCAATCCGTTCGACGCCGATCAGATGACGAATCTCTTCGTATCGCTTCGCCGGTGGACTATCGATAAATCGTTGCAATGTCGTGCGACGCAGTACCCGAATTGGCGGTGCCGGCTCCGGTGTGACAAACAATTCGTTCCTGCGCAGCGCTGCCTGCCATGTCTTGCCCGCCAGATGTGAGCTCAATCGTCATGTCCGCAGCGGTTCGCCCGGCCGTCGGGAAATGTGTCCGGAGATTGGTTGAACTCTTCGTCGTCAATGATCCGCCGCTTCAATTTCCAACTGCGTCAAGTGCATCAACTATTGTGGTCTTTCCAGTACCGTTCTCACCAAAGATCACAACAATCGACTTCTGTTTGTCTTTGGAGAAGGTCAACTCGAACGGACGCGACGCCCCGCGAAATCCATCTATGAGAAGTCGCTCAATTCTTGCCACTGGCTCGTCTCCTTTGACGCACGTGTGCGACTACTCGTGACGTCGGCAACTTGGAGTGGGGTCGGTGGATCTAGCTGGGTACGAGCAGAGAGTCGTTGCATCAACGTAATGCCGAATCGCGCCGTGTTCAATCAGTTACTTCGGCACGTGTAGCTTGACCCTGCGGCCCTAGTTCAATCCACAGGCGCCAGTCCTCAACGCGCGCCGTTCCTCGTGCCAGCCCCTCGAGAACCTCGGCGCGTTTCTCCTCTCCTATCAAACCTTGGGCCACCAATTGCTCAACAATGGCCTCCGCAAGCTCTTCGTCCGGACTGGTTGGTACCCCCATTGGTTCCTCCTCCTTTCTGCTCTTTTCCAGTACCTCCGTCCCAGATCAGACTCGTTACTTGTCCTATGCGCCGATCACTCGAGTCTCCATCGCACGGTGAACAGTCGCCGCACCGACTCCCGCTGCCCGAGCTTGGCTTCGATCTCGGCAATCAGCGTTTCCCGCCGCCTATCGACCTCATCGTGGGCGTCAAATAGCGTTCGTCGCTTCTGATTCCGTTGCGACTCCAGACTCTTCACCTGACGTTGTCCTCCCAGTTTCTCTTCAAGCGTTCCCGCCGCCTTGGCCGCCTTCTTCGCATCCCGAATCGCCCGGTCGATTTCCTTGATCTCCCGTTCTAATCCCGCCTTCAAATCATCTGCCCAGTCATCCAGCTTCTCTATTTCCGCTTCGAAGTACCGCATATTGCGCTCGCCAACCTGTTCGCCTATTGCCCCTCGCCTTCGCTCCATCTCCGCAGTCCGCGAACTCCTCCGCCGTTCCCTCGTATCCGATCGAAACCTGTCCCATCACCGTTCCGGGCAATCGCAGCATGCGATCCGTCGCCTCGGCGTCGAGCACCGCCCCGCTATCGCTGACCGCCACGGCGATAACGTGTTCCTCCGCCTCGTCCAGCGCCTCAACGATCATCAGCGATACTGCCAGAGCACCACGCCCATACCGAGATACGGCTCTAACGCGCTGACCTTGCCCACATGCTCGCTCAATCCGAACCGCACCTCGGCAGGTGGAAGCGCCCTCTCCTTCGCCCGATCGAGCACAGCCTCCGCCAACGGATGTCCAGCCCGGTAGACATGGGCCGATTCGCTCCGCCGTGGCAATTCATAGCGGCCCAGTTGGCACCGCGTTCGGGTCTAGCCCGAAGGGAGTCTTGTTTAGTCGAAAGACCGATTCATCCACGAATTCAGCATGCCCGTTAAGCTCGAACCGAGTCACGTCCATGAGAAGGTGTTCGTGCCGGTCGAGTGCCTTTTCAGATGCCTCCGCCTGAGCCCGCAGCTTCTCGCGCACCTCGTCGTCGAAATGCTCCAGCAGCTTGCTGCCGCGTCTTCGTCATCTGCTCGTCGATCTCGGCGCTCAGCTCCAATTGCAGCTGCGAGAACGCTGCCCCGATCTCCTCCGACGAACGGCAACTCTGGTAGATCTCGTTGATCCGCTTCTCGAAATCGACCCCGGCTCTCAATTGCCCCGAGCACTTCGTCGCTCGCCCCGAACACGCCCTCGAAGAGCCGGAACTTTTCCGAGAGCAGCTCAAAGACCGCTGGTCTGCCTCGTTCTTCCGGTTGAGGAAATTGACGACGACCACGTCGTGCTTCTGGCCGTAGCGATGGCAGCGGCCGATCCGCTGCTCGATCCGCTGCGGGTTCCAGGGCAGGTCGTAGTTGACCACGAGCGAGCAGAACTGAAGATTGATCCCCTCCGCCGCCGCCTCGGTCGCGATCATGATCTGGCCTTCGTCCCGGAAGTAATCGACCAGCGCGAGCGCATGTCGGCCGTCCGCGACCCGGTGACGCGGTCGGAGCCGCGGTGCCGCTCCAGCCAGCGTCGTATAGATCGCCCGCGACGCTCGGATCGGTGTTCGACCCGTTGAACAGGACGATGCCGTCCTTCCACGGGCTGTCCGCCAGAATGCGCTCCAGGATAATCCTGCGTCCGGCGCGACTCGGTGAAGACGATCGCCTTCCGCGCCGCCCCGAGCTCCGCGGCCTGGTCCATCGCTACCTCGGAGCGCCTTGAGCAGCGCCTCGCCCTTGGCGTTCTGCGTCGATCGACGTTGCGCGAGCTGCGGCGAACGCTTCTAGGTCGGCGATCTCGCGCCTCGATCGCCGCGACTCTGCGTCGGAGTGAGCGGCTGGCCGGCTGGTCTCGTCGATCGCCCCACTCCTCTCGTGTTTCCTCGAGCGCCTCGTAGTCCTCGCCAGAGCGTCCTCGTCATCTGGTCGCGTCCGGTTCGACGTCCGCCAGCTTCGCCTTGAGTCGCGTCCGAGATCGTCGCCAGCGCTCCGGCGATCGCGAAGGTCGACGAGGCCAGTAGCTTGCGCAGCACCAGCGTCATCAGCGATCGCTGGCCGCTCGGCAGCGCCCGCAGGTTCGGCCGCCGCAGGTACTCGCGAGACCAGGTCGTACAGCGCGTCCTCGGACTCACTCGGGCGTGAATTCCTCCACCATCGGCAGCCGGTTCGTGTACGACGACGTAGCCGCGCACCTGACGGCGCAACGTCCGCGTGCAAAGCGGTTGCAACCGCTCCTTCAGCGCCGTCGAACGTCCGCGCCTGGGCCGCGCCCGATGAACCGATCCCGGAAACTCTGCAGATCGCCGAACGCGTGCTCGTCGATGATGCTTACCAGCCCGTACAGTTCCAGCAATGAGTTCTGGAGCGGCGTCGCCGTCAAGAGAGCTTTCGACGGTCGCTCAGCAATACGTCCTTGATCGTGTTCGCCACCACCTTGATCGGCTTGTAGACATTGCGCAGCCGGTGGGCCTCGTCGATGACGACGAGGTCCCAGGCGTCGTCGCAACGTCTCCCGCCTTGCTCCGCGCGAACTGGTACGAGCAGATCACGACCGACGTCGCCTGTCTCGAATGGCCTCGTATTTACCTTCCCGGATCGCCTGGTTGTACGACTTGCGCTTCCAAAATTTCACACGGCAAGAAGAACTTTTCGGTCAGCTCCTGGAGCCACTGCTTGCGCAGATTTGCCGGCACGATCACCAGCAGCCGCGCCTCCGCTCGGCCCAGTGCTGCGAGAGCACCAGCCCGGCCTCGATGGTCTTGCCGAGGCCCACCTCGTCAGCCAGCAGCGCACCCTTCGAAAGCGGCGACCGGAACGCAAACAGCGCCGCATCCACCTGGTGCGGGTTCAAATCCACCTGCGCCCCGGCTACCGCTGCTGCTAGCTTATCCAGGCTGTCCGGCGCTCCCCTTCGCGTCAGTTCATGCGCGAAGTAAGCCGCCTGGTATTCCGTGAGCCGGACCACGGCCCCGCCTCCCGATGCCCCAAATTGCTCGTTCCTCTCAATAATAGCCGCCTGTCCACGTACCACGCCGGATGTTCCCGCGCCCCACCCCATTGACTAAAAGAACATATGTTCTATACTGGAGCCAAGCGGCACACCCGGCGCGGGTGCGGGCCTGGGCAGCGCGTCACCTCGCCCGGCTTGGATTCCACAGCCGTTATCCAGTCCCCTGGCCGATGCTCCCGGAGGGTCCTCCCTCGCAGGTCTCTAACATGCAGCACGCCTAGGACACTCCCGCTCCTCGATTCTCCCCCGCCGGGGCGGATGGAGTCGCAGCGAACTCGCGGTCCTACATCGCACCACACTAGGCCATCGACTGCCCGGACGCCCCTACAGCACCGCCTTCAACCGCTCCAGATCGATGTTACCCCCGCTGAGGATCGCCACCGTCCGCGTCCCAGTCTCCAGCCCCGCCTTCCCGGTCATCAGCGCCGCCACCGCCGCCGCGCCGGCTGGCTCCACCAGCAGCTTCGTCCGCTCCAAAATCAGGCGCAGCGCGGCCAAAATCTCGTCGTCGGTCACCAGCACGACGTCGTCGACGCAGCGTTCGATGATCCCCTGCGGCAGTTGATCCGAAAACGGCGCCGCCAGCCCGTCCGCGATGGTGTCGATGTGATCGAGCGGCATCGGCTTTCCGGCCTTCAGGCTGTTGAAGACCGTCGGCGCCCCGACCGGCTCCACGCCCACGATCCGGACATCGGGTCGCAGGGTTCTTGCAGCCAGCGCGACCCCGGCCAGCAACCCGCCGCCTCCCGTCCCGATCACGATCGCCTCGACATCCGGGCAATCTTCCAGGATCTCCAGACCGACCGTCCCCTGCCCGGCGATCGTGTTCGGATCGGCGAACGGATGCACCACTTCCATCCCGTGGGCATCCCGGTGGGCCTCCATCGCCGCCTTCAACGCCTGCATCGTCGGCGCGAAGTGGACCTCGGCCCCGTACCCCTTGATCGCCGCGATCTTGGCCGGCACCCCGAACTCCGGCATGAAGACCGCGCACTTCACCCCGACCAGCGACGCCGCGTAGGCCACACCCGCCCCGTGATTGCCGGCCGACATCGTCACGATTCCCCGGGCCCGCTGCTCCGGCGTCAGTTGCAAGACCGAGTTGAGTGCCCCGCGCACCTTGAACGATCCCGTTTTCTGCAAGTTTTCCGCCTTCAGGCTGAGGCGGGTGCCCGTTCGCTTGCCCAGCGTCTCCGTCGAAAACAGCGGCGTCCGGGGCAGGTACTCGGCGATCCGATCCCGGGCGGCCTCGATATCCGCGAGCGTCACCTGGGGTGCATCGATCTGAGGGGCGGCCGTCGTCTCGCCGTCCGCCACCGCTCCGCCCACGCTCGCACCGTCCATGAGTGGTCTCCTCGGATATCTGCTGCCCGGCTCCCCGCCTACCCGCGGGTCCGCCTCGTACAATCCCTAGCAGCCGCGCCAGTATAGAGGCGCTGCTGAAACATAGGGCCCTGGGAGGTGCCTCGACGGTGGGAGATCCGAACAACCGCGCCTCCGGTTCCGCCGGGTCGGCTAGGCCGGCTGGGCCAGATGGGTCCGCCCGCTCGCGCATTCGGCAGATCGCATACGATGCCCAGGCGATCGACCTCATCGCCGACACGCTCGACATCCCGGTCGGCCTCGCCGACTTCCGCCTGCCCGGGGCGGCCGTCTACCAATTGATGGTGCCCGGCACCGACGGCCGGGCCAGCGCCATGCTGACGCTCTGGCCGTCGATCCGCCGGGTCGATGCCATCGGCGGCGGCTCCACGATCGTCTTTACCGATGTCGTCACCGTCGATCTCGTCGCCGGGGTCGAGGTCCAGTTCCGCCGAGCGAACCGCGACTATCTGATCGTCGCCATTGGCGGCCGGCTCATCGTTCGGGCGTAAGCCGTTCGTGTTCGCGCGCGAACACCCGCCGCAGGATCGCGATCGTCGAGGCGTAGGTCGAATCCATCCCGAAGAACGACATCCCCCTGGCTCCGAGGGTTTGAGCTCGCGTATACGGCGTATCCGACGCGTAGTGGATGATCCCGAGGTCGAGATGCGCCGGAGGGGCGAATCGCACGTTGATCGCCTCGTCAGAGGGATATCGCGACAGCGACGTCTCCTCGTGGATCGCGTTCAGGTATGGCCCCGCTTCCATCTCGACCACGGTGAAATTCTCGCGGTAGTAAAAGTCGAGGTAGCCCTCGTTCTGGAGATAGGTGCCCTTGACCGTCACCGCCCGCTGGTTGTCCAGCGCCGCCCCAAAGACCAGCAGCGGGGCAATGTCGTCGTAGGCGAAGCAGTTGTCGAACCAGAACGTGTTTCCCGAATGCTCGTCGTACACCACGTTCGCCAGCATCACATCGCCGATCCTGCCGTTGAGGGTGGCCGCTTTGCCGAGCACGTAGACCCCTTGCAGGTCGTCCGTCGCCATTGCGATCTGGCTGAACAGGTGATACGCCGCGAATCCCAGGGGGTAATTGATGTTGATGATGAGGGCGTCCGAATTCCGTGGATTGAACCCTTCGAGCGCCGGCACCGGCTGTTCTCCGGAGTAGAGGACACGGCGGTCCCAGGTGGCGGGATCGAGTTTCGCGATCTCGATCAATTGGATGCCGACATCGACGGCTCCGGCCGGCTCTATGTGGTAGATCCCGAGGTCTCGCTCTTCCTCGGATCGCTTCTCACGCTCCGCCGTCATCTCCGAGCCGCTGAAATAGTGCCGAGCGGCAAAGTACAGCAGGTTGTCCCACGACGACCGGGTCTCGCCTGCCTCAAGCAGATCGAGTTGGGGAACGAGTTCGGGATCGCGGCTGCGGCGGATGAAATCGGTCATCTCCGCCCGCCGTCGCCGCGATGTTCCGCTGAGCACATTGACGATCGAGTGGGTGTTGGAGGAGATGAAATAGATCGGTCGGTCGCGGAGATCGTTCGTCAGCACGTGATGGCCGACGGGAGCCCACCAGTGCCGGGCGGACCGTTGGTAGCTGACATAACTCGCGCCGAGCATTTGCAGTGAATACCGCTTCCGATCCTGGGCCATCTTTGCCAGGTTGGGCCAGAGAGCATCGCCCCACACGGCCTGAAGCCTGCGCCAATCGGCTGGGGCGAGCAGCAGCGCATCGCCGACCGCCGCCAGATCGTCTCCCTCCGGAATGGGACGATCGCCGGCCACAATCTCCTGCACGAGTTTGGTCAATTCTGGGTTGTCGGCGAGGAGGCGATTGAACTTGTTCCATTCGATCTGGTAGGCAACGATCGTCGGGATCAGGTCGTCGAGGTCCGACGCCGAGGCGATGTACGCCGCCAGAATCTCCGCGCCGTCGTAGTGCCACCGCCGGCGGCGGCCGGGCGCCTTCACCGCGGCCCACGATTCCATTCCCTGGTAACCGCCCCGCTCGAACGCCCGCGCCGATTGCCCCAGCACGATCCGGCGGACATCGACGATGCAGGCGGGCAGGCGTTGGGTCGAATACATGAAGGCGTTCATGTCAGGCGCCGGCTCCGCCGCCCCGGCATGGAGGGACGAAGCCGCCGTTAGGTGGGCGGGCTCCAGACTGGAGACGCCGATCGCGCCCGAGCTCTGCAGCAGCGTTGTGTACGTCCGGACGTAGAGGTCGACTTCCCGCTTGCCTGGGCCAGACCCCCCGCCCGATCTCGCCAAGTGGCCCCCCGTCATCAACCCGGCAACTGGAGATGTGCGGGCCGCGCCGAACCCATTGTCCCCCGCTCCGGATTGCTCCATACCGTTCCTGCCCTCTCTCCGCTTGGCTCTGGATCACGACGGCGAACCGGCTCTGCTCCAAGTATAAGGAGGACTTATGGCTCCCGACGTTGCGACTTTCCCGACAGATGGCCTATGCTCCGGATTATGCGTACTCCCGAGTCTGGTTCGCTTCCCATTGCCAATGCCCTTGCTTGCTCACTGACCCGGCTGCCCGCTGTGCCGGACAGTCTCGTCGTCTGAGCGTCTCATGCACCGATCCCAGTTCCCCACGTCCATTCGGCCAGACCGGCCACTCCAGGGGTCCCGGCTGCTACCGCCTCGGATTGCCATCGGCGGAATCTGGCATGAAACCAATACGTTCTCGCCCGTCCAGACCGACCTGGCTGCCTTCCGCGAGCGATCCCTGCTGACCGGGGAGGCGATCCTCGCCCAGGGCGCCGGGACGGCGGGCGTGCTTGGCGGCGTCCTCGCCGCCGCTGCGGATGCCGGCGCCGATTTGGTCCCGACGCTGTTCGCTGCCGCCATGCCTGGCGGTCTGGTGACTGCCGAGGCGCATCAGACCCTGCGGACCCGCCTGCTCGAGCGGTTGCGGGTGCCATCGCGCGGACCCTGGCCGCTGTCGGCGGTGATTCTGCTCCTGCATGGGGCGATGGTCGCCGAGGACGAGCCTGATGCCGAGGGCGCCCTCCTGGCCGACGTACGCCGGCTGGTCGGACCCGCCACGCCGATCGTGGCGGTGCTGGATTTCCACGCCAATGTCTCCCCGGCGATGGTGGCGAACGCCGACATCATTCTGGCCTATGCCACCTACCCCCACATCGACACCTTCGAGAAGGGCCGCCGCGCCGTCGAACTGGCTCTGGAAATTCGCAACGGTCGTCTCCGGCCGGAGCGGGCGCTGCACCAGGTTCCGCTCCTGCTGCCCCTTCCTGCAGGCCGGACCGATGGCCCGACCGCGATGCGGGCGGTGCTCGATCTGGCCGAGGACTACGAACGCCTGGGTCGAGCGGCGGCGGTGACGGTCACCGGTGGCTTCCCGTACGCGGATGTCACCCGAGCCGGCCTCGCCGTGACCGTCACGACCAATGCCGATCCGGGAAGCGCAACCGAGATTGCCGGCGAATTGGCAAACAGGGTCTGGGCCTGGCGGGATCGGTTTCAGGTGGATGACATCGCCCCGGTCGATGCCGTGGCCAGGGCGCGTCGCGCGGTGAACTCTCCCGGTCAATCCGGCCCGGTCGTCATCGCCGACACCGCTGACAATCCCGGCGCCGGTGCCCCCGGCAATGCCACCCTGCTTCTCCGGGAGTTGATCGACCAGGGAGTCGAGCGGGCGGCGGTCGCCACGATCGCCGATCCCGCGGCCGTTAGAGCAGTCGAGCGTTCGCCGGTTGGAACTGAGCGGACGGTACGCCTCGGTGACGGCGCTTCACTCGGCTCCGGTGAGCCGATCGAGCGAACCTGGACGATCCGCTGGACGGGCGATGGCGTCTTCGTCAACAGCGGGCCGATCGGGACCGGCGGGGTCACCCGCCTCGGCCGGACAGCGGTGCTGCGCTCCGGCGGGGTCGATGTGATCGTCTGCGAACGCCGGGTGCAGGTGCTCGATCCCGCCATCTTCCCCTCCGTTGGCATCGATCCCCAGGCGGCGTCGATCCTGGCGATCAAATCCAGCGTCCACTACCGGGCTGGGTTCGCGAACCTGGCTTCAGCGATGATCGAGGCGGGAGGATCTGGGGTCAGTTGCGGCGATCTGCGGCGACTACCCTACGCCGCCATCCGCCGACCGATTATGCCCCTCGACCCGGACGCGGTGTTCGATGCCTGACCACCGGGAGCGGCCACGGCGCGACCTGTGGCGAGAGGCATCCGGCAGGCGGCGCGAGCAGCGCCAGCAGCATCCGGCCTCGCCGTCGCGCCCGCGAGCGCACCGGCCCGTAGATCGTCCGGCTCCGCGCGATGCCCGGTCGGAGTTGCGGGAGTCGCTTCTGCCCGGCCTGTCCGACCTGATCGATCCAGCAAACCGCCGGGTCGACCAGGAGCATGCGACCGGCCGCACCGGATTCACCGATGGCCGGACTTCGGCCGGCAGAGGCGCCGGTGAGCCGGACCTCGGAGATCAACTTACCCGGCCGCTGACGGACGATGAGCGCCGCTCGTTTTTGCGCAGCTACCGAGAGCGGCCGCCGAGCCTCGAGTCCAACGATCATGGCGACCACTACGAGGACTATCCGATCTCTGAATACGCCTACGGGAGCCACGGATCCGAGCGCATGAGCGGCCGGACCGTCACGCTAGGCGCCATCCTCGTGATCGGCATCCTGGCGGTGTCGCTGGGCGCGGGCGGGGTCTTTGGCAACCGTGGCGCTGGCGCGCCCGAACCGACTGCCACCGTTCCGCCCGTCGTTGTTGCCCTGGGGTCGCCCACAGCATCCGCGGCGCTGCTGTCAGACACCGACCGTGAGTCCACTCCTGCGAACTCGCTCGTCGAGGACCCAGAGTGGCCCGGCCAGGGCGACGGTCGGATGGTCGTGTGCATCGACCCCGGCCATGGCGGTTGGGACCCGGGATACTTCCGGCCGCTCTCCGGTTTCCTGCCGGGACTGGCCGAAGCCGACTACAACCTGGCGCAGGCCTACGATCTGGCCGAGCGGCTCGAGGAAGACGGCTTCGAAGTCGTCATGACCCGACGTACGCCGAGCGCGGTCAACGCCGACGGGGCCGATGTCAACGGCGACGGTGAAACCATCGCCGATTCCCAGGCGGCCGGCACGATTGACGAACTCCAGGCCCGGATCAATATCTGCAACGGGGCCAAGGCCGACCTGCTCGTCTCGATGCACATCAACGGCGCCGAACTTCGCCCCCTGGTGAAGGGCTACGAGACCTGGTACACAGGCTCGCGGCCATTCGGCGATCACAGCCAGCGCTTCGCCACGCTTGTCTTCCGCGCCCTTGGCAACGAGATGGAAGCGGCCGGATATATCACCGATGCCCGCGAAGTGAACGACGACCGCAACATCTCGGTCGACGAAACCAACCCGACCCTCTTCGATCACATGATCGTGACCGGGCCGGATGTCCGCGGGGTCATCAACGGCAGCGAGATGCCCGGTACAATCGTTGAGGCCCTCTTTATCTCCAACGACGACGACGCCCGCTTCCTCAACAGCCCGGAAGGCCACGAGGCGATCGTTTCCGCCTACGAAAGCGCGATCAACGACTACTTCGACGAGACCCAGGCCTAAGCGGCTGCGCAGGTCATGTCGACCGCTGCATGCCCCTCCTCCAAGCTCAGTCCCGGAGGGGCTTTGTAGGTTGAGCCCGCTGGGTCGGGCCACTCAGTCCCGGGTAGCCTCGGAGAGGCTGTCTCTCCGCCGCGAGTGAGCAGCCGCTCTACGTACGACTACGGTACGATGGACGGATCAAAAAACGCTTCCCGCAGGTTGGAGATCCTTGTGCCCAATCCAGACGCGCCCGATTCGCGCGGCACTCCCGCTCTCCAGAACATCAGGATCGGCCGCCGTCCGCTGCTCGCGGGCCTCGGCGTCGCGGGTGCGGGCGCGGTTGCGTTGACGGCGCGGGCCTTGACCGGCGAAGGCGGCGAGACCGGCCCGCCACGCACCGCTCCCGATTCCAACACCGATCCAACAGAGAGCGTCGCTAACGCCTCTGCGAACCCAGAATCCACTCAGCCGGCCAATCAGGCTCCGGTCCAGATCACCGAGGTCGCCGACCGCAGTGAGTCCGCTCCGGCGGCCCAATCCGGCGGCGACGGGCTGGCGCTCATTAGCTCGCCCCGCCTGCCGCTCTTTGGGATCGGATCGGCGGATCGCGACGCGCTTCTCGCCGGCGAGATCACCAACTGGCGTGACCTGGGTTCCGCCGCTGCGTTCCCGATTGAACTGCTCGCGATCGACGGCGCGGTCCCGGAGGGCAGCACCCCCGCCGAGACCGTTGCCGACTACGACGCACTCGCCGCCGCGCTGGCCGAGCGATCAGGCGCCGTCGCGGTCGTCCCCATCGACCAGGTCGACTTTCGCGCCAACGTCCTGTCGATCGACAACCACGACCCGGTCCGGGATCAGGGCGATAACAGTCCGCTGCGGATCGCCGTCGTCGGTGACATCATCGCTGGCCGCAATGTTCACCTCACCCAGGAGCGCTACGGCGACTTCACCCACGCCTTCTGGAAGGTCGCCAACCATCTCTCGACCTACGACGTCACGATCGCCAACCTGGAGTGCAACCTCTCCGATTCCCTTGGGCAGCCGGAGAACCCGAGCTCGTACTCCTTTGTGACCAGCCCCGCCCTGACCGACGGCATCAAGATGGCGGGTATCGGCGCGGTCAGCCTGGCCAACAATCACACGGTCTGGAACGACGAGGATTGGGGCGTTCAGGGCTTGCTCGACACGATCGATTCGCTTGAAAGCGCCGAGATCCCGTTCTTTGGTGCAGGTCGCGACCTGGACGAGGCGCGCCGGGTATGGACGATCGAAGCGAAAGGGCGCCGGATTGCGTTTCTCGGCGTCGATGGCGTGACCGGGAACCTGGACTACCCCGAACAAAACGCTGACATCGGGGTTGTCGAGGCCGCCTCCGCTGCCGACGGCTCTTCACCTGGTACCAACCCGTACGCCTTTGATCAGGTCATCGCCGATGTCGAGGCCGCCGCGGCCGATCACGACATCGTCATCCCCTACCTGCACATGGGCGCCGAGTATCGGTGGCTGGTGCCGGAGTGGGTCACAGAGGCCGCCCGTGGCTGCATCGACGCCGGAGCGACGGTCGTAGTCACCAACCACCCCCACGTCATCCAGGGGATGGAGGTCTACAAGAACACCCCCATCGTCTACTCCGTCGGCAACTTCATCTTCGACCAGATGTTCAGCGTTGACACCCGCCAGGGCCTCATCCTCGAACTTGTCTTCGGCGGCGAAAGCGGCACCCAGGTCATCGGCCTGCGCACCCGCGGCGTCGAGATCGAGGATTTCCACCAGCCACGCCTCATGACCGGCGGCGAGCAGGCCGCGATCATGGACCGCTTCTGGCGCTCAACCGACTGGCTGGCCGATCGGTAGCTCAGCGTTTCGACGACCGCCCTACCCCAAAACCTCAAACCCCCGCTGCCGGCTCGCTTCCACGAAATGCCGGTCGAACGCAACCACCTGACGGCACCCGAGCTCCTCCATCACCGCCAAGCTCGCGCAATCCACCACGCCCCAGGTCTTGTCCTCATAGCCGAAAAACAGCTCAAGCGCCCGGCGCTCGATCTCGGGCGTTACCTCGGCGAACTCGACTGCGGACGAAAGCGAGAGCAATGCCCAAAGATCAGATGCCGCTTCCGACCCCATTCGGCTCTTGACCATCGAAAGCGCCTCGTAAGACGTCCAATTCGTCGTCACCAAAGAGATTTCGTCCGCAAAGCACCTGTCGATCAAGCGCCGCGCCGCGTCGGCATACTGATCTCGAGCGTTCATTCTTGCCAGCCAAGCCGACGCGTCGACAAACACCGGCGACGTCACGACGGCTCCTTCCATCGACTACGCGTTCTACTCGCGGCCGCCGTTGATGTAATCCCGCATAATCTCAGAGAGGTCTTCCGGCCCGTCAAAGACCCCGGTGATGCGGCGCAACAATTCGTACTCACGCGGCCCACGCACCACCGGGCGCCCAAGGCGTTCTTTCACTTCCTCGATCGTCCAACCGAAACCTCCTCGGGAAGAGACGTTGGCCCGCTTTGCAAGCATCTCCATCCGTGCCTCCAACCGCTCCAGCCGCTCTTCGGCCATCTGCGCTTCCAACCGCTCCAACCGCTCCTCAACCGTCGCCGCCATTACCCGACCTCCCGACCACACGAGCTTGGACCTCACCCCCCAAATCATACGCCTCAGGTCAACGATACCCAGCCGCTGCAATACTTGACAAGAACATATGTTCTGTTATGATCCGCTCAAGCGGCACGCCCGGCGCGGGTGCGGGCCTGGGCAGCGCCCCTCCGCGCCCGGCTCGGGTTCCCAGCCGTCATCCAGGCCCCAGCGCGCGCTCCCCAGGGAAGTCCCCCGCGGTCGAGCCCCTGTAGACCCCGCTCCTCGATTCGCCCACCGCCGGGCCGGATGGGGTAGCAGCGACACGCGCACCACTAGGCCATCGACCGCCCGAATTTCTTCACCACTGCCCAGCAGACGCTCCCCCTCTCCCAGAATTGGAAGCGGG
This sequence comes from uncultured Chloroflexia bacterium, assembly GCA_963724285.1. Classification (GTDB taxonomy): domain Bacteria; phylum Chloroflexota; class Chloroflexia; order Thermomicrobiales; family UBA6265; genus CAVRUD01. The sequence goes on along the minus strand of CAVRUD010000030.1, from coordinate 4,984 downwards.
GGCCGGGGGGTGAGGGCCGTTGCCGAACGCCGAACGCCGAACGCCGAGCGCCGATGGTAAACTCCCTACCCGAACCGACCGGCCGCTCCCACCCCGATTGAGGCAACCGTCCATGAATCGTGACCAGCTTGCTCCCCGGACCCCGATGCGGTGCCCCATCTGCGATCGAGGGCTGGAAAAGGTCCTCGTGCGCGACATCGGCGGGGTGACGGGCGATCTCAATTGGGAGATTCACGCCGGTCATTGCCCCGAGCACGGTTGGTTTCAAGCCGAAGTCATCTCGCGGCCACCCCGGGAAATCTTTCCGGTGGAGCAACCGTTCGGGGTGGCCCGCCGCCTGGAGGTCGACGGCGAAGAGATCTACTCTTTCCCGACCGCCTGGAGCGAACTGTCGGTTGCCGAGAAGCGCCAGCGGGTCAACCCCTTCGATCCCGCCTACTGGGCAGTCAGCCGCCGCAAAGACACGTCCGCGACCGCTCGCCAGTACCGATAGTCTGCGCGGAAACTGGCAATCTCCTGCTCCTAGCGCGCATTATTCCGCCAATCCGACCACGATTTCGGCTGGCCATCTACTTTGAACCGTGTCGCTGGCCGTTGGCAACGTGCTGCACGCCAAGGATGACCCCAAACAATGCGTGGCGACGGTGATTCCACCCGCTCCGGAGGCCGACCACCCGGTCGCGTCCCGTTTGGCTTGCCGTCGCGTACCGCTCCCGCTGCCCGGGTGACGCCGCCGACCTCTGAGGAGATCGCGGAGGCTGGCCGCAATCAGGGGATCACGCCAGTGTCGCCCCGGGTCGAAGGGCCTGCGTTTCCTCCGCAGCAGATGGCCGAGCAGGACCGGCGTCCGAGCCTGACGCCGCTGTCGCTGCTCTTTGTCCTCCTGATCGCCTACGTCATCTTCAAGATCCAGCTCGTCCTGATCCTGACGCTGCTTGCCTTGATCTTCGCCACCGCGATCGAAGGGCCGCTTCGGCGGCTCGAAGTTCGACGAATTCCGCGCGGCCTTGGCATCCTCATGATCTACGTCGGCATCATCGGCGCGATCGCCCTGCTGGTGGTCGGGATCGTGCCCGTCGTCTCCGACGAGGCATCCCAGTTCCGCGAAGAGCTACCCGCCGACATCCGGGACCTGCAACAGGAATGGAACCAGAGCAGCAATCCCCTCCTCAATGGCACTGGCGCCGACCTCCTCGGCCAGGCCGCCGACGCGATCGAAGAGCCGCCGGCGCCGGAGCAGGAGACGACGATCAACGTCGCCACCACCATAGGTGGCGCAATCGTCGGAGTGCTGACCGTCTTCGCGATCGCCTTCTACTACTTGATGGAGAAATCGCTGCTCCGGCGGCTGGTCATCCAGGAGCTTCGTCCGGAGGCTCAGGTCCGCGTCAACCGGCTCTGGGACGAATCCGAGCGCAAGGTGGGCGACTGGCTGCGCGGCCAGCTCACGCTCTGCCTGATCATCGGCGTCACCGCGACCATCGGTTACGGCATCATGGGCATCCAGTTCTGGCCGTTGCTCGGGTTGTGGGCCGGGATCACCGAGATCATCCCGATCCTGGGTCCCTGGATCGGTGGTGTCCCGGCCGTGCTGGTCGCCCTGACAATGGGCTGGCAGGAGGCCATGTTCGTCACCGGGTTCATCGTCGTTCTCCAGTTCCTGGAGAACATGGTCCTCGTTCCTCGCGTCATGCGTGGCGCGGTTGGTCTCACCCCACTGACGGTATTCGTCGCGATCCTGGCCGGAACGCAGTTCTATGGACCGATCGGCGCCTTGCTGGCGATCCCGATCGCGGCACTCGTCCAGATCCTGATTACGGATTACCTGGATCGCCGGCGTGGCGCCCACCGGCCCGGCGGCACCCTCAACCTCCCGGGCTGGCGCTGGATGCGCGGGCCGCTGGGGACGGTCGAGCACGGCGGGCTGGTGCAACACTATCCGGTGGACGCCTCCGAGATTCGCCACCCAACACCGCCGCCTGACGTCGAGTCAACGGCAGTTAATTTCACACCGGTCACTCCGGCCTCCGCCGCCGGTTCGCCGGGCTGGACGACCGAGTTGCTCAACCGGGCGGCAAAGCGCCTCGCTGGAAATGCCGGCAACGCCCCCGACAAGGAAGAACCACCCACCTCAGCCCAGACCTCGTAACACGGATGTGGCGTGATCGTCAGGAATTCGCGGGCGGTCGTAGCTTCGGAGGGCGGACGAGCAGTTCGATCTCGTCCTCGTGGATCTGAAAGACGTACCCCCCGACCGACACCACCGCCGGGGAGCTGATCTCCCCCCACCGGACCTCAACGGGGTAGCCCTCGATCTCGTAGTCGCTAGTTGGCGAGAGGGCGAACGGATGGCGCGGATTTCGGTAGATCCTCCGCGTCCCCCCGGCCAATTCGACCCCTTGCATCGCGTAGTCGTGCGCCTGCTCCTCCGTCAGCCGGGGCAGACGAGGACGAGGCGATTGGGCATCGGACACAACGAACTCCTCTTCCGTCTCGCAGATTGACCGACGGCAATTCGCCGCTGGCTTGGATGCTAGCACGCCCCGGCGCGCTGAACCCTCGCTCAGGAGCGAGCGGTCTGGTATCGTGCCGGGGCGATTCGGCCCGAGACCGTTCCTGGAACGGAAGACCGGAGGAGTACAGATGTCCGTCACCCGACCCCGCCTGCGCGACGAGATCGACGAGATTTTGCCCGGCGTCATCGCCGACCGGCGACATCTCCATCAGCATCCGGAACTCGGGTACCAGGAATTTGAGACCGCCAAGTTCGTCGCTGAGCGGCTCCAGGCAATCGGGATTGAGGAGATCCAGACCGGGATCGCCGACACCGGCGTCACCGGGCTGATCCGGGGCGGCAAGGGGCCGGGCAAGGTCGTCCTGCTCCGCGCCGACATGGACGCGCTGCCGATCCACGAGCAGAACGACGTCGAGTACAAGTCCGTCAATCAAGGCGTCGATGCACGCCTGCGGCCACGACGCCCACACCGCGATGCTGCTGGGCATCGCCCGCATCCTGCACGACCGCCGCGACGAGTTTGCCGGCACGGTCAAGGTCCTCTTCCAGCCGGCCGAAGAGGGCGGCGGCGGTGCTCGCGTCATGATCGACGAGGGCGTCCTCGAAGAGCCGAACGTCGACGCCGTCTTCGGGATGCACATCGCCCAGGAGACGCCGGTCGGCACGATCTCCATCCGTCCCGGTCCGGTGCTGGCCGCCGCCGACCGGTTTGTCGTCACGATCAAGGGCAAGGGCGGCCATGGCGCCGAGCCGCATCTCACGATCGATCCGATCGCGGTCGGCGCCCAGATCGTCACCGCATTGCAGACGATCGTCTCCCGCGAGATCGACCCGATCCAACCCGCCGTCGTCACCGTCGGCGCCTTCCTCGCCGGCGAAGCCGCGAATGTCATCCCGGACACCGCCGAGCTGCGCGGGACCGTCCGCTCATTCGACCCCGACGTGCGGACGCAGCTCCAGGAGCGGATCACCGCTCTGGTTGAGGGGATCGCCGAGACGATGCGGGCCGAAGCGACAGTCCAATACAACCCCGGCTACCCTCCGACCGTCAATGACGAGGCGATGACCGAACTCGTGCGTGAAGTCGCCATCGATGTCGTCGGGACGACAACGTCTTCGCGAGCCGCCGCAGATGGGCGCCGAAGACTTCAGCTACTTCCTCGAAGCCCGGCCGGGCTGCTTCTTCTTCGTCGGCAGCGCAATCCCGAGAAGGGCTTCGTCTGGGGGCACCACCATCCCCGCTTCGACATCGACGAAGAGGCTATGGGCTACGGCATGGAGACCATGGTCCGCACGGTGCTGCGCTTCCTGGCCGACCAACCGACCAGGATTTTGACCCAGCACGACGCATTGGAGAGAGATCCCATGGTCGCGACCCGCGCCAGCTTGCGCGACGACATCGACGAGATCATGCCCGGGGTGATCGCCGATCGGCGACACCTGCACCAGCATCCCGAGCTCGGCTTCAAGGAGTTCGAAACGAGCAAGTTCGTCGCCGAGCGGCTCCGGCAACTCGGCGTGGAGGATATCCGGACCAGCATCGCCGCGACCGACGTCGGCGACCGGGCTGATCCGCGGCACTAAGAGCGCCTCAACAAAACCGTATTATCGATTAGAGGCCGCAGAGCCAGCCGTCGGGCGCAGGTTTCGCTGTAGGAATGCCCCGTGGGTGGCTGGGCGGGGTTGGTCGCGGACCTCGCCAGGCAGGGGACAGGTACAGCGACTGAGCGAGAGTGGTTTCCAGCATCCCCCGGCGGCGGTAGCGCTCAGGCGCTTCGGCCTGGAACCGATGCCCCGGCGAGCAATGCGCGGGAGGGTGATGCCGCGCCAGGCGGCAGGTCCCAGCGCGCAGGGCGCGGCTGTCGTAGGCCTTATCGGCATGCAGCTTGTGCGGGCGCTGGCGCGGCCGGCCGCGCGGGCCGTTTGATGGGCGCAATAGCGTCGAGGGTGGCTTCCATAGGCATCTGGTTGTCGTGGACGTTGGCCGCCGAAAGCGTCACGCTCAGTGGCAGTGCCGTTGCGGTCGACCACAAGATGGCGCTTCGTGCCCGATTTGCCGCGGTTCGTTGGGTCTGGGCCGGTTTTTTCGCGGCCCCTCGGCCGGCACCGTGGCGGCGTCCAGCGAAACGCGAGCTCCAATACGATTTGGTTGGCCTGGCCCCCAGGCGGTCCAACAGTACCTGGTGCAAGCGCCGCCACACCCCGGCAGCCTGCCGGCCCCTCAACCGGCGCCAGCACGTCATGCCCGACCCGCAGCCTAACTCCTGGGGCAGCATCTCCCAGGGAATGCCGAGCTAGCGCAGCACAAACAGAATGCCTGTCAGCGCTTTCCCGATCCGAAACAGCCGTGGTCGCCCGCCTTTAGGTTTGGGCGACTTCGCGCGGCAACAGCGGTTCGATTACGGCCCCATAGTTCGTCGGGGACCAGGGGCTTGCTCATGCCCACACGCGCCGCAAGCCCGGTTCCAC